>JAUJNZ010000004.1:0-175080 GCA_030447905.1 Thermoleophilaceae bacterium
CCGTAGGCCCCGCCGAGCACGAGCGCGAGCTCCTCCTGGTCGCGCTTGGTGATCCCGTAGACGCTGATCGGTCGCAGGCCGTGGTCCTCGCGCGCGGGCACGAACCCGACCGGCTCGCCGTCGAAGGGACAGCGCGGCTCCCAGTCGCGGCGGCGCAGCTGGTCCAGGGAGCGCACACCGGGCTGGACCTCGCCGTGCTCGGCGCAGCGGTAGGTGCCCTCGCCGTAGACGACCATCGAGGAGGCGACCACGAGCCTGTGTATATGGTCGCGGCGGGCGAGCACGGCCTCGAGCAGCGTCGCGGTGCCGCCGCAGTTGGCGTCGACGGCCCGGCGGACGTTCATCATCGACTCGCCGTTTCCAACCGCGCCGCCGAGGTGGAAGACGCGGTCGACGCCTTCGAGGGCGCGCTCGACGGCGGCCGGGTCGCTCAGGTCGCCCTGGATGAGCTCGGCCTCGGGGTCGAGGTGAGCCGGGACGGTCGCCTCGGGATGGGCGAGGCGATCGAGGTTGTCGAGCACCCGCACCCGCTCGCCGCGCGCGAGCAGCGCGTCGACGAGGTGGGAGCCGATGAAGCCGGCGCCGCCGGTGACCAGCACAGTGCTCACGGCGGCGGAGCATAGGCGGCGCGCCGCCGCGACCCTCGAAGACGGCGAGCGTCTGTGTCCATACTGTCGCGGGTGACCGTCGTCTCCGCCCGCGGGCTCGTCAAGACGTTTGGCCGGGGCCGCGCCGCCCGGCGGGTGCTCGACGGCGCCGACCTCGACGTGGCCGCCGGGGAGATCGTCGCCGTGCTCGGTCGTTCAGGCTCGGGGAAGTCGACCCTGCTGCACCTGCTCGGGGCGCTCGACCGCCCCGACGGCGGCACGATCAGCGTGGCCGGCCGCCGCCTCGAGCGCGCGGGTGAGCGCGCGCTGACCGACTTTCGCCGCCGCCACGTCGGCTTCGTCTTCCAGTTCTTCCACCTCGTGCCCGAGCTCTCGGGCGAGGAGAACGTCCTGCTGCCCGGCCGACTGCTCGGCGGCGAGGCGGGGGCGGCCCGCCGCGGGCGAGAGCTCGTGGAGCGGCTCGGCCTCGAGGAGGTGGCGGGCGCCCTGCCCCACACGCTCTCGGGCGGCGAGCAGCAGCGGTTCGCGATCGCGCGGGCGCTCGTCAACGATCCCGAGCTCGTGCTCGCCGACGAGCCCACCGGCAACCTCGACGCCGAGTCGGGGGCGGTCGTGCTGCAGTTGCTCCGGGAGATCGCCGCGCGCGACGGGCGCGCGGTAGTGCTCGTGACCCACGATCGCGATGCCGCGGCGATCGCCGACCGCGTGCTCTGGATGGGCGGTGGGCGCCTCGACCCCGAGCGCGGATCGCCGCCGCGGGCGCTGCGCGTCGGGGCCGGCGCGGCGTGAGCAATCGCCCGGGCGCCGCGTATCTGACCGGCGCCCTCGCCCGCCTGCGCGTCCGCCGCGGCCGCGGCCTGCTTGCTGCGCTCGGAATCGTCGCCGCGGCGGCCATGCTCGGCGCCGCGGTCACCGTCGGCTACGGGCTGGCCACCGGCTTCGAGCGCACGGCCGAGCGCGCCGACCTGCCCGATGTGATCGCCCGCTTCGACGAGGAGCGTCCCGCGCGGGTCGACGAGCGGGTGCGCGCGCTGCCCAACCTCGAGGCCGTCTCGCTGCGGCTCGAGATCCGCGACGTGCCCATCGGCGCCGGCTCGCGCTACACCGGGGACGGCGTGGCGCAGGTGGTGCGGGAGGGTCGTCGCGGCTATGCGATCGTCGAGGGCCGCGACCTGCGCCCGCGCGGCGATGAGGTGGTCGTCGAGAGCGGTCTCGCGCGGGAGTGGTCCCTCGAGGTGGGCGATCGGCTCGAGGTCGGCGGGCTCGACGGCGGCGCGCGCGTGGTCGGCGTCGCGGTCTCGCCCGACAACGTCGCCTACCCGCTGGCGGCCGGTCCCCGGTTCTACCTCTCGAACGAGGGGCTGCTCGCCCGCTACGGCGATCCGTCTGGGGCCGGCTTCGGCGAGCCGCCGGTCAACTCGCTGCTGCTGTGGACGCGTGACCCCGACCGGCTCGAGGAGACCCTGACCCAGGCCCGCGCGGTCTCCTACGGAATCACCGACCTGCGCTTCATCACCCGCTCGGGTGTGCAGGTCCTGATCGACCAGGCGGCCGGGATCGTCGTCGCCCTGCTCGTGGCGTTCTCGCTCGTGGCGCTCACCTCGGCGGTGCTGATGCTCGCCGCCTCGGCGCGGGCCGACGTCGAGCGCCGGCTCTCGACCATCGGGGTGATGCGCGCGGTTGGGTTCTCCCGGCGCGGGGTGGCGGTGCGCCACGCCGGCGAGGCCGCCCTCGTGGCGCTGCCCGCCGCGACGCTCGGGCTCGCGATCGGCTGGCTCATCGCCGCCGGGCCGAGCGCCGACCTGCTCGGGGCTATCAACCAGCTCGGCCCGGGGCTGGCGCTCCTGCCGTTGCTCGGCGCCTGCCTGGCCGGGATCGTCGCGGTGGTGTGCGCGGCCACGGCGTGGCCGGCGTGGCGGGCGGCGGGGCGGGCGCCGGCGGAGACGCTGCGGGGGGCGGAGCTGCGCGGTCGCGGGTCCGGCGCGGGGCGCTTCTCTCTGCGGCTCCCCGCCCCGCGCGGCGCCTTTGGGCTCGGGGTGCGCATCGTGGCCGCGCGGCGCGTGCGGCTCACGGCTACCGCGGCGGTGCTCGCCGTCGCGACGGCCGTCGTGCTCCTCATGCTCGCCTTGGCCGCGCTGCTCGAGCGCCTGGCCGAGGACCCGGGGACGCTCGGCAAGCGCTACGAGCTCACCGCCGACGCCTCGAGCACGAGCGCTCGCGAGGTCCGCGCGCTGCCCGGGGTCGAGTCGGTCTCGCCGCGCTACGCCGTCGAGGCGACCGACTCGTTCCGGCTGGGCGAGAACCTCCAGGTGATCGCCTTTCCGGGAGATCACACGCGGTTCGAGGCACCGCCGCTCGCCGAGGGGCGGCGCCTGCGCTCGAGCGCCGAGGCGGAGATCGGGGTCGGCCTCGCCCAGGCGCTCGGGCTGGGCGTCGGCGCCACCCTGGCCACCCAGCTTCCCTCGGGCGAGGAGACCCGCTTTCGCGTCGTCGGGCTGGTGCGGGCCCTCGAGAAGGACGGGCGCGTGGCCTATACGCGGCCCCGGCGCCTCTTGGCCGCCGACCCGAGCATCGAGCCCGAGCTCGCCGTGCGGCTCGAGGCCGGCGCCGACCGCGCCGTGGTCGAGCGGGGGCTCGCCGCGGCGGGGGCGCTGCCGCAGGTCACCGGCGGCGCGAGCACGAGCAACCGCAGCTTTCTCGCGCTGCTCGCGACGCTTCTCCGGGCGGTCGCCCTGGTGAACGGGCTCGTGTGCCTGTACGCGCTCGTGCAGTCGCTCTCGCTCACTGCGATCGAGCGCCGGGGCACGGTCGCGACGCTGCGCGCGTGCGGGGCGGGGCGTGCGCACGTGGTTCTCGTGCTCGCCGGGGCGGCGGCCGTGGTGGTCGCGCTGGCCGCCCCGTTCGGGTGGGCTCTGGAGCGCTTCGCCCTGGCGCCGGCGGTGGCTGGGCTCGCCGCCGACTACGCCGAGCTGCCGCTCGGGGCGGGTGGCGGCGAGCTCGCGCTCGTGGGCCTCGGGGTAGTGCTCGTCGCCGGCGCGGCGACCGCGCTCGTGGCTCGAAGGGCGGCGCGGGAGCCGATCGTGCGCGGGCTGCGGGAGGGGTAGGCGTGGAGGCGACGACGCTGCGCCGACGCGGGCGCACGGCGGCTGCGATCGGTGGCGGACTGCTCGCACTCGCGCTGATCGGTGGGCTCGTCGCGCTGCTCGGGCCGGGAGACGACGGGCCAACCTCCGCCGGCGGTTCGGGCTCGACGCTCGGCGCGACCTGGACCGACCCCGACGGCGACGGCGCGCTCGCGTGGGGCCCGGGCGAGCCGCTGCGCGACCGCACCGATCTGGCTCCGGCGGCGCGTCCGGGGCGCACGCTCGCCACCTTCGCCCAGATCACCGACGCGCACGTGCGCGACGAGGAGTCGCCCGGGCGGCTGCCGGTGCTCGACCGCCTCGGGCCGCCGTTCGTGACCGCCTTCCGCCCCCAGGAGGCGCTGAGCACGCAGGTCCTGGCCGCGACCGTCACGGCGCTCAACGAGCTCGATCCCCAGGCGGTGGCCGTGACCGGCGACATCGCCGACAGCGCCCAGGCCAACGAGCTCGAGCAGGCGATCGCCGTGCTGGAGGGTGGGCGCGTCGACCCGGACTCGGGTAGCCGCGGCTACGACGGCGTCCAGGCGACATCGAACCCCGACCCCTTCTACTACCGCCCCGCGGTCGACGCTCCGAGCCATCGTGGCCTGCTCGACGCCGCCCAGCGCCCTTTCCGCTCGCCTGGGCTCGACGCGCCCTGGTACCCCGCCGCGGGCAACCACGACGTCCTCACCCAGGGCGTAGTCGCGCCCACGCAGCGGGTCGCGCGCGCGGCGACGAGCTCGCGTGCGATCGCCGAGCTTGACGAGGACCTCGAGCTCCCGCGCTCCTCCCGGTCGATCTCCCCCGAGCTCGTCGACCGGCTCCTGAGCCAGGGACTCGGGCGGACCGCTCGGACTCCGGCCGACTCCGGGCGCCGACCGCTGGCCGCCGGCGAGTCGCTGGCCCGGCTCCGACGCGCGAGCGCAGCGCGCGCGGCGCCGGGGACCGACATCGGCTCGGGCGGTCGGCTCGACCTCGCCTTCGACATCGGTCCGCGAGCCCGGGGGCTCGTGCTCGACACCGCCCGCCGCGACTCCGGCTCGGGGGGACTCGTGCGCCCCGAGCAGCTCGCCTGGCTCGAGGCAGAGCTCGACCGCGCCGGCGGACGCTACGTGGTCGTCTTCTCTCACCACCCTCTGCGGGCCTCTGAGGGCGGTGAGGCGGCGCTGGAGTCGCTCGAGCGCGATCCGCGGGTGGTCGCCGCGGTCTCCGGGCACGCACACCGCAACGCCCTCACCCCGCGGGGCGGGTCCGGAGGCGGGCTGTGGCTCGTGGAGACGGCGTCGCTCGCCGACTTTCCCCAGCAGGCTCGGGCCCTTCGCCTGGTGGAGACCGAGGGAGGCGGGGTGGCGCTCGAGACCTGGATGGTCGACCACACCGGCGGCACGCTCGCCCCGATCGCGCGCGAGCTCGCCTATCTGGACGCCCAGGGGGGCCGTCCGGCCGGCAGTCGCGGAGGCGTCGGGGACCGCAACGTGCGCCTCGCGCTCGGCCGCCGCAGCGCGGAGGGGGCGAGTCGCTAGGTTGCGCGCGGTGATCGACGTCGTCCTCCCCGTGCTCGACGAGGCCGAGGCGCTCCCCTGGGTTCTCGAGCGCATGCCCTCCGGCTACCGGCCCCTCGTGGCCGACAACGGCTCGAGCGACGGCTCGGCCGAGGTCGCCGCGCGGCTCGGGGCCGAGGTCGTGCGAGAGCCCCGGCGGGGCTTCGGCGCGGCGTGCTTTGCGGGTCTGAGCGCCGCGACCGCGGAGGTCGTCTGCTTCATGGACTGCGACGGGTCGCTCGATCCGGTCGAGCTGCCCCGGGTGGCCGATCCCGTGCTCGCCCGGCGCGCCGACCTCGTGCTCGGCGCCCGGCGCGCCGAGCGCGGCGCCTGGCCGCTGCACGCGAGGGTGGCGAACCGGGCGCTGACCCTCGAGCTGCGCCGCCGCAGCGGCGTGCGGCTGCGCGACCTGGGGCCGATGCGCTGCGCCCGCCGGGCCGACCTGCTGGACCTGGAGCTGCGCGACCGCCGCTTCGGCTGGCCGCTCGAGATGGTCCTGCGGGCGGCGAGCGAGGGCTGGCGAGTCGAGGAGGTCCCCGTCGCCTACCGCGCGCGCTCGGGGCGCTCCAAGGTGACCGGCTCGGTGCGCGGTACCGCCCGCGCGGTACGCGACATGGCGACGGCGCTTCGGTGAGCCCCGGCGCGCCGCCGCCCACGGCGCTCATCGTCATCGCCAAGGCGCCCGTGGCCGGCCGGTCGAAGACGCGCCTCTGCCCGCCCTGCACGCCCCAGCAGGCGGCGGACCTCGCCGAGGCGGCCTTGGTCGACACGCTCGCGGCGGTCGCGGCGGTCCGCGGCGCGCGGCGCCGCCTGGTCGTGCTCGAGGGCTCGCCGGGCGACTGGGTCCCCGACGACTTCGAGGTCCACGCCCAGCGCTCGGGCGGGCTCGACAATCGCCTCGCTGGGGCGTTCGCCGCAGCGGGCGCGCCGGCCTTTCTCGTCGGCATGGACACCCCGCAGCTCGAGCCCCGACACGTGGAGCGGGGGTTGGCCGAGCTCGAGCGGCCCGGGGTCGACGCGGTCCTCGGGCGGGCGCCGGACGGCGGCTACTGGGCGATCGGCCTCCGCCGCCCCGACCAACACGTCTTTCGGGGCGTCCCCATGAGCAGCGCGGACACCGGCGCGGCCCAACGCCGCCGCCTCGACGACCTCGGCCTGGAGGTCGCCGAGCTCGACCCGCTCCGTGACGTCGACACGATCGCCGACGCCCGCGCGGTCGCCGCCGAGCGGCCGGGCTCGCGCTTCGCGCGCTCGCTCGGGGCCATGGGACTATCGCCGAGCGCCCGTTCGGTGGCGAGCGAGGCGATGTTCAGCGGACACTGACCGCAGGCCACATCGCTTCCGCCAGAGGATGGGGTCCGGCTCGTACGACGCAACGCGTTGCCGCCGGTGTGCCGGGCTACCTCCTCGCCTCGCCGACGCTGGCGAGCCCCGATTCCTCCCGCTCCCGCATCCGCTCGAGCAGGTCGAGGGCCTCGCACAGGCCGCGACCGAAGCGGCCCGGCGTAGTCGCGGGAGCGAGGTGGTCGGAGTGGAGCTCGACCAGCGGCGCCTCGAGCCGTCGCGCGAGCTCGCGCTGGTGGCTGGGCGGGCACAGCAGGTCGAGGGTCGTGACGAGGACCACCATCGGCTGGCGGACGTCCTCGAGCCAGGGCCGGCTGTCGAAGCGGCCGATGTCGCGTCCCGCCTCGGCGATGTCCTCGGCGGCCCCGCGGCGGAGCTCGCCGACCGCCCACGCCGTGGTCGCCTGGTCCCCCTGGACGACCGCGTTGACGGCGAGGGTCCACATCCACCGCGGCGCCAGCTTGAGCCACCACTGAAAGACGCCCATGCCGGACCACGTGAGCTGTAGGAGCAGGTTCTCGCGCAGCTCCGATGCCGTCGCCGCGAGCACCGCGCCCGCGACCTCCTCCGGATGGCGCTTGGCCATGAGCTGGGCGATCAGCCCACCCATCGAGTAGCCGACGCAGAGCACCGGCTCGCAACCCAGATAGCGGACGAGGGCGGCCGCGTCAGCCGCGCAGTCGGTGAGCTCGAAGCGCCGGCCCGGGCGCAACCCCCGCCCGTGTCCGCGCGCATCCAGCGCGATGACCCGGTAGCCCCTTTCGTGCAGCAGCGAGTAGGTCCGAAACCAGTGCGCGTCCGAGGGGACCATCCACCCGTGAAGGAGGAGCACGGTGCCCCGCGAGCCGGCTGCGGGCTCGCCGGTATCGCGGTAGAAGAGGTCGCCGGCGCCCGGTACCTCGGCGATGTACCCGGGCGGCATCGTAGGGCGGGGCCGCTCGAGGGAAGTGTGCCCTGACACCAGGAAGCGCACCAGGGACTGGGCCTGCTTGGCGAGGAGCGAGGTGGTCCGCAGCGCCCCGACCGGCGAGATCATCGGGGGACGCTCCGGGAGACCAGCATTGGCGACGGATCTTACCTGTGCCAGCGGTCGCGCGTGCCGCAAAGCGGAGTTGCTCCACTCGCTGGTCACGCGAGCCTCGGCCCGTGGTCGCGGCTTCCGCGGTTGGCGCGGCGCGAAAAACTCGCAACGAGCAGCAACGCCAGCCAGACCGGGTCCTAACGGGGGCGAACCGGCTCGATCGGTTCGATTACTCCGGCGACGACCATTACGGCGGCTCGGAGTGAGAAAACCGCGCGCCGGGGACCGTTTGCGGTTGCGAGCCGCAGCCCACTGATTCATAGTTCCGCCGCGCGCGGGGCCGACCGGAGGAAAGCAGCGGATGAGTCTCGAGAGGGGAGCGGGAATCGACGGATGTGACCGCAACGGCGATGGCGCCCACGACGACGCGGCGCGGGCGGCCACTCTGCGCGTGATCGCGCGCCACGGCGCCCAGGTGATGCGCACGGCGCGGCGCTACGCCATGACGCCTGAAGACGCCGAGGATGCCTACCAGCGCGCCGTCGAGATCATGCTCACCAAGGCGCCCGACATCCCGGACGCGGACCTCCTGCCTTGGTTGAAGACCGTCGTAAAGCACGAGGCCTTTGCCATCCGCCGACAGGAGGAGCGCTGGCCCAGAGCCGCCGACGGAAGCCTCGACGGCGCGTGCGAGATCGAGGCGGCCATCGCATCACCGGTCGAGCAGTCCGAGCGCTTCGAGCGACTGCGCCTGGGCGCGGAGGCGATGCGGCACCTCAAGCCGCAGGAGATCCGCGCCCTGACCTTGCTCGCCCAGGGCTATAGCTATCAACAGATCTGCGACGCGACCGGCTGGACCTACACCAAGGTCAACCGTTGCCTGGCCGAGGGTCGTCAGCGCTTTGTTCAGCGGGTCGCCGGCATCGAGTCGGGCGACGAGTGCCGGCGGCTCGAGCCGAAGCTCTCGGCCCTGGCCGACGGAGAGGCGTCGGAGGAGGAGCTCGTCGTCCTCCGCCGGCATCTGCGGCGGTGCCTGGCCTGCCGCGCGACCTTTCGCGAGCAGTACCTCGCTCCCGGGGTCATCGGCGCGCTCGCGCCAAGCGCCCTGCTCGGCGGAGGCGCCACGCTTTTCGAGCGCCTGCACGAGCTCGTCGCCACGATCAAGGTCAAGGCGGCCTCCGTGGCCCGCCTTCCGGGCTTCGACGGCGGCCCGGGAGGTGGCCATCCGGCCCTATCGAGCGGTTCGGGGCGGCTCGCGTCCGCCGGATTGGCGAAGGGCCTGGCAGTCCTGGCCGTGGGCAGCGCAGGGGTGGGCGGTGCGATCGTGGGGGCGGAGCGGGTGCTGAACTCAACCGCGGAGTCGGCCGACGCGGCGACCGGCCAACAGAAGGGCGATCAGCCGGCTCCGGGCCGGGGGCCCCGCTCGGCCGATGCTCTCATGGAACGTGGCGGCCGTTCCCGGCGAGGTCACCGCGCGCCTCGACGAGGCGACAGGCCTCTGGACGCCGGCTCGGTCGATACGGATCACGCCGGAGGGGCTGCTCCCGATGTCACGCCGTCGGCTTCGGGCCCGCGTTCGGGCGAACGGCACCGCTCTCGTCCTGAGCGACGTCCGCGGAGCACGGCTAGCTCCCCTTCCCGCGACGACTACCGCCGATCTCCGAGCGACCAGCGACAGTCGGGTACGAGCTGCGAGCAGCAATGGGGGGGTTTTTCGGCGGACGAGAGCGATTCCGGGACCTGCTCGACCTCAGGGGAGTGCGTCGACCCCAGCGTCGCGGCCTCCAGCAACGAGACGAACCCCGTGGTGTGCTCGAGGCAGGAGGGCTGCGTGGACGCCAGCATCGCGGCCTCCAGCAACGAGACCAACCCCGTGGTGTGCTCGGGACCAGAGGACGCTCACCCGCCCAATAGTGCGCCGTAGCGGCGACCTTCGAGATGACGGCGGCGCGATCGGTCGGGAGGACCCGTGGCCGGCGAGCCACGAACCCGCGCCCGCGACTAGCCACGAAGCCGGGGGTCGCAGTTCTCGCAGTAAGCGTGGCCGGGTCTGTGGAGCGAGTCCCCGACCGGGGTCGGGCGTCCTAGCGAGCTGCTTGACTCGGTTCGGTGTCTCCCACCACGGCGACCTCCCCCCGCCAGATCGCCTGCCCCGCCTGCGAGGGCAGCGGCTTCGTGCTCGAGGAGCTCACCGGCGTGGCCCGCCCCTGCGAGTGCCGTCCGCGCCGAATCGCGCTGGCCCGCACCCGAAGCCTCTCCCACCACATTCCGCGCCGCTTCGTCGACGTGGGCTTCGACCGAAACCCCGTGCGGCAGATGGACCCGAAGGTCGTGCGGGTAGTCGAGCGCTACTGCGACAAGATCGACGAGCGCCTCGACCGTGGCGAGGGGCTCTGGTTTCAGGGTCCGCGCGGCACCGGTAAGACGACGCTGGCCATGCTGGTCTCCCTGCACGCGCTGCGCGCCCAGCGCGCCGTGGCCATCTACACGGTACCCCAGCTCCTGGCCGAGGTCCGCAAGACCTACGACGACGACTCGCGCCACGACTACCTCGACCTGACGGGGCGCCTGGCGAGCGTCGACCTCCTGCATCTCGAAGACATGGCTGTCGCCCGGACCAACGAGTGGGTCCTCGAGCAGCTCTACACGATCATCAACGACCGCTACCAGGACCAGCGCTCGGTCGTCTTCACGGCTGACGTCGAGCGCCCGGAGGACCTCGGGCAGCACATCGGGGAGCGCACCTTCTCCCGGTTGATCGAGATGTGCGGAGATCCGCTGCCTCTGCTGGGAGAGGACCGCCGGAAGGTCGTGCGGGAGGGCTGAGGACTCCGGCCCGGTCTACCGGCCGCGGCCGGACATGCTCAGCGTCCCGCCGCCGCGGGCCGACCGGCTCAGCGCCGCCGCCGCAGCACGTGCGCGTCGCCGCGGCGAACGGTGACCTTCTTGGCGTCGAGGTGCTCGAGCAGCGCCTGCGCGTAGCGACGCGAGGTGCCGAGCTCGTTGCGAACGCCGGCGATCGTCGCCTCGCCGTCGCGCTCGCACATCGCTACAACGCGCGCCTCGAGCCCCGCGAGCGGCTCGGGCGCCCAGTGCAGGTTCTGCCCCACGCGGACCGCCCGCCCGGCCCGGACGAGCTCGGCGAGCCGTCTGCGGGCTGACGCGGGGTCGAGGCCGGCGGCCTCGACCAGCTCGGCGTCGGCGCGCGGACGTTCGCCGTCGTCGAGCAGGAGCTCGGCGAGCCTCAAGGCCGCTGCGTCGAGCTCCGGTGGCATCGGTGCGACCGAAGGCCGGTCGCGGGCCTCCGAGCGGCCGGAGCGGCGCGGCGCCGGCCCGGTGGCCTCGTCAGGCCGTTCGCCCCGCTCGAGAGCGGTCAGCCGCCGCAGCATCTCCTTCCCGCCCCGATGCCGGCGGGGGCGCGCGTCGACCACGACGCCCCCGCCGAGCGTGTCGGGTGGCGCGATCTGGCGGATGATCAGCCGGTCCCCGATGGCGGGCACGAGCGGGGACTCGAGCCGTAGCTGCGCCAGCGTCGCAGACCCGGGTCCAAACCCGTCCCCCTCGAGGGCGAAGATGCGGCCGGGCGCTTCGCGCGTGCCATGGTGCACCTGCACGCGCATCCCCGACTCGAGCCCGCCGGCGCTGCCGCCTCCCTCGAGCGAGAGTCGCGCGTCCACCCGATAGGTCGCGCGCAGCTCGTCGTTCACAGCGCAGACCACGTCGCCGCGTCCGAGCTCTCGCCAGCTCACCCCGGCCAGGTTCAACGCGAGACGCTGCCCGGCCCCCGCCCGCTCGACGGGCCTGTCGTGCACCTGCAGCGACCGCACGCGGGCCCTCAGCTCCTGAGGCACGACGCGCATCGCGTCTCCGGCGGCGATCTCGCCGGACCAGAGGGTCCCGGTCACGACGGTGCCGATCCCGCGCAGGGTGAAGGAGCGGTCGACGTGCAGCCGGGGCGAGCCGCCGGTCCCGCCGGCGGCGCGTCCGGGCAGCGTCGCCGCCGCCCGGGCGCGGGCGGCGAGCAGGTCGCCGAGGCCGGTCCCCAGCCGGGCCGACACGGGGACGGTCTCGACGCCCGGCACGAGCTCGGCGACCTCCTCCGCGGCCAGCTCAGGCTCGCCGACGTCGGCCTTGGTCACCGCAACGACGCCCGTGTAGACGCCGAGGCCGCGAAGCACCGCGAGGTGCTCGCGGGTCTGAGGCATTACCCCGTCGTCGGCGGCGACGCACAGCAGGAAGAGGTCGATCCCCGAGGCGCCCGCGACCATCGTGCGGACGAAGCGGCCGTGACCGGGAACGTCGACCACCGACAGCGGCCGGCCGCTCGGGAGGTCGAGCGGCGCGTACCCGAGCTCGATCGAGATCCCGCGCTTGTGCTCCTCGGGCAGGCGGTCGGTGTCGCGCCCGGTGAGCGCGGCGATCAGAGCGGTCTTGCCGTGGTCGATGTGACCCGCTGTGCCGAGCGTGAGAGGCGCGGATCCGGTTCCCGGCTGAGCCGGGCCGGTCACCGGCTTTGCGGCCGAGCTCAAGCTTCCCTCAGGGCGGCTGCGACCGCCGCGGCAGCGAGGTCGGCGCCTTCGTCGTCCAGCGTTCGCGGGTCCAGCAGCAACCTTCCCTCCGCGGCGCGGGCGATCACCGGCGGCGATGTCATCCGCAGCCGCGCGGCCAGCTCGTCGACGCCGACTCCCTCGGCCGAGACCGCGCACACCGGACCCTCGAGCTCGAGCAGCGGCAGCGTGCCGCCGCCCATCTTCGCCGACGAGCGCTCCACGCCCGCCGCGATCCCGGCTCCACCAAGGGCCGCCTGCATTCGGCGCGCCCGCGCCTCGAGCTCGGTCTCGTCGGCGCGCAGCATCGCCAGCACCGGAACCTCCCGCGTAGCGGTGGCCGGGTCGCGGAGAAGGCGCAGGGTGGCCTCGAGCCCGGCCAGCGACAGCTTGTCGATCCGCAGCGCGCGCGCGAGCGGATGCCGGCGACAGCGCTCGAGCGCCGCGGCCGTCCCGGCCATCAGCCCGGCCTGGGGCCCGCCGAGGAGCTTGTCACCGGAAAAGCACACGACCGCGCAGCCCGCGGCCACCGAGCGCCTGACCGAAGGCTCGTCCGCCAGCTCCGCGACGCCCTCGACCACGGCCCCCGACCCGGCGTCGTCGATCACCGCCAGCCCCGCCGTCCGACCGAGCTCGCAGAGCTCCTCGATCGACGCCTCCTCGACGAACCCGACGGTCCGGAAGTTCGACGGGTGGACCCGCAGGATCGCCGCGGTCTCCGGACCCACGGCGCGTGCGTAGTCGCTCGCCCGAGTGCGGTTGGTCGTTCCCACCTCGACGAGCCGCGCCCCCGATGCCTCGACGACCTCGGGCACCCGGAAGGACCCCCCGATCTCGACGAGCTGGCCGCGCGAGACCACGATCTCTCCCCCGCCGCCCAGCGCGCTCGCAGCGAGCAGCACCGCCGCGGCGCAGTTGTTGACGACGAGCGCGCCCTCGGCGCCGGTCAACTCGCGCACGAGTCCCTCCACGTGCTCTTGTCGCGACCCCCGGGCTCCTCGAGCGAGGTCATATTCGAGCGTCGAGTAGCCCGCGCCGACGGCGACCGCGGCCTCGAGCGCGGGCCGGGCGAGCGGCGCCCGCCCGAGGTTCGTGTGGAGGATCACGCCGGTGGCGTTCAGGACCGGGCGCAGGCTCGGGGCGGCCGCGGCGGCGCCGAGCGCCCGCGCGTCGGCCTCTAGTTCCGCGGCGTCCGTGGCGCCGGACGCTCCGTCGCCCGCGGTCGCCACAAGCTCCGCCCGGCGGGCGTCGATCACCGTCCGGGCGGATTCCACGGCGAGCGAGCGCGGCAGGTCGGCGAGCCGCGAGGCCAGTTCCTCGACGGAGGGAAGCTGTCGCAGCCGCCGGTTGATGTCCTCGGTCGCGGCGATGACACGATCGTAGTGACGCGGGGGCGCCCTTCCTCGAGGCGGGCTACGCCGGTGGGGTACCCTCCACCCAGCGCACCTCGTCGCCCTGGACCTCGCGCTTCCAGATCGGAGCCTCGGCCTTCACGCGGTCGATGATCTCGCGCCCGGCCGCGAAGGCCTCGCCGCGGTGGGGGGCCGAGCACGCGATCACGACGCTCGGCTCCGACAGGGCCACCGCCCCGACCCGGTGCTCGCACGCAGCAGCGCACAGCCCATGGCGCTCGACGGCCTCGGTCAGGATCGCCGCGATCCGGTCCTGCGCCATCTCGACGTAGGCCTCGTACTCGAGCCGCTCGACCGAGCGCGTGACACCCTGAAAGGTCACGATGGCGCCTGCGCGCGGATCGCGCACCCGGGCGAGGAGCGCATCCAGCGACAGCGGCTCGCCGGTGACCCGCGCGTAAGGTCGAGGGCGCTCGCCGGTCCGGTGCGTCGCCGCTCGCTCGCCGCCGCTGACCGGAGGTATGAGCGCCAGCTCGTCGCCCGGATCCAGCACCCGATCGCTCGGTGCGTACTCGCGATTGACCGCCATGACCAGTGGAAGGCCTGCCACCATCTCACCCAGCGCGGCGACGGCATCCCCGACACGTGCCCCCGCGGGAAGGTCGAGCGTGACCTCGCCGGCGCCCGCGCGCTCGCGGAGCACGGCGAACAGGCGGATCGTCACCTCCATCGAGCTGACAGCGTAGGTGCTCGCGGCCTCAACCCCCGTCTCGCTCAGCAGACACCTCCGTGGGTTGCTTGTGGCGATCGAGGGGTACCCGGCCCTTCGATCCCGTGGACCTGATCGCCTATCTGATCGCGCTGCTCGTGGCCGGCCTCTTCGTCGGCGCGCTCGGTCGCCTCGCGCTTCCAGGACGCGACCCGCTCAGCCTGCTCCAGACGGTGCTCATCGGGCTCGCCGGGTCGTTTCTCGCGGGAGTCCTGACGTGGCTGCTCCTCGGCCGCAGCGTGGGCGGGATCGCCCTGTCGGTGCTGTTCGCCACCGGCCTCGTCTACCTCGTGCGGCGCTCCCGCGGCGGCACGCTGGGGCGACCGGCACCGCGCTCGCGAATCGATCGCTGACCGGCGGTCGCTCGTTTGCGAGCAGCGGTCCGGGGGTAGCTGAAACTGTCCGCATCGACACCAGGAGGGAAGGGCCATGGGCATCACCGACAAGGTCTCCGGTCGCGCCAAGCAGGCCACTGGCGCGCTCACGGGAAGCAAGGCGACCGAGCGCGAGGGTAAGGAGGAGGAGCGCAAGGCCGACAAGAAGGAGGAGGCCGCCGAGGCGCAGTCCGTGGCCGAGCAGAAGCAGGCCGAGGCCGATCGCCTCGAGCGCAGGACCTGATCCATTCTCCGCCGCCCACCGCGGCGGCACCCTCTACTAGAGCTTCACCACGACGATCACGGCGGAGATCAGCACGCAGACGATGATGATGATCTGCATGGCGATCCAGAAGCGAGACATTCCGGCCATTCCTTCATTCTGACCGGTCGACGGGGGAGCGGCAGGGCGAGCAGCGAGCACATGATGTGCTGATCGTCCGGACGACCTGAGCTGACGCCCGTGCGCCCGTGCGGGCGGCGGCCGAGGTCGAGAAGGGGCGACGCGCGGCGGTACGCTCAAGGGGCCAGTGAGGGGACGCGGCGCGAACAGCTTCCGAAGGTCGAGGGCTCCTCGATCGCGGGGTCAGCCGTGAAGGCGTGCGTGACGGGGGCGACCGGCTTCCTCGGTGCGCACGTGGCGAGCGCGCTCGCCGAGCGCGGCGACGACGTGCGAGTGACCTATCGCGACCTCCGTCGGTTGCGGCGCCTCGGGGGACTCGACTGCGAGCCTGTCCGCGCCGACATCCTCGATCCCACGGGCATGCGCGCGGCGATGCGAGGGGTCGAGATCGCCTTCCACGCCGCGGGCTACGTCGCCTCCCAGCCGGTCGAGCGGGTCTTCCGCCTGAACGCCGTCGCCCCGCGGATCGCCGTCGAGGCGGCGGCTGCCGAAGACGTGCGGCGGATCGTCGTGACCTCGAGCGTGGCCGCGCTCGGCCCGGCGCCGGCCGGCGAGGTCGGCGACGAGCGGCAGGCCTACCGCGGTGGCCTCGGCCTCACCTACGCCGACGCCAAGCACGAGGGCGAGCAGGAGGCGCTCGCGGCCGGCGAGCGGCACGGGATCGAAGTCGTCGTCGTGAACCCCTCCTACGTGCTCGGCGTGCCCGTCGACCTCAACCAGCCGGGCGAGACGTCGACCCGGGCGGTCGGCAACTACCTCCTCGGGCGCCTGTCGCTCGTGGTCGCGGGAGCAGCCAACTTCGTCGACGTGCGCGACGTGGCCGAAAGCCATCTGCGCGCCGCCGACGCCGGCGAGGCCGGCGAGCGCTACGTGCTCGGTGGGCACAACCTGGGCTGGGTCGAGTTCGTCGACCGCCTCGCGCGGCTCTCTCGCATTCGCCGCCGCGTGCTCGTCGTGCCCGCCGAGCTCGCCGGCCCGGCACGCCTCGCGGACGGCCTCCCCGGTCCCAATTTGGGGGAGGGAGCCTTTTTCATGGCCCAGAACTGGCGCGTGTCCTCGCGCAAGGCACGCCGGGAGCTCGGCCATGCCGCGCGTCCGCTCTCAGAGACCCTGCGCGCGACGATCGACTGGTACCGCGACCTGATCTCGGCCGGGGTCTTCGACCGCCAGCCCGTGTCACCGATGTCGGTTATGGCCACGGCGCTGCGCGTGGGCGAGCGCGCCGGCCTGCTCGGAGGGCTCCAGATGGCCGAGCGAGTGGTGGGACGGCGGCTCGTCGCGGGCGCTTGAGCGCTCACTTCTTTCCCCGCGACGAGTACTTCATGCGGCTCGCCCTGCGAGAGGCCGAGCGCGCGCTCGACCACGACGACGTGCCCGTCGGCTGCGTGATCGCTCACGAGGGCGAGGTACTCGCCTCGGCTCCCAACGAGCGCGAGCTGCGCGGCGACCCGACCGCCCACGCCGAGGTGCTCGGCCTGCGCGAGGCCGCCCGGCGGCTCGGGAGCTGGCGACTCTCGGGAACGGTCCTCTACGTCACCCTCGAGCCGTGCGCGATGTGCGCCGGGGCGATCGTGCTCGGACGGGTGCCGCGCGTCGTCTACGGCGCCACCGATCCCAAGGCGGGCGCGGCCGGCAGCGTCTTCGACGTGCTCGCCGAGCCGCGCCTCAACCACCGCCCCGCAGTGGGGGGAGGCCTGCTCGGCGAGGAGTCGGGTGAGCTCCTGCGGGCCTTCTTCGCGGGCAGGCGCTAGCCTTCCCCCCGCGCCCGACGGCGAGCCGTAGCGGCCTCGTCGAGTCGCCAGCGCCGAGGTTCCGCAGCGCTGCCCGGGCGGCCACCGGAGGGGTGGCAGAGTGGTTGAATGCGGCGGTCTCGAAAACCGTTATGGGCCGAACCGGTCCATCGAGGGTTCGAATCCCTCCCCCTCCGCTGGATCAAAGAAAGCCACTCCTAAGGGGCGTTCTCGCTGGTCCCAGGAGCGGAACAACCGTCATAGATCCGTGAGAAACGTTCCCTAAGGCGGAAAACGCCGTGTGCGGGCAGTCCTGACGATCGCAAGTCGATCGCGCGATCCGCCCTCGGCGTGCCGGCGAGCATCGCTGTCGCTCATCCTCGCGCGATCCGGCAGCTCTCACGTGCGGCGCCCGCGGTCAGGTGCCGACGTAGGCCGCGAGGTGCTCGCCGGTGAGGGTGGAGCGGGCGGCGACGAGGTCGGCGGGTGTGCCCTCGAAGACGATCCGGCCGCCGTCGTGGCCGGCGCCGGGGCCGAGGTCGATGATCCAGTCGGCGTGCGCCATGACCGCCTGGTGGTGCTCGATGACGATGACCGACTTGCCGGAGTCGACGAGCCGGTCGAGCAGGCCGAGCAGCTGCTCGACGTCGGCGAGGTGCAGGCCGCTGGTCGGCTCGTCGAGGACGCAGGCGCCGCCCTTCTCGGCCATGTGGGTGGCCAGCTTGAGCCGCTGCCGCTCGCCGCCGGACAGCGTAGTGAGCGGCTGGCCGAGGGTGAGGTAGCCGAGCCCGACGTCGGCGAGCGGTCGAGGATGGCGTGGGCGGCCGGCGTGCGCGCCTCGCCGGCGCCGAAGAACTCCTGGGCCTCGGTCACCGACATCGCGAGCACCTCACTGATGTCGCGGCCGCCGAGGTGGTGGTCCAGCACCGATGCCTGCAACCGCTTCCCCTCGCACTCCTCGCAGGTGGTGGCGACGCCGGCCATCATCGCCAGGTCGGTGTAGATGACGCCGGCGCCGTTGCAGTCGGGTGCAGGCGCCCTCGGAGTTGGCGCTGAACAGCGCCGGCTTCACGCCGTTTGCCTTCGCGAACGCCTTGCGGATCGGGTCGAGCAGTCCGGTATACGTCGCCGGGTTGCTCCGTCGCGAGCCGCGGATCGCGCCCTGGTCGATCGACACCACACCCGCGCCGGCGGGGATCGACCCGTGCACGAGCAGCTCTTGCCGGAGCCGGCGACGCCGGTGACGACGACAAGCAACCGAGCGGATGTCGACGTCGACGTCGCGCAGGTTGTGCGCCGTCGCGCCGCGGATCTCCAGCGTGCCGGTGGGCGTCCGCACCGTCTCCTTGAGGGCGCCCGGTCGTCGAGATGGCCGCCGGTGAGGGTGCCGCTGGCCCGCAGCCCCTCGACGGTGCCCTCGAAGCAGACGGTGCCGCCCGCCGTACCGGCGCGGGGCCGAGGTCGACGACGTGGTCGGCGATCGCGATCGTCTCCGGCTCGTGCTCCACGACGAGCACCGTGTTGCCCTTGTCGCGCAGCCGCAGCAGCAAGTCGTTCATCCGCTGGATGTCATGGGGATGCAGGCCCGTGGTGGGCTCGTCGAAGACGTAGGTGACGTCGGCGAGCGAGGAGCCGAGGTGGCGAATCATCTTGACGCGCTGCGCCTCGCCGCCCGACAGCCGGTCGAGCGGCCGGTCGAGCCCTAGCCCAGCCCGATCTCCACGAACGAGTCGAGGGTCTCCACGAGCGCCGCCAGCAGCGGCGCCACCGACGGCTCGTCGAGGCCGCGCACCCACCCGGCGAGGTCGCTGATCTGCATCTCGCACGCGTCGGCGATGTTGATCCCCTTGATCTTCGACGACCGGGCCCCCTCGCTGAGCCGGGTGCCGCCGCACTCGGGGCAGGCGGTGAACGTCATCGCCCGCTCCACGAAGGCGCGCACGTGCGGCTGCAGCGCATCGACGTCCTTGGAGAGGAACTTCTTCTGGATCTGCGGGATCAGCCCCTCGTAGGGATGAGGTGCGTTTGAAGGCGGCCGGTGTGACCACTCTTCCGAGGGGTGATCCGCTCTCGTTGAGCTACGCTTTCCTTCGGACCCATCGAGCACGCCTGCGAAGTCTGCTGAATCGGGGCGGAATCAGGCGCTAGCTGAGGGGGTCGCAAGGGTGGGTTGTGCGATGGTCATCGAGACCGTCGTGCGGAGATCGTGAAAACCGTTATGGGCCAGATCGGTCCCTCGAGGGTCCGGATCCCTCCCCTCCGCTGAGAGTCGAGAAGTCCCTGCAAATGAAGCACTTCGGCGGGCTCTAGGCCCACACGTCGAAGGCTCGCGTCCCGCCCGGCCGCCGTGGGAGAGGCGGATGTCGCCGGGAGCGGGGTTCCCGACGATCGCGCCCCGATCGCGCGGTCGGCCGGGACGTCGGCCGGGTCGGGGCGGGGACAGTAGCCTGAGCCGCTTGCCCCGCCCCCTCAAGCCTAAGCGGCCTCAATCGGTCGAGCGAGGCGGGAGCCGGCGGGTCGGTCCCCGGCGCCGGCTGGCGGCGGGCGCGGTCGCCCTATCCCTGATCGCGGGCGCGGCGATCCTGCTCTGGCTTCTCCGTACCAGCCCGGCCGAGGCCGCTCTCCAGGGCTTCGTAGAGCTCTGGAGCCGGGGGGATGACCGAGGCGCCGCCCGGCTGACCGATGAGCCAAGGTCTGCCGCGGTCGCCCTCCAAGCCAACCGCCGTGGGTTGGACGGCGCCCGACTGGAGGCCGAGGTGCTGGGCGTCGAGGAGACGGCGGACGGTGCTCGCGGCAGGGTCCGGCTCACCTGGCGGGTGCCGGGGATCGGCCCCTTCTCTTACGTATCGCACGCCAACCTGCGAAGTGGAGAGGGGCGGTGGCGCATCCGGTGGGCGCCTGCGGTCGTGCATCCTGGCCTTGCTGCCGGTGAGCGCCTCGGGACGGTCCGCGAGCCGCGCGCCCGAGGGGAGATCCTCGACCGCAGGGGTAGACCGCTCATGAGCGCGAAGCCGGTCAAGCGCATGGGGGTGGTGGCCGGGGAGGTCGAGGACCCCGCCGACGTCGCCCAGCGCCTGTCCAAGCTCCTCGGCGTCGAGCCCGGCCCGCTGAAGCTCGCGATCCGGGCCGGCGGGCGCGAGCAGTTCGTCGAGGCGGTCGCTCTGCGTCTCGACGAGGCCGAGAGGGTCGAGGAGGAGGTCGAGGCGCTTCCGGGCGGCGAGGTCGTCACGGGCACCGCGCAGCTGGCTCCGATACGCGCCTTCGGGCGCGCGGTCCTCGGCGCTGTCGGTCCGGTCACCTCCGAGCAGCTCGAGCAGCTCGGCGATGCTTACGCACCCACCGATGAGGTGGGCCAGTGGGGTCTCCAGCGACGCTTCGACCGCCAGCTCCGTGGTCGGCCACGGGCGGCCGTCGTCGAGCGGCGTGAGGGAGTCCCGACCAACACGCTCCTCGAACGTCCCGGGCGCGCGGGGCGCAACCTCAAGACGACGATCGACCGCGACGTCCAGACGGCGGCCGAGAGGGCGCTTGGCGACGACGGTGGCCGAAACCGCGCCCTCGTCGCCGTCCAACCCTCGACCGGCGATGTGCTCGCTGTGGCCAACCGGCCAACCGACGACACCTACAACCGAGCCTTTGAGGGCACCTACCCGCCGGGCTCGACCTTCAAGGTCGTGACCACGTCGGCTCTTATCCGTGAGGGCGGCCTGACCCCCGATACGCCGGTCGACTGTCCGCGTACACGCGTCGTCGGAGGGAGGCTGTTTCGCAACTTCGAGGGTCGCGCGGGCGGTGTCGGCCCGTTCAGGCGCAGCTTCGCCGAGTCCTGCAACACCGCCTTCGTCGGCCTCTCACGGCGATTGAAGAGCGGTGCGCTGTCACGGACGGCCCGGAGCTTCGGGCTCGGGCGGGAGATCGACGCGGGCCTGCCGGCGTTCGGCGGGCGCATGAGCCTGTCAGACGACCGAACCGCCCTGGCCGCGGCCGCCATCGGCCAGGACGGCGTGCTGGCCAGTCCCATCTCGCTTGCGGTCGTCGCCGCGACGGTCGCCGATGGGCGCTGGCGTGGGCCTCGTCTCTTGCCCAGTCGACCCGCGGCGGTGGGACCCCCGGTTCGAGACGGGGAGCTCCGAGACCTGAGGATCCTGACGAGGCAGGTGGTTACCGAGGGCACGGCCGAGGCGCTGGCCGACGTGCCGGGCGAAGTTCACGGCAAGACCGGCACAGCCGAGTACGGGCAGGGGGACCCTCCCCCCACCCACGCCTGGTTCGTCGGCTACCGCGGCGATCTGGCGCTCGCCGTTCTCGTCGAAGGCGGGCGCTCGGGCGGCGAGGTGGCGGCGCCGATCGCGAGGCGGTTCCTAGGCGCTCTGGAAGGCGGCCCGTGACCTCTTAGCGAAGTCGGTCTCATCTCTAGCGCGAGATCGCGGGGAGTGGCGATTCTCATCGAGACCATCGTGAGAGTCCCGAAAACCCTTGTGGCCAAATCGTTTATCGAGAGCAGGGCTTCCTTGGGCGGTGGCTCGGCCCGCAGGACCCGCCGCTCTTCCCGCCGAGTCGGCCGGCGACGAGGCCGCTAGCCTCACCCTGTGACCGTCGCTGCTCCGCCGCTGTTTGCCTTCGACAGCTCGTATGTCCGTGAGCTCGGCGGGCTATACGAGCCGTGGCAGGCCGTACCCGCGCCGGCGCCCCGGCTGCTGGCGCTCAACGAGGAGCTCGCCACCGAGCTGGGAGTCGATCCCAACGCCCTGAGGTCACCCGACAGGGTCGCCGTCCTCGCCGGGAACGCCATGCCGGAGGGGGCGTCGCCGGTGGCGCAGGCCTATGCCGGCCATCAGTTCGGCGCCTACTCGCCCCGGCTCGGCGATGGCCGGGCCCTGCTGCTCGGCGAGGTGGTGGACGTCCACGGACGCCGTCGCGACATTCATCTGAAGGGGTCGGGTCGCACGCCATTCGCGCGCGGCGGCGACGGGAAGGCCGCCGTCGGGCCGATGCTCCGCGAGTACCTGATCGGCGAGGGAATGCACGCGCTCGGCATTCCGACCACGCGGGCGCTCGCGGTCGTAGCGACCGGCGACACCGTCGCGCGGGAGACGCTGCTGCCCGGCGCGGTGCTCACACGAGTAGCGGCCAGCCATGTCCGGGTCGGCACGTTCGAATACGCGGCGCGCGGGGGCGACCCGGCGCTCGTATGGCGCCTCGCCGACCATGTCATCGCCCGTCATCACCCCGACGCATCGGAAGCCGATAACCCCTATCTCGCCCTCTTCGAAAGGGTCGTCGACGTGCAGGCGTCGCTGGTTGCCGACTGGATGCTCGTCGGGTTCATCCACGGCGTCATGAACACCGACAACATGACGATCTCCGGCGAGACGATCGACTACGGCCCGTGCGCGTTCATGGATGCCTTCGACCCCTCGACGGTCTTCAGCTCGATCGATTACGCGGGCCGTTACGCCTACGGCAACCAGCCGCAGATCGCACGGTGGAACCTCGCGCGGCTGGCCGAGACGCTGCTCCCTCTGTTCGACGCCGATACGGACAGAGCAGCGGCCGCGGCTACCGAGGTGCTCCAGTCCTTCCCCGACCGCTTCCAGCGGTACTGGAGCAAGGGCATGCAGGCCAAGCTGGGGCTGGCGCAGGGCCAGGAAGGCGACGGCGCGCTGATCGACGACCTGCTGGCGCTGCTGCGCGCCCAGAGGGTCGACTACACCTCCTTCTTCCGGGCGTTGTCGGCGGCCGTGCTCGGAGACGCGACATCCACGCGGGCGCTCTTCGCCGAGCCGTCCGCCTTCGACGGCTGGGCGGAACGGTGGCGCGCTCGGCTGTCGTCAGAACGCGTCGATTTCGGCGCCGTCGCGGAAGCGATGAACGGGGTGAACCCCGTCTACATCCCGCGCAACCACTTGGTGGAGGAGGCTCTGGCCGCGGCGACGGCCGGCGACATGGCGCCCTTCAACCGACTGCTCGACGTGCTCGTCCACCCGTTTGACGAAAGGCCAGGACTCGAGCGTTACTCCGAACCGGCCCCACTGGGGTTCGGGGAGTACCGCACGTTCTGCGGGACCTAGTCCGCGCCGACGCCGTCACCCCAACGTCGCCGCCCGTCGAAGCAAAGCGGCGGGCTGATGCGCGCGGCGATGTTCGAGCGTTCCCTCGCCGCGAGACGACTTCGCACCCTACGAGGGCCCTCTGAGCCAGCGCCTGGCCTCGCACGGCCCTGGGCCTGCTCAGGTCGAAATCGCCGGGTTCCTGACGGTCGGGCGCCGAACGCGCGGGGCGGGCCCTCGAGGACCGACATCCCCGTGGACGAGGCCCAGGCTGGGCGCGGTCGCTCGACTCAGACTGCACCTGGGCGATCGAGGACTGCCGTCAAGTCTCGGGGGTCGCGATCCTCCACGACCAGGTCAGACCGGCGCGTGACGGACGTGATTCCAGCCGCCTGGAACGGATGGGTTGGAGCATGCCGGGACTGTGCGAGCACTCCGAGGCTGGCCGTAGGTACCGCGAGGCGGCGCTCAGAGAATCTCTGTGCTAATTCTTCTGCACCAAATCAGTCGGCAAACTGGGGAACGCTACGGACATGCACAAACTGCTCATACTCGGCCTCTTCGGTCTCGTCGCCCAGCTGGTCGATGGAACCCTCGGGATGGCCTACGGCGTGACGACGACAACGCTGCTGCTCACTGCCGGCGCCGCACCCGCGATCGCCTCCGCCACGGTCCACCTGGCGGAGGTGGGGACGACGCTCGCCTCGGGGACCGCGCACTGGCGGTTCGGGAACGTCGACTGGCGGACCGTGGGTCTCATGGCCGTCCCAGGCGCGGTCGCCGCCTTCTTCGGGGCCGTGATCTTGAGCTCCCTCTCGGCCGAGGTCGCCGAGCCGTGGGTGGCGGCCATCCTGTTCTCGCTTGGTCTCTACATCCTCTGGCGCTTCTCGCGGCCGCGTCAGAGACGTGAGCCAAGCCCGGATCGCACGCCCCTGCGGGCGGTCTTCCTGTCTCCCCTCGGGGCCTTCGCCGGCCTAATCGACGCCATGGGCGGCGGTGGCTGGGGCCCGATCGGAACCTCGTCGCTCCTTGCCTCCGAGCGGCTTGAGCCCCGGAAGGTTGTCGGATCGATCGACACCTCCGAGTTCCTCGTGACCGTAGGGGCCTCGGCGGGCTTTCTCGTCGCGCTGAGCTTCTCCGAGATCAACGTGGGGTGGCTCGTCGCCCTGCTCCTCGGCGGCCTGATCGCCGCCCCGATCGCGGCGTGGCTCGTTCGCAAGCTGCCGGCGCGCGTGCTCGGTGCCGCGGTCGGCGGTCTGATCCTCGTCACCAACACGAAGACGTTCGGGGAGGCCGTCGGGGCCCCCGCTGAGGTGCTCGTCGCCGCCTACATACTCTTCATCGCCGTGTGGATCGCCGCCATCGCCCTGGCTGTCGTGGCCGTGCGGCGCGACCTCCGCGCCTCGCCACAACCCGCGTAGGGAGTTCGGTGCAGACGGTCGACACCCCCGAGGCGGTCGTACCTAGCCGTCGAAGGCAGGAACGCTCGCTTCGCGGCCTCGTGCGCTACTTCGCGAAGCTCGGCGCGTGGGGCTTCGGTGGTCCGATCGCGCTCGTCGGCTACATGCACCGGGACCTGGTCGAGGACCGGCGCTGGTACACCGAGGCCGAGTATCAGCAGGCGCTCGCGATCGGCCAGACCATGCCCGGCCCGCTCGCGGCCCAGGCCGCGATGTGGCTGGGCTACCTCGAACGCGGCGCGCGCGGAGCAGCGCTGGTCGCGCTGCCGTTCGTGCTCCCGCCGTTTCTGATCGTCACGGCGGTCGCCGTCCTCTACGCCGAGTACCAGGGGCTTCCGTGGGTCGCCGACATCTTCTTCGGCGTCGGCCCTGCCGTGCTCGCCATCATCGCCATCGCGGCCGTCAAGCTCGCCCGCTCGACGGCGAAGCGCGACCCGGTGCTCTGGTCCATCGCCGCCGTCCTCTGTGCGACGACGGCCCTCGCCGGGGCGGAGATCGTGTGGCTGTTCCTCCTGGCCGGCGCCTTCGGAGCGATCTACTACGGAGGCGGCCTCCCGCGCGGCCTGGCCGCCCTCTCGCCCGCCGGAGCGCTCGCGGCGATACAGGGCCTCGCCGTCACGGGCTCGGGGGCGGGAGTCGGGAGCCTCGCCCTCTTCTTCCTGAAGGCCGGCGCCTTCACCTTCGGCTCGGGGCTGGCGATCGTGCCCTTCCTGCACGAGGGACTCGTCAGCGATCGCGGGTGGCTGACCGAGCAGCAGTTCGTCGACGCCGTCGCCATGGGCCTCATCTCGCCGGGGCCGGTCGTGATCATGGCCACCTTCGCCGGATATCTCGTGTTCGGACTGGTTGGCGCAGTGGTGGCTACGGTGGCCGTCTTCGTGCCCGTCTACCTGTTCGTCGTCGTCCCCGGAGGTCTGTTCCGGCGGCACGAGAAGCATCCCCGGCTTCAGGGGTTCGTGAAGGGAGCGACGGCTGCGGCAGCCGGCGCCATCGCCGGAGCCGCGATCGTGATCGGGAGGGACACGATCGCGGGACCCGTTTCGATCGCTATCGGGACCGTTGCGCTGGCGGCGCTCTTACAGCCGAGGGTCAGGGTTCCGGAGCCGGCCGTCGTCGCGGTCGCGGCGGCCGCGGGGCTTTTGCTCCACTGAGGGCGATGCATCACCGAAGAGTGCCTCCGCCCGTAGGGAGGCTGTCGCCACGAGCCAGGAAGAACCCGGCGCCCCAGCTCAGCGCGTGACCGCGGGAGCGGGCCTGGAGCTTGGACCGCCCGCCGCCGGATCGATGCGCACGTGCTCGGGCAGCACCCCGACGCCCAGAAGACGCGCCGGGAGCCTTCGCAGGAACGATATGCGACCGAGGGCACGCAGCGCCCTCGGCGTCCCGCCGCTCGTGCCTCCCAGCGTCGGGGCAAGCACACGCCGGCCGACGGCTCGCTGAAACGCCTGGGTCACCACGGTCGGCAACCGGCGTCGGCGAGCGACCCGCGCCAGGTCGCCATCGCCGAGCGTGCCCTCCCTCAACGGCCGGGCGAGCAGGTTGGCGGCCGCGACCGCGTCCTGCACGGCGAGGTTGATCCCGACTCCCCCCACCGGGGACATCGCATGGGCGGCGTCCCCGATGCAGAGCAGACCGGGCCGATGCCAGCGCCTGAGGCGGTCGACCTGGACCTTGAGCGTCTTGACGTCATCCCAACCCGCGGGCTCGCGCTGAACCCTGTTCGCGAACGCCGGCATGAGCTCGGCCAGCGACCTTCTGAGTACGTCGATGCCCTGCCGGCGCAGCACGGCGTCAGAACCCTTCGGGATCACGTAACCGACCTGCCAGTAATCGCCGCGGTAGATCATGGCCACGATGTGACCGGCGCTGAAGCGGCCGAAGGTCGCACCGGGATCGGTCTCCTCGCGCGAGAGGCGAAACCAGAGCACGTCCATCGGCGCGCCGAAGGCGACCGGCTCGAGGCCGGCCCTGCGGCGTACGATCGAGTCACGACCGTCGGTGGCGACGGTCAGCGTGGCGGCCACCTCGCGAAGCCCGTCGGCGGAGCGGTAGCGCACGCCTGAGACGCGTCCGACCGTTTCGACGATGTCCTCCACCTCGGCGCCCATGCGCAGCTCGAAGTTCGGTAGCTCGCGCGCCGCATCGGTCAGGAAGTCGAGGAAGTCCCACTGAGGAACGAAGGCGATGTATGGGTGCGCGACCTCGAGGTCCTCGAGGTCAGCCAGGCTCGTCATCCCTTCGTCGGTCATCACCAGCAGCTCCGATACACGCTGCTGGGGGACCTCCGCGAACCGATTGCCCAGGCCGAGCTCATCGAGTACGTCAAGCGTCGAGGGGTGGATCGTGTCGCCGCGGAAGTCGCGGAAGAAGTCGTCGTGCTTCTCGAGCACGAGGACATCGACGCCGGCCCGGGCAAGGAGGAGGCCGAGCATCGCGCCGGCCGGTCCGCAACCGACGATGCAGCAGGTGGTCGAGTCTTGCGAGGCCAATGGCGTTCCTCCGGGACGCTGCATCCCCCAATCCGAGCACGCCGCGAGTGGGTCGGCCCGGGCGCTCTCTCGAGGGTCGCGAGGATACTGGTATTAAACACCCGAGGAGCCCACGATCGAGAAGGAGTCGGGATGGCGGACCAGCAGCGTGACGTGATCGAGATCCTCGAGCACGACCATCGAGAGGTGGAGGAGATGTTCGCCGAGCTCGAGTCCCTGCGCGGCGCCACGGGCGACGACGCCGGTGTCCGGCGCCGGGACCTCATGGATCGCGTGACTATCGAGCTCGTGCGCCACTCCGTGGCCGAGGAGACCCAGGTCTACCCGGCGGTCAAGAACAAAGTCAGCGCCGAGGAGGCAGAGCGGGCGAAGCAGGAGCACGCCGAGGCGGAGGAGACCCTGCAGCGGCTGGACGGCATGGATCCGCATGATCCGTCCTTCGACGAGGAGCTGGCCACGCTCATGCGCGAGATCCGCGAGCACATCGCCGAGGAGGAGGGCGAGATGTTCGCGCACATGCGGCAGGTCTTCAGCCACGAGGAGCTTCTTGAGCTTGGCTCGGAGGTCGAGTCGGTCAAGAAGTTCGCCCCGACGCGGCCGCACCCGTCGGTGCCCAACGAGCC
Source organism: Thermoleophilaceae bacterium (assembly GCA_030447905.1). Classification (GTDB taxonomy): domain Bacteria; phylum Actinomycetota; class Thermoleophilia; order Solirubrobacterales; family Thermoleophilaceae; genus JACCUC01. The sequence continues at coordinate 27,437 of JAUJNZ010000004.1, forward strand.
GGGCGTGCGGACGGCGCTGGGCCCGGTGGCCGGCCTGTTCGACCGGATGCGCGACGCGGTCAGCGGGCGCGGCACCGACGGGTGAGGTCGATCGGCCGGGGCTTCCCCAGCCCTCGCGCTGATTCGCCGGAGAGAGCGCCGGGTAGGTGAGGCCTATGAGGCAGCCAATCGGCTCCCATCTGCACGGGCTCCTCGACTACCTCACCGGTACGGCGCTGATCGGAGCGTCGCGACTCTCCGTCCTGCGGCGGCGCTTCGCCGGCCGAGCGCTTGCGACGGCGGGCGGTAACCACCTCGTCTACAGCTTCTTCACCGACTACGAGCTCGGAGTGGTCAAGCGACTGCCCTACAAGGCCCATCTCGCGCTGGACGCGGTCGGTGCGTTGGGGCTGGCCGTGCTTCCCTGGGTACTCGGGCGTAAAGACCCCGTCGACCGGTGGGTGCCCGCCGCCGTCGGGATCTACGAGCTCTCGGCGGTCGCCATGAGCGATCCGAGCGGCGCCGGCGGTTCGATTCGGGCCACCCGCCACCGGGCGGTGACGGTCGAAAAGCCCGAGGGTGAGGTTCGCGCTCTGCTCGAGGACCCCGCCGAAGTGCGCCGCTTCTCTCCGGCGGGGGAGTGGACCGGGCGCTTCGAGCTGCGCCCGGCGCCTGGCGGTCGCGGCACCGAGATCCACGCGGAGGCCGACCCGGCCGACCTGCGGCGGGCCAAGCAGCTCCTCGAGGCGGGCGAGATAGTCACCGCCGAGGGCGCGCCCGCCGGGCGCCGCGGTCCGATCAGCGCCGCTCTGCCGACCCTCGACACCGGCGCATGAAGGCGATCACCTGGGCCGGACCCAACCGGGTCACCTGCGAGGAGACGCCCGACCCCTCCGTAACCAACCCCCGCGACGCGATCCTCAAGGTCACGGCGACCACGATCTGCGGCTCCGACCTGCATCTCTACGACGGCTATGTCCCGGCGATGCAGCGCGGCGACATCCTCGGCCACGAATTCCTCGGTGAGGTCGTGGAGGCGGGCACCGCGGTGAGCGACAAGCTCTCGGTCGGCGACCGCGTCTGCGTCTCCCCGATGATCGCGTGTGGGTCCTGCTTCTTCTGCCAGCAGGAGCTCTTTTCGCTGTGTGACAACGGCAACCCGGACGCCGCGCTGGCGGAGGCCGTCTGGGGCCAGTCCCCGTGCGGGATCTTTGGCTACTCGCACCTGACCGGCGGCTACGCCGGCTCGCACGCCGAGTACATCCGCGTGCCGTATGCGGACGTCGGCGCGGTGAAGGTCCCGGACGGAGTCGACGACACCCAGGCGCTCTTCTGCTCGGACGCCTTCGCCACCGGCTACTTCGGCGCCGACATGTGCGGCTTGGGCGGCGGCGAGGTCGTGGCGGTCTGGGGAGCGGGGGCGGTCGGGCTGTTCGCCATTGCCTCCGCTTACCTGCTGGGCGCCGAGCGGGTGATCGCGATCGACCGGTTCCCCGAGCGGCTCCGGCTGGCGCGCGAGCGGGCCGGCGCCTCCGAGGTCCTCGACTACACGCAGGTCGACGTCGTCGAGGAGCTGAAGGCCCTGACCGGCGGGCGCGGCCCGGACTCGTGCATCGACGCGGTCGGGATGGAGGCGCACTCGGGCGGCCTCCAGGGCGCTTACGACCGCGTCAAGCAGGCGACCCGCCTCGAGTCGGAGCGCCCGTACGTCATTCGCGAGTGCATCCAGGCCTGTCGAAAGGGCGGCACGATCGCGATGATCGGCGTCTACGGCGGCGTCGCCGACAAGTTCCCGCTCGGCGCGCTGATGAACAAGGCGCTTCACCTGCGCACCGGCCAGGTCCACGCCCAGCGCTACCTACCCAGGCTGCTCGAGCACGCCGAGCGAGGAGAGGTCGATCCGGCTTTCGTGGCGACGCACGAGATGTCGTTGACCCAAGCTCAAGAGGCCTACCAGACCTTCAAGCAGAAGACGGACGCTTGCGTGCGTGTCGTCTTCCGGCCCCACGGCGCCTGAGCCAACCGCTGGAGCGGCGCGAGCGCCAACTCAGTCCCATCCCGATCAAGGCGACGCAGAACGCGCCGGCAGCGAGCCGACGCCATATGCGGGGACGTAGAAGACCTCCTGGCCAGCGTGGATTATCGTCGCGGCGAAGGCAAGGATGAGTCCCGCCCCAAGCAGGAAGAAAGCCGCTTGGGCGATGAACTGTTTCGATGGGGAAGGCGGTCCCGACACCGGACTCCGCCGCTACGGCGCGGACGGGTGAAGCCTGGCCCACCCTGCCCGCCACCGCACCCGCATCGCGCCCTGCCAAGCTCGCGAGCGCCTCCTCATCCACCTACCACTCCGAATCGACTTGCCGCGCCGCAGATCGGGTGACGTGGACGCGCGGCGGGCGAACCCGCCTATAGTCGGAGGGGAATGCACGCCGAGTTCGCTCCGCTCGAGGCCCCACCTGAGGGCCCGGTCGCGACGCTCGAGGAGGCGGTCGATCGCATGGTGGCGATCGACGCCGAGCTGGCTCCCGGAGACGGGGTCAGGTACTTCAACAACCTCTACCTCGAGGTGACTCGGGAGGTCGTCGCGAGGCTGAGCGGCGACGAGCTCGCCGATCCTCGCTTCCTGTCCCGACTCGCCGTCTTCTTCAGCAACGCCTACTTCCGGGCGCTGGATGACCTCGACCGCGGGATGACGACGGGGGAGGGCGTCTCGCACGCCTGGCGCCCGCTGTTCGCCGCCCGCCTCAACCGGCGCGTGGCCCCGATCCAGTTCGCGCTGGCCGGCATGAACGCCCACATCAACTACGACTTGCCGATCGGCGTCCGTGACACCTGCCGCGAGTTCGACATCGCGCCGGTGGACGGTTCGCCGCAGCATCGCGACTACGTCCACCTCAACGAGATCCTGGGGGACGTACAGGAGCGCGTGAAGCCCTGGCTCGCCGGCGGGCTGCTCGGGGTGATCGACCGCGCCTTCGGCCGCCTCGACGATGTCGTGGCCGGCTTCAGCGTGGCCCGGGCCCGCGACGCCGCTTGGATCCATTCGAAGGCGCTCTGGTCGATGCGTGACGACCGCGACCTCAGCGTGGCCTACCTCCGAACACTCGACCGCATGGTCGGGTTCGCCGGCCATGGCCTCGTGGTACCAACGCTCCTCGGCTTGGGGCGCTGGGCTGAGGCCCAGCGGTGGCTGGCACCCCCGGCGCGGCAGCTGCTCGGGAGCCCGCGAGCGACCTTTTAGGGTGCACGTCGGCCCAATTCGTCGGCAGTGGCGGGCTGACTCCCAGGTTCGCTCGCATGGCGAGGAGCTTCACTTCAGAGCGCAAGACCAAAGGCGAATCGAGCGCAGCGTACGGCGATCGAGGCTGGACTCGCGAAGGATCGCCTCTGCCGGACGGCCTATCCGCTGGCGAGCTGGGCCTCGACCTGGTGGCCGTAGAGGTCCATCCGGTCGGCCAGGCCCTCGCCGATGTGCCCGGCGATGACGCCGAAGTGCTCGATCACGAGCCCCGCTCGGACGATGAGGCGCTGGTACTCGCCGTGGTCGCGCAGCCGGTCGAGCTGTTCGCGCGTTCCGCGCACCAGGAAGAACCCGGCAAGCTCGCCGCCGTGGGGGTCGAGCAGGACGGGCTCGAAGCTCTCGATCTCGCCGCGCTCCTGCAGGTTGGCGTAGAGGGCGAGCGCTAGGTTGAACAGCTCGATCGCCTGGCGCTCGCGCGCGCGAGCGGGGCGGCCGTAGCCGATGAACAGAGCGGCGTCGGCCATGCTCAGGCTCGGGTCGGCTCGACCGCGGTCACCCGCCGGCGGATCTCCTCGAGGTGGCGCTCGGTATCGGCGGGGCGGGTCCCGCAGCCGCAGCCGCAGCCGGGGCCGCAACCGCAGCCGCAGTCGGGGCGTTCGCTCGCGACGCTCTCGGCTTTCCTCTGGGGCTCTCGTTCGGTGGTGGGGGTGCAGCACGGACAGGCCATCAGTTACCTCCGGTTTCGATTTGGATTAGGGGAGCATCGGTCAGACAACCGCAGAACGCGCCGTCACCGGAGCAGCCGCAGCCGCTGCGCTGACCGGCTCGGTAGGCGACGAGTCGCTCGCGAAAGGCGCGCAGCTCGGCGATCCGCTCGTCGACCTCTGAGACCTTGTCGTCGAGCAGCTTCTGCAACGCCGGGATGACCTCGCCGCAGCAGCCGCGCTCTGCGGCCGCCATGAGCTCTCTGATCTCCTCGAGGGAGAAGCCGAGCGCCTTCGCCTGGCGGACGAAGCGAAGCCTGCCCTCGCCACCTGCGTCGTAAAGGCGGTATCCGGCCTGGCTTCGCTGCTCGGGGGAGACGAGCCCGATGCTGTCGTAGTAGCGGACGGTGCGGCTCGGCAAGCCCACCCTCTCCGCGACTTGCTTGACGGTGCGAGCCATGCCTTCACTGTAGACCCGACACCCGGGTGAAATGTCAAGCGATGACCCAGGATCGGCCGCCCCTGCACGCTCCTGTCCGTGCCCCCGGGCGCACGCTAGCCTACCCGCCGCGGGGCCGAGTAGTGCCTCGCGGGCGCGGCCAAGACGACATGGCGAGAGACGCATGAAGCGCCCGTCGAGCATTCCAAAGGCGCCCTCTGGCGGCGACCCTCCGGCCACCCGAGGCCCGGACGCGGCGCACCGAGGCCCGGACGGCGAGCTAAGCGAACGTCGACGGACGCCCCGATCGAGCCGGGGAGAGAAGACGTCGACTCTGCGCCCGGTCGTGTTGGCAGCCGCGGCGTTCGCGATCGCGTGCGCCGCGACCATCGTCGGTGACTACAACCCACGTTCTCCGCTCATGCCGGTGGGAAGCAAGGCGGTGCTCGCGGTCCTCGTCGTCGTGGTCACGCCTGCCTGGCTGTCTCGCGGGCGGCTGCGCACGTGGGCGCCCGACCTCACCGTGGCCGTCGCCGCCGCGTTCGCCGGAGGGATTCTCGCGGGCGCCCTGCACGGGTCCGATTACCCCGTCGGCGGGCTCAGCAGCGACATCGGGTTTCGCGTCGCGGCGGTGACGCGGTTCAGCGACACTTGGCAGCTCGTCGACTTCTCCTACCGGGGCCTACCCGCGTTCTACCCGCCGCTCATGCCCTGGACGGTGGGGAGGGCGGCGGCGCTTTTTGACCTGACGCCCTACTCGGCGTTGAAGCACGCATCGATCGTGATGGCGTTCGCTGTGCCGCTTCTGTCGTACCTCCAGTGGCGGCGCGTGGTGAGCCCCGCTCTCGCGGCGCTCATCGCCCTCGGGGCGCCCCTCGCGGTGTCCAACTTCATCCTCCAGCCGGAGTCCTGGGTCGCGCTGTTCCTCATCGTGCCGTGGTGGCTCGACGCCGTGTACGGGATCCGTCGGCATGGGGTGCGCGAGCTGCCCGTCTGGGCGAACGGCCTCATCGGCGCGGCGCTCTTCTGCCTCTACTACTACTACTTCTTCATTCTCGCGGTCGCTCTGCTGCTCCTGCCGGCGCTGAATCGCCTGCACCCACCGGCGGACCGGCGGCGGTGGCGTCGCCTTGGAGTCCTGGCGATCGCCGCGACCCTCTCGGCGGTCTACTGGCTACCGCTCCTGGTCAGCATCGTCGAGGCGCCGCAGCCCGCGTCCCTACAAAACCTCTACTTCGACGTAAAGACGCACCCGGAGCACGATGACGTCGTCGTTGACGTCTTCGATGGTTCTGTCGTCGGGTTCTTGATGCTCGCGGGGCTCGCGCACTTGACCTGGACTGTCCTTAGGCAGCGGCTGTCGGCCGGCTTATTGCTGCTCGTGGCCGCCGGCTATGCCTGGTATGTGATCGGGTTCGGTCTCGCCGCGGCGGGCAAGCCGGTGCTCGCCTTTCGAACAGAGCGGTTCGTCGAGCTGGTCCTCGTAATCGCCGGGATCAAGGCGGGCGGCGCGCTGGTGCAGGCGGCGGCCGCGCGCTGGAAGCCAGGCGACGTCACGCGCCTCGCCGCCGTCCTCGGAGCGGCTCTGGTCTTCGTGATCGGCCAGTCTTACGTCAACGTTTTGCTCAATGACCCCTTCGTGCGCCAGTCCCACGACACCGCCAGTCCGAACGGCGGCCTGGAGCCCTACGCCTCTTCGGGGGCCAGAGCTCCAGGGGTCCCGGCAGCGAGGGTGCTCGAGCTCGTGCGTGCGGTCCACGGGGGCGATGGCCAGCCGGTCGTCCTGGCGTCGGGGTCTGACTTCCTCAGAAGCTCACCGATGTACGCCTTCAACGAGTGGCAGGCGATCTACGCACACCCCGCGGGAGAGTTCTTGGCGCGGCTGGACTTCACGCGGCAACTGGCGCGCGAACGCGACCCGGGCCGGTTCGCGGCGCTGGCGCGCGGGAACCGCTTCGACCCGATCGATGTCTTCGTCCTCCAGTCGGCGGGTGAGAACCAACTGGTCTACGAGGTGTCCACCGTCGACTTCCCGCACGGCTCCCGGAGGGTGCAGATCCCCTTTGCTCGCGACCAGTTCGATCGCTCGCGTTGGAAGACGGTCGAGGCCGGTGATTGGTTCATAGCCGCCCCGCGCTGATTGGCGCGGCCCAGACGGCGGGCCGGCAGCCTTGGGGCGGCTCGCCGTCTTCGCCGACCATCCCTATATGCTGGATCCATGGCCCCGGTTGCGATCCTGGACATCGACGGAACGCTGGTCGACACCAACTTCCAGCACGCGGTGGCGTGGTACCGCGCCTTCCATCAGCACGGCGTGGTCATCCCCCTGTGGAGGATCCACCGCAGCATCGGGATGGGAGGCGACCAGCTCGTTCCCTCGGTCGCGGGGGACGAGGTCGAGGAGCAGCTGGGCGACGACGTCCGCCCCGCGCACGACGCGATCTACTTCACGATGATCGCCGAGGTCGAGCCGCTTCCCGGTGCCCGCGACCTGATCGTCGAGCTGAAGGACCGGGGACACACGGTGGTACTCGCAAGCTCGGCGAAGGCCACCGAGGTCGATCACTACCTCGATCTGCTCGATGCCCGCGACCTCGCAGACGACTGGACCTCGTCCTCCGACGTCGAGGTCACCAAGCCGAGCCCCGATGTCGTGGGGGTGGCGCTCGACAAGATCGGCGGCGGCGAGGCGGTCCTGGTAGGGGACTCTATATACGACTGCGAGGCCGCCATCCGCGCCGGAGTCACGGCGCTCGGCGTCGTCACCGGAGGATTCGGCGAGGCGGAGCTCCGCGAGGCGGGGGCGGTGGCGGTATACGACTCCCTCCCCGATCTTCAGCACCAGCTCGACCAGTCCCCGCTCAACTCCGGGGGCTAGCGCACCGCGGGGGACGGTGCCCGCAAACGTCGACCTGCGCTCCCTGAACCGCGGCCACGAGCCGCGGACCGTGTAATTGCTCGTCTAGGCGGTCTGGACCATGTCCGCCGGCCCCGCTCGACCGCCTCCGGGCTGATCCACATGACCTCCCGGAGGTGGCCGTCGAGATCGTGGAAGCCGCGCCCGTACATGAACCGTGGTCCATCGGCTCGTTGGCCGGTGTGCCCCCGGCGGCGAGCGCGGCGTCGGCGAAGGCGTCGACCGCTTCGCGGCTCTCGGCGACACGCAGAGGATCGCCTCGGTGCACCCGCGCGCGTCGGCGATCGGCTTCGGCGTGGAAGTCCGCGAAGCGGGACTCTGCGAGCAGCATCACGTACGCCTGATCGCTGACGACCATGTAGGCGCCAAGTCATCTGTGACTTCTCGTCGAAGGCGAAGCCGAGCTCGCCGAATAAGGCCATCGACGCCGACAGTCCTTGGCGGGGACGTTGACGAAGATGAGCCGGGACTGGGTGGCCATGGTGCCCTCTTGGGGGTGGAACGATGTCATGGGATAGACCGCTCGAGCTGGGCAAGCTCATCGGCGGTGCGTGTCTCGGCCCCAATCACTACGCTCGCCCTGTGACTGCGCGGACCGTGATGGACGCCGCCCGGGATGTCGGGCCCGAGCCCGTGGAGGCGCAGCTCGAGCGCCACCGCGTGGAGCTGACGGGCTACTGCTATCGGATGCTGGGCGCCGCGGGGGAAGCGGAGGATGCCGTCCAGGAGACGATGACGCGCGCCTGGCGGAGCTTCGAGGGCTTCGAGAACCGCGCGACCCTGCGCACCTGGCTGTACCGGATCGCCAGCAACGTCTGCTTCGACCTTCTGCAGGCGAGCCGGCGGCGAGCGCTGCCGATGGACCTCGGCGATCCGGGCGAGGTGGACGCTCCGCTGGCGGCGCCCCTGCCCGATACGACGTGGGTAGGCCCCGCCCCCGACGAGCTGGTCCTGGGCGTCAACGGCGATCCGGCGAAGCGCGCCCAGGCCCGCGAGTCCGTGCGCCTGGCCTTTATCGCGGCGCTCCAGCACCTGCCGCCGCGCCAGCGAGCCGTCCTGGTCCTCCGGGACGTGGTGCGCTGGCGCGCGAGCGAGGTCGCCGAGCTGCTCGACATCAGCGTCGCGGCGGTCAACAGCGCGCTGCAACGCGCTCGGGCGACCCTGGCCTCTCGGGACCTCGACGCGCTCAGGGTGTCCGATGCGTCAGTCGACGAAGCCGACCGCGAGCTGCTCGCCCGCTACGTCGATGCCTTCGAGCGCTACGAGATCGACGCGCTCACCGAGCTGCTCCACGAAGACGCCACCCAGTCGATGCCGCCGTATCCGCTGTGGCTGAGGGGCCGCCGCGAGATGGCTCGCTGGATGCTCGGCCCCGGCGCGGGGTGTCGCCGCTCGCGGCTGGTTCCGGTGGCGGTCAACGGCGCCCCGGGCTTCGCCCAGTACCGCGACGGAGGCGACACGCCGTGGTCGATCCAGGCGCTTGAGGTGCGCGCGGGGCGGATCGCCGAGATTACGTACTTCCTCGAGACGGACGGTTCGCTGTTTTCGCGGTTCGGACTCTCGGCCCGGCTGTCGAGCTGAGCGCTGCCGCCCGAGCCGGCGACGGCGACGGCGAGCCGACGCAGTTACCGGACGCAACGTGAGCGTGGTCGCCTGGCGAGACGTCGTCGAGTCGGAGCCCGAGTTCGCCGACCGTGCGAGCGGCTTCCTCGAGGCGGGCGTCCACAAGACGATCGCGACGCTGCGCCGCGACGCCTCGCCTCGGATCAGCGGGACCGAGGCCAAGTTCGCGAACCGCGAGCTGTGGTTCGGGGCCATGTGGCGATGGCGCAAGGCGCTCGACCTGCGGCGCGACCCTCGCTTCGCCCTCCACAGCGCCTCGATCGACCCGCCGGCGTGGGAGGGGGACGCGAAGGTCTCCGGCTATGTCGAGGAGATCGACGACGACGAGCTCAAGAGCCGGCTCGTGGCCGGTGCCGGCGAGACGCCGAGCGGGCCCTGGCATCTGTTCTTCGCGCGCATCAGTGAGGTGGTCGTCGTTCGCCTGAGCGATGCGCGCGACCGGCTCGTGATCGAGCTGTGGAAGGACGGCGAGGGATTGAAGCGAATGCAGCGCTAGACCGCGCCCGGCCACGCCGCGCCGGCCGCTGACGCCGGAGAGGCGGGACAAGCGCCCTCAGGAGCAGATCCCCGCGAGGGTCCCACCACTCGCCGGCGATGGCCCGACGCATGACCTCGGTAACCGTCCCGGAGGGGTCCCCACTCGGGCTCCATGCCACGGTGCTGCGGGAGTGCAACACCAACCTGACCGTTTTCGAGGCAGGCGTTGACCAGACTCCAAGGAAAGCACTAGGGTCAGACAGGGTGGGCGACGACGTATCGACCCCATAGCGCGCGGCCTCAGCCAGTGAGACCGATCCTCGCCGCGCTTGGACTCGCGGGCGCTCTTGCCTTCGCTGCGAGCTGCGCCTCGGAGGGACCCGATCCGACGTCCGGGAAAGGGGTGAGGGGGAGGAACGCCTCGGAGGGGCGGCTTGACGCGCGGCCCCAACCGCACCGCCGCCATGCCGGCTCGCCGACGCCCGGACTACAGAGCATGGCTGGGGGGGAGGGCGGCTTGCTGCAAGTCCCGTCGGGGTACAGGCCGGACCGGAGGTGGCCGCTCGTCGTCCTCCTCCACGGCGCAGGCTCGGATGCCCGTTCGGGAATCGCTCCGCTCGCTCAGTTGGCTGACCGCGCGGGGACCATCCTCCTGGCGCCAAACTCGCGCGACCGTACCTGGGACGCAGTCCTAGGAGGCTATGGCCCGGACGTGGCCTCGATCGACGCGCTCCTCGAAGAGGTCTTTGAGCAGTTCTCTGTCGATCCGGAGCGGGTGGCGCTCGGTGGCTTCTCGGACGGGGCGTCGTACTCGCTGTCACTCGGTCTGGCGAACGGCGACCTCTTCACCCATCTGATCGCCTTCTCGCCGGGCTTCATCCCGCCCGGACGCCGACGCGGCCGGCCGACCGTCTACGTCTCTCACTGCTCGGGAGACCGCGTTCTCCCGATCGACCGCTGCAGCCGGCGGATCGTGCCGTCCTTGCGGCGTGCCGGCTACGAGGTCGACTACCGCGAGTTCCCAGGCGGGCACACCGTTCCACTCGAAGTCGCCCGGGCGAGCCTCGACTGGCTCTCGGCGCCCATCCCCGAGGGAGCGAGGAGAACGGCATCTCGCTGAAGCTCATCATTCTCTTGGTTGTCGGATCGCTGCTGGGCGGGGCCATGGGTGCGGGTGCCGCTCTCGTCCTCGACCACGGCGACGTCGGTCCCCGAGGTCTGAGAGGGGCCAAAGGGCCCGCGGGCCCTCCGGCGGGCATCTACGCCGACGTCGGCGTGCTCGAGGCCCGTATCGCCGGCCTCGAGCGCAGGCTCTCCGGCCTTGAGCGGCGCGTGCGCCGGGCGAGGTCGCGCCTCGGACGAGGGCGTGCCGTCGTCTGGGCGGTCGGGGATGGCGCGGACGGCAGCCCGGAGGCGAGGGCGGTCGCCTCGCGGATCGCCTCGCAGCGCGTAGACCACTTCCTCTACCTCGGCGACGTCTACGACGACGGAACGGCGAAGGAGTACGCGCGAAACTACAAAGGGACCTACGGCCGCCTCGACCCGATCACCGCCCCCACGCCGGGAAACCACGACTGGCCCAACGCCGCGGAGGGCTATCGGCCCTACTGGCATCGGGTGCGGGAGCGGCCGATGCCGAGCTACTACTCCTTTACGGCCGGCGGCTGGGAGCTGCTGAGCCTCAACTCGGAGGCCCCCCACGACCACGGCTCGCCCAGCTGCGGTGGCTGCGGGGTGCGCTCGCGCGCCCGGGCAGGTGCCGCATCGCCTTCTGGCATCGCGCGCGCTTTAGCGCGGGAAGGCACGGCGACCAAGCGGACACCGACCCGCTCTGGGCGGCGCTGTGCGACAAGGCGACGATCGTCGTGGTCGGCCACGACCACAACATGCAGCGCCTGCACCCGATCGACGGGATCACGCAGTTTGTCTCTGGTGCCGGCGGCAGGAGCCACTACGAGTTCGACCCCAGCGACGAACGCCTTGCCTTTGCGAACGACCGCGACTACGGCGCGCTCCGTCTCGAGCTCAGTCCCGGTGTGGCCCGCTACGCGTTCGTCTCGGTCGCGGGCGAGACCCTCGACGCGGGAGAGCTCGGGTGCCGCGACTGAGCCGGCCGCCTCAGCGGCGCCGCTGGGTCGCGGTGCCCGCGCCGGAGGTCCAGGTCGGTCGCGTGGTCCCAGGTGCGTCGGGATCCCTTCAGGGCAGGCTGACTAAAGGCCCTGGCCGCTCATTCCCAGGCCTACTGGTTCCACTTGTCGGCGGTCTTCTTGCCCTTGCCGGAGTTCTTGTCGCGAGGGCTCCTTACGTCCTGCGGGCGGCCGGCCGTTTAGATGTCCTGCTGGTCGCCGGCGTCCTCCGGGCCTTCCGCGGAGGGGTGAGGGGGTGCCTCGGAGGCCCGCTTTGCGTCTTCCTTCTTCTGTTCGACTACCTCGCGGAATCTCTCGAGCTGGCGATCGTCGGGCATGGTGCTCCTCTCGTCTAGGTACGGGTCCCCGGAGCTACCCGCCGGAAACGCGCGGATTGAAGTGGATAGACGCGCCGGGGGAACTGAGCCGAGTCCCTAACCTCCGCTCTGGCGTGGCGACTCGGGCGCCTGCCTCTGGCTGTCTGGCCGGTGGCCATGTTCGCGAAGCCCCTCGAGGCGCCGCCTCAGGGCTCGCGCATTGTCGACCGCAAAGCCCTCCCAGTCGTTGTTGAAGTAGGCGAAGACCTCGACCTTGCGGCGCCAGGCATCGATTCGCGCCGCCCACTCGGCGAGCTCGGTGTCCGAGTAGTTTCCTCGCCGCCCGCGCGAGCCATGGTGGAAGCGGATGAAGGTCCAGTCGGCGGTGAACGGGTGGGAGTCAAACCGGCGCGCGGGATGGTCACCGATCACGAGCGCAGCCGAGTGGGCGCGCAGGAGCTCGAAGACCTCGACCGAGAACCAGCTCGGGTGGCGGAACTCAAAGCAGTGCCGACCTGGCGGAAGACGCTCGAGAGCCTCGGCGAGGCGGTCGTCGTCGCGATGGAATCGCTCGGGGAGCTGCCAAGCACGGGACCCAGCTTGCCTGCCTCGACCAGCGGCTCGATTCGCTCGTAGAAGCGCTCGACGCCGACCTCCATGTCGGTCAGGCGCTTCATATGGGTGAGGAAGCGGCTCGCCTTGACCGCGAACACGAAGTCGGGCGGGGTCTGCTCTACCCACCCGGTGACGGCGTGACGCGAGGCGAGCCGGTAGAAGGTGGCGTTCACCTCGACCGTGTCGAACTCGCGGGCGTAGTGCTCGAGCCAGCGCCGCGGCGAGAGTCCGGCGGGGTAGAGCCGGCCTCGCCAGTCCGCGTAGTTCCAGCCCGACGTGCCGATGTGAACGGTGGTGGCCAACTCTCCCCGGGGCGTCCGCGCGCCGAGTTTGACTGATTTCGAGAGGTCGGTGAGCGCTCCGACGACCTCGTCGACCAGCTGTCGGGATGACGCTGCCATGATCCGTCAGAGGACACGACCTGACGAACTCACGACCGCAAACGGGGGGAGTGAGGTGACCTGGCAGTCTCATCGCCTAGACGGGACGGCGGACCGGAGGCGCGCGGGGAGTGGACGGCGCAGGCTGCGGGCGAAGCCCGGTTCGAACGCCCGGCCCTCCTCACCGTCGACGACCCGGCGGTGCTGCGGGCGATCGAGCGCGACCTGCGCCGCCGCTACGCCGAGCGGTACCGGGTCCTCCGCGCCGACTCCGGCGCCTCGGCGCTCGACCTCGTCCGCCAGCTCAAGCTGCGAGGACAGCCGCTGGCCATAGCGGTCGCCGACCAGCGCATGCCCGGGATGAGCGGCGTCGAGCTGCTCGAGGCGACGCGGGAGCTGTATCCCGAAGCAAAGCGCGTCCTGCTCACCGCCTACGCCGACACCGACGCCGCCATCAGGGCGATCAACGACTTAGCCCTCGACTACTACCTGCTGAAGCCCTGGGACCCGCCCGACGAGCAGCCCTACCCCGTGGTCGACGACCTCCTCGAGGCGTGGCAGGAGCGCGACGAGCGCGGCTTCGTGCTGGCGGGACCCGATCTCGGCTCGGACGGCGACCGGCCGAGCGGATGGGGGAGTCGCGCCCGAGCGAGACGCGGTTCACGGTGACCCTGCCGCTGTCAGGCTCGGTCTGAGCGTGAGGTCGAGGACGCCGGACACGAGGGCAGGACAAGGCAACTGCGCCTCCTGACCTGCGGCGACCGATGGAGCACCTCGAGCTGATCATCTTCGGCCTGCTCGTGGCGATCGCGGGGCTTGCCGTCATCGCTCGCGTCGTCGACGTTCCGTATCCGATCCTGCTCGTCGTCGGCGGGCTCGCGCTCGGCTTCGTGCCGGGCATTCCGCGCATCGAGCTCCCGCCGCAGCTGGTCCTGCTCATCTTCCTTCCGCCGCTGCTCTACGGAGCCGCCTTCTTTACGTCGCTGCGGGACCTGCGCGCCAACCTGCGGCCGATCACCCTGAACTCCATCGGCCTGGTGATCGTCACGATGGTCGCGGTCGCGGCCGTGGGGCACCTGGTCGTCGGACTGCCGTGGCCCGTCGCGTTCGTCCTCGGGGCGATCGTCTCGCCGACCGATCCGGTGGCGCCCGCGACGATCCTCCGTGAGCTGCGCGCGCCTCGCCGGATCCTCACGATCATCGAGGGCGAGAACCTGACCAACGACTGGACGGCGCTCGTCCTGTACCGGTTTGCGGTCGCCGCCGTCCTCAGCGGGACCTTCTCCTTCTGGGAGGCCGGCGGGCGGTTCCTGATCACCGGGGTGGGCGGGCTCGTGGTCGGCCTGGCGGTGGGGCGGCTCATCCGCGAGGTGCGGCGGCGCATCGACGACTCGCCGACCGAGATCACGATCTCGATCCTGTCGGGCTACGCGGCCTATCTGCCGGCCGAGGAGCTCGGGGTCTCGGGCGTGGTGGCGGCGGTGACGGTGGGCATCTACATGGGCTGGCACACGCCCGAGCTCACGACGCCGATCATGCGCATCCAGGGGGTGTCGGTGTGGGAGATCCTCCAGTTCCTGCTCAACGCGGTCCTCTTCCTCCTCGTAGGCCTCCAGATGCCGAAAGTGCTCGAGGACCTGTCGGGACAGTCGGTCGCCGCGCTTCTCGGCTGGGCGGTCGCCGTGAGCGTGGTCGTCATCGCGATCCGCTTCGTTTGGCTCTTCACGGTCACCTATGTCGTTCGCGCCCTCGACCGAAGGCCGAGCCAGCTTCTCCGCCGGGCCTCCTGGCAGCAGCGCGTGATCGTGGGATGGTCGGGGATGCGCGGTGCGGTGTCGCTTGCCGCGGCGCTTGCCCTGCCGCTAGAGACGGGCGGTGGCGCCCCGTTCCCCGAGCGCGACCTCGTCGTCTTTCTGACCCTCGCCGTGATAATCGTGACCCTGGTGGGACAGGGGCTCACGCTCAGGCCCCTGATTCGCGCCCTGAGGATCGAGGACGACGGCGCTGCCGAGCGGGAGGAGCTGGTCGCCCGCATGCAGACGGCCGAGGCCGCGCTGGCGCGGCTCGAGGACCTGGCGGGCGAGGACTGGATCTACGACGATACGGTCACGCGCGTCCGCGGGCAGCTCGACTACCGCCGTCGCCGGTTCTCGGCGCGAATCGACGCAGACTCAAGCGACGGCTACGAGGAGCGCTCGACCGCCTACCAGCGGGTCCTTCGCGAGCTGCTGGCGGCCGAGCGTCGGGAGTTGCTCGTGCTCCGCAACGAGGGCCACATCAGCGACGAGGTGCGCAGGAGGGTCGAGCGGGACCTCGACTTCGAGGAGTCACGGCTCGAAGGCGAGGAGGCGCAGGCGGGATCTTGAGGCGACGGCTCTCGAGCCGCGTGGTCCCGGGTCACGGCACGATCCCACCTCTGCAGCCGCTCATGCCCGCCGGGGCGGCTCGCGGCCCGGAGGCTGCACCGGGGCGGGTGGCTCGGGCGCGGAGGGGATCGCGCGCGTGACCGGCCGGCCGGCGGCCACGCGGGCGTGGTCGCCATGGTGGGTGACCGAGAGGGGGGCGCCGGCCTCGAGGCGGTAGGTGGCCGAGTCGGGGAGGACGTCGACGCGCAGGCGCCGCCCGCGCACGCCCATCCGAAACGAGAGGCGGGTGAGCGCGGAGGGCAGGCGGGGGCAGAACGACGGCCGCCCGTCGTGGTCGCGCATACCGCCGAAACCTGCCACGAGCCCGATCCATCCCCCCGCGAGCGAGGCCATGTGGACGCCGTCACGGGTGTTGTGCTCCAGGTCGTGAAGGTCCATGAGGGCCGCTACGCCCAGATAGTCGTAAGCGAGCTCGACGTGGCCGACCTCGGCGGCGATGACCGCCTGGGTGCACGCCGACAGCGACGAGTCACGCACGGTCCGTGCCTCGTAGTAGGCGAAGTTCCGCGCCTTCTCCTCGGCCGAGAAGGCATCGCCGCGCAGGTGCAGCGCGAGCACGAGATCGGCCTGCTTGACGACCTGCTTGCGGTAGAGGTCGAAGTAGGGGAAGTGGAGGAGCAGCGGATACTGATCCGGTCGCGTGGTGGCGAAGTTCCATTCCTCGTGCTGGGTGAAGTCCTCGGCCTCGGGGTGGACGCCTAGCTCCTCGTCGTAGGGGATCGCGACCGCCTCGGCCGCCTCGCGCCAGCGGGCGATCTCCCCGTCGTCGACGCCGAGATCGGTACCGAGGTCCGGATGGCGGTCGACCGCGGCGGCGGCCGCGCGGAGGTTCCGCTGGGCCATGAGGTTCGTGTACACGTTGTCATCGGCGATCGCGCTGTACTCGTCGGGTCCGGTCACCCCATCGATGCGAAAGCCGCCGTGGGGGTCGTAGTGGCCGAGCGAGCGCCACAGCCGGGCGGTCTCCACGAGCAGCTCGACGCCGCACTCCCGCTCGAACTGCTCGTCGTCGGTCGCGTAGCGGTAGCGCTCGACCGCGTCGGCGACGTCGGCGCCCACGTGGAACGCCGCCGTCCCGGCGGGCCAGTAGCCCGAGCATTCCTCGCCGGCGATTGTGCGCCAGGGAAACGCGGCTCCGGCGAGACCGAGCTGGCGGGCGCGGGTGCGGGCGGCCGGCAGCGTGGCGTGGCGCCACTGCAGCGCGTCCCTCGCGGCCGAGGGCCGGGCGTAGGTCAGCACCGGCAGGACGAAGGACTCGGTATCCCAGAAGGCGTGGCCGTCGTAGCCGGGGCCGGTCAGGCCCTTCGCCGGGATCGCCCGGCCCTCCGCGCGCGCGCCCGCCTGGAGGACGTGAAAGAGGCCGAAGCGCACGGCCTGCTGAATCTCCGCGTCCCCCTCGAGCTCGACGTCGGCACCCGCCCAGAACTCCTCGAGGTAGTCCGCCTGGCTTGCGACCAGCCCGTCCCAGCCGGTGTGTCGAGCCTCGGCGAGGGCGGCGGCGACCTGACCGCGCACCGCCGGGAGCGAGCGCGCCGCCGACCATCCGTAGGCCAGGAACTTGACGACCTCGAGCCGCTGGCCGGCCCGCAGGTCGGCGGTCACGGTGATGCGCCCGAGGTCGGCCGAGCTCTCCGCTCCGAGGCCGGTGCCGGGGGGGCCGGCGACGACGTGGTCCATGCCCGCGGTCACGCGCAGGCCGCTCGCGTGCGTGACATGCGAGAGCAGCACCGATGTCTCACCGTGGCCCCAGGACTCGCCCTCGAGCGGGGCGCGCAGCGCCGCGGCCGCGCGCGGGTCGCGGTTGGGCGGAGGCAGGGGCTCGTTGGCGACGAGCTCGGACTGCACGACGACGCGCGCGCCCTCTTCGAGCGGCTCGACGATGTGGCGCACGGCCGCGACCCCCCGCTGGACGAAGGAGACCAGGCGCACCGACGCGACCCGAACGCCCTGTCCGGCCGGGGAGACCCACTCGACCGCGCGACGCAGGACTCCGGCGCGCAGGTCGAGCTCGCGCTCGTGCGCGCGCAGGTGGCCGTAGCGGACGTCGAAGGGCTCGTCGTCCACGAGCAGCCTGAGGATCTTGCCGTTGGTGACGTTGACGACCGTCTGACCCGACTCGGGATAGCCGTAACCCGCCTCGGCGTGGGGGAGGGGCCGCAGCTCGTGGACGCCGTTGAGGTAGGTGCCGGGCAGCGCGTGGGGATCGCCCTCGTCGAGGTTGCCGCGCAGGCCGATGTGGCCATTGGCGAGGGCGAATACCGACTCGGTCTGGCCGAGCGCGTCGAAGTCGAGCCTCGTCTCGCGGACCGCCCAGGGATCTACCGCGAACCGTCGGCTCACGCTGCTTCGAGGAGCTCGTCGAGGTCTGCGACCACGCGCGTGGCGCCGTGGGCGATGAGCGCGGCCGCCTGGCCGGTCCGGTCGACCCCGATCACCGCGGCAAAGGCGCCCGCCCGTCCGGCCTCGACGCCCGCGAGGGCGTCCTCGAACACCGCCGCCGCGCCGGGACGCACGCCGAGCGCCCGCGCGCCGGCCAGGAAGGTGTCGGGCGCGGGCTTGCCACGCAGGCCCTCGCGCTCGGCCACATTCCCGTCGACGTGAGCCTCGAGCAGGTCGGCGATGCCCGCCGCCGCGAGCACCTCGCGGCAGTTGGTGCTCGAGGACACGACACCGCGCTGCAGCCCCGCCTCGCGGGCGGCGTGCAGATAGCGCACCGAGCCCTCGTAGGCGGCGACTCCGCGGTCGTGGATGAGCTTCAGCACGAGCTCGTTCTTGCGAGTGCCGAGACCCTGGACCGTCTCAGCGTCAGGGGGGTCGTCGGGGGCGCCGTCGGGGAGGTCGATGCCACGCGCGGCGAGGAAGGTCCGCACGCCGTCGGCCCGCGGGCGGCCGTCGACGTATTCGTCGTACTCGTGCACCGCGTCGAAGGGCACGAAGGCCTCGCCCGAGCGCTCGGCGCGCGCACGCAGGAAGGCGTCGAACATCTCCTTCCATGCCGCCGCGTGCACCTTCGCCGTCTGTGTGAGCACCCCGTCTAGGTCGAACAGGCACGCGGAGATCCCGTCGGGCAGGCCGAGCACGCCACGTATGCTCGCGGATACCGGCGCGAGGCGTGTCAGACTCCGACGATGGCGGTGGAGGTTCGCGTGCTCGACGACCCTGCCGCCGAGGCGGCGCGGCTTCTAGCCGCCGCCGCGAGCGCCGGGGGGCACCTCGCTTTGACCGGGGGCTCCAGCCCGGGAGCGGCCTATCAGCAGGCCGCCGGACTGTCCGCGCAGTGGGAGGAGGCCACGCTCTGGTGGGGCGACGAGCGCTGCGTGCCCCCCGACGACGACCGGTCGAACTACGGGATGGCGCGTGATGCCCTGATCGCCCGTCTCGACCCCGCGCCGACGGTCGAGCGGATCCGGGGCGAGGACGGCCCGGGGGCCGGGGCCGAGCACTACGAGCGAGCGCTGCGAGCCGCCTTCGGCGACCGACCGCCGATCTTCGATCTGCTGCTGCTGGGTCTGGGACCCGACGGCCACTGTGCGTCGCTCTTCCCCGGCACTCCCGCGCTCGGGGTCAGCGACCGCTGGGTCGTCGGCGTCGAGCGGGCCGGTCAGCCGCCCTACGTCCCGAGGATCTCGCTCACGGTCCCGGCCCTCACCGCCGCCCGGGAGACGCTGTTCCTGGTCTGCGGAGAGGAGAAGGCGGACGCGGTGCGCGGTGCCTTCGGCGCCGGCGGCGAGGACCTGCCGGCCCGCCGGGTCGCCGCCGGCGCCGCTCACACCACGGTGCTGCTCGACCACGCGGCCGCCGGGAAGCTTTGAAACGACCGCGCTGTTCCCCGGGCGGCGCCGTGGCCTAGTCTCCGAGGCCATGCAGCTCGGGATGGTCGGCCTCGGCCGAATGGGTGCGAACATCGTGCGCCGCCTCATCCGCGACGGCCACGAGTGCGTCGTCTTCGACCTGGACGCCGACGCGGTCTCCGCGCTGGCGGGGGAGGGCGCCACCCCCGCCGGTTCGCTCGCCGAGCTCGCGGCCGGACTGGACCCGCCGCGCGCCGTGTGGAGCATGGTCCCGGCGGCGATCACCGGGCGCACCGTCGAAGGTCTCGCACAGGTCCTGGAGCGCGGCGACACGATCCTGGACGGAGGGAACTCGTTCTACCGCGACGATGTCGCGCGCGCGGAGGCCCTCGCGCCGCGCGGGATCGCGTTCGTCGACGTGGGCACGAGCGGCGGGGTGTTCGGGCTCGAGCGGGGCTTCTGCCTGATGATCGGCGGCGAGCAAGAGGCCGTCGAGCGCCTCGATCCGATCTTCCGCTCGCTCGCCCCGGGGGCCGAGACGGCCGACCCCACGCCAGGACGCGGCGTCGGCCCCTCCACCGCCTCCGAGGGATACCTCCACTGCGGACCCCACGGCGCGGGCCACTTCGTGAAGATGGTTCACAACGGCATCGAGTACGGGCTCATGCACGCCTACGCCGAGGGGCTCAACCTCCTCCACAAGGCGGACGCGGGGACGCGGGACAGCCCGGCCGACGCCGAGACCGCGCCGCTGCGCGACCCGCAGGCCTACCACTACGAGATCGACGTCGGCGAGGTCGCCGAGGTCTGGCGCCGCGGCTCGGTCGTCGCCTCTTGGCTGCTCGACCTCACCGCCGCCGCGCTCGCCGAGTCGCCGGAGCTCGAGGGCTTCGGCGGGCGGGTTTCCGACTCGGGCGAGGGACGCTGGACCATCGAGGCGGCCATCGACGTCGGCGCGCCCGTCCACGTGCTCGCCGCGGCGCTGTTCGAGCGCTTTGCGTCGCGAGGAGAGGCCCAGTGGGGAGATCAGCTCCTGTCGGCGATGCGCCAGCAGTTCGGCGGCCACGCCGAGGGCCCAGACACCCCCGTCGGCGGGTGATGGCGACCACCACGCCCGACATCGATCCGCGGGAAGGGCGCGATCTGCCGGTCCCTCCGGACCACGTCATCGTCCTCTTCGGGGCCACGGGCGACCTCGCGCAGCGCAAGCTCTGGCCCGGCCTCTACCACCTCGAGGTCGCAGGGCTCATGCCGGCCGAGTTCGCGGTAATCGGGAGCAGCCGCGGCGACTACTCCGACGACGATCTGCGCGCGCTCGCCCGCAAGGCGGTCGAGGACGCCGAAGGCGTGCCGGTCGACGAGGCCGCCTGGGCGCGCTTCGCGCACCGGCTTTCCTACACGATCACCGACACGAGCGGCCCGTGTCATCTCGACGCCGCCGTCGAGGCCGCCGAGCAGCGCGCCGGACGGCGCCTGCGCCGGCTCCACTACCTCTCGGTCCCTCCCGCGGCGATGGGGCCGATAGTGCGCGAGATCGGGCGCGCCGGCCTGGCGCCCCACTCGCGCGTGGTGCTCGAGAAGCCGTTCGGCACGGACCTCGCCTCGGCGCGCGAGCTCAACGCCCTCCTGCACGAGGTCTTCGAGGAGGACCAGGTCTTTCGCATCGACCACTTCCTCGGCAAGGAGGCCGTACAGAACATCCTGGCCCTGCGCTTTGCCAACGGGATGTGGGAGCCGGTGTGGAACCGCGGGCACATCGAGCACGTCCAGATCGACGTGCCCGAGACCCTGGGGCTGACCACCCGCACCGCCTTCTACGAGGCCACCGGCGCCTACCGGGACATGGTCGTCACCCACCTCTTCCAGCTGCTCGGCTTCGTAGCCATGGAGCCGCCGACGGCACTGAGGGCACGCGAGCTCGTCGTCGAGAAGAACAAGGTCTTCCAGGCGATGCGCGTGCTCGAGTCCGACGACCTCGTGCGGGCGCAGTACACGGGCTACCGCGACGAGCCCGGCGTGCGGCCGGGGTCGGAGACCGAAACGCTGGCGGCGGCCCGAGTGTGGGTCGACAACTGGCGCTGGGCGGGCGTGCCGTTCTACCTGCGCACGGGCAAGCTGATGGCCGAGGGCCGGCGTCTGGTCACGATCGTCTTTCGCGACGCCCCCACGCGGATGTTCCCGAGGGGGTCGGGCGTGGAGGAGCAGGACCCCAACCATCTCACCTTCGACCTCGGCGATCCGGGCGTGCTCTCGCTCGGCTTTCAGGCTAAGGCTCCAGGCCCCGGCATGGACGTCGAGCACGCCGACCTGACGTACTCGTTCGCCTCCGCGCCCAGGCACGAGCAGTCACTAGAGGCCTACGAGCGCCTCATCCATGACGCGATGGTCGGCGATCACACGCTGTTCACGACCGCGGACGGGGTGGAGCGCCTTTGGGAGGTCTCCGCCCGCATCATCTCCGACCCGCCGCCGCTGCGCCGCTATCCGCCCGGCAGCTGGGGCCCGCCCGAGGTCGACGAGCTGATCGGTGCCCACCGATGGCACCTGAGCGGCCGCCATCAGTGATCGACCGCCGCGGGCGCCGTCGTGAGTCGCCGAGCCGGATCCCCGGCTGCCGGGCCCAGATCGGGCCTCAGGCCCAGCTAGGGCTCAGGAGAGCAGGAGGACCAGCAAGACCACCACGATGATGAGGATGATCGCTCCGCTGCTGATGTAAATGCCTCTGCCCTTCATATGGCCCCCTCGGTTGAGCTGCGTTGCCACTTCCGCGGGCTACCCGATCCATGCGCCCCCGCGCGACGCGTTCGAGCTCGGCGATCTTCTCACAAGCGCTTCCTCCGCGCTCGGCCGCGTCCGGCGACTGCCCTCAGCTCAGCAGCTGCGGTACCCGAAGTGCGTCGTCCACACCTGGGCGTTCGAGCGACCCTGGAAAGTACCCTTGCGCAGGCCCACACCGAGGTGGATGAACTTCGAGTTGAGGATGTTGGCGCGGTGAGGGGTCGAGTTGACCCACCGGGTCATGATCGCCCGCGGGCTGCCGTAGCTGCCCGAGCCCCAGGCGATGTTCTCGCCAACGCTCCAGCTGCGGCATGACGTGTAGCCGACGGCCCTGATGTGGAAGAAGGTCTCGCGCCCGCAGGCCGTGTGGCTGAACTGGTTGCAGCGGATCAAGTCGGCTGTCTTGCGGTCGCTCGAGGTCTGGAGCAGCGCGTTGCCGCGGATACCCGCCCGGCGGGTCCTCGCGCGCGCGTAATTGTGGAGGCACCCCATGATGGCCTCCTGCTCGCCCGGTGAGAGGCTCGTATTGATCTGCTTCTGGCCGCCGCAGTTGGTCATCGGGGCGACCAGGTAGTCGTAGGTCCCGGCGGATGCGGTGGCGGGTCCGACCGCCAACACGGCGGCGGCGAGCGAAGCGACGAGGGCGAGGCGAAGGTGCATGGTTCTCCTGAAGTGAGTCGAGACCAGATCGAGACAGAGCTGCTCTGTCTTTATCGACAGCGAGCGGTACCAAGACGACACCGTTCGACGGATGTTCGAACGGTGCCCGCTCTCTCTGATCGACTAGAACCCTAAGGCGCGCCGGAAGGTTCGCCTGCTCTGCGCCACCCTCTGGTCTCCGGCAGCGGGGTGAGCGTCTGCTCGAGGCGCTCGCGCATCGGCTCGTAGTCGGGCGGCAGGGAGAGGCGCTCCCCGAGGCTCTCGAGTGGCTCGTCGGTCGTGAAGCCGGGGCCGAGCGTGGCGAGCTCGAAGAGCACGCCGCTCGGCTCGCGGAAGTAGACCGAGCGGAAGTAGAAGCGGTCGATGACCGGGGTCGCGTGGGCGCCCGCGGCGAGCGCGCGCTCGCGCCATCTCTCCTGCTCGTCGGCATCCGTGGCCCAGGCGACGTGGTGCACCGTGCCCGCCCCACCAACGCCCCGCCGGTCGGTGACGTCGTAGACGATCCGACCGCCGCGGTGGGAGCCGCGCGCCTCGAACTCTCGCGGGGAGCGGGGCTCGAAGGCCAGGGCGTCCTCGAGCAGCGGGCGACTCGCCTCGGGGTCGGCCGTGAGGGCTCGAACGGCATCGAATCCCTGCAGGGCGAGCTCGTCCGGCACCCCGGCGGCGTGGGCGATGAGCGGCGCGTCCGCGACGTCGGTCACCGCGAGCTCGTGCTCGAGGCCCTCCGGGTCGGCGAAGATCAGCGTGCCGTCCTCGTGGCGGGCCTCGATCCCCTCGTCGCCGAGGCGCCGTGCCCAGAACTCGATGGCGTCCGGAGAGGCCACCCGCCACACGACCCGGTGGACCATTCCGGCGCCGGCACGGCCGCGGGCGACCCCGGGATACTCGAAGAAGGTGAGATCGTTGCCGGGGGCGCCCTCCTCGTCGCCGTAGAACAGGTGGTAGACGGTCGGGTCGTCCTGGTTGACCGTCTTCTTGATCAGGCGCAGGCCGAGCACGCGCGCGTAGAAGTCGACGTTGCCCGGTGCGTCGCCGGTGATGGCGGTGATGTGGTGGATGCCCTCGAGCTTCATCGTGTCGCTGTCCCTGGGGACGTCGCGAGTCTAGGCCTATGTCGCTTACGCGTCTTCGTACAGGCCCTCCCTGAGAAGATCTCGCTCGCCGTGGAGAGCCGATCGGAGGGCGACGAGGGGACACATGTGGCGGCACAGCGCCGGCGGCGCTCGACGTCTCGCGACGGGCGAACGCCGAGCCGGGATTCCGCCGAGGACTTCGAGGTCCCGAGCTGGGTCGACCGGCCGTCTTGAGCCGGTCCGACCGGTTTGGCGCGCGCCGAGCCGGGTAGCATCCCGCACGGATCCAAACCGCGATGAGTCGGACCAGTCCTCCGAGGACACTCCGCCCGAGGAGATTCACCAGGAGGAGGAGGAGCGGGAGGGCGCCGGCGGCGACGCCGAAGAGAACGCCGGAGTGCCGAACGAGGCAGGTCAGGCCACGGGCAACCCCGCAGCGCGGGCTGACGTACCGACGCTCATCGTCGGGCGGAGCTCTGCGCCCGCTGCCTACCCTTCGAGCGCCGTGCTCGAGCCGGTCAAGCCCATCCTGCGCGCCGGTGCCGCGGCGCTCTTCGTCGTCGGGACGATCCTGTTCCTGGTCAACCCGCCGTCGCTCTCGGGCGCCGAGGACCTCATCGCCGTGATCGCCGGGGGCTGTGCCCTCGCGCTCCTGACCGCCTGGGCCACGGTCGCCCTCCGCGGTCGGGATGAGATCACCGAGCCCGAGTTCGAGCGGGTGGTCGAGCGCACCGAGACGCTGGCCCAGGCGTCTTCGACCGCTCGCGAGCCGACGGATTTCGAGCGCATCGTCGGGGAGGCGATCGAGCGCTTGCCCGAGGAGTTCCGGAGCCTGCTGGACGAGGTCCCCGTCGTGGTCTCCCGCCGCGGCCGGGAGACGCGCGCCTACGGGCACTACTTCGGGGACACGGTCGCCCGCGGGGCCCATGAGGACCGCATCGTGGTCTATCAGGACACCCTCGAGCGCGACTTCGGTCACGACCCCGCGCTGCTGGCCGACCAGGTCGAGCGCACGCTGCGCCACGAGGTCGCCCACCATCTGGGCTGGGAGGAGCGCGGCGTCCGCGACCTCGGGCTCTGACCCGCCCCGCCGCGGGCGATCCAGCCGCTCCCCCGGCGGGTGGTCAAGCTCCCCGGCCGGGGGTAGCCTGTGGATCCTCGGAGAGGTGTCCGAGTGGCTTAAGGAGCGCGATTGGAAATCGCGTGGGCGGGGTCGACCTGCCTCGAGGGTTCGAATCCCTCCCTCTCCGCTGCACTCGCCGCGAGTCGCGCCACCGGCCGGGTAGCGTTGCGCCCATGACCCGCCCCCGCATCGGTCTGTGCGCCGCCATCGAGGACGTGAACTATCGCGTCTGGAACGAGGCGGCGGTGATGCTCCCGCGCGCCCATTCCGACGCGGTCGCCCGCGCGGGTGGCCTTGCCCTCCTGCTGGCGCCCGACGACACGCTCGCCGAGCGCCCCGACGAGGCGCTCGACGTGCTCGACGGCCTCCTGCTCGCCGGCGGCTCCGACGTCGACCCGCTCACCTACGGGGCCCCGCCCCATCCGAGCGTGACCGAGACCAACCCCGCCCGCGACCGCTTCGAGCTCGCGCTCACCCATCGCGCCCTCGAGCGCGAGCTCCCCGTGCTCGGCATCTGCCGCGGAATGGAGCTGCTCAACGTCGCGACGGGCGGAACGCTCGTCGCCGACCTCCCCGAGGCGCTCGGAAGCGATCGCCACCGCGAGGAGCCCGGCGTCTTCGGAGAGCACGAGGTCCGGCTCGACCCGGGATCGCTGGCGGCCCGGGCCGTGGGAGGCGGGCGGACGAGCGTCATGTCTCACCACCACCAGGCCGCCGACGAGCTCGGCGAAGGGGTCGTCGCGAGCGGCTGGTCGGTCGAGGACGAGGTCGTCGAGGCCATCGAGGTGCCCGGAGCGGGTTTTGCCCTCGGCGTGCTGTGGCACCCCGAGATCGACCCCAGCAGCTCGGTGATCGCGTCCTTCGTCGAGGCGGCGAGGACGGCGCGGGATGCGGTCGCGGCGCCGGCGTCCGACCTCGGCTAGCCGCCACCCTCGAGCGGCAGCACGAGCCGGACGTGGCGCCGGGCCACGAGCATGAAGCCGACCTGCTGCGCCTCGCGCGAGGCGTCGAGCGGGGTCACCGCCGCGTCCTCGATCGAGAAGAAGTCCCGATCGTCCTGGTTGACGTAGTGACAGGCGGCTGCGAAAGCCCTCGGCGGGGAGGGTGAGCATGCCCTCGATGCGGTAGCGGTCGGTCTCGAGGAAGACCGGCTCGCGGCGCTGGTGGCTGCTCACCGGCGCGATGCTATCCGGGCGGCGGAGGCGGCGCGGGAGGCGCCGACGACGCAACGAGCGCGTACACGACGAAACCGGCGAACAGCCCGAGCCAGATGAGCTGGTAGACGCCGCCGAAGCTGCGCCGCCGCAGGCGCCACCACGCCAGCGCGCCGCCGACCAGGCCGACGATGCCGGCCACGAGTGCGGTCGGCTCGAGCACCCAGGGCGTGAAGGCCATGCCGAAGGCGACCGGCAGCGAGGACTGGAAGACCATCGCGCCGGTGATGTTGCCGAGCGCGAGGCTGTCCTTGCCGTCGCGAACCCAGATGAAGCTGTTCGCCTTCTCGGGCAGCTCGGTCGCGAGCGGGGCGAGCACCAGAGCGAGCACGAGGAGCGGCACCCCGAGGCCGGTCGCCACCGCCTCGACCTCGTGCACGAACAGCTCCGCCCCGCCGACGATCGCGGCGATCGAGAGCACGAGCTGGAGGATGAGCTGGAAGGCATTCGGCGGGTCCTCGCGCGTCGAGTCGAAGAACAGCGGGCTGGGCTCCTCCTCTTCGACCTCGCCTCCACGGCGGACCGTCACCACGACGTAGGCGCAATAGGCGAGCGCGAAGACGATCGCGATGGCGATGCGGACCACCGTGCCGAGGCCGAGTCCGCCGATCAGGATCGCGACGCCGAAGAACGCGAGAAAGAAGGCGAAGTCGCGCTGGCCCGTGCGCATCTGCGACTGGATCTCGCGGCCCTGTTCGCGGCGCTTGGCGAAGATCGTGGCCGAGAGACCGACGAGCGCCATGGCGAGGGTCCCGAGCAGAAACGGCGCTCCGATGATCGCTCCGATGGCGATCGCCTGCTGCGGCGGGTCGGAGCCCTGGAGGATGGCGATCACGGGGATCACCGACTCCGGCAGGGCGGTGGCCACCGCGGCGAGCAGGCTTCCGATCGCACCCTGTCCGAGGTTCAGGCGCCGCCCCGCCCACTCGACGGAGTTCGTGAAGAAGAACGCCCCCACGACGATGAGGACGAACGAGAGGGCCAGCAGGAGGATGGTCACGCCCGAGTCCTTCCCCGCCGGGTGCGGTCCTAGGCGGAGTGCGCGAGCCCGGGCCGAAGCCGGGCTCGACAGGGCTAGCGCTCGCGGTTACCGCCGCCGCCCTGCCGAGGCGGCGCTTGGCCGCCCTGACCGCCACCTCGCCTTGGAGGGACCTGGCGGGTGGGCGGCTCCTCACCCGTTCGCGGGGCGGCAGGCGCCTCTCCGCCGCCGGCTTGGCTCCCGCCCCGCGCCGCGTGCTCCTGTTGAGCGCGCTGCTTGGCCCGCTGGGCGTCGCGCTGGCCGCGATCCTTGCCGAGCTCGTAGTCGCGCCGGACCTGGTCGCGCTGCTCCTGACCCTTCTGGTAGGCGTCGTTGATCATCTTGGCGGCGACTTCCCGACCGCCGAGGCCAAAGGCGAGGGCGAGGGCACCCGCCAGTCCGTAGAGAAGCGCCTGGAAGGCGATGGGCACGATCTCCGGCGCGATCTCGAGCTGGTCGAGGACCATGAACGCGGCGATGACCATGATCAGTCCCGGTACGACCGCCTTGACGATGCTTCCGGTCGGCGTATCCCCCATCGTGCGCTGCACGAGACCCCCGAGTGCACCCGATGCCGCGGCCGCGATGACGAAGATCAGCACCGCGGCGGCGAGCTTCGGCAGGTAGCTGTAGATGCCCTCGAGCAGGGACGTGAGCCCCGGGTTGCCCGTGTAGGAGATGGCCACCGACAGCGCGCCGAGGAGGACGAAGAAGAAGACGATCGTCCCGATCAGCCGCGACGGGCTCGAGCCTGGGCTGATGCGCTCCGCGTACTGGCCGTACTCGTTGTTGTGGAGCGTGCGGTCGAGGCCGACCCGGTCGAGCAGGCGGGCCGTGAGCGAGCGAAGGACCCGCGCGACGATGTAGCCGATGAGGAGGATCAGCAGGAACACGACGATCGTCGGGATCGCCTGCAGGACGGTGTTGAGAAGGTTGGTCAGGGTTTCGGTGACTTTCAAGGTGGGCTCCTCTCGTGCGCGCGCGGCGGCCCGGCACCATCGGGCGAGGCTGGCAAAGAAAGACGGTTCTTAGCAGATATGAGACCAGTTCGTCATTTGCTCGTCGTGATTACGAGCTAAGAAGTCCCATTTTCGGGGTCTGACTCCTACAGCGTACCGAAGTGAGACTATTCGGAGGAGCGTGGTGCGGCGTCGGCGCAACGACGAGGGAGCGATGTCGGAGATCAGCGAACAGGCGGGCGACGGGCGCGACGGCAGCGGACGCAGCCGGCAGGCCCGCCGCCGGGCGGATGCGCGCCGCAACCGCGAACGCATCCTCAACGCGGCCGTGT
The DNA here is from genome assembly GCA_030447905.1 of Thermoleophilaceae bacterium. Classification (GTDB taxonomy): domain Bacteria; phylum Actinomycetota; class Thermoleophilia; order Solirubrobacterales; family Thermoleophilaceae; genus JACCUC01. The sequence continues at coordinate 55,629 of JAUJNZ010000004.1, forward strand.
CTCTGTACGCGCGGAACCCCAAGGCGAGCCTCAGAGCGATCGCCGATGCCGCGGGCGTCGGGCGATCGACGCTGTTTCGCCACTTCCCTTCGCGCGACGACCTCGACGGCGCGCTCGAGCTTCTAGAGCGCGACGCCGGCGAGGGACGCGGCTCGAGCTCGGCGCTGGAGCCTCGGGGCGGCGGGCTCGTGATCGCGGCGCCGGCCGCTGCCCACGATCTGACGAGCGCGGAGCTCGGCGAGCTCCGGTCGCCGGGTCGGCTCGGTCTCGAGCAGCCGCTCGTCGTGGACGCCACCCAGGTCCTGAACGAGGTGCCGCCGCACCTGGTCGCCGAGCAGCTCGTGATCGAGGCGTCGAGGATCGCCGGGGTCTCGGTCGCCCTCTACGTCGTCGACGTCGACGGCTCCCGGCTTCGTCGCCTCGCCGGCTCCGACGACTTTCCGCTCGAGCTACAGGAACCGCTCGCCGTCGGGCCGGAGATCGCCCCGGACGCGCTCTCCGAGCTGCACGGCCGGTTCCAATCGATGTTGCCCCGGTGCGAGCCGGTTCCGATGTGGCTTCGAGGACGCGCGATCGGCGTGCTCGTCGCCATTCGATCGCCTCGGGAGCCTCTGGCCGAGATCGCCAGGCAGGGCACGGCGGCTCTCGAGCTCGCCGGCGTCTACACCGACGTCTTCGAGGTCGCCCGCCGGCGCAGAAAGACGAGCCCCGCCGCGGAGATCCAGCTCAACCTCCTTCCTCCCCGCAACGCCCGGATCGCCGGCGGCGAGCTCGCCGGGAGCCTTCTCCCGAGCTACGACGTCGGGGGGGACTGGTTCGACCACGTGGAGAATCGGGACGGAACTTGGCTCGCCACCGTCGACACCAACGGAACGGGCCCGGAGGCGGCCGCCATGGGGTCGGTCACCCTCGGGGCCCTGCGAGCCGCGCGCCGTACCGGTGCCGGCATCGAGCAGGCCGCGCGCGACATGGACCGAGTGGTTCGCGAAGTCGGCCACGCCGGCTTCGTCGCGGGCGGAATCGTCGCGCACTGGCACGCGCCGAGCGGGATCTTGAGGTGGGTGACCTGTGGCCATCCTCCGCCCCTTCTCGCGGGACCCGATGACCTCGTCGAAGAGCTCGATTCGCACAACCACCCCAGCTTCGGACGCGGGGAGCGGCGGCAGCTCTTCCGGGCCGACGAGCGAGAGCTACGACAGGGCGACCGCCTCGTCCTCTACACGAACGGAGTATCCGAGCGCCGTACCGCGAGCGGCGGTCGCTTGGGCTTCGACGGCATACGACGGGCGGTCAGAGAGGCTGGTGGGCGATCGGCCGCGGCGACCGCGCGAGCCATTCAACGCGCAGTGACGGATGCCTCGCCGCACCCGATCGGAGACGACTCGGCGGTCTTGGTCCTTGCCGTGAGTTGAGTCGGGACTACGCGTTCTCGAGCTGGCGGTCGGTCGCCTCGAGCACACCCTGACGACCTTTGTGCCTGCGCTCGTAGTCGCGGATCTTTGCCACCCGCTCTCGATCGGCGGCGGTCAGCGCCCGCTCCACCTCACCGACGTTTAGCTCGTCGTATCCCGGCCACGGCTCCTCGCCGCGCAGGGAGTTCACCTTGTCGAGCACGCTCTTTCGGTTCGCGTGCTTGCGCTCGTACGAATCGACCTTGGCGAGGTCGATCTGCGAGAGCTCGCCCAGCCTCGAGACGATCTCGTTCGCGTTCAGGTCGTCGTAGTTGGCGATCGGGATGTCGGCCTCGTCGGCCACGGCGCCCTTGACCTGGCCCTCCGCTTGGGCCACGCCCGGTACCTTGCGCGCCTGGCGCGCTGTCCTGCGCGCCCGCCCGCTCGCCCGCTTGGCGGTGTCGCGGACCGCGGCGCCTCCGGCCCTGGCGGCGTCGGCGGCTCCGGTGGTGGACAGATCGAAGCTCGGATCGCCCTCCAGCTCGGCCCGCGCGACGGCGTCCGTGAGCTTGGGAATCTCCTCCCGCAGGTTGGCGAGCATCCGCTCCTCCTCCTCACGGATCGAGGCCGCGAGGTCCGCCGTCTCCTCGTCGCCGACGGTGGTCGCCAAGCGCTCGATCGCGTCGTAGGTGGCGATCTCGAGGGCCTCGGTGGCGCACTCGTCCTTGGCGTTCTTAAGCAGCTTCTCCTCGCCCGCCGTTCCCCTCACGAGATCGATCGGTCCCTTCGAGAGAGCGAGTGCCTGGCCCACGATGCTCTCCACGAGGCCGAGCCCCATCTGGATGACGTTCTTCGAGGCCCCGAGCTCGCCCATGCGGCGCTCGAGGCGGTCGGCGTGGCGCTTGGTCTCATTGAGGTGCTTCTCGAGGCCCGAGCGGTAGGAGCCGCGGGGAGTGACGGCGATATGGGCTTGAAGCGTGCGGGCGAGGGCGTGCTCGGTCGCGTGCGCCTCGTTCAGGTACTGGAGGAGCTTCTGGGTGGCGGCGGAGTCTTGTTGGGTAGGCATTGGGGGGGACCATAGCCAAGAGCGCTGCTCGATGAGCGGGCGCGCGCTCGTCTAGAGCGGCCAGCCGCGTCGAGCCGCCAGCCTCCCGCTCTCGGTCGCGCCGCCCTCCGCCCTCCGCCCTAGAAAGTCACCACCTCATAGCCGTCGGAGATCAGCCGCCGAAGGCTCGGATGCCCCTCGTACTCCTCGAGCAGGGGAACGGGACTCTGCTCGACCTGCTCACGGACGCCGAAGGCACTCGAGCAGTAGGCGCAGGCGCCCTCCACGAGATCTTGGGTGTCGGCGAGCAGCTGGTGGTACTGGTGCTCGGGGTCGGAGAGCTCGGCGACCCACTTGGTGCCCGCGCCGTCGAAGACGATGAGAGCATCGTCGCCTGCATCCCTGAACTCCTTGGCGCTGGTCAGGGCGTTCACCGCCCGACCGAGTCCCTCGGGGGTGTCGGTATCGGCCAGGATGACCAAAGCGGCCTTGGGCATGCTTGCTCCTTTTCTCGATCACACAGCTTCGTAAAGCCGCCCCACGCGGCGGGACCTACTTCCTCCGCCCCTCTTCGCGCCTCCCCCGGGAACGGTTCAATGGCGTCGATGCTCGTCAAGGATGTCATCCGCCCGGACGGGAGTCCCCTCCGGTGGGTAGCTCACGGCACGGCCTCGCGGGCGTCAGCCTCGCCGCGCGCACTGCTGCAGCGAGTCGGTCGACCGATGGGCGGTCCTCGGGGCCCCTGCTTCGGTAGGCCCACGTAAGACGCCCGCGAGCGTCGAACACCGCGTCGCCGCCGAGCTGCAGCGTGTCCTGGTCGGCCGGGCTCTCGGGACGACGACCACGGAGGAGGAGGGCGGCGTAGCGCCGCCACACCCGGGGATCGAGCCAGACGCGGCGAGCCGAGGCACGGCCGAAGCCGAGCGCGCGGTAGGTAGCGCGGTCGGGATCGCCGTAGACCGGATACGGCAGGTCGAGCTTGCGCTCGAAGCCGCGGAGGGCCTGCGGCTCGGCGAAGGTCACGCAGACGACGCGCGCGCCGATCTCATCCAGGTGCTCAGCGACCTCGACCAGGTGCTCCCGGCAGGGCAGTCACCCGAGGTGGCGCAGATGGATGAGGAGCGTCGGCTCTCCTTCGCAGACAGCAGCGAGGCGATGGCGGTTCCCCGAGGGGTCGATGATCTCGAGCTCGGAGGGGAGCGGGTCGCCGAGGGCGAGGGCCACGGACTCAGGCTACTCGCCGGGGAGCGGCGGGCGAGCGTCAGCGGGCGCGGCCGAGGCGGGCCAGCCGCTCCGGCGGCACGGCGAGCAGGTAACCTCCTTCGCCGTGGTCGAGGCCTTGGTTTGGATCTCCGGTGCCTCGAGCGGCATCGGGAGGGCGCTCGCCGACGCCGTTCCCTGGGAGGGCGCCCGCGTCATCGACATCAGCCGGCGAGGATCCTCGGACCTCGAGCACGTGGAAGCCGACCTCTCGGACCCGGCTTCGTGGACCACCGTGGCTCGGTCTTTCGAGCGAGAGCTCCGAGCTTTCTCCGGGGATGTCGCTGTCTTCGTCCACGCGGCCGGGACGCTCGAGCCGGTGGGCTTCGCCGGCGAGGTGGACAGCGACTCCTACGCCCGCAACGTCGTGCTCAACAGCGCGGCACCGCAGACTCTCGGCCACAGCTTCCTGGCCGCCGCGAGGGAGGTGGACGCGCGGCGCCACCTCGTCATGCTCACCTCGGGCGCGGCAAGCAGCGTCTACGCCGGCTGGTCGTCCTACGGGGCGGGGAAGGCCGCGGTCGACCAATGGGTGCGCAACGTCGGGGCCGAGCAGGACCAGCGGGGAGGCGTCCGCGTGATTTCGATCGCCCCGGGCACGGTGGACACCGGCATGCAGGCCCGGATCCGCGAGACGTCCGGGGAGGACTTCCCCAAGCGGCAGAAGTTCGTCGACCTCCACGAGAAGGGCGAGCTCGAGGACCCCGATCGCGTCGCCCGGGAGGTCTGGGGCCTGCTCGACCGCGACCTCGAAAACGGCGCGGTTGTGGACCTTCGGGCGCCGACCGCGGCGAGCCACGATAAGAGAGAGCAACGAAGGAGGCAGCGCATGGGAGCTCGAGTGGAGAAGGCGCAAGGCGGCCCGCCCGCCCGCGAGGAGATCGGAGCGAAGTTCGAAGAAGAAGGCCTCCGCCCTCACAGCTGGGGGAACGGGCCGCAAGAGAGCTACGAGTGGCACTCGCACGGCTACCACAAGGTGCTCTACTGCGTGTCCGGTGGGATCGTGTTCCACACGAACGAGGGCGACTTCGAGCTGGAGCCCGGCGACCGGCTGGATGTCGAGCCGGGCACCGAGCACGCCGCGACGGTCGGGCCCGAGGGTGTGGAGTGCCTGGAGGCGGCTCGCTAGGGGCGTCGGGTCAGGAGAGCCTTCGGCGCAGCTCCTCGGGGTACTCCGGGAAGTAGCCCGAGATCACGTCGAGCGAGAACTCGGACATGATCGACGAGGCAGGCTCGCGCTCCAGAAGGAAGTCGAAGGACTCCCGCACGACCCGCTCGTGATCTTCTTCGGAGAGCTCGAGCTCTTCGAGCAGGCTCTCGGGCACGGTGACGTGGTGGGTCGTATCGCGGTCCGCGTCGCGGACCTCGACCTGAAATTCGCGCGTGCCCGTGGATGTGATCGTGATGCTGGCCATGGCCCAGGTCGCTTAGTCGTGCTCCCCTAGCGAGTCTCCGAGCAGCCAAAGAAGACCGGGCCAAAGCCCGACGAAGAGCGCTCGGCGCTCGGCGTTGCCCCGCTCGTCCTGGTCGACCGTCTTCGCGCGTATCCACAGTCCGATGCAGAGGCCGACGGCTCCGAAAGAGGCGGTGTGCAGATGCCAGTCCCGGAGGCGGGCACGGTAGAGGACCGCGGGGACCATGAGCCCGGCCCTACCCGATCGGCGGCGCGCCATGCGCCGGGTCGCAGAGGGTAGGGGGGAGACGTGGCTCGACACCTCGGTTCCTACCGTCGCATCGCCACAGCCGCCCGATGGCCGCTGGGCGTCGCCCTCACCTCCTGGCACTACATGTGGCGTACCACGCCGATGCGCCGTCGCGAGGTGGAGGGGTCCGGCGAGCGGGACGGGCCTCCCCCGCTTCCGGAGGGAATCTCGACCGACGAGCTCCAACTGCCCGAGGCGGGCGTCGGGCCGCTCTTTCACCGTACTTACCGGCTTCGGATGCGCCACGCCCAGGTGTCGGCCGAGGAGATCGTCCGCGAGATCAGCGCCGACCTCGACCGCGTGGCTCCCTCGGAGTTGGCGACCTTCAACAAGGTCGGTGGCGACAAGGGTGAGATGCGGGCGGGCGACGAGTTCGTGGTCCGCATGCCGGGGCCTTGGGACGGCCCGGTGCGCGTCATCGACGTGACCCCGACGTCGTTTCGCTTCGTCACGCTCGCGGGCCATCTCGAGGCCGGTCAGATCGAGTTCCGCGCAGCCGATGAAGAAGACGGCCTCGTGTTCTCGATCGAATCCTGGGCACGCAGCGGCGACCGCCTCTCCAATCTGCTCTACGGGCGGCTGCGTATGGCCAAGGAGGTGCAGTTGCATATGTGGACGTCGTTTCTCGAGCAGGTCACCGAGCTCGCCAAAGGGCGGCGAGCCGGCCTGCTCGAGAGCGACACGCGCCGCGTCGACGACGAGGTGAGCGGTGGCTCGTGACCTCCTCTCGGACCCGCGAGCCGCCGCGCGCACCCTCGCCGACCTGAGCACCAGGGAACTGAACTACGACCTGGCCGCCCCCGGCCGGTTCACGGCCGGGAACGGCTGGAACGTCGACGACTACATCCAGCCGCTTCCCTCAGAGGGTCCTGGTCCTCCGGAGGAGGGCGGGCCGTGGGAGGTCGCGCGAGGGCTGCTGCGCGAGTACGAGTTCGTCGACCCGGCGATCGTCCGCGCCCTCTACCGCGCCGGTGACCCGCTCGAAGGCCGGACCATGCTGCTCGAGCTGCGCTTCTGGGGGCTGCGCTTCCACGTTGGCGTCAGGGTGGCGCAGGTCACCGACGGGGTGCGCGTGGAGGACGACAGGGAGGTGGTGGTGTGGGGCTGGAGCTATCGGACGCTCGTCGGGCATCTCGAGGCGGGCCAGATGGACTACGAGGTGAGGAAGTGGGTCGACACCGGGGAGGTCGAGTTCCGCATCCACGCTTACTGGCGCGCGGCGGACATAGGCAACCCGATCGTGCGTCTGGGCTTTCGCCTTTTCGGGCGCCGGGAGCAGAAGAGGTTCGTGCGCACCGCCTGCGAACGGATGCGCCGGCTGACCGAGGCGGAGCTCACGTCCGGCGGGCCCCGCCTCGGAGTCAGCGACGGAGGGGTCGGCCTCGTCATCCGTCCGGCAACGTAAGGCCTGGGGAATGAGCCGTCCGTCGAGCAAGGGAAGTTGGCTAGACTCTCCTTATCGCCTTACAGTAGCGCTAACGCCGAATGTAGATTGTCTGTAGGAGGCATATCGTTGTATTCGGCAGAGACGGCGAACTGGGGCGTCGTGTGGACGCGCACGATCCGCTCATGCACTGGACCGTGGGTCAGCGACCTCAACGGCCGTCAATGCACACTGAATACACCTAAAGCAGTACGGCTGGATGCTGGGGCCGTCCGTCCCACCTCTCGTCGCATCAAGCGCAAAAAGCTCTGCGAGCACATGCCGTTGATGAAGACGCTTCCCTCGGAAGATATCCGAACCTCGATCTGGTCGGCGACAGCGCCTAACCGAGGTGCCAGGTGCAAGTACCTTGGGGTTAGGAAACGGAAGCTTTGATTTCTTGAACCTACCCAGGGCCGCTCACGATCGGGCTGGGTACGGTCGTATGGGCCATCGATCAGGAGGTCGGTAACGGCGAGAAGTCGCTCCCATTCGTCGCGACCGGAGCTGGCCAGGACGTCATAAACGTAACCGGAGAAGGTGAGGATTGACAGTCCCGCTGCCCGGACTCGCGCACCCAGCTCAGCCAAAGCTCCAGCTTGCTCGAACGGCTCCCCTCCTAGGAATGTCACACCTTCGATGCCGGGCGTCTCGATCACTCGGGACGCAAGCTGTTCAACCTGCACCGTTTGGCCAGTGTCCCGCGGCCACATATGCGAGTTGAAGCAACTCGGGCACCGGATCGAGCAGCCTTGAACCCACACACACGCCCGACTTCCCGGCCCCTCGACATTCGTCCGAGCCAAAAATCCGTGGATTCGGAGCTCAGTCAAAAGTCGACGATCCGGCCCCTTGGTCCGGATGAAGGGGTCTCCGGCGCTTGGTTCACGATCAGGCGTCCGCGTAGGCGCTGCAGGACGTGGGGCTTGAGTCCGACCGCGACAGCCATCTCTTCGACCGAGCGAAAGCCCCCGCGCTGGTGCCGTTCCGCGACGACCCGTTTGGCCAAGATTGCCCCTATGCCCGGGAGGGGAGCGAGCTCCTCCTCTCGAGCTGTATTAACATCCAGCGGTTGTGCAGGGACTTCGTGACCGCGCTGCTCGGCAGTAGAGGGGGCAATCTCCGACGAGCCGGACGATGTAGCGGATTGCGAGTGGAAGGAGACGGACGGTTTTGGCGCCTGGGTGTGTTCGGTCCACTCCGCCCCGCTCCACCACCGTTGAGCAGCGCCACCACCAGGGTCGGGGTACCAGCCGGCGACCGCTTGACTAATCGGACTAGAGCCCGTGGCCGTGGAGTAAGCGGCGCGGGGTGTAGGAAAGCCACGACGCGCTGTTCGTCTCGCCGCAAGTCGACGGAGGTACTCCCCTCTTATGACGAAAGCGTGAACCGAGGAGGCCACCCATACCAGAAGAAGCAGCACCATCCCCATGTCAAATAGCCCGAAGCCTGGCGGGTCCTCGGAGGCCGCGACCAAGGGTACCCAAGGCAGGGCATAAGCCGCTGCCCAAACGACCCAGGCACGCTCCCTGACACGGAGCCCCGCATACAAGAATGAGACCCAGCTGAGCAGACCGATCGAAAGCGGGGCCCATCCGATCCAGAGCGAGTGCCACAACTCCCACGACTCGCCATAGGGAGTGATCCCCCGTTTAGCCATGGCCCTCGAGCCGTTCGCGCTCATCCGCTCCCTCGAGTGCTATCTGGCTTCCGCGTTGAGGCTCATAAAACTCTTCGGTGTACCAGGAGTCAACAACTTGAGCTCCCGTCAGGTGCTCAAGCTCCTCGATGTAGGGAAGGCACTCCGAGCCTTTCATCCCTTGCGTTTCCGCTTCAACGCTCCCGTCAGGGCGGATACGAACCGTCATGCGCTTGGTCATCCCGACTGCTCGACTCTGAGCGTCAACACGATCGAGTTGTCCTCCTCGACCCGCTCGCTTTCTAGGGCTAGGCCTTGCTGCTGGGCTCGCTCGACCACTTGCTCGTATACCCGCTCCTGAACGAGCCGGGTGTACTCAGCGTCGAGCTGCTCGAGAACCGTCTGCGCTTGCGCTTGAGGCACCGTTCCCGGGAAAAGCGCCTCGAATGTTCCCGAGTCGGTGCGAGCGAGGGAGAGGAATTCCTGCGACCTCGCTAACGCCGGCTCCTCCCTCACTGCCGCCCGATGAGGCCCCGAGCGCTGCTGCCGCCGCCCCGAGAAGCTGCTCATCGCGCATGCGCGTTTTCGAAGGAATACGGCGGAGCAGCGAACGCCTGCTGCTCGACGCGTCGCGCCCGGTAGCGCCCGATCACGCCTACTCCGGCGGCGATGGCGAAGGGAATGAGCTCGAGCCCCGTACTCATGCGGACCTAAAAGTCGACTGTCCGACCGCCGCGGGTCGCGCGCACGTCGCCGTCGGCCGAGGTTGCGTGCTCATAGTCAATCCGGTCCTCGTGAGCGGTAGCGGCGATCGCACGCACATTCGCCCATTCACGCGTTTCTCGTATTTGCTCGGCCTGGGTCACCGACAGCGGCACCATGGTGCGAAGCGCCCTGGCGAAGTCCTCACTGCGAACGGGGCGTTCTTCGGAGAAAGCCTCGAAGAGTGCCGCGACCGTAGCCTGCTCAATTTCCGCGCCGCTGTATCCCTCCGAAAGGTCTACCAACTGGTCGAGCGTCGCCTCATCAAGCACGAAATCGCCGGCTGCCTCGGGGAAGTCAGCCGCCGACGAATATGTAGGTCGAGGATCTGTTGACGTTCGGGACGAGTTGGCAAGTCGACAAAAAAGACCTCGTCGAACCGACCCTTGCGGAGGAACTCCGGTGGCAGTTGCTCAATCGAGTTAGCCGTCGCGATGACGAAAACCGGCCGCGCCTTCTCCTGCATCCAAGTCAAGAAGGTGCCGAAGACGCGGCTTGAAGTACCGCTGTCCCCGCCGCCAGCCGAACCGGCAAATCCCTTCTCGATCTCGTCGATCCAGAGGATGGAGGAATCGCCTCGGCGGTCCGCAGCGCCAGCCGCATATTTTCTTCACTGCTTCCAACGAGCCCACTGAATACCCGACCCACGTCTAGGCGCAGCAGGGGAGCTGCCAGAGCGTGCTCGTGCACTTCGCCGTCAGGCTCTTTCCGCAGCCCGGTACGCCGGTGATCAATATGCCCTTCGGGAAGGGGAGATTGTAGCGGCGCGCCGCGTCGAGCCAGGAACGGTTCCGCTTCGCGAGCCAGCGCAGGTTCTCCGAGGCCCCCAACGTCGTCGAAGCTGCTATCGCTTCGAATGAACTTCGAGAATCTCGGTCTTCTTGATGATTTGGCGCTTTTCCTCGAGTACGACCTCGACATCGTCTGCATCAAGGCGCCCGTCTTGCACCATTGCGCGAGCGAAGGCGTTTTCGGCCTCCTGCAACGTCAAGCCGAGCCGCTTTCGTAAGCCTTTCCTCGTCGTCTGCGGTTAGGTCGATTGTTATGCGACCGGTCTCTCGGTTGGCCGCGATGATGTCTTGCAGCGCCTGCCTGATCTCCTCCCCTGAGGGCATGTCGAAATCAAGCACAGAGATGTCTTTTTGAAGCTCCTGTGGAAGGGCGACCGTTGGTGAGACGAAGAGGATGTTCTTGGGACACCGAGCGTTCTTTAGCCCCAGCACGAGATCTCGGACCTTTCGAACGATCTGGGGGTCTGCCATGCGACCACCCGCTCCGAAGTAGGAGTGGAAGTCCTTGAAAACGAAGACAGCCGGCTCGTCGAGATGCTCCACCAGCTCGAGAGCCTTGACCGGGTCCTCAGTCCCTGACCGGGGCTTGGCCCCCGTCGCCGCGAGACCCGTGGTTGCGCTCCAGACGTACAAGTTTCGCGGGGTCCTGATCAGAGAGGGCTCCGATACCACGGCCGCGACCTCGGCTACGACTCGGTCCTCCTCCCAGGTCTGGACGTACAGGAGGGGGAAGCGGGCCTTGAAGAGCTCAGCGATCGTCCGACGAAAGGGCGAGGTGACGACGCCGTTGCCCCGGGACTGAATGTCTCCCACCGTCACGCGGTCCGAGCTTACAAGGCGTGGACGTACCGGGGTTCAAGGGTAGGCGGGCCTCATGGTCCCCCGTTCACCGATGCCCTCGCCCCTGGGCGGATATAGGCGCCTCGCCCCAGAGTGTCTCGACTCGCGCGTCGGGGCAATCCAGTCGTGAGGAGTAGCCGATCACCCGAGCCGGGAAGGCCCCGAACAATTCGGCAGGCATGAGGCCACAGACACCGCCGAATCCGTTTCCATTTTGTTTCCTCGACGCCGTTCGTTCTCTCGGGGGAGCATCGAGACACTCGGCGAAGCCCTTTTCCATGGGGAATCGGGTGATGGGCCTGGTTGGGCAGGGTTCGAAACAGGACCTTGGTGCAGAGCTAGCGCGCTTGGCGGATCGAGCTGCTGATGGCCCGGTTGCGGATTCGCCTGTTGCCCGAGTCGAAGCGACGCGGCGTGTCTGACGGTCGATCACGGACGCCGTCGTGACGGTGTTGGGATCGGCTGGCGAACTACGGGCGACTGACGTCCATGCCGCCGTCCAGACGCTGCTCGGCGAGCCGGTCTCCTTCTCGTCGATCAAGAACTGTCTGGCGAGCAACACGGTCGGAGATGGTCGCCGCTTCGAGCGCATGGGTAGCGGCCGTTATCGCTTGGCGCGTTGCCTCCTCGTCCCCGGCGGCGCTGATCCTGCTTTCGCGCGAGAGAGCAAAAGTGAGCCCATGTAGTGCCACACAACCCCTGGGCTTCGCCGGTCGAACCTGAAGTGCGGCGGACCGGCGGCCGAGCGCCTCAACACAGAGTTCCGGCCCGCTCCAGCCCCAGTCATGTGTGAGGGTCGGCAGCTTTGAGCTCCGCTGCTACCGCGTCGGCACGTGCACGCCGGGCGCTGGGCCCCCAGCCTTCGTTGCCTTCGAACGAACCCTCGAACACGGCACGCTGGCCGCGGCTGTTCTCCGCGAATCTACCGCGGAACTCCTTTTCGAACGCGGACTTGACCCCCTTTGCGATCCACGCTTCATCAGCGTTTTCCGCTTTCTTGATGCTCAACGCCGTGATGAAGGCGGTGAGTGCAGCGACGGACGCAGCCAGCAGTTTCTTGGTCTCCGTGCTGGCGTCCTTCGCAGGCTCGAGCCAAACGCCGATCGCGATCAGAACTGCCGCGGCGCTGCCCGCCATCAGCAGCAGGCTCACAGCACGCCAAGCCATCAATCGCACGCCGCGCACGGGGTCATGTGGTATCCGCGCCCTACCGGCAGCGGAGACCGCCACTGTTGTTATCGCGAGCAGGCCGACGATCGCGACCGGAATCAGCCAATGCGTCTTGAACGCAAGCCATGCGAGCCCGACGCCGATGAGCGCGACCGCTAGCGCAGCTGCTGGCGCCGGCAGCCGACTCATGGTTTTAGGTCGGTAGCGGCAGGCGCACAGTGCTCAGGCGTGTGGGTGCAACACCACTCGAGCCCTGAGTCGGTCATAACTAGGCGCACTTGGGCATATGGCTCGGCCCGGCGGCACTCCCCTTCGAGCTCCAGAGTCTCCACGGCAAGCCGGAGAACGTGCTCGGCAGCCGGATCACGCTCTCTCATAGTCTCGAACTGCCGATGCAGTTCGCGCCTGGACTGCTCATCTGCCATACGCCGAGCCTCCATCTCTCATGCAAGGTAGTACGCCTTTGCCCGCTCCGCAAGGCGTGCGGGGTATGGCAGCGCGCTCGGGCTCATTTGACCCCATGAGCCCGAGCCGCGCGCCGGATGGCGCGGCTCACGCAGCCGCTCCGGCCTGGAGCATCGGCCGATCCCCCCCATTCCGAGGGGGGGCCGGCCGGCCGCGAGCCCTACAGCGGCCGGGCCGCAGTCACGGAAGCCGCGGGCACCGTCCTAAACGCTCAAGCATGGTCAGGGCCAGATACCGAACGCGGGCGCCGGCCGTGCGGGGTCATCCGGACCGGCGCTGGTGAATGAGCACCTCCAGCGCGGCCATGAGCCGGTCCGCGTAACGCTCGGCCGCTGACCTAACCCAACTCGGAGTCGCCAATTTCCACCAACCGACGAGCCAGAGGCCGCCCACGGCTGCTGCCACCCAGAACCGTCCGACGTCCGCAGCCCCGCGCCCAGCGCCGGTGGCGAGTAGCGGGAGGCTCACTACAACTACCCCTGCGGCTACGCCCATGGCGATTGGGCGGAGTCCGAGACAATTCCTCCGGAACCCGTACTCAGCATTCTCGTCGGCGACCAGCGGGTGCTCATCTCGCTTCCGGGTCAGTTCGCGCAACGTTGCGACCGCCTCGTCGTAGCGACGATCACTTGCCGCGGGATCGGCCAGCTCCTCGTCCCGGCTGGGTAGTTTCTCATCCGTCACGGCCTCGAACAGCCGATGGCGGCGCTCAACAGCCGACGGGTCAGCTGCGTTTCTCCACCGGAGGCGCTGCTGTGCAGGCGCGCCGCCCCAGCTTTCCCAGAGTCCCGGTTGCAAGCGTTGGCCTAATCCGCGGACTACCCCGCAGATGACCACGCCTAGAACGCCCAGACTGATCGCCGCTACCGAGATGAGCTCGCGCGGCGAGACGAGGCCTCCCACGAGTAAGACGATCGCCGGAACCGCCGCGACGGCGGCGGGTGCGAGGCGAGCACGCCGACTGTAGGCGTCGAACATAGAATAGGGCTTTAGTCGTCCGCTTCCTCGACCATTGGGCCAAGCGGCGTGGCCGGACCCCAGTTTGCCCGGGCAGGCGTCCCATGTGGGCGGCTGATCGATTGGCCTGCCGTGGCGACCACGGTGCACCCTCGACGCTTGTACGCGTTGACCACCCTGCCGGAAGGATGCTTGGGCGAGATTCGGACAACGGAGACGAACGCCGAACGGGTCTCCTCCTGCCCTGTCGGACCGAGAAGTCGGTCGAGCCACGCAGATGAGGCGTTGCGCCGACTTCCGTGGTGAGGAACCTGAACGAAGTCGGGCGGCGCGGCAAGGCCAACGGCTTCGGCCTCGTCCCAAGCCCTCTCGAGTGCCGGCACTCCAGCGTCAGCCGTGAAGAGAAGGGACTGGTCGTCGACACGCAGCAGGCTGACCGTTGAGCTGTTGTTCCGCGGCGAGACTTCCTTTTCGCTAAAGGGGGTTTCAACTCCGAGTGCAGCGCCGATCCGATCGAACAGCCCGCGCGCCGCCTCGACGATGGCCTTGCCAGCCGGCGTGGACCTTCCCACGCCGCTGACCTGCTCGACCATGAGCTCCTCGTAGTAGGTCTCTGTCGGTCCGAGTACGGTAAGCGCTCCGCCGAAGGCCTGCGTCCCAGCCCACGGCTCCCGCACCGCGGTTCCCCGCGCGCGAGCAAGCGCAATGAGATCGTTGACCGCGGCCGCGGCCGGCAGCGTCGCGCCCCCGTGCTGGGTGAGGTCGTGGAGCCAAAGCTCCCTCACCTGCAATCCGCGGATCACCTCGCCCATGCCTCCGATGTGGTCGCCATCGGGGTGCGTGAGTATCGCGACGTCGATCTCGTTGGTGCCGTAGTAGCTCCGGACGTGCTCGACGAGCGCCTCGCCATCGTCGGCAAACCCCGCGTCGATGATGACGCGGACCCACCGGCCCGTGTCCGGATGCGAGAAGCGCAGAGCGATCGCGTCTCCGGAGTCTTCTCCGTCGCCTACAGGGAGAAAGTCGACCTCGTACATTCCTGCTCCTTCCTCGAGCCCCTTTGCGCGCTGCCCGGCCTCGTCCGAAATGTTGCGGTGTGGTGCACAGCCACGTAAGGCTCGTAACCAACCAGACCGTCCGGACGGACGTCTGATGAGGGCGGCGCTTCGCCTCAGGTAACGAGTCGGTAGAGGCCGGTGCGCGTGCCGACGCGTTCCACGCTGTCGGCACGGCTGACTCCCGTCAAGAAGCTGTTGAGCGGGTTGCGGCCCGCGACCTCGAAGCCCTCGGCGCGCAACAGCGAGAACCAATCTCGGTAGTGGACCGCGCGGTCCGTCCCAACGCGTCGCCGAAGGACCTCAACGGCGACTTCTTGCAGCCGCCGTCCTCGCAGCTGCCGATCGAGCCGTTCTAGCCGGAGTTGTGGCCGACGGTCCGAGAGCTCCTCGATCTCACGGAGTAGGCGTTCCTCTCGCGCGAGCTGTTCTTCCACGCTCGCCACTATCTCGCGATGGACAGTCGCTCGCTCTTGTAGGTCGTGGATGCTGGTGATGAGGCGGCCGCGTTCACGCTCGAGCATCCGGTCGCTGGCGGCCGCGAGGTCGGTGGGCGGGTGCGCTGCCATGGGCGCAACCGTAGGTCGGCGATCGGACGCGCACCCATGCGCTCCACATGCGGGCGCGTGAGGTCGGCGTCTAGTCGATCGCCCGGTTCGGACTCCGCGCTGACCGGTTCCAGAATTTGGGCGCGGCTGGTTTCGAACCAGCGACCTCTCGCGTGTGAAGCGAGCGCTCTCCCACTGAGCTACGCGCCCGGTGCGACGATTCTAGTCTTGGAGGCTGGGCGGCTACTCGAGCGCTCGAGGCCGCTGCACGAGGCTTCCTGCGGCACCACGCAGGATCGAGGCGACACGGGACGCATGTCGCAAAGCGCTCCTGTTCAGAGACGGCTGGCCACAACGGAAGACCTACGGCTCATCCGGGCCCTGCGCTGGGCACGGGCGCCTCGCCCCGCATGTAGCGCACGCATACCCGGTCGTCCTCGTCAGTGACGTAGTAGAAGTACCCGTGCGGGTCGGTGGCGAGCCCTTCGACGTTGTGGAGATCGAAGGCCTGCACGAGCTCGGCCTCGACCGAACCTCCGTCCCTGTTGCTCGGCAGGGCGAAGCGGTGGTGCGCGCACGCGGCCTGGCCGCCCTCGGGATGGTCTTCGAGCAGAGCGCTTCCCTTCCCCTGGGCGTCGAGGCTCCCGGTGATCGCGTGGAGCTCGTCCCCGCGGCGATGGAGCGCCCGGATTCCGGCCGGCGCCGCGGGAGTCCCCGCGTTCTCGACGACCCAGAAGCGCCGGACGACCGGCGCCGCCCGCTCATCCTCGATCATCGCCTCGACCCCCGCCAGCTCGGCCAGGATCGGCTGACCGGCCGCGGTGACGGGGTAGCGGAGGCCGAGCAGCAGCGACCCGTGGCTGTCGAAGGTCGCTCCCTCGACGTTGATCGGGACGTCGCCGTCGTTGATCCTCCGCGCGGGCCCGCGCGGGCCGTCGCGGCGGGTCTGGTCGATGAAGCGGTCGCGTACCGTGGGCCCCGGGGCGAGCAGGGACGGTCCAAAGGCGCGCAGGGCGTCGTTGACGGCCCGGTGGAGGCGAAGCTTGTTCCTCGCCACGTGCATCTGGGGTCGCGAGCCCTCGAGGTCGCGGGCGAGATCACTCTCGCGGAAGCGGGCCAGGAACGCCCGCTTGCTCTGGAGCGGACCGTCCTTGCTTCCGTATTGAGAGCCGACGAGGTAGATCCACCCGTCGAGGCGCGCGCATGCCTCCGCGTCCTCGGTCCGGCCCGCGTTGTCGGTCACGTGGAAGCGCGGCCGGACGACCTCCCACGCGTCGTCCTCGGCGGAGGGTCCGCGGCTGTGGCCGATCACCGCGAGGGAGTCCTCGACGCAGCCCTCGTCGAGGACGGTCCAGAACGCCGAGTCCCAGCCGCGGGCCCGCAGCAGCTCGTCGCTTTCGACCGGAAGGAGATCCGAGGCCTCGTTGGGGTGCAGGTCGAGGTCGACCGCATGCAGCGCGTGCGTGTGGTTCGAGGCGGGCACGGACCGAATCCGGAGTCTACGCCCTAGCGTCGAGGTCGAGGTACTCGTCGGCGTAGTCGGTCGCCATGACGAGTGCCTGCACGGCGCCCGCCCCGGCGACCGCGAGGGCCGCGGTCTGAAACCAGGAGTGGCGCGCCCGCAGACGGCTCATCAGGAAGTAGCCAAAGGCGAGGAAGCCGCCGACCCAGACGAGCCGGGAGCCGAGCACGAGTAGAGCACCGGCGTTCGCGTAGGGGTAGGTACCGGACCTCCCGAGGTCGTCGAGCTCGAAGTAGACCCACAGGTCACCGGTCAGCACGAACCCCGCGAGCACGGCGGCGAGCAGCTTCTCGCTCCTGCCCGTGCTCACTTCGTCGCGGTCGAGGTCTTCGAGCGCCCCGGTCTTGGCCATGGCTTCTTATCGGCGCCGCGTCCGGCGCCCTGAGCCCTTTCCTCTGGCTTGGCGCTACTCTTTCCGGCGGACCGTGCTAGGCGGGAAATTAGCGGTGTCCTGTACTCGCAATCCGCTCTAGCGAGGCCGAATCCCCGCCCGAGGGATCCGGTTTCTGAGGCCAGTACGCCGCCCGCGGGTGTCGATGGCCAGGTCCCGCGCGATGGTCGCTCGTGAACCAGGTCAGATCCGGGAGGAAGCAGCCTTAAGCGATTCCGACCATGCGCCGCGGGGAAGCCTGGCCGGAGCCCGGGGGCAGCGGGAACGCTCGGAGGCCGATCTCGACGGCGGGTGCACGGTCCGCTTATCGGCCCACGGAGAGGGTTCTCAAGCGGGTGGGGCCGGCGGCGCTGCGGCCGCGTCCGGCTTTGCTCGCAGCCGCAGCCAGGCGAGCGTCCAGAAGCTGTGACCGAAGGCGCCGAGAGCGCCGAACGCCGCGAGCAGCGGGCCGAGCAGGACGAGCGCGGCCGCGACGCCGAGGACGATCGCCGCGCCGATCAACTCCGCTACGGCCAGAAGGATCGCGGGCAGGGCGAGCACGACCCCCGCGACGAGCGCGACCAGCAGGATGGCGATGGCCGCACCGATGGCGATCCCGATTTGGATCAACCAGAGCAGGAGGCTCGTTCCCAGGTGACGTCGAAAGAGCCGGTATCCCCCGCGGATCGCGGCGGTCGGGCGCTCTCCGCCGACGACGACCTCGCGCAGCGAGAGCTGGACGACGATCGAGAGCGGTATGAAGAGGCCGATGAGGGCGACGATCGCGACCAGCACCGCGACCACGACGACGGGTATGCGCGCGCCCGGCGCCTCGGTCGCGGCGAACGTGGCCGCGACGAGGCCCCCGAGCGGGACGGCTACGAGCAGCAGCAGGCCGATCCCGATCAGCGCGAGCAGCACGAACTGGCCGAGCACGCGCCAGAAGCGCGAGGTCCCGGCTCGCCACGCCGTGCCAAAGCTTCGCTGCTCACCGCGGTCGATGGCCGCCACGCTCTCGGCGAGGGCGCCCTGGGAGATCACTGACAGCGCGGCGAAGAGCAGCCCGAGGAGAACCACTCCGGCACCGATCGCGATCAGCACCTCCGGGCGGGGCAGGAGGTCGTCGAGACCGGCTCGATCGGGACCGGAATCGCCGCCGAAGTTGGCGTTGAACCCGGGGAAGTTGAACGTCGTCCCCGCGAAGAGACCGAAGAACCACAAGTAGCGGTTGCGCCACGTGATGCGGAAGCTGTTGGTGAGCAGGTCGCGGTAGTTCATCCGGGCGAGGGAGTCTGCCTCATCGCCGGCCGAAACGGTCAAGGACTTCCAGGCGACTCACCCGACGGCGCGGCAGCGCTTCGATCCCGAGAGGAGCCACGAGCGGTTGCCGGCGACCGGCCGGTAGGCGCCCGGCGCCGCCGCGTCGAGCCGGCGGGGATCGTTGGGGTCGAGGATCGAGAGCTCCTCCACGCGCCTGCTCGCCGGAGCCAGGAATAGTCCGCTCGGAGTCGGGCGCTCGAGCTGGGCCGAGACGATCTCGTTCGGGCGCAGGCCGGTCCAGAGCGCGAGGCTCGGCACGTTGCGGTGGTTCGGTACGAACAGCGGCCGGCAGCGAGCGAGCACGCGCGCGACGGCCGGCCGCTCGACCAGCGCGTGCAGGTCGTCCTGGACGCGATCGCGCGCCGCGATGTCCGCGCGCAGGTCGTCCAGTCGGCCGACCTGGGCCGGCAGGAAGACGAGCAGGCCCGCCAGCACGACGATCCCCGCGGCTGTCCACGCCCGCCGCCCCGACTGCGCGGCCGTGCTCGAACGCGCGGTGAACCCGAGCGCCGCGACTGCGGCGAACAGGGCCAGCATGGCGGCGGCCAGGAACAGGTAGCGCCCGAGCAGCGGCAGTCCGGCCACCGCAAACGCAGCGAACGCGACGCCGTTGAGCAGGGCGAGGGCCGCGGGCAGGACGGTCCGGCGGCGAAGCCACACGAGCGCCGCGGCGAAGCCGAGCACGGCGGCGACGAGCTCGGGCAGCCGCAGGATCTCGCCGAGCCGATACGGAACGACGCCGGGCAGGGCGAGCAGGCCGGTCGGCCGCTCGAGCTCGGCCGCCAGCGCGCTCGTTCCCTCGAGCGACCACAGCGGGTTGCCGGTGACGAGCAGGTCGCCGAGCGCCCACAGCGCAGGCGCCGCGAGGGCGAGGGCGCCGAGCCGTGCCCGTGCCGGCCACGAGAGGGGCGGCGTGATCCACAGCCAGTAGGCGCCCGCGTATAGCCACGCCTCGGGACGCAGGAGGCCGGCCAGGGCGAGCAACAAGAGAACGGGCGCCCCCGCCCGTCTCCGTCGCGCCTCGAGCACCGCCGCCCAGACGACGAGCGCCAGCGCCGGCAGGTCGACGTAGCCGCGGATGCCGTAGTTCAAGATCGGCTGACGGGTAAGCAGGATGACCGCGGCGAGCAGCCCTACGGGCCATGCGTAGAGCTCCTGGCCGAGGCGAAACAGGCCAACGGCCAGGGCTCCGAGACCGAGCAGGAGGAGCGCGAGGAACACGCTCTCCGCAGCCTGGCCCAGCGGAGCGAGCGCCACGCCAACGGCGACCGCCAGGGGATGGGGCGTGGGGGCGACCGGCACGTCGTACCTGGGCAGGGAGCCGTCAGCCAGGTCGGCGCCCCAGACAAGCGCGTAGGCGCTGTCGTAGTTGAGGAAGGCGTGGCCGCCGAACGCCACGTGCACGGCAAGTGCGAGGGCCGCCGCGACCAGCACATCGAGAGACCCTCGCCAGCGCCCCAGACTCCGACCTCGCGCCGCGGTGGACGGCCCCCTCGCGGTCGCGCTCATGCGCCGGGACGCTACCGCCGCTCGCGGAGGCAGATCGGCGTCCTGGGCCGCCCCAGCCGGCACGAGGCACGCGCGCGGCGGTCGTCGCCGCGCGCCCGCATAGAGCAGGAAAGGCCGCGTCGCGACGCCCGGTCTCGCCCGCCACGCGGGCTAGCATCCGTGGTCGTGCTCTCGCTCTACCGCCGCCATCGCCCGCGCACCTTCGACGAGGTGGTCGGCCAGAAGCACATCGTGCGAACGCTGCGCAACGCGATCGAGCTCGGCAAG
Organism: Thermoleophilaceae bacterium; assembly: GCA_030447905.1. Lineage (GTDB taxonomy): Bacteria > Actinomycetota > Thermoleophilia > Solirubrobacterales > Thermoleophilaceae > JACCUC01. Next base: position 75,666 of record JAUJNZ010000004.1, read on the forward strand.
GTTCACCACGCGTACCTGTTCGTCGGCTCGCGCGGGACCGGGAAGACGAGCATGGCCAAGCTGCTCGCCTGCGCGCTGAACGCCGAGGGCGGACCGCGCGCGGACTTCTCGCCCGACGACCCGGCCAGCCGGGCGATCGCCGCCGGTACCTCGCTCGACGTCGTCGAGATGGACGCCGCCTCGAACAACTCGGTCGACGACATCCGCGAGCTGCGCGAGAACGTCGCCCTCCAGCCGATGGCGGGCGGGCGGCGGGTCTACATCCTCGACGAGGCGCACATGCTCTCGACCTCGGCGTGGAACGCGTTCCTGAAGACGCTCGAGGAGCCGCCGCCCCACGTGGTCTTCGTGCTCGCCACCACCGAGGCCCACAAGGTGCCGGCGACGATCGTCGACCGCTGCCACCGCTTCGACTTCGGCCGCCCCTCGCTCGAGCAGCTCGCCGGCGTGCTGCGGCGGGTAGCCGGCGAGGAGGGCATCGAGGTTCCCGACGCGGCGGTGGGGATGATCGCCCGCGCGGCCACGGGCTCCTTCCGCGACGCGCTCGGGACGCTCGAGCAGCTCGTCACCTACGGCGGCGCGCGGATCGAGCTCCGAGACGTGCTCGAGGTGCTCGGAGTGGCCGACGCTGAGCTCGTCTTCGAGGCCGCCGACGCGCTCGCCGATCACGACTCGAGGGCTGCCCTCCTGTGCGTCGAGCGACTCGCCGCCTCCGGGCGCGAGCTGCCTCAGTTCATCCGCGACCTCGCGGCGCACCTGCGCCACCTCTTCGTGACCCAGACGCTCGGCGAGGTCCCGGATACGTTCTCGGTCACGGCCGAGCACTCCGGCCGCATCGCCGCGCAGGCCGAGCGCATCCCCGAGGGCGAGCTCCTCCGGGGGATCGACCTGCTCGCCGCCGCCCTCGCCGCGATCAAGGACGGCTCGGAGCCCCGCATCCAGCTCGAGCTGGCGCTCATGAAGGCGACCAGGCCCGACGCCGACCTCTCGCTCGGCGCGCTCGCCTTTCGGGTGGAGCGGCTCGAGGAGAGGCTGAAGGCGCTCGGCGGAGGAGGCGACGGCGCAACGGTGGCGCCGCCGAGCGGCTCCGGCGATGGCCTGACCGCGGCCGAGCCGGCACCGGCGCAGCCACGGCCGGCTTCGAGCTCCTCGAACGGCGGTGCCTCGGGGGCGGTCGGCGCCCCCGCTCCCTCTCCCGCGGAGAGCGCCGCCGCCGTCGTCTCTGCTCCGTTCGGAGATGCCACCACCGCCCCGTCTCCCGCTCCGCCGCCCTCCCCCGCCGAGCCCGACTCGAGCGCAGCGTCAGATCCGCCACAGCCCTCGACCTCAGCCCTCGACCTCACCGCGCTGCGCACGCTCTGGCCGTCTGTGGTCGACGCCGTGCGCGCCGAGAACGCCATGGTCGGCGCGCTCCTCGGCGAGGCCCGCCCCGCCGAGCTCGAGGGCGACCGCCTCACGGTCGCCCTCCCGCCGGGGGCCGACTTCACCAGGCGCAAGATCGAGGCCAACCGCCCGCTGGTGCAGACCGCCCTGCGCCGGCTGACCGGAGGGGCGCCTATGCTCTCCTTCGAGCTGAGCGACGGCGGCCAGGCGGGCGCTCTCACCGCCTCGGCTCCGATGCTGACCGAGGAGGAGCTCCTCGAGCGGCTCAAGCAGGAGTTCGGCGCCCGGGAGATCTTCGAAGACGACCCTCCGAAGCCAGAGGAGTGAGCACGGTGCCCAAGCCGCCCAAGCAGCCCAACATGAACCAGATCCTCCAGCAGGCCCAACAGATGCAGGCGGAGATGGCGAAGGCCCAGGAGGAGCTCAAGTCGGAGGTGGTCGAGGCGAGCGCGGGCGGCGGCATGGTGACCGTGCGGGTCAGCGGCGACCTGGAGCTTCAGGCGGTGACGATCGCCCCCGACGCCGTCGATCCCGAGGACGTCGAGCTGCTCCAGGACATGGTCCTCGCCGCCACCAACGAGGCGCTGCGGTCCGCCCAGGAGCTCGCCTCTTCGCGGCTCGGCCAGGCGACGGGCGGGCTGGGGGATCTCGGAGGCCTGGGCGGCTTGGGTATGTAGCGACAGCGGGGCCACTCGCGCGCCGCGTCTCTGGGCCACCGATCCTCTCCGTCCACCTCGTGAGTTTCTCGTTTCCCACGACTGGAATGGTCGGACTGCGGCGCACCGTCCTCCTGGCCCCGCTGCTGACGCTCTTGCTGTGCCTCGTCCTCGCCCCGAGCGCGCTCGCCGGCGCGCAGGCGACGAAGTGGATCCCCGCCGGTGGCGACACCTCTCTTCGCGAGGGCCTTCTGACCTCGCAGTGGTCGAGCACGCCGCTGCGCTCAGGGCGCTACACCTCTGCGGGCAGGAGCCATCGGACCCTCGTCCGCTTCCCCCAGGCCGTTGTCGACGACGTGCGGGACAAGAACGTCCTCAGCGCCGGGTTGTGGCTGTATGACACGAAGTCCGGCGCCTGCGATCGCCGAGTTGAGGCTCGCCGTCTGACCCAGGGCTTCGGCTCCTCGACGATCTGGGCAAACCAGCCTTCGGCCACCCCGACGGTCGAGGGTTCGACCACCAAGGGCGCCGGGGCGGCGGGCTGTGACGCCGCCGCGTGGATCCGAATCCCGATCTCCAAGGCGACGATCGACGGTTGGGCTGACGGAGTGGTCGCCAACCATGGCCTGCAGGTCCGCGCCACCAACGAGTCCGACGGCCTGGCCAGGCGCGACTACGCCTCGCTTGAGTCGAGCGCTGATCCTCAGCTTCACATCACCTACAACACCCCGCCCCAGATCCCGGCGCTCCGCTCCCCGGCCGCCGCCGCCTCCGGAGACTGCGATCCGACGCTGTCGGCCTCCTTCTCCGATGCCGAGGGCGGCGAGGGCCGGCTCGCCTTCCACGTGCTCGACGGCGCGGGCAACCTCGTCGTGGGCGCCTGGGCTGATTCGGTCAACGGCGAAGCCAAGTGGCAGGTGCCCCGCAACGCCGACGGCTCCTGCAAGCTCAACCCCGGCCAGTCCTACACCTGGCGCGCAATCGCCCATGACGGGCGCGACTACTCACCAGCATGGAGTGAGCTGCGGGGGTACTCGGTGCCGGGCGCTCCTGCCACCTGGCGAGCGAGCCACGAAGTCGGAGACTTCTCGGAGTGGACTTGGTGGGGCGATGGCGATCCCGGCTACACCGGTTTGGCGGTGGTCGATCCCTCGAACGAGGGAATCCCGGCCTTCCGGGGCAGGGCGGCTCGCTTTCAGTTGACGGCCGACGACATCGCCGCGGGTCGGATCCACTCGAAGGTCTACGGCGACTTCCACGAGGGGGGCGGAGATCGAACGAACTGGAGCACGTCGAACGTCAGCGGCACCTACCAAGCCTCCTACTACGTGCCCGATAACTACTCCGTCACGGACGACGCCGGGGACAACAAATGGGTAAACATCTTCCAGTTCAAGGATCAGTACTGGGAGACCACTCCCGGTGGCGCGGAGACCTCAGACCCCACCTGGTGGATCGAGCTCGGCCGCGCCTCGGATTACGGCGTCTCGGCATCGCGCGTCGACGCTCCGGTCGCGATCGTCAAGCATTGGCAGGACTGGGAGATGCATCCCGAGAAGGGCTACCACCCCGGCACGCCGGTCGAGGTCCCTCGCGGCCGCTGGTTCGAGATTCGGGCGGAGGTCCGCCAAGGCGATCGGATCGACTTCTACGTCGACGGCAAGCTCCTCAACACCGGTTTCGCATCGGACTATCCCGTGGGCAACTTCCACTCGGGTTCCTTCAACTGGATCTTCGGAGTCGGCCACTACAGCACCAACCCGGGCTACCTTTACTCCGACGAGAGCTCCTACACGCGCTCGCCCTGAGAAGGCAAGCGGCCGCGGCGGCGGCGGGCGGCGGCCGGGCGCTCGGCGGATGGTCGGCAGAGGCGGTGGTGACCGAACCCGCAGGAGCAACCGCCACTCCAACTAAGCTCGGCCCGTGCTTGCCCCCCCGGTCAACCGCCTCGTGACCGAGCTCGCGCGTCTCCCGGGCATCGGCCAGCGCACCGCACAGCGGCTCGCCTTCCACCTGCTCAGCGCCCCTGAGGACGAGGCGCTCGACCTCGCCGCGGCCATCCGCGAGGTGAAGGAGACCGTCGGTCGCTGCGAGACCTGCTTCAACCTCTCCGTCGGTCCCCGCTGTCGGATCTGCGAGGACGAGCGCCGCGATCCCGCGCTCATCTGCGTCGTCGAGCAGCCAGGCGACGTGATCCCGCTCGAGCGCACGCACGAGTTCCCCGGTCGCTATCACGTCCTCGGCGGCGCTCTGTCGCCGATCGACGGGATCGATCCCGAGGACCTGCGCATCGCCGAGCTCGTCGAGCGCGCGTCGGAGAACGGAGTCCGCGAGGTCGTGGTCGCCACCAACTCGACCACGACCGGCGAGGCGACCGCGCTGTACGTCGCCGACGCCCTGCGCGAGCGGGCGCCGGACGTCGCGGTCACGCGCCTGGCGAGCGGCCTGCCCGTGGGGGCCGACCTCGAGTACGCCGACGAGGTCACGCTCGGCAAGGCGTTGCGGGGGCGGCGGCAGCTGTAGTCGGACCGGCCGCCCGGCGGGGGAGCGAGCTCAGCTAGCCGGAGGGAACGTAGTAGGTGGTTCCGCCCGGAGAGGTTCCGCCCGGAGGCGTGTAGCTCGACCCTGGTACGCCGCCGGGTGCGGTCTGGAAGGTCGAGCCGGGGGCCTGGAAACTCGGCTTGCGCGGCCGCGGCCGCGGCCGAGGCCTGAACCCCCCGAGCCCCGGGGGGCGACCTTCGCGACGACGAACCCCGGGGATCGCCGGCTCGCGTGGCGCCGGGCCGGGCCCCCCGCCGGGTCCGTTCGGGCGGCCCTCGCGCCTGTCGATGCCCGGAACGCGCCGGGCGGCTCGGGGGCGTGCGGTGGCTCGCGGCGGGGCTGGCCGTGCGGGCGGCCGGGGCTCTTCGGCCAGTCGCCCCCGGCGGTCGCCGGACCGCCGCTTCGCACCGATCAGGCCTGCCGCACGCTTGGCCTCGAGCACGCGTAGGACGGCATCATCGAGGCGCTCGCGAGAGATGCGCCCCGTGCGGGCGGCGGCGAGCAGCGCCGCTCGCATCCGATCCTGCTCCTGCGGCGGGCCCGAGAGTCGGACCATGTCGGCCCCGGCGACGATCGACGCCACCCCCGCCTCGGCCGAGGTACCGGGGATGGTGATCGCGCCCGCGGCCAGGTCGTCGGTGATCGCAAGACCCTTGAAGCCGAGCTCGCCGCGCAGGAGGTCGGTGAGGATGAAGCGCGAGGCCGAGGCCGGGACCACGAAGTCGTCGGTGCCGTAGAGACCGTGGCCGACCACGATCGCCTGCGCCCCCGCGTCGATCGCCACCCGGAAGGGGAGCAGGTCGCGCCGGCGGAGGGCGTCGAGGGTCAGGGGAACCTGCCCGGGCCCCTCGTCGGTCGAGGTCGCGGCCTGACCGAGGCCTCCCGGAAAGTGCAGCGGCGCCGACAGGAGGCCGGAGGTCACATAGGGGGTCACGGTCGCGCGGGAGTAACGGGCGATCTCGCGCACGTCGTCGGAGAACACGCGCAACCCGAGCGGTCCTCCATCCGTGGCGCCGACGTCGAGCACGGGTCCCAGCACGCCGTCGAGCCCGATGCGGCTCAGGGCACGCGCGGAGTCGAGCGCCGCCTCGGCCGCCTCCTCGACCGAGGCGGTGTCGGCGGGGGCATAGTCCGGGGGCAGGTCGGCCAGCGCCGAGAGCTCGCCTCCCTCCTGGGAGACCATGAACAGCGGCGGCAGGCGCTTCTCCTCCCGCGCCCGGTTGCGGATGTCGCTCACGAGCTTGCGCAGATCCTTAGCGCCGGTGTAGTTCTCCTCGGCCACCGTCAGCCCTCCGAGCTCGCCGCGAGCGAGCCTTCGCTCGGCCTCGCCGGCGTCCCTGAAGCCGAGCAGGAGCAACTGGTCGACCCGCTCCGGGATCGAGAGCTCCTGGGCCGCCTTCCTGACCTCGGGCGCGACCGGCTGGTCGGCACGAGCCTGCTCGGGCGCCGGGACGAGCCGGGTGAGGAAGGAGTCGCGCCTGAGCTCTTCGGGCGTCGCGTCGGAGGTGCGCAGGAGGGGGACGGCGACGAGGGCGAGCACCAGCGCGACGAACAGGCCGGCGCTGAGGACGAGCAGGCGCCGATCCTGGGGCTCGAGCGCCTCGAACCGCGCGCGAGCGCCGGTCAGAGCGGGTCGAAACCGCGGCCGATGGCGACTAGGAGCGCTCACTAGGGGAGGGTATTCTGCGGCAGATGACGGATCGAAGCGTCGTCCCCGCTCCGGCGACCGCCGCACACACCGTGGTCATGAAGTTCGGCGGCACCTCGGTAGCCGACGCGGAATGCGTTCGTGGCGCCGCCGAGCGTATCGTCGCGGCCAAGGAGGCGGGCAGCCGCGTGGTCGCGGTCCTGTCGGCGCGCGGGAAGACGACCGACGACCTCGTGGCCATGGCCTACGAGGTCTCGGACCGTCCCGACCCACGCGAGATGGACATGCTGCTCTCGACCGGGGAACGGATCTCCTGCGCCCTCACGGCGATGGTGATCAACGACCTGGGCCACGAGGCGATCTCGCTCACGGGCTCCCAGGCCGGGATCGTCACCGACACCTCGCACACCAAGGCGCGCATCCTCGACGTGCGCGCGGGGCGTATCGACGCGGCTTTGAGCGACGGCAAGATCGTCCTCGTCGCCGGCTTTCAGGGCGTTTCGACCGCCGCCGACGTGACCACGCTCGGGCGTGGCGGCTCGGACACCACCGCGGTCGCGCTCGCGGCGGCGCTGGGCGGCGACTGCGAGATCTACACCGACGTGGCCGGGGTGTTCAGCGCCGACCCGCGGATCGTCCCGGACGCGCGCAAGCTCACCCAGACCTCGTTCGAGGAGATGCTCGAGATGTCGGCCTCGGGTGCGCGCGTGCTCCAGCTACGCTCGGTCGAGTACGCCCGCAACCACGGCGTGCGCATCCACTGTCGCTCGAGCTTCGAGGACCGGCCGGGCACGTGGGTCCTGACCGAGGAGGAGACCATGGAGCGACCGCTCGTCACCGCCGTCACCCACTCGACCGACGAGGCGCGCGTGACGCTCACCGGACTGCCCGACGAGCCGGGGGTCGCGGGTCGCGTGATGACCGCCCTCGCCGAGGCCAACGTCAACGTCGACATGATCATTCAGAACGAGCCCGAGAGCGAGGGCCAAGAGGCCGACATGTCGTTCACCGTCCCCCGCGACGACCTGACGGCCGCGCGCGAGGCGCTCGCCCCCCTGCGCGCCGAGCTCGGGATCGCCGACGTGGCCGCCGACGCTCGGATGGGCAAGGTCTCGCTCGTGGGGGCCGGCATGCGCTCCTATCCCGGGGTCGCCGCCAAGACGTTCTCGGTGCTCGGGGACGCGGAGATCAACATCGAGATGATCTCGACCTCGCCGATCAAGATCTCGGTCGTCGTGCGCGAGGACGACGTGCCGCAAGCGGTGCTGGAGCTCCACACCGCCTTTGGCCTCGGCGCCGACGCCGTGCGGCCAGAGGACCCGCGCGGAGTCCATCGACCGACCGTTTCGAGCCTGTGAGGGTCGCGGTCGTCGGCGCGACCGGGGTGGTCGGGCGCACGCTCCTCGACGTCATGGCCGAGCGCGCGTTCGCCGCCGATGAGGCGGTGGCCTTCGCCTCGGCGCGCTCGGCGGGCCAGGAGGCTCCCTACGGCGACGGCGATGCGCTCGTCGTGCAAGAGCTCCGCGAGGACGCCCTCGAAGGGTTCGACCTCGCGCTGTTCTCGGCCGGCGGGTCGACGAGCGAAGCGTGGGCGCCGCGCTTCGTCGAAGCGGGCGCGACCGTGGTCGACAACTCGTCGTTCTGGCGCATGCACGACGACGTGCCGCTCGTGGTCGCTGAGGTCAACCCGGAGGCTCTCGAGAGCGGATCGCGCGGGATCGTGGCCAACCCCAACTGCTCGACGATGCAGATGGTCGTCGCGCTGAAGCCGATCTTCGACGCGGCCGGGATCGAGCGGCTCGTGATCTCCACCTACCAGTCGGTCTCGGGGACCGGCAAGGCCGCGGTCGACGAGCTCACCGCCCAGACCCGCGCGCATGCGCTCGGGGAGGAGTCCCCGGGTGCGCACGTCTACCCGCACCAGATCGCCTTCAACGTGCTTCCCCAGGTCGAGACCTTCAAGGCCGGCGACGACTACACGACCGAGGAGCGCAAGATGATGGGCGAGACGCGCAAGATCCTTGGCCGCGAGGAGCTCGCCATCTCGGCGACCTGCGCGCGCGTGCCCGTCTACAACGGACACTCGGAATCGATCAACGTACAGACGCGGGAGGAGCTCTCGCCGGAGGCGTGCCGCGACGTACTGAGCGACGCCCCGGGGGTGGTGGTGATCGACGACCCGTGGCAGGGGCTCTACCCGCTCGCCACCTCGGTAGCCGGGCGCGACGACGTGCTCGTCGGTCGAATCCGGCGGGATCCGTCGCAGGAGCGCTGCCTCAACCTGTGGGTGGTCGGCGACAACCTGCGCAAGGGCGCGGCGACGAACGCCGTGCAGGTGGCGGAGCTGCTGGTGGAGCGCGGGCTGGTGGGAGACCGCCCGGCGCGAGCGGCCTGAGACGGCCGCGTCCCGCGGGGCTTGTAGACCTCGGCGACCCTCCACCTCGAGTTGGCCGTCGATGCGGCCACCCCGGGCGATCGCCCGCGCCGGCTCCCGAATCACTTGCAACGGAACGCGCGCGGATAGGTTCGCTCGATCGGCTCGCGCGTGCCTTGGACAGATTGGCGTACACCCGCCTCGATGGCGCTTGCGCTCGCCGCCGTTTGCAGTGTTCCTCGCCCGCGCGGCTGAGGCCGCCCCTACCCGCTCTCTTGGCGGTGGGGCTAGTCGTGGTTCGGTGACCCCAGAGCGGTGCATCACAGGGGCGCCTACAACCGCACCTACATCGGGTGGATCGACCGGGAGGGCGACATCAAGGTGGCAAGCTACGACCACAGCACACGCTTGCGCACCACCGCCGTCCTCGCGTGGAGGCTGGGGATTGACGACCACAACAATCCGTCCCTGCATGTTCGGCCGGACGGAAGGCTCATGGCCTTCTACTCCCGCGCCGGTCGCAAGACGATGCGCTATCGCGTCTCGAGTCGGCCCGAGGACATCACTTCCTGGGGTCGGGAACGGACCGTGCCAACCAACACATCGGGTCCCAAGGGGTACACCTACCCGAACCCCGTCCAGCTGGGGGAGAGCAACCGACTGTGGCTCTTCTGGCGGGGCGGAAACTGGCAGCCCACCTTCTCTACCTCCACTGACAGCGGGAGTACTTGGGCCCCCGCGCAAACGCTAGTCAACTATCCGGACCACCGCCCATACATCAAGTTCTCGTCGAACAAGAGCGACAGGATCCACTTCGCCTTCACCCAGGGCCATCCCCGCAACCTGAACACCAACATCTACCACGCTTATTACAGGAAGGGTGCTCTCTACCGGGCGAACGGAACAAGGATCAAGTCGATGGCTGGCCTTCCGCTTGCTCCGAGCGAGACCGACAAGATCTACGACACGAGCTACAGGTCGTGGGTCCACGATATAGCCCTCGATTCTCGGGGCCGGCCGATAATTGTCTTCGCAGTCTTTCCCTCGACTTCGGATCACCGGTACTACTACGCCCGCTGGACTGGCCTTCGATGGAGGCGCTACGAGATAGCTCCGGCCGGCGGCATGATCTCAGATAGTCGTGAGCCTCACTACTCGGGCGGTATTACGCTCGACCACGAGAATCCATCGGTCGTCTACCTCTCTCGGGAGGTTAGAGGGGTGCACGAGGTCGAGACCTGGCGGACGCCAGACGGCGGTCCGACCTGGCGGCGGCAGGCGGTGACCTCAGGGTCGCGTGCAGAGAACGTCCGTCCGGTCTCGCCACGCGGGCTGCTCTCCTTCGACAACAACATGTCTGTGGTGTGGATGCGTGGGAATTACGGGCACTATGTCGACTATCAGACCGACATCACGACACGGCTGCTGAACGGCGGAAACGTTCCGCCCGCCGCCGAGGCTGCGGTCTCCCCGAGGAGCGGCCGCGCCCCACTCTCAGTCCGGTTCGACGGCCGGCGATCGAAGGATTCCGACGGGTCGATCGTGAGTTGGTCCTGGCGCTTCGGCGACGGATCACTCGCCAATGGCCGCACCGTCTCCCATACCTACTCCTCACCGGGCCGCTACTTCGTCAGGCTGACCGTGACCGACGACTGGGGGGACAAGGACGTCCTTGTCACCCGAAATCGTCGTGGGTCGAGCCGGTCGCTGACGGGTCTCTCGAGGCTTGCGCGAGACACCGCGCTTCGCGGGAAAAGGCGCTGCTCCGTACCACGTAAGCGTGCGACTCCCGCGACCTCCGGGCGCGTCAGCGCCGCCGCCTCAGTGGTTTCGCAGCGCGTCGACCAGCTCGCCCTTGTCCATCTTCGAGCGGCCCTCGATGCCGATCTCCTTGGCGCGCTGCTGCAGGTCTTGCTTTGACCACTCCTCGTAACTTGGCGACTTGCCGCCCTTCTGGCCGCTCTGCGAGCGGCTCGTGTTGGCGATTCGCGCCGCCTTCTCCTTGCTGGCACCCTCGCGGCGTAGTGCCTCGTACTGCTCGTCGTCCTTCACGCTCGACCCGTGATCCTTGGCCATGTGCTCACGCCTTCGCTCGTGTCCGCGGTCGCGGCGCCGGTTACCCCGGGCGCTCGGGCACGAAACCGGCGGCTCGCTCGCGTAGAGTGGCCTCGAGCGAGCAAGAGGGACGCGCCATCACCACCGCGGCGGGCAGGCCGCCCTTCACGCCGACCGACGGCGACGGTCGGCGCCGGCGTGTCTCACCGCCGCCCGACGTCCTCGACGGCCTCGGCCTCGAGCTCCGACCGCGTGGAGGAGTCCTGCTGCGGGATGGCCGGGAGCTTCGGGTACGAGCGCGAGAAGCATGAGATGTCGATCGGGATCGGCGAGCGTGCCATCCTGCCCGCCATGCGCTCCGCCGACCCGAGGACCCTGATCCTCGCCGACGGCTACTCGTGCCGCTCGCAGATCGGCGACGGAACCGGACGGCGGGCGCTCCACCTCGCCGAGGTGCTGCGCATGGCTGCACACGAGAACCGGGCCGCCGGCGGAGAGCGCTCCTGAGCGCCGAGGCCGGGGCGCCGGCTGGGGGTCCGGGCGGCTCGCGCGCCCGCTTCGGCGCGATCGGCTTCCTCGGTGGCCTCCTCGGCTCTCTGCTCGGGGTCGGCGGCGGCTTCGTGATGGTTCCGCTACAGGTCCTCTGGGCCAAGGTCGGCGAGCATCGTGCGATCGGGACTTCGCTCGCCGTGATCGTCCCGATCGGGCTCGCGGGCGTCCCGATCTACGCGCTCGCCGGGGGACAGGTCGACTTCCGGCTCGCCCTCCCGCTCGTGGTCGGCGCGATCTTCGGCGCCTACGTGGGCGCGCGGGCGGTGGCGCGCCTTCCCGAGGACAAGCTGCGACGCGTGGTCGCGCTCGTCCTGCTCGTGGCCGGTCTCAAGCAGCTCGTCTTCCCGGGTTGACGATGGTCGTCGACGTCCTGCTCGTCCTCGCCGGCTTCTTGGCCGGCGCCGTCGGCGGTGTTCTCGGCGTCGGCGGGGGACTCGTGTTCGTGCCGGCGCTGACGCTCGGCGTGGGCGTCCCCCAGGCCGTTGCCCAGGGAACCTCCCTGGCGGCGATCGTCCCGACGTCCCTGGTCGGTGCGGTCACCGCCGACCGCGAGGGCCACGTCGCACGCTCGGAGCTCGTGGCCATGGGGGCTCTCGGGGCGATCGGCGCGGTCGCGGGCGCGCTGCTGGCCCTGGCGCTGCCGACCGACGTGCTCGTGCGCGTGTTCGGCGCGTTCCTGCTCGCCTCGGCCTGGCGCCTCTGGCGCAGCTGACCCGTGCCCGGCGAAGTCGGTTCGTGACCGATGGCGGTCAGGCGGCGGTGGGGGTCGCCACGTCGCGCAGCTGATGGGCGGGGGTGAAGAAGTTGCGCTGGGCGAGGATCACGGCGGTGACCGAGGAGATCGCCACGCTGCCGAGGAGCATGTAGAGGATGATGAGCTGCAGCCGGACGGCCTCTAGGGGCGCCGCGCCGGCCAGGAGCAGTCCGACCATGGTCCCCGGGAAGAAGATCACGCCGGTGGTCTTGGTCGAGTCGATCAGGGGGATCACCCCCGAGCGCAGGCTGCGGCGCACGATCGGCCGGATCGCCTGGCCGGCCGTGGCCCCGAGGGCGAGCGTGGCCTCGATCTCCCGCCACGAGCCGGTCACCTCGTCCCCGAGCCGGCTGAGCGCGACGGCCGCCGCCGTCATGGAGTTGCCGACGACCATACCTCCCAGCGGGACGAGATAGCGCGGCGCGGTGCTGAACACCCCCAGCGCCACGAGCAGCACCAGCGTCGCCGTGCCTGCGAGCGTCAGCGCCACGAGCAGTGGCCAGAAGGCGCCCGGCACCGAGGCCGCCCGCCGGCGCGCGGTGAAGGCGCCGAACACGGCCATGCCGGCGATGAGCGCGACCACCAGCCCCAGCTCGTCCTGCTCGAAGACGAGCTGGATGACGAAGCCGACGGCCGTGAGCTGCACGAACGAGCGCGCCACGGCCACGGCGATGTCGTTCTCGAGCCGCATCCGCTGCCACAGCGAGACGAGGACCGCCACCGCGACGAGCCCGAGCGCCGCGCCCACCTGGGCGAACCCGATGTCGGGGGCCCGGGTCATCGGACCGTGGAGGGCCTCGAGGCACTCGTCGGCTCCGGATCGAGGCCGGGGCTTGTCGCCCGCCCGTCCTCGAGGCGCACCACTCGCTCTGCGAGCCGCTCCGCCTGGGCGAAGTCGTGGGTCACGAGCACGAGCGAGAGCCTTAGGCGGAGGCGCAGCTCCTTCAGGGTCTCCTCGACGTGGTCGCGGGTCCGCTCGTCGAGCGCCGAGGTCGGCTCGTCGAGGAGGAGCACGCGCGGCTCGAGCGCGAGCGCCCTCGCCAGCATCACCCGCTGCTGCTCCCCGGTGGAGAGGCGATCGGCGTCGCGATCGGCGAAGGCGGCGGGAAGCCCGGCAAGGTCGAGCAGGGCACCCACATCGACGTCGCGCCCGACGAGGCCGGGTCCGAAGCGGACGTTGTCAGCCACGGCGCCGGGAAGGAGCGCGGGGAGCTGGGGCACGAGCGCGACCTCGCGGCGCAGGGCGAGGACGTCGAGCGAGTCGAGCCCGCGCCCTCGGTAGGCGACTCGCCCCGAGTCGGGCTCGGCGAGCCGGTTGAGCAGCCGCAGGAGGGTCGACTTGCCCGAGCCGGAGCGGCCCGCCACACACGTTGCGCCCTCGGGCAGCGCAAGCGAGACGTCGTGGAGGACCTCGACGCCTCCGCGCGAGGCCCGCACGCGCTTGAGCTCGAAGAGCATCGATGGACCCGCGGTTGCGCCACCCGTGGCCGCGGCCGAGCCCATGTGCGTTCCAGACTAGCCGCTGGCCGGGTGGTCTCGACGTAGACTCGAGTCAAGTCGATGGCCCACGACCACCACCACGGCCACTTCCACGCGCCGGCGCCCGACGCCGATCGCCGCCGCCTCGGGTTCGCCCTGGGGCTCATCGTGGGGTTCATGGCCGTCGAGGTCGTCGTCGGCATCGCTGCCTCCTCGCTCGCCCTGCTCGCCGACGCCGGTCACATGCTCACCGACGCGGGGGCGATCGGCTTTGCCCTCGTGGCCATCCGGCTCGCCGCCCGACCGGCGACCGGCGGCTACACGTTCGGCCTCAGGCGCGCCGAGATCCTCTCTGCTCAGCTCAACGGGGCCACGCTGCTCGCCCTGGCCGTCTTCATCGTGTACGAGGGCGTGCGGCGGCTCATCGACCCGCCCGCCGTCGAGGGCACGGCGGTGCTCGTCGTCGCGCTGGTCGGTGTCGCAGTCAACCTCGCGGCGACCTGGACGCTGGCCGGTGCCAACCGCCAGAGCCTGAACGTCGAGGGCGCCTACCGCCACATCCTCACCGATCTGCTCGCCTTCATCGCAACCGCGGTGGCCGGGGCTGTCGTACTGCTCACCGGCTTCGCCCGGGCCGACGGGATCGCCGCCCTGGCGGTCGCGGCGATCATGGCGTGGGCGGCCTACGGCCTCTTGCGCGACTCCGGCCGGGTCCTGCTCGAGGCGGCGCCGCGCGGCCTCGAGGCCGACCGGATCGGCCGCGCCATGGCCTCGCTGCCGGCGGTGGCCGAGGTGCACGACCTCCACGTCTGGGAGGTCACCTCCGGTTTCCCGGCCCTCTCCGCGCACGTGCTGGTTGCGCCCGGGGACGACTGTCACGCTCGGCGGCGCGAGCTCGAGCAACTGCTCGCCGTGCAGTTCGGGGTCGAGCACACGACGCTCCAGGTCGACCACGAGCACGAGCAGGGGCTGCTCGCCATCCAGGCCGAGGGCCCGCGCTCGGTGGTGGGGGATGCGACAGCCGGGGATGAGCGAGGCGACGGCGTGCCGCGAGCTACGTGACCGTCGCAGGCGGGTCGAGGCCTTGAGAACCGCGTCTTCGGATACCTCAGCAGCTCGTCCGCGCCGGCCCGGTCCAAGTCTCGAGCAGAGGTGCCACGAGCGTCTCCACGTTCTCACGCACGAGGACGGTCATCTCCTCGGCTCCGTCGCTGTCGTGCCACATCTCCGCCGCCACCCGAAAGGCGGTACCGACAGCCGCCGACACGAGTCGCGGACGCCGGTGGCCCGCCTCGACGCCGAGGCGCAGGGCCATGAAGTCGCGCAGAACGAGCTCCATGCCATGCACCATCTCGAGGAACCCGGCGGCCAGCCGCGGAGTCGTCGTGACCAGGCGCATCCAGGCGAGCTCGCGGTCGCGGTCGGTGCTGTGAAGGGCGGCGAAGACTCCGAGCATTCCCCGCAGTGAGTCCATCACCGGCTCATGCGGTGGGCGCTCGCCCAGGCTGCGGGCGGCGAGGGCCATCTTGTCGCGGCCGCGGGCCAGGAGCAGATCCTCCTTCGAGGCGAAGTAGCGGAAGAACGTGCGCGGGGAGATCAGCGCCGCCTCGGCGATGTCCTCGATGGTCGTCGCGCCGTAGCCGCGCTCGAGGAACAGGCCCAGGGCGGTCGCCTCGATGTCGTCCCGGGTGCGCGCCCGCCGGCGCTCGCGCACGCTCTCGACGACCGCCTCCGACGCACTGGATGGCTTTTTGGCAGCTTGTGTCATAGTGACGGCCGTTGCCGCAACTATAGTCCCAAGCCGAGCATCGCGCCGCTCTACCGTCGGTGGCCGTACTCCGACTGGCCCGCAGCTCTCCGAGCTGAGCCAACCGTGACGCAACCGCGAGCGAGCGACCCATGACCGCAATCGTCTCCTGGTGCCTGCAGCGCCGGTCCGTGGTGATCCTCGCCAGCCTCCTGATTCTCGGCGCGGGCGCCTACGGGGCGACGCAGCTACGCCAGCAGTTCTTTCCCGAGGTCGACTTTCCCTTCGTCATCACCAACCTCGAGGTGTCGGGCCTCGACGCCGAGGGCGTCGACGAGCAGGTGGCTCAGCCGCTCGAGTCCGCGGCCAGCAACCTCGAGGACGTCGAGGCCACCCGGACTCTGTCGAGCGAGGGTCGCGTGACCCTCGTCACCGAGCTCGCCTACGGGACCGACACCAAGCAGTTCGAAGAGGATCTCGCTCGCGAGCTCGCGTCCGTGCCGCTGCCCCAGGGCGCTGGGGAGCTCGACATCGGTGGCGGGTTCGACGAGCAGGCCGTGCTCAACGCCGCGATCAGCACCGACGGTGATCTGGTCGACCTCACCGAGCGGGCCGAGGACGTCCAAGATGAGCTCGAGGGGATCGACGGTGTCGGACGCGTCGAGCTCGAGGGCGGTGGGGAGGAGGAGTTCGCCGTCGAGCTCGAGGAGAAGGCGGTGCGCCGCGGCGAGACGCCCGCGAGCCTCGCGACGAAGATCCAGAGCGCGCTGCGCGAGGCGCCGGTGGGGCTCGTCGAGCGGGACGGGGCGCGGACCCCCCTCCTGGTCGATCCGGGCACCGTAGACGACCGCAAGGAGCTCGAGCAGCTGCCGATCTCCGACCGCCGCGAGGTCAAGGACGTCGCCACCGTCCGGCGCCAGCCCGCCGAGGGCACGGGCTTCGCGCGCGTCAACGGCAAGCCGGCGATAGCGCTGTCTGTCTTCACCGAGGACGACGCCAACCAGGTCCAGGTCGTCGACGACTCGCAGGCAGTGCTCGCCCGCGTGGAGCGCGGTCTCGGCGACGTTGAGGTCACGACGGTCTTCGAGACCGCTAGCGACGTGAAGGCGTCGGTCAACGGTCTTCTGCTCGAGGGAGTGCTCGGCGCTCTCTTCGCGACAGTGATGATCTTCGTCTTCCTTCGCTCCCTGCGCCCGACGCTGGTGGCGGCCGTATCGATCCCGACCTCGATCGTCTTCGGCCTGCTCGCCGCCTGGGCGCTCGGCCTGACGCTCAACGTCATCACGCTCGCGGGGCTGACCATCGCCATCGGCCGGGTGATCGATGACGCCATCGTCGTGCTCGAGAACATCTACAAGCACCTCGAGCGCGGCGAACCGCGAACGCAGGCGGCCCTCGAGGGGACCGCGGAGGTCGCAAACGCGATCGTCTCCTCGACGCTCGCCACCGCCGCGGTCTTTCTGCCGCTCGGGGTCGTCGGTGGGCTGATCTCGGAGATCTTCTTCTCGTTCTCGATCATCGTCGTCGTCGCCCTGCTCGCCTCGCTGCTCGTCGCGGTGACGGTCATACCGGTGCTCGGCGCGACCTTCATGCGACCGAGGGGCCGGCCGAAGGAGGAGGCCGGCCCGCTCGCGCGGATCGTCACGCCGATCACCCACTTCGGCATCCGCCCGTTCGGTCGCGTGGTGGTCATCGCCGCCGCCTTCGCGGCTCTGATCGGCACCATCTCCGTGGTCGCGGGGGGCGGCATCCCGGTCCAGTTCCTGCCCGACAGCGGAACTCAGCAGGCCTTCGGGACGGTGGACCTGCCCGCCGGAGTCGGCCCCGAGCGCGCCGAGCGCCTGTTGCGACCCCTCGAGGACCGGCTGAACGGGATCGACGGGATCGAGAACGCCCAGGTCACCTTCGGCGGCGCGGGCGTCCAGACCGACGAGGTCGAGGACACCGAGAACGGCGCCTTCTTCGCCAACTTCCAGGAGGGGGTCGACGTCAACCGGGTGACGGCCGAGCTGCGGCGCTTCGGTGAGCGGGAGTATCCCGAGGGCTTCACCGCCGACCGGCTCGAGCAGGGGCCGCCCGCGGGTCAGTTCGAGGCGACGGTCGTGGGCGACGACCAGGAGGACGCCGAACGGGCAGCGGCCCGGGTGACCAGGCTGCTCGAGAGGCGCGGGGACCTCGCTCAGGTCGACAACGAGGCGGCCGACGAGCAGACCCAGTTCGTGCTGGAGATCGACAGGGACGAGCGTGGCACCGAGGATCAACAGCGGGCCACCCAGGCCCTCGCCGCCCTCGTGGCGCCGGCGGACGCGGGCACGATCGGAGACGACGACGTCCCGGTGCTCGTGCGAGCGCCCTCGGGCCTGCTCGAGGACGCCGACGCGCTCGAAGACGTTCCGCTGGCGCCTCGGGCGAGCGAGGCGGCGGGCGCAGGTGCGATACCACCGGGCGGCGGAGCCCCTCCCGGCGCAGGCGGACCGCCCGCGGGTGGCATATTTCCCGGCGGTGCACCTCCCGGCGGCGGCGCGCCCCCGGGGGGTGGTTTACCTCCCGGCCGCGCGCCTCCCGGGGCCGGGGCACCTCCGGGGGCTGGCCTACCGCCCGGCGCCGCCCCTCCCCGCGGCGCCCGTCCCCGCCGCGCCCCGGCCCCCGGGGGCAGTGACCCCAGAGGGGGAGCACCTCCCTCGGGCAGGGACTCTCCCCACTGCTCCGATCGCCTCGACAACGACTCGGACGGGACGACCGACTTCGCCGAGGATCAGGGCTGCGGCTCGGTCACCGACGACTCGGAGGCCCCCGACGCACCGAACTGCTCCGATCGCCTCGACAACGACTCGGACGGGAAGGTCAACTTCCCCGAGGATCCTGGCTGTGCCTCGCCCATCGACGACTCGGAGGCCCCGGACGCCCCGTCGGGCGGGTCTGCTTCGCGTGGCGGTGCGGCCACCAGGTCTGGCGCGGAGGCGGTAGTTCTCGTGGGCGTCAGGCAGCGCGCCGCAGGCACTCCGGCCGTGAGCGGAGCACCCGGCGCGAGCGCGGAAGCCGGCGCGGGCCTCACCCCCGTTGCCGCCGGCGGAGGATCAGGCGCCGGCGCCCCACCTGCGGGCGGAGGAGGCGGGGCCCCCACGGGCGCGGGTGGCGCTACTGCCCCTGGCGCCGCCTCTGGCGGAGCAGGCGCAAGGAGCCCGGCCGCGCCTGGCGCATCCGAGGCCGGCGCGGCCGCTTCCGGCGCTGCCCCGGGCGCCCCCGGAGCGGCCGCAGCCGCCGCCTCCGGTGCCACCACACGGTCGGGCCGGCGCGACACGGTCGGCGACGTAGGAGAGGTCGTGCGCCAGAAGGCTGCAGGCACCCTCTCGCGCGTCGACTCCGAGCCGGCCGTCCGCGTCTCCGCGCGCATCCTCGGAGAGGACGTGAACGCCATCAACCGCGACATTCAGTCCGAGGTCGACGACTTCGGCCTCGCGAACGCCCGCGTTGACCTCGGGGGCGATCAGGAGTTCATCAACCAGATGTTCACCGACCTCGGCACCGCGATCCTCGCCGCGATCGCGCTCGTCTTCGTCGTGCTTGTCGTCTTCTTCGGCTCGACGAGCCAGCCGATCACGATCCTCGCTCCCGTGCTGTTCTCGAGCATCGGTAGCCTGCTCGCCCTGATCGTCACCGACGCGGCGCTCGGTCTGCCCGCCATGATCGGCCAGCTCCTCCTGATCGGGATCGTCGTCGCCAACTCGATCCTGCTCGTCGACACCGCGCTTCGTCAGCGTCGCCTGGGCGTGGACCGCAGCGAGGCGCTCGTGAGCGCGGCCCGCCTGCGTGTGCGACCGGTCCTCATGACCGCACTGGCCACCATCGTCGCGCTCCTGCCGCTGGCGGCCGGCCTCTCGGGCGAGGGCGGCATCATCTCCCGATCGCTCGGGGCGGTCGTGATCGGCGGCCTGCTCACCGCCACCTTGCTGACCCTGGTCATCGTGCCCGCCGTCTTCTCGACCTTTGACGGGTTCGGCCAGCTTCTGGCGCGATTGCTCGGCGGCGGGCCCGAGCCCTCACTCGCCGGCGCTCCAGGGAGGACCTCGGGGAGCACTTCGGACGGGCCTGACCCGAGCCGGGGGGCGGATCCGGTGGCGTCAGGCCCACCCGGCGATGGCGCCGACCCTGGAAACGGTGGCGGGCGCCTGGAACGACCGCCCGAGCCCTCAGAGCCCTAGCGCGGCGGCGCTAGGGCCCGCCTCGCTCGAAGAACGCCCGCCACTGCGACGCGAGCGCCACCTACGCCGCTACGAGCTCCGCCACCTTGCGCTGCACCTCGCGCGTCCTGACGACGTGCTTGTCCATGCCGAGCTCCCCGGGCTCGAGGCCAAGCGCAAGCCCCAGCAGCTGCGGCAGGTGCAGCACGGGAATCCCCAGCCCACGCTCCACGTACTTCTCCGCCTCGGGCTGCTGGAGGTCCAGGTTCAGGTGGCAGAGCGGGCAGGGAGTGACCAGGCAGTCCCCGCCGGCGTCGATCGCGTCCGCCAGGTGGCGGCCGGCCTGGCGCAGCGATGTCGCGCGCGCCATGGTGATCACCGGGAAGCCGCAGCACTTGTGTGACCCCGCATAGTCGACGGTCGTCGCGCCGAGCGCCTCGATCACCTGATCGAGGTAGAAGTCCCGCTCGGGGAACTCGTCGTAGCCGAGCCGGCCGGTCGGGCGGACGATGTAGCAGCCGTAGAACGGCGCCACGCGCAACCCCTCGAGCGGGCGGACGACCTTCTCCTGCAGGGCATCGAGCCCGATGTCCTCGACGAGGAGCCAGAGCAGGTTCTTGTTCGTCCACTCGCGCCCGCCGCGCTCGTAGGTCAACCCCTCCGGCTCGAGGTGCGAGTTGATCATCGCCCGGTAGTCGGGGTCGGCGTCGAGGCGCTGCTGGCACTCCGACTGCGCGCCCTGGCAGGTCGAGCAGATGTTCATCATCTGAACGCCGGTCTGTTGGGCCATGGCGAAGGTGCGCGCGTTCAGCGTGTCGACGAGCTCCTGGTTGTGCTCGGCGATCACCCCGGCGCCGCAGCAGTTCGCGCGGTCGAGCTCGATCAGCTCGAGGTCGAGCCTGGGCGCGACGGCGGCCATCGAGCCGTGCAGCTCGGGGGTGAATCCGCGCGATACGCAGCCCGGCCAGTACGCGACCTTCACTGGACCGCCGCTCCCTGCTCGGTGCCGGCCTCGGGGCCGGTCGCCACCTCGGCCGCGTCGCCCATCGCCGGGGCTTCGGCGCCCGCGTCGGGGCCCCATTCGTCGCCCTCGGCCTCGTCCCCGACGATGTACAGGTTGAGCTCGATCCGCTCGCCGCGGGACTCGACCTCGTGGTAGATCCGTCGCACCTGGTCCTGGTCGGGCAGCTTCTTGTGCCAGATCGCCTTGACCGGCGAGACCTTCCCGGAGCGCAGGCCGTTGATGACCGTGGGGAGTCCCTCGGCGAGTTGCTTGAGGGAGTCCGGTCTGACCTGGCTCTTGACCAGCGAGCCGTCGGCGTAGGAGCGGGGCAGGAGCTGGGACTCGTGGAGCGTGCCGTACTTGCGCACGATGTCGACGAACGCCTTCTCGTGCCCGTAGCCGTTGTTGGAGTCCTTGATCCCGTAGTCGCCGCTGGCGCGGCGGCGCAGGCGCATGATCTGGCTCATCGGCGCGACGTCCTTGGGGCACACCTCGATGCAGGCGAAGCAGTGGGTGCAGTCGTAGATGCCGTGCGGATCTTCGGCGAGGTCGCGCAGGCGCTCCTCGGTCTGGGAGTCGCGCGGATCGCCCACGAAGCGGTAGGCCTTCGCGAGCGCGGCCGGACCGACGAACTCGGGGTCGACCTCCATCGACAGGCAGGCCGACACGCACGCGCCGCATTGGATGCACGCCATCGACTGGGTGATGTCGATCATCGACTCCGCGGGGACGACGTACTCGCGCTCGGGAGGCTCCCCCTCCGGCAGGAGCCACGGCACGACCCGCTGGATCTTCTTCCAGTGGACCGCGTCCATGTCGACGATCAGGTCCTTGAGCACGGGCATGTTCCCCATCGGCTCGACGACGATCGTTCCGTCCTTGGAGCGGCCCTCTTCGCTGGCCACGCCGAGCTGGGTATTGCAGGCGAGCCGCGACTGGCCGTTGATGCGCACGCCGCACGAGCCGCAGATCGCGGCCTGGCACGAGCACCGTATGCCGAGCGAGTTGTCGGTGTCGGCCTTGAACTTGAGGATGGCGTCGAGGACGGAGCGCTCCGGCCCGAGCTCGACCTGGATGTCCTGCCAGTAGGCGGACTCGCCCGACTCGGGGTCGTAGCGACGGACCTTGAGGTCGAAGCTCATCGAGATAAACCTAGTAGGTCCGCGCCTCGGGCTGCCACTGCGTCAGCGTGACGTCGGAGTAGGCGAGCTCGGGGACCTCGCCGTCGGAGCCGTTGTGGGTGACGGTGATGTGGCGCAGCCAGTCGTCGTCGTTGCGCTCGGGAAAGTCGGTGCGGTACTGGGCGCCCCGGCTCTCCTTGCGCTCGAGCGCCCCCATGACGATCGCCTCGGCGTTGTCGAGCATGAACCCAAGCTCGAGCGCACCCAGCACGTCCTGGTTGAAGATCGTGCCCTTGTCGTCGGTGGCCACGGTCTTGGCCTCCTCCTGGAGGCGCTTGACCACCTCGAGGGCCTCCCCGAGACCGTCCTCGTCGCGGAACACGGCGACGTTCTTGTCCATGATCTCTCCGAGCTCGGCGTGGAGCTCGGAGACCCGCCTGCCGGTGCGCTCGCGCCCCACGATCGCCTCGATCGCTGATTTCTCGTGCTCGAGCTGGGCCCTGGAGGCGCTCGGCATGACCATCGCCTTGGCCTCGCGAGCCGCGCGGGCGCCGGCGCGGCGGCCGAAGACGAGCGTGTCGAGGAGCGAGTTGGCGCCGAGCCGGTTGCCTCCGTGCACGGACACGCAGGCGGTCTCGCCCGCGGCGTAGAGGCCGCTCACCGGAGTGTGCCCGTCCGTGTCGGTCTTGATCCCGCCCATCACGTAGTGGTTGCCCGGCTTGACCGGGACCGGCTCGCGGGTGATGTCGACACCGGCGAAGTCGCGCGCGATCATGACGATCTCCCGCAGCGCCTCGTGGATGCGCTTGCGCGGCACCTTGGTGATGTCGAGGTGGACGGTGCCGTCCTCGAAGCCGCGGCCCTCATCGATCTCGATCTGCTCGGCGCGCGAGACGACGTCGCGGGACGCAAGCTCCATCTTGTTCGGCGCGTACTTCTCCATGAAGCGCTCGCCCTCGGCGTTGTAGAGGTGGGCTCCCTCGCCGCGCGCGCCCTCGGTGATGAGCAGCCCGTTGCCCGCGAGCGTCGTCGGGTGGTACTGGACCATCTCCATGTCCATCAGCGGCGCGCCGATGCGGTAGGCGAGCGCGATCCCGTCGCCCGTGCACACGAGCGCGTTGGTCGTAGGGTCGTAGACCTGCCCGTTCCCGCCGGTGGCGAGAATCACCTGCTTGGCGTGGAAGAGCTCCATCGCGCCGTCGCGCAGGTTGCGCGTGACCGCGCCCGCGACGTTGCCGGAGTCGTCCTGGACCAGCGCGGTGACGAAGAACTCCTCGTAGCGACGGACCTCCTGGTGCTTCATGAGCTGCTCGTAGAGCACGTGGAGGATGGCCTGACCGGTGATGTCGGCTACGTAGTAGGTCCGCGCGGCGGAGGCGCCGCCGAACGCGCGCGTACCCAGCATGCCCCCATCGTTGCGGTGGAAGGTCGTGCCGAGATGCTCGAGATGAAGGATCTCCTCGGGAGCCTCCCGGCACATGATCTCGATCGCGTTCTGGTCGCCGAGGTAGTCGGAGCCCTTGACGGTGTCGAAGGCGTGTGACTCCCACGAGTCCTCGGGGTTCAGCGCGGCGTTGATACCGCCCTGCGCGGCGTTCGAGTGCGAGCGCACGGGGTGGAGCTTCGAGACGATGCCGACCGTGGCGCCGCCCTCGGCGGCGGCGAGCGCGGCGCGCATGCCGGCGAGGCCGGCGCCGATTACGAGGACGTCGTGGTGGGGCATCTCGTTGGCTCTTGAGGAGTACGGGGACGGAGGGGAGGAGGGTCGAACCCGCAAGACGATTCTACGGGACGGTGATAGCGGCAACCCGTGGTCAGACGCTGACTCACCCGCGCCCCGAGCGGGAGGCACAACGCCCGCAGTCGCCTTGACGGGGCTACTCGGCGATCGGGCGATCGCCCCGGCCGCGCCACAGCCTGACCTCGTAGAGCGAGAGGCCCACCAGCGCAGCGACGAAGAGACCGAGCCACACGAGCGCGGCCACCGCCGCAGCGGGCGAGCTGTAGGCCGCGGCGATCCCCGCGAGGGTGTCGTCGGCCGCCGGCCCGATGTGCACTGCGAGGACGAAGAAGCCGCCGGCGGAAGAGAGGAGCAGCCAGAAGCGCGGCCCCGCTCGTCCGCGCTTGGAGAGGACGAGCCCGGCGCCGATCACCGGATAGACGAGCAGGCTGTAGGTGAACGGATTGACGCCGCCGGCCAGCGGCCAGCCGGTCGCTCCGCGCAGGACGTGGTCGACGTGGTGCCCGAGGCTGAAAGCGACGGCGAGCCCGATGAAGGCGTAGAGCGAGCGGGTCACGAAGTGCTCCACTCGCTTGCTCGGCGCGGACCGCGGTGCCGAGCGCCGTGGTGGACGTGGCGCTTGGCGAGACCGAGGCCCCAGCCGAGCAGCGGCCACAGCGGCCAGAAGTAACCGGCTCCCGAGATCGCCCAGACCACGATCAGAAGCAGGTTGACGGCGGCGTAGATCGCGAGCTGGCGCCGCGCGTCGCCTCGATCTCCGCGGACGGCGTGCGCGGGCTTAGTCGCGGGGGCCTCGTCCGGGAGATCCTCGATCACCGAAGCGAGCTCGCCGCGGGTGCGGGAGCCGAGGGCGCGCTCGACCCGCTCTTCTAGCTCCTGGGGCGTCAGTCGCCCCTCGGCGCGCCGTCGCGGAGCAGCACCACGGCACGCTCGACGTCGGAGGCGAGCAGGTCGGAGCCGCCTGGCAATGCCAAAGGGTAGGGTCGTCGCTCAGGGGCCATAGTCCGAAACATACCATATGCTTCGTACCTATGCTCACCTCCACCTCCTACATCGTCCTCGGGCTGGTCGATTGGATCGGCGAGGCCACTCCGTACGAGCTCAAGCAGCGGATCGCCGAGACCGTCGGCAACTTCTGGTCGGTGCCCCACTCACAGCTCTACGCGGAGCCCGCGAGGCTCACCGCGAGCGGTCACCTCTCGGAGCGGCGCGAGCGGGGCGGCCGCCGGCGCCGTCTCTTCTCCCTGACCGACCACGGCCGCGAGGCGCTGTCGGCGTGGCGGTCCCAGCCGGCCGACGATCCGCTCCCCGAGCTCAGGGACCCCGGGCTCCTGCGGCTGTTCTTCGGCGCCGACCCGCAGGCGATCGCCCGGACTCGGCTCCATGCCCACCAGGAGAAGCTGCGCAGCTATGAGGAGCGGTTGGCGCGCGACTCGGGCGCCCCGCCGCGCGGGCCGTGGCTTGCCCTCGAGGCGGGCATCGGGCACGAGCGCGAGTGGGTGCGGTTCTGGGCCCAACTGGCGGCTCCCACCTCCGATCCGATCGCCGGATGAATTCCTCCGAGTCGGTCGGGGCACGACCTACGGCGCTCGGCGCGGGGGGCGCCGCACGGTCCCGTACCGGGCACAGCGCGGTCCCTCCCGGCCTCCCTACTGAGCCGTCCGCAGCGCCCGCCGCAGGTGACCTAGCGTGAGAACGCCGCGGAGCACGCCCTCCGAGTCGACCGCGATCACCGCTCCGAGGCGACGCAGCGCCTCCGAGCCGAGCAGCGCCTCGAGCGGGTCGTCGGTGCGGACCCGGAACGTCTCGCCCGAGCCCTGGCGCACGAGATCCCCGGCGCTTCGGCCCGGTCGCTCGGACTCCGGTACGCCCTCGACGTCCTCGCGGGCCAGGAGGCCGAGGTAGTGCCCGGTCCCGTCGACGACGGGAAACCACGGCCACCCGTAGCGCAGGAAAAGCTCGTCGTGGGCACGGTCCAGAGACGTCTCGGCGGCCGCGGCCACGGGCTCTGAGTCCATCACGTCCTTGACCTCGAGCCGCTCGATGCCGGCGGTGAGCTGCGACTGAGTCACGGCGGATCGGGCCGCCTGGGCGATGAAGACGCCGACCAGGACAAGCCACACGCCGCCGAGGGGGTCGACCTCGACGGCGACGAAGATGCCCAGCCCGATGAGCGCGAACGAGAGGACGCGGCCAAGGCCGGCCGCGATGCGGGTGGCCCGGGCCCGATCGCCGGTCAGCTTCCAGGCGACCGCCCGAGCGATGCGGCCGCCGTCGAGCGGCAGCCCGGGCAGCAGGTTGAAGACGAGCAGCAGCGCGTTGATCTGGGCCAGGTAGCCGAGCACGATGGCACCGGCGCCAGTCGCGTCGACCGTCTCGGGTCTGAGCTCGAGGGCGGCGCGGAACCCGCCGGAGCCGGCAAGCGCGACGCCGGCCCCGACGGTCGCGATGACCACCAGCAGGGTCACCAGCGGGCCGGCGGCGGCGATGCGAAAGTCGACGCCGGCCGAGCGGGCGTCGCTGCGCATCCGCGCGACCCCGCCAAACAACCAGAGGTCGATTCCGGCGATCGAGATCCCGTTGCGCCGCGCCACCACTGCGTGGCCGAGCTCGTGCACCACGACCGAGGCAAAGAAAAGCAGGGCGGTGAGCACGGCGAGGGCGAAGGGGAGGACATCGCCCGCGGTCGGGAGCGCGCGGCCCAACGTGCCCGAGAGGATCCAGATGATCAGGAAGAGGACGAGGAACCAGCTCGGGTCGACTCCCACGCGGACGCCGAGGACGTTGGCGAGCTTGATCGAGCGACCACCCGGCATCGAGATCATCGTCGCAGACGCGCGCGAGCAGATTGCGGCTCCCGCCGTACGCGAACGAGCGCGCGGGGATAATGCCCCGTGCACGCCCTCGGGGGCGACGCGACAGCAAATCGAGAGGAGCGACGTGGCGTATCAGGTGACCTTCATCCGAGGCGATGGAACCGGCCCCGAGATCTCGGAGGCGGTACGGCGCGTGCTCGAGGCCACCGGCGTCGACTTCGAGTGGGATTGGCAGGAGGCGGGAGCCGACGTCTACGAGGAGGAGGGCAGCCCGCTGCCCGACCGCGTGATCGACTCGATCAGGGAGCGTGGGCTGGCGATCAAGGGACCGGTCACCACGCCGGTCGGCTCCGGCTTTCGCTCCATCAACGTCGCCCTGCGCAAGGAGCTCGACCTCTACGCCTGCCTGCGTCCCTGCAAGGCCTACGAGGGCGTCCGTACCCGCTTTCCCGAGACCGACGTGGTCATCGTCCGCGAGAACCACGAGGATCTGTACGCCGGAGTCGAGTACGAGCGCGGCGACGAGCGGACCGAGGACCTGCGCCGGTTCATCAGGGACAGCGAGGGCACCGAGCTGCGCGAGGACATCGGAGTCACAATCAAGGCGATCTCGGAGTACGGCACCAGGCGCATCGTGAAGGGCGCCTTCGAGTACGCCCGCGCCCACGGCCGCTCGAAGGTGACCGCCGCCCACAAAGCCAACATCATGAAGTACTCCGACGGCCTGTTTCTCGAGGTGGCTCGCGAGGTCGCCGGGGAGTACGACGACATCGAGTTCGAGGATCGCATCATCGACAACCTATGCAACCAGCTCGTCTCGCGGCCCGAGGAGTACGACGTCGTCGTCCTACCGAACCTCTACGGGGACATAGTCTCCGATCTCGGAGCCGGGCTGATCGGCGGCCTCGGCGTGGCTCCCGGAGCCAACGTCGGCGACGACTATGCCGTCTTCGAGGCCGTGCACGGCTCGGCACCAAAGTACAAGGGTCAGAACAAGGTCAACCCGATCGCGCTCATGCTCTCCGGAATGATGCTGCTACAGCACATCGAGGAGGGCGACGCCGCCGCGCGCATGGAGGATGCCATAGCCGAGGTCATCAAGGAGGGCGAGTCGGTGACCTACGACATGAAGCCGAGCCGCGACGACCCCAGCGCGGTCGGCACCTCTGACGTCGCCGACGCGGTCATCGCCAAGATGCAAGAACGGGTGGCGGCCTGACCGCCACACCCGTCACCGCACCGCCGTGACCGGCGCAGGCAGGCGCGACGCGGGGGGGCGCGGCCGGATCTCAGCGCGCGACGAAGCCGCGTCCCTCCTTGTCGATCGCGCCCTGGCTCTGGAGGTCGGCCACGATCCGGTAGAGGTAGTTGCGCTGCTTCATTCCGAGCCGGTCGGCGATCTCGGCCACGGTGATGCCCGGGTTCTGACGCACGAGCTCGAGGGTCTCTCCGGACCGCCCCCCGGCGCGCCGGCGCTGGCGCCGGCGCCCGTTGGCCGGTGCCGCCCGCCTTCTGCTACCGCCGGCCGCGCGACCGCTTGTCCCGCCGCTGCCCCGGGCTGCGGCGCGGCCCCCCCCGACCGGCTGTCCGTCGAGCCCCTCGAGTGCGGTTCTGGCCCGCTCGAGCCGGTTGTACTCCTCTTGCAGCGGGCGGAGCTCTTCGAGCCGTCGCTCGATCTGCGCCCGGGTATCGGTCAAGAAGTCAGCCATGTCACCCTCTCCTGACGAAAGGTAAAGTCAGTCAATGCGTCGTACCAAGGTTACTGTAGTCGGCGCCGGCAACGTCGGCGCGACGTGCGCGCAGAGGATCGCCGAGCGCGACTACGCGGACGTCGTCCTCGTGGACATCGTCGAGGGACTGCCGCAGGGCAAGGCGCTCGACATGAACCAATCCGGTCCGGTGGTCGGTTATGAGCCGAACCTCGTCGGGACCAATAACTACGGGGATACGTCGGGTTCGGACATCTTCATCATCACCTCGGGCCTCGCTCGCCAACCGGGGATGAGCCGCGACGACCTGCTTCAGAGGAACAAGGAGATAGTGGGCAGCGTGGCCCGGGAGGCGGCCGACCGCTCGCCTGACGCGATCCTGATCGTGGTGACCAATCCGCTCGACGCGATGTGTCACGTTGCCTACGATGCGACGAAGTTCCCGCGCCAACGGGTGTTCGGCATGGCCGGAATCCTCGACTCGGCGCGGTTTCGCGCCTTCCTCGCGTGGGAGCTCGGGGTCTCGGCCAAGGACGTGAACGGGTTCGTCCTCGGGGGGCACGGGGATACCATGGTCCCCTGCGTCAGCTACACCACGGTGGCGGGGGTACCGGTCGAGCAGCGCATCTCCTCGAATCGGCTCGAGGAGATCGTCCAGCGCACGCGCGACGGCGGCGCCGAGATCGTCAAGCTGCTCGCGAAGGGCTCGGCCTACTACGCCCCCGCGGCGGCGGTCGCGGAGATGGTCGACGCGATCGTCCTCGACCAGAGCCGCATCCTGCCGTGCGCGGCCCTGTGTGAGGGCGAGTACGGCATCGACGGGCTGTTCGTCGGGGTACCGATCCGGCTCGGCGCCGAGGGCATCGAGGAGATCGTCGAGATCGAGCTGAACGACCACGAGCGCGAGGACCTCGGCAAGTCGGCCGACTCTGTGCGCGAGCTCGTCGCCACGCTGGCTCAGGTCTAGAGATCGAAGTCGGCCCCGGTGGAGGCCAACGGCGTCAGGCCTCGAGCAGGTTCTTGAGCCGTTCGAGCGAGCGCTCGACCTCCCGGCCCGCGGCGGCTGAGACCGCGCGTCCGGCGATCCGGCCGGCTGCTCCTCCGGGGAGCTGGTACTCGTTGAGGTAGGAAAAGTGAGTGGTGCCGTCGCGGTCCTCGATGTCGTAGACGACGCGGGCCTTCGTCCACGCGGGCCCCTTGCCCTCCCAGACCACCTTCGAGGGTCGCTCGTCGTGGGTCACCTGCCAGTTGACGGTGAAGCGCTGGCCGGCGACCTTGACCTTCTGGATCATCTCGGAGCCCTGCTCGAGCCGGTCGGGTGCCTTCTCGAACCCCGCGTGGATGGTCACCCACTCGCCCAGGCGGTCGGGGTCCATCAGCAGCGTGTAAACCCCGTCGGGGTCGACGGCCAGGTCGACCTGGCGCTCGATCTTCACCGCGCCGCGAGCTCCTCGGTGCGCTCCCACTCCGCCAGCGCCCGCTCGACGGCTCGGCGGAAGCCGAGCGGGCGGAGGCCGTAGATCGCCGCCGCCGCGTCGTCGCGGGGAAGGAGGTCGTCTTCGAGGCTCTGCATCAGCGGGCGCACGAGCTCGCGCGGCTGACTGGTCACGGCGGCGACCAGAGCGCTCGCCGCCGGGGTCTGGTTGATCCCGAGCGGGAGCGGCAGGCGCCCGACTCCGAGCAGGTCGGCGATTTGCTCGATCATCTGCCCGTAGCTCAGCGCATCCGGCCCCGCGATGTCGAGCGACCGCCCCTCGGCCTCGGGTCGCTCGGGCGTCAGGGCGAGGTACTCGAGGGCGTCGCGCTCGGCGATCGGTCGGGTGCGGCGCACTCGCCAGGCCGGAAAGGGGAGGATTCGCAGGCGCTCGACGAGCCGAACGAGGATCCTGAACGACGACGATTCGGCGCCGATCAGGATCGAGGCCCGCAGCGCGGTCGAGCGCGGCAGCTCTTCCAACAAGATCCGCTCGACCTCGAGGCGCGAGCGCAGATGGACCGATCTGGGTCCGCCGGCGGGAACGAGCCCCCCGAGGTAGACCGCGCGCTCGAGACCGGCGGCACGGGCGGCGCGGGCGAAGTTGCGGACCGCCCGGCGGTCGCGGCTCGCGAAGTCGTCGGAGCCGGCCTCCATGGAGTGGACGAGGTAGTAGGCCGTCGAGCAGCCCTCGAGGGCCTCCTCGAGGCCCTTACCCGAGACCAGATCGCCCGGTGCGGGCTCGACGCCCGGCCGCTCCTCGAGGCGCGTCGGATCGCGGGCCAGCGCACGCACGGGCCGACCGGCTCGGCTCAGCCGCTCGATCAGGCGCCGGCCGACGTAGCCGGTCGCTCCGGTGACAAGTTCCATGGTCATCGTCTACCCGTCCGCACGGGCCTACGAGCGCGAGCGGGGCGAGACCAAGGGGTCCGCCGGATCTATTCGCAGCGGCCAAAACCCGCTCGGTGCGACCGCGCGGTGAACGCGTCCTCGGTTTGGCGCAAAGAGCAGGAAAAGCAAAAGCGCGCGATTTGCGAGGACCGACCTGGACGGGGGGAGCGAGATCGGCGAGCATCCGATCCCGGGTCGCCAGGGCGGCGGCCCCGAGAGAGCGTCGTCGCGGGGCGACGGGCCGACACCAACAAGCGAGGCGGGAGGAGCCGGGGCGGATGTCGAAGGGAAAGCGCGTGACGTGCGAAGACTGCTACTTCAAGCAGAACATGCTCTGTGCCCTCGAGCTGAGCGCTCCATGCGCGACTTTCCGCTCGGCGAAGCAGGGCCTGCGTCCCGAGCGCCAGCTTTCGTTCGTCTTTCGCACCCAGCGCACGCGCACCGCCTACGCCTTTCCGCAGCCGCCGGTCGCCGTCCGCTGAAGCCGGGCGCTCGAGGCGCCGGGCGGTCGGCGCGCCTGCGCGCGCCGGCACGGATCGCCCGCTCGGGCCATGGCCCGCGAAGTAGAGTGCGCCGACGATGCGGCTCACGGTGCTCGGCAAGTCGCCGTCCTGGGAGGACGCGGGCGGCGCCTGCTCGGGCTACCTGCTCGAGGCGAACGGCCACTCGGTGGTCATCGACTGCGGCAACGGCGTGTTCTCCAAGCTCCGGCGCTTTCGCGACTACACCCGCGTCGACGCGGTGATCGTCTCGCACCTGCACGCCGACCACTTCCTCGACCTCATCCCCTGGGCCTACGCGCTCACCTACGCCCCGCGCCAGCAGCCGGTCCCGGTCGACCGCTGGGAGGGAACGCCCGAGCCCGCGCGCCCGCGCCTGCTCGCACCCGGGGGCGCCCGCGAGCTCTTTCGTCGGGTCACGGGCGCCTGGGGGCCGGAGGGCCTGATCGAGAACGCCTTCGCCCTCGAGGAGTACGAGGAGTCCTCCGAGGTCGCGATCGGGGCACTGCGCTTCGACTTCCGGTCGGTTCCGCACTTCGCCACCACGTTCGCCTGCCGCGTGCGGGAGGGCGACCGCGACTCGAGCATCGTCTTCGGCGCCGACTCCGCCCCCAACGAGCAGCTCGTCGAGATCGGCCGCGACGCCGACCTGCTCCTGCTCGAGGCCACGCTCCCCCGCCCCGAGCGAGAGGGTCCCCGCGGCCACATGACCGCCGGCGAGGCCGGTGAGCACGCGGCGCGGGCGGGGGCCGCGCGACTCGTGCTCACCCACATCTCGGACGAGCTCGACGCGCTCGGGGCGCACAAGGCCGCGGCCGCTGCGTTCGGCGATTCGGTCGAGATCGCTCGCGACGGCGCCGTGTTCGAGGTCTAGGAAACCGGGAACCACCTGACCGTGCCGCGTGACCCCTTCGCCAACTTCGAGCGCATGCGCCGCGAGGTCGACGAGCTCGTGGGCGGCGTCTTCGAGCACACGAGCCTTACCCACCGCCGGGGGTTCTCGCCGCGCGTCGACGTCTACTACGAGGGCGATCCGCCGCGAGCGGTGGTGGCCGCGGAGGTGCCCGGCGTCGACATGTCCGAGGTCCGCCTCGAGATTCGCGGGCGCAAGCTCCTGATCGCCGGCGTCCGTCACGCCCAGCCCTCCGAGGGCCGCCTCTACCAGCAGATCGAGATCGAGCATGGCCCGTTCCGGCGCGTGGTCGAGCTCGGGGCCGACGTCGCCACCGACCGCGCGAGCGCCACCTACGACGACGGCATCCTGCGGGTCGAGGTCCCGCTCACTCAGCGCGAGCCCGAGGCCCGCACGGTGCCGATCGGCTCTGCGCGACGCTCGGGCGAGGCCGACGACGTCGAGGACGGCGACCGCTCGTGAGCATCGAGATCGCCGGCTTCCCGGCGCCCGGCGCCGACGAGGCGGCCGGCGGCGCCCCGAGTGGTGACGGCGCCCTTCCCGGCGCGCTGCCGGTCCTGCCGCTACGCGACAACGTCTCGTTCCCCGCGACGCTCACCCCGCTCGCCATCGGGCAGGAGCGCTCGATCCGGCTCGTCAACGAGGTGCTCGGCGGCAACCGCATGTTGGCCATGGTCGCCTCGCGCGAGGCCGACGTCGAGACCCCCGCCCCCGAGCAGCTCTACGAGGTCGGCGTGGTCGGCGTGGTGGCGCGCATGATGAAGGTCCCCGACGGGACCCTTCGCATCCTCGTCCAGGGGACCGAGCGCGTGCGGCTCGGCGAGTACGTCGCCACCGAGCCCTACCTCGTCGCCCGGATCGAGACAGAGCCCGACGTGCTCGAGCCTTCGACTGAGCTCCAGGCCCTGGTCCGCAACCTGCAGTCGATCTTCTCGGAGATCATCGAGGGCGTTCCCTACCTGCCCGACGAGCTCCAGGTCGCCGTCGCCAACGTCGACGACCCGTCCGAGCTCGGTTACCTGATCGGCGGGGCCCTGCGGATCGACACCGAGGAGAAGCAGGCCCTGCTCGAGGAGCGCGATGTGACCGCCCGCCTGCGGCGCCTGGCCGGGGTGCTCGCGCGCGAGCGCGAGCTCGTCTCGATCGGCACGCAGATCCAGTCGCAGGTCCAGGGCGAGATGGAGCGGGGTCAGCGCGAGTACCTGCTGCGCCAGCAGCTCAAGGCGATCCAGGAGGAGCTCGGGGAGACCGACGAGACCACGGCCGAGATCAACGAGCTACGCGAGCAACTCGACGCCGCGGGGCTGCCAGAGCACGCGCGGACCGCCGCCGACCGCGAGCTCGGCCGGCTCGAGAAGCTCCCTCCCCAAGCCGCCGAGCACGGGGTCATCCGAACCTATCTCGAGTGGATCGCCGCGCTGCCGTGGTCCACGGCGACCGATGACGATCTCGACCTCGCCACGGCGCGCCGGGTCCTCGACGAGGACCACTACGACATCGAGAAGATCAAGGACCGCATCCTCGAGTTCCTCGCGGTGCGCAAGCTCAAGCCCGACGCGCGCTCGGCCATCCTATGCTTCACGGGCCCTCCCGGGGTCGGCAAGACCTCGCTCGGACGCTCGATCGCCCGAGCTATGGGCCGGGAGTTCGAGCGCATCTCCGTCGGCGGGGTCCGCGACGAGTCGGAGATCCGCGGCCACCGGCGCACCTACATCGGTGCCATGCCCGGCACGATCATCCGCGCGCTGCGCGACGCGGGCTCGATCAACCCGGTCTTCATGATCGACGAGATCGACAAGATGGGCGCCGACTTCCGCGGCGACCCCGCCAGCGCCATGCTCGAGGTGCTCGACCCCGAGCAGAACGCGACCTTTCGCGACCACTACCTCGACCTGGCCGTCGATCTCTCGCAGGTGCTGTTCATCACGACGGGCAACAACATCGACCTCATCCCCGGACCGCTCCGCGACCGCATGGAGGTGATCCAGCTCGCGGGCTACACCGAGGAGGAGAAGCTCGAGATCTCAAAGCGCTACCTCGTCCCGCGCCAGATCGAGCGCAACGGGCTCACGCCAGGGCGGATCGCCTTCAACGACGAGGCCCTGAGGCTCGTGATCGACGGCTATACACGCGAGGCCGGCGTGCGCAATCTCGAGCGCGAGATCGGGGCGGTCTGCCGCAAGGTCGCGCGCGAGTACGCCGAGGGCTCGCGCAGCCGCAAGCGCACAGTGACCGCGCGAGCGATCAGAGAACTGCTCGGCCGCCCGCGCTTTGCAGCCGAGGCGGGCCGGCGCACCGACGACCCCGGAGTGGCCACCGGCCTCGCGTGGACCCCGGTCGGCGGCGAGGTCCTGTTCGTCGAGGCCACGGCCTACCCCGGCGAGGGCCGTCTTCAGATCACCGGCCAGCTCGGCGACGTCATGCGCGAGTCCGCGGCGGCGGCCCTCTCCTACGTCAAGGCCCACGTCGAGGACTTCGGCGACTCGATGCCGGAGGACTGGCTGCGCACCCACGACATCCACGTCCACGTACCCGCCGGCGCGATCCCCAAGGACGGTCCGAGCGCGGGGGTGACGATGACGACCGCGATCGTGTCGCTGCTCACCGGGCGTCCGGTGCGCTCCGACGTGGCCATGACCGGCGAGGTCACGCTGACCGGTCAGGTCCTTCCGATCGGGGGGCTCAAGGAGAAGTCGCTCGCGGCACAGCGCATGGGCATCGGCCAGGTCGTGGCACCCAAGCTCAACGAGCCCGACATCGAGGACGTCCCCGCTCACCTCCGCGAGCAGATCGACTTCCACTTCGTCGAGACCGTCGACGAGGTGCTGGCGCGCTCGCTCGAGGATGGCGAGGAGCCGGCGCGGGCCGCGAGCCGGGCGAGGGCGGCGCGCCGCCGGCGGCGCGGGCCGCGCGAGCGCTCCCGGGGCACCGGCCGAAGGCTCGAGGACGAGCCGATCGAGCGACGCTGAGGCCAGCCTCACGCTGCCGCGTAGGCGATCTGTCGACCGGTGGGTGATCCACCTGGGCGATCCGGGTATTGTCAATACTGGTGTTGCTTCCCCACGGTTCGAGTGCGTGCCGCAACCGAACCGTCGGTCGATATCACCGAGGCGAAAGCGGACCCTAGGAGAGCCATGGCTGCAAAGAGGAAGGCCGCAAAGGCCAGTTCCGGAGCGTGGGCGACCGGTAAGGCGGTGCGCAACAATCCCTACGTCGAGCGCCTGGTCGGCGACGAGGAGCTGCGTAACAACCTGCGCACGGCGTTCGAGTCTTCGCGCAAGGCGTACGAGCGGATGGCCGACGGGCGCGGCCCGCAGGCCATCGTCGACGACAAGAAGACCCAGAAGCAGCTCAAGGAAGCGGCGTCCTCCTTGCGCGAAGCGGCCGATGCCCTGCGCGGGGCGCGCCAGAAGCGCAAGCGCAAGCGGCGCGGGGGGCTGTTCCTCCTCGTGCTCGTGGGCGCCGGCGCGGCCGTGGCCTTCAACGAGGGTCTGCGCAAGAAGGCGCTCGATCTGCTCTTCGGCGCCGAGGAGGAATTTGAGTACACGCCCTCCACCACCGCACCCAACCCTCCGCCGACCACCGGGGCCGCCACCCCCGCCGCCGCAGGAACCGCGGCCCCGCCGGAGGGGCCGGTCGGAACGTCGTAGCGGCGAGGTCACCGCAGCAACGTGAAAGGGCGTCCTTCGGGGCGCCTTTTCTCGTTGCCGGGCACGAGACGCCCGGAGCCTTGTCGCCGTGACCGCGAGGTCCGAAGCCGAGGGGTATCTGGACCCGCTTCCCGACTGGGAACGGCGAGCGCCAGGGATCCTGATCGTAACCGGGCCGCACGCCGTGCCGATCTCGACGGCAGTCCGCGCCGGCGACCGGTGCCTCGTCCTCGGGCTCGCCCGTCGTCGCGAGACGCTCGCCCGCCTGCGCGAGGATCCCCACGCCGCCTTCGCCCTGCTCGCGGAGGGGGTCGCCTTCACCGCGTATGGGGACGCGCGCGTCGTCTGCGAGGCCCTCGAGGGCGCGCCGAACATGGCCGGAGTGGAGTTACGCGTCGAGCGCGTCCATAACCACCTCGCCGACGGTCGCACGGAGATGCTCTCAGCCGCCGGCTGGCGCTGGCGCCAGGAGGAGGCGCGGGAGGCCGACCTGACGGTGGTGGCGGCGATCGAGGCCCTCGCCCGCGCGCGAGGGTAACCATATGACGCCGAGGCGTTCGGGGTCGAGCGACTGGGGCTGATCGACTGATACTCTGCCGACCCCCCAACCCGGTCTTGGGCAGGCCCCTGAGAGGGGCCACGGGGTGCTGAGGTTGACGCCGTCGAAAATGGGGAAAGGAGGTGCGCACATGGCCGCTCCCTGCACCGCCCTGCTCTTCCCGGGCCAGGGCAGCCAGACCGACGACATGCGCGACGAGGTGGAGCGCCACCGCCCCGACCTGCTCGAGCTCGCGCAGCGCGAGGTCGGCGAGGATCCGTTCCCCCGGGTCGACGAGAACACGCGCTTCCAGCAGCCGGCGCTCTTCTGCGCCAGCCTCGCCGGGCTCTCCCGCCTGGACGGGATCGATTCCGAGTTCTACGCCGGGCACTCGATGGGCGAGATCGCTGCGCTCGTGGCCGCCGAGAGCCTGAGCGAGGAGGACGGCCTGCGCATCGTGGCGATCCGGGGCCGGGTCATGGACGAGGCGGCTGCGCGGGCGCCCGACAGCGGGATGCTCGCGCTGCGGGGGAACCTCGAGCTCGCCCAGCAGCTCGCCGACCGACACGGCCTGACGGTGGCCAACGACAACGCCCCGGGACAGGTAGTGCTCTCCGGTCACGAGGAGGGCCTCGAGGCCGCGACCAGCGACGCGGAGGAGGAGGGTGTGCGCACCACGCGCCTCCCCGTCGCGGGCGGCTTCCACTCCCCGGCCATCGAGAGCGCGGTGCCGGAGTTCGAGCAGGCGCTCGCTGAGATCGACTTCGCCTCGCCGCGTGCACCGGTCTTCTCGGGGGTCACCGCCGAGCCCTTCGACGACCCACCTCGGCGGCTCGCGGAGAGCCTCACCTCTCCGGTCCGCTGGCGCGAGATCCTGATCGCCCTCCATGAGCGCGGGGCTCGCCGCTTCGTCGAGACCGGTCCCGGCAAGGTCCTCACCGGCCTCGCCAAACGCACCCTGGACGACGTCGAGGCGATCACCGCCGACGCGCTGTCGGAGGACGCCGCCCGTGCCTGAGACGCTCGCCTCACTGGACCAGGCGGTCGCCTCGAGCGCCGAAGGTCCCTTCCCGGCGGGGCGGCCGGATACGCCGGTCGGCGCGCGAATCGGCTCGGTCGCCATCGCCGTGCCCGAGACGGTCGTCGGCAACGCCCCGATCGCCGAGCGCCTGGGGGTCGACGAGGACTGGATCGTCTCGCGCATGGGGATACGCGAGCGCCGGGTCATGCAGTCCGACGAGCGCCTCTCCGACCTCGCCGCCCAGGCGGGCCGCGCCGCGCTCGAGCGCGCGGCCCTCGATCCGGCCGAGCTCGACCTGATCCTCGTCGGGACGATGTCCCAGGACGAGCTGACCCCCGGCGCCGCTCCGCTCGTCGCCCACGAGCTCGGAGCGTCGCAGGCCTCCGCGCTCGACGTCG
Source organism: Thermoleophilaceae bacterium (assembly GCA_030447905.1). Classification (GTDB taxonomy): domain Bacteria; phylum Actinomycetota; class Thermoleophilia; order Solirubrobacterales; family Thermoleophilaceae; genus JACCUC01. The sequence goes on from JAUJNZ010000004.1 coordinate 112,811, forward strand.
GAGCGGCCTGTACGGCCTTCCTCGGCGTCATCGAGCTCGCCGCCGGCCAGATCGAGTCGGGCCGCAGCCGCAACGCGCTCGTGATCGGAGCCGACGTGCTCCACCGCTGGGTCAACCCCGACGACAAGCGGACCGCCGGCCTGTTCGGCGACGGGGCGGGAGCCGCCGTGATGACCGCTTCGGAGGGACCGAGCGGGATCGGCCCGATCCCGATCCACTCCGACGGCTCGCAGGCGTGGACGATCTACGCCGATCGCGAGGAGGGCGTGCTCCAAATGGAGGGCGGCGACACCTACCAGCAGGCCGTGAACCGTCTGTCCGAGGTCACCCTCGAGGCGCTCGAGCTGGCCGGCCTGAGCCTCGAGGACATCGACCTGTTCGTCTACCACCAGGCCAACCGGCGGATACTCAACGCCGTCGGCGAGCGCCTCGAACTGCCCGCCGAGCGCGTGGTCGACGTGATCGAGACCTACGGCAACACCTCGGCCGGGTCGATCCCGATCGCCCTCGCCGAGGCCGAGAGCGCGGGCCGCCTGCACGAGGGCTCGAAGGTCCTGCTCGGCGCGATCGGCTCCGGGCTCGTCTGGGGTGGGGGCGTGGTCGAGTGGGGTGGCGTCGGTGGGAGCTGAGTCCGGTGAGCAAGCCAATGCGGTCAACGGGCAGGGTCAGGCCCGCGAGGGTGCGGCGCTCGTGACGGGCGCCTCGCGCGGGATCGGCGCGGCCTGCGCCACCCGCCTAGCTGCCGGCGGCTGGCCGGTGGGCGTCAACTATCGCTCCGATTCCGAGGGGGCCGAGCAGGTCGTCCAGGCGATCGAGGAGGCCGGCGGGCGGGCGGTCGCCCTGCGCGGCGACGTCGCCGACCCCGAGGCCGCCGATCCGCTGTTCGAGGCGCTCGAGGAGGAGTTCGGCTCGGTGATGGTGCTCGTCAACAACGCCGGCGTCCGCGCCGATGCGCTCGCGCTCCAGATCGAGGACGACGACTGGCAACGGGTCATCGACACCAACCTCTCCGCCGTCTTTCGGATCACCCGCCGCGCGCTGACCCCGATGATGAGCGCGCGCTTCGGCCGGATCGTCAACATCGCGTCGGTCGTCGGCGCCAAGGCCAACCCGGGCCAGGCCAACTACGCCGCCTCGAAGGCCGGGGTGATCGGCATGACGAAGACCGTGGCCGCGGAGGTCGCCCGCCGCGGGGTGACCGTCAACGCCGTCGCTCCCGGGCTCGTCGAGACCGAGCTCACCGAGGGCGTGGCGGAGGAGATGGTCAAGGCGGTCCCCGCACGCCGGGCCGGCACGCCCGAGGACGTGGCCGCGTGCGTCGGCTTCCTGGCCTCCGAGGAGGCCGCCTACGTGACCGGCGTGACCCTCACCGTCGACGGCGGGCTCTCGGCCTGACGCCCTCGCCCGCCTTGACAACCCGATAACCCAACCCCCAAGGAGGAAAGACCATGGCCGAGGTGACCCAAGAGGCCGTCGAGGAAAAGGTCGTCGACGCGCTCGCCGAGCTCGGCCCCGACCGCAGCGAGATCACCCGGGACGCGACCTTCGAGTCGCTCGACATCGACTCGCTCGACCTCGTCGAGATGTCCCAAGTCGTCGACGAGGAGTTCGGCGTCCAGGTCAAGGGCGAGGACGCCCAGCAGCTCAATACCGTGGGCGACGCGATCGACTTCATCGTGGCCCGCGCCGGATGAGCCGCCGCGTCGTCATCACCGGTCTCGGCTCGGTCTCGCCGCTCGGCGTGGGCGCCCGGACGCTGTACGACCGCTGGAGCGCCGGGGAGATCGGCATCGAGGACGGTCTCGCCCCGTGCACGGACTTCGACCCGGAGGACTTCCTCTCCTCCAAGGAGGTTCGGCGCAACGACCGCTTCGTGCAGCTCGCCCTCGCCGCGTCCCAGGAAGCGCTCGCCCAGGCCGGGTGGGACGAGGAGCCGCCCTACGACCCCGAGCGCATCGGCTGCGTGGTCGGTACGGGGATCGGCGGCATCGGGTCGCTCGAGAACCAGCACGACGTACTCCGCGACAAGGGACCCGACCAGGTATCCCCGCTGGCCGTGCCCCTCATGATGGCCAACGCCGCGACGGCCGCGCTCGTCATGAGTCACGGGCTGCAGGGACCCACGCAGACCACGGTCTCCGCCTGCGCCGCGGGCACCGACGGGATCGGCGCCGCGCTGCGCATGATCCGCTCCGGTGACGCCGAGGCGGTCGTCACCGGGGGCGCCGAGTCGACGCTCACCCCGCTCGCGCGCTCGGCCTTCGCGGCAATGGACGCGACTTCGCAGGCCGGCGTCATGCGCCCGTTCGACGCGCGCCGGGACGGCTTCATCATGGGCGAGGGGGCGGGCATCCTCGTGCTCGAGGACGCCGAGGCCGCCGAGGCCCGCGGCGCCACCGTCCTCGGCGAGGTGCTCGGCTACGGGGCGAGCGCCGACGCCTATCACATCACCGCCCCCGAGCCGGCCGGCCGGGGCGCCGCGAAGGCGATCGAGCGAGCGCTCAGCGACGCGGGACTGGGCCCCGAGGACATCGACTACGTGAACGCCCACGGGACCTCGACCCCCCTCAACGACAGCTCCGAGACCCAGGCGCTCAAGGCCGGCCTGGGCGAGGAGCGGGCAAAGGCGATCCCCACCTCCTCGACGAAGTCGGCGATCGGGCACCTTCTCGGCGCCGCCGGAGGCGTCGAGGCCGTGGCCACGGTGATCGCCCTCCAGGAGGGCAAGGCGCCGCCCACGCTCGGTTACGAGGAGCCGGACGAGGGCCTCGATCTCGACTACGTCCCCGACGGCCCGCGTGACATCGGCAACGGCGGACGGCTGATCGCGCTGTCGAACTCGTTTGGGTTCGGGGGCCACAACGGCGTGCTCTGCCTGGCCGCTCCATGACGGGTCCGGCGATCACGCTCGCCGACCGGGAGAGGGCGCGCCCGCGTGGCGGCAACAAGCCCTAGGTCCGGCGATTCCGGCGGGGGCACGAGCCGGTCCGTTCGCTCCTACGTGGCCATCGGCGACTCCTTCACCGCGGGAGCCGCCGAAGCGAACGCGGAGGAGGGCCACGCGACCAAGCTCTGGGCCGACGAGCTGGCCGGGGCGCTGCGGGCCGCCGCGCCCGACGGACAGTTCACCTACCGCAACCTCGCCGTGGCCGGGGCCTCGAGCCCCGAGGTGGCGGCGGGTCAGATCGAGCCGGCGCTCGCGCTCGCGCCCGACCTCGTGACCGTCTTCTGCGGGGCCAACGACGTGCTGCTCTCGGTCCGGCCCGACATCGATGCCTTCCGCGCGGCGCTGTCGGAGATCTTCGGGTCGCTGCGCGAGGGCGTTCCGGAGGCGACGATCATCACCGCGACCTGTCCCGACCTGCAGTTCCTGCCCTTACGCGAGCGATCGCGCGAGCGCGTCACGCGCGGGATGGAAGCGGTGAGCCAGGCGATCCGCGAGCTCGCCGACCGCCACGACGTTCTCTGCCTCGACTTCGCCACCAACCCGCAGGCCGGTAGCCCCGAGAACTTCGCCGCGGACTGGATCCATCTCTCCGACACCGGCAGGCGCCGGACCGCCGCGCTCTTCGCCCAGGCCCTCGACGAGGTGGTCGGAGTGGCGATCGACCGCCGTGAACTCGAAATCGACAGCGAGGAGGAAGCATGAGCTCTGCCGTCCCGCAGGAGGGCGACACAGCGACCGGGCTGTTCTCGCGCGACTTCGATGCGCTCGAGACCGGCGAGACGTTCGTCAGCTCCGGCCGCACGATCACCGAGGCCGACATCGTCTCGTTCGCCGGGCTGACCGGCGACTTCCATCCCCAGCACGTCGACGAGGAGTGGGCCCGCGAGAGCGCGTTCGGCGAACGAGTGGCCCACGGGATGCTGGTGCTGTCGCTGGCGGTCGGGCTCGTCCCGCTCGACCCCGAGCGTGTTCTCGCGCTGCGGCGGATCTCCGATGCGGTGTTCAAGCGCCCGGCGCGGATCGGCGAGACGGTACGGGTCGAGGGGAAGATCGAGAGCGCGCGCGAGATCGACGAGGAGACCGGCCTCGTGGGCTGCGCGTGGAAGGTCGTCGATACCGAGGGCGCCGCGGTCGCGCGCGTGAAGGTCGAGGTCCTGTGGCGCCGCGGCGAGCCGGGAGCGGCGGCGCCTGCGGTTTCCGGCGACGCAGACGGTGACGCCGCCCCCGACTCCTCGTCCGGCGCCTAGCGTGCTGCTCGAGGGCAAGCGGCTGGTGATCACCGGGGTCGCGACGAAGGACTCGATCGCCTTCTCGGTCGCCGAGCAGGCTCAGCAACTCGGGGCCGAGGTCGTCTTGACGAGCTTCGGGCGAATGCGCCGGATGACCGAGCGCGCGGCGAAGGAGCTCCCGGAGCCCCCCGAGGTGCTCGAGCTCGACGTCAACCGCCCGGAGGACTTCGAGCAACTGACCGCCGACCTCGATCAGCGCTGGGGTGGAATCGACGGGGCACTCCACGCGATCGCCTTCGCTCCCGCGGACGCGATCGGCGGTCAGTTCCTCTCTACCCCTCAGGAGAGCGCGACGAGCGCCTTTGGCACGAGCGCCTTCTCTCTGAAGTCACTTGCCACGGCGCTGCTGCCGCTCTTCGAGGCCGGGGACGAGCCGGGCGGCAGCCTGGTCGCGCTCGACTTCGACGCCTCGGTGGCGTGGCCGGTCTACGACTGGATGGGCGTGTCGAAGGCAGCGCTCGAGTCGGTCGGGCGCTACCTGGCGCGCGATCTCGGACCGCGCGGGGTGCGGGTGAACCTCGTCTCGGCGGGGCCGGTCTCGACTCCGGCCGCGGGCGGGATTCCGGGCTTCGAGCTGCTCGCCGGGGAGTGGGGGCGGAGGGCCCCGCTGGGATGGGACACGGGCGATGCGAGCCCGGTCGGAGGCGCGATCTGCTTCATGCTCTCGGACCTGGCGCGGGGGGTGACTGGCGAGATCCTGCATGTCGACGGCGGCTTCCACGCGATGGGGGCGCCGGTCGAGGGGCTGGATGGGGAGTCTGCTGAGGCCCCGGAGTCCGGTGAGGGGGACGACGGCACGGCGTCGGAGGAAGAGGGATCCGAAGCCGGCGGGGTAGGGGCGCCTCGATCCGGCCGGCCGCTTCAAGAGGAGGAGCCATGAAGTACGACGAGTTCGTCAAGCACGTCAGGGAGCGGGCCGAGGTCACGCGTGAGGACGCCCAAAGCGCCGCCCTCAGCGCCCTCGCCGTGCTCGGGGAGCGACTCGAGGCGGGCGAGGCGACCGATCTCGCCTCCCAGCTGCCCAAAGAGCTCGGAGAAGCCGTCGCGAGGTCGCACGGGACGGGCGAGACCTTCTCGGCGAGCGACTTCGTGGAGCGCGTCGCCGATCGAGAGGGCATCGCGCCAAACGACGCGGACAAGCGGGTGAGAGCGGTGCTGGCCACCCTCCAGGACGCGGTCACTGGCGGTCAGATGGAGGACGTTCTCACCCAGCTGCCAACCGACTACCTCGAGCTGATGTCAGGCACTCACCGTCGGTGACGCGTCGCTCGGGGAGGCCGCCGACCGCCGGCACGTCGGCGTGGCCTTCGAGCGCCGCAGCCACGAGCCCGGCCGCAAGAGCTCCAGCTAGACACGCTCAGGGCGACCGCTGGACGCGCCTATAGCCCTCGAGAGGGCACTGCGAGCTCATGCGGCGCTGCGCTCTGGCGTCGCACCCTGCGGCGGCGCACGACGGCCCCGACCACTGCCCCGAAGGCGGCATGGTCGGCGACCTGTGGCGGTGTCCGAAGCGCGCGGACCCACGGAAACCTGCGGCCCACGAGGCCGAGGTCGAGGGCCGCGATGGCGAGGCCCCCGGTCACTCCGGACGCGACCGTGGCGCGCCGGGGAAGCACGAAGGCGAGGGCGATGGCCCAGCCGAGCGAGAGCGCGAGATGGACGGCAACCGCCGCGACCAGCAGAGGGCCGGTGCGCCGCTCAGCGGGCAGCAGAAGCGTCCCGGCGGCGGCCGCGGCCTCGAGCGGGTCGGCTCGCCGCACGAGCGCGTCGACCGTGGAGGGGACACCGCTCAGGAGTGCCGCGACCACGCCCGCGGCGAGGCCGTCGCGGACTACCTCATCCCGCTCGTCGCGGGCTGGAAGCCTCCCGCCACGCCGAGCCCCCACCCTCTCAGCCCAACTTCGGGCTCTGCCACGGTGCCGCCAGCCGCCGCCCGAGCTCCCCCGCCAGCTCCGCCCTCGGCACCCTCGCCTGCTCGAGCGAATCCCGGTCGCGCAGGGTCACCGTCCCGTCCTCGACGGTCTGGTGGTCGACGGTCACCCCGAACGGGGTCCCGATCTCGTCCTGGCGCCGGTAGCGCCGCCCGATCGACCCACCGGCGTCGTACTCCGCCGGCATCAAGGCCCGCAGCTCCTCGTAGGTCTCCCGGGCGAGCTCGGGCTGACCGTCCTTGTTCACTAGTGGCATGACCGCCACCTTCACGGGCGCGAGCCGCGGGTGCAGCCGAAGCACGGTCCGCGACCGTCCCTCGACCTCCTCCTCGTCGTAGGCGTCGACCATGAACGCCAAAGCGGCGCGGTCGGCCCCCGCGGCCGGCTCGATCACGTGCGGCACGTAGCGCTCGCCGCTCGCCGAGTCGACGTACTCCAGCTTCTCGCCCGAGTAGCGGGCGTGCTGGGTCAGATCGAAGTCGTCTCGGTTGGCGATCCCCTCGAGCTCCGACCAGCCGATCGGGAACAGGTACTCGACGTCGGACGTCGCGCTCGAGTAGTGGGAGAGCTCGTCGGCTGAATGCTCGCGCAGGCGCACGTGGTCGGGGCGTAGGCCGAGATCCAGGTACCACCGCATGCGCTCCTCGAGCCAGTAGTCGAACCAGCGCTCCGCCTCGGGCGGGGGGACGAAGAACTCCATCTCCATCTGCTCGAACTCGCGCGTGCGGAAGAGGAAGTTGCCGGGCGTGATCTCGTTGCGAAACGACTTTCCGACCTGGGCGATCCCGAAGGGAGGCTTCTTGCGGGCGAACTGCAGCGTGTTCTTGAAGTTGACGAAGATCCCCTGCGCGGTCTCGGGGCGCATGAAGATCCGAGCGGCGTCGTCTTGGACGGGGCCCATGAAGGTCTGGAACATGAGGTTGAAGTTGCGCGGCTCGGAGAGCTCGCCGCCGCACTCGGGGCAGCGCAGCTCCTCGCGGGCGACGGCGCCGGGGTCGGCCTCGGGGGCCTCGTCGGGGGCCATGACCGCCTCCTCCGCGCGGATGTGGTCCTCGCGCCAGCGCTTCTTGCAGCGGCCGAGGCACTGCACGAGCGGATCGGTGAAGCCCTCGAGGTGGCCCGAGGCCTCCCAGGTCCGGGGGTGCATGAGGATGGCGGCGTCGAGGGCGACGATGTCGTCGCGCTCCTGGACCATGGCCCGCCACCACTCGGCCTTGACGTTCGACTTGAGCAGAACCCCGTAGTGGCCGTAGTCGTAGGTCGAGGCGAGCCCGCCGTAGATCTCCGACGACGGGAACACGAAGCCCCGCCGCTTGCACAGCGCGACGATCTTGTCCATCGTGACGACGTCCTGAGAGCGCGTGGCCATGGCCGCGCGAACCCTAGCGGCGTCGCCTCACGGCACTCCTATACTGAGAGTGCCATGCCGATCTACGAGTATCGCTGCGACGAGGGCCATACCTTCGAGGTCAGACAGCGCATGGCCGACGACCCGGTCGAGAGCTGCCTGACCTGCGAGCGTCCCGTGCAGAGGGTCTTCCACCCGGTGGCGGTGCACTTCAAGGGCTCGGGCTTCTACAACACCGACTACGGCAAGCGCCAGCGCGGGTCGGGCGAGGGAGAGGCCGAGGGGGAGGCCAAATCCGACGGCACGGGCGAGTCGAAGAAGTCGGGCGACGGTGCGGGCTCGGGCGATTCCAAGGGCTCCTCGAGCGACGGCAAGGACTCGAGCGAGTCGAAGGGCTCGAGCGACTCCGGCTCGAAGACCTCTTCGGCCGCCCCTTCTTCGTCCTCCTGACCCCGACCGCCGAAGCGGCGGGACTCGCACCGAGACGGGTAGAGGGCGTGCGCGAGCCGGCGCTCTCGCCGCTCGGCTACGCGAGGGCCGGGGCCCGTGCCACCACCTCGATCGTGGCGCGCAGGAACGCCGGCAGATCGTCCGGCTTGCGGGAGGAGACGAGGTTGCCGTCGACGACCACCTCGGCGTCCTCCCACTCGGCGCCGGCGTTGCGCATGTCGTCGGCGATCGAGGGGTTGCCCGTCACCCGCCGCCCGGCGACGATGTCGGCCGACGCCGGGACCCAGCCCCCGTGGCAGATGAACGCGATCGGCTTACCCTGCTCGTCGAGGTTGCGTACGAGCCCGAGCAGGCCCTCGTCGGTGCGCAGCTTGTCGGGGCCGAAGCCGCCGGCGATAACGAGGAGGTCCAGGTCGTCGGCCGAGAGGTCGCCGGCCGCCCGTTCGGTCTTGAGCTCGTCGCCCTTCTTGCCCGGGAGCGCCGTGCCGGCCTCCGAGCCGATGACCTGGACGTCGGCACCGGCCTCGCGGAGGCGGTAGAGCGGGTACAGGGCCTCGATGTCCTCGAACAGCGGGCCGACGGCGACCGCGGCGCGCTTGCCCTCGAGCGGCTGCTCGTGCTCATGGTGGGTCATGTCGTCCTCCAATGTCGATGCGTTGCTCCCTGGGCATGATTCCCACTGGTGACCGCCGGCGAACCTACTGCCCGCCGAGCTCGAAGGCCTTACGCCGGCACCTCCGCGGGCACGGCCAGCTCGGGAGCCACCTCGTCGGAGACCGCGGAGTCCACGAGCAAAGGCCCTATGAGCGGGGCGAACTTGAACACGTTGTTGCCCGCGAACACGGTCACCGGACCCTCCTGCCACGCCGCGGAGGCGTCGTCGCCCCAGGGCAGCTTGGTGGTTCGGCACAGGCGCAGCTCGACGGGCTCGGGATCCAGGCCGGGTAGGTTCTCGGCGACGTAGCGGGAGGTGTGCTCGACGGCGGGCGAGAGCGACTCGGCGGCCGGGATCGGCGCGGTGCCGTCGGGGAGGGGCACCTCGCTCGAGTGGAGTCCGACCGTGTAGCACGGCCTCCCCTCGCATTGCGAGGCATATACGCCGCTCGCCGCCGAATCGCGACGGTCGAGCAGGCATGCGAGGCGCTCGCCGGCGAGCCCCTCGCGCACGCCGAACGTCGCCCGCAGCTGGCAGCCGTGGCTGACGGGAAGCTCGAAGCCGAGTGGCCGCGCGAGCCTGTCGGTGCCCGCACCCGCGCAGAGGACGGCGTGCCGGCCCCGCCATATGCCCTCGGATGTGTGAACCTCGAGAGCCCCATCCGCCTGCTCGAGGCTCAGCACCTCGGCGAGCACGAGCCGCCCGCCCAGCCACCCGACGAGCGCCTCGACGGCGTCGCGGATGCGGATGGCGCCGCCTTTGTGGTCGAGGAGCGCGGTCTCTCCGAGGGAGGCGAGGATCGGGAGCGCCCGCCGCTGCGCGGATGGGTCGACCTGCGTGCTCTCGACGCCGGCGGTCTCGAAGCGACGGGCATGGTCCTCGAGGTCCGGCCCTGCCACCAGCGCGCCCTCATCGCCGACCAGCCTGTGACCCAGCCGGGTCTCCCAGCGCTCCCACTCGCGCCGGGCGCGAACCGCCATCTCGACGAGCTCCGGCCGCTCGTGGCGATGGCGAAAGATGCGCGTTCGCCCCGCCGACTGGCCGACCCCCGGGCGGGCCGCCTCGAAGCAGCGCACCTCGAGGCCGCGATCCTGCGCCGCCACGGCGGTCGCCAGACCCACGATCCCACCGCCTACGACGATCAGATCGAGCTCCGCTTGGCGGCACATCCAGCCCGGTCTACCCGGCGGTCGGGCCGGTTAACCACTGGCGGTCCGACGGCTCGGACGCCGCCTCGCGGGGCGACGCGGCCTCACTCCCCGCCCTTCAGGTACTTCGCCGCCTCGGCCCGTTCCTCCTCCGACACCAGCACGCTGCCGCCCGGGCCGAAACCCGCCGGCTCGAGCACCTTGGTGTCCCCGGCCCCGCCCGTCGCTACGTCGAACGCAAGCGCCGAGAGTCCCGGCCCCGCCAGGTCCGTGTTGATCGTCTGGGGAACGCGCCAGCCGATCCATGGCGCCCGTACGAAGGCCCCCGGAGAGATGAGCCGCGAGCGGATCGCCGAGAGCACCTGCTGCTGGCGGCCGGCGCGGTCGCGGTCGTCCTCGGACGGGTCGCAGAGGTTGTCGCGCACGCGCGCGAAGCGGAGGGCCTGTTGGCCGTCGAGGTGGTGGTCACCGCGCTCGAGGTTCACCCGGCGACCGTTGAACTTCTGCGAGCGGACGCAACGCTTGAGCGTGATGTCGATCCCCCCGAGCGCGTCGATCAGCTTCGGGAAGTCGTCGAACGAGAGGCGGATGACGTGGTTGACCTCGACGCCGCCGCCGAGGTACTCCTCGACGGTGTCGATCAGCAGGTCGGTCCCGCCGAGCGCGTAGGCGGCGTTGATCTTCTGCGGCCCCTGTCCGGGGATCTGGGCCAGCGAGTCGCGCAGGATCGAGACCCGCCGCACCTCCCCGAAGCTCGCGCGCAGGAGGATGATGCTGTCGGCGCGGGGAGGGGCCTTCGCCTCGGTGCTCGTGCTCGGCCGCTGGTCGGAGCCGATGACGAGCACCGTGCTGCCGAACAGGAAGCTCGAACCGCCCTCGAGGTTGCGCTCGGCGGCCCGCGACACGCCCTCGCCCTGCTCGAACTGGGAGCTTATGAAGAAGAGCACGACGGCCAGGGCGATCCAGACGGCCACCGCGAGCGCGAGCCACTTGGCGATCCGGCGCAGCGGCGGGCGGTCGCGCCCGGGAGGCCGCGGACCGCCGCGCTTGCGGCGCAGCCCTTCGAGGCCACCGAGTCCCCGCAGGCGGTCGAGGGGTCCGCGGCGCGAACGGTAGAGCGTGTAGTCGGGTCGAGGCGGAGAGCTGGCCATGCGATCTGTATACCGTCCTTCGATGCCGTCGCCGCGTGTCCTCGCCTTCGACGCCGGGGGGACGAAGCTCCTGGGCGGCGTCGTCGACTCCGATCTGACCGTCCATCACCGCTCGTGGCGGCTGATCGCCGGGCTCGAGCGTGAGGATCTGCTCGACATCTTCGCTGAGACCGTGGCCGAGGGCCGAGCCGCAGCGCCCGACGCCGTGGCCGTCGGCTTCGGCATCCCATCGCTGGTCGACCGCCGGCGCGCCCTGTCGGTCGAGTCGGTCCATCTGCCGCTCGACGACCTGCCTTTCGGGGAGCTCCTCGAGGAGCGAGTCGGCCTGCCGGTCGCCTGGGACAACGACACGAACCTCGCCATGCTCGCCGAGCACCGGCTCGGGGCGGCCCGCGGCGCGTCCGAGGCGCTCATGCTCACGATCGGCACGGGGATCGGTGGCGCGCTCGTGCTCGGCGGCGAGCTATACCGCGGGAGTGCGGGGGCGGCCGGAGAGCTCGGCCACATGGTCGTCGATCTCGACGGGCCGCCCTGTCAGGGCAGGTGCCCGAACCGGGGCTGCCTCGAGGTCATGGCCTCGGGGACGGCGATCGGACGCGAGGGGGCGGTCGCCGCGCAGGGGGCGCCGGACTCGGCCCTCGGGCACGCGCTCGGCAACGGTCATCCGGTGACCGGGGCGCTCGTGACCGCGCTCGCGCGCTCCGGTGACGCGGTGGCCGGGCAGGTCGTCGAGCTCGTGGGCCGGCGGCTCGGGGCCGGCATAGCGAGCCTCGTCAACGCGCTCAACCCCGAGGTCGTGGTGATCGGAGGCGGTGCGATGGTCGCCGGTGAGCTCTTGCTCGGGCCGGCCCGGGCGATCCTCGGCGAGACGGCGCTGCGGCCGAGCCGGGACGGAGTGCGGGTCGTGCCCGCCCGGTTCGGCGACGAGGCGGGGGTGGTGGGCGCCGGGCTCGCCGCCTTCGAGCTCGCCGACGGGGAGGAGGGCGGTAGGAGGTGGCGGTGAGCGGTCGGCTCCTCGTGTGCCCGACGCCGATCGGGAACCTCGAGGACGTGACCCTGCGCGTGCTCTCGGCGCTGCGCGAGGCCGAGGTGATCGCCTGCGAAAACACGCGACGCACCCGCGTCCTGCTCGAACGCTACGGAGCCTCGGGCGAGCTGGTTCCCTACCACGAGCACAACGAGCGCCGCCGGGCCACGGAGCTCGTCGAGCGGATCCGCCGCGGCGAGACGGTGGCGCTCGTCTCCGACGCCGGCATGCCGCTCGTCTCCGACCCCGGCTACGTGCTCGTGCGCGCGTGCGTGGCCGCCGGAGTGGCGGTCGAGGTGCTTCCCGGTCCTTCCGCGGCCCTGGCGGCGCTCGTGGCCTCGGCGCTTCCGGCCGATCGCTGGCGGTTCGCCGGGTTTCTGCCGCGCCGGCGGGGCGAGCTGGGCGCGGTGTTGGCCGAGCCGGGGGGTACGCTCGTGGCCTTCGAGTCCCCGCACCGGCTCGCGGCCACGCTCGCTACGCTGGCCGAGCTCGATCCGCAGCGGCCGGTCGCGGTGTGCCGAGAGCTGACGAAGGTCCACGAGGAGGTCGTGCGGGGCACGGCGAAGGAGCTTGCCGCGCGGTTCTCCGAGCGAGCGCCGAGGGGCGAGGTCGTACTCGTGGTCGGGGCTCCCCCCGCACGGCGCTCGGGGGCCGACGACGAGCCGCCGGCCGGGCTCGACGCCCTCAGGCGCCTCGTGGACGCGGGTGCGCGGCCGCGGGCCGCGGCAGGCGTCGTCGCCGAGCTGACCGGGGAGAGCGCGAACCGGCTGTACCGGGCACTGGTGGCGCCGCGCCCGGAGTGAGGGGCGGGTCGGCTCGGCCGGACGGCAAGGCAACCGGGGCGGCGCGAGAGAGCGCAACGGGCGTCGGCCAGAGCGAGACGCGTTTGCACCGGACCGCTACAGCGACGCACCGGTCCGCACATCGGCGCCATCTCCCCCTTGTGCGGACGCGGCGGGGACGGGATCTTCGCCGCCATGACTCCCAACACCACACCCATACCCGGTCGCCCGCGCCTCGCGCCGGCGGCCCGCAGGCGCTTCAGAAGGCCCTCCGCCGGCCTCCCTCCCGGTGGTCTCGGCGCACGGCTCGCCGTTTTCGCGACCGTCGTCGCGGCGACGATGCTGTCGCTCGCACCCCCCGCCGCGGCGGCGGGCGACTGGCCCTGGCCGGTCGACGGAGAGGTCCTGACCTCCTACCGCAACGGCGACGACCCCTACGCCGCCGGTCAGCATCGCGGGATCGACATCGCGGGCCCGATCGGCCACCCCGTCCGGGCCGCGACGGCCGGGACGGTCCGCTACGCCGGGTCGCTCGGGGCCTCGGGCCTGATGGTCTCGATCCGCACCGCCGACGGGCGCTTCGACACCTCCTACCTCCACCTGTCGGCGACCGGCGTGCGCCGAGGCGACGATGTCGCTGCGGGGGAGCGGATCGGCGCCGTCGGCGTGACCGGCCAGCGCTCGGCGGAGCCGCCTCACCTGCACTTCGGCGTGCGCGTGGCCGGCAGCGACCACGACTACCGCGACCCGCTGGAGCTGCTGGCCCCGCGTCCGGTCGAGGAGCCGGCGGCGTCCCCGGAAGTGCCCGCGGGCGAGAACGAGGTTCCCGAGGCGGCTCCGGTCGAGTCGGCGCCAGCCCCGGGAGACCCGATGCTGGGCGAGGCACCGGCGGAGGTGCCGGTCGAGCAGCCCGCGACGCCGGTGGAGGCCCCGGGCACGGCAACTCCACGCACCGGGCAGGTACCCGCCGAGCGGGTTCCCAGCGATATCCCGGCCGGAGCCACGGGTCACGCTTCACCCAGCGCTCCGGGCCGCCGGGCCACCACGGTCGCGCCCGCGACGACGGGTCGACGGGCGCCCGGCCGTGAGGCGAAGTCGCCTGCCGCGCAGGGCCGAGCGCGGACGCCGGGGAGTGAGCGAGCAGCGATCGGCAAGACGAGGGGCGCCCACGCGCGAGGCGGCGACGTGGCCGAGAGGCAGTCGGGCTCGGACGCCCGGGGTCGGCGAGCGGTTAGCTCGGCTCGCGGGCGTCCGCGCCCCGGCTCCTCGCGGGGGTTCGTCGCGGGCCGGCCACCGGCCCGTTCCCGCTCCGCGGGCTCCGAGAGCCGGCGAGGCACAGCAGCCCTCGACGTGGCCCTCGACACGGGGGACGCCGTTCCGGCCGCGAGCCGGCGGGATGCCGGTCGAGCCCGGCCCGCGCCGCGCCCCGGCGACGGGCTCGACACGGGCTGGCTTGTCGGAGCGGCGCTCGCCCTGGCTGCCGCCTTTGCCGCTCAGCGCCGCTGGCGCCCCGTCTGGGGTGACTCGACCGCCCCGGACGGTGGGGGTCCCGTCGCGGGCGAGCTCCCGGCCGCGCCGACCATCGACCCGATCGATCGACCGGCGGGGGCACAGTCCCCGCCGGTCACGACCGGGGCCTGCCCCGCGACGGAGAAGCCCGCTCCCGCGGATAGGATCGAAGGGGATGGCCTACTACGTCACGACGCCGATCTACTACGTCAACGCCGAGCCCCATCTCGGTCACGCCTACACGACGATCGCCGCCGACGTGCTGGCGCGACACATGCGACAGCGGGGGGAGGACGTCTTCTTCCTCACGGGGACCGACGAGCACGGCGAGCCGGTGGCGCTCGCGGCCGAGCGACTCGGGACCACACCGCGCGAGCTCGCCGACCGCAACGCGGTTCGGTTTCGGGACCTCGCGCAGCAGGTCGACGCGACGAACGACTTCTTCATCCGCACCTCGGATGAGCAGCATGTGGCCGCCGTGCAGGAGGTGCTCTCGCGCGTCGAGCGCGGCGGCCACGTCTACCTCGGCACGTACGAGGGCTGGTATTGCCCGCGGTGCGCGGACTTCAAGACCGAAGGCGAGCTGATCGACGGAAACCGCTGTCCGATCCACAAGATCGAGCTCGCGCTGGAGCGCGAGGAGAACTACTTCTTCCGGCTGGCGGCCTTTCAGGAGCCGCTCGAGCGCCTCTACGCCGAGCACCGCGACTTCGTTCGTCCCGAGAACCGCTACAACGAGGCGCTTGCGTTCATCCGGCAGGGGTTGAACGACATCTCGCTGAGTCGCTCCCAGCTCACCTGGGGGGTCCCCGTTCCGTGGGACGAGCGCCACGTCTTCTACGTCTGGTTCGACGCGCTCCTCAACTACTACACCGCGCTCACCTACGCGCGCCCGGGCGAGGACCTCACCGGTCGCTTCTGGCCGGCGACCGTCCACGTCATGGCCAAGGACATCCTCAAGTTCCACGCGGTGATCTGGCCGGCGCTGCTGATGGCCGCGGAGCTCGAGGTGCCGAAGCGCCTGTTCGTGCACGGCTACCTGCTGATGGAGGAGGAGAAGATGTCGAAGTCGCTCGGCAACGTCATCGATCCCTTCCAGGTGATGGAGCTGTACGGGACCGACGCCCTGCGCTACTACCTGATGCGGGAGGTGAGCTTCGGCCAGGACGGCTCGGTCTCCCCCGAGGGCTTCGAGACCCGCTACACGACCGAGCTCGCCAACGAGTACGGGAACCTCGCCAGCCGCACGCTCGCCATGGTCGCGCGCTACCGCGACGGCATGGTCCCGGCGGGTGAGGCTCCGGAAGCTCTCGTGCGCGACTTCGCCGGGCTCGACGAGCGGGTGCGCGAGCGCTTCGACGAGGTTGCGGTCACCGCTGCGCTCGACGAGATATGGCGCCTCGTGCGCCGCCTCAACCAGTACGTACAGGACGAGGCGCCGTGGCAGCTCGCCAAGGACGACGACGCCGCCGACCGCCTCGACCAGGTTCTCTTCGCGCTGGCCGAGGGCCTGCGCGTGGTGACCGTCCTGCTCCACCCGTTCGTCCCCGAGTCGGCCGAGCGCCTCCTCGCGGCCCTCGGAGACGAGGATATGTCGCTCGACCGGGCGCGGTTCGGCGCCGGGAGCGGCGGCACGCGGATAGGCGAGCTGCCGCCGCTCTTTCCGCGGGTCGCCCGCGCCGCCGCGGCCTGAGCTCTGAGGTGATCGATACCCACTGCCATCTCGACGCCTGTGCCTCACCCGAGCCTGAGCTCGTGGAGCGGGCGCGGGCGGTGGGGGTCACGCGCCTGGCGACCGTCGGCACCGACGACGCCGGCATCGAGCGGTCACTGGCCATCGCGCGCGACGACGACGACGTGGTCGCGATCGTAGGTCGCCACCCCCACGAGACGGCAGGCTTCGACGACGGCGATCTCGGGCGCATCGAGGCGGCGGCGGCCGAGCCCGAGGCTCGGGCGATCGGTGAGACCGGGCTCGACTACTACCGCGACCACTCGCCACGCGCGGATCAGCGCCGCGCGTTCGAAGCCCACATCGAGCTGGCCGCTCGGCTGGGGATGCCGCTCGTCATACACACCCGCGCCGCCGAGGACGACACCTTCGCGCTCTTGCGCGAGCGCGCCGCCGCGCTGACCGTCGTCCTCCACTGCTTCTCGGCCCCCGACCGCCTGGAGGAGTGCGTCGAGCACGGCTGGCTGTGCTCGTTCGCCGGCAACGTCACCTATCCGAGCGCGACCGACCTCCAGGCCGCGGCGCGCGAGGTCCCGGACGACCTGCTGCTGGTCGAGACCGACTCCCCCTACCTCTCCCCCCAACCCGTGCGCGGCCGGCCGAACGAGCCCGCCAACGTGGTCGCCACCGCGGAGGCGGTGGCTGCGCTCCGCGGTGTCGTCTACGAAGAGCTCGAGGCCACCGTCGAGGCCAACGCGGCACGCGTATTCCGGTGGTAGGTCGAGGAGCGTCGAGCGGGCGAGCCGAGAGCCTGCGCCGCTCGACGCGCGACCGTCTCGGCGCGCTCGGCGTGCGGCCGAGCCGTGACCTCGGCCAGAACTTCCTCGTCGACTCGCGCTACCTCGACGTGGTCGAGGAGGCCGCGGAGCTCTCGCCCTCGGACATCGTGGTGGAGGTCGGCGGCGGCCTCGGCGTCCTCTCGGCGCGGCTTGCGGCCCGCGTGGAGCATCTGCACGTGATCGAGCTCGATCGCGCCCTGGCCGCCGCCCTCGAGGAGGCGCTCGCACCGTTCGGGAACGCCACCGTCCACCTCGGCGACGCGGTCAAGGTGGAGCTAGCCGCACTCGAACCGGTCCCGCACAAGCTGGTCGCCAACCTGCCCTACGGGATCGCCGCCACCGTTCTGCTCAAGGCGATCGAGGAGCTGCCCCAGGCCGATCTGTGGGTGGCCATGGTGCAGCGCGAGGTAGCCGACCGCCTCGCTGCCCCGCCGGGCTCGCGCACCTACGGCGCCACCTCGATGCTCGCCCAGCTCTCCTGCGAGGTGTGCGTGCACCGGCGGGTCCCCCGCTCGGCCTTCCATCCCGCCCCGAGGGTCGAGTCCGCGATCGTCGCGCTGAGGCGCCGCCGCCCCGCACCCTCGCCCGCGGTGCGAGAGCTCGTGCACGCCGCCTTCGCGCACCGGCGCAAGACCCTTGCCGGCTCGCTCGCGCTCGCGCCCGGGGCTGCGCCCGGCGTGCGCGAGCGCGCGCGGTCGGCGCTCGCGGCCATCGGCCTGCCCGCCGACGCCCGGGCGGAGCGCCTCGCTCCGCAGGAGCTCGAAGAGCTCGCCGACCGCCTCGGGGAGACGCGGAGCGCGGACGGCGCCGAGGCCGGCCGATGATCCGCGAGCTCGCCCCCGCCAAGGCCAACCTCGTGCTTCACGTCGGACCGCGACGCAGCGACGGGCTGCACGCGATCTGCTCGCTGTTCGCATCGCTCGAGCTGGCCGATCTGGTCGAGCTCGAGCCGCGCGGTCGGGCCGACCGCGTCGAGTGCGACGGGGTGGAGGGGCCCAACCTCGCGAGCACGGCGCTTGAGGCCTACCGCGCCGCCGCCGGGCCCGTGAGCCTGCCACCGCTCTCGGTGCGGATCGACAAGCGCATCCCGGTGGCGGCCGGGCTCGGCGGCGGAAGCGCCGACGCGGCCGCTGCCCTGCGCGCCGCCGATGCGCTCGCGGATCGTCCGCTCGGCGCCGAGCGCCTGCGCGAGGTCGCGATGCAGGTGGGCGCCGACGTCCCGAGCCAGGTCGAGCCGGGGCACGCCCTGGTCACCGGCGCGGGAGAGGATGTCGAGCCCGTCGACCTGCCGCCCATGACGCTCGTGCTCGTGCCACACGCCCAGGGCCTGGCGAGCGGCCACGTGTACGCGGAGGCCGATCGCCTCGGGGCCACCCGCCCTCGGCTCGATCCCGCGCGGCTGCGGTCGCTCGCCCGAGCGCCCTCGCTCGAGCACCTGGCCTCGGTCCTCGAGAACGACCTCGAGCGGGCCGCGTTCTCCCTGCGCCCCGAGCTCGCTGCCGTGGCCGCCCGCCTGCGCGCGGCGGGCGCGAGCGCCACGCTCGTGAGCGGGTCCGGGCCAACGGTCCTGGGCGTCTTTGGCGATCGCGGGGCGGCAGAGGCGGCAGCGGTGGAGACAGCGGGCGCGATCGTCACCGCGTTGCGTACGAGTCGCGCCGTGCAGACCAGCCGCGAACCGGGGCTCCTCGGGGCCGGTCCGGCGCCCGCCGCCACGGCCGGACGGGCGCGATGATCTCACCTCCGCGTATCGACCCAGCCACCCCTCCGGGCACCGCGTGATGCTGCTTGGCGCGGGCGCCGGCCTGGCCCTCTTCTGCTTCTACCTCGTAACCGTAACGGTTGGCGGAACGCTCGCTCCCCTCGACGGCGAGTTCCTCTCTGTCTCGAGCGATCTCGCGCCACGGCTACCCCGCGGCGCCGTCGCCCGAGTCAGCGAGCTGGGAGCGCTGCCCGCCGTCCTGCTCGTCCTCGTCGCGGCGGTGCTGCTCGCCGTCTGGCGTCGGCCGGCGGGGGCGCTTGCCCTTACGCTGGGCTTCCTCGCCCTCTTCCTGGCGGTGGATCTGATCAAGGAGGAGGTCGGCCGTCCCCGGCCGCCCTCTCCAGGTCCCCGGCTCACGGCCGCCAGCTTCCCGAGCGGGCACGCGGCGTACGCCACCGCGTGGACCGCGGCGGCGCTCGCGCTCGTTCGCCTCGCGCCTGTGGCCGTGCCCCGGACGCTGCGCGTGACGGTCGTCGCCGGAGGGATCGTCGTCACCCTGGTGGTCGGGCTAACGCGCCTGCTCCTCGGGGTCCACTACTGGTCCGACGTCGTCGCGGGGTGGGGACTCGGCTTCGCCATCTTTGGTCTCGCGGCCGCGAGCGCGTCTACCGTCGCGTCGATGCGAGACACTGAGCGACGCACCGATCCCCCGACCGCCGAGCCACGCTCGACACCGCCATGACGATCATCGCGGTCACCCTCACCGCCACCAACATCGCCCTCGCCGCCGCCGGGCTCGCGGTACTCGTCGGCTATGCCTTCTTCATCGTCGCCCCCGCCTGCGCGTGCTACTCGCGCGTGTGGGAAAAGGCGGCGGCCGCCTTTCTGACCACCTTCATTCTCACCGGACTGCTGGTGACCGGGGCGGCGATCGGAGTGGCGCTGGTCTGGTCCTACGACCGCTGGGCCTGAAGCGGGGCCGAACCCGGGAGAGCGCCGGAGCAGTCGACTTACACTCTCTGGCATGACGGGCACCCCGCGCACGGCACCTGAGCCCCCCGCCAGCGGCTCGCTCGAGGCCTTCGCCGGCGTCTCTGCCGCGGTCGAGGGCGGCGCCGGCCTGCACGAGGTCGTGCGCGCAGCGGGCCGTGCGCTCGGTGCCGGGGTGGTCGTCCTCGACGCCTCGAGCAGCGTCCTTGCGGTCGCTTGTCGCTCGCCCGAGGAGGAGCGCACCGTGCTCGCCGGCGGCGACGGGGTCCGCACGCTCGAGCTGCGGGTGGCCGAGCGGCGCGTCGGCGAGCTGCTCTTCCGCCTGCGCGGGACCGGGAGCGAGCCGGCCCCCCCGCCGGTCGACGCCCTCCTGCGCATGGCCGGGTCGGTCGTCGCCCTTGAGGTCGACCGCTCGAGCGCCCCCGAACGGGCCACCGAGGCCGCGGTCGCCCGCTTTCTCGACGACGTCCTGAACCGCCGCGCCACCGACCGCGACAACATAGTCGCCCGCGGGCGCGAGCTCGGTACCGACCTGGCTGCGGGCGCCGCGGTGCTCGTGGTTCGCACCCACGCCGTCCAGCCGGAGGAGGGCGACTGGCGATCGCGCGTCCTCGTCGCCGCCGAGCGGGCCGCCCGGCGAGTCGCCACGGGCGCCCTGGCTGCGGCCGTCGAGCGAATAGCCGGGCAGCCTCGCCCCGACGACGAGCCCCGGCGCCGCGGCAGCGAGGGCGAGCTCGTGGTCGTCGTTCCCGGCGCCGATCCCGGCCCCGCCGCGCGCGCCCAGAGCACCGTCCTGCGCGAGCTCGAGAGTCGCTTTCCCAATCATCGCTTCGCGGTCGCGCGCAGCCGCGTGGCCTCCGACGCCGCCGACCTCCATCGCGCGGGCGCGGAGGCCCTGCTCGCAGCCAACGTCGCCGAGGCGCGCGGCGACCAGACGCTCGCCTTCGAGGAGACCGGCTCCTACCGCCTGCTCCTGTCCGCCATGAGCGAGGATCCGCGGGACCTAGAGGGCTTCTACGCCGAGACCATCGCGCCGCTCGTCGCCTACGACGACCAGTACGAGACCGCCCTGCTGCGCACGCTCGAGACCTACCTCGACTCCGACGGCAGTGTCGCCGGCACCGCCCAGCGGCTCTTCACTCACCGCCACACGATCCGCTACCGGCTCGAGCGCGTGCGCGAGCTCACCGGCCTCGACGTCGGCTCGAGTGACGGTCGCGAGCGTCTCGGACTAGGCCTCAAGGCCATGCGCGTGCTCGGCTTTGCCCTGCCCGCCGGTCCGGCGAGCGAGCGTGGCGCCGAGGCGGGGCGGGTGCCGGGCGAAGACCCGAAATCCCGGTGAGGGGAGCGCCCCGGCGGCGAGCTGGGGAGCCAGGATTCGAACCTGATCTTGGACATCCAAAGTGTCCCGTGCTGCCGGTTACACCACTCCCCAGGGGCGCGGAACGAGGATAGACCCGCACCGGCTCGCCCCGATCGGTGCGCGGGCGCGTCCCCGTCCTGGTCCGCGGTCGCCGGCGCGGTCGCCGGTAGGCTGAGCCCGTGCCTCAGCCGCCCACCGTCCTGATCATGGCCGCCGGCCACGGAACGCGCATGCGCTCCTCGGTGCCCAAGGTACTCCACCGCGTCTGCGGGCGCACGATGATCGACTGGGTAGTCAGCGCGGCCCGTTCGACCGAGGCCGGTCGCGTGGTCTGCGTGACTCGCCCGGGGTCCGGGCTCGATCGCGCGCTGCCCGAGGGCGTCGAGCTCGCCGAGCAGCGGGCGGGGGAGGGCACGGGTGCCGCCGTGCTGGCGGCGCGCGATCAGATCGAGTCGGCCTCGGGTCTCGGCGAGGGCGCGGTCGTGATCCTCTCCGGCGACCACCCGCTCGTCACCGGCGAGCTCATAGAGGGGCTGCTCGCCGCGCACGCCCGCGCCGACGCCGCGGCCACGCTGCTCACCACCGACCGCATCGACCCGACCGGCTACGGGCGGGTCCTGCGTGCCCCGGACGGAAGCGTCGAGCGCCTGATCGAGACCAAGAACCCCGAGCACGTCCCTCCTGAGGCCCTCGCGATCCACGAGGTCAACCTCGGCTCCTACGCATTTCGCGGCAGCGACCTGCTGAGTGCCCTCGACGGAGTCCGCGAGACCGACGGCGAGCGCTACCTGACCGGCGTCTTTCCGCTCCTGCGCGAGCGCGGCCAGACGATCGCCACCCATCGCACCGACGACACCCGCAGCGCGCTCGGGGTGAACACCCGCGCCGACCTCATGGAGGTCGAGCGGGTGGCCAGCCGGACGCTCCTCGAGCGCCACGCCCTCGCGGGAGTCAGTTTCTCGGCGCCCGAGACCATCTACCTCGACGCCGAGGTCGAGATCGGCGAGGACACAAGCATCGGCCCGGGGGTGACGCTCACCGGTGCCACCCGCATCGGGCGCGGCTGCAGGATCGGGCCCCAGACGACGATCCACGCCGGGCGGATCGGTGACCGCGTGAGCGCCCTGCACTCCCACCTCGTCGAGTGCGAGGTCGCCGACGGCGCGTCGATCGGACCCTTCGCCTACCTGCGCCCTGACGCCCGGATCGGTGAGGAGGCCAAGGTCGGCAGCTTCGTCGAGGTCAAGAACTCGACCGTGGGCCGCGGAGCGAAGGTCCCCCACCTGTCCTACGTCGGTGACGCCGACGTGGGCGAGGGCTCGAACCTCGGCGCGGGCAACATCACCGCCAACTACGACGGGCGCGCCAAGCACCGCACGCGCATCGGCCGCAACGTGCGCACGGGGGTCGACACCGCGTTCGTGGCCCCGGTCAGCGTCGGCGACGACGCGTACACTGGAGCCGGGTCGGTGATCGTCGAGGACGTGCCCGAGGGCGCCCTCGGCATCGCCCGTTCCCGCCAGCGCAACGTCGAGGGCTACGCCGAGCGAGCGCGACAGGAGAACCAGAGCGAGTGACCACCCTGGAGACCGAGGCCTTCGCGGCGGCCAAGAGCCTTCCCCTCGGCTACGACAAGCGCATGATGGTCGCGGCCGGGCGGGCGAGCGAGGAGCTCGGGGAGCGGATCGCCCAGCGCCTCGGGGTCGAGCTCACCGACGCCGGGCTCAAGACCTTCTCCGACGGAGAGGTCTACTGCCGCTACGCCGACTCGATCCGCGGCGCCGACATCTTCATCGTGCAATCGATCGCCGGCTGCGAGCGGGAGGGGATGACGGCCAACGACGCACTGATGGAGCTGCTCGTGATGATCGACGCCGCGGTCGGCGCGTCCGCCCACCGGGTGATCGCGGTGACGCCGTGGTTCGGGTACTCGCGCCAGGACAAGAAGTCGGCCCCGCGCGAGCCGATCACCGCGCGGCTTGTCGCCAAGATGCTCGAGACCGCCGGCGTCGACCGGATCGTGACCATGGACCTGCACGCCGGCCAGGTCCAGGGCTTCTTCTCGAAGCCGGTCGACCACATGACCGCCATGGCGATCCTCACGCAGTACGTACAGGACCGGCTGGTCGGCTCGGTCGAGGATCTCGTGATCGTCGCTCCCGACGCGGGCCGCGTGAAGCTAACGCGCAAGTTCGCCCAGAAGATCGGCGGTGCCCCGTACGCCCTGCTCGAGAAGGAGCGCCCGGCGCAGTCGGTGGCCGAGATCGGCTACGTGATCGGCGACGTGCAGGACAAGGTCGCCGTCGTGGTCGACGACATCATCGATACCGGCGGGACGCTCGCCGCTGCCGCCCAGACGCTCGTCGACGAGGGCGCCTCGGCCGTCCATGCCGTCGCCACGCACGGCCTCTTCTCGGGCTCGGCCTTCGAGTCGCTGGGCGGCTCACCGCTCTCGAGCATCGTAGTCACCGACACCGTGCCGCTGCGCGCGGGCGCGCCCGACCTCGTCCGCCAGCTCACGAGCGCCGACGTACTGACCGACTCGGTCCGCCAGATCTTCACCGACGGCTCGGTGTCGGAGATCTTCTCGGGGGAGAATCAGCTGTTCTAGGCCCAGGAGGTCCGAGCTAGACTGCCCCCGCCATGGCCGACCGAGAACGCCCATCCCTGGCCGTGCAAGAGCGCCCGGAGCGCGGCTCGCGCTCGTCCCGCCGCCTCCGCCGTGCCGGCTACGTTCCGGGCATCGTGTACGGTGCGGGCGTCGAGCCGCTCGCCTTCAAGGTCGGTGGGCGTGACCTGCGGATCGCGCTCCAGGATCCCTCTGCGGTGCTCGACCTCGTAGTCGGCTCGGGCGCGACCCGTCCGGTGATCGTCAAGGACGAGCAGCGCCATCCGGTCCGCGACGAGGTCGTCCACGTCGACCTGCTTCAGGTCCGCCTCGACGAGAAGATCCAGTCGACCGTGATGGTCGAGCTCGAGGGTGCCGACGAGACGCCCGGAGTGGTCGAGGGCGGGGTGCTCGAGCACGTCACGCGCGAGCTCAACATCGAGGCGTTGCCCACCTCGATCCCCGAGCGGATTTTCGTCGACGTCTCGAACCTCGAGGCCGCCGACACGTTGTCGCTCTCGGCGGTCCCGCCTCCCTCCGGAGTGACCTTCCTCGACGATCCGGAGGAGACGGTTATCGCCACGGTAACCATGCCCACGCAGATCGAGCTACCCGAGGAGGTCGAGGAGGAGACCGAGCTCGTTGGCGAAGAAGCCGTCGTGACCGACGTCCCGGCCCAGGGAGAAGGACAACCCTCCGGCGGCGCGCCCACCGAGGGCGAGGCCGGTCGGGGCCGGGGCAGCTCGACGCCCTGAGCTTCCTGCGGCGGGTCGGCGGGCGCCGCGCTCGCGGAACCGCGGCCGGCGGGCGAGCGCAGAGCGAGGGCGGCCGGGTCGACTGGCTCGTGGTCGGGCTCGGCAACCCGGGCGACCGCTACGCCGGCACGCGCCACAACGTCGGCTTCGAGGTGGGGAGGGCGCTCGTCGAGCGCTGGGAGCTCCCCCGCGTGCGCAAGCGCTACGCGGGCCTGTACACCGACGGGCGCACCGGCCCCGGGGCCCCGCGCGTGGGAGTCCTGCTTCCGCAGACGTTCATGAACGAGGCCGGCCGGTCGGCCGGTCCGGCCCGCGGGGCGCTCGGGACCTCGCTCGACCGGATCGTCGTCGTACACGACGAGATCGACCTCCCCTTCGGAGAGGTGCGCACCCGGCTCGGCGGCGGGCTCGCCGGCCACAACGGCCTGAAGTCCCTGCGGCGCGAGCTCGGTGGCCCGGACTTCCATCGTGTCCGGGTCGGAGTGGGGCGCCCGGAGTCGACCGATCCGGAGATCGTGGCGGGCTATGTGCTGTCGCGCTTTCGAGAGCCACGGGACGAGGTGGCCGAGCTCCTCGAGCGGGCGGCGCGGGCGGTCGAGAACCTGGTGACGGAGGCTGGTCAGGCACCGTAGAGTGCGGGCGCGACTCGCTCGGTCTAGGGGCGATATGGCGCCAGCGCCATCCGCAACGCCCCTGCGGCCTCGAGCATCGCCGCGCGCCCGGCGGGTACGAGCGCCGAGTAACCGGCGAAGCCGTGGATCAGTCCCGGGTGGCGACGCAGGGCGGTACGCACCCCCGCTGCCCGCAGCGCCTCAACATAGGCCTCTCCCTCATCTCGAAGAGGGTCGAAGCCGGCGGTGGCTATGTAGGCGGGCGGAAGCCCGGTGAGGTCCTCGGCGATCAGCGGCGAGGCGCGCGGGTCGCCGACGGCGGCGGGATCCGGTAGGTACCGATCTCGGTACCAGTCCATGTCGGGCTCATCGAGGAAGAACCCCTCGCCGAACAGCCGGTAGGACGGCCGCTTCTGCGACAGGTCGGTGACCGGATACAGGAGGAGCTGGAGGACCGGGAGCGGGCCGCCGTGGTCGCGCGCGAGGCGACTCGCCGCCGCGGCGAGGTTGCCACCGGCACTGTCGCCCCCGACGGCGATCCGGGCCGGGTCGGCTCCGAGCTCGGCGGCGTGCTCGGCGGCCCAGCGCATGGCCGCCACCGCGTCCTCGACGGCGGCGGGGAAGCGGTGCTCAGGCGCGCGGCGATAGTCCACCGCCAGGACCAGCGTTCCGGCGTTGGCGGCGAGGAAGCGGCACGGCGGGTCGTGGGTGTCGAGGTCCCCGCCCACCCAGCCGCCGCCATGGAGGTAAACGAGCAACGGCAGGGACCCTCGACGGCTCGGGGGCGTGTACAGGCGAGCGCGGAGCCCGGCGTCGGGGCCGGGGACGACGAGGCTCTCGACCTTGCGCACGGGTATCGGCGCCCCCGCCAGCACGGCGGCGCTGCGCCGCGACCGCCGGCGCACGTCCTCGACCGAGCCCTTCTCGGGCTGTGGCGCGAGCGCGGCTACCCGCAGGAGCATCTGCACGTCGAGGTCGAGCTGCTGTCCGTCCAAGCAAGCGGGCGGTCCGGCCACCGCCCGCTTGACGCGCGCTGGGAGGCCGGCGACCGACCGCAGGAGAGCACCGAGACCACGCTCCCAAGGAGAGGGGTGGAGAGTGGGCAGGGCTCGGGCGAGCGCGGCCTCCCCGACTCGTCCGCCGCGAGGGGACCGGCTCGTAGAATCGACGATCACCCGGCTGGGTCGGGTACCCGACGCGGCCGCTCGCCATGCCATGTCGCTGAGAAACCTACTCACCTATGCCCACGACGACGGGGCGGTCACCGCGCTCTCGGAGGCCGCTCGCGAGGCGCCTCAGCGGGCTTTCGTCTCGGGGAGCCTGCGGCCGTACCTGCTCGCCGCGCTGGTCGACCTCGACGCAGGGCGCCCGGCACTCGTGGTCGCCGGCGACGATCGCGCGGCGCGCGACCTGGCCGCCGACCTTCGTGCCTTCCTCCGCCCTCGTCCGGTGCGGCTCTACCCCGCGCGCGGGGTGCGGTACGAATCGCACCTGGCGCCACCGCCGCACCTGGTCGGGCTGCGGATCGCCGCGCTCGACGCGCTACTCGAGGGCGACGCCGTGCGTGGGGCCGACGAGGGCGCGCCCGTGGTCGTCGCCTCGGTCGCCGCGCTCGCCGAGAAGGTGCCCGACCCCGAGTTGCGTCCCCACGGCTTCGCCCTCGAGCGCGGCGGGCTGCTCGACCTCGACGAGACGGTCGCCCAACTCGTGGCCTGTGGCTACGAGCGCGT
The DNA here is from genome assembly GCA_030447905.1 of Thermoleophilaceae bacterium. GTDB lineage: Bacteria > Actinomycetota > Thermoleophilia > Solirubrobacterales > Thermoleophilaceae > JACCUC01. The sequence goes on from JAUJNZ010000004.1 coordinate 139,315, forward strand.
CGAGCAGGTCGAGGATCGGGGTCAGTTCGCCCTCCGCGGCGACATCCTCGATGTCTATCCCGCGACCGAGGAGCGGGCCGTGCGCTGCGAGCTCTTCGACATCGAGATCGAGCGGCTCACGTTCTTCTCGACGTTCACCCAGCGCTCACTCGAGGAGGCCGCGCGCGTGGAGATCGCCCCCGCGGCGGAGCTCGCCTCCGAGTACCGGGAGCTGGCCGAGATCGCCGCCACCGAGGTGGGCGACACGAGACCCGACGTCGCCGAGATCCTGCCCGTCGACCGCTTCCGCGACCTCCTCTCGGTCCTTCCCACCGAGACCCTGGTCACGGTGGCGGCCGAGGAGGAGATCGCCCCCGCGCTCGCCGACACGTGGGAGGACGTGACGACGAGCTTCCACGACGCCGACGCCCACCACCTCTACATCGGACCCGACGACCTCACCGCCGCCCTCGACCGTCGGGCCGCCCTGCGCCTGTCGAGCATCTCCGGCGATCAGCCCCACGCCTTCCGGGCCCAGGCCGCCGACTCGGCGGCGCGCTCGCTGCGCGAGGCCGAGCCCGAGCTCGAGAAGCTCGTGCGCTCCGGCTACCGGACCGTCGTCGCGTGGTCGCGCCGCGGGGAGGCCGAGCGGGCGGCTTACAACCTGGCCCGCGTGCAGGCTCCGTTCCTCGACGGCAGGCCAGCGCCCCAGCAGCCCGGTGTGGTCTTCGCGGCGGTCGGCCTGCGCGAGGGTTTCCTGTCTCCCCAGCTCAAGCTCGCGGTGCTCCCCGAGCACCGCCTGCTCCGCCGCCGGTCGGGACGCCGCGAGGACGGCGACGCGCGCGGTCCCCGCGCCGCCGCCGGCGGGAGCGCGATCCGCTCGTTCACCGACCTGCGCTCGGGAGACGCGGTCGTCCACTCAGACCACGGCATCGCCCGCTTCACCGGCTTCGACACGCGCACGGTCGCGGGGGTCACCCGCGACTACCTCCAACTCGAGTACGAGGGTGGAGACCGCGTGCTCGTCCCGTCGGACCAGCTCGACAAGGTCTCGCGGTACGTAGGCGCCGAGGCCGGCGACCCGCCGCTCTCGAAGCTCGGCGGCAAGGCCTGGGAGCAGATGAAGCTGCGCGCCCGCCGCGCCGCCCAAGCGCTCGCCGGCGAGCTGATCAACCTCTACGCCGAGCGCAAGCGGCGGGCGGGCCACGCCTTTCCGCCCGACGGCGAATGGCAGCTCGACTTCGAGAACGCGTTCCCCTATCGCGAGACGCCCGACCAGGTCTCGGCCATCGAGGACACCAAGGCCGACATGGAGGAGGCACGCCCGATGGACCGCCTCGTCTGCGGCGACGTCGGCTACGGCAAGACCGAGGTCGCCCTGCGGGCTGCGTTCAAGGCCGCGGCCGACGGGCGGCAGGTCCTCTTCCTCGTCCCCACCACGGTGCTGGCCCAACAGCACTTCGGCACTTTCTCCGAGCGGCTGCGCGACTACCCGTTCCGGATCGAGATGGCCTCGCGCTTTCGCTCCCAGCGCGAGGTGAACGCCGCCCTGCGCGACTTCACGGCCGGCAAGGTCGACATCCTGATCGGCACCCATCGCCTGCTGTCGCGCGACGTGCGCCCGGACGACCTCGGCCTGCTGATCGTCGACGAGGAGCAGCGGTTCGGGGTCAAGCAGAAGGAGCTTCTGCGGCAGCTGCGGCTGCGCGTCGACGTGCTCTCGCTGAGCGCCACACCGATACCGCGCACGCTGCAGATGTCCCTCGCGGGCCTGCGCGACATCTCGGTCATCGAGACCCCGCCCGAGGGCCGGCGCCCGGTCAAGACCTACGTCGGCGAGTACGACGAGGAGCTCGTCAGGCAGGCGATCGAGCGCGAGCTCGCCCGCGGCGGGCAGGCCTTCTTCGTCCACAACCGGGTCGACACCATCGACGAGACCGCCGAGCGCTTGCGCGCGCTGTGCCCGGGGGCGCGGGTCGCCGTGGGCCACGGCCAGATGGAGTCGGGCAAGCTCGAGGGTGTCATGCTCGACTTCCTGCGCGGCGGGGCCGACGTGCTCGTCTGCACGACGATCGTCGAGTCGGGGCTCGACATCGCCTCCGCCAACACGCTGATCGCAGAGCGCTCAGACCACATGGGGCTCGCCCAGCTCTACCAGATCCGGGGCGTGTCGGGCGCTCGAAGGAGCGCGCCTACGCGTACCTGTTCTTCCCGAGCGCCGCCGCCCTCACCGACGAGGCGAGCGCCCGCCTCGCCACCCTCTCGGACTACACCGAGCTCGGCTCGGGGTTCAAGATCGCGATGCGCGACCTCGAGATCCGCGGGGCGGGGAACCTGCTCGGCGACGAGCAGTCCGGCCACGTGGCCGCCGTCGGGTTCGAGCTCTACGTCTCGATGCTCGACGAGGCGGTCGCGGCTCTGAGCGGCACCGCGGCCGACGAGACCCCCGAGCCCGTGCGCCTCGACGTCCCGGTCGACGCCTTCGTCCCGGGCGACTACGTCCCCTACGAGGCGGCCAAGATCGACATCCACCGCCGCGTCGCCGGAGCGCGCGAGATCGCCGACCTGATCCTCCTGGGCGAGGAGCTCGAGGACCGTTTCGGCCCGGTGCCCGCGCCGCTCGACAACCTGATCAAGCTCCAGGACGCGCGCATCAAGCTCGGCCGTGCCGGGGCCCAGGCCGTCACCTTCCGGGCCGGCCGGCTCGCGGTCTCCCCGATCGAGCTCGACTCGGCGGGCGCCCGCACCCTGCGCGCCGAGCTCCCCGAGGCGCTGTACGAGTCGGGCCGCAGCACCGTCTCGGTCCGCGTTCCCGACGATCCTGGGGCGAGGTTCAACGGCGTCGTGGCCGCGGCCGAGGCCGTACTCAAGGCCGCTACCGAGCCGGCTGCCGCCGACAACCACGCTTAGCAGCTAGGTTTAGCGCCGCTTTAGCGCTCCGGCCTAGAACCTCGCCCATGCTCAACCACACTGACCTCCGCCTCCGCCCCCTCCTCGCCTGCCTCACCGCGCTCCTCGCCGCGGTCGGCCTCGTCGCGACCGGCTGCGGTAGCAGCGTCTCCGACGACGCCGTGGCCAACGTCGACGGCGAGGTGATCGAGAAGCGCGACTTCGACCGCTGGCTCAACGCCGCCGCCCGCAGCCAGCAGGCCCAGCCCGGAGCCGCTCCGACCCAGGTCGCCCTCCCCGACCCGCCCGAGTTTCGCAAGTGCGCGGCCGCGCGCATCCGCCAGCCCGCCCAACCGGGCACTCCCAAGCCGAACGAGCAGCAGGCTCGGGACCTCTGCCGCCAGGAGTACGGCCTCCTGCGCGACCAGGTCATGCAGTTCCTGATCTCGTCGCAGTGGATCGAGGCCGAGGCCGCGGATCGCGACATCGAGGCCACGGGCAGTGAGGTCACCAAGATGTTCGAGGAGCAGAAGCGCCAGTCGTTCCCGAGCGACGCGGAGTACCGCCAGTTCCTCAAGGCGTCGGGGCAGAGCGAAGCCGACCTCAAGTTCCGCGTGCGCCTCGACGTGCTCTCCAACAAGGTCCGCGAGGAGATCGTCAAGGGCAAGGCCAACGCGACCGACGCCGAGGTGCGCAACTTCTACAACCGCAACAAGGGCCAGTTCGGCCAGCCCGAGCGCCGCGACCTGAGCGTCGTCCTCACCGAGAAGGAGGCGGAGGCCAAGCGTGCCCGCGACGCGATCGAGGGCGGCCAGAGCTTCGCCCAGGTCGCGAAGCGCTCCTCGATCGACGAGGCCTCCAAGGAGCGGGACGGAAAGCTCACCGGTGTGGCCAAGGGCCAGCAGGAGGCCGCGCTCGACCGGGCGGCCTTCAGCGCGAAGAAGGGACAGCTCGTCGGCCCGGTGAAGACTCAGTTCGGCTGGTACGTCTTTCGCGTCGACAAGGTGACGCCGGGCTCCCAGCAGAGCTTCGAGCAGGCGCGTGAGACCATCCGCGCGCAGCTTCGGTCCCAGAAGGAGCAGGAGGCACTCACGGCCTTCGTCCGCGACTTCCAGAAGGAGTTCAAGCAAAAGACCAACTGCGCCCGCGGCTTCACCGTTCCCCAGTGCAAGAACGGGCCGAAGCTGCCGGATCCGGCTTCGCCGGAGGCCCAGGGGGCGCCCCAGGGCGGGGGCGCGCCGCCCACCCAGGGCGGCGGCCAGAGCGCACCGCCGACCCAGGGCGGTCAGAGCCCGCCGCCGACCCAGGGCGGCGGTCAGGTTCCGCCCCCGGGCGGCGGGGGAGGCCGGTAGATCTCGGCGGCGGCCGGGCCCTCTCGACGGTCGTCGGCCCGGGAGGCCGACGCCGCCGCCCGCTCGGCGGCCGCCCTCGAGCAGCTCGACGAGACCACCCGACGGCTGCGTCGCGAGTGCCCGTGGGACCGCGAGCAGGACGAGCGCTCGATCGTTCCCCACACCGTCGAGGAGGCCTACGAGCTCGCCGACGCGGCCGCGTCGGGCGATGACGAGAAGCTCCTCGACGAGCTGGGCGACGTCCTCTTTCAGGTTCACTTCCTCTCCCTCCTGCTCGAGGAGCGCGAGGCCGGATCGCTCGCGGCCGTCGCCGACGCCTGCCGCGAGAAGCTGGTCCGCCGCCACCCGCACGTCTTCGGCGACCTCGAGGCCGAGACCGCGGGGGAGGTGAGGCGCAACTGGGACGAGATCAAGCGCACGACCGAAGGCCGCGGAGGCGCGGGTCTGTTCGGTGACGTGCCGGACAACCTGCCGTCGCTGTTGTACGCGCGGAAGGTCCTGAGGCGGGCGGAGCGCGTGGGGCGTGGGGCCGACGCCGCCGCGGCCCTGGAGCACCTGGAGATGGGCCTCGATCGGCTCTCCGACGAGGGTGATCGCACGCGCGAGCGGCTCGAGGCGGCGATCGGTGAGATGCTGCTGGCCCTCGCCGAGGTGGCCACGGCCGTCGGCGTGGACCCGGAGCTCGCCCTGCGGGCGGCGACGAAGCGCCGAGAACGGATGATTGGCGAGAATGCCGTCGCCCATGAGTGAGATCCAGCACGTAAAGGCCCGCCAGGTGATCGACAGCCGCGGCAACCCCACCGTCGAGGTCGACGTCGCCCTGCGCTCCGGAGCTGCCGGTCGTGCCGCCGTGCCCTCGGGCGCGTCTACCGGCGAGTTCGAGGCCGTCGAGCTGCGCGACGGCGGGGAGGCCTTCGGAGGCAAGGGCGTCGGCCGGGCGGTCGCGAACGTCAACGGAGAGATCGCCGCAGCCGTGGCCGGGCTCGATGCCGACGACCAGGCCGGCCTCGACCGCGCGGTCATCGATCTCGACGGCACTCCCAACAAGGCCCGCCTCGGGGCCAACGCCATCCTCGGGGTCTCGCTGGCCTCCGCCCGGGCGGCGGCGGCCGAGGAGGGGCTGCCGCTGTGGCGCTACCTGGGCGGCGAGGCGGCTCGGGTGCTGCCCGTGCCGATGATGAACCTGCTCAACGGGGGCGCCCACGCCGACAACCGAGTCGACTTTCAGGAGTGCATGGCCGTGCCGGTGGGCGCGGAGAGCTTCTCGGACGCGTTGTGGATGGGGGTCGATGTCTTTCACGCCCTCAAGGGCCATCTCCGCGCGCGCGGCCTCTCGACCGCGTTCGGCGACGAGGGAGGCTTCGCGCCCGACCTCGACTCCAACGAGGCGGCGCTCGAGGCGCTCGTGGCCGGGATCGAGGCCGCCGGCCTTCGCCCCGGAGACGACGTGGCGATCGCGCTCGACCCGGCGACGAGCGAGCTCTTCGGTGAAGACGGCGGGTACGAGCTCGAGCACGAGGGACGGGCGCTGCAATCGGAGGAGCTCGCCGAGCTGTGGGCCGACCTCGCCGAGCGTTACCCGATCGTCTCGATCGAGGACGGGATGGACGAGGAGGACTGGGACGGTTGGCGCGCCCTGACCGAGCGCCTCGGCGAGCGCGTGCAGCTCGTGGGCGACGACCTCTTCGTGACCAACGTCGAGCGCCTGCAGCGGGGGATCGAGCAGGCAGTCGCCAACTCGATTCTCGTCAAGGTCAACCAGATCGGGACCCTCACCGAGACCCTCCAGGCGATGGCCGTCGCTCGGGAGGCCGGCTACACGGCGGTCATGTCGCACCGCTCGGGCGAGACCGAGGACACGACGATCGCCGACCTCGCCGTGGCGACGGGCTGCGGCCAGATCAAGACCGGCGCGCCCTCGCGCTCGGACCGCGTGGCGAAGTACAACCAGCTCCTGCGCATCGAAGAGGCCCTCGGCTCGGACGCCGAGTACCCCGGGCGGAGAGTGTTCGGGCGCTGACGGCTCCGCGGAGGGGAGCAGGACTCCGATCCGCCGACGCCGAACTTGAGGGCCGATGCCCGCCGCGCCGCCCCGCCCGCCGCGTCCCTCCGCCCGGGCTGGAGGCTCGCGTGGCCGCGACGCGTCCGGGGTCCTGCCCGGCTCGATCACCGCCGACGGGCGCATCCGCTGGGACCGCGTCGGTCGCATCGCCCTGCTGGCCCTGCTCGCGGTCGTCCTCCTGCTCTACATCGCCCCACTGCGTAACTGGCTGGCCCAGTCCGAGGCGGCCGACCGCCAGCAGAACGAGCTACGAGCGCTCGAGCGTACGCACGACCGCCTGGCGACGCGGGCCCGCGACCTTCGCCGCGATGCCGCCGTCGAGCGCGAGGCCCGGCGGCTGGGAATGGTCAAGCGGGGCGAGCGCGCCTACGTCATCCAGGGGGCGGGGGAGTAGGCCCGCGGGGCAAGGGGAGCGTCGAAAGAAGCATGATCGCGGCCGTCCCGGGTACTCTGGCCCGGCCGCGGAAGCCAGCCGGGACGCCACCGCCATCGAGTACGCCATCGACAACGCTCTCTTCCAGTGGGAGGACGGCGAGCGGCGCGTGCGCGACCGCCGCGAGCTCGAGCCGCCCGCCCTCGCCGTGCTCGAGGAGCTCCGCCGCCGCCTCGGCTCGTCGTTCTCGCTGGCAGAGCTCGCCGATCTCTACGCGGCCAATCCCGACTGGGCCTCGGAGGTCGCCCGCATGGCCGGGGCGGGCACGGAGGCGGCTCAGGTCGTCGACGCCGCCTTCGGCCGCTACGCCCGCGAAGCCGTCGACTACCGCGGCGGACGGCATGGACAGCGATAGGCTCCGGCAACGCGGAAGCCGGCGCCGTTGCGGCGCTTCAGCCCTCGTCGCTCCCCTCGGACGCACCGTCCGGGTCTCCGGACTCGTCGGCGCGGCGGATGACGATCTGGTCGGGCTCGACGACGACGGCGACCGGGCGGTGTCCGGCCCAGTGCTCCGCGTAGACGGCATCGTCCTGGACGGCGGGATCGAGCCAGAGGCCATATCCCTCCTCGCCGTGGTCGAAGGTCCCCTCGAGCGGCTGTCCCGGCTCGCGTGGCGTCCCCGGAGCGCTCCGCCGGCCGCGTCCACCTCTCCGGCCGCGGCGTCGGCGCGGGCGGTCGGGGTCCTCGACGCCCCCCTCTCCGGCGGCTGAGCCGTTCGCGGCCTCCGCGCCGGCGTCGACGTCCTCGACGCCGCTCTCCTCCGGCTCGGCGTCGAGCGCCGCCGCCACGAGCGCGTCGTCCTCGGCGCGCAGGTCGACCTCGACCTCCTCCCGCGGCGGTGCCCCCTCGGTTTCGCTCTCCTCGGCCGGCGCCAGCTCGTGCTCGCGCTTGAAAGCGGCCAGGTCGCGGACCGATACCTCGAGCTGGTGGGCTATCCACGCGTCGGTGCGTCCCTGCCGCACCCAGCTGCGGATTTGATTGAGCTGGGGCTTCAGCGAGCGGCGGGCCACGGGCGGCGGAAGACTAGCAATCGGGGTCGGTGTCGGCCGGGGCCGCCGGGGCGCGCCGGACCGGGTAGAGTGGACCGTCAAACGCCAACTCAACACGGCACGGAGGCGGGATGCTGGTCCTGACGCGGAAGGCGAATCAGGCGATCGTCATCGGCGACGATATCGAGGTATGCGTGCTCGCGGTGGTCGGCGACAAGGTGCGCGTCGGCATCGAGGCGCCTCGCTCGGTCCCGGTCTACCGCAAGGAGGTCTGGCTCGAGATCCAGCGCGAGGGGCCTCGCCGGTCGGAGCCCGAGACCGACCGCGCGGCGGTCGACGAGGCGCTCGAGCGCCTGAAGGGCGGGGAATAGGGCGGCGCCCCGGGCGAGGCGAGCCTCGCCTCGCCGCGCTAGCCGATCAGGAGCGCGAACGCCTCGAACATCAGCACCGTCACGATCACCGTCGTCGCGAGGATGGCGAGCACGAGGCCGGCGAAGCGGAGGCGACTCGCCCGCTCGACATGCTGCTGGCGGCGGTCGCGCGCCCGCTGGGCGGACTCGTGACGGAGCTCGTGACGACGACTGCGCTCTGCGGCGGTGGCTTCGTGGAAGGCGTTCTCGAGGTCCGAGAGCGTCTCGTTCATCCGCATGGAGCGCCACCCTAGCAACGCTGGCGGCGGCACGGTGGGCTGCGCCCATCGCCGCCGCTACGATGCCGCGCGCATGGATCACCGGTTCACCGGGCCCGCCTACACGCTCGGGATCGAGGAGGAGTTGATGATCCTCGACGACCAGACACTCGACCTTTCGAACTCGATCGAGTCGCTGCTCGCCGCCGCGCCGCCCGTCGAGGGCGAGCCTCAGCTCAAGGAAGAGCTGATGGAGTCGGTCGTCGAGATCATGACGACGCCCTCGGGGTCGATGGACGAGGTCGGCGAGCAGCTGCGCGGACTGCGCCGCACCGTCCAGGCCGTCGCCCGCGAGTGCGGACTGGCCATCGGCTCCGCCGGTACACACCCCTTCGCGCTCTGGGAGGAGCAGCGGATCGTGGCGCGTCCCCGCTACCAGGAGCTCGTGAGCGCGCTGCGCTGGGTGGCCCGCCAGGAGCTGATCTTCGGCGTGCACGTGCACGTCGGCGTCGACGGCCCCGACAAGGCGATCCACGTGGCCAACGGGATGCGCGTCCACCTGCCGCTGCTGCTCGCCCTCTCGGCCAACTCACCGTTCTGGCGCGCCGGCGAGACCGGTCTGTTGTCCACCCGCACGCCGGTCTTCCGGGTGTTTCCGCGCGTCGGGATACCGCCTCGCTACGAGGACTGGGAGGACTACGAGCGCCGGGTCGCGTTCATGGTCGACAGCGGGGTGATCGAGGACTACACCTACCTCTGGTACGACGTGCGCCCCCACCCGCGCCTGGGGACCGTCGAGGTGCGCGTGATGGACGCCCAAACCCGCGTCGAGCACACCCTGGGGCTCGCGGCCCTCGTTCAGGGCCTTGTCAAGGAGCTGTGTGAGCGCTTCGACTCCGGAGAGTCCCTGGCGAGCTATCCGTACGAGATGCTCGACGAGAACAAGTTCATCGCCGCCCGCCATGGGCTCGACGGCGAGCTAGTCGACCTGCCCCGCGAAGAGCGGGTCCCCACGCGCGCCCTCGCCCGGCGAGTGCTCGACCGCGTCCGCGAGCACGCCCAGGAGCTCGGCTCCGCCGACGAGCTCGCGGCGGTCGACGACCTGCTCGAGCGCGGCAACGGGGCCTCGCGTCAGGTAGTCGTCTTCGGGGCCAACAACGACCTGGGCGAGGTCATGCGGGAGGTCGTCGACAAGACCGCGGCCTGACCTCCCGTCCACCAGCCGGCGCGCCACAGGCGCCGCGCGCCCCGGCCTCTACCGGGGAGTATCCTCGATCCGGTGAGCGAGCCGGACCTCTTCGTCGTCTGCAAGAGCTGCAGCTCGGAGGTGAGCCCGTACGTCACCGAGTGTCCCTACTGCGGGCAGCGGGTTCGCAAGCGCGCGCCCCGGATCGAGCGGTCCGAGCCGACCGAGGAGCGCACCCGGCGGACGGTCCCCACGCTGCCGCGCCTGCGCGCCGGAGAGATCCCCGGCATCGCGCCCGAAACGCGTCCCTATGCCACCATCGGCCTGATCGCGATCGCGGCGCTGGCGACGCTCGTGACAAGCACCCCGGCGGTGGCCCCCGACGAGGTCGGGCTGGTCGGGGGGCTCGAGGGCCGGCCGTGGCGGTTGCTCACGACGCCGTTCGTGCACGGCCAGAACGTGGGGTACGGCTTCGTGACCATGCTCGCGACCGGGATCTTCGGGATGCACCTCGAGCGCCGCTTCGGCTTCGTGGCGCCGATCGCGGTCTTCGTGCTCTCGGGGGTCGCGGGCGCGGCACTGGCGCTGGAGACCGGGCTCACCCCCGCGCTCGGCGCCAACGGGGCGGCGCTCGGGCTCCTCTGTGCATGGCTCGTCGATGATCGTCGCGCCGCCGCCCGCGGAGACGACCGCGAGAACGACCTCCTCGGCGTGTGGGTGCTGGCGGTCGTCCTCGTCCTGCTGGCCCTGGCCGAGCCCGACGCCAGCATCGCCGCCGTAGTGGGAGGTGGCGCGGCGGGCGCCCTCTGCGGCCTCATCGTCACGACCTTCCGTCGCTGAGGCCAGGCGTGTGATGGCCGCGGACCCCGCCGAGCCGACCGAGGACGAGGTCGAGGCCGCGCTCGCCGCCCTGTCGGCCCCCGATCGCTTCAGGGCCGCCGAGCAGCGGGTCGCCCGCTTCGTCCCCGAGCTGCAGCACATCCTCGGCCAGGCCCTGAGCGAGGGCGGCTGGTTCGACGAGGCGCACGAGGCGCAGCTGCGCAAGGTCGCCGGCGTGGCGGAAGAGGAGGAGCGCCTCGTCGCCCTGCGGACGCTGCTCGCCGAGGAGACCCGCCTCGGGATGCTCGTCGGCGTCGCGGTGGGCTGGGAGCTCGGCCGCGAGCTCGAGCGCGCCGACGATCCCTGACCTCAAGACCCCCCAAGCCCGGACTCATCGTCCACGTCGCGCGCAGCTAGGCGGGCCGCCGAAGCTCCCCGCGCTCAGTACGAGGAGCCCGCCGGCTCGCCGACGACCGGCGATCGACCGAGTGAACGGTTAGACGAGCCTGTGGGGTCGCCAGGTGGGGCCGAACCAACGCTGGACGGCGGCGAGTAGCCGCCTTCTCCACCCGGGGGCAGGGGGCTCGAGTGGCCATCCCCGCCGCCGCCACCCGTGGAGCCGCCGTCGCCGTCGGCGACCGGAAGCGAACCGCCCCCGCCACCTTCGTCGCCGGATCCACCCCCGCCCGAGCCGCCGTCGGAGACGGTGACCGGGATCGTACCCTGGGTGCTCGAGCCGCTCGCCGCGGGCTCGTCGGCGGGCGCAGCATCGGTCGAGGGCGCGGAAGGTGCATCAGACGCGACGCGAGTGCGCGTCTTGGCACCCGCGGGCTCGGCGACGGCCGTCGGAGCCCCCGGCGCCACGCCCGCGAGCGGGGCGTCTTCGGCGGCCGTGACCGGCTCGGGCGCGACGGCGGACTGCGCGGGGGGCGGGGCCTTGGCCGCCTGCGCGGGCCGCTCCGGGGGTGACGGCGCCTGGGTCAGGTAGCGGATCTCGACCGCGCCCGCTGTCACCACCGCCGCGGCGACCAGTCCGGCAGCCGCCTTGGTGGCGATCGCTCCGATCCCCGTTGTCAACAGCCCCCCGGCACCCCCGCCGCCGAGGAGCCCCCCGCCGAGCGCCGAGCCGCCGGCCATGGCCCCTCCCCCCCAAGCCGAGCCACCGGCCACCGTGGACCCGCCGACCATCCCCGAGCCCCCGGCTCCGGTCCGAGCTGCCGCCGCCCGCGACCCCGAGCTTGCCCCAGACGAGCTTCTTCATGACCACCAGCAACCCGACGGGGTAGACGGCCGCCAGCGCCCGGCTCGTTCTCCGCAGCTCCGCCTGGAAGACGCGACAGCGCTCACACCCTTTGACGTGTCGGCGCACGGCCGGCGCGATCTTGGCGATGCCCTCCGCCGCCTCGCCCAGGTGGATCCGGACTTGATCGCAGGAGAGCAGGCGGGCCTCCGCGGCCTCGGCCAGCCCCACGCGTGCGCGGACGAGGAGGGACTTCACGCTCGGGACCGTGGTCTCCATGGCCTCAGAGATGTGTTCGTAGGAGAGCGCGTCGATCTCGCGCATGAGGAGCGCGGTGCGCTGGCTTTCCGGTAGCCCTTGAACGTCGGCGATAAGGAGGCGGAAGTCCTCGCGGCGGTGCACGGCGTCGGCGGCCGTCTCCCCGCCTGCGCGCTCGAAGACGTCCATCGAGTCCTGTCCGGCGTGGGACGGCCGGCGCATGTGGTTGAGCGCGCGATTGCGGGCGATCCGGTAGAGCCAGGGGCGAGCGTTGATCGGCCGGTTGTCGGCGCAGATGGCGTTGTAGGCGGAGGCGAAGACCTCCTGCAACACGTCTTCGGCATCCTCGGTTGAGCCGAGCATGTGGCGGCAGAAGGAATGCAGGCGGCTCTGATAGCGCTGCACGAGCGCGTCGAAGGCGCCCGGGTGACCGCGCCGAACCAGAGTGATGAGCTTCTCGTCGCTCTGCAGGCGGAGCAGGGGCGAACGGCCGAGCAGAGCTGGCGACGATGCCTTCGGGCTGGAAAGGGCTGAGGCCTCCATGAAGCGGAGCCGGTAAACGGCTTCGGCTGAGAAGACAAGCTATCAGCGTGGAAGTTTCGGGGTAGCGGGTGGATTACCTGCCCGCGCAAGCCCCCGCCAGGGCCACATAGACTCACACCGCATGGCCCGGGTGATGGAAGTGGCGAGACATGGGGGCCTTAAAAGCCCCTGCCCCGCTGGGGCGTGTGGGTTCGAGTCCCACCCCGGGCACCTGGCTCGCCGGTGAGCGGCTAAGTCTGTACTCAGGGTTAAGCGTGGCGGGGTGTTCGGGTCTTGGCCACGGGGGTACAGCCCCGCCATGAGGCTGTTGTTCATACCCTTCAGCGCGCTCGCGGGAGTTCTGGCCGGCGCCCTCGGCCGTTGGCTGTTCAGCGTGGTGTGGGGGGCCTTCGACGACCAGGAGCCGCCGGAGTCCGAGCACCTGCGGGCCCCCTGGTCGAAGGTGCTCATCGCCTCGGCGCTGCGAGGCGCGGTCTTCGCAGGCGTACGCACCGCCGTCGATCGCAGCTCGCGACTCGCGTTCTTGAACGTCACCGGCTCGTGGCCGGGCGAGCGGGAGCCCGATCCCAGATAACGGCGGCCCGCTCCGGTTACGCCGTGGCTGGACCCTGGGCGCGTACGGCGCACGCCTAGACCGAGATCCATCGAACCCGCCCGGCGGCCTGCGCACCATCTGAGGCGAGCTGACGGCTCGCCGAATGAAGCTACGAGGGCGCACCGATGTACGAGTTCGTGCTAAAGGTCTTCGACATCGGCGCCGACAAGCTCGATATGGCCCTCATACGCCTGCTGACCCGCAGGCGGTCGCGTTCGGACGGACGCGCGATCCTCGTTGCCCGTCGGCGCGCTGCCCTCGTCGCCGTGCTCGGCTGCGCTCTGCTGCCTTCGGTTACGGTGGGGCTCGCCGTCGCGGGGGGCTCGTCGAGTCTCGGAGACGGCAACACGCGCGAAGGAACCGCCGAGGCCGGCGCGGGCATATCGGGCATGCAGAGCGCTCAGGGGCATGACGGTTATCAGCGCACCTCAGGTCGAGGGCACGCCGTCTCGGGGGCGCTCTCGCCGGACTCGCCCGCCCGCGGGTCCGCGCGCGGGTCCCCGCCGACTTCACGCGAAGGCTCCGACAGCTTCGGGAGCCGGCGCGTATCCGCAGACGCGGTGATGGCGAGCCGCCTGGGGGCCGCCCGCCCCGCTGGTCGACCGGGCACACGGCGGGGCAGAGCCATCCGGATTCGGCCGGGTCGCTCGGCGGGCCGCCGCGCGGCTTTCCGCCGGAGCGTTGGCCATCCCCGCCGTGGTAGCGCCCGACCTCGTGGGCGAGCCAGGGTCCGCCCTGCGAACGGACGACGAGCCAAGATCAGCCGTTCGAAGGCTCGTCGCCGAGCCGCCGCACCGCACAGCCGCGTGGGGGACCGGATGCGCTCCGGTGCGAGCGTCCAGAGCGCCGGGCTCGGGCAAGTGGGCGCGCGCGCTCGGGCGGCGGACCGCCCTCGTGGCGGGGCTCGCGCGCGCGCCGCGGCAGCCGATCGTCCGGTGGCGAGGCCCCGAGTCGCACGAAGGGCGAGCGCCACAGCCTCCGGCGCGGGCAGCACGCCACCCTCAGGCGGCGGAGCCGACGAGGCCGCCGGCCAGCTCGTCTTCCTCGGTCCGCTCATTCTCGACGGGCCCTCGGCCCGCCGTGCGATCTTCTCCGCCCCTCCGCTGCGACGGGTCTCCCTCGGGGGCACCTACGCCGATCCGGCCGGACGGGCCGTTACGGTCGTGCGCGGAGAGCCGGGGACGGCGGGTCGCTCCGGCCGTGCGGACAACTCTGGCGACGGTTCCGGCGACAACTCTGGCGACGGCAGCGGCTTTCGCTCAGGCGACGCCTCGGAGCGCGGAGCGTCGAACGTATCCGAGCCCCTGTTCTCGCCGTTCGCATCCGGCCCCCTCGCCCCCGTGGCCGATGCGGTCCCGCCGAGCCTGCAGTGGCTTGTCACCGCCCTGGGGGCGCTTGCCGCGCTCGTCCTCGGAGCTGCTTTGCTCGCGACGCGACGCAGCGGTAGCGCCGCCCGCCGGCGCCGCGCTCTGCTCGACGACGCCGGCTTGCTGCAGTCGGCGCTGCTGCCGCCGGTGCCCGCGCGCGTTGGCGGACTCGGCGCGTCGGTCGCCTACCGGCCGTGGCACGGACCGGGGGCCGGCGGTGACTTCTACGATGTCTTTCCGCTCGCCGACGGGCGCGCCGGGGCGGTCCTCGGCGACGTCGCGGGACACGGTCGTGAGGTCATCGGGCGCACCTCGGGGCTCCGCCACACCCTGCGCGCCTACCTCGAGGCCGGACTCGAGCCGCGCGCGGCACTCGAGCTCGCCGGTCGGGTCCTCGAGCGCGACGGGCTAGCCCCGCTCTCGACCGCGGTTCTCGCCGTGCACGATCCCCGGCGCGAGACCCTGACGTGGGCGAGCGCCGGACACCCGCCGCCGATCCTGTTCGGGGCCGAGGCCGACGAGCCCCTGACCGCGGTCTCGGTCCCGCCCCTCGGTGCGGGAGTCGCCACCGGACTGCGCCAGACCACGGTGCCACTGCCGCCGGGGTCGACCGCGTGCCTCTTCACCGACGGGGTCACCGAAGCGCGAACCCGTGAGGGGCGCCTCGGTCGGGCGCGCCTTGCCGAGCTGGCCGACGACCTCGGAGACCGGCTCACCGCTCGCGAGCTGCTCGATCGCGTCAGCCGCGAGGCCACGGCGGTCAGCGACGACATGGCGCTGTGCATCCTGCGGGGGGCCGAGGAGGGCGACGGCGCCGTCGACCGGCGCGATCACGGCCGGGTCGAGGAGCTTGCGCTTCCTGCCGGCGAGGTGTCCACGTCGACCATGCAGCGCTTCCTTTGGGCCTGCGGAGTGGAGCCGGGCGAAGCACTCTCGACCATAGGCTCGGCGCGCGAGCTCGCGCGCTTGGAGCACGCCGGCGTGCTTCTGCGCGTCGAGGCCGACCGACCGTCGTCGGTCGAGATCTTCTCACTCGAACGCGCCACGCTCGCGCCGGTGTCCTAGCCGGAGAGCGCGCCCCCGGTGGCGACCGTGGGCAACGACGGGGACGGGTGCTGGCCAAACGTGCTGACCGATCCTTGGGTGGTCTAGCTGCGGGGGCATCGCCGGCGTGACGCCGGCGCTTGCCGACGCGTTCAGCGGGCGTGAGACGGAGCCGCCCGCGCGAGGCGGGCGGCTCCGGATCGCCCCTCGCGGGCGGGCAGGGGTTCGCGCCTTTGAGAGGCTGGCGGCCCGAGCAGCGGGAGGCGCCGCATGACGCGGCATAGCCCGGGCCTATGGCCGGATGGGTCGGCGCGCCGAAGCGGGCTTGCCACCGGTGCGGGGAAGATAACCCAAAGTAGTGGCCGCGTAAAGGGGTCTCTTGTGTCCGGTATTCGATGGGTAGGTAAGTCTGGGGGCGCTCAGGCGTCCTCGGCCGCTCGCAGGGCGGCACCGTGGAGGATGTCGGCCTCGCTGACCACAAGCGCTCTGAGCTCGAAGGCCCGCAGCGCCTCGATCAGGATCGCCGCCCCCGCGACTATGGTGGGCGCGCGCTTGGGCTCGAGCCCCGTGACCTCGCGGCGCTCCTCGAGCGGCAGGGCAGCGAGCATGGCGAGCATCCGCTCGCAGGCCTCGAGGCCGAGCTCGTAGCCCTCGACGCGCTCGGGATCGTAGGGGTCGAGCTCCTGGTCGATGGCAGCGAGCGAGGTGGCGGTCCCCGCCACGGCGATGCCGGTGGCGACCGAGCCGCGCAGAGCCGGAGGGACCGCCTCGGTGAGGATCGTCGCGACATCGTCCCGCAGCGCTGCGAGCCCCTCATCGCTCGGAGGGTCGTCGTGGAGATGGCGGTCGGTCTGGCGCACGGCGCCGGCCTGGGTCGAGACCACGAACGTCGGCTCCTCGCCGGCGATGCCGATCACGAGCTCGGTACTGCCACCCCCGACGTCGATGACGATCACTGGGTCTACCCCCGGCGCCCGGCGGCTCGTGGCGCCGAGGAAGGTCAACCGCGCCTCCTCCTCGCCGGTGATCGTCTGCACGTCGAGCGCGAAGCGCTCGCGCAGGTGGGCGCGGAAGTCGTCGCCGTTGGCGGCGTCGCGGACCGCGCTCGTCGCCACCGCGACCGTGCGCTCGACCCCCGCGGCATCGATCGCCTCCCGGTATCCGGCGAGCGCCTCGACGACGCGCTCGATCGACTCGTCGTCGAGGCGGCCCCTGCCGTCGACGCCCCGGCCGAGGGCGGTGATCTCCGTGCGGCGGTCGAGCTCGGCCACGGTTCCGTCGCCCACGTCGGCGATCAGGAGGCGGGTCGTGTTCGAGCCGAGGTCGGCCACGGCGATGCGGCGGGCGGGCACGAGCGGATCGTAGGGCTCGATGGCGCCCGTTGGTTTTCGTTTGACCCACCGCGTGGCCGATGCTAAATTCGAAACTGCGACGCGGGGTGGAGCAGCCAGGTAGCTCGTCGGGCTCATAACCCGAAGGTCGCGGGTTCGACTCCCGCCCCCGCTACTCTCGTAAAGCCCCGCTCCGGCGGGGTTTTCTGCTTTCCGGGTTAGCGGGGCTTGCGCGCCTTGCTGCCTTGAGGCAACGGATTGGGCAACACGCCGACGATCAGCCGGGGAACGCGAGTCGCCGGGGCGGCAAGCCGCGTGGCCCCGGCACCATGGTCGGGCGACCACCGAGGCGGGGGAAGGCCCCGCACGATCCCGCTCGCCACGCCGGCCGCGGTGGAGCTGGCGCGCCTCGCCGACCGTGGCCGGTTCGTCTGCCGCGGAGGACCTCGTGTTATGCGGCCGGCTCGGTGGTGCGCGAGCTCGACACCGCGACGCTCAAGAGCTGGATGCGACACTCGAAGCTCGCCACGACCGAGCGCTACCTCCACGCCAAGCCGCGACACTCCGACGTCGCCCGCCTCGACCGCGCTTTCGCGGGCCGGGCGGCCGAGGCCGACCCGCTCGCCGCCGTGCCCGAGTCTCGGAGGGTGCGTCTACAGGCAAAAGAAGCGGCCCGCTGAGGCCCTCGGCGCACCCCCGCCTCGCGACGAGATGCACTTCCATCGTTTTGCGGTCGGTCCAGTTCCCGAGGGTGAGAATCTGCACGACACGATCCTGGACCGGCCCGGGACGGGAGGCGGGCAGGTGACGCCCACCTTCCATGCCCTTCGTCATGGCTTCGCGACGACGGCGAGCGCGTGGCGGATGCGACCTTCAGCAAGCCGCAGTTTCCCTGCTCAGTCGGACAAAAGGGCGCCCCGGCGAAGGCCGGGGCGCTTACCTTGGTGCAAGGTCGGGGCTAGAAAGGCACGCAAGCTCGCCCTGCGAGGAAAGCGCACTCGACTCTTACCGGGGCCGTGTGCGTGATACGGTCGCGCGCTCGCTAACGACACGGAGAGAGATGACATGCGTAGACCACTTCTGATTCTGGCCGCCGCAGCGGCGACGCTGGCCGCTGGGGTCGGACCGGCTCAGGCCGCCCAGGAGGAGATCGTCAGCTGCGAGCAGCCGGTCAGCGGGACCGTGAAGCTGGCCAACGACCTGGTCTGCACCGACACCGACGGCTTGGTGGTCGCTGATGACAACACGGTCATCGACCTCAACGGTCACCGGATCTCCTGCAAGGGGAACGGGTACCAGGAGAGCTGTCAAGGGATCGCCCCGACGGGCGCCGCCCCCGACGAGGACCCCGACAACGGCGTGGACATAGATGAACGCCGCAACGTGCACGTCTTCACGAGCGTCCCCGGGGCGACGATCGAGGGCTTCGACAACGGCGTGGACATCCGCCAGTCGGACAACGTCAAGGTCGAGCACCTCGTCCTCACCGGCCCGCCTCGACCGGGCCCCGCCAACCCGAGGCCGCCGAGCCACGGAGTGATTGTACGGGGCGCCACCTGCGGCGGCGGCAACATCCACATCGGCACGGGCCAGAAGTCCGGCAACGACGTCTCGAACCACAATCAGGGCATCGCGGTCAACGGCGACTGCGTCAGCGTCGTCCACAACCGCGCGCGCGACAACAACTCCACCGCCGCCTTGATCTTCGGCTTCCCGTTCATCCCCAACTCCAACGGGATCCTCCTCAGCAACGCCGCCCACAACGTCGTGCGGGGCAACGAGGCAGAGCGCAACGGAGATGGGGACCTCACCCCCACGGGTCCGGACTCCGGGATTCAGATCCGGAGGAGGAGAGCACCGACAACCTCGTCACCAACAACGTCGTCAACGGGAACATGGGCGACGGGATCTCGCTGAGGCTCGGGGCGAACTCCAACCACATCGTCGACAACACGATGCTGCTCAACGGCGGGCGACCGGAGCTCTATGACGCGGCCGGTCGCGGCGCCCCCGGAGGACCGCCCGGCAGTGAGCCGCTCAACGAGTGGAACCGAAACAACAGGTGCCTGACCCAGAACGCCGAGGTTCCTCCCGGCACCTGCGAGCCCGACGACGTCCCGCCGGGCGAGGGCTGAGCGAGGCCTGCGCCCAAGGCCGGGCTCACCGCCGGATTCGCCGAGATCCGCCCTCGCCGGTCCCCACGTGCCCCGCAGGAGTCCCTGTAAAAGGGCGGTCGCCCAACACGGCACGGTCTTGAGGAGGGGGACCTCGAGCAGGGTCCTGGCCTCCGCGGGGCGGGCGACGAGGTCGCGGCGGCCCTCGGCGGCCGGCGATCGAGGGACGCCTCGGCCGTGGTCTCGCCGAAAGTGCGCCCGCCCGTAAGCGTCGCGGGCGCGCTCGACATCCTCAGGCTCTTGCGCGCCGGAGACTTCCCGGACCAGACGCAGCTCGGCGCGCTCAGCCACCGCGGCGGGATCGACGGGCCGGGCCGCGGGCGCCGGGGCCCTGAAGTAGTTCGGGTTCGGCGGCAGGGTCTCTGCCTCCCAGGCGACGGCGCCCGTCTCGAGCGAGAGCCCGATCAGCCGCTCGCCCGCCCCGCCGCCGCAGGAGAGCACGGCCAGCGACCCGAACGAGACCGGGGCCGAGGAGATCAGCTCAGCGTGCGGTACCTCGTAGACGGCGTCGTCTCGGAGGTCCCAGAGGAGGGCTTCTCGATTCCCTTCGGGGCTCGTGCGCCGCGACAGCGGGCAGAGGCCATCTGCGGGGGCGCCGCCACCAATGCCGGTCCCGCCCGGAGCGCGCCGCCGCCAACGGGGGGTGAGCGCGCGGACGCCGCCGCTCACGAGGTAGACCCGCCCGTCGCCGGCGCAGACCACGGAGGGCTCAGAGGCCGTAACCTGGGCGGCGATCTCGCGTTCGTAATCCGCCTCGAGCGGTAGCTCGCGCGCCCACACTGGCTCTGCACGCGCGGCATCTGCGTCGAGCGACAGCCCGACCGCGGTGCTGCGCATCAGATCGCCCCAGACCGAGCTCACCAGCACGAGGTAGCCGCCGGTCGAGACCGCCGCCCGTGGGCCGATACCGCCTTCTTGGCCGGCGTGACCCCAGACGCCCGCGTTCACGGGTCATGAGGTTATTCCCCACCCCTCGCGCACGGGCACGATCGGCACGGCCTTCTTTCCGTCGGGGTAGACGATCGCAGCGCTCTCCGGTGCGTTTCCAGTAGTCGTTGGGGGCGTCAAAGCGCACCTGGAGGTCGGTGGACCCGAAAGCGGGGTTCGGGGTCCGGGTCTTGTCTCCGCCCGCACAGAGCATGACCCAGCCGCTCGAGGGCTCACTCGCGTCGCCGAATAGGTGCTCGCTGAGGGTTGCGACTCCCCGTCCGCCAAGCGATCCTCGACGACGACGCCGAGGACGTAAAGGCCCTCTCGCGCGAGCAGCTCGCCACCGCGCTCATGCTCGCCCCCGCCCGCCACCGCACGCTGCTCGAGCTGCTCGCCGCAACCGGGCTTCGGGTATCCGAAGCGCTTGCGCTCGAGCGCCGCCACCTGGCGCTCGACGGGGCACGCCCGCACGTCCGCGTCCGCCGCGCGTTAGTCAAGGGCCGGGTCGAGCCGCCGAAGTCCCGCCACGGACGGCGCGACGTGCCGCTCTCACGCGCGCTCGTCAACCGCTTGCGCGCCGATCTGGCCGACCTCCCCGACGTGCCCGAGGCGCTCGTCTTCGTGACCCGCAACGGCACACCGCTCGACGCCGACAACCTGCGCCGCCGAGTAGTGAAGCCGCTCATGGAGGAAGCCGGCGCGCCGTGGGCGGGGTTCCACACCCTCAGGCACACCTACGCAAGCCTCCAGCTCGCCCGCGGCGTGAACGTCGTCCAGGTCTCCCGTGCGCTCGGCCACCACTCCGCCGCGTTCACGCTGGACACCTACGTCCACCTGCTTGAGGGCGAGAAGCCCCAGCGCTCGATCTCGCCGACGCGCTCGACGCGGGCACCAGCAGAGCAACCCACCCCACCGAAAGCGACCGCACGCCGCTCGCCCACGAAGCCGCCGATCTGGCGGGTTCCGCCTGCGGAGGCGGACCGCAGTAGACCGCACGATCGGGCGCTCTCTAGGCTGAGGGCTGCGCGTTGCGGGAATGTCCGACCTCGATCGCATCGTCGCATTCAGAAGCGACGCTCAGCGCCTAGCGCGGTCACTGGGCCGTCGCAGCCGCCATAGACGCGAAGCGCTCCACCGCCGCGCCCGCAACGTCGTCGCTGCTGACTATCCACAGCTCGTCCTCGCTCGGGTGGGCGGCAATGTACGCGGACGAGGCGGGCGCGATGAGCCAACCGCTCGGCTGCGTGGTCCACGCGTCCGGCCACTCCTTCAGGTAGCCGAGCAGCTGGCTCAAGCCGGAGCCGAGGTAGCTGCCGCTGCGTGTGGCCTTCAGTTCGAGCACGGCCGCGTCCGGTGCGGCCCCAGCCGGGCGATGAAGAGGTCGGGGCGGGAGCCGCCCGCCTTTAGCTGGTGGTGCGCGCGGGCACGCGCGTGCAGTGAGGCATCACTGGACCATGGCCAGCTCTGGTAGTGGAGGCGCACCTCATCGCCATCCGCGAGCACGTAGCGCGCGTACGCGGCTCCGCCGGTGCCAACGAGCAGCCGCGCGCGGCGCTTCTCGGGGCTGCGCTCCGCGAACGCGCGCGCAAGTCTCAACCCTTTCGATCTGCCTTCGCCGACGCTTCCTTCCGATCCGCCTCGAAGCGGCGAAGGCTCCCTTCGGCGAGCTCGCGCGCCCGCTTGAGCTCCTCCAGTTTCCTCAAGCTCGTCGGCCGCGAGCCACCCAACCGGGCGGCATAGAGGCGATGGCGGTCGCGGTGGTAGCGCGCCCGCATCTGTAGATCGAGCAGGTGGGAGTCGCGGGCTCGCTCGTCCCCGGCGCGGGAACCGTGGCCTGCCTTTCCATCCCTCGGGTGGGAGTTCGCGCGAGGGAAGAGAGAAAAGACCTGAGGAGCGATCGGGACTGGTGACGTTACCAGGACCGCTTGGCCAGGCGGCCCTCGCGCAGCGCCTCGAGGTCGACGTGGTCCAGGGTCTCCACGACGAGGTCGGGGTGGGCGGCGGCGAGCAGGTCGTAGTCGTCGGCCCGCGCGAGGCCCAGGGCGGACATCTCGCCGGCCTTGGCCGCCTGCACCCCCGAAACCGCGTCCTCGATCACGAAGCACTCCTGTGGGGGGCGCCCGAGCTCCCGCGCCGCCGTGAGGAACATCTCCGGGTGCGGCTTGCCGTGGGCGAAATCGCGTCCCGAGACGTCGACGTCGAAGACGTCGAGCAGCGTCTGGCCCGGGCGCAGGAAGTCGTGCTCCAACCCGTTGTCGGACGCGAACTCGTCCAGGCGGATCTGCTCGAGGAACAGCCCGGCGTTCCTCGAGGAGGACGCCGCCGCCGCCTCGATTCCGGAGGCCTTGACGGCCAGAATGAACCGCAGCGCATCGGGATAGGCCGTGAACTCACCGGCCTCGATGAGCTCGACGACCATCTCCTGCTTGCGCTCCGCATACGCCTCCACCCGAGCCTGGGCGTCGGGGACCTCGAAGTGCTCCAGTGCGGCGAGGGCGCCGCTCATGCGCGGCTTGCCGGACACGAGGCCCTGATAGACCTGCGGGGTGAACGCCTCGGGCGACCAAGCCGTCTGATCGCGGACGTCGCTCCAGGGCCCCTCCATGAGCTCCTGCAGCGTCTCCCGCCACGCCCGCTCGTGGGGCGAGTCGACCAGCACGCCATCCACGTCGAAGATCGCGCCGGAGAAGCCAGCGCGCGTGGCCCCTTCCTCGGAGGCCATCATGACGCCGAGGCCACCGGCTCGGGCGCGAGGGCGAAGGTGTGGCGATCACCCGGGCAGAGCTCGACGACCTCGTCGCCGACCCCGACCCGGATCGGGCTCGAGCCGTCGGTGTCGACCGCGACGGTCAGCCGGCCGTGGCCGAGCGACACGTGGATGTGCGTTCCCCGGAAGCGCATCGGGAAGGTTAGGCCGTCGAGGCGCTCGCGCAAGCGCGGCCGGAAGTGCAGGAGGTCCTCGCGGATCTCGGTGCCCGCATAGCCGCGCTGGATGAGGTCGAGCGTCCCGGACATCACACCCAGGTGGATGCCCTCCTTGGTCGTGCCGCCCTGCACGTCGCCCACGTCGCTCTCGAGCGCGACCAGAAAGCGCTCCCACGACTCCTCGGGATCCAGCGCGGCGAGGACCGCCGCGTGGACGACGAGGCTCAGCGTCGAGCCGTGCGAGGTGCGCCGGTCGTAGTAGTCGATGGTCCGCCGCGCGGTGTCCGGCCCGTACTCGTAGCCGAGCTTGGCGAACAGCCGCTGCAGCGCCTCCTCGGGAAACAGGAAGAACAGCATGACCGTGTCGGCCTGCTTGGCCAGCTTGTAGCGGTTGGGGTCGTCGCCCTCGGAGCGCAGGATGCGGTCCAGCCGCTGGATGTTCCCGTACTTCTCGCGGTAGGCGTCCCAGTCGAGCTCCTCGAGGGCCTCGTATCCCTCGAATTGGCTGATGACGCCGTCGGCGTGGAACGGAACGAACATCTTCTCGCTCATCTCCCGCCAGGTCGCGAGCTCCTCGTCGGTGAGCCCGAGGCGGCGGCGCAGGACGTCGCGGCGGGCGTCGGGGAGCAGGCCCAGGACCGTGATCGCCGTCTCGGCGATCCAGGCCACCATGACGTTCGTGTACGCGTTGTTGTTCACGCCGCCGGGCGTGGGAGGGGCGGCGGGGTACTTCTCGTGGAACTCGTCGGGACCCATGACGCCCTCGATGACGTAGCGCTCGCGCTCGGGGTCGAACCGAGCGATCGACGCCCAGAAGCGCGCGATCTCGAGCATCATCTCGGCGCCGTTCTCGCGGATGAACTCGAGGTCGCCCGTGGCCTGGAAGTAGTGCCAGATGTTGTAGAAGATCGCCGCGTTGACGTGGCGCTGGTTGTGGGACAGGTCGGGCTCCCACACTCCCGAGAGCGGGTTGAGGTGGATGACCTGCGTCTCCTCCGTCCCGTCCGACCCGCTCTGCCACGGGAACATCGCGCCCCGCAAGCCGTTTTCGGCGGCCGCCGCCCGGGCCTCGCCCAGCCGGCGGTAGCGGTAGCGCAGCAGGCCGCGGGTGATCGCCGGCATCCGGAAGTTCAGGAACGGATACACGTACAGCTCATCCCAGAACACGTGCCCGCGGTACGCCTCGCCGTTGAGGCCGCGGGCGGGGACGCCCGCGTCGTGCTCGACGGTGTGCCGCGAGCAGACCTGGAGGAGGTGCGAGATGTGCAGCCGCAGGAGCAGCTGCACGCGCTCGTCGCCGGGGACGACGACGTCGCACTCGCGCCACACCTCCTCCCAGGCCGCCTCGTGGCGGGCGAGGGCCGTCGCGAAGTCCGGGTAGCGGGCGGCCGACTTGCCGGCGTTGCCCAGCGGCTCGTTGATCGCCCGATCGCGTGACGTGTAGAAGGCGACGATCTTCTCGGCCCGGACCGCTTCGCCCGCGCGGACCTCGACGGCCAGCACCTGCTGGATGTAGTCCTCCATCTGGTACAGGCTGCGCTCGGGGGAGAGCTGATCGTCGCCCCGGAACATCCGGGTCCGGGCCGCCTCGGCCACGAACAGGTCCGACTGGCGCGTCTTGACCTTCAGGGCGATGACCTCGGGCCCGAACGTCCGCGGCGAGACCGGGTCGAGGTGGCGGCCCTCGAGCGCGCGGTAGCGGACGACGCCTCCGTTGGTCACCCGCCCGTCGAGCGCGGAGACGAGCTCGAGTCGGCCCGACCAGTTCTCGGGCGTGATCGTCCACTCGATCGCCGCCTGGTGCATATGAGCCATGCTCACGAACCGGCGGCTGCGCAGCGTGGTCTCGCGGTCGCCCCGGTCACGGAAGCGCAGGGTGCGGGACACGACGGCGATGCGGGCGTCGTACTCGTGGCGATACTCGAGGACCTCGACTTTGTCGAGGCGCACCGCGTCCTCGCCCTCGATGCGCAACTTGAGGACAAGCCAGTTCGGGAGGTTGACCAGGTCCTCGTTGAGGAGGGGCCGACCACCCATGATGGTCGTCTCGCGGTTGTAGACCCCATGGCAGTAGGTGCCGGGGTAGTGGCGTTCGTCGGCGTCCTCCCACTCCGCCGCACCTCGGCTGCAGAAGTATCCGTTGCCCGTGGAGGTGAGGGCCTCGCGCAAGCCCTCCTCCTCAGGGGCGAGGCCCTCGTAGGTGAGCGTGGCATCGCTCACCGGGCCGGCCGGTCCAGAAATCGTTCCACCTCCTCGGTTGAAGCCGCATTGTCGCCGACAGTAGGGCGCCGGATCTATGGGCTAGGATCGCCGGCAACGCAGCGCAGACGATGCTCTGATCGGATGGACGCCGGTAGGGCGCTGTCCGTGCCGCTGCGGGCGCGATGGCACGGAGCCTCCCGGGTACACTGGCGGCCCCATGGCGCGCGACGCGCTGGTGCTTGTTGCTCCCGATGACTTCAAGGGCACGCTTTCGGCGGCGGAGGTGGCCGGTGCGCTCGCGCGAGGACTGCGTGGCGCCAGCCTCAGGGCAGAGGAGTCTCGGGTGTGATCAGCCGTCCTTCGTGATGCCGACGGCGGCCGGGGTCACTAGAACTCGATGCGTGCACCCACGACGAGGGTCCGGTCTAAGGGGAGCGAAAAGTACTCGACCGGGTTAGCCGAGTTCCTCGCCACCAGCGCAAATAGCCTCTTGCGCCATCTGCGCATCCCGGGTGCACGCGTCGGGACGACGGTGATCTCCGAGAGAAAGTAGGAGGCGCCCTCGACGTCGACCTCCGACTCGAGTCCTTCAAGCGCGCAGAGCGCGAGTGCGTCGGGGACATCGTGGTCGTCCTGGAAACCGTATCGAGCCGTCACGTGGGAGATTCCGTCGTCCGTGAAGCCCATGTCGTCAATGACAACTCGCTCGCCGTCGGGCAGGTGGGGGACCTTGAGCGTCTCGAGCGAGAGGATCACGACGCTCTCATGCATCGTGTGGTTGTGCTCGACGTTGGCTCGGAGCGCCAGAGGGGTGGTGTCGATCTTTGAGTTCAGGAACACGGCTGTTCCGGGAACGCGGTGGACGGGCGGGGTCATCTCTCGGACCTCTTCGACGAAGTCCCGCAGCGGGCCCTCTTCGGCGGTGCGGTTGTTGGTCACGATCCTCTGTCCCCTTCGCCACGTGATGAGGACCGTGAAGACTCCCAGCCCGATCAGGAGCGGGACCCATCCGCCCGAGGCAACCTTCGTCAAGTTCGCCGAGAAGAAGGCGAGATCGACCGTCAGGAAGGCCATGCATCCCGACGCGACGATCCAGAGCGGCTTCTTCCATCGGGTCCGCACGACGACAAAGAACAGAACGGTGTCGATGGCCAGAGTTCCTGTGACGGCGATGCCGTAGGCCGAGCCGAGCCCGGTCGACGACCCGAACCCGACGACGAGGGCGACGACCGCCAGGAAGATGCCCCAATTGATCGCGGGCGCATAGACCTGTCCGATCTCGCGGTGAGAGGTGTGGCGGATCGTCAGGCGCGGAAGGAAGCCGAGTTGGACGGCCTGACGGGTTACCGAGAATGCCCCGGAGATGACCGCCTGCGAGGCGATGACCGCCGCCGCGGTGGCCAGGAGCACCATCGGCATGAGGGCCCAGCTGGGGAACAGGAGAAAGAGCGGGTTTTCGAGCGCCCCGGGTGTAGTGACAACCAGCGCGCCCTGTCCCATGTAGCTCAGCGTGAGCGCCGGAAAGACGAGCAGGAACCAGGCGCGGCGGATCGGTCGGCGGCCGAAGTGCCCCATGTCGGCGTAGAGCGCCTCGGCTCCGGTTACGGCGAGCACGACCGAGGCCAGCGCGACAAAAGCGATGGCGCCCTGATTGACGAGGAACGCGATCCCGTAGGTAGGCGAGAGGGCTCGCAGAACGCCGGGGTGCTCGACCACCTGCGCCAGGCCCGAGACGGCGAGCGTGCCGAACCAGATGCCCATGATTGGACCGAACAGACGCCCCACCGCTGCAGTACCGAAGCGTTGAACGCTGAACAGCGCAGCGAGGATTACCAACGTGATCGGGACGACGAACGAGGCAAGATCGGGGGCGGCGACCTCGAGCCCCTCAACCGCTGAGAGCACGGAGATCGCCGGGGTGATCATTCCGTCGCCGTAGAAGAGCGAGGCTCCGAAGATGCCGAGCGCGATCAGCGCCCACTTGGCGAACCTCCGCTCGAGCGCCGCGGACTGAACGAGCGAGATCAGAGCCATGATTCCGCCCTCGCCGTCGTTGTCCGCCCGCATGATGAAGGTCACGTACTTGATCGAGACGATCAGCGTGATCGCCCAAAAAACGAGCGAGATGACGCCGTAAACGCTCGCCTCGTTGGGAGTGACGCCCGCGCTGAACACCGCGTGAAGTGCGTATAGCGGGGAGGTTCCGATGTCGCCGAAAACGACGCCGAGCGCACCCAACGTGAGCGTCGCGGCCGTCCTCTTGGTGCCCTGGGCGCTCGCGCGGTCGCGACTCGACGGCGGCAAAGGCCTTTCGCCGGACGACGGCTCCCCACTCGCGGCGGGCGGATCGTCGTCCGCGCTCGAGGCGGCGTGTGACGGAGGTTTCGAAGAGGCGGGGCCAGACATAAGCTCGGGAAGGTTATGCGCGGAAAGGGTGCTCCGCTCGTTTGAGTGGACCGATCACGCCGCGGGCGGCGTTCCGACGAGGCCGCCGCAGCACAGATAGACGAGCGCGATCAGGGGAGCGGCCGAGTGGAAGCCGAAGCTGCGATGGCTGATCAGCCGCACCCTCGAGTTGAGCCCCTCGAGCCGCCCGTTCGAGAGCCCGAGCCGGATCGCGGCCAGGATGTCCGTCCGGTGGTGGCGGATCGTGCGCGCGAGCTTGACGAACGGCCCGAGCTTCGAGCGAGAAGCCCAGGCGAGCCAGGCGGCGAGGGCTCGGGCGCCGCCCGGGGGTCGTCGAGGTGGTAGAGCAGCCGCAGCTCCTCTTTGAGCAGGAACGCCCGAAACAGGCGGCGGTTGGCGAGCGAGACCTCGCCGAGCGCGGCGAGCTGGGGGATCGACTGGCGCTCGGGCGCTTTCAGCAGCGACCAGCGGACGCCCTTTACCCACTTTCCGCCCTCTGTCTTCGACTTTCCCTTCGCGTTCCACTCTGAGCGGCGGACGTCGTCGACCGCCCGCGGCGAGCTGGCAGACGTGGAAGGGGTCGATGCAGACCTCGGCCCCCGGCAATCCCTCCCGGACCGCCTTGGCGTAGGCGCCCGACATGTCGATCGAGACCGCACGGATCGAGCGCTTGCGCTCCCCGAGTCAGAGAAGAACGCCTGCAAGGGTGGCCGCGTTGCGACCGGGTTTCATCCATACGATCGCTCCGGTCCCGTGGTCGCAGACCGTGGTCAGGTAGCGCTGTCCGCGGCGGTAGGCGATCTCGTCGCCACCGACCTAGACGAGGCCCTCGAGGCGGCGCTCGTCGAGGTGGTCTGAGACGACGCGCTCGACGATCCGACCGACGGTGTCCCAGCGCACGCGCAAGAGGAGGGCGATCGGCGCCTTGGCCATCTGCTGGGCGAGGAAGGCCGTGAGGTCCTCGAAGTCGCGCGTGTGGCGGGCACGAGGTCTTGCGAAGGGCACGGCCTCGACGCGGACACCGCAGTCGGGACAGCGCACCCGGCGCAGGCGGGCGCTCGCCGGCGAAGCAGCGCGACCTCGACGACCACCCCCTCGGCGGTGAACGAGACTTCTGTGACCCTGGCGCCCGGAAGCGCCAAGAGTCGGTTGAATGCCGTCTTTGACGCGCACGCCGTCCTCCTCGGGAGCCGCTTGCCGTGAACAGCCAGCAGCCTTCCTGAGCGGGCGGCTGCGCGTCGTCAGGACCTGCGCAACTACCGGGAAGCGATCAAGAGGGCCGGTTCCCGGCCCTCTGCGGGGATTATGGGCGGCTCACCCGGCGCCCTGGTTCCACGAGAACGCGTGGAGACCCGCGGAAAGGGGCCCCCGGAGGGGGTAGCGGTGGCCGGTACCGTGCCCTACGACGAGCGGCTGCTCGATGCCGAGCGGGCCGCCAGTGCGCTGCTGGACTTCGATCCCCACGCACCCGCGGTTACGGCCATCGACGAGCTCGCGCGAGAGCTACAGGTGGGCAACGACTTCGACTTAACCATCCGACATCTCGCACATCTCGGTCCTGCCCGGCCGAAGTTGTGACGACGCCCCGTCTGGCCGCGGGCGAGCGTCTGGACGGTCGCAAGCGTCGGTTCCTCGTACTCGCGTCCCCGGCCGTCCCGAGGCGGGCTTGCACTCGCTCGACCTCGCGGCGCGCCTGCTCAACCTCCTGCTCGCGTCTGGCCGTGCGTTCGCCACGTTTCTTACTCGATCCTCACAGCCCCCGTCAGAAGAGGGTCGCGAGAACAAGCTCGCCCCAAGCCGCAGGGGTGACCTTCGAGCAGGCTGCGGCGATCGCCATCTCCGGCTTGCCCGCGCTGCAGGGGTGATTGGCGCGGCCGACGTGGCGCTCACACTTCAAGTTGCCCGCGCGCCTGCCGATAGACGTGTTCACCAAGGTCGTTCCGTTACGCGCGTGACTACGTCCGCCCTCACTCACCTGCTTGCGGTGGTCGGCACTGCCCTCTACGTCCTCCGGGCCGCCCCGGCGGCTATAAGTCTCGTCCGCTCGGGGAGGCCGGACCCGTCCGGAGCGCCGACGTTTGGCCTGCTGTTTCTGACCGGTGTCTGGTGGACGGGCTACTCACTCGAGATCGGAAACTCGCCGTCTTTTGTTGCCGCGACGCTCAGTCTCCTGGCTCCGGGTGTCGCCCTCCTTCTGCTTTTTCGTCTCCGCGAGGTACGCCGTTCGCTGGTCCTCTTGTTGCTCACCGGAGCTGCCGTCACGCTCCTCGAGGAGGAGTTCGCCCGCGCGCGGTGGGGGTCACCGCCGCTGTCGGCACCGCCGCCATCGCGCTGCCTCAAGCGGTTCGGTTGCTTCGCGACCCGGCCGCATCGGTCGCCGACGTCTCTCTGGGTACGTGGGTGCTGCTGACGGCGAACGCCTTCGTATGGCTTATCTACGGCTACCTGATCGGTCACCCTCTGCTCGGAGCCGCCGGAGTGGTGCAGCTGCCGGCCTCGTTCCTCGTCTTTCGGCGCGCGCTCGCCGAGCGCTCCGGCCGCGGCGCGGCCCCTCCTGCACGCGCCGAGCGGAAGCCGGGTTAGCCAAGGCGCTGACTGCCACACCCCGGCGCTCGAGCCCCCAGGCGGCCCGAGGGACGCTCAACGCATGGGTTGCGGGCCTGGCCCGAGAGGCCGTGACGGGAAGGTGGGGGACAGCGCCGTGAGTCTCTGGCGCGAGCGTGACGAGCCTGTTCTTCGCCACTTGGCAGCCAAGGGTGAAGGAGGGACGGTGAGCCCGCGCAGCGGACGCCACCCACCTCGAGCCGGGGCAACATCGGGGCAACGCACGCCACCGAAACCGACCGTACGCCGCTCTAGTCCGAAGCCGCGATCTGGCGGCGTAGAGCCGTATCGCCCGCCCGGAACGGGCCCTGACGAACGGTTGCAGCGTGCTCATAACCCGAAGGTCGCGGGTTCGAATCCCGCCCCCGCTATCGAAGGAACCGCTGGAAACGGCGAGTTTTTCCTGGGCTCATGACGCCCCGCGAGACCGGCCAGCGTTCCAATCGTGTTCCAATTATTCCGGAACTCGCACCTCGGGGGCGCCTAAGAGGGGCCGATACCGTCGTCCCATGGCCTTTCTCGACGACATCAATCAGGCTGCAACCCGGTTCAAGGCTCGGCTGAACTCGGCCGCAAGAGCCGTCAAGAACTGGGCGGCGAGCGACCGTGACAGGAAGTCCTGCTGGGACCCGACTTCCTTAGTCTCAGCTCTCGAATCGGTGACTTCTACGCCCACGTCGGGTGGTACCTACCCGGTCCACCCCACGTTCCACCGCTACACCATCGACCACCTGCGAGTACAGCGCGCCTTTGACGCGCGTCACGCGACAGAGCTCGTCGCTCCAGGCTCTGGTACGCAGCGGTCTGCTCGCTGCTGTCGGTGATCGAGGGCGTGGTCTCGGATCGTGCCGACGTCGTTGGGGGATGCGCGTCGGGCGGCGCCTCGACAAGGTGCTCCACACGGAAGCGGCTCAGATCGAGACGCTCAGCGCCGTTCCCGCCCTCAGTGTCCTGGACGCGGAGATCTTCGAGCGACGGGACCTCCAGGGCGTCGGAATCGCGGAGACTGAGAGCGGCCACCTGCACTGGCCCCGGAGCGGCCACCTGACTTGGCCCCACCTCCGTCGTTCTTCTTGACGCCTGCATGGTCGCATCAGCCGCCCGATCGGGCGGCTGATGCGCGTCGCGAGCGGCCGCGCCCGAGGCCGTGGCGAAAGCGCCAGGACTCAGAGCCGGTCTCGATGATGTGCGCCCGGTGGGTCACCCGGTCGACCACCGCCTTGGCTAGGCGCGCGTCGGGGAAGACCTTCCCCCACTCGCCAAACGGCAGGTTCGTGGTCACGATCAACGACCCGCGCTCGTCGCGCTCAGAGATCACCTGGAAGACGAGCTCGGCCGCTCCGGGCGGCAACGCGAGGTAGCCGAGCTCGTCGAGGACGACGAGCTCATAGCGCGCCCAACGCCCCACCACCCGCTGCAGCTCGCGGCGCGAGTCGGCCTCGATCAGCTCGTTGGCCAAGGCGGCCAGGGTCGTGAAGCGCACCCGGCGGCCCTCGTGGCAGGCCGCGGCGGCCAGCGCGATCGCCAGGTGCGACTGCCCGTTCCCGAGTCGCCGATCAAGACGACCTGCTCGCGGTCGTCGATCCAGGACCCCTCGGCGAGCGTCGCGAGCGTCGCCCGCGGCACCGACCGGATTGTCCTCGAAGCGGAAGTCCTCGAGTCGCTTGATCTGCGGAAAGCGCGCATCGATCAACCGCCGGCGCTCGCGGCGCTCGGACCGCTCGGCGGTCTCGGCCTCGAGCAGGGCGGCGAGGTAGGCGACCGGGGTCTGCTGCTCGCGCACCGCCTCCTCGGCGAGCGCCCGAAAGCGCCGCCTGACCGTCGGGAGCTTGAGCTCGGTGGCGTGGGTCGATCAGCGCCTCGAGCGCCTGGGCCTTGGCCTTGGCGCTCATCGCGCCTCGATCAGCGCGTCGTAGCCCGAAGGTCGGGCTCCGGACGCGCGCTCGCAGCGAGACGATCGGGCAGATCCGAGTGAGAGAGCGGCTCCGCGGCGATGCGGTCGTTATGGCGCGCGAGCACGGCCACCGCGCCGCCCTCGAGCGCTCCGGCCGAGAGGGCGCCTCGCGCGGCGAGCTCCACGCGCGCGGCGCCGAGATCCCGAGCACGAGCACATCGACCATCTGGCGGGCGGCCTCGGAGTGGGCCGTGGCGAGCCTCGAGCGCGCGCCAGAGCGAGTCGAAGGTCGCACGGCGTTCTCCGTGAACAAACCACCCTGGACTCCGCTTGTCGTCGCTGAAGACCGCGACGGGGGCTAGGTCCGCCCGAGCCGCCGTAGACGTCTCAGAAGCCGCAGACTCCAACCACCCCCTCGCGCTTCTTCGAGTCCGCGAGCTGCGCGCGGACCTCCTCGAGGAGACGAACGATCCGGTCGTTCGTCGCGGGCTTAGCGCTCGAGCGGCCAGTATCACCTCCCTTCTCTTCGGCGATCGGAGCGTAACGCGTCGGCAATCGCTCCAGTTCTCGGGCCTGCCGGCGGGCAGGAACTGGAGAATCGCGGCGTGCCGCGAATTAGCAGCTTCTACGGGATCGTCATCGCCATGTACTACCGGGAGCACGGGCGGCCTCTTTCATGCGCGCTACGCCGGACAGGAGGCCACGCTGGTCATCGAGACGCTCGAGGTGCTGGCGGGCTCGCTGCCCGCTCGGGCGCTTCGGCTGGTCCGCGAATGGGCGACAGCGCATTCAGCCGAGCTCGAAGCGAACTGGGACGCGCCCGCAGGGACGCTCCTCTGGAACCAATCGCGCCGCTTTCCTAGCATGGTCCTCCTGTCGGAGCTGATCCACGTCACCGACTTGGCAGTGATCGGAGATCACCGCCTCCGGCTGATCTTCGAAGACGGCGCACAGGGCGAAGTCGACTTCTCGCACTGGACCTGGCGCGGCGTATTCGAACCACTCGGGGACCCGGCCTACTTCCAGCAGGTCCGGCTCGACGCCGAACTAGGCACGATCGTCTGGCCTAACGGGGCTGACATCGCTCCCGAGACGCTCCACGCGTGGGTCCTGAACGGCCGGGAGCCCGCCGCCGCCTAATGCGCGTCGACCGGTCCTGATTAGCGCCGGCTCGGCGGGTCGAAGAAAGCCCGCACTGTGCCGCCGGGCGCGAGCCACGGCTCGACGAGCGCGTGGGCTCGAGCAGGCTCGCGGTGGAAGAAGCCCAACGCGAACCGCGAAGACCACATCGAACCGACGGTCGCCGAGGTCGAGGTCCTCGAGGCTCGCGACGAAGAACTAAGCCTTCCCCGCCTCGACGTAAGCGGCGTTGCGGCGCGCGGCTGCGTCGATCATCTTCGACGACCGGTCGATCGCCGTCAGTCGGCCACCGTCGAGCCGCTCGCCGACCATCGTCGCGGCGACCCCATGGCCGCAGCGCGCGTGCCGCGACTCGTTTCGCCGAGTTGCTGGCGGAGGTCAGCGACGAGACCCGCAAAGAGGCGCTAACTCCGCAGTGTCGCCCTGTTGGGTCAGGAGCGTTGCTCCGTGCGGGACGCACGGATGCGCTCGCGGTCTTCTACCCAGGCGTCAAGCGTGCGCCACCACCCGAACAGCCAATCGATCCGCTCGTCGCGGTCGGCCGGGATCGCGTTCCGGGGCTCATGCCATAGCCTCACCTCGATCGCCTGGGGCTCGGGCAGGAGGGCCCAGACTTCGCCCAACCCGGTCGGGAACCCCACGTGGCCCATGACCACCACTTCCGCCGTGGGCGCCGCGTCTATGGCTGCGAGCGCTCCGCCGGGCCGCGGTGCGCTCAGGTGGTTCATCTGGCGCGCCCATCCCGCCTCTTCGGTATGACCGGCGCGGTCGAGTCGCTCGATGCCTCGGAGGCGACGCTCCGCAGAGAAGTTCCCGCCTTCGGGGAAGATGACAAGCGCAGCGGTCTCGCCGAGCTCCCCGGCCATCTCCGCGATGTCGACCTCGGTGTCGCCTCCGCGGGGATCGACGAAGCGGTTCGGCAGCCGGTCTCCGAGCACGTCGATGAGCGGGTCTAGCCTGAGGGCTTCGTGCATCACGACCCGTGGGCCCCTCCCGTGCCGGCAGAGGAGCTCGTGGATGACGAGGAGCGTGTCCCCCTCACCGGCATGTCGGCTCAGAACTATCACGGGACGGCCGGGGCTCGAGAGGATCCGCTCGGCGGCGTCCGACTCGGAGAAGCTGACCTCTACGCGCGCGAGCTTTACGACGGTGCGGTAGATGCCCGCCACGAACCACCGCATCACCGCGTAATAGGCACGCTGCATCGTCTCGGAGGGGACGCGCCGCCTGAAGCCGCCGGCTACCCAGAGGCCGAGGCACGCGAGGGTCGCCGCCAGGTGACGCGTCGCAAAGGCGAGCACGAGCAGGGTCATTCGCAGGGGTCGCCAACCACCGAAGAGAGGAGAGGTCACCACGGCGACCAGCCCCAGCGCCGGCGAGACGAGGATGAGCAGAGCCTCCACGGCTATGACCAACGGTGCGATCACGAGTCGCCGGAGCAGCTTGGGAGGCACCGGCATCATGCTTGGCGACGCTACCTCGGCTCTTGGAGGTAGCGCACCGAAGCCTCGTATGCGTGCGCTATCTGGTCGCGGATCTTCGACGCATCTCGATGGCGAAACTGCGACAGGTCCGGATACCGTGGGGGGTCGATCTGTCCGGTGGGCATCACGTGTACCTCGAGCTCGTCCGAAAGGCTGGCCAGGTCACCGATGAAGCGGTGGCGGCGCGCGATCTCAAAGGCCACGAGCGCAACCTCCCACGGCCAGCGCGGTGGCTCGAGCGACCGTTCGACGCGACCCACGTGGAGCACGTAGATCACCTCGGCGCCCAGTTGCACAGCCCGCGCCACCGGGATGCTGTTGACGATGCCGCCGTCGAGGAAGTGCTCGCC
This sequence comes from Thermoleophilaceae bacterium, assembly GCA_030447905.1. Classification (GTDB taxonomy): domain Bacteria; phylum Actinomycetota; class Thermoleophilia; order Solirubrobacterales; family Thermoleophilaceae; genus JACCUC01. The sequence continues at coordinate 174,139 of JAUJNZ010000004.1, forward strand.
TTCTATCTCGACGGGCGGCAGCATGCCCGGGACGGCCGAGGACGCAAGCACCGCGTCGACGAGCGGGCCCGACGAGAACCAGCGCTCGGAGGCGGTTTCGATGCACGCGGCGACGCACTCGAACGTCACGGGCAGCTCCTCGATGAGACCTAGCCCAAGCGACTCCTCGAGCAACCCGCGAAGCGCATCGTTCTCGTGAAGGTGGGTCCGACTGCGTGCCAGCGTGGCGAGGCGGCCGACGAGCGACCCCTCGAAAGCGTCGCTGCGCTCGATATCCGACCAGGTCTGCGCCAGGCCGGCGACCCCGGCCGCAGTGGGCTCGGCCGCGATCGCCGCCCCGTTTATCGCGCCGATCGACGTCCCGACGACCAGGTCAGGGACCACCCCGAACTCGGTCAGAGCACGGAGCATCCCGACCTCATGAGCGCCGAGGTGACCACCTCCGCCGAGGACGAAAGCGACCTTGGGTCGAGCCATGGAAGCGGCTTACCCCGTCGGCCGACTCACACGGCCTGAGGAGGCACGAAACCACACTCCCTCGACTCAGCGGCCGCGACGTCCTCCAAGGGCCGGCGAAAAGCCGCTCCCTACAGGTTGTTGACCAGGAGGAGGATGCCGAGAATGATCAGCGTCCCGATGACCGAGACGAGAAGAGAGCCGAAGCAACCGAGTCGATTCGAGAAGAAGGCGAACATCTACGACCTCCTTCGGTAGAGGATGTTGAGCCCTGTCCCCGTAGCGGCGATCAGGCCGAGCGGAATCGGCAGACAGCAGCCGCAGCTCTTGACTTCCGCTCTCCGGTGAGCGCGCGGAGCCCGCAGGGAGAAGGGCCCGACATGGCGACTGCGCATCGGCCAGTGGCCATAGCGGCGATGGCGCTCGCCGTGTAGGCGGTGGCGCAGGTACTCGCGGACGATCTCGCGACCGAGGGCCATGAGAACC
>JAUJNZ010000004.1:175180-226244 GCA_030447905.1 Thermoleophilaceae bacterium
GGACCCAGCGAACTCAGTGGTGGTCGTGACCGGCGCGTCGAGCGGTATCGGGCGCGCGACCGCGCTTGCCTTCGCGGAGGCGGGCGCGTCGCTCGTCGTCGCGGCTCGACGGGAGGCGGCGCTGCGTGAGTGCGCGGCTCAGTGCGAGGAGCGGGGCGCACGCGCCGTCGCGGTGGCCACCGACACGCGCGACGAGGCGGCGATGGATCGGCTCGGAGAGATCGCGGTCGAGCGGTTCGGTGGCCTCGACGTGTGGGTGAACAACGCGGCGGTCCATCTCTTCGCGCGCTTTGACGAAGCACCGCCCGACCTCTGGCGAGAGGTCATGGAGGTCAACTTCTTCGGCTACGTCCACGGTGCCCGGGCAGCCATTCCTCGTTTTCGCCGCCAGGGCGGCGGCACCCTGATCAACGTCGCGTCGGTCAACTCGGCGGTGGGCGCCCCCTACGCGAGCGCCTATGTCGCCTCGAAGTTCGCGCTTCGGGGGTTCGCCGAGTCCCTGCGAGAGGAGCTCCGTGGGGAGGGGATCGACGTCTGCACGGTGATGCCGGCCTCGATCGACACGCCGCTCTTCCAGCACGCGGCCAACCTCACCGGGCGCGCGGCCAAGCCCTTGCGCCCGATCATCCGACCCGAGCGGGTCGCCGCAGCGATCGTCCGCTGCGCCAAGCGACCGAGGCGGGAGCTGATCGTGGGAGCCTCGGGCCGCCAGCTCGTCCTGACCCACGCGCTCGTGCCCTCGGTCTTCGAGCGCCTCATGGCCTGGAACGTCGAGCGCGAGCACTTCCGCCACGAGCCACTCGAGCCCACCCCCGGAAACGTCTATGAGCCGATGCCCGAGTGGACGGGCGTAACGGGCGGGTGGAAGGAAGGAGACGCCTCGCCGAAGGGCTCGGGCCCCGCCCGCACCGCCGGGGCGGTCGGGACGGCTGCCTTTTCCCTGACGAAGACGGCGGCCATGGTTATCACGACGGCGGCTCCCGCCGCCCTCGCGCTCGCAGCCCGAGGTTTCAGGCCAGCGCCTCGGAGGCGACCAGGGGTAGGTGCCCCGGAACGGCTGCTCCGGCGCTCCCTCCGATCGTGAGGGAAGGTACTTCGGCCACCTCGCCTGGGCAGGCATCGCACCAGCCGACACGGCGGCGCCCACGATCGACGCCGTCTCGCCTGCTGACGGGCAGGTCGGCGTCTCGACGCGGCGAGCGTGAGCATCGCCTTCAACGAGGCGATGGACCCGCGGCGCCACGGAGGCTGCCCTACAAAGGCCGAAGCTCGGCAGAGCTGCACCCAGACGCTGGCGGTGTGGCGGTGGACGACGGGCAGCTGGGTGGGACCGACTCGCGCACCGTCGGGACCACCGAGGTCCAGGTCGACAAGGCACCGACAGGGGTCCTCGCCGACTAACGTCAGCGGCAAGCGGCGACGGCGAGGTTCGCGTGCGCGTGCGGTGCGCGCACTTCGTCCGGGTTCTATGCGAGTGGCGATCTTGAGGGCCGTCTACGAGCGGCCGTAGCGAGAAGAGCCGCTCGCCCGGCGCCCGGATCCCTCCGGGCGCCTCGAACCAACCTCAGGCCGCCTCGCGCAGATCCTCGAGCTCGCCGCTCTCGGCGAGCCGGCGCAGGGCCTGCTCCTCGACCTGGCGCGTGCGCTCGGCGTTCATGCCGAGCTCGGCACCCGCCTCGCGGAGCGACTTCGGCTGCTCGCCCGCGAGACCGAAGCGGAGGGTGACGACCTTACGCTCGGTCTCGGGGAGCTGGCCGACCACCCGGCGAACCCGCTGCTCGCCCAGGGATCCTCCGACCTCGTCCTCGGGCTGCGGCCGATCGCTCGGAAGCAGCTCCCCGAGTGCCGTCTCGCCGTCCTCGCCGACCGCCTGGTCGAGGCTCGCCAGGCTGCGAGCGGTCTCGCGGGCTTCGAGTACCTGCTCCACCGGCAGCTCGGCGCCCTCTGCGATCTCCTCGTCGGTGGGATCGCGCGACAGCTTCGCCGCGAGCTCCTGCTCGACCTTGCGCACCTTGCGCTCGCGCTGGCCGATGTGAACCGGCACCCGGATCGTCCGGCCCGAGTTGGCGAGGCCGCGCTGGATCGACTGGCGGATCCACAGGGTGCCGTAGGTCGAGAACTTGAAGCCGCGCCGCCAGTCGAATTTCTCGACGGCGCGGATCAGGCCGAGCATGCCCTCCTGGATCAGGTCCCCCAGGGAGAGACCCTGGTGCTGGTAGCGCCGCGCCTGGGAGATCACGAGCCGGAGGTTCGAGTTGATCATGCGGTCCTTGGCCTCGACGTCGCCGCGCTCGATCCGCTTGGCCAGCTCGACCTCCTCCGCCGCGGTCAGCAGCGGGTAGCGACTGGCCTGCCGGAAGAAGAGCTGGACGGAGTCGAGCGTGGGGTCAGCGGTGGCGTTGGCCGTCGAGCTGCCCTCCGAGCGGGCGTCCGAAGCCGCTGGGGCATGGCCGCGGCGGCGCCGGCCCGGCCGCTTGGCGGGCGCTTCGGCCGGGATGCCGTTGTCGGTCATTCGCCCGTTCTCGTCGACCGCGTGGTCACCGCGGAGCCGAGGGGGGCGGGGGTTCATATCAGTGGGTACAGCCAACTCGCGTCCTAATCCCTCAAAGGTTTGATGATGATCGAATCTTAGCAGTCCGGCCGGTCAAAATAGGGCTTCCGCACCCTCAGACTACTTGCCTGGCCACCCCGCGCCCGAGTCCTGAGAGGACGGATCGGAGGAGCCCGGGGAAGCAAGCTTCCAGGTCGTCGGTTCGCAAGGAGACCAGGCGCTGGGTCCCTTCGGCCCGCGTCCACGTGATACCGGCGTCGCGGAGCACCTTGAGGTGGTGGCTCAGCGTCGACTTGGAGACCGGCGCGCCGAGACAGCTGCACGCGAGCTCGCTGGCTCCATCGAGCGCACGGACGATCTCGAGGCGGACCGGATCGCTCAGGGCGTGGAGGACCTGGGGCAGCTCCAGCTCGTCTTGGGCGGGGTGGGGTGGGGTCCTCATCGAGAGGGTTCGAAAGCCTTCGAACCAGGATAGTGAAAGCTTCGAGCGCCCGCTTTCGTCTCACGTCGGTGCTAGCGTCACCAAGGCAGGCGGCGTCGCTGCTTGCGAGGTTCCGCTTCCGTGCGCTCCAGCGATCCGGGTCAGTCGAATCTCCCGAATCGTCCGGCGGCTCTCGGCCGCCAGCAAGGAGCCACATGCCGTCCGAAGCATCCGCCGACCTGGGTGCGTCCCGGGCCGTTGTGTCCGCGCTCGAGGAGCGTGGCATGGCCGAGGCCTTTCCGGTCCAGGGCCTTGTCATTCCGGACGCCCTCGAGGGCCGCGACGTGCTCGTCAAGTCGCCGACCGGGTCGGGCAAGACGCTCGCCTTCGGAGTGCCGCTCGCCGACCGCATCGAAGCCGAGGACCCGCGCCCGAGCGCGCTCGTGCTCGTCCCCACCCGAGAGCTCGCCGGGCAGATCGTCGAGGAGATCCGCCCGCTCGCCCACGCGCGAGCGCTGTCGGTCGCGGCCGTGTACGGAGGGTCGGGGATAGAGCCCCAGATCAAGGTCGCGCGGCGATCGCACATTCTGGTCGCCACCCCGGGCCGCCTCGAGGATCTCGTCGCCCGGCAGGCCGTCAACCTCGAGCGGGTGCGGATTCTCGTGCTCGACGAGGCCGACCGCATGCTCGACATGGGATTCCGGCCGGCCGTCGACCGGATCGTCGGCCGCGTGTCGCCCAAGCGCCAGACGCTGTTCTTCTCGGCCACCCTGGACGCCGCCGTCCATCGCGTCGCGCGCGTGTACACGACCGACGCTCGGATCCACGAGTGCGCTCCTGCGCAGGAGGCGCACGACGACGTCCAACACCGGTTCGTGTCGGTTACGGCCGACTCGAAGTTTCACGCGCTCGTGCACGAGCTGCGCGCGGAGGAGCGCGGGCTGACGCTCGTCTTCGTACGCACCAAGCGGGGGGCGGATCGCCTCGTCAAGCGCCTCCGGACCCAGGACATCGAGGTGCTCGCCATGCACGGGGACAAGTCACAGGCCCAGCGCGAGAAGGCCCTCGCCCGCTTCGGGTCCGGCGGTGTCGACACCCTTGTCGCCACCGACGTCGCATCCCGCGGGCTCGATGTCGACGACATCACACACGTGATCAACTTCGACGCGCCGGCCGACCGGGACGGCTACGTCCATCGCGTTGGCCGGACGGGCCGAGCAGGGCGCCGGGGGGTCGGCGTGACGCTGGTCGCTCCCGAGCAGGCCGCCGACGTGCGCCGAATCGCCACCGACCTGTCGCTGCAGGATGAGCTCGTGCGGTCAGGGCTCGGAGAGGGCGGGCGGCTCGTGCGGTCCAGGCTCGTCGAGGGAAGGCGGGCTCCGGCCGCGGGACCGGATCCGGTCGGCGGGCAGTGGCGCCGTGGGCCGTCGGAGCGGGGTGGCCGGCGCAGGCGTCGGCGTCGCGCGCGCCACGGGTCGAGCCGGTAGGGCATGGGATTCCGCCTGATCCTCCCGATCCGTCCCCGCCCGGACGGCCGTCAGGGCAGCGGGCGCGGTCTTCAGCTCGGGCGGTAGCAGCGGGCCGCGTCGGCGGCCGTGGAACAAGCGTACACCGGCGGTCAGCTTGCGCGATCGTCTAGGTTCGGTTGGATGGCCGGTCCGCTGCTGCTCGTCGACGGCGACTCGATGCTGTTTCGTGCCTTCCACGCGCTGCCCGACTCGATCGAGGGCACCGACGGCCGGCCGGTCAACGCGCTGCTCGGGACGGCGAACCTCGTCCTTCGGGAGGTGGAGGCCCACGCTCCGCGGGCGGTGGTCATCTGCTTCGGCCAGGAGGCGGCCGCCTACCGGGTCGAGCTCTTCGCCGGCTATCACGCCGACCGTCCCGAGCTTCCCGACAAGCTCGCGGATCAGTTCGCTGCGGCTCCGGCGTTCCTAGGCGCCTTTGGATGGACGGTCGCCAGCCACAACTCACTCGAGGCCGACGACCTGCTGGGAGCCCTCGCGAGCCGCGAGTCCTCGGCCGGCGGACGAGCGCTGATCATGACCGGCGACCGCGATCTGTACCAGTGCGCCGGCGAGCGGGTGAGCGTGCTCTACGTCCGGACCGGACGCGAGGGCGCCGAGGTCGTCGACCCGGCTGAGGTCGAGCGGCGCTACGGTGTGGGGCCCCGGCTCGTGCCGGACTTCATCGCCCTTCGCGGCGACCCCGCCGACGGGATTCCGGGCGCGAAGGGCGTCGGAGAGAAGACGGCGGCCGCCCTGCTCCAGCGCTATGGCTCGCTCGAGGCGGCCCTCGACGGAGCCCTGGGCGAGGCGCGCGCGAGCGTCCGTACCGCCCTGCTCGACGGGCGCGATCAATTGATCGCCTTCAAGGAGGTCGCGACCCTGCGCGACATCGAGCTCGAGCTTCCGCCGGACCGCGAGACCGACTACCGCGGGGCCGCCCGAGCGGCCGCGCAGCTCGGCATGAGGCGGCTCGCCGAGCGGCTCGAGCGGGCCGCCGCGGACTGAGTCGCCGGCCGACTTCAACCCGGCTCGCCGAGCGCCAGCGCGAGCTGGTCACAGCCGATCGGCTCCGCCTGAGATCCCGGGCCCCCGCTCGCGTCGAGGCCGGCCACCCGCACGCCGAGCAGGCGCACCGGCCGGGGGGGATCGAAGCGCCGCAGCAGCTCGCCGGCCACCGCGCCGACGACGGCCGCGTCGTTCGTCGCCTCGGGCAGCGTCCGGGCGCGCGTGTGCGTGGAGAAGTCGTCGAGGCGGACCTTGATGCCGACCGTCCTTCCCGTCCGGTCCTGAGTCCGCAGGCGCTCGCACAGCTCGCGACCGAGCTGCTCGAGGGCGGGCAGCAGCGCGGGCACTCCGCGGAGGTCGGTGTGGAAGGTGGTCTCCCGCGACTCGGACTTGGCCGTCCGGGCGAGCTCGAGCCCCCGGTCGTCCTCGAAGCGCGCGAGCCGACCGAGACCGCGGCCGAGTCGCGGCCCGAACCAGCCCGAGAGGTCGGCCTCGGAGGCGGCGGCTAGGCCGTCGAGGGTCTCGATCCCCAGGCTCGCGAGCCGTGCGGCCGTCTTCGGGCCGATCCCCGGGAGCAGTCCCGGCGGCTCACTACCGAAGCGCCTGCGCGCCTCGGCGGCCGAGAGGAACACGAAGCCGTCGGGCTTGTCGGCGTCGGAGGCGACCTTGGCCACCAGCTTGTTGGGCCCGATCCCGATCGAGCAGACGAGCCCCGTCTGCTCGCGCACGGTCGCCTTGAGGCGGCGCCCGGCAGTCTCCGGGCGCTCGAGGTCGGAGAGGTCGAGGTAGGCCTCGTCGAGTCCTACCGGCTCCACGCGATCGATCTCCTCGCGGAGGATCGCCATGACCTCGCGCGAGCGGTCGCGATAGGCCGGAAAGTCGGGCTCGATAGATACCGCCTCCGGGCAGAGGCGCCGCGCCCGCGCCGCCGGGGTGGCCGAGAAGATGCCGAAGCGGCGCGCCTCGTAGCTCGCGGTGGTGACGACGGCGCGGGGGCCGCGCCCGGCGACGACGACCGGCAGACCGCGTAGCTCCGGTCGCCGGGCGAGCTCGACGCTCACGTAGAAGGCGTCGAGGTCGAGGTGGGCGATGCAGCGGGACGCCATGTCGAGAACGCTAGTCGGCAGTGCGGATCGCTCGCGGGGAAGAGCCGGCGCCTGCCGCCGGCCTTGCGCGCTAGCTTTCGAGTCGGCCGGTCGACGCACCCCACCATGGAGTTGAACGCTGCAGAGCCGGGCCTGACCGAGGCGCTCGCCGAAAGCGAGAACCGCTTTCGCTGCCTCGTCGAGTACGCCTCCGACGGCTACCTCCTCTGCGACCAGGACGGCCGCGTCCTCGACGTGAACACGAGCGCCTGCGACGCGTTCGGCTACGCACGTGACGAGCTCGGCGGCCTCTCACTGGGCGACCTCGTCGAGGACCCGAGCGCCGTCGGCGCGCTGACCGAGGCCGACGACACCATGTGCGGCGGTGGGGCGCGCACGGTCGAGGTGACCGCCGGGCGCCGCGACGGGCGGACGTTCCCCGTCGAAGCGCGCGTCGGGCTGCTCGAGGGACGCACGGGCCGAACGTTCATGACGCTGATGCGCGACGTATCCGAGCGCGAGCACGACCGGCGCCGGATCGAGTACCTGAGCGACCACGACGAGCTCACCGAGCTGCCGAACTGCCGCTTCTTCGCGTCGCAGGTGGAGGAGCCGTCGAGCGGGCCGGGCGATCCGACCGCCACGTGGCCGTCCTGCACGTCGATCTCAACCGCTTCAGCCTCGTCAACCAGGGCCTCGGCTCGGCCGGAGGGGATGAGCTGCTGCGCCAGACGGCCGGGCGGCTGCGCGAGGCCGCCCGCCCGATGGACCTCGTGGCTCGCCACTCGGCCGACGAGTTCCTCCTGCTCGCCTCCGACCTGGCCCCGGAACAGCCGGAGGCGGATGGCCAAGCCGAGCCGGCGGGACCGGCGGTCGCGCACGCGATCGCCGACGCGATCCATGCCGCCCTCGGGAGCCCGTTCGACGTCGACGGAACCGAGGTCTACGTGACGCCACCGTCGGCATCAGCCTCTACCCCCTCGACGCCGACGCCCCCGCCATCCTCCTGCGCCACGCCGATCAGGCCGCCCAGCACGCCAAGCGGCCGGGCGAGGGACCGACCAACCAGTTCGCCGAGGACACGAGCGACAAGTGGGCGCGTCTCTGGCTCGCCACGCGCCTGCGCAAGGGCGTTGAGCGCGAGGACCTGAACCTGCACTACCAGCCATCGTCGACCTCCGCACGCTGCCCGGAGGCGACGTGCCCGACCGGCTCGGTGACCACATCCATGGAGGCGCTCGTTCGCTGGCGCGACCGCGAGGGCCTCGTGCCTCCGGCTGGGCACTCCTCGTTCGGCCGCCTGTCCGAGCTGCCATGCCAGGTGCTCCAGATCGATCGCACGTTCGTCGCCCGCCTGCCCGACGACGCGCGTGCCGCTTCGATGGTCACCGCCATGCTCGAGCTCGCGGACCGGCTCGGCATGCGCGCCGTCGCCGAGGGGATAGAGACGGTGGAGCAGCTCGAGTTCCTGACCGCCCACGGCTGCCCGCTCGGCCAGGGATTTCTGTTCGGCCGGCCGGTCCCCGCACAGCAGGTGGCGCTGCTGTAGCGCCCGCGCGGTGGACGCGCGACAACGCGCCTGGGGCGGCGCGAGGCGCTCCCTCCGGTAGCGGGACTCCCTACCGGACCACGACCTCCTCCACGAAGACATCCTTGTCGCCGTTGTCGTCGGTCACGGTCAGCTTGGGGAAGTAGCGGCCGGGGCGGCTGTAGCGGTGGCTAGGCGCCATGCCGTGCTCGCCAGCACCGTCGCCGAAGCTCCAGGCGTAGTCGACGATCCGTCCGTCGGGGTCCGATGTGGGCGAGGCGTCGAACCGCAGGGCGCCGGGCGCGGACGCCGTCGCGGCCTTCGCCTCGGAAGCCGGCGGCAGGTTGCCGCCGTTCAGGAGCCGGGTCGTGATGTCCGTCTCGTAGTCGACGTAGTGGCGGTAGTTGCCGCGCATGAAGAGGATCGACATGTCGGTGTCGAAGGTACGTAGTCCCCGGGGCGAGAACGGACGGATGTTCTCGACGCTCGAGCCCGAGGTCACGGGGGTCCTGGTCCACCGGGAGCCACCGTTCGACGTCCGCCAGGTCTCGACCTCGTGCATGCCCCTGACCTCACGCGAGAGATAGACGACCGACGGGTTCTCCTGGTCGATGGTGATGCCGCCCGAGTACCAGGGCTCGGCGCCGTTGTCGGCGATCGTGCCGCCCGCCGCGACGAACCGGTGGCGAACCCACTTGGCGCCGGTCCAGCGGGCGTACCAGTAGTAGTGCTCCCGGGAAGAGCCGAAGGAGGCGTACACGATGATCGGGCGGCCGCGAGAGTCGGCGGCGACATCGTGGATCCACGTCTTCTGTCGCCTGCCGGAGTGGACCCTGTCGACCTCGTTCAGCTCGAGCGGGAGACTTGACATCGACCCGATCCGCCAACCGTTCGCCCGGTAGAACGAGCCCGGCTTGTAGCGCGCGTAGTAGATGTTGAGGTTCCCACGCGAGGGATGGCCCTTGGTGAAGGCGAAGTGGATCTTGTCCTTGTTGTCGGACGCGGCCTTCAAGTAAGGCCGGTGGTGAGGCGAGCGGATCAGGTCCCGCGCCCTCGTCCAGGTAGCGCCTCCGTTGCCCGTCGAAGCGTAAGTGGGCCACGAGCTCCCGCCGCGCCAGAGAAGCCACAGCCGCCTCTCCGCCGGCAGCCAGATCGGGTTCGGGTAGGTGTTGCCCCGGACCGATCCGGTCGATTCCTTGCGCGTGTTGGTGGGAATGGAGCGCTCGCGACCCCAGGAAGCGACGTCCTCGGGATTGCGAGACGTGCGGTAGTACATCTTCGCGCCGTTGTGCCTGGAGTAGAAGACCACGACCCGTCCGTCGGGCCGAACCGTCAGGGCGGGGTTGTTGTGGTCGTCGACCCCCAACCGCCAGTGGAGGACCGCCGTAGTGCGCAGCTTGGACGTGTGGTCGTAGCTGGCGATCTTGACGTCGCCCTCCCGATCGAGCCAGCCGACGTAAGTGCGGCTGAAACGCCCCCGGTGATGGACGCCCCTGGGGTCGGCGAACCAGCACCAGCCCCCGGCGCCGAGCGAGCGAAGCTCCGGTCGTGGAGCAGCCGCGGCCGGGCCCGCCAGAGAGGCTGCCCAGACAGCACACACGACGGCAGCGAGGAGCGGCGCGTTGACGAGCGGACGGCGAAGGTGCAGCGGCATGGAAACCCTGTTCGGTGGTGCTGAAGAACGACTTGCGGCGTCTACTCGCTACCGCCCGTCAGCCGCTCACCCTAGGGCACGCACGGGGTTTCGGTGCTCGTGGAGAGACCCGGCCACGGCGTGTCCCCGAAGTCGAGCTGCCCGGGGACGGTGTGCTTAACCTTGGGAGCCGAAGATAGGCTGAAGGATCGAGCAATGCGGTGGGCTCTACCGAGTGGCCTAACCTGCGCCTCCCCGTGTCGGCCCCCACCGCTCCACCTCCCGGGGAAAGCGTGCCCCCTCCCTCAGGACGCCCCAGCGGCACGGTGGGGCCCAGTCACCGTCTGCGTCGACGGATCAGCCTCGCCGTCCTCGGCGCCGTGGCGCTGGTGGCGACGATCGCCGGCGCGATCGCCGGATCTGGGGCCGAGACCGAGGGCGGGAGGGGAGACCGCCGACCCGGCCCTGCCGAGCGCGCGGTCGACCGACTGAGCCTCGAGCAGCAGGTCGGCCAGCTTCTCGTGCTCAGCTTCGACGGGGCGAAGGCGCCTGACTACGTCACAGACCTCCTGCGGGAGGGCCGGGCGGCCGGGGTGGTCCTGTTCCAGTCGAACGTCGGGTCCCGCCGACAGGTCCGCTCCCTCACCCGCCGGCTGCAGCGGGCGGCTCGAGGGCGAGCGCTCGTCGCGACCGACCAGGAGGGGGGCCCGATCCGGATCCTCTCGTTTGCGGATCCGGTCGAGGGGCAGGCGGCCCAGGCGACCCGGCGCGAGGCGTCCACCGCCGCCCGGGACGGCGCCCGCGACCTCGACCGCGTCGGGGTCAACGTGAACCTCGCGCCGGTGGCCGATGTCGGAGTGCCCGGCGGGTCGGCCGTCGGTCCCCGTGTCTATCCCGGGGACAGCGGCGAGGTGGCCGAGCTCGTGCGGGCCTCGATACGGGGGCACCGGCGCGGTGGCGTGGCCCCCACCGCGAAGCACTTCCCGGGCTTCGGCTCGGCCCAGGGCAACACCGACGACGAGCCGGTGACGATCTACGCCCCCCGCGACCAGATCCTCGCGCGCGACCTCGAGCCCTTCCGAGCGGCCATCGCCGCGCAGGCGCCGCTCGTCATGGCCTCGCACGCGCTCTACCCGGCGCTCGATCCGCGGCGGATCGCCTCTCAGTCACGGACCGTCCTCGGCGACCTGCTGCGCCGGCGGCTCGGCTTCCGCGGGGTCGTCGTCACCGACTCGATCGAGGCCGAGGCCGTGATCGCGCGGTCGTCGGTCGAGACCGCCGCGGTTCGCTCGGTCGCCGCGGGCGCCGACATCGTCCTGATGACCGGCCCCGGCACCTTCGACGGCGTCCGCGACCGTCTGCTCGCCCGGGCCCGCCGCTCGCCGCGCTTTCGCCGGCGCGTCGAGGAGTCGGCCGAGCGGGTCCTCGTGCTCAAGGACCGGATGGGCCTCGGACGCTCGTCCGGCGCTCCCCCGCTCGCTAACGTTGGTGCGGGGAGCACGCGCTCCGAGGCGAGAGGCAGGAGGTAAGCGATGGAGAAGGCCAGTTTCGCGGCAGGTTGCTTCTGGCAGGTGGAGGAGACCTTCCGCAGGGTGCCGGGCGTCCTCTCGACACAGGTCGGCTACACCGGTGGCGAGAGCCCCAACCCCACCTACCGGGACGTCTGCAGCGGCTCGACCGGGCACGCCGAGACCCTCGAGATCGAGTTCGACCCCGCCCAGGTCAGCTACGACCAGCTTCTGGACCTCTTCTGGGAGGTTCACGACCCGACCCAGCTCAACCGCCAGGGCCCCGACGTCGGCACCCAATACCGCTCCGCCATCTTCTTCCACAGCCCCGAGCAGGAGGCCGCCGCGCGCGCGTCCAAGCAGGCCGTGCAGGCGCGCTCGCCCAAGGAGATCGTGACCGAGGTGATCGCCGCCTCGGACTTCCACCGCGCCGAGGAGTATCACCAGCGCTACATGGAGAAGCGGACGGGCGCGAGCTTCGCCTATTGACTCCCGAGCGGCTCGGCGCGTCAGGCCAGCCGGAGCTCGGCGATCTGCTCGAGCTGCGGTGGTCCGGCGGTTCCCGGCCCCGGTCGCTCGAGCCGCAGGAGCGCGCGACGTCCGTCGAGCTCGAGCGTCGCCAGCTGGTTGTTGAACCAGGGCTGCCGGGGCACGGCAGGGCGCCACCGAATCGCGTGGTCGCGCGCCCCAGCGGCACGCGCGAGCAACCGCGCGACCGCGATGAACGGACGCGTCGACGCGAGGCGGATCGCGCGCCGCTCGGGATTCGACAGCGGGTTTCGCGTCGGCGAGCAGACGGCCTGGTAGACGGCGGAGCGGCGGTCGGCCGCGGCGACCGAGGCCCCGGGATAGCGGCGAAAGCCGGCCTCGTATACGTAGGCATGGTGGACGTCGCCCGAAAGCGTCACGATCGTGGCCGGTGCGGCCCCCCGCTCGCCGGCCGCAACTGATCGCTCGAGCTCGGTCAGATGGCGGAAGGAGTTGTCGAACGCCGCCCAGTGCTCGAGGTCGATCGCCTGGCGGATCGCCTCTGCGGCGCGCGCCGCGAGCCTTCCCCACGCGCCCGAGCACACCCGTTCGTTCCACTGCTCGAGGTGGTGCATGCCGGCGGGGAGTAGAAACGGCACCGAGGTGGCGATCAGGAGGTGGTCGCAATCGCCCCGCGCATGGCGCTCGACGTACTCCCATTCGGCGTCGTCGAGCATGCGCCGCCCCGAGCCGTCGAGCACGCGCCCCGCGCGCGAGTCGACGACCACGAGCTGCGTGCCGCCGAGGTCGCGGTGGAAGCTCCAGCGCGCGGTACCGACATCCCGGTCGGCGCGCTCGGCCAGGTCGCGCACGAGCGGGCCGGCGTCCTCGCCCGCCTCGATCCGGCGGTAGACCGGGTCCTCGTCGAGCTCACGCGGCGACAGGTTTCCGAGGTGCTGGTAGAGCCAGTACGACATCAGCGCGCCGACGATGCGCTCGTGCCACCACGGCTTAGCGCGTATCTTGGCGACCCACGCCTCGGAGATGTTCCAGTCGTCGTGGACGTCGTGGTCGTCGAAGATCATCGCGCTCGATACCGTGGACAGCAGCCAGCGGACGAGCGGGTCGCTCCACGAGTCGAGGTAGAGGTGCGTGTACTCCTCGAAGTCCGCGACGTGCTCGCCGGGGGGCTCGGCGACGTCACGCCGTGACGCGGCGAAGCTGCGCGTCCCCAGCGAGGGTTCGTCGGCGTAGACCTGGTCGCCGAGCCAGAGCAAGAGATCCGGCCACTCCTCGTGGGGCCGCGTCGACATGCGCAGCGCGTAGGCGTGGAGGGCGTCCTCCTCCCGCGCCCGCGGGTCCTCGTCGCGCCGCAGGTTGTAGGGCGGCTCGTGGGGCAGGGCGATGCGGCAGGAGCCGAAGATCAGGCGGTAGGGCCGGCCAATGTCTATGGTGCGGATGACGCTCGGCGGATGGGGCGAGTTCGGCGGCGGCCAGGCGCGGTCGCCGTCGAGGTGCACCTCGTAGGGGGTCGCCGTGGCGGGCTCGAGCCCGTCGACGCGTACGAGCGTGTAGTGGTGGCCCTCGACCTCAAACGTGCGCGCGCGGTGGCCGAGGACCTCGACCTCGCAGGCCGAGTCGGTCTCCACCCATACCGTCGCCTCGTGCTCGCCGACGTAGCGCAGCAGGGGGCCGAGGACTAGCTCGCTCACGCCTCCCGGAGTCGCCCCCGCGAACCTTCCTAGAGCGGCAGCTTCCCGCGGCCCATACGGCCCTTGGCGGCGCTCTTGTTGGTCGCCTTGCGCGACGAGCTGAAGGGCTTCTGGAGCAGCCGGCCGAGCGGACCGGGTGCCTTGCCGCCGGCGCGCTGACCGACGCTCAGGGTGCGGTCCACGCCGCGCTGAGGGTGGCGCGACAGCCTCGGCACTAGGAACGCCAGCACGAGTAGGACGACGCACACGGCGGCGATGACGGCGACGGTCATGAGCCCCCTCCGGCCTTGGGCGAGTCTCCTAGCTCGACCTGTTGAGAGGAAACTATCAGGCTCATCGGTCCCCGCGCGCCGGGTCTCCACGCGTGTTCGGGGCCGGCTGGGGGGTAGGAGCCGGCCATGGTCATCCGCGAGCAGGGTGAGGGTGTCGTGGCGGTCGGGCAGCCCTCGCACGCCTGGCTCTCGGGTCAGCTCGCGCGGGCCTGGGGGAACGAGCGCTTCGGGGGCGTTTGGCCGTGGGAGGAGGTGTGCCTGGGAGCCGAGCAGCATGACCTCGGGATGGCGGAATGGGACCTCGAGCCCGAGCTCGACCCCGCCAGCGGCCGCCCGCGCTCGTTCATGGCGATGTCGCTCGAGACCCACCTCGAGCTGTGGTCGGCGGCGCCGCGACGCATGCGGGCGCAGAGCCGCTACGCCGCGCTGCTCGTCGCCATGCACGGGACCGCGCTCTACGAGCGGCGTGACCTCGGGACGCTCGCGCCCGAGCAGGCGGGGCTCGTGCGGGCCTATCTCGACCGCCAGCGCACGCTCGGCGACGAGCTCCTCGGCGAGTTGTGCTCCGATCCCGAGACGGCGGCGGCCGCGGCGGAGGATGTGGTCGGGCGCAACGCCCGCCTCGTCTGGACCTGGGACTCCCTGTCGCTCGCGCTGCTGCTCGACTGGGCACCGCACGATGTCGAGGGCGTCCCGACCGCCGCCGACCCGGTCACGCTGCATCTGGGCCACGTGGCCGGCGCGCCCGGGCGGCTCACGCTCGAGCCGTGGCCGTTCGCGGCCGAGCGGGTGTCGGTGCACTGCGAGGGTCGTCGCCTGGCGGGCCGCTTCGACGACGAGGAGGCGATGCGAGCCGCCCTCGCGCGCGCTCCGTGGGCGACCCTGCGCTTCGAGCTCCTTCCCGGGAACGCGAGCTGAGCCAGTGGCGCCCGGGCGGTCGCTGGGCGCCGAGCTCGCGCGCGGCCTGCTCGCGGCCACGCGGCGCCGCGGCGTCTCCTACTTCGACCACGGCCCCCGCGACGTGCCTCGGGTCGCCCTGACCTTCGACGACGGGCCCGGCGCCCTGACCGCCGGGCTCCTCGACGTGCTCGGCGACCGCGGCGCGCGCGCGACGTTCAACGTGCTCGGGGAGCGGGTGCGGGGCCGCGAGGAGCTCCTCCGTCGCACCCTGGCCGAGGGCCATGAGCTCGGCAGCCACGCGGAGCGCCACGACCCCCTCGCCGGACGGCCACTCGACGCCCTGGGCCAGCTCGTCCGCACGAACGCGGCACTGCGCACCGCGACCGGGACCACGCCTCGGGTCTTCCGTGCTCCCTACGGCGCGGTCAGCCCCGGGGTGGTCCGGGCCGCGCGGCTGACGGGCCTCGTCACCGTCGGCTGGGACGTCGATCCGCGCGACTACGAGACGCCCGGCGCCAGCGCCATCCAGGAGCGGGTGGTGGAAGCCGTGCGGCCGGGGTCGATCGTCCTGCTCCACGACGACCGCCGCGCGCTCGAGCAGACCGTCACGGCGGTCGAGTCGATCCTGGCGACGCTCCGAGGGCTGCGCTGGGTCACGGTCTCCGAGCTGCTCGGCCTCGGGGCCCCGCGTCGCTAGGGTCGGAGCGAAATGAAGCCGCTGCGCGTCCTGCTCCCGCTCCTGATCGTGGTGGCGACGCTGGCGGGCTGTGGTGGCGCGGACGAGCCCGCCGTCGAGGCCCCCGACGACGATCCCGTCGTCCGCCCGCGGCCATCGGCCTTCCTCACCCTCTCCTCCGCGGACGACGCTCGCCGGGGCCGGCCCCGGGAGGCCAACCTGAGCTGTGCTCCGGGCGCCGAGCGGGCGACGGGCTACCTCAGCGAGCGTCCCCCCGTCGACCTCTGCCGGCGGACCCGCGCCCTGAGCGGCTTCCTGACCTCCTCCCCGCCGCGCGACCGCACCTGCGCGGAGGTCTACGGCGGGCCGCAGACCGCCCAGGTCATCGGCAACCTCGAGGGAAGGGCGGTGGACCGGCGCTTCGCGCGCACCGACAGCTGCGAGATCGCCGACTGGAACCGGGCGCAAGCGCTGCTGCCCAAGCTCGAGCGCGAGTCCGACCGACCGTAGCCCGACCCATCTAGGCTTGGTGGCCGAGTTGTCGTGCACCGAAGCGGAGGTCTCCCTATGGAAGGCGCCAAGGTCGTAAAGAGCGAGCAGCAGTGGCGCGAAGAGCTCACGCCGCAGCAGTACGAGGTGCTACGGCAAGCGGGCACCGAGCCACCCTTCAGCGGCGCCTATACCTACTCGAAGGAGAGCGGTGTCTATCGCTGCGCGGCCTGCCACGCGCAGCTCTTCGACTCCGACACCAAGTTCGACTCCGGCACGGGCTGGCCGAGCTTCACCGAGCCGGCGGCCGCCGAGGCCGTCGAGGTGCGCAGGGACCGAAGCCTCGGCATGACCCGTACCGAGGTGCTCTGTCGCCGCTGCGGCTCCCACCTCGGTCACGTCTTCGACGACGGGCCGCGCCCGACCGGTCAGCGTTACTGCATCAATTCGCTTGCACTCGACCTGGATGCAAGCGGCGACGGCGCCGGCTGAGCCTGCTGACGCTCTGCGCCGCGGCGATCCGCCCACGGGCGACGCGGCCGCCGCCCGCGCCCGCAATCGGTAGGCTGCACGCGCCGATGGCCGTAGGGACGGGGGTTTCCCGAGCATGCCCGCGCCGCCCGCGCGGGCCGAGCCGGACAGGATGAGGGCGTCACGTGCCCTGCGTGGGCCTCCGCGCGGACCCGGGCGACTGTTGTTGCTGGCACTCGTCCTGCTCGCGGCCGGCGGCGTCGCCGTCGCGGGCGTGCTCCGCCCCGACCTCGACCCGCCGGCCGCCGAGGCCGAGCATGCAGCCGCGACCGGGACCGGCGCGGGGGAGGAGGCGATCTCTCTGGATGAGCTCGCACGACGCCCGTCCGCACCCGACCGGGACGACTCCGAGGGCGACGAGCCTCCGCCCACGGCTCGCAGCGTGATCGGCGTCGGAACCGACGAGTTCGCGGCCAGCGCGGTGGGCGGCGACATCGAGGACGTCGACGGCTACGACCCCGCCCAGGCCCGGCCTCCCTCGGACGCCGAGATCCGCAGCGAGGTCGCCGACTTCCGCGACCACCTCGAAGGCCTCGATCCCCGCAAGGGCGCTCGCGCCTACATCGACAAGGACGGCCGCGCGGTGCTGCCCAAGGGAGCGCCGCGTACCGTCGCGCTCGTGGTCGCGGCGGCGAACGAGATCGCCACGAAGCCGTACAAGTGGGGAGGTGGTCACGGCGCCTGGAAGGACTCCGGCTACGACTGCTCGGGCTCAGTGTCGTTCGCGCTGGCGGGCGCTCGCCTGCTCGACAGCCCGCTCGCCTCGGGCGGGTTCGTGCGCTACGGCAAGCGTGGCCCGGGCCGCTGGATCAGCATCTATACGCATTCCGGCCACATGTTCATGACGGTCGCCGGTCTGCGGTTCGATACGAGCGGCCAGGGCGCGGCGGGCACCCGCTGGCAGCGCGGCACGCGGTCGACCTCCGGCTACACCGTCCGCCATCCGCCCGGTCTCTGAGAGAGATCCCGCGCCCGTCCCCGCATCCACGGACTCGGTCGGAAGCGAAACTCTGAGCGTCCGTGACCGTTACGGTTCGCCAGAGCCCGCTACGGTCACCTCGGTCGGACGGGGCGGCGGCGCGCGTTACGCCACGATCGCGGGTGAGACCGCGGCGAGGTGGGGGCGAATTCCGTCCGCCACGACCCTTGCACTTCTCAAGCGACCTTCAGACCTGACGATGCGAACGGAATCGAGCGACCTGAACGGAGTCAGCCCATCATGAGATCTTCGAGCCTTGTCCGTACCCTCCTCCCCTCGGCCGCTGTGCTCGCGGGCCTACTCGTCTTCGTGAGCGCCGCGATGGCGGCACTCGGGGACCGCACGCTGCGACAGGGCATGAGCGGCGACGACGTGATGCAGCTGCAGCGGCTCGTGACCGAGCTCGGCTACCCGACGCCGCGCTCCGGAGCCTTCACCAGCCGCACCAAGAGCGACATCACCGGTTACGAGCGGACCACGGGCCTCACGGTGAACGGGGAGGTCGACCCGTCCGAGGGCAAGACGATCGTGCGGCGCGCTCAGGAGCGCCGCGATCGCATGAACGGCGGCTCGGGCGGCGGCTCTACGCGCCGCTACCACTTCGGCGAGCGCCCCCTGTACGAGGGACGGCGCGGCGGCGACGTGATGACCCTCCAGCGGCTCGTGACCGAGCTCGGCTATCCGACGCCGCGCTACGGGCTCTTCACGAGGCGGACCAAGCGGGACATGCTCCACTATGAGCGCAGCACCGGGCTTCAGGTGAACGGCGTCGTCAGCCTCACCGAGCAACGAGCGATCGCCCGCCGAGCCGGTCACGGCGAGTCCTCGCGCGACCACGTCTTTCCGATCCGCGGTCCGCACTCCTACGGCGGCTCCGGCTCTCGCTTCGGCGCGCCCCGTAGCGGCCGCCGGCATGGCGGCCAGGATCTCGCCGCCGCCTCGGGCACGCCGCTCGTGGCGGTGACAAACGGCCGCGTCTCCCAGGTCCGATACCAGGCCGGCGCGGCGGGCTACTACGTCGTGATCCAGGGCGACGACCGGTACGACTACGTCTACATGCACATGCGCGAGTCGGCGTCGGCCTGGGTGTCGCCGGGGCAGCGCGTTCGCGTCGGACAGCAGATCGGGCGCGTGGGCTCGACTGGGGGCTCGACGGGGCCGCATCTGCACTTCGAGATGTGGACGGCGCACTGGTTCGACGGTGGCCATCGCATCGACCCGCTGGCGGCCCTCAAGCGCTGGGACGCCTACTCGTAGCCCCCGGGCCGGTTCCTGGGCCCCTCGCGAGCGGCGGTCGGCCTCTGCGCTTTCTGCGCGCGGTCGCTGCCCTCTCGGCCGCGCTCACCCCGACGGGGGGCGGAGCGGGCGGGTATGGCAGGTCAGCGCGAGCCGGGTGGCCGGTCGTGGACGTGGGCGGCCCGTGACCGATCCCTGGGTCGACGGGGCGGCACCGGCCATCGCGGTCCGCGCCGAAGCGGAGCTCGAGGCGCTCGTCGGCGTATCGTCTCCGTCGGGGGACGTCAAGGGGGGTGAGGAGGCGGTGGCCGTCGCCGCGGCGCTGCTTCCCGCCCCGATCGAGGTCGAGCGGCTGCCCTGCTCGTCGCCCGGATACGCGCCCGACTTCCTGGCCCGCTTGCGCGGCGACGGAGCGCGGCGGCTGCTCCTCCTCGGCCATCTCGACACCGTCGTATCGCACGCGGCCCACCGGGCGCTCACCCGGCGGGACGGCCGCCTGGAGGGCTCCGGCACGATCGATATGAAGGGTGGTGTGGCGATCGCCCTCGGCGTCATGCGCGAGCTCGCCCAGACGGCCGCGACGGAATCCGGCGCGGGGTCGCCCCCGCGCTTCGCCGAGGTCGCGCTTCTCCTCGTCAACGACGAGGAGTGGCGACGCCATCCGTTTTCCCACGCCGACCGGTTCGCCGCCTTCGACGCCTGTCTGTGCTTCGAGGCCGGCGAGCACGGCCCGAATGGGGAGGAGGGGGTGGTGGTGCGTCGCAAGGCCGCCGGAACGCTCCGGGTCGAGGCCCGCGGCGCCTCGGCGCACTCGGGGTCGGCGCCCGACCGCGGCCGTAACGCCCTGCTCGCCCTCGCCGCGGCCGCAGAACGGATCGCCGCCTTTCACGAGCCCGGGGGATCCGACCGGCTGAGCGCCGTCCCGACCATACTGCGCTCGGGTGAGGCCTTCAACGTCGTGCCGGCCTCGGGCGAGCTCTTCTGCGACCTGCGCGCCGACCGTCTCGAGGCCATCGATCCGGTGGTGGAGGCGGTGCCGGCCGAGGTCGGCGGGGCCCAACTCGAGGCTGAGCTCGTTCGCCGCTGGCCGGGGATGGACGCCCGAGCGGCGACGACCGGACTTATCGCCGCGGGCTCCGAGCGCCTCGGTCGCCCGATCGTGGGCGTCGAGCGCGGGGGCGCGAGCGACGCGAGCCACGTGGCGACGGTGATCGACCTCACCGTGGACGGTCTCGGCCCTCGCGGCGGCGGTGCCCACGCTCCCGAGGAGTTCGTGCTGCAGGCGTCGCTGCGCTCGCGCGCCGAGGTGGCGCTGGCGCTCGTGGCCGCGCTGCTCGACCAGGGTCGGGCCTAGGCCCGGCGCCGAGCCTGGGTCCCGAGCCAGTCGGGGATCAGGGCGCCGATCTATTCGCCCTGGTCTTCCGGGGGAAGTGGCTCGCGTCATCGATCACCGTGGGCTTGTCGGCGGTGGGAAAGAGCGCTTGAACCTGTCGGCCGTCGGACTCGAGCGGCAGAACCGGGTCGGCATCTGCCCACAGGCCACCACCTCGGAGGGAGGTTCGTTCTTGCAGGCGTCGGCGATGAGGCGGCCGATCGGCACGTCGGGCGTTCGCTCGACGAAGGCCGCGAAGCGGTGCCATCCCTCGCTCATACGCTGACGGCCGGTGAACACCCAAGTGTCCAATGGCCACGATCTGGGCTACGCGCTCGGGAGGGTCGCTACGCGCAGCCCGATCGGGCCGCCCCAATCCTGGACCACGAGCGTGACGTCGCGCAGGTCGAGCTCCTCGAGCAGCGAAGAATCACCCGTGTGTGGTTGTCGTAGGAGTACCAACCGTCGTCGATCGGCTTGTCGGAGCGACCGAAGCCCGGCAGGTCGAAAACCACCCAGAGGTGCCCCGCCTCGATGACCGGGCCCATCACCTTGCGGTAGAGATAGGACCGGGTCGGCTCGCCGTGGAGCATGACCACCGCAGCGCCCTCGTCCTCGTCGACGTGTGTGAGCCGCATCCCGTCCCATGCGCGGTGGCGCGGCTCGTAGTCAAAGCCCGGGAGGTTGGAGAAGCGCTCCGGAGTGCGGTACACCTCCACCCTCGGGTGCTACCCGCGCGCGATTCCGCCGAACCAGGCCGGTAGGCCGCACCGGGTACGGGGTAGAGGGTGCAGAGAGCCGAGCGAGACAGGAGGTCGCGGGATGGCAGAGGAGCGAGCTGAGCAGAGCGAGCCGCCAGAGCAGGCGTCCTTTGACGCCAACCCGCCCGTCGACCCGAGCGAGCCGCAGGTCGGCAACTCGAAGGCCCGGTTCTTCGTACCGCGCGAGGACGAGGCTCGAGAAGGCCAGGAGGAGCAGCAGGACGAGTCGTCGGAAGACGCCCACTAGCAGCGGGCGGCGCTGAGTCCCGGCCTGGCGAGCGAACGGCGGCCTCCGGCCGATCGCGGCAGCCGCGGCCGGACCTGAGGCCGCTCCGCCCGGATCTGGTAAGCAGGGTGCGTGTCGACGCTGCTCTCACCACGCGCGGGGCGGGCGCGCGCGCGGCGGGCCACCGACCCCCTCCGCGCGGTCGACCCGGCGCTGGCCCTCGCGCTGGCCCCGGTGGCGATCCTCGCCCTCGTCGGCTGGGAGCTGCGCTGGGTCAACGAGGACGGCTTCATCTACTTCCGCGTGGTGGAGAACCTGCTCGCCGGGTACGGACCGGTGTTCAACGCTGGCGAGCGGGTCGAGGCCTACACGAGCCCGGCGTGGCTCGCGTTGCTCGCCGTCGCCGGCGGCCTGCTGCCGTCCGCCGGCCTCGAAGGGATATCGGTGGTGCTCGGCGTGGCCCTGTCGGCGGGCGGGCTGCTGGCGGCGTGCGCGGGCGCCCTGCTCCTGCGGCGGGCGCTCGCCCCCGGTCCTACGGCGGTGGCGCTGCTGCCGCTCGGAGCGCTCGTCGTGGCGGCGGTGCCGGCCTCCTGGGGGTTCGTCACCTCGGGCCTCGAGACGAGCCTCGTGTTCGCGTGGCTGGGGGCCGCCTTCCTCGGCTTGGCCGGGCTGCTCCAGGCCGAGGAGAGCCCGGTGGTTTCGGCCCGCCGGCAGCGCCGCCCGCTCGCCCTCGCCGTCCTCGTCGGCCTCGGCCCGCTCGTCCGGCCCGACCTCGTCCCCTTCTCGGCCTGCTTTCTGATCGCTCTGGTCTTGCTCGCCCGTCCGGCAGGCCGCCGCGCGGCGATCGGCCTAGTGGCCGCGGCGGTCGCCCTTCCGATCGCCTACCTGATCTTCCGCATGGGCTATTTCGCGGCGCTCGTACCGGGCACCGCGCTCGCCAAGGAGGCGGGCCTGCCCTTCTGGGAGCGGGGGCTCGGCTATCTGGGCAACCTAGTGCTGCCCTACGCGCTCCCGCTGCCGCTCGCGGCGCTCGGCTGGCGGTGGTGGCGCCTCGTCGGGCCGGCGTGGCGGGAGGGGCGCCGCGGCGCCGCCGCGCTCGCCGCGGCGCCGGTCGCCGGAGCCGTTCTCCACACCCTCTTCGTCGTTCGCCTCGGCGGCGATTACATGCACGGGCGCATGCTGCTGCCGGGCCTGTTCGCCGCGGTCATGCCGGTGGCGATAGTGGCGCTGCCGCGGCGGCGTGCGGCCGCGATCGGTCTGACCGCGGCCGTGGTCGTGTGGGCGGGGGTGTGCGCGCTCGCGCTGCGGACGCCGTCGCAGTTCGGTCCCGAGGCCGGGCGCTGGCAGATCCTCGACCAGCGGGCCAAGCAGCGCGACACGCCCTCGCATCCTCACCCGGTCACGCTCGCCGACCACGATGCCCTGCCGCTCTCCCAGCCGAGGGTTGGCTACGCGGCGCGGGCGTTGGCGCGGCCGAGGAGAGCGGTCCTCTCGCTCGACGCCCGCGTTCAAAGGCGGCGCGCCCCCGACGGGATCCTCCCCGTGCAGGTCCCGTCGGCGCTCGACGTGCGAGCGGACCGCTCGGTCACCGCCCGGGTGGTCATCTTCACGGGCTCGATCGGGCGCCTCGGCTACGCCGCCGGCCCCGAGGTGCGGATCGCCGACCGCCTCGGCCTCGCCGATCCGGTCGCCGCACGGTTGCGGCTTGGTCCCGACCGACCCAATCGCGCCGGGCACGAGAAGCTGCTCTCCCCGGCCTGGTTCCTCGCTCGCTTCGCCGACCCGGCGTCGGTCCGAGCGAGCCCGCGCTTCGGCGCGAACCCGCGGATCCCGGCGGCGCGGGCCGCGCTGGGGTGCGGAGAGCTCGGACGCCTGCTGGAGGCGGTCAACGCGCCGCTCACCCCGTCGCGCTTCGTCGCAAACCTGGGCGCGGCGTTCGAGCTGAATGGGCTGCGCGTTCCCTCAGACCCGGTCGCCGCTCGCCGCGAGCTCTGCCGCGGCGGCTGAGCCGGCCCGCCTGCAAGCACGGTCCGACCCGCCTCGCGGCGAGCGCCCCGCCGTCGCCGCGCCGCTCCTCCCCCCGTCGAGCGCATGGCGCGTCCTGGCGCGCAGCCCAGCGGGGAAGCTCGGCGGTAAGGCGCACTCGCGCCTCAGGCCCACTCCGCTCGATCAACCGCGTGTCGCGCGGAAGACCGGATGGAGCGCCGGCGCGCGCGGCCCCGGGCAGGATCTTGCGCACGCAGGAAACAGGCGCAGGAGCAGGAACTTTCGCGGCCGATGCAGTTTCTCAAGACATCCGCCGAATGTTTATGTACCCTACCGCCCGTCCAACGCCGAATTCGTGCCCTCCCGAGGGCGCGAAACGGGGAACCCGTGGCGGCTTCCAGCCGCAGGGGCGAATCGTCGCCTAAGCGCGACGTAGCGTGATCTTTCCCACGCGAGCCCGTCAGCTAACCCCGTAGGCCTGAGAGGAAGAAAGGGTTTGCACTCGATGACAGCTCTGCACAGGGATCTGAGCGCCCCGGAGATCTGGCAGCGCTCGTTCGAGCGCTCGCGCCGCCGCCGCGCCACCGCCCCCAAGCTTCGCCGCCAGGTCGCGCGCCGCAAGCGCGCGTCGACGGCCATGGCCGCGGCCATGCTCGCCGGCCCCGCCACCCAGTTCGCGGGTGCCCAGAGCCCGAGCCCGAGCACGGGCGGATCGGGGATCGCCTCAGGGTCCCCCGCCAACCGCGCGATCGAGGGTGGGAATCAAGCCGCTCAAGTCATGCTGAGCATTGGCAGCGCGGGCAACGCGGTGACGGCCGTGCAGAGCAGGCTGGGCATCGAGGCCACGGGCGTGTTCGACGAGGAGACCGACCAGGCCGTCCGCGTCTTCCAGGGCCACGAAGGCCTCGCGGTCGACGGCGTCGTCGGCCCGCTGACGTGGGGTGCCCTGTTCGGCGGCTCCGACACGGGCCCGGCGGCCGACACCGGGTCCGGTCCCGTGCTCGTCCCCGCGATCGGTGACGGCGAGCAGCGGACGTCGTTCGCCGTCCGCCGCGCCTCCAAGGGCGATGCCCAGCAGCTCGAGACCCTGGGTGCCGACCTGCCGAAGCCCGAGGACGACGGTGCCGCACTGGCGGCCATCGAGCTCCGCCTCCCCGCCGAGGAGGCCGGCGAGGAGGCCTCTGACTCGGGCGGCGAGGAGGCCTCTGACTCGGGCGGCGAGGAGGCCTCTGACTCGGGCAGCGAGGAGCCCTCCGACTCGAACGTACAGGCGAGCGCCCAGGCGCGCGCCGCCGAGGACTCAGGCGCGAAGGAGGGACGCGTGAGCCTTGCCGTAAGGCCCCACTCCGAGTCGACCTCCGACTCGGGGTCGACGTCGGGCTCGAGCGACGGCTCCGGCTCGGCCGACGACCCCGACAGCTCGGTGAGCGACGGCGACTCCGGCGCGGGCGGCGGAGAGGACAGCGAGGAGCCGAGCGGCGGCTCGAGCGGTAGCGAGCCCTCGCGCGGCGGCGAAGAGGAGGCGGGCTCTGACCGCGGCGAAGAGTCGACCGGCGGCGCGTGTAGCCAGACCCTTAAGTGGCCGACCACGGGCCGGAACATCACCTCGACTTACGGCGACGGGCGCGGCCATGGGGGAGTCGACATCGACGGAGGTCTCGGCGACGAGGGCAACCCGGTCTATGCGGCTGCGTGTGGCGTGATCAGCCTAATATCACCGAACGGCAGCAACGGTGGCTACGGCAACTTCGTCTGCGTCAAGCACACCGACCGGTTCGTCACCTGCTACGCGCACCTGAAGGGCTTCGCAAAGGTACGCGAAGGCGACTACGTACGCCGAGGGCAGACCATCGGGTACGTCGGCAACACCGGTCGGTCGTTTGGGGCGCACCTGCACTTCGAGGTTCGCAACGGCACTCCCTACCGGAGCAGCGGCTGGCCGAGGACCGAAGATCCCATGCCGTACCTCAACGGACGCAAGATCCCCGGCCGTGCGGTGCAGCAGTCGTCGGGTGACACCGGCGGACCGAACGAGGAAGAGGCCAAGCAGGCCTGGACCGCCGCCAGGAGCGAGCCGGCGACCGAGGAGCGGTCGGCCGTCGCCATCGCCACCGACCGGGAGGAGCCGGCCCCGGCGACATCGAGCGAGCGGCGTGCTTCGGTGGCGGCTGAAACCGAGCCCGCCGAGCCAGTCGCGGATAAGCCCGCGCCTGCGGCGAGCGAGCCCGACCGGGTCGAGCAGCAGGCCGCGGACGAGCCGCCGGCCGGCGACGAAGCTTCGGCCCGGGCCGGCGAAGAGGCTCAGCCCGTGACGAAGCCGGCGGAGGAGGCTCCGGCGGACACCGAGCCGGCGGCCGAGCCGAAGGGCGAGGCCGCGCCGGCGGACGACAGCTCGGCGGAGGCCGACGCGAAGGCTGCCGAGCAGGAGAAGCCTCCGGTCGAGGAGGCCAGCTCCGATAAGTCCGCGCCGGCCACCGAGGAGTCCTCCGGCGCCGGCGAGGAAGCCGCGCCGCAGAGGGAGGGAGAGGTCGTCACCGACGACGGTGCCGAGTCGAGCCCCCCGACCCCGGAGGACCCGGCCCCCTCGAACGGCTCCGATCCGTCGACGGGTGAAGACGCGGAGCAGCCCTCCGCGGGCGGGGGCGAGGGCGCGACCGGTGAGGGCACGAGCGTCGAAGGCGAGACGGGCCCAGCCGGGAGCGACGGCGACGCTGGATCTCCCACGAGCACGGACGGGTCGTCGTCGGTCGCGCCGGGCGCGGGGACGACGGCGACCGTCGAGGCTCCGGCCTCCACGGCGACCACGGGCTCGGCCAGCGCCGACGCCGGCGAGGCCCAGACCGCCACGGCCACCGCCCCGAGCGAGAGCGCCGCGTCGAGCTCCGACGCCTCTACGGAGGCGTACTTCTCGGCTGAGGAGTCGGACGAAAGCGAGCCCGGCGCCGGCGACTGACGGACGGGCGAAGCCATCGAAGGCTCCGGCGCCTCGCCTCCGCCCAGGTCTCGGGCGGAGTCGGGGCGTCGAGCTACTTCTTGGCCTTCTCGAAGTAGGGGTTCGTGCCCGAGGCGTGGTCGGTCACGTCGACCACCTGGTGGATCTCGGGAACGTTGTCCTTGATCGCCACCTCGATGCCCTGGCCGAGCGTCACCGTCGCCATGCCGCAGCCCTGGCAGCCGCCGCTCAGGCGCAGGTAGGCGGACTCACCCTCCACGGCGACCAGGTCGGCGCGGCCTCCGTGGGCGGCGATCGCCGGGTTGACCTGCTGCTCGAGCACCTGCAGCACCTGCTGGGCGACGTCGCCGCTGAGGTCGGCGGACGCGCCGCCGCCTACCGCGGGGCTCGGGCTCGTCAGGCCGAGCAGCCTCAGGCCGCCCGCGAAAGGATCCCCCGACCACTCGACGGTGACGCCGCGCAGCTTCTCCACGTCGGGCTCGGGGACCACGATCGTCAGCTCCCCGTGGGTCTCCACGGCGTCGTCCGGCTCGGCCTCGTCGACCGGCCGCAGGGAGAGGTTGTACGTCCACTCCCCGCCCGAGATCCCCGTGATCTCGATCCACATGGCCTGGCGCTCGGGCGTGGGAGCCTGCTCGCGAAAGCCGAGGATCTTCTCGATCGCCTCGTCGGTGACGGCGAGGAGGGTTGTCGAGCCGTCGATGGTCATGGGGCAAGCGGTCGCGCGCCGCCTACGATAGCGGTGTGTCCCGCGTCCTGCTGATCCTGCCCTCGGGCACCTACAGGGCTCCCGACTTCCTGGCCGCGGCCCGCGCTCTCGGGGTCGAGGTCGTCGTTGCCTCGGACCGCCGCCAAGCCATGTCGGGCATGCTCGGCGACCGGGCCCTCACGGTGAGCCTGCGCGAGCCCGAGGCCGCCGCGGAGCGGATCGTCGCGCTCTCCGAGCGGACCCCGCTCGACGCCGTGGTGGCCGCGGACGACGGCGGCGTGCTCGCCGCCGCCCTCGCCTGCCAGCGGCTCGGTCTGCGCGGCAACCCGCCCGCGGCGGCGACCCGGACGCGCGACAAGGCGGCGCTGCGCGAGGCGCTCGCCGCCGCGGGGGTCGCGCAGCCCGACTTTCGCGTCGCTGCGCCCGGGGCCGAGGTCGGGCGACTCGCGCGGGAGGTCGGCCTCCCGTGCGTGGTCAAGCCGCTCTCCCTCGCGGCGAGCCGGGGCGTGATCCGCGCCGACGACCCCGGCGCCGCCGCCCGCGCGGCCGAGCGCGCGCGAGACATCCTCGCCGAGGCCGGCCACGAGCCCGCGCGCGAGCCGCTGCTCGTCGAGCGCTATGTCCCGGGGGCCGAGGTCGCCGTGGAGGGGCTCCTGCGCGCGGGGGAGCTCGAGATCCTCGCCGTCTTCGACAAGCCGGATCCGCTCGAGGGTCCGTACTTCGAGGAGACCTTGCTCGTCACGCCCTCGCGCCTTCCCGCGCCGAGCGTCCGGGCCGTCGAGCGGGCGACCGCTGCGGCCGCCGACGCTCTCGGGCTCAGAGAGGGCCCGGTCCACGCCGAGCTGCGGGTGACGAGCGGGGGAGAGGTCGCGGTCCTCGAGCTCGCCGCGCGGACCGTCGGAGGGCTCTGCGCCCGCACGTTGCGCTTCGGCCTCGGCGTATCGCTCGAGGAGCTCGTGCTGCGCCAGGCGCTCGGGCTGCCGCTCGCGGGGCTCGAGCGCGAGCGCTCGGCCGCGGGCGTGATGATGCTGCCCGTGCCGCGCGCGGGCGTGCTCGAGGGGGTGCGCGGCCAAGATCAGGCGCTCGCGGTCGCGGGGATCGCCGGCCTCGAGCTGTCGCTCCGCCCCGGCGCGGCGATGCGACCGCTTCCCGAGGGCGACCGCTACCTGGGCTTTCTCTTCGCCCGCGCCCAGAGCCCAGACCAGGTCGAGCGCGCCCTCCGCGATGCGCACGCAGAGCTCGAGGTCCGGGTCGCCGTTCCCGCGGGGGCGAGCCGCCCACCGTCGGCTGCGGTGCCCGCATGAGGACGCTGCTCGTCTCCACCTACGAGCTCGGCCACCAGCCGCTCCATCTCGCCTCGCCGGCCGCCGCTCTACTCGAGGGCGGACACGAGGTCCGGTGCCTCGACCTCTCGGTCGAGCCGTGGAGGCCGGAGCTCGTCGACTCGTCCGATGCGGTCGCCTTCTCGGTGCCCATGCATACGGCCATGCGGCTCGCGCTGCCGGCGGCGCGAGCGGTACGCCGGCGGCGACCCGACCTGCCGATCTGCCTCTACGGCCTGTACGCGTCCGTGAGCCGCGACCTGACGGTCGGGGCGGTCGCCGACCGCGTGATCGCCGGCGAGTACGAGGCGGCCCTCGTCGCCTGGGTCGACGAGGTCGCGCGGGGCGAGGAAACCAGGGCACCCGCCGCCCGGTTCGATCTCCGCCTCGACCGTGCTTCCTTCTCCGTTCCCGCCCGCCACCTCCTCCCGCCCCTCGAGCGCTACGCCCGCCTCGCCCTCGGCGGCGAGGAGCGCGTCGCGGGCTACGTGGAGGCCACGCACGGCTGCCGCCATCGCTGTCGACACTGCCCGCTGCCCGCGGTCTACGACGGAGCGCTGCGCGTCGTAGATCGCGACACGGTGCTGGCCGACGTCGAGCAGCTCGTCGAGCTCGGCGCGCGCCACATCACCTTTGGAGATCCCGACTTCCTCAACGGGCCGACGCACTCCCTGCGCCTCGTCCGCGCGGTGCGCGAGCGCTTTCCCGCGCTGACCTTCGATTGCACCGTCAAGGTCGAGCACGTCCTCGATCACGCCGAGCTGTGGCCCGAGCTGGCGGCGAGCGGCTGCCTGTTCGTCGTCACCGCGATCGAGTCGCTCAACGACGACATCCTCGGGCACCTCGACAAGGGGCATACCGCCGCCGAGGCGGACGCGGCGGTCGAGCTCCTGCGCGAGCAGGGCATCGAGCCACGGCCCACCTTCCTCCCGTTCACCCCATGGACGGCGCTCACCGACGTGCTCGACCTGCTCGGCTTCGTCGCCCGCCACGACCTCGTCGACAACGTCGACCCCGTGCAGTACTCGCTCAGGCTCCTCCTCCCGGAGGGCTCGTTGCTGCTCGACTCGCGCGACTCGACGCTGCGCCGGAGCCTCGGCTGCTACGACGCCGAGCGACTCACCTACGCGTGGAGCGCCGCCGACCCGATGGTCGACCTGCTGCAGGCGCGCCTGGCCGCGCTGACCGAGCAGGCCGCGGCGGCCGGTGAGCCTGCGACCGACACCTTCGCTCGCGTACGGGCGGCCACGCTCGAGGTCGCCGGCCTCGAGGCCGAGCCGGCGCTCGCTATCCCTCCAGGCTCGACGGAGGGGCGTCCGCGGCTGACCGAGCCCTGGTTCTGCTGAGCCGAGCCCACCGAGAGCCAGTTGGGCTCTCTGGAGGACGGCTAGGCGGAGTATCCGAGCGCTCGCCGCCCCTGCGGCGCGAGCCCTCCGGGATGGGGTGAGCCATCGGGCGATTCGCCGGAGATTCCCAGCCCCTCGGCCATGACCAGGAACGCGCGGGCATACGGCGACGCCTCCGTGCGCCGGCGCAGCGAAGGCCAGTCGATCTGCTCGCGCACCGACCGGGCGATCTCGAGCAGCGGCTCGAAGTCGAGGTAGTGCTCGTGCAGGGCGAGGAGCTTGGCGACGAGGACGTCCTCGACCTCCATGACGCGAATCGACACGCCGAGCACGTCGCGCTTCGGGCTGCGCTCGAAGAGCTGGTCGTCCACCACCAGGCCGATCGGCTCGAAGATGAGGTCCACGAGCACATCGCCGTCCCTGGCCTTGAGGAGCCACTCCTCGGGAGGATCCTCGGCACCCAGGCCGGTCCCGACGAGCGCCTCGAGCGCACGCTCGGAGTCGCGCGGGCGTACCATGTAGTCCAGGTCGTGGGCCGACGGGGGCCCCCCGCGCGCCCAGCAGGCCACGCCGCCCGCGAGCACGAACTCGACGTCGGCCGCGTTGAGGGCGGCCGCCGTCTTCTTGAGGGTCTCCTGGATGTCGTCGAAGCTGGGGCCGGGCGGGCTCATCCGGGCCGAACCCTACTCAGGAGATGAGAGGGCGCCGAGGCGGCGCGTTCGCGCTCGGCCGAACGGGTACCCAAGCGAGGACGTGTCGACCCACCCGCACCCAGACTCGGCCGCCGGTCCGCTGCGCATTGCCGCCGCGGGCGATGTGCACGTTTCCCCGGCGAACCGCGGCCAGGTGGAAACCGCCTTCTCGCGTCTCCCCGAGAGCGCCGACCTCGTCCTCCTGGCCGGCGACCTGACTACTCACGGCGAGCCCGAGCAGGCCGCCGTGCTCGCGGAGATCTGCCGCCCGCTCGATATTCCGATCTTTGCGGTTCTCGGCAACCACGACTGGCACGCCGAGCGCGGCGACGAAATCGCCGCCGCGCTCGCCCAGGGCGGCGTGCGCGTGCTCGATCGCGAGGCGGCGACGTGCCGGCTGCACGGCCTCGAGGTCGGCGTGGCCGGAGCAAAGGGCTTCGTCGGCGGCTTCGAGGGCTCGTCCCTGCCCGACTTCGGCGAGTCGCTGCTGCGCGAGGTCTACGCCGAGTGCGGGCGCGAGGCCGACGCGCTCGATCGCGGCCTCGAGGCGGTGGCCGGTTGCGACCTGCGGATCGCCCTGCTGCACTACGCGCCGACGCCGGCCACCCTCCAGGGTGAGCCGCCGGGCATCTTCGCCTTCCTGGGGTCGCGGCGGCTGGCCGAGCCGATCCTCAGGCACCGCCCCGATCTCGTGCTCCACGGACACGCCCACGCCGGTACCGTCGAGGGGACGATCGAGGGCGTGCCGGTGTTCAACGTCTCCGTCCCGGTGATCCAGCGTGACTTCTGGCTGTTCGAGCACGCGGGGGCGCCGCGTGCCGAGCGCGAGGGTCTGCGGCTGCACACCGCCTGACCGTCGGAGGCGACCGAAACGACGAAGGGCGGCCACGCGGACCGCCCTTCGCCGATCGGGAGCGGCGGGCCGAAGCGACCCGCCGAGCTCCTGCCTTTACTGCGTGTCGATCGTGATCTTGGCCTTCCCGACCGGGAAGCCCTTCTTGAGCGCCTTGGTCTCGAACGTCTTGTTGAGCAGCTTCGCGGCGTCCTTGGTGAGCGTGACCGTGGTGCCCTGGAGGATCGCCTGGTTGCCCTTGGTCTTGAGCGGCTTGAGCGTCGAGCCGTTCAGGAAGAACAGTGGAGCGTCCTCAGCGGCCACCTCGCCGTTGGCGGAGACCGTCCCGGTGAGCATCGAGTTTGCCGGGTTGACCACGAAGTCGGTCAGCTCGACCTCGGTGTCGCCGCTCTTGAGGCTCAGACCGCTGCCCTCGTGCCTGAGCTTCCCGCGCACGTAGGGGCTGGTGCTGCCCGGCTCGAAGTAGGTCACGTTGCCGCCCGTGATCGGGAACGTGGCGACGCCCTCCTCGATCGAGGCCTCGCCGACGGGACCGGGCGTCAGCTCGAGCATCTCGAGACCCGCGACGAACTCCTCGTCGAGGGTGACGGCGGTGCTCTCGCCCTTCACGTCGTTGACCTCGGCCACCGGCTGAGGGCCCTGCTGCTGCTGTTGGGGGGGCTGTTGGGCCTGCTGCGGTGCGCCACCCCCACCGCCCTGCTGGCCGCCGCAGCCGGCCGCCACCAGGGCGACCGCGCCGAGCGCGGCGGGTATGGCTAGCAGTCGTCTACTCATGGAAAACCTCCGTGGTTGATGTCGCTAATTACTTCGCAGCAGACGGCCGCACGGATGCCTTCGAGCCGACCCCGATGTATGCCTCGCTCAGGAGATCGGCACGCTCACGACCGGCGACTCCGAGGGCTTGCGCGCGCCACCGGCGCGCTCCCGGGTCACGTAGACGGCCTCGACGTCCTCGACGTTTCCGGATATCCCGGTGGTCGCGACTCCCCCCGGGGTTGGGTGGAAGAGCGAGGCGGGGACGAGCTTTCCGTCGCGCAGCATCCACAGCTCGTAGGTCCTCCGCGAGCCGAGATCGGGTAGGCCGGTCAGCCGCAGAACCGCGTCCTGTTCTCCGGAGGCGACGGTCAGCTCGGCGCTGACGTCGGGAAGGCGTTCGCGGTCGACGGCTCCGGCGACGCTGCGCCGATCCAGATCGGCGGTGCCGAGCGCCCATCCCCCGAGCCCGGCGGCGAGGGCGAGGAGGCCGGCCCCCAGCACTGCCGCGGCCGGGCGCCATGACGGCATCGACACGGGACGGAAGCGAAGCCGTCGACGGCCAGCCCGGGGTGCTGCTACGGGTGCCGCCTCGGAGGCAGGCGCGTCCGACAGGTCTCTGGTGAGCTCGCCCAGGACCCGTTCCCGCAGTGAGGTCGGAGGCTCGACCGACTCGACCGAGCGGGCGAGGGCCTCGGCACCGATCCGCAGCCGCCCGACCTGCTCCTGGCACGACGCGCAGCCGCGCAGATGCTGCTCGAGCTCCTGCGCCTCGATGGGCGTGAGCGCGCCCAGCAGGTAGGGAGCGATGTCCTCCTCGTAGCGCTCGTGGTCCCGAGCCGTCACGCGGCATCACCCGCCAGGTGGCCACGCATCTTCTCGAGCCCGAGGCGCATTCGTCCCTTGACGGTGCCCATCGGCTCCTCGAGCATTCCGGCGATCTCGCGGTGGGAGAAGCCGCCGAAGTAGGCGAGCTCGAGGACCTTGCGCTGGGGCGAAGGCAACTCACCGAGCGCCGCGTGGACCTCGCTCGCCTCCTCGCGGCGCATGACCTCGACGTCCGTGCGCTCGCTCGCCTCCCAGCGGTCCTCCATGTCCTCGACAAACGTCTGGCGCCGCGAATGCACGACGTTTCGCCTCAGCACGTCGATGGCTCGCCGGTGAGCGATGGCGAGCAGCCAGGTGCGCACGCTTCCCCGCTCGGGCAGGTAGCGAGAGCGGCTGCGCCAAACGGTGAGAAACGCCTCCTGGACGGCGTCCTCGGCAGGCCCCCGGGCGCCGAGGATGCGGTAGGCGAGCGAGTAGGCCGCGCGGGCGTGGCGGTCGTAGATCAGCGCGAAGACCCGCGAGACCTCCTCCTCGGCGGCGTTCTCGCCGGCGAGGCCCATGAGATCCTCGTCCGCGAGCCGCTCGAGGTGGCGGGAAAGCTTGGGTCGACCGGCCGAGGCGGCCTTATCTGGGCGGGCGATCGGTGGCTCCTCGGCTCGTTTCGGTGGTGAAGGATGCTCGGCGGCTCTGACGACCCGTCTTAACTCAGCCTTCGCGGGCGCCGTGCGGCCGGATCAGCGTCGAGGGCGCCGTCCCGTGGGGTCAGACCTCGACGCCCTGGGCGGCGAGCCAATCGGCCACCTCGTCCGGCGGCTCTCCATCGAACTCCGCGCGCGCGGCCAGGCGCAGGAGATCCTCGGGCCGGTCGTCGAGCTGGTCACGGCGATAGGCCAGGTAGTTGGCTACCGCGGCGGTCATCGTCACGCCGGGCAGGTCGCCTTCGGGGTCGACGCTGCGCCGGGCGCCTTCGAGCCGGTCGCTGAGGTCCGCGACCGCGGTGATCGGCTCGTCGGCGTCCTCGAGATAGAGGACGAAATCGCCGATGTCGGCGTCGACACCGCTCGGATCGGCTACCTCGGCCGCGCGCTGGACGGCCTGCGCGACGGTCAGCGGCTCGGGCTCGGTAGGCATTGGCACATCTCCTTTTTCGGGCTGCGTCCGCTCCTACCCCCCGCCCCGGGCTCCGAAGCCGGCGGGCTGCGCCCGTCCTTCAGGGCTGTCGAGCGTCTAGGCCGCCCAGCCCTCGCGCACCCAGGCCATCTCCCAAAAGGCGAGCTCGTAGCGGCTGCTGGTCAGAAAGGCCTCGGCCATGCGCGCGCGCCCCGTAGCCGAGGCCTCGACTCCCAGGCGGTCGCACAGCTCGCGGCACCAGCGCGCGAGCTCCGCGAACTCGTCCGAGGCGTACATGTCGATCCACTTCGCGTAGCGCTCGTCTCCCGGGCGGCCCCGCTCGTCGAGCCGCCGGCCGATCTCGCTGAAACCCCACATGCACGGCAGCAGGGCCGCCACGAGCTCGGCGAAGTCCTCATGGGCGGCCATCCGCACCAGGAAGTCGGTGTAGCCGCGGGTCGTCGGCAGCATGGCCTCGCCCTCGAGCTCGGCGCCGCCGATCCCGAGCTCGGCGGCGTAGGAGCGGTGGAGGTCCATCTCCTCGCGCAGCACGGCCTGGGCGAGATCGGCGAAGCGACCCATGGTCTCGAGGTCGGGCGCCCTGGCGGCGCCGAGGGCGAGCATGCGCGCGTACTCGATCAGGAAGAGGTAGTCCTGGCGGATCCACAGGGCGAAGCGCTCGGCGTCGAGGGTTCCCTCGCCGATCCCGCGCACGAACGGATGGTCGTGCTGGGCCTCCCAGACCTCGGCTGTCGCGGCGCGCAGGTCGTCGCTGAAGCCAGAGGTCATCCGGCCGCCGCGGTCACTCGAAGTCAGCGACCGTGTGCGGCCCCACGCAGGCCACGCTCGGCGGTCCCGCCACCCCTCGCGCCACCTCGCGCACCTCGTCCTCGGTCACCGCGTCGAGGGCGGCGATGGACTCCTCGGGAGAGGAGATCTCGCCGAAGGTCACCTTCTGGGCCGCCGCCCGGCGCGCCACCGCGTTCGTGCCCTCGAGCGCCAGCACCGTCGAGCCGGCCGCGTAGGCGCGGGCGCGGTCGATCTCGCTCGGGCTCGGACCGTTCTCGGCGAGGTCGGCCACGATCTCGCGGATCCGCCGGTAGGCCTCCTCGCACTTGGAGGAGTCGAGGCCCGAGGCGACGTCGAGGTTCGAGGTGTCCGTGTGCGTCCACGAGTACGAGCGGATCGCGTAGCAGAGCCCGCGCTGCTCGCGGATCTCGTCGAACAG
Organism: Thermoleophilaceae bacterium; assembly: GCA_030447905.1. GTDB lineage: Bacteria > Actinomycetota > Thermoleophilia > Solirubrobacterales > Thermoleophilaceae > JACCUC01. Next base: position 209,822 of record JAUJNZ010000004.1, read on the forward strand.
CCGTGAGCCCATGGAGCCCCCGAGCAGGGTCGAGTAGACGCCGAGGGCGGCGCGCTGGCGCAGGCTCGTCGGATCGATCGGCGCGCGCCAGTGCAGGCGCAGGTGCGACTGGTTGGTCTCGCGCTCATCGACGACCACCCGGCGCTCGAACCCCGGAGCCGGCTCGACGCCGTCCTCCTCCGCCCGCCCGGGAAAGCGCCCGAAGAGCTCGGCGAGGCGCGGCTCGTCGACCGCCGAGAGGTCGCCGGCCACGAAGGCGCCGCCCCGCGTCGGCGCCCATCGGCGCTCGCGAAAGGCGAGGACGGCTTCGCGGCTGAAGCCCTCGAGGTGCTCGGCGGGCCCGAGCACCGGCCGGCCGAGCGGGTGATCGCCGTAGGCCGCGCGGTCGAGCAGCTTGCTCGCGACGCTCGCCGGAGCGTCGTCTGAGCGGTTGATCTCCTGGATCACTACGCCGCGCTCACGCTCGAGCTCGTCGCCGTCGACGCGCGCCTTGGCCACGAAGTCGGTGAGCAGGTCGGCGGCGTCCATCACCGCCTCGGCGCGGCAGGTGACGTGGAAGGCGACGACGTCGTGGGAGGTGTAGGCGTTGAGCTGGGCCCCGAGCCGCTCGGCGGTCTCGTTGACGTCGCGGTAGCTCGGGTACTTCTCGCCGCCCTTGAACACGAGGTGCTCGAGGAAGTGCGCCATCCCGTTCTCCTCGGGACGCTCGGTGCGCGCGCCGGCGTCGAAGGCGACGAGCACGGTGGCCGCACGCGTGCCCGGCATCCTCAGCTGGACCAGCGGGAGGCCGTTGTCGAGGGTGGTGTCGTCGACCTCGATCACGTGAGAAAGGCTAGTGGGCGCCTGCTGGGGCGGTGCGACCGCCCCCTGCCGTATTCTCATCGGCGAGATGGCAGCACCTCCTAACCGACCGGTCGGAGCGGACGGACGGCCGCTCACCCCCGAGGAGCAGGCAGACCTCGAGCACGCCCAGGTCGTCGAGCAGGCTCGCAACTCGCGCCGCTGGGCGTACTTCGCGACCTTCGTTGCCTTTCTCGCGGCGGCCGCGGCGGCGGTTTCCCTCGCCCTGCTGCTCGCCGAGGACCAGTCCCAAGGCCGAGGGGGTGCCTCGCGCAGCTCGGTCCGCGACCTCCAGGACGACGTGTCCAAGCTCGAGGACCAGGTCGATTCGGCACGCGAGGGGTCGCGCGACGCCGAGGGCTCGGTGGATTCCCTCTCGAGTCGCATCGACGACCTCGAGAGCGAGGTACAGAGCGCGGCACAGAACGCCGACGGGCCGGACGAGTCGACCCAGCGCGAGATCGCCGACCTCAGCGAGGACGTGCAGCAGCTCCAGGAGGACGTCGACCGGGTCGGGCGCCAGGCGGAGGCCGGCTCCGGCGGCGCCTCGCCCTGAGCGCCGGCCGGGTCGCCTTCGGCACCGGCATGGCTCTCGCCGCCACCCTCGCTCTCGGCCGGTTGGCCCGCGGTCGCGATCGCCGTCCGCCGCTGCGCCCCTCATCCGCGCGGAGCGGTCAGCGTGGTCGTTCCGGTCCGGGACGAGGCGGAGCGGATCGGGCCCTGTCTCGAAGGGCTTGCCGGCGACCCGGACGTCGGCGAGGTCATCGTCGTCGTCGACCACGACGATCGCAGCGAGACGGCCGCGGCCGCCTCCGCGCAGGGCGCCAGGGTGGTGATCGCGCCCGACCTGCCCGAGGGCTGGGTCGGCAAGCCGTGGGGCGCTCGACCTGCTCGTCGTCTGGGTCGCCATGGCGACGCCGTTGGCGCGCGTGCTCCTGCGGCGCGCAGGTCCCCTCGATACGGTCCTCACCGGCGTCCGCATCGCCCTCCTGCTCGCGCTGCGACGCGTCTACGAGCTCCGAGGAGTCGCCTTTTGGCACTCGCCGCTGGCTGACCTCGCCGCGGCGGCGCGACTCACCCTGTCCGCGCTGCGGCCGATCCGGACCCGGCGGGGGAGGACCTACCCGGCCGCCCGCGCCTGATCGAGCCCTCCGCGCTCAGGCGAAGTGAAGCTCGTCGTCGTCGGCGGCCTCGAGCGCCTGTTCGCACGTCGGACACCACCAGCGCGCCTCGAGCGGCGAGCCGCAGACCCCGTGGCGCGGCGACTCGGCCTCCTCTCGATGCCGCCCTCCCCAATCCGCGAGCAGCCGCAACGCGCCGGCGAGCTCGCGACCGGGAGCGGTCAGCTCGTATACGAAGCGGGTCGGGCGCTCCTGATAGGGCTCCGCTACCACCAGCGCGGCCTGCTCGAGCCGGCGCAATCGCGCGCTGAGGATGTTCGGCGCGATGCCCGGGAGCTCGCGCCCGAGGTCGCCGAAGCGACGGGGGCCGTCGAGTAGGGCGGCGACCGCGAGCAGGGTCCAGCGGTCGCCGACCGTGGCCAGGGCCTCGGACAGGGCGGAGGTCGGCGGGCTCGACGCCCGTGGTGCGTCGGCCCGGCTGCCGGTGTGGGCCATGGAAGAGAGCTTAGGACCCCTCCGCCACACCGACCGGGCGGCCCGATGGCTCGTACCTGGTCCGCATCAAGCCTCCGCCCGGAGATACAGGCGAGTCCATCGTGCGTCTCGAGCGGGTACCCGACACCCTGGGAATTCCCGTCCTGAAGTAGCGCGTGCCACCGGCGCGACGCGAGGCGCCGCAGGAGGGCTCCCCACTTCGAGCGTCCCAACAGCGAAGCGGAAACCGATCAATATCCTTGCCGGCCCACATGGCCACCCGCCCCGACTCGAAGCCCACCATCGCCCCGGTCGTCGGCTCAGACGACGAGCGCCGCTTCACCGACTCCGGCATCGAGATCCGGACCGTCTACGGGGAGGAGGACGTCGAGCCGGGCCTCGAGGAGCGCCTCGGCGAGCCCGGCGAGTACCCCTACACGCGCGGCATCCACGCCGACATGTACCGCTCGCGGCATTGGACGATGCGCCAGTACGCCGGCTATGCCTCCGCAAAGGAGACCAACGAGCGATTCCACTACCTGATCGATCACGGCTCGACCGGCCTGTCGATGGCCTTCGACCTGCCGACCCAGCTGGGCCGCGACTCCGACGACCCCCTCTGCCTCGGCGAGGTCGGGCGCACCGGCGTGGCCATCGACTCGATCGACGACATGCGCCGCGTCTTCGACGGCATCCCGCTCGCCGACGTCTCGACCTCGATGACCATCAACGCCCCGGCGGCGGTGCTGCTCCTGCTCTACGAGCTCGTCGGCGAGGAGCAGGGCGTCGACGCGAGCGAGCTTCAGGGCACGACGCAGAACGACGTGCTCAAGGAGTACATCGCACGCGGCAACTTCATCTACCCGCCCGAGCCGGCGATGCGCCTGACCACCGATCTCTTCGCCTACTGCCGGGAGCGGATCCCGAAGTGGAACACGATCTCGATCTCGGGCTACCACATGCGGGAGAAGGGCTGCTCGGCGGTCCAGGAGGTCGGCTTCACGCTCGCCAACGGCATCGCCTACGTGCAGGCCGCCCTCGACACCGGCATGGAGGTCGACGAGTTCGCCCCCCGGCTCGCGTTCTTCTTCAACTGCCACAACAACGTCTTCCAGGAGGTGGCGAAGTTCCGCGCCGCCCGGCGCATGTGGGCACGCATCATGCGCGAGCGCTTCGGCGCGTGCGAGGACCGCTCGCTCACCATGCGCTTCCACACTCAGACCGGCGGCTCGACGCTCGCCGCCCAGCAGGTCGAGAACAACATCGTGCGCGTGGCCTTGCAGGGCTTCGCCGCGGTGTGCGGAGGGACGCAGTCTCTCCACACCAACGGCTACGACGAGGCTCTCGCGCTGCCGAGCGAGCGCGCCGCGGGGTGGCGCTGCGCACCCAGCAGGTGCTTGCCCACGAGTCGGGAGTGGTCGACACCGTCGACCCGTTCGCGGGCTCGTACTTCGTCGAGGCCCTCACCGACGAGGTCGAGGAGCGCGCGCAGGAGCTGATCGACCGGGTCGAGGAGCTCGGCGGCTCGGTCGCGGGCCTCGATTTCATCCGCGGCGAGGTCGAGGAGTCCGCGTGGGCGTACTCGGAGCGTATCCGGACCAATCAGGACGTCATCGTGGGCGTGAACGAGTACGTCACCGAGGGCGTCGAGACCGAGGACATCCTCCGGGTCGACCCGGAGACCGAGCGCGAGCAGGTCGAGCGGTTGAAGCAGTTCAAGCAGGAGCGCGGCGGCGACGCGGTGCACGCGCGGCTCGAGGAGCTGCGCGAGGTCGCGCGGGGGGAGGGAAACCTGCTGCACCCGATCCGCTCCGCGCTGGCCGAATCCGCGACGCTCGGGGAGGTCTGCGGGGTCATGCGCGAGGAGTACGGGGAGTACCGGGGGCCTAGGCAAGGCGTTCGCAGTCGATCCGGGATTGCGCACCGGGGCGAAGCGCTACGCTGACGCACATCGCCGCCCACACCGTCACCGTCCGCGAGCTGCGACAGAACCTGAGCGTCTTCCTTCGGCGGGTCGAGCGAGGAGAGACACTCTCGGTGACTAACCGCGGTCGTGCGGTCGCTGTGCTCGCACCGCTACCGGGCGCCAGTGATCCGATCGATCGCTTGGAGGCGGAGGGCAGGATCGCTCGGCGGGCGACACTTGACGTCTGCGACCTTCCACCACCCGTCGAGCTCCCTCCGGGGTCGATGTCGACCTCCGAGGCGCTCGACGAGCAACGTGAGGACAAGATCTGACCGGGGTGGTCTACCTGGACTCCTCGGCGATCGTCAAGCTCATAGTCGACGAGCCCGACAGCCAAGTCCTGAGGGCGGCAGCCGAAGGGTGGGAGCGGCGCGCCACGAGCGCTCTTTCCCGTGTCGAAGTCGCTCGCGCTATTCGGAGACTGGGCGTCGAGGCCGCTCGGGGACGCCAAGCTCTGCTCACGGTCTCGATGTTGGCGATCACCGATGACATTCTCGACGCGGCGAGCGATCTCGACCCAATAATTCTTCGCTCGCTCGACGCCATCCACCTAGCCTCAGCGGTCGCGTTCAGTGAGCATTTGACCGCTTTCGTCTCCTACGACGACCGCCTGTTGGGCGCGGCCGAGGCCGAGGGACTACCGACGCTGGTGCCGCGCTGAGCGACGATAGGTTCCGCTCCGCGGCCCTCGAATCGCCTGTCGGACCGCCCGTACCGCTCGATGACCTCGTCGGGCGCATCGCCACGCGCAGCGCGAGCCGCAGCGAGGCCGACCTGCAGGCGGATGTCGCCACCCTGCTTCGGTACGGCGGCCTCAACCTCGACGACGAGAGTTTTGTCCGCCGCGAGGTCCCGACCGCCGACGCCACCCGGCGGCGGATCGACATCGAGCGGGGACTGACGGTCTTCGAGCTCAAGAACGATCTCCGCGTCGGGCGGGCGAGGGCCGCGGGCCTCGAGCAGCTCGCCGGCTACGTGCAGGCTCGCAGCGGTCAGCTCGAGCAGCGTTACGTCGGTCTGACCGATGGGGCCGAGTGGTACCTCGGATCGCTCGAGTCGGACGGCGCCCTACATGTCGTCAGCGAGCATCTCGTCGATCCGGGGCGGGAGCGGAGGTTGCGACCCACCAGGATCTCTCGGGCCTGTTCGTCGCTCGCGCGTGCGAGCTCTACCTGCGGCCAGGCGGCCGCTTCGCCTTCGTGATGCCGGCGGCGACGCTGTCACGCCGTCAGTTCAAGGGGTTTCGCACGGGCGATTATCCGGCTCCGTCGGCGCACACGCAACTCGAGTTCGAGGGTATGGAACCTCACGGGGATCGACCCGACGATCTTCCCCGTGCCGTCGGCGGTCGTTCATGGTCGGCGTGCGGGGTCGGGCGAAGGGGCGTCGGCAATGCCAACGATGGGCGAGGTGTGGTCGGGTCTTCTATCCGATCATCGGCGCTCCTGGGGGCGAACGCGGAGGTGGTGATCACCGTCGAGGAGGGGGCGGCGAGCGTGGCCGAGGACGCGCCGAGGTCGCCGTATGAGGCGGCCTTCAAGAACGGTACGACGATTTATCCCCGAGTACTGCTCTTCGTGGAGCTCGCGCCGGCTGGACCACTCGGAGTACCGATTGGGTTTTGTCGCATTCGCAGCGCGAGGTCGAGTCTCGACAAGGCGCCCTGGAAGCACCTTCAGACCCTTTGAGGGGACCGTCGAGGAGCGTTTTATCCTTCCGGTTCACCTCGGGAGCACGATCACGCCCTCCCGTTGTCTCGATCCGGTCGAGGCCGTTATTCCGTGGCTCGGCGAGCGCCTGTTAGACGACCGAGATCCCGCGCTGGACGACTACCCCGGTCTTGCCAGCTGGTGGCGTCGCGCTGTGGAGCTTTGGGAGCTGCATCGATCCGAGCGCTCGACGCTTTCTCTGCGGCAACAGATCGATTACCAGCGGAAAATGACCGGCCAGTTTCCATTCATCTCAGAGCGTGTCGTGTACACGAAGGCGGGCGCGCGCCTCGCCGCCGCACGCCTGAGAGACGAGGCAGTGATCGAGAACAAGCTCTACTGAGCGCCCGTCTCCTCAGCCGACGAAGGCCGCTACCTCTGCGCGATCCTCAACAGTCAGAGTGCTCGGCGAGCGCGTCGCCCCGTTGCAGTCGGTGGGCCAGTTCGGTCGCCGCGACTTCGACAAGTACGTCTTCGCGATCCCCTTCCCGACCTTCGACCCGGCGGACGATCTGCACGCCGAGATCGCCGGGGCGGCCCTCGAGGCCGAGCGAGTCGCCGCGTCGGTGGCGCTGCCCGAGGGCTACGGCTTCCAGAAGGCGCGGCGGCTCGTCCGTGCCGCGCTCGACGAGTCGGGCGCCGGCGCGAACGTCGAGCGGCTGATCGCCCGTCTGCTCGACTCGGCGCGAACGATCTAGGCTCGACTGAGGTCGACGGGGTTCACTTTCGGCTCGCGCTCACAGCAATTCAATCGAGCGCCGCGCCGGGAACCGGCAGGGCGGACCGCGCAGGCCGCCTCACCGGCCCGTGGCCTTCGCGCATGTTCGGGCCCGTGTCCGCGCGGGCAGAAGCCTCCCCGTGCAGACCGATGAGCTGACTCCAGAGCGACTGCGCCACCTCGCCGAGCTTCGGCCGGGCGGGCGCGTCCTGAGCGTGTACCTCAACCTCGAGCCGACCGAGTTCGCCACCCCCGCGGCGCGCAGCTCGGCTATCGGGTCGCTGATCGACGAGGCCGGGCGCAAGGTCAAGGCCGAGGAAGACCTGTCGCACGACGAGCGCCAGGGCCTCGAGGAGGACGTCAAGCGAGTGCGCGACTACCTGCGGGGGCCGTTCTCGGCCGACGGTGCCCACGGGCTCGCGCTCTTCTGCTCCGGCGCCGCCGACCTCTTCGAGACGGTGAAGCTTCCGCGGCCGGTCGACTCGGGGATCATGGTCGACGACTCGCCGTGGATCGAGCCGCTCGCCGGGATGCTCTCGGCCGACCGCTGGGTCGTCCTGCTCGCCAATCGCCGCAGCGCGCGGCTCTTCGAGGGCAACCGCGACACGCTCGAGGAGGTCGAAGCCTTCCAGGACGTCGTGCGCAGCCAGGCCGACGCCGGCGGTTGGTCGCAGGCTCGTCACGAGCGTTCGCAGGCCGAGGAGCACGAGGAGCACCTGCGCAAGGCGGCCTATGAAACCTTCAAGCAGTACCGCCGTGCTCCCTTCGACCACTTCCTGATCGGAATCCCTTCCGAGCTGCGCGGAACCATGGAGCATCAGCTGCACACCTCGCTGCGCGAGCGCCTGCGCGGCTTCATCGAGGTCGACGTCGAGCACTCGAGCCCCGATGACGTGGCCCGCGCGGCGGCCGGGGAGATCGAGGCGGTCGAGCGGCGCCGCGAGCGCGAGAAGCTCGATCGCCTGGTAGAGGGAGTCGGCGCGGGTGGCCGCGGCACGGCGGGCCTTGACGACACCCTCGGGGCGCTGAACGAGCGCCGCGTCGAGACGCTCCTGCTCGCGGAGGGCTTTTCGGCGCCCGGCTCGGTGTGCTCGAGCGACGGCTTCGTCGCCGCCCAGGAGGGCGGCACTTGCCCCGTCGACGGGGGCGAGCTCGTGCGACGCGACGACATCGTCGAGTCGGCGATCGAGCTTGCGCTCGGCCAGTCGGCAGACGTGCTCGTGGTCCGCCACCACGATGATCTCGCCGAACTCGGCTCGATCGGAGCGATCCTGCGCTTCTGAGGCGCTCGCCGGTCGCTCAGCCTCCCGCGCGGCGCCGGGGGTTCTCGTCGACCGACCGGGGCGTCCTCGAAGGCTCTCCCCGCTCGTAAGCCGTCCGGGCGACCGCGTGGGCAGACACCGGCGCGGTCAGGACGAGGAACGCCGCCACGAGCGCCGCACGCGCGATGAGCGCCGCGTCGAGCGTGGCCACCGAGGCCGCCAGAAGGGCCGCCACCCCGAAGACGACCGTCTTGCTCGCGGCGTGGAGCTTGTTGTAGACGTCGGGCATGCGGGCAAAGCCGACGACACCCAAGGTGATGACGAGCAGTCCTCCGACGACGAGCAGGTCGGCGGTCCACGAGAGCCAGCTCGGCGTCACCGGAACAGCCTCCCGGAGGCGTGGTAGCGGGCGTAGCCGATCGTGCCCACGAACGCGAGCAGCGCCACCGCCAGCGCGGCGTCGAGGAAGTAGACGACGCCCCGCAGCTGGGAGAAGAGCGTCAGCAGCGCGATCAGGAGGAGGGCGATCAGGTCGAGCGCGGCGACCCGCTGGGGTACCGCGCTCGGTCGGATGATCAGGACGACCACCCACCCGAGCAGTAGGATGCTCCAGACCATGGCGATGTAGACGAGGACGTCGTGCACGGTCGCCTACTAGGGAAAGGCGCGCCGCTGCCAGCGCTCGTAGAAGTCCCGGTGTCGCGCGCGGACGGCCTCGGGGTCGCTTGCGTCGAGGACGTGGATGAGCATGACCTGCTCCTCCTCGTCGACGTCGATCAGCACGTCTCCGGGGGAGAGCGTGAAGGCGAGCGCCGCGACGGCCACGCCGATCGGGGTCCGCTCCTCGATCGGGATGGCCACGATGCCCGGACAGTCGAGCGGCCGGCGCCCGAGGACGACGAGCGCCACCTCGACCGTCCCGCTCGCCACCTCCGCGACCACGCCCGCGAAGAAGCGCGGCAGCGCGGCGATCCGCCGCAGCACCTCCCGCGCCGGTTCCGGCTCGGCCGCGTACACGAACCGGCGCGCGACGGCCAGCAGCGCCGCGGAGACGAGCAGGCCGATCGCCAGGTCGAGCGGGCGCAGGCTCGCTAGGGTCAGCGCGTAGACTGCGGTCAGGCCCGCGAGCGTCAGCACGTATCTCACGGTCGGGTCCCCTCGAGCGCCGCGGCGGCGTCGCGGCTCACCGCCAGCAGCGGCTCGGGCCACGCTCCGAGCCCGAGCACGAGAACGGCCAGGGCGAGGGCGACGACCCGCGTGCGTGGCGCCGAGCGCCCGACCTCGCGAGTCCCCGCCCAGAAGTCGCTCTGATAGAGCTGGAACATGTAGAGGAACGACAGCGCGCCGCCGAGGAAGATCAGGGCCACGAGCGCCACGCTCCCGATCTCGACGCCGGCCTGGAACATCGCGACCTTGCCGAGGAACCCGGCCGCGGGCGGCACGCCGACGACGCTGAACGCACCGACCGCGAACGCCGCTCCCACGAGCCAGCCGCGGAGATCGATCGACAGGAACAGCAGCGCCTTGTTGAGGCCGTTGACCACCGCGTACAGCACCGCGGCGGCGAGCCCGACCGCGCCGCCGATGCCCACCGCAACGAACACGTACCCGACCTGGCCGATCGTCGAGTAGGCGAGCACCTCGGCCGCCTCCCGCCGACCGATGGCCTGCACGGCGCCGTAGACGATGCTCGCGGAGCCGAGCACGACGAGCGCGACCGAGCCCGCCCGAAGCTGCGCCGGGAGCACATCGGCGCCGAAGCGCAGGACGCCGTAGCTGCCGATGTTGGCCAGCGCGCCGGCCAGGATGGCCGCGACCGCGGGACGCGCTCCGATGTATACGGCCGGCAGCCACGGGTGAAACGGGAACAGGCCGAGCTTGACCGAGAAGGCCACGAGCACGAGCACGGCGATCAGGAGCGCCGCGTTCGGGGCGGCGGTGGCGAGGCCGGTGGTGACCCCGTCCATCGCGAGCGTGCCGGTCTGGTGGTAGATCCCCGCGACGGCGAGCAGGAACAGGAACGATCCGAGCAGGTTGACCACCGCGAACACGAACGCCGCGCCGGCCTCGCGCGCCTGGCCCCCGTAGGTCGAGAGCGCGTAGGCCGAGATCATCGCCACCTCGAAGAAGACGTAGAAGTTGAAGACGTCACGGGCCAGGAAGAGACCGGTCAGGCCGGCGGCCATGAACACGACGAAGGCGGGAAACCGCCGGCCCTCGATCCCAGCCACCGTCTCGTGCACGAGCGCGGCCAGCAGTACCCCGCTCGAGAGCAGCGCGAAGACCATGCCGAGGGCGTCGGCACGGACGACGATCCCCACGCCGGGCGGCCACTCTCCGGTCACCGCCTCCTGCGGACCGGCCGCGAAGACCCGCACGGCGAGCACCGCGAGCGCGGCGAGGTGAGCGGCGAGCGCGCCGACCGCGAGCCAGGCCACGCCCTTGCGGCGACCGTCGAGGAGGACGAGCGGGATGGCCGCGAGCCACGGTATGAGCAACGGGAGGAACAGCATCGACGGGTCAGTCCTCGGTCTCCTCGAGCTCGTCTTCCCGCGAGGCCTCCATCCGAGAGAGCTGGTCGAGATCGACCGTACGGCTCGAGGCGTATACGCGGAAGGCGACCGTGAGCAGCAGCGCGGTCACCCCGAAGCCGATGATGAGGGCGGTCAGGGCGAGCGCCTGGACGAGCGGGTCGCTTACCTGCGAGCCCTGCGGGAAGGGCCGGATCGGTGCCGCCCCGCGTGTGAAGCCCGCGGCGATCAGGGTCAGGACGGCGGCGTTCGAGATCAGCACCGTGCCGGCCACCACCCGGAAGAGATCGCCCTTGAGCAACAGGTAGCACCCCGAGCCGAAGATGGTCGCGACCACCAGGGAGACGAGCAGCGTCATTCTTCGTCCTCCCGCTCGGCCGCCCACGCGAGCTCGCGCACGATCCCCACCACCACTCCGAACACGGTCAGAAAGACGGCCGCATCGAAGGCCACCGAAGTGGCCAGCTCGAGCGTCCCGAGCTTCGTCACCTTCTCCTCCGCGGGCGGGAGGTGGGTGAGCACCGGGTCCCCGAACAGGAGCGGGGCGAAGGCGATGGCGAGCCCGAGCCCGAGCCCGACCGCGGCGACGAGCGGAGCGCGGCGGACCGGCAGCAGCCGCTCGGCCTCGCGGTGGCCGAAGACGACGTCCTGCAGGACGATCCCGAGCGCCGCCACCGTCCCGGCCACGAACCCGTCGCCGGTGCTCGAGAGGCCCTTGACGAACAGCGCGACCGCGATCATCCCGATAGGCAGGAGCAGGAAGCGCGCGACCGCGCGCGGCAGGACGTTGCTCGGGCTCACCGCGAGCGCCTTCGGGTGAGCGCCCCTGCCACGCCGGCGAGCGCGATGACGAGGACGGTCACCTCGGCTAGGGTGTCGAGCGCGCGGAAGTCCGACAGGATCGCGGTGACGACGTCCTTGCCGTGGGCCGCGGGAGCAAGGTCGATCAGCCGCTCGGCGACCCGCCGGTCACTGGGCACCGGGCTCGACAGGGTGCCCCAGACGACGGCCAGGGCGAAGAAGCCCGAGACCACTCCCACCAGCGGGTCGCGCCAGCGACGGGAGTGCGACACCGAGAGCGACTGCTCGCGGCGCAGCACGTCGTCGGGCAGGAGCGAGAACACGGCTACAAACAACAGCGCGAACAGGGTCTCGACGAGCACGGCGACGAGCGCCACGTCGGGTGCCCCGAAGAGGGCGAACACCGCAGCCAGGCTGTAGCCCGAGGCCGAGAGGACGAGGACGAGCACGAGCTGGGACCGCGGTACGGTGGCGGCCAGGGCGGCGGCTGCGGCGAGCGCGAGGAGGATGGCCAGCGGTGCGTCGCCGACGCCGAGCTTTCCGATCGCGTACTGGCCGACGGTCGGGGTGGCGAGTAACCCCGCGGCGACGAGCACGCCACAGGGGACGAGCACCCAGGCCACCCGCCGGCGCAGGTCGCGGACCTCGACGCGGTGGAGGGCGCTCGAGAGCCGGTTGGCCTGGCGCAGCGACGACACGTAGGCGCGCTCGGGCCCAAAGCGCAGCGCGACCCGGGCAAATCCCTGGGCGACGGGGAGCCAGTGCCGGTAGGTGGCGAGCAGGAGCCCGCCGAGCGCGTACACACCCAGCGCGATCAGGTTCGTCGCGCGGGCGTCTAGGTAGTAGGCGAGCGAGATCCCGGCCGGCTTGCCGGCGAGACTGACAGAGCCGACCGCCCCCGCGAGGCTCTCGAGTGGCGCGATCCAGAGCCCGAACGCGAGCGAGAGCAGCGCGAGCACGGCGATCGGGGCGACGAGCGTGGCCGGCGGCGACCCCGGTCCGGTCGGCGCCTGCCGCGGCCTGCCCAGGAAGATCCGGCCCCAGAAGCGCCCGATGTAGGCGAGCGTGAGCACCGGGCCCGCGGCCACGAGCGCCGTCACCAGCGGTCCGCGCTTGAGCGCCGCCTTGAACAGCAGCTCGTCCTTGAAGAACCCGACGGTCAGCGGCAGGCCGGCAAGCGCGGCCGCCGCGAGCGCGCCGGCCACGGCGACGATCGGCATGGTCCGCCATCGCCCGCCGAGCCGCCCGAGGCGCTCCTCGCCGTCGCTGGCCTGGGTCACCGCCCCCGACACCATGAACAGCGCGCTCTTGGCCAGCGCGTGGGCGGCGACGAAGAAGGCGCCTCCGACCGCGCCCGCCGCTCCGCCGAGCCCGTAGAGGGCCACCATGTACCCGTACTGGGCGACGGTCGAGTAGGCGAGCACCTGCTTGAGCCGCTCGCGCGTAAGGGCGATCAGCCCGCCGGTGAGCATCGAGGCGAGCCCGACGACGAGCATGCCGTCGAGGACAAGCTGGCTTTGAGCGAGCAGCGGGTAGGTGCGGCCGATCAGCAGCACCCCGGCGGCGACCATGGCCGCGCTGTGCAGGTAGGCCGAGACCGGTGTGGGCGCGACCATGGCGTTCGGCAGCCAGAAGTGGAAGGGCACCTGGGCGCTCTTGGCCAGGCCGGCGACCGCGATCAGGGCCGCCGCCACCGTGAGGGTGGTTCCGGGCCGGGCGTGGGCGATGATCTCCGGCAACGAGAACGTGCCGTGGGCCACGAACAGGATCACCGATCCGACGAGCAGCGCCACGGCGGTGATCCCGGTCACGAGCAGCGCCATCAGCGCCCCCGACCAGGAGGCGGTCTCGTGGCGGTCGAAACCGATCAGGAAGTACGACGCGATCGCCGTCAGGTCCCAGAAGACGAACAGGAGCAGGAGATCCTGCGCGGTCGCCAGGCCGACCATCGAGACCGCGAACAGCAGCATGAACGCGTAGAAGCTCCGCTCGTCGCGCGCGGGCCGCCCGTCGCTTGCGAGATGGAGGCGCAGGTAGCGCCCCGAGTAGAGGAAGACCGCCGCGCCGATCCCAGTGGCGAGCAGGGCGTAGAGCGCCCCCAGCGCGTCGAGGCGGAAGTGCAGTCGCAGCCCCAGGGTGGGCGCCCAGGGAAGGTCGATCGACCCGCCGCCGCGCAGCCAGGCGTAGAGGATCGCCGCAAAGGCGAGCGCCGCGAGCGTGGCGGCGAGCGCGGCGGCGGGGGGGAAGGGGCCGAGCGGACCCGCCTCGGCCCCGGCGCCGTCGCGGCGCCTCGCTGCCGAGTCGGAAACCACGAAGGGCGCACGCTCGTCTGGTTCGGTGCGGGTCTGTGGTTCCATACCGGGGCCCGCGCGCTCTACGTCCGGGGCCTCTGATCAGCGTACGGCCCGGAGATGACCGCTTCGCTTAGAATGCCCGCGCCCATGAGCGCGGAAGTCCCCGAGACCACAGAAGAGAGGCTGGCCCAGCTCGAGGAGCGGCGGCACGAGGCCGTGCACGCGTCTTCCGAGCAGGCCGTCGAGAAGCAGCACGACAAGGGCAAGCTCACCGCCCGTGAGCGGATCGACAGGCTGCTCGACGAGGGCTCGTTCCAGGAGCTCGACACGTTCGTGCGCCACCGCACCTATGAGTTCGACATGGAGAAGCACAGGCCGTTTGGCGACGCGGTGGTCACCGGGCACGGCGCGATCGACGGGCGTCCGGTGTGCGTGTTCTCGCAGGACTTCACGGTCTTCGGCGGCTCGCTCGGCGAGGTCATGGCCGAGAAGATCGGCAAGGTCATGGACCTGGCGGCCAAGATCGGCTGTCCGGTCATCGGGATCAACGACTCGGGCGGGGCGCGGATCCAGGAGGGCGTCGTCTCGCTGGCGGCCTACGGCAATGTCTTCTCGCGCAACATCCAGTGCTCGGGGGTGATCCCGCAGATCAGCCTGGTCATGGGCCCGTGCGCGGGCGGCGCCGTCTACTCGCCGGCGATCACCGACTTCGTCTTCATGGTGCAGGAGACCTCGCACATGTTCATCACCGGTCCCGACGTGATCAAGACCGTGACCGACGAGGACGTCGAGTTCGAGGACCTCGGCGGGGCTATGACCCACGCCACCACCTCCGGCGTCGCCCACTTCGCCTCCGAGAGCGAGGACGCCTGCCTCGAGGACGTGCGCTACCTCATGTCGTTCCTGCCCCAGAACAACCTCGAGACCCCGCTCCGGCTCGACTCGGGCGACGATCCCGACCGGATGGACGAGGAGCTCGACCGGATCGTCCCCGACAACCCGAACAAGCCCTACGACATGCGCGACGTCTTCTCGCACGTCGTCGACGACGGCGAGTTCTTCGAGGTCCACGAGCACTACGCGACCAACATGGTCGTTGGGTTCGCGCGCCTCGCCGGGAACGCGGTGGGGATGGTCGGCAACCAGCCGAGCCAGCTCGCCGGGGTGCTCGACATCGATGCCTCGGTCAAGGCGGCGCGCTTCGTCCGCTTCTGCGACGCCTTCAACATCCCGCTCGTCACCTTCGCCGACGTCCCCGGCTTCCTGCCGGGGACCGAGCAGGAGTGGAACGGGATCATCCGCCACGGGGCGAAGCTCATCTACGCGTTCACCGAGGCGACCGTGCCCAAGCTGACCGTGGTCACCCGCAAGGCCTACGGGGGTGCCTACGACGTCATGAGCTCGAAGCACATGCTCGCCGACTTCAACTTCGCCTGGCCGACGGCCGAGGTGGCGGTGATGGGCCCGGACGGGGCGGTCAACATCATCCACCGGCGCGACATCGCGAACTCGCCGACGCCCGAGGAGCGCCGCCAGAAGCTCATCACCGAGTACAAGGCCCGCTTCGCTAACCCGTACTCGGCGGCCGAGCGCGGCTACATCGACGACGTGCTCATCCCCCATGAGACCCGGCCGCGGCTGATCCGCGCGCTCGCCACGCTGCAGACCAAGCGGGTGGCCGTCCCGAAGCGAAAGCACGGGAACATCCCGCTGTAGAGGGCTGGCACGGGGCGCCCGGCTGACGCCCGATCTACTTCCGGACGCGCTTTAGGTCGACCACGAACACCAGGGTCTCGTTGGGCGCGATCGACGGCGGCGAGCCCTGGGCGCCATATCCGAGCTGCGGCGGGATGACGAGGATGCGCCGACCGCCCGCACGCATCCCCTCGATGCCGAGGTCCCAGCCGGGGATGACCTCGCCGGCGCCGAGCGTGAAGGCGAACGGCTCGCCGCGGTCCCAGCTAGCGTCGAACTCGCCTCCGGTCGAGAACGACTTGCCGACGTACTGCATCGACAGCGGCCGGCCGGCGGTCGCCTCGGCGCCCTCGCCCGGGACAACGTCGTAGACCTGCAGGTTCCGCGGCGGGCTGCCGGAGGGCGGGCGGAACTCCGGCTTCTGGCGGTGTCCTTTCCCACGCCGAGCGAGCGCAGCGACTCGGTGCGCACGACCTCGGGCTGGGCGGGCTGGGTGGGAGAGGGCTCTGGGCGATCGGCGGCCTCGTTACCGCCGCCGCATCTGCTCGACCCGACGAGTGCGACCACCGTGAGGAGCGCGCAGGCCAGGCGGCGAGCCGAGAGGAGGGATCGAATCGGTGGCGAGCCCGCTCGCATGCGCGCGGCAGGCTAGCGCGCGCGGCGGGTAGTCATTACGCCTACCTCTGAGGCCAAACCCTCATGTTCGCCTGCCCGCGCGCGATTCGGCCCCCGTGCGCCTGGTCATCGCCCTGCTGCTGTCGTTCCCCGACTGCGAGACGGGCGGCTACCTCGCCGAGCGGGGCTCGGGGCTGCAGTACATGGTCGCTCCCCTTTTCCATTGCGAGGCGGTGGTAACCACGGTCAGACGCAACAACTTCTGCAACACCCACACGGCCTCGTTCGGCGTCAACGGCGCCTACAACGCCCTGTCTGTCGACAACGTCGCCTACCGCCGGCCGACGTCGGCCTGCGCCCCGAGCCGGCTGCCCTCGAGCAACCCGGATCAACTAGG
>JAUJNZ010000004.1:226344-237441 GCA_030447905.1 Thermoleophilaceae bacterium
TAGGGCCGAGTCAGAGTCCGGGAGGCCGGGGCAGGGCGGCTTCGGGCGGCTGTCCCGGGCGGGGTCCCGCGGGCGGCGGAGCCTACCCGCGCTGGCGCGACCTGCGGCCGGCGAGCCGGCGCTGAGGGCATCGAGGTCGCGGTAGCCCGCCGACGGTCCCTGCTCCTACCGGCGAACGGCGGGAAGACGGGCGGAAAACGACTGTCCGTGTCAGTTGACACTACAGCGCCTGTAGCAACAAACGGCGGCCCCGAAGTCTCTCGTCCTTCGCAGCGGCTGCCAGGGTCGTGGATCCGCCCCAAGCGGCGTGAGTGTTCCCGCCGGCACCCCTCGGTGCCTCTCAGCTGCTTGGTCCGCTCCTCCGCGCAGGCGGACTGAGCAAGATCGACAGCCTGCGTCCGTTTGCTGACGAGGGCGTCCCATTTAAAGCCCAGCCGAGCACCACTCAGTTTTGATGCCCTCGCCGTAAGGAAGGACGCGCAGATGCAGCCAAGGCATGGTTGGCAGCCGAGAGGAAATGACTGGGCAGCGACCTACGACCCGGTAGAGGATCTGACGCGGACCGGCGAAAAGGCCGGCAGTCGCGTGGCGATGGCATTCGGCGACGGTAGCCGCGCATCAGCTCGTAGCGACCGCCCGCCCGGTCTTTCCCGTAGGGAGCGCGGACGTGCTCGTGGGAGTCGACGAGCGCGTGCGGGCCGGCAGCGGCCGGCTCGAACGCTATCGCGAGGTCTAGGGCGAGGGCGAGGGCGAGGGCGAGCGCGAGTCGGCATCCGCGTGCGCACGGCAGAGCGAGGCGCCGATCCTTCCATGAAGGGTCACTTCAGCCCGCCCAACCTGATCACGAGCGGGAACCTCCTGGCCGGCTGCCTCGCGCTCGTGGTGGCCGCTCAGGGGCATCTGGGCTGGGCGGCCGGGCTCGTCCTCGCGGCAGGTATCTGCGACAGCCTCGACGGGCTGGTCGCCCGCCGTACCGACTCCGAGTCCGCGTTCGGCTCGCGGCTCGACTCGCTGGCCGACCTGGTGTCCTTCGGCGCAGCGCCGGCGCTGGTTCTCTACGCGGGGGCGCTCGACGCGGTCCCCGTGGGTGGGATCACAGCTTGCCTCGCGTTCGTGCTCGGCGGGGCCTGGCGGCTCGCCCGCTTCTCGCTGGTCGAGAACCGCCACTACTTCGTCGGCCTCCCGATCCCGCCCGCGGGGGTGATCGCGGTGCTGCTCGGGGTCTCGGCGGCTCCGCCGCTCGCGGTGTGCCTGGTCGCAGCTGTCCTCGCAGGGTTGATGACGAGCACCGTGCCGTTTCCGACCCTCGCGACGCTCTTTCGCTTCCTCCGCCAGTCGCCGACCCCCGACGTGCAGGTGACCGCAGACGGCGACGCCGCCGAGCAGGCGCCGCCCGCGAGTGGGTGAGCTCGCCGGCGCTCGATCTCCCCTCCGCGGTCGCGGCGCGAGGAAGTCGGCCGGCGTCTTTCCACGATCACCTCGACACGAGCCCTCAACGCCGCGCCCCGCCTCGATCGGGCCTTTTAGGCCCATCGACACATGACGTTGAGGACGTTGATAGACGCCCCTAGGCCGGAGGCCGTCGCCCACGAGCTAGCCCGGCGCGTCGGCTTGCCCGACGAAGCGGTCGTATAAGACCGCGGCTAGGACGCCACCGACAAGCGGACCCACGATGTAGAGCCAGAACGCCGACATGTCCCCGGCAACGATCATGGGCCCTAGCGCACGGGCCGGGTTGACCGCGCCGCCGGAGATCGGTCCGCCGATGAAGACAGCGACCGCCAGGGCAAAGCCGACGGCCAGCGGGGCGGTCGCGCCTCCCTCCGCCCGCTCATCCGTCGCGACGGACATGATGATGAACATCAGGATGAAGGTGATGAGGACCTCGACCACGAGGGCCTGGCCAACACCGGCAGCCCCCGCCGGATAGGTGGCCGCAAGGTTCGCCTCGGAGCGCGCGTCTCCTCCGAGCACGAGCCAGGTGGCAAGGGCGGCCAGCACGGCGCCGAGAAGATGTGCGCCGGCATACGTCGGGACGAGCCGCCACGGGAACTTGCCCGTCGCCGCGAGTGCGACCGTGACGGCGGGGTTGAGATGCGCTCCTGAGACGTGGCCGAGGGCGGCCACGAGCGCCGCGAGCGCGAGCCCGAAGGCGAGCGCCACCGCAAGCGAGTCGTAGGGGGCGCCGGCGGTGGGGCGGTCGATCAGCGCGGCGCTCGCCACGGCGATGCCCGCGAAGACAAGGATGAAGGTGCCGATGAGCTCCGCGACTGCGGCACGGGGGCCGCCGCTCGTGTCGCTGCCGTAGAGGCCGCCCCGGCCGGAGTCCTGCTCCTCGGCTCGGGAACGGCGCTCCTCGGCCGGCGCCGCTCCCGCAGCGACGCGTGGTTGTGGCCCGGGGCGGCGCGTGGGCTGGCTGGGCCGTCTACGAGAGCTCATCGAGCCACTCCTCGTGCATTTGGCCTACCTTGTGGCCCAAGAGGGGGAGAAAGCGGCGGAGAGTCGCCGGTCAGCAGGCGCTCCGGGTAGCGTTGCTGCACAGGCGGAATCTGGCTGTTCTCGCTTCGTTCGCGGCAGCCGGGTTTTTCACGTGGAGAGGTGCTTTTGGCGCGGGCGCGCCCTACCCGGAGGGTCAGGCGGAGACGACCGCCCGGTCGATCTTCTCGGCACCGCCGTTAGGTAGGGCCCGCGCCACATCTGGCTCCCGACCTGGTCGTATTGGCGCGCCATCTGACTGCTGTCGATTCTGTATTTGAGGCCCGTGCCTAGTGACCCTTCGCGGGTGGGTCTCAGCGACGTGGGGGTGCGGCACCGGAGCGGCTCGACGCCGCCGCAGCATCGCTGCCGCCGCCGCCCGGGGTTGCGCCCTGGGCCTGCTGGGCCCGCTCTTGGAGCCCCGCCGGGGCCTTCTCCTGTGCCTCCTGCTGGCCGCGCTCCTTGCCGGTCCGCATCTCCTGCTTGACCTGCTGTTTGTTCTCCTGACCCTTGTCGTAGGCGTCGGAGACCAGCTTCGCCGCGGTGTCGCGCCCGCCGAGGCCGAACGCCAAGGCGAGGCCTAGGCCGATCGAGCCGAGCAGGACGACGTAGGTGATCTGAACGATGCTCTCGGCGATGCCGAGCTCGGTGAGGATCATGAAGACGGCGATGGTCATGATCAGCGCGGGTGCGGCCGAGCCGACGACCTTGCCCGTCGAGGTGTCGCCCATGGTGCGCGCGACGATGCCGCCGATCGCTCCGGCTAGCGCTCCGGCCACGACGAAGATGAGCAGTGCCGCCAGAAGGTTCGGGACGAAGGCGACGATCCCGGCGAAGAACGCGGTGACCTCGGGAATCCCGAGGCGCCCCGCGCCGATGACGAGCGCGGCGAAGACGATCAGCAGCCGCACGACGTTGGCGAGCAGCGCCGAGGGGCTTCCTTGGGGACTCGCCTGTTCGATGTACTGACCGCCGGGCCCCTGAGTGAGGCGCTGGTCGACGCCCAGGCGGCCGAGCAGGCCGGTGATGACCTTCTTGACGATCGCGGCCACGATGTAGCCGATGATCAGGATCACCACGAAGGCGAGCAGCTTGGGCAGGAAAGCCACGACCTCGTTCAGGCCGACGAGCAGGCTGTCGGTGATCTTTGCGGCAAAGGGAACGGTCATGATCTCCTCGTTTCAGGGGAAAGCGTGCGGGAGCGGGGCGGCAGTGCCGCCCCGCTCATACGGACTTAGCGGCCGTCTTCGGCCTCGATCTGTTCCTTGCGGACCTCCTCGGAGATCTGCTCCTCGTCGGTGACTGTGTCCTTGGTCATACGCACGCGCTCCTTGGGGACGGCGCGCTTCTCGACGACGGGCTCCTCCTCGTAGAGGACCACCTCGTGTTCTTCCTCCGAGATGGCCGGACCTTCGGTGGCCTGCTCGACGTTTGCGTCGGTGATCGGCTCGCGCTCGAGGCGGACCTCCTCGCGCCGCACGGGGACCGTCTGCTGGACCTCCTCGGTGACCACGTACTTGCGCAGGCGGGCGCGGCCGCGCTCCCGCTCGTCCTTGCCGACGTGCAGCTCCTCCTCCGAGCGGGTCATCACGTCGTCGGTCTCGGGGCCGGAGACGTCTTGGCCGGCGGGCTCACGGCCTGCCGGCGCTCCAGCGCCCGCACCCCCGGCGCTCGCGTGGCCGCCGGCCGCGGTGACCGATCCCTCCTCGGTGTAGTCGATCCCGTAGTGGCGGAAGAGCTCGACCTCCTCTTCCTGCGAGAGCTCTTTGCCGGGGTCGAGGTGCGGCGAGTCCTTCACCTGACCCTTGGTGACCTGGACGACGACCTCCTCTCCCTGCGGGGTGGCGCCGGCCAGGGGGACGAAAGAGGAGCTCGTTCCGAAGAGCCCGGTGGTGACCTGTGCCCATTCCGGCTGCTGATTCTGCTCGTCGACGTAGATCTCGTCGACCTTGCCGATCTTCTCGCCGTCCTGCCCGATCAGTGTGCGCCCGTGCCAGTCGTAGGCGTCAGTCATCTGAGTCATTGGTCCTCCCTTTCGAGACTGGTCTTCTTTCTAGCAGGGCGGTCCCCCGTATGTGCGACGAATAAACAGATCGTCGTCCCTCTTCCGTACTAACTCGGACACGGGTTCGTGGCACTCGCCCGATTCGTCTCATTTTGCGCTAGCGTTCGACCTGGCAGAGAAGCGCCCCGACCCGCAGACCGAGACAGCCAGTGATGAATCGCCGCTCGATCGAGGACCAGCCAGCACCCGCGCGAAGAGCGGATGCGAGGCGGAGCCGGGGGGCGATCGTCGCTGCGGCGGCGCGCGAGCTCAAGGGCGGTCGGCGGCTGAGCGCACGACAGCTTGCCGCGGCGGCGCAGGTCAGCCGCTCGACCGTCTACCGCCACTTTGCGAGCGAGGACGACCTCCTCCGCGGGGTGGGCGAGGCGACCCTCGAAGCGGCCCGCGCCGCGATTCGGCGGACCCTGGAGGAAGAGCGGCCGCTCTTCGCGGCGCTGAGGGGCCTCGTGAACCGGCTCGTCGAAGTCGGCGACGAGCACCCGTTCGACGCGGTGGCCCAGGTCGTCGCGGGTGACGCCGTAGACGAGGTCGCGCACGAGCTGCTGCCCCTCGCCGAGCGCCTCGGCCGAGCCGCCGATCTGGCACCGGCGCCGCCCCCGGAGTGGGTCCGGACTGCGGCCGGTCACCTCGTCGAGGCGTGCCTCGGCCTCGGGTCGCGCGAGCACGACTCGAGCGCGGCGGCGGAGTCGTTCTTCCACGCCATCACCGACCCCCTCGACCGAGGGCTCGTCCTGCTCGACCCGGAGGGTCGCCTCATCTCGTTCAACTCGCCCGCACGCCAGGCGCTCATACCGGGGGCTGAGGCCGTCGAGGCCGGCAAGCCCCTTACCGTGCCGACCGTCGAGATGATGTACGAGGAGGGCTCGGCGTGCCCGCCCGACGCGTACCCGTTGCGGCTCGCCGTTCAGGCCGGGGAGGACGTCGTCGGGGCGGTACGCGGGCACCGCTCACCGAGCGGCGACCTTCGCTGGTTCTCGATCGACGTTCGGCTGCTGCGTCGAACCGACGCGCCCTACGGCGTGGTCGGGATCTACTCGGACGTGACCGAGCATAGGCGTGCGGAGCTCTCTTACTTGCGGCCCCCGGGCGAGCTCGCGCGGGCGAGCCCGGTCCCGCTCGACGTGGCCCGGGCCCTCGACGAGGTGCCCGCACCGCTCCTGCCCGAGCAGATCATCGCCGAGGCGATGCGACTCGTCGGCGTCCCCGTCGCCCTCTACGTCGTGGATATCGACGGCTCGCATCTGCTGCGCCTGGCGGGCGCCGAGCACTTCCCCGCACGTCTTAGAGCTCCACTTGCCCTGGGTCCAGAGCTGGCCGAGGATGGCATCCCGGAGCTCAGAGCACGCCTCGAGGGCGAGCTCCCGGGCGTGGCGATGGTGCCGATGTGGCTGCGCGGGCGCGCGCTGGGGCTTCTGCTCGCCCTGAGGGTGCCTGAAGAGCGGCTGCTCGAGCTCGCCCGCCAGGCGGCCGCAGCGATCGAGCTTGCCGGCGGCTATACGGACGTCATCGACGGCGCCCGGCGGCGAAAAGAGATGAATCCCGCGGCGGAGATCCAGCAGAGCCTGCTGCCCCCCCGGATCACCCGCCTGGGCGCCGGCGAGGTCGGAGGCAGCGTGCTGCCGAGCTATGACGTCGGCGGCGACTGGTTCGACTACGTCGAGAATCGCGACGGAGCCTGGATCGCCATCGCCGACGCGGCCGGCAAGGGGCCGGTCGCGGGCGGGCTGGGCAGCGTGGCACTGGCCGCCCTGCGCGCCGCACGGCGGAACGAGAGCACTCTCGAGGAGGCGGCGCAGACGATCAACGAGACCATCCACGCCATGGAGATGCCCGAGTTCTTCGTGACCGCCGTGCTCGCCCGCTGGGAAGCCGTGTACTCGGTGTTCAGCTGGGTCAACTGCGGACACCCCCCGCCCCTTCTCTGCCGCTCCGACGGGACCGTCGAGGAGCTCTCGAGCCAGCCCGCCCTTCCCCTCGGGTTGCTCGACCTAAAGCAGCGCTTTCGTCGCAGCCAGCGCCGGCTCGAGGCAGGTGATCGGGTCGTCCTCTATTCCGACGGAATCTCGATGCGTCCGACGCGGGAGGGGCGCTTCGGCCGCGAGGGCATCGCCGAGGCGATCAAGAGCGCGCCCCGAGCGTCGGCCACAGCTACCGCGCGCGCAATCCAGGAGGCCGTGGTGAACGCATCTTCCGAGGAGCTCCGCGACGACGCGGCCGTCGTCGTGCTCGCGCCATTCCCCCCGGATTGAGGCCCCACCTACCTCCTACCCGCAGCCTGTGTTGTTCCCGCAGCTCGAGCACGTGTAGCACGAGCCCGTGCGCTGCATCATCCCTCCGCACTGCCCGCACGCGGGGCCGAGGTCGAGGCCTTGGAGGCGGGCGGGAAGTACCGGGGGCTCGTCGGTGAGGGCCTCGGCGGCCGCCCGGGTCGTGCCCGGCGCCTTCGGGGGCGTCTGAGAGCTCGGCTCGGCCGTCGAGGAGCCGGTCTGGTGGCGTTCCGAGCCATCGGAGGCCGTGCTTTCAGACCCGCTCGAGCCGTTGCCGTGTCCGCTGCCTTCCCCGTTCGACGGCCCCGCGGTGTCCCCGCGCACGAGCGCCTCCTGCGCCGACTTGCGAGCCCGTACCTCCGGGGTGAGGATCCCGAGCTCCTCCTGCGTATCGGCGTCGAGGAAGCGCGACGCCAGCCAGCGCATGATGTAGTCGGGCATCGACTTGGCGAAGGGAATCTCCGGGTTGTTGGTGATTCCCTCGGGGTCGAAGCGCATGTAGCAGAACTTGCGTACCAGGGTCTCGAGCGGCACGCCGTACTGGAGCGAGATCGAGATCGCCGTCGCGAAGGAGTTCATCATCCCGCGCAGGGTCGAACCCTCCTTGCCGATGTCGGTCAGGAAGATCTCGCCCACCGACCCGTCGTCGTACATGCCGGCGGTGATGTAGCCCTCGTGCCCGCCGATCGAGAACTTGTGGGTGATCGACTGGCGCTCGCGCGGCATGCGGCGGCGGAACGGCTTGGGCTCGGGCGGAGAAGCGAGCTCGGCCGCCTCGGCCTCGGCGTCCTTGGCCTCGTGGGACTCCGTGCGTAGGGCCTGAGCGGTCTTCGACCCGTCGCGGTAGATCGCGAGGGCCTTGACCCCGAGATGCCAGGCCTGGAGGTAGGCGTCGGCGATGTCGTCGACCGTGGTCTCCTGCGGCATATTCACGGTCTTGGAGATAGCGCCGGAGATGAACGGCTGCACCGCGCCCATCATGCGGATATGTCCCGTGTGCGAGATCGCGCGCTCGCCTACCGCGACATCGAAGACGGGCAGGTGCTCAGCCGAGAGCGCCGGCGCGCCGACGATCGTTCCGTGCTCGTTTATGTGGGCCTCGATCTGGGCGACCTGCTCTGCGGAGTAGCCCAGCGTGCCCAGCGCGAGCGGCAGCGTGCGGTTGACGATCGTCATGTGACCGCCGCCGACGAGCTCCTTGAACTTGACCAGCGAGAAGTCGGGCTCGACGCCGGTCGTGTCGCAGTCCATGAGGAACGAGATCGTCCCGGTGGGAGCGAGCACGGTGGCCTGGGCGTTGCGGTAGCCGTGGGCCTCCCCGAGCGAAACGGCCTCATCCCAGGCCTGTAGGGCGGCGGCGTGGAGCTGCGGATCGCCAGTACTCGCGGGGATCTCGCGGGCCGCATCCCGGTGCTTGCGCATGACGTGGTTATGGGGCTCGCGGTTCTCGGCGTAGCGCGCGTAGGGCTCGAGTCCCGCGGCGATCTCGGCGGAGCGTCGGTACGCGCGCCCGGTCATGAGCGCCGTGATCGCCGCGGCGACCGTTCGACCCTCGTCGGAGTCATACGGAAGCCCGTTGGCCATGAGCAGCGCGCCGAGGTTCGCGTAGCCGAGGCCGAGCTGGCGGAAGTCGCGGGCGTTGCGGCCGATCTGCTCGGTCGGGTAGCTCGACGGCCCGACGACGATCTCCTGGGCGAGCAGCATGACGTCGACCGTGTGCTCGAAGGCATCGACGTCGAGCGTGCCGTCCTCGCGGCGGAACTTCATGAGGTTGAGCGAGGCGAGGTTGCAGGCGGAGTCGTCGACGTGCATGTACTCGCTGCACGGATTCGTAGCGTTGATGCGTCCCGAGTTCGGGCACGTGTGCCAGTCGTTGAACGTCGTGTCGAACTGAACCCCCGGATCGGCGCACCGCCACGCCGCGTCGGCGATCTGGCGCAGCACGTCGCGCGCGTCGAGGGTCTCGACCGAGCGCCCGGTCGTGCGCGCGATCAGCTCCCACTCCTCGCCGCGCTCGGCGCGCTGCATGAACTCGTCGCTCACGCGGACCGAGTTGTTGGCGTTCTGGTACTGGATCGAGCTGAAGCCCTCGCCGTCGATCGACATGTCGAATCCGGCCTCGCGCAGCGCCGCAGCCTTCTCTTCCTCGCGCGCCTTGCACCAGACGAAGTCGAGGACGTCGGGGTGATCGACGTCGAGGACGACCATCTTGGCCGCGCGGCGCGTTCCGCCACCCGACTTGATCGAGCCCGCCCAGGCGTCGGTCCCGCGCATGAACGAGACCGGCCCGCTCGCGGTCCCGCCCTTCGAGAGGGGCTCCATCGAGCCGCGGATGTTCGACAGGTTGATCCCAGAGCCCGAGCCGCCGCGGAAGATGATCCCCTCCTTGGTGTTCCACTCGAGGATCGAGCGCATCTCGTCCTCGACGGAGAGGATGAAGCAGGCGCTCGCCTGCTCCTCACCGGGCGGCTTCCAGCCGACGTTGAACCACACGGGCGAGTTGAACGCCGCCATCTGATGCAGCAGGACGTGCGTGAGCTCGGCCTCGAAGGCCTCCGCATCGTCGGTCGAGGCGAAGTAGGCGCCGTCTCGGCCCATCTCGGCGATCCGTCCGGCGACTCGGCCGATCATCTGCCTGACCGAGCGCTCGCGCTCCGGCGAGTCCGGCTGGCCGCGGAAGTACTTCTGGGCGACGATGTTGGTGGCGTTCTGCGACCAGCTCGCCGGGAACTCGACGCCGCGCTGCTCGAAGGCCGGGCTGGCCGGATCGCCGATCACGGCGTCCCGCAGCTCCCAGGCAACGGCGTCGAAGGGGTGGGTGCCCGCCTCGGTGAAGCGCCGCGCCACCCTCACACCCTGACCGGTGCGGGTGGTGGTGCTGTCTGCGGCGGCGTGGCTCGGCATGGTTCCTCCGGAAGGGTCGCGTCTGGTCGGTGTCCGCCTGTCGCCTTCGAGGCGGGCTGACCATCATCGGTCAGCCGTCGGACGGACTCGAGCGGCCTCTGTGGACTCCGACGACGCGCCGGTTACGCCAACCATTCTACCGGGTCGGCGGGCGGGAGGCGTGTCCGGTTTCGCGCCGAAAACCCCGCTCAGCGCGCGAATCCGGCGGCGCTAGCGCAGCGAGGCGAGCGTCCGCTCGAGCCCCTCCTCGAGGCCCACCCGAGGTCGCCAGTCGAGCTCCGCGCGGGCGCGCGCGGGGTCGAGGTGGATGTCCCGGACCTCCCCCGGTCGGGGAGGGGCGAAGTCGGGGTCGAGGTCGCGCCCCTCGAGGCGGCCGAGCGCGGTGACGAGATCCAGCACCGACACCGGCTCTCCCCGCCCGATGTTGATCGGCCCGTCGAGGTCCGTCGCGCCGGCCGCGAGGTTGGCCTCGACGACGTCGCCGACGTACACGTAGTCGCGCGTCTGACGACCGTCGCCGAAGATCGTCGGCCGACTGCGCTCGAGCAGCCGCCCGCAGAAGATCGCGACCACGCCCGCCTCGCCGAGTGGATCCTGGCGCGGGCCGAAGACGTTGCCGTAGCGCAGCGAGACCGTGGAGAGCCCGTGGAGGCGCGAGTACAGCTCGCAGTAGCCCTCGGCGGCGAACTTCGACTGGCCGTACCCCGCCTCCGGAGCGACCGGGTGGTCCTCGGGGGCGGGGAGGATCCGGCCCTCGCCGTAGATCGCCCCGCCGGTCGACGTGTTGACGAACCGCGTCACGCCGGTGCCGCGCGCCGCCTCGAGCACGTTGATCGTCCCCTCGACGTTGACGCGCGCGTCGAAGACCGGGTCGGCGACCGAGCGCCGCACGTCGATCTGGGCGGCGAGGTGAAAGACCACGTCCGGGCGCACGCGCTCGAAGAGCTTGGCCACCGCGGCCGCGTCGCGGATGTCCTGCTCGACGAGCTCGGCGCCGCGGGCGCGGGCATCCTCGAGGTTGGCGATCCGACCGGTCGAGAGGTTGTCGAGGACGGTCACCTCGTCGCCGCGCGCGAGCAGGGCGTCGACTAGGTTCGAGCCGATGAAGCCGGCTCCGCCGGTAACGAGGGCGCGCATGAGCGGCGCGGGATCATACGGACGGCCGCGTGCAGCAGCGAGCGGCGCCTGCGGCGCTGGTAGCGTCGCAACGCGTGGCCGGCCTCTTCGTCACCTTCGAGGGCATTGACCGCGCCGGCAAGACCACCCAGGCACGGCTGCTGGCCGAGGCCCTCGGCGAAGAGGCGGTCGCGGTGCGCGAGCCGGGAGGGACAGCCGTGGGGGAGCGAGTGCGCGAGCTCGTCAAGGATCCCGCGGTCGAGGTGGGCC
>JAUJNZ010000012.1 GCA_030447905.1 Thermoleophilaceae bacterium
CCACGCCCACAAGACCGAGTTCGCCGAGCTCGGCTGGATGGGCTTCTTCGAGGTGGCCTGATGGAGGCCGGCAGCCACTCCGAGCCTCGAGGCCGGACAGCACGCGACCGGATCGCCCGGCTGCCCACCTGGGCGCTCGGGCTCGTTCCCCTGGCCGTGATCGCGGCTGCGCTCGTCGCCCTGCTCACCGTAGGGGGAGACACTCTCGGCGAGCGCCGGGGCCCGCCGGTCGAGGACCTCGCCGTCGAGCAGACGGTCCTGCGACCGAACCAGATCGAGCTCACGCTACGCAACGCCGGTCCCGACCCCGTCGAGGTGGCGCAGGTGTTCGTTAACGACGCCTACGTCGATTACACGACCGGGACCCAGCAGGTGGGGCGACTCGACGCTCAGAAGCTGACGCTCGACTATCCGTGGCAGGAGGGCTCGCCCCTGCTCGTGACCTTGCTCACCTCCTCAGGGGCCACCATCGAGCATGAGGTCGACGTAGCGGTCGCGACCCCCGAGGCGGACGGGGGCTTCTACGGGCTGATGGCCCTGCTGGGCATCTACGTCGGGGTCATCCCCGTGGCGCTGGGGATGCTTTTCCTGCCCTTCCTGGGCCGGGTGCGCGAAAACTGGATCCGCGTCTTCATGGCCGCCACGGTCGGCCTGCTCGGCTTCCTCGCCGTCGATGCCTACCTCGAGGGCACGGAGATCGCCGAGGAGAGCACCGGCGCCTTTGGCGGCGTCGAGCTCCTATTCATCGGCGCGGCCCTCGCGTACTTCGCGCTGGTGGCCCTTGACCGCTACCTGCACAGGCGACGTGAGCGCGCCGAGGGCGCCGGTGCGGGCGCCTTCCAGCTCTCGCTGCTCGTGGCGATCGGTATCGGCCTGCACAACCTCGGCGAGGGCCTTGCGATTGGAGCGGCCTACGCTCTCGGCGAGCTCGCCCTCGGCGCCTTTCTGGTGTTCGGCTTTGCGCTTCACAACACGACCGAGGGGCTCGCGATCGTCGCGCCGCTCGCCAACCGGACCAGGCCCTCGCTCGCGCGCCGGGCGGCGCTCGGCCTGATCGCCGGCGCGCCGGCGATCCTCGGCGCCTTCATCGGCGCTTCGGCCTACAACCCCGAGGTCACGGCCCTCCTGCTCGGGGTCGGGATCGGCGCGATAATCCAGGTGATCGTCCAGCTCGTCCCGGCGATGCGCGACCGCGCCGGGCGCGCCCTCTATCCGGCGAGTGTCGGCGGCATCCTCGGAGGCGTCGCCGTCCTCTACGTGACCGGGCTGCTCCTAAGCGTCTGACGGTGGCCGCCCAGCGGGCCCCCCTCTCCGAGTTCAGCGAGGCCGTCCAGGACTATGCCAAGGCGCTCGAGGGGCGCGGCGGGGGTGCGGTGGCGACGAACGCTTTCCCCGACCGCCTCGGCGTGAGAGCCGGATCGGCCTCCGCCATGGTCAAGAAGCTCTGCTCGCGCGGCCTGGCGAGGCACGTTCCGTACGGAGGGGCCCGGCTGACCGACGACGGCCGGCGAGTGGCCCTTGAGGTCCTGCGCCACCACATGCTGCTCGAGCGCTATCTGAGCGATGAGCTCCAGGTCCCGTGGGAGGGGGTGCACGCTGAGGCGGAGGTGCTCGAGCACGTGCTCTCCGAGGAGCTCGAGGAGCGGATCGCGGCCAAGCTGGGCCACCCCACCGTCGACCCTCGCGGCGATCCGATTCCCGGCCCGCAGGGCGAGACCGAGGATGTGGCGACGCGCGCGCTCGCTGACGGTGCGTATCGGCGGCCAAGAGCATGCCTTCGGGGAGGAGCTGGCGCACGCGGTTCGCGTGACTTCGGCCTCATGAGCCGGAGGGCAGCCCTTCCCCCCGAGGCGTGCGCGGTCAGCGGTTCCCGGTCGGCTGCGGCTCAGGCCCTTCGGCGAGCGCCCGTCGGAGCTTCATCAGCGGCCCCCGGCCCCAGCCAGCAGCTCGACGAGCGCGTCGAGCTGCTGAGCGCTCAGGCGCTCGCGGTAGTTCGTCGGCATGAGCGGCCCATATCCCGGCGCCAGCTCGGCCCTCGGGTCGAGGATCGCCCGGCGGACGTAGTCTGGGCTCTTGCCGCGCAGGCTCTGGTCGAGGTCCGGCCCGACGCCCCCCGAGGTGCCGGCGGCCGCGAGGCTGTGACACGACCCGCAGCCGCTGCTCTCAAAGACCTGGCGGCCGTCGGCTCGCCCCGGCCCGCCGCACCCCGAGAGGGCCACCGAGCCGGCGACGAGCAGGGCCGCCGCCCAGCGAGTCAAGTTCGCTAAACTTTGTCTAGCCACGGCATGGAGTTTATAGCGCCAAACTCGGTTTGCAAGCCGGCCGTCGCCTTCGAGCCGGTTGGCCGGGGGCGCGATCCTCTAGGTGACCGGCCCGCTCGTCGCGGGTAAGAGGAGTCGATGGCGGCCGCAGCAGCCCACCACGGCCCCCGGCGCGACGAGAGCTCGCAGACCGACACGGTTGAGGACTACGCCAAGGCGATCTACTCTCTCGAGCAGCGCGGCGATGGCGCCGTTACGACCAGCGCACTCGCCGAGCGCCTGGGGGTGACGGCGGGGTCCGCGTCGAGCATGGTGAAGAGGCTGGCCGAGCAGGGACTGGTCGAGCACGCTCCCTACGGGGCAACGAGGCTCACCGACAGCGGCCGCCGCGTGGCGCTCGAGGTACTCCGCCACCACCGGCTGCTGGAGCGCTACCTCAGCGATGAGCTCGGCGTTCCATGGGATCGCGTCCACGAGGAGGCGGAGGTCCTCGAGCATGTGCTCTCCGAGGAGCTCGAGGAGCGGATAGCCACGAAGCTCGGCCACCCCGCACACGACCCGCATGGCGATCCGATCCCGACCCGGGGCGGAGAGGTCGAGGAGGGCCTGACGCGGTCGCTCGCCGACCTCGAGCCCGGAGACCGCGCCACCCTCGCGAGGGTGTCCGACTCGGACCCCGCAATGCTTCGCTACCTGGCCGAACGCGATCTCTGCCCGGGCGCCGAGATCTGCGTCGAGGACAAGCAGCCCTTCGGAGGGCCGCTGTTCGTGCGGGTCGGGGACCGCCGGCACGTGCTGGGCAGCGCGCTGGCGCAGGCGATGCGAGTCGGGATCGAGCCTTGACCGAGCGAGCCCTGAGCGGAGTCGACGAGGCGAGGATCCTCAGCGTCGTTCCCGGTCGAGTGCGCCTGAAGGTGTTCGGCCGACGCCGAACGCCGGAGGAGCTTGAGCGAGTCACGGCGGCTCTCGATGCCCTTACCGGCGTCAACGCCGTCCAGACGAGCTCGCTGACCGGGAGCGTCCTGGTCCGCCATGACGCGGCCGGCACGGGCATCGACGACCTTCGGACCGCGCTCGAACGCCTGGGGCTCACCTTGGTATATGGGGAATCCTCCGAGCGTGCGCAGGGAACGCCCGCTCGGTGGGTGGTGGAGGCGGCCGAAGGGGTGAATTCTCGGGTCGGGCGGAGATTGGGCGGGTCCGACCTTCGGCTGCTCTTTCCCGCCGCGCTCGGCGTGCTGTCCCTCCGTCAAGCCACGCGCGATGCTCCCGGGCTCGACCAGGCGCCGTGGTACTTACTGGCCTGGTATGCGTTCGACAGCTTCCTCAAGCTGAACGACGGCGAAGCGCCGCGCGGCCCAGTCGAGGACCTTCCGCCCGAGCATCACGCTACGTAAGCCAAGGAGGAGCGAGTGGACGAAAAGGCGATCGCTTTCGCCGGCGCAGTGGCGGCGGCCACCGTGCTCGGTCGCCGCCTGCGCCCGGCCGCGAAGACGGCGATGAAGGGTTATCTCTGGATGGTCGACGCGACCGCCGACGCGCGGAGAAGCGTCTCTGACCTCTACGCCGAGGCACAGGCGGAGCACCGGGTCGCGGCGCCCGGTGCCGACCACGTTGCGACCGGGTCACCCGCCGCAGCGGACGTCACCGAGCAGCGCCCCTACACGGGAGGCTCGCGCGTCCCGGAGGGCACCGGTGGCTGAGCTTTGGCCTCCGGCGAACGGCGATCGCCGATGCTTGGGCTGCGTCGTGACGGCGGACCCGACTTGACCGTTAGCGTCGCCGAGCCGAGGAAGTCACCTCTCCCGGCCGTCGAGCCCGCTCCCATCCCCGAGACGGAGCTCGTCCACGCAGTGGCGGGCCGGCTCCGACTCCGCGTGCCGACGATCGCCGCCGATCCGGCGTACGCGGACAGGCTCGCCGGGCTGATCGGCTCCGAGCAGGATGTCCTCGGCGTTCGCGTGAGCCGCCCCGCCGCATCGATCGCCGTCCGATACCGCCCCTCGGTTGGCGACGCGGCGCTTCGCAGCCGCCTTGAACAGCATGTTCGATCCGCGCGCGGCACAGCCCTCTCCGGCGGGCGGAAGGATGATCGACCGGGCGTAGGCGAGGGCCGGTGGCGAGGACTGGGCCTTCCCGCGATCACCGCAGGCCTCGCCCTCCTGGGCGGTCCGCTCGGCTTCGCAGTTCCCGCGCCGCTCATCGCCGGCGCCGTGGCCGTCGCGGCCCTCCCCATCGCCCGGCGCGCGGTTCACAGCGTGAGGGTCGAGCGCAAGCTCAACATCGACGTGCTCGACATGACCGCGATCACTCTCACGACGATGCGTGGGTCGTACCTGGCGCCCGCGGTGATGATCAGCCTCGTCGAGATCGGCGAGGCGATCCGCGAGCGCACGGCAAGGGCCTCGAGACGCGAGGCGCTCGACCTGCTCGGCTCGATGGCGCACTCGGTGTGGCTCGAGCGGGGCGGGGACCGCCAGCAGGTCCCCATCGACCGAGTCGCGGCCGGCGACACGGTCGTCGTCTACCCGGGAGACCGTATCCCCGTCGACGGCCGCATCCTCGACGGAAGGGGCCTGATCGACGAGCACCAGCTGACCGGCGAGGCGATGCCCGTCCTGCGGGAGGAGGGCGAGCGGGTCTACGCCTCGACCCTCATGCGGGAGGGACATCTCCATATCGGCGTCGAGCAGGTAGGTGACGAGACCCGAGCGGGTCGGATCATCCGCCTGATGCAGGACGCGCCGGTACACGACACGCGGATCGAGGACTACGCCGCGAAGGTGGCCGACAGGGCCGTCCTGCCCGCCTTTCTCCTCTCCGGCGCCGTGTTGCTCGCCACCCGCAACCCCGCTCGCGCAGCGTCGATCCTGATCACCGACCTGATGACCGGGATTCGGGTCTCGGTGCCGACGGCGGTCCTCGCCGCTCTGACGAGTGCCGCCCGCCAGGGGATCCTGATTCGCAGCGGGCGAGCGCTCGAGCAGCTCGCGGGCGTCGACGCCGTGGTCTTCGACAAGACCGGCACGCTCACGCGGGGCCAGCCGACCGTGGCCGCGGTAGAGGCCGTCGACGACGAGATGCCGTCGGCGGACGTGCTCGCCCTCGCCGCCACCGCCGAGCAGCGCCTCACGCATCCCGTGGCCGAGGCGGTCGTACGTTACGCCCGCGAGCGCGGTGTGAGCCCCGGTCGGCGCCACGGATGGCGCTATGAGATCGGTCTCGGCGTGCGGGCGATCATCGAGGGTAGGACGGTCCTGGTCGGAAGCGACAGGCTCCTCGAGCAGGAGGGAATCGACCTCGACCGGCTGCCCCCACCGGCGGCCGGGGGCGGCTCGCGCATCTACGTCGCAGCCGACGGCAGGCTATGCGGCGCGATGACCTATATCGACCCGCCGCGACCCGAGAGCGAGGCCGTGGTAGCGGCGCTCTCCGAGTCACACGGAATCGAGGTTCACATGCTCACCGGCGACAAGTCTCACACCGCCCGAGCCGTGGCCGAGTCGATCCGGATCGATCGGGCGAACACGCACGCCGAGCTCTTTCCCGAGGAGAAGGCGGAGGTCGTCCGGGGGCTGCGGGCCGCGGGCAAGACGGTCGCCTTCGTCGGCGACGGGGTCAACGACCTACCGGCGCTCGCCTACGCCGACATTGCCGTGTCGTTCGGGGGCGCGACCGACGTCGCCCGCGAGACCGCCGACGTCGTGCTGATGGACGACGATCTGCGCGGCCTGCCGCACGCCATCGACTCTGCCCGACACGCCCTGCGGCTCGTTCGCCAGAACATCGGCATCGTCGCCGGCACCAACCTCGGCGCAATCGGCTTGGCGGCCGCGGGCTCGCTCGGGCCCGTGGCCGCGGCGGTCATCCACAACGGATCGACGATAGTCGCGGGCGCCAATGGTCTGCGACCTCTGGCCGAGCCTGCGGGGAAGGCGTCCGAGAGCTCAAGACGAGGGTGGCCGATGATCGAGGAGGAGAGGCATGGCTGAGCGGGGCGAGCGGAGATCCGAGCTTTGGAGAGGGGGGCGTAGGGGCGCGGGCTGGGCCCTCGGCTTCGTATCGGTGCTGGGACTCGGGTCGGTCCTGAGCCGCGGAGCGCAAGCGACCGCGAAGACGGCGATGAAGGCCGGCCTCAGAGCTCGTGCGGCCGGCGCAGAGGCCATGGAGCGCGTGCAGGACATCTATGCCGAGGCGGAGAGCGAATATGCGGCTGAGACCCTCTCGCGGGATGAGGCGTAGGGGGTCCGGGTCTATGGTACGCCTCCTCGCTTGGATCTCTCGAGAGCGCGAGTCGCATCCGCTGCTCAGGCCATCGGCGCTTGCCCTGGTGGGGGCGGCCGCCCTCGTCGGTTGCGGCGGAGCGGCGAAGGACGGAGGTCGGGCGGTTACGGTGGCGCCGGGACGCTCGGTGGAGATCGTAGGCGACGAGTTCTCCTTCGATCCAAAGACCCTGCTCGTCGAGCCGGCTAGAGCGGGCGGCGGGGCATCCGTGCAGATACGCCTCAAAAACCAAGGGGCGCTCGCGCACAACCTGAGGGTCTTTGAGGGCGGCCGTGAGGTCGGAGGAACGCCGACGTTCGAAGGCGGGACGACCCGGTCGACCGCGCTTTCGCTCAAGCCTGGGGACTACCGCTTCGTCTGTACCGTCGGCAACCACGCCGAACGCGGGATGGTGGGCGAGCTGACGGTCAGGTGAGCTGACGATCTCCGTTTGAAGCTCCGGCGACGCGACCGGTCTTCGTTTGCCTGTACAAGACGATCAGCGTTCGTCCGCTCCTGAGGAGTGGGAGGAGCTCTGAGCTTGGCGCCTCGTCCGCCGGCTCGTCCCCGGCTGCCCCAGCCGCCCGACCCTTCGAAAACGAGCCACCATGATGCGGCCCCGCGAGGTCTTCCTCTGCGGTCACCCGCCGATCTCACGAGCGCGTGTCGCCCGGATGGCGGCGCAGAGTCGGTCGGGCGCCGACACGCAGATCCGCCGCGGACGCTCACGCCGACGGCCATAGGTCTAGGCCCGGCGCTCCATCGACTCGGCGTGGACACCGAACCCCTCCGCCCGCGCGAGCACAGCCCCCGCCTTCGCGAGCTCGGCCGCCGCCCCGCCCGCAAGCGTCACGCGCGCCATCCTCCGCCGGAAGGTCGCCACCGACAGGGCGCTGGCATAGCGGGCTGCCCCGCCCGTGGGCAGCACGTGGTTAGACCCCGCGACGTAGTCGCCAAAGGCGGTGCCCGCGTCGCGGCCGACGAACAGCGCGCCCGCCGAGCGCACTCCCCCCGCCAGGGCCTCGACCTCGCTCCCGACGACCTCGAGATGCTCCGGCGCGATCAGGTCCCCCACGGCCAGAGCGGCACTCGGGTCGGGGGCCCGGACGAGCGCGAGCGGCGGCGCGTCGACGGCCGGCTCGCTCGCCGAGGCCGCCTCGACCGTCCGCTCGACCTCGTCGAGCAGAGCGGCATCGTCGCTGACGAGCGCCAGCAGGCTTCCCGGCCCGTGCTCGGACTGGGCGAGCAGGTCGAGGGCGACGAGCCGCGCGTCGGCCTCCGCCCCGGCCACGACCACGAGCTCGCTCGGCCCCGCGATCCCGTCGATCCCGACCTGTCCCACGACCTGTCGCTTCGCCTCCTGCACCCAGGCGCTGCCCGGCCCGACGATCACGTCGGCGGCCGGGACCAGGTCCGTCCCGTGGGCGAGCGCGGCGATCGCCTGCGCCCCGCCGATGCGGTAGACGTCGTCGACCCCACACAGCCCGCAGGCGCCGAGGATGACCGGATGGGCCTCTCCGTCCCGCCCGGGCGGCGCGCAGACCGCGAGCTCCTCGACGCCGGCCACGCGTGCCGTGACCGCGCACATCACGACCGTCGATGCATAGGGCGCCCGTCCGCCGGGCACGTAGGCGGCCGCGCGCCGGAGCGGAAGCTCGGCGATCTCCACCTGCTGGCCTTGGGGGAGGGACACCATCGCCCCCTCGCGCAGCGACGCGCGCGCCACCTGCTCGACGTTGTCCATCGCCGTGCCCAGCGCGTCCGCGAGCGACGGCTCCAGAGCTCGCCTCGCGGCGTCGATCTCCTCGGCGCCGACCCGCACGCGGTCGGGCGGCACGTCGGCCCCGTCAAACCGCGCGGTCAGCTCGCGGATGGCCCCGTCGCCGCGCTCGCGCACCGCGCGCACGATCGCCCGCACGTCCGCCTCGATCTCGGGCGGCGGCGGACTCAGCGCGCGCACCGCGCCCGCGGTGCTTGCCTCCTCGCCGGACTCGGTATCGAGGCGCACGATCCGCACGCTCACCTCCTCACCTCGCGGATTCGTCCCACGATCTCGTCCATGGCCGCCGCCTTGAGCTTGTGAGCCACCGGATTGGCGATCAGCCGCGCCGTGGAGGCGACGATCTCCTCGCGCACCTCGAGGCTGTTCTCGACGAGCGTGCGCCCGGTGGCGGTGAGGTCGACGATCGCGTCCACGAGGCCGGTGAGCGGGGCGAGCTCGACCGAGCCCTTGACCTCGACGATGTCGGCCTGGCGGCCCGTCTCGGTGAAGTGCCGTGCGGCGATGTGTGGGTACTTCGTGGCCACCCGCGCCAGGCCGAGCCGGCGCAGCGACTCCTCGAGGGCGTCGTCGCCCGCTCGGGCCGCCACCACCATTCGACACTCGCCGTAGTGCAGGTCGAGCAGCTCGTAGACCTCGCGATCCCGGCTTTCGAGCAGGACGTCCTTGCCCGTGACCCCGAGGTCGGCCGCACCCCACTCCACGTAGGTCGGCACGTCGCTGGGGCGCACGGTGACGATCCGCTCGACGCCACCCCCGAGGCCCGAGCCCGAGAACAGCAGCCGCCTCGGGCTCGCGCGCACCTCGCTCGTGTCGATGCCGAGAGCGTCGAGGAGATCGAGCGTCTGACCGAACAGCGCCCCCCGGGGCACGGCCAGCGTGAGACCCATTGCGGCCGTGGCGGCTTCGCTCACAACAGGCGCTCCTCGGCCGCCTGCGCGGCGTGCACCCGCTGCAGGTCGAGGGCGATGCCGCACGCGGCGAGCGGCGTCCCGAACCGCCCGAGCAGCTCGTCGTAGCGACCCCCTCCTCCGAGCGCGTAGCCCACCGCGGGGTCGTAGACCTCGAGCACCGCACCCGTGTAGTAGCCGAGCTCGCGCAGGAGCCCGAGGTCGAGGATCACCCGCTCGCCGGCGCCCCGCTCGGCCAGGAGCTCGTGCAGCTCCCGCAGTCCCTCGACGGCGCGCGCGACCGGCCCCCCGGCGCGGTCGAGCACCTCGGGGCCCCCGCGCAGGGATGGGAGGGTGACGAGCAGCTCCCGCGCCGCCGGGGAGAGGCCGATCGCCTCGGCGTCGACCTCGAGGGCCACGAGGTCGCGCCGCGACAGGTGCTCGAGCAGAGGACCGCGGCGCTCGGGCGGGACCTCTAGCTCCGCCAGCAGCTCGCGCAGCAACGAGCCATCCCCGATGCCGATGCGATGACGCCGCAGTCCCGCCTCCTCGAGGGCACCGAGGACGAGCGCCACGACCTCGGCATCGCCCTCCGGTGCCCGCGGCCCGATCAACTCGATCCCGCCCTGCAGGAACTCGCGAGACTGGCCGCGCCCGCGTTCGACGGCCCGGTGGGAGTGGGCGAAGTAGCACAGGCGCACCGGCGGGCTAACGCCGCCGTAGCGGGTGGCCACGAGCCGGGCGATCGAGACGGTCATGTCGGAGCGCAGCACGAGCACCCGCCCGCGCTCGTCGAACAGCCGGTAGACCCCCGCCCGTGCCGCACGCTCGTCGCCCCGGCGCATGGTGTCCTCGTACTCCACGGACGGCGTCCACACCTCGCCGTAGCCGGCGGCGTCGAAGCTCGCTCGGAGACGGTCCGACAGCGCGCGCAGCTCGCGCATCTCGGTGGGGAGGACGTCGCGGGTCCCGGGGGGAAGCCGATCGATCATCGCTGCGGGGCCCCGGCCGCTCGCCGGGCGGCGAAGCCTATGCGGGTACCCGCTCGACGGCCACGCGCTCGATCCGCGCCCCGAGGTCGCGCAGGCGCTCGTCGATGCGCTCGTAGCCGCGGTCGATCTGGCGGATGTTGCCGATCTCCGACTCGCCGTCGGCACACAGCGCCGCGATGAGCAGCGCCATACCGGCGCGGATGTCGGGACTCTCCATGCGCTCGCCGTGAAGCCGGCGCGGTCCGCTCACGACCGCCCGGTGGGGATCGCAGAGCAGGACGCGCGCGCCCATGTTGATCAACTTGTCGACGAAGAACAACCGGTTTTCGAACATCTTCTCGTGGATGAGCACCATCCCGTCCGACTGGGTGGCGAGGGCGAGCGCGATGCTCGTGAGGTCGGCGGGGAAGGCGGGCCACGGGCCGTCCTCGATCTTCGAGACGGCGTCACCCGCGTCGTCCTTTATCCGCAGGCGCTGCCCCGAGGGCACGATCAGATCGCCGCCCTCGTACTCCATCCGGCACCCGAGGCGACCAAAGGCCAGGCGGGTCATCCTCAGGTCGTCGGAGTTCACGTCCTTTATGCGTAGCTCGCCGCCGGTCACCGCGGCGAGCGCCACGAAGCTGGCGATCTCGATGTAGTCGGGGCCGATGGTGTAATCGGCGCCGCCGAGCTCGGACCTCCCGTGGACGACCAGCACGTTCGAGCCGATGCCCTCGATGCGCGCGCCCATTGCGAGCAGGGTCCGAGCCAGGTCCTGGACATGGGGCTCCGAGGCGGCGTTGTGGATGACGGTCGACCCGGGCGTCAGGGCGGCGGCCATGAGGGCGTTCTCGGTTGCCATCACCGACGGCTCGTCCATGAAGAAGTCGCACGAAGACAGGCCGGCGGGGGCGTCGATGTAGTAGCGACCGTTGAGGTTGACCTCGGCCCCGAGGGCGCGGAAGGCGTCGAGGTGGGGATCGAGACGCCGGCGGCCGATGACGTCGCCGCCCGGCGGCGGCATGTGGGCTCGGCCAAAGCGGGCGAGCAGCGGTCCGGCGAGCAGGAACGAGGCGCGGATCGGCTCGCACAGGACCGGGTCGAACCCGTATGGATCGGCGTCGGCGGCACACAGGGCGACCGTGTTCTCGTCGCGCCAGTCCCAGGCGACCCCCACCGACTCGAGCAGCCTGAGCATGGCGACGACGTCGCGGATGCGCGGCACGTTGCGCACGACGAGCTCCTCCTCGGTGAGGAGGCTCGCCGCCAGGACGGGCAGGGCGGCGTTCTTGTTGCCGGCCGGGATGACCGTGCCGGAGAGCGGGTATCCGCCCTCGATGATGAACTTCTCCATCCTGGGGCCCTCTAGGTCGCCGGCGGCGGGGAGCGGTGAGAGAGTAGCGGAGGCCATGGCCACGGTTTCGCGCCGCCCGGGGGTCCTCCTTCCCCACGGCTAGTCTCGGGTAGCCTCGCGCGGATGGACGTCTCCCGCGACGAGGCCTGGCGGCTGTTCTGCGAGTGGACGGAGTCCGACTCGCTGCGAAAGCACGTCCTCGGCGTCGAGGCGGCGATGCGCGCCTACGCGCGCGAGGCTGGCGAGGACGAGGAGCTGTGGGCCGCGACGGGAATCCTCCACGACCTCGACTACGAGCGCTACCCCGATCCCGATATCGGACACCCCCGGATGGCGATCGAGGAGCTCGAGCGCCGCGCCTATCCGCCGGAGCTCGTCGACGCCGTCGCCGGCCACGCCGAGTACCTCGGCGTGCCACGCACGACCCCGCTCGCCAGAACCCTCTTTGCCGTCGACGAGCTTTCGGGCTTCGTCGCCGCGTGCGCGATGGTGCGCCCGGAGGGAATCCACGGCCTGACCCCGAAGTCGGTCAAGAAGAAGCTCAAGCAGCCGAGCTTCGCGGCGGGGGTCGATCGCGAGCAGGTGCGCCGCGGCGCCGACGAGCTCGGCGTGGAGTTCGACGCGCATGTGGCCCGGGTGATCGCGGCGATGGATGAGCGGGCGGGAGAGCTAGGCCTCGGGCGGGAGAGCACTGGCGGGGCGGGCCTGAGCCCGACGCCCGGGAGTGCCTAGCGCCAGCGTCCGCCCGTCGGCGCTATCCAAGGTGGTCCATCGAGCAGAACTCAGGGAGATGGCCGGTCAACCGATCCGCATCATCGTCCTCGGCGCGACGAGACCGGCCAGGAGCTCCTCGACGAGGCAGTCCGCGTGCTCCCCCGACGTGCTCGGAATCGACCTCGACCTCGAGCACCACGATCTATCTCTCCGAGCGCCGGCGGGAGACCGACAACCGCGTCGTCTCCGAGGCCGCCGAGGCCCTGCGGCGGCCCGCTTCGGCACCAAAGCCGCAACCGTGACGCCCGAGGGCAGCGACGACGTCGGCAGTCCGAACCGCCTCCTGCGCGAGCAGATCGACGGGCGGGTGATCGTCCGCACCGGACGTCGCATCCCCGGGGTGAATCCGATCGCCGGGATCCACCACCCGATCTCGGTCCCCTCTACGGGTCGATCGCCGGCGCGGAGTCGGTGCTGCTCGCCTTCGACGGCGACTACAGGGTGACGGCGGCGATGTCGGAGGCTCCCCACGGTACGGCGCCGGGCCTTCGGGGCAAGAACGTCGCGAACCGATACGATGATCCTTGCCTGCGCGCGTCCTCCACTACGTGGCCCAGGTCACCGGAGAACCGGAGCCCGAGACCGCTTCTCGAGCGATCTACGACGCGGTGCTCGAGACGAGCGCCGCGGGCACCCGGACGCCCGACCTCGGCGGGGAGGCGTCCACGAGCGAGTTCACGGACGAGACGATCGCGCGCGTGAAGCGGAAGCTCGGGCCGTGACCGCCTCGACCCCTTCGTCAGCGGACGCGGCCGAAGCCTGCGACCCGCCAGGCTCCGTTCTCCGCGCCCCGAGATGGCGGCGGAGGCGCACGAGGTAGAGAAGCCGCTGCAGGTAGAGGGTCGCGACGCCCGCGACCAGGATGGCTGCGAGGTTCAGCCCGAGCTGAAGCGCCGCCCCGCCCGCCTCGGGCCAGTCACCGTAGGCCGCCGCCAGCCCGAGGTTGCCGGCCGCGGGGATCGTCGCCACCGAGATCAGGACGCCGATGAGGGCCCCGGACTTGCTCGACGTGAGCGAGAGGATGCCCGCCGTCCCGGCCAGGTAGGCGACGATCACCGAGAACGCGTCCGGGTGGGAGATGAAGGCGGTCAGCGGGCGCGCCTGGTCGTCCAGCGTCTCCGGGCCGAGGCCGCTCAGGCGCAACAGCAGCGCGCCCAGGTAGGTCACGACTATCCCGACCGGGAAGCCGACGGCAAGCGCCGCGACCGAGCGCCGCGCCAGCTCGCGGCGTCGGGCGACGAGCGCCACGCAGAAGCCGGCGATCGGGCCGAACTCCGGGCCGACGACCATCGCGCCGATGACGAGCACGGGCTGGCCGAGCAGCACGCCGACCGCGGCGATCAGCATCGCGATGACCATGAACGCCAGGAAGCTGACCGACAGCTCGGCCGACTCGGACGTCCGCTCCTCGACCTCCTCCCAGACGACCGCGTCCGAGGGGAGTCCGGCGGCCGCCTTCTCGGCGCGGCGCGCGGCCTCCGAGAGCGCGATGTCGATTTCTTCGATCGCGATCGAGCCGTCCCGATCGATACCGAGGTCGCGCAGGTCGCCGAGGATGACGCTCGCGTCCTCGCGCGCCACGTCGCACAGGATCACGTCGCCGCTGGGCTTCCGCGCCGCGCCATGGAGGTGCACGACGTTGAGCACGCTCGGCGACGCTTCGAGCAGGTCGAGCGCTCGGTGGGCGCAGCGCGGCGGGGCGACGATCCGCAGGTGGATCACGGGCCCGCTGCGGCGTGGCGCTCGAAGGGGGCGCCTTCCCCGCCCGGCTCGCAGAGGCCCGGCTCGAACCGGCGCCGGACCGCCTCCGTGATCGGGTTCTGCCGCCGCGTGGCCGTGTCGACGAAGACCTGGCGCACCTCAACCACGACGTTTCGGGTAGGGACCGATCCCTTGCGCCAGAGCCCGGTCGGCGCGATGTCGAAGTGGGTGAAGTCGTTGGCGTCGAAGCCCCCGCGCTTGAGGTCGCACGCCGAGTAGCGGACCGGCAGACGGTGGACGAAGGCCGAGGACACCGAGACCAGCGTACCGGCGGCCGCGCTGCCTCCGGCGCGCGTTGGCCGGAGGCGACAGGTCGGCGCTGCAAGAGGGCGTGCAGCAGGGACACGAGCGCCCGGCGCCCCTCATACGTTGTGCGAACGCATGTTCGCTTGCCTTCGGTCCTCTCGTCTCCGCCATCTTTTCCCCGAGCTTCTGGCGACGGCGTTGGAGCTCGTCACGCTCGGCGAGGTTCGTCTCGGCGTTGCGAGCGGGCCGCCCCGCTCCGGCGGCTTCCGGGGCGTCCGGCGACGCTTGCCCGCTCCGCGCAGCGGCGAACGGTCGGGTCGGGGAGCCTCGGCGTGCGGGCTGTTCGTGTTCCTCACGCCATCGGTCAGCCGGCGGAGGGATGCCTTCCTCGTGGCGGACGCTCGAGCCTCGTGGCGTCGGCCAGCCCCGTCGCTCACCCAGCCGTCCCCTTCCGGTATCGCCACGACGAGAGCCGCCGAGTGACGCCGGTCTTCTGGCCTCCGCGCGCTCGGTCAGGAGCTCCGCGAGCGGCGGGCGGCGGGTCGGCTCTCTCGTCCGCTCAGCTGATCTCCTCGAGCTCCCAGCCTTCGCCTCGCCGTCGCAGGACGACCCGGAGATCGCCGTCTCGAGACGCGGCGATCAGGTGGGCGCGGTCCTCGCTCACCCCGGGTCGGTCGTCGACCAGGACCAGCGAGAGGTCGTCGTAGCGCCAGTCTGGCCGCTCGGAGGCGACCGCCTCGCGGGCGGCTCGCTCGAGCCGATCACGGTCCCAGCCGCGGTCGGTGGCTCGCGCGAGCTCGAGAGCGCGGTCGGCCTCGGCGATGTGGTGGGCATACGCCGAGCGGCTGCGGCGCTGGCGGCGAAGGCTATATGCCAGTCCACCCAGGAAGAGGAGGGCGAGCGTCGCAGCGACGGCTACGAGGACGATGGCGAGCGCGGACACGAGTGGGGCAGTCTAGGGTGCGGCGCGGGGGGTCGGCGGCCGCGCCCGCCCACAGGTGAGAGGGAGCCGCTCCTCTGAGCGACTCCCTCCGTCAAGGCCGGCGGCGACCTACTCTCCCAGGCCCTCGCGGGCCAAGTACCATCGGCGCTGAGAGGCTTAACTTCTCTGTTCGGAATGGGAAGAGGTGTGACCCTCTCGCTATGGCCGCCGAAGCGGAGGAGACCGAGCCCTTCCGCGCCGGGCCTTGAAAACCGCACAGTCGGCAAGTGGCAGCTGGGAAAAAGAACCGTCAAGCCCTCGAAGCATTAGTACCGGTCAGCTGAGCGCATCGCTGCGCTTACACCGCCGGCCTATCACCTGGTGGTCTTCCAGGGCTCTTACTCCCTCAAGGGGATGGGAGAGCTCATCTCGAGGTGGGCTTCCCGCTTAGATGCTTTCAGCGGTTATCCCATCCGGACGTAGCTAACCTGCGGTGCCCTTGGCAGGACAACAGGTACACCAGAGGTCCGTTCATCCCGGTCCTCTCGTACTAGGGACGACTCCTCTCAACTCTCCAACGCCCACGGCAGATAGGGACCGAACTGTCTCACGACGTTCTGAACCCAGCTCGCGTACCGCTTTAATGGGCGAACAGCCCAACCCTTGGGACCAACTTCAGCCCCAGGATGCGACGAGCCGACATCGAGGTGCCAAACCGGGCCGTCGATGTGGACTCTTGGGCCCGATAAGCCTGTTATCCCCGGAGTACCTTTTATCCGTTGAGCGACGGCGCTTCCACATGCTACCGCCGGATCACTAAGGCCTGCTTTCGCACCTGCTCGACGTGTCTGTCTCGCAGTCAAGCTCCCTTGTTGCCTTTACACTCTGCGCACGATTTCCGACCGTGCTGAGGGAACCTTTGCGCGCCTCCGTTACATTTTGGGAGGCGACCGCCCCAGTCAAACTACCCGCCTGACACTGTTCGCCCCCCGGTTTACGGCGGGGCGTTAGAAGCCCAAGACACCAAGGGTGGTATCTCAAGGGCGGCTCCACAGCGGCCGAGGCCGCTGCTTCGTAGCCTCCCACCTATCCTGAGCGAGGTGCCTCAGACTCCAATATCAAGTTGTAGTAAAGGTTCACGGGGTCTTTCCGTCTAGCCGCGGGTACTCGGCATCTTCACCGAGACTGCAATTTCACCGAGCTCCTCGTTGAGACAGCGTCCAAGTCGTTGCGCCATTCGTGCAGGTCGGAACTTACCCGACAAGGAATTTCGCTACCTTAGGACCGTTATAGTTACGGCCGCCGTTTACCGGGGCTTAGCTTCGGCGCTTCGCCGTCCGAAGACGGCTAACGCCTCCGCGTAACCTTCCGGCACCGGGCAGGCGTCAGCCCCTATACGTCGTCTTTCGACTTAGCAGAGACCTGTGTTTTTGGTAAACAGTCGCTTGGACCTATTCACTGCGGCCCCCTCGGGCTTCCTCCGCGAGGGAGTACACCCTACCGGGGCGCCCCTTATCCCAAAGTTACGGGGCCAATTTGCCGAGTTCCTTAACGAGGGTTATCTCGATCACCTCAGTATGTTCTACTTGCCCACCTGTGTCGGTTTTGGTACGGGCACGCGCATCCTGCCTAGAGGCTTTTCCTGGGGGCATGGCCTCAGGGACTCGCCGGCCTTCCGGCCGGCTGGCGTCGCGCCTCGCATCAACACGCTCCCGGATTTTCCTGGGAGCGCTAGCTACACGCTTACCCCTGGACGACCTTCGCCAGGGATCCCTTAGCCTTCCCCGTCACCCCATCGGTCGTGACGGACGCGGCGTGGTACGGGAATATCAACCCGTTGGCCATCGACTACGCCTTTCGGCCTCG
This sequence comes from Thermoleophilaceae bacterium, assembly GCA_030447905.1. GTDB lineage: Bacteria > Actinomycetota > Thermoleophilia > Solirubrobacterales > Thermoleophilaceae > JACCUC01. The sequence continues at coordinate 17,092 of JAUJNZ010000012.1, forward strand.
CCTTAGGTCCCGACTGACCCTGAGCAGACGAACTTTACTCAGGAACCCTTGGGCAATCGGTGGAAGGGATTCTCACCCCTCTTTCGTTACTCATGCCGGCATTCTCGCTTCTCGGGCCTCCACGGCTGGCTCACGCCGCCGCTTCGCTGGCTCGAGAACGCTCTCCTACCGCGCGAGGCGCTCGGACGAGCGCCGCGCACCCACAGCTTCGGTGACTAGCTTGAGCCCCGTTACATTTTTCCGCGCTCGAACACTTGACCAGTGAGCTGTTACGCACTCTTTCAAGGGTGGCTGCCTCTAAGCCAACCTCCTGGTTGTCTGGGCGCTCGAACATCGTTTCCCACTTAGCTAGCACTTTGGGACCTTAGCTGGTGGTCTGGGCTGTTTCCCTTTTGCCTACGAAGTTTATCCCCCGCAGACTGACTCCCGGGGTAGACGTAATGGTCTTCGGAGTTTGCCTGAAGTTGGTAACCTGGTAGGGCCCCGCGTCCAAGCAGTGCTCTACGGCCATCACGCAATCCGCCCGAGGCTATACCCAAATATATTTCGGAGAGAACCAGATATCTCCGAGCTTGATTAGCCTTTCACTCCGACCCACAGGTCATCCGCCCAGTTTTCAACCTAGGTCGGTTCGGTCCTTCACGGGGTCTTACCCCCGCTTCAACCTGCCCATGGGTAGCTCGCTCGGTTTCGGGTCTACCGCCACTGACTGAGTCGCCCTGTTCGGACTCGCTTTCGCTGCGGCTCCGCTCATCGCTTAACCTTGCCAGTGACGAGTAACTCGCCGGCTCGTTGCAAAAAGCACGCCGTCACCCTCGAGAGGGCTCCGACCGCTTGTAGGCACTCGGTTTCAGGTACTATTTCACTCCCCTTCCGGGGGTACTATTTCACCTTTCCCTCACGGTACTAGTCCGCTATCGGTCACCAGGGAGTACTTAGCCTTGGAGGGTGGTCCCCCCGGATTCAGACCGCGTTTCACGGGAGCGGTCCTACTCAGGTGCGCCTCCGGGAGGCCGGACGGTTTCGCCTACGGGACTGTTACCCGCTGTGGTCGCCGTATTCCACGGCGTTCAGCTACCGACCGGCTTTGTCACTCCCGCCGAGCCGGACACGACTCGGACGAGACGCCCTACAACCCCCACCAGGCAACGCGTGCCCGCTTACACCTGGCGGGTTTGGGCTGATCCCCTTTCGCTCGCCACTACTCGGGGAGTCTCGGTTGATTTCCTTTCCTCGGGGTACTGAGATGTTTCACTTCCCCCGCTTGCCTTCGCGCTCCTATGTGTTCAGAGCGCGATGACGCCGCACTACCGGCGCCGGGTTCTCCTATTCGGGGATCCACGGGTCGCAGGCCGTTCAACGCCTCACCGTGGCTTATCGCAGTCGTCCACGCCCTTCATCGACTCCTGGTGCCAAGGCATCCACCGTGTGCCCTTACTATCTTGACGGTGATCTCCACGGTCCGTACGGCAAACGCCGATGGACCGGTAAATGCCCAGCTTTACTACTTGCCAACGTGTGCGGTTTTCAAGGACCGGCGAGGAGTGCGCCCGCCGAGGCACTCCCGGCGGCCGGTCTCTCAAAACTCAGCAGCGCTGACTCGGGCTCGGTCGACGTTCCAGGTGCGCCCGCGCCGCGATGGGCGACGGGCACGACTCCCTAGAAGGAGCTCCCTAGAAAGGAGGTGATCCAGCCGCACCTTCCGGTACGGCTACCTTGTTACGACTTCACCCCAATCACGAGCCCCACCTTCGACGGCTCCCTCCCTGGCGGGTTGGGCCACCGGCTTCGGGTGTTGCCCGCTTTCGTGGTGTGACGGGCGGTGTGTACAAGGCCCGGGAACGTATTCACCGCGGCATTGCTGATCCGCGATTACTAGCAACTCCGCCTTCATGGAGGCGAGTTTCAGCCTCCAATCCGAACCGAGACCGGCTTTATGGGATTCGCTCCACCTCGCGGTCTTGCAGCCCTTTGTACCGGCCAATGTAGCACGTGTGTAGCCCTGGACATAAGGGGCATGATGACTTGACGTCATCCTCACCTTCCTCCGGTTTGTCACCGGCAGTCTCGCATGAGTCCCCGGCCGAACCGCTGGCAACATGCGACGAGGGTTGCGCTCGTTGCGGGACTTAACCCAACATCTCACGACACGAGCTGACGACAGCCATGCACCACCTGTGACCGCGCCCCGAAGGGAAGACGTGTTTCCACGCCGGTCGCGGACATGTCAAGCCCAGGTAAGGTTCTTCGCGTTGCGTCGAATTAAACCACATGCTCCGCTGCTTGTGCGGGCCCCCGTCAATTCCTTTGAGTTTTAGCCTTGCGGCCGTACTCCCCAGGCGGGGCACTTAATGCGTTAGCTGCGGCACGGGAGGAGTCGACACCTCCCACACCTAGTGCCCATCGTTTACGGCGTGGACTACCAGGGTATCTAATCCTGTTCGCTCCCCACGCTTTCGCGCCTCAGCGTCAGTTCCGTCCCAGCGAGCTGCCTTCGCCATAGGTGTTCTTCCTGATATCTGCGCATTTCACCGCTACACCAGGAATTCCACTCGCCTCTTCCGGACTCTAGCCCGACAGTATCCACCGGCATCCAAGGGTTGAGCCCCTGGCTTTCACGGCGGACTTACCGGGCCGCCTACGCGCTCTTTACGCCCAATGATTCCGGACAACGCTTGCCCCCTACGTATTACCGCGGCTGCTGGCACGTAGTTAGCCGGGGCTTCTTCTGAAGGTACCGTCACCTCGAGCGGCTGTTCACCGCCGAGGCTTCGTCCCAACTGAAAGAGGTTTACAACCCGAAGGCCTTCTTCCCCCACGCGGCGTTGCTGCGTCACGCTTTCGCGCATTGCGCAAGATTCCCCACTGCTGCCTCCCGTAGGAGTCTGGGCCGTGTCTCAGTCCCAGTGTGGCTGATCGTCCTCTCAGACCAGCTACGCATCGTCGCCTTGGTGGGCCGTTACCCCACCAACAAGCTAATGCGCCGCGGGCCCATCCCAATGCGGAGGCCGAAGCTACCTTTACTCGCGCCACTCGTGCGGCCCGAGCACATCCGGTATTAGCCCGAGTTTCCTCGGGTTGTCCCGGTCATCGGGGCAGGTTACCCACGTGTTACTCACCCGTTCGCGGCTTTGCCCCGGGCCGAAGCCCGGTTCGTCGCTCCACTTGCATGTGTTAAGCACGCCGCCAGCGTTCGTCCTGAGCCAGGATCAAACTCTCCGTAAAAGACCTGCTTGTTGGTCCGGCACCCTGAGGCGCCGTCTCACGGTCTTGATGGAAAGCTGTCAGTCCGCTGTGGCCGACCGAGTACACCGTGGCCGGCCCGGACTCGACGGGTCTGACTTCTTGTTGACCGTGACCCCAGCTGGCTGGTGGGTCACGGCTTCGAACCTGAGCGCGACCGTGCTCTCTCGAGCGTCGGTCGCACACGCTGCTGAGTTTTCAAAGACCGCGCGCCTCCTCGGGGCGGGGACTCCGCCCAGGCCGTCGCCCCGCGTCGACCCCTGGGGCCTTGCGGTGGACCGCCTAGAATAGCGCGCGGCCGGCGGTTCCGTCAACCCCAGTGGTCTCCAGGTCGCTCGCGCGGACGCCCTGCGCGCCGGTGGACTCCGCGTCGGCGTCGGGCCACCCCGATCCGCCCGCCAGGCCCGGGTCCGCCGCCGCCCGAAAGCGCTTGAAGCGACGCCTTCCGACCTGCAGCACCGCTCCCTGGAGTCGCGCGGCCGGGAGGTCGAGCTCCTCCGGGGAGAGCGGCGTTCCGTCGAGACGGACGCCGCCCTGGGCGAGCAGGCGCCGGGCGTGTCCCCGCGAGACGTCGAACTGGTCACCGATCAGCGCGGGAAGGTGAACGGGGTCCTGCTCGGGGAGCCCGACCTCCTCGATCTCGGTCGGCATCCCGCGCTCCACGTGCAACTGGTCGAATCGAGCCTCGGCCGTCTCGGCAGCCTCGGCGGCGTGGAAGCGAGCGGTCAGCTCGCGCGCCAGTGCCCGCTTTTGGGCCACCGCCGAGAGGCCGGGATCGGGCGGATGCCCGAGCAGGAGCCCGTAGTACAGCGCCATCGCCTCATCGGGCACGCGCATCAGCTTCCCGAAGACCTCCTCCGGGGGCTCGGTCACGCCGACGTAGTTGCCGAACGACTTCGACATGCGGCGGACTCCGTCGATCCCCGGAAGGATCGGCATGGTCAGGATGGCCTGCGGCGTCATCCCGTAGGCGGCCTGGATGTCGCGCCCGAGCAGCAGGTTGAACTTCTGGTCGGTGCCTCCGAGCTCGACGTCGGCGCCCACGGCCACCGAGTCAAAGCCCTGCAGGAGCGGGTAGAGCAGTTCGAGGACCGAGATCGGATCGCCGGCCTCGTACCGCTTGGCGAAGTCGTCACGCTTGAGGAGCTGGCCGACGGTGGCCGTGCGGACGAGGCGGAACAGGCCGTCCATCGGCATGTCGAGCCACTTGCCGTTGTGGCGCAGCTCGGTGAGCTCGGGATCGAGGACCTTGAGGGCCTGGCGCCGGTAGGTCTCGGCGTTGCGGTCGATCTCGGCGGGCTCGAGCTGGGGGCGCGTTGCCGAGCGCCCGCTCGGATCGCCGACGCGGGCCGTGTAGTCGCCGACGATGAGCACGACGGTGTGCCCGAGGTCCTGGAACTCGCGCAGCTTCTGAAGGACGACGGTATGGCCGAGGTGCACATCGGGCGCGGTGGGATCGATCCCGAGCTTGACCCGCAACGGGCGCCCGAGCGCGAGCCTGCGCGCGAGCTCCCCCTCCGGCAGCGACTCGACGGCGTTGCGAAGCAGGAACTCGGCATGCCGGGAGGAAGATTCCGTCATGAGGGCAATGCTAGACTGCCGCCCTTCTCGCGGGGAGGGCACCGAGACTCCCCCGCGCAGGGCCCGGCGGTGAGTAAGCAGTCTCCCGCCAGGCGCTCGGACCACGGTCACGTGGCCCCAAGCCCAATGCCCGACTCCCCGCCCGCTACCACGTCTCGACGCGCGTTCCCGCGCTCGCCGGGAGGCGCCCCGCCACCTCCGCGCGCCGGCGAGCCCGACGAGGCGCCCCCGGCCCGCGATGGCGGCTCGAACGGTCACGACACCCCTCCGCCCTCCGTGCGAAGCACCCGAGAGACCTGGGAGTGGGAGACCGTCGAGCGTGCCCGGCCACGCTCTCGGGCGGCCGATGGGACGGAGGCGACTGCCGAGGATGTCCAAGCCGTCGCGCGACGACCGCAACGCGCCTCCCGTGCCGAGGCCGGGCGGGTCACGCAACCGTCCGCTTCCGCCGACCCCGGCCGGTCTCGTCGCGCAGGGGCCGACACCGGCGGCGGCGCCGCGCGCGCGACCGCCCCGACGGCCGAACGAGCCAGCGGCGGCCGCGCCCGCCGCGAGCGCGCGCTGCGCGGCCGCCTCGCCGAGCTCCAGCTCGAGGTGACCGCAGCTCCCGCATCGGGCGGCGCGGAGGTCGTCGCCCTGCGCGAGGAGCCGATGACCCGGCCGGAGCCCGGCCCCCCGTCGGGCCCGCAGGTCGCTGACGGCGACGGGCGGCCCTCCGGCGGGCGAGGCGGGGGTGGCCAGCCGCCGGGCTCGGACCCGCCCACCGGAGGTCGTCGCGGGCGCCGCGGAAACGTGCGCCGAGCCACGCGGCTGCGGTGGGTCCGCGTCGGTCTCGTCCTCGCCGGGCTCGGCGTCCTGGGGATGATCTCCACGGTGTTCGGGATGATGATGGCCGTGGCCAGCGAGCTGCCCCGGCTCGACAACCAGGCCGAGTTCCGCGCCGCCCAGAACTCCTCGCTGTTTGCCGGCAAGCGTCAGGTCGCCAAGCTCACCGGCAACAAGAACCGGATCCTCCGGGGCGAGGGCGACGTCTCCCCCATGATCGAGAACGCGGTCATCGCCATCGAAGACCGCCGCTTCTTCGAGCACGATGGCATCGACGCCCGTGGGATCGCCCGCGCCCTCTGGGCCGACGTCAAGCGGGGGGAGGCGGTCCAGGGGGCCTCGACGATCACCCAGCAGTTCGTCAAGAACGCGCTCGTCGCCCAGGAGCAGCGCACCATCTTCCAGAAGCTGCGCGAGGCCGCGCTCGCCTACCACCTCGAGCGGCAGTGGTCCAAGCGGAAGGTCCTGACCCAGTACCTCAACACGGTCTACTTCGGCAACGGCGCCTACGGCATCGAGTCGGCGGTTCGGACGTACTTCGGCAAGAGCCGCGGCGGGGTGACCCGCAACGAGAGCGCCGCCGCGGAGGTCGAGCCCCACGAGGCCGCCCTGCTGGCGGGAGTAATCGCCTCGCCGTACGCCTACGACCCGATCCAGAGCCCGAAGGCCGCGCGCCAGCGCCGCAACGTCGTGCTTGCGCGGATGCTCGAGCAGGACATGATCACCCGCGCGGAATACCGCGAGAGCATCGACGAGGCCGTCCCCGCGGAGGGCGACATCGATCCGCCCAAGCCCGACTCCGAGGTTCCCTACTTCTCGACGTGGGTGACCCAGCAGCTCGTCGAGCGCTACGGCGCCGGCAAGGTGTTCGGCGGCGGGCTCAAGGTCCAGACCACCCTCGACGCCGACCTCCAGCGGCGCGCGGAGGAGTCGGTCGCGAGCCGAATGCCCGATGGAGGACCCACCGCCTCGCTCGTGGCCATCGAGAACAAGACCGGGGCGGTGAAGGCCATGGTCGGTGGCGACAACTTCGTCGAGGAGCCGTTCAACGTCGCCACCAACGGACAGCGCCAGCCGGGCTCGGCGCTCAAGCCGTTCACGCTCGTGACGGCGCTCGAGCAGGGGATCAGCCCCGACCGGACCTACGCCTCGCAGAAGAAGTTCCTCGACACCGGGGACGGCGGTAAGTTCGAGGTGAACAACTACGAGGACAAGTACTCGGGGGTGACCAGCCTGCGCGGTGCCACGGCCGAGTCTGACAACTCCGTCTTCGCCGAGCTCGGGCTCGAGGTCGGGACCAAGAACATCGCCCGCACGGCCCGGGCTATGGGGATCAGCACTCCGCTGTCGACGAACGCGGCGATGACCCTCGGCGGCCTCGAGCAGGGTGTCACGCCACTCGAGCTCGCCTACGCCTACTCGACGATCGCCAACCGCGGCCGGCGGCGGTCGGGCACGCTTGCCGCCTCGGACATGGGACCGGTGGCGATCGAGTCGGTCAAGGGCGGAGGCACGAGCGACCGCAACCGCAGTCGCGAGCGGCGCGCCTTCTCGCGTGACACCGGCGAGGAGGCTCGCGAGCTCTTGCGCGGGGTGATCACGTCGGGCACCGGGGCGGCGGCCGATCCGGGCACCGGCGAGTTCGTGGCGGGGAAGACGGGAACCACCGAGAACTACGGCGACGCCTGGTTCGTCGGCTTCAACGACCGCTATACGATCGCAGTCTGGGTGGGCCATCCTGACCGCATCCGCCCCATGAAGACCGAGTTCAACGGCCAGCCGGTCGCCGGTGGTACCTACCCGGCCCAGATCTGGCGGGACTTCATGCTCGCCGTCGATCGGCTCGACCAGGAGCGCAATCCGCGGCCCGTCGTGCCGGAGGCGCCTGCCGCGCCGGGTCTCGAGACGCAGTCGACCGGCACCGAGGCGGCCTCGGGTACGGAATCTCCGGCGGGAACGGAGAGCGACTATGGAGAGCAACAGTCGTCGGATTACTCCGGGTCGGCTTCGGAGGAGTCCGAGGACTCGGTGGGCGCCGCTACCGACTCGACCGACTCGGAGGACTCCTCGGACGGTTACTGAGCCGTTAGTCCCCGGGCGCCGCGCATGGCGGGCGGCCAGGGACGCGAGACGTGCGGGCTGTGCGCATCGCAGAAGCGCCACTCGAGCTCGACCGCCTTGGTGATGCCGATTCGGCGCCCGGCGGCCAGCCGCGGCGGCTCGGATTCCATTGGGGGCGGGAGGATCGCGATCGGGCCGCGGGTGAGCACCGTGCGGTTGAGATCGAGGCCGATCCCGAGCGCCTGAGTGAGCTTTCCCGGCCCCGAGCAGAGCTGCTCGGGGTGCTCGAGCCCGCGGCGCGCCCGCATGAGCTCGAGACCCTCGAGCGGCTCGAGAGCACGGACCAGGACCGCCGCCCCCACCCCCTCGGGCTCCGCCACCGCGTTCAGCAGGGCGTGGATGCCGTAGGAGCGGTAGACGTAGGCGACGCCGGGGGGACCGAGCAGGGGTCGAGTGCGCTCGGTCTCGCCGATGAAGGCGTGGCAGGCGGCCTCCGACTCGTGGTAGGCCTCGGTCTCGACGATGCGCCCGGCGGTGTGTCCGTGGCGCAGCAGGCAGCCCACGAGGTTGCGGGCGACCACGTGCACCGAGCGCGCGTAGAAGGGAGTTCCTCGAGGATCGCGGGTGGGCGACTCGGCGGCGGCGGTCGGCACGCCGGCGGGGCTCGAGCGCCTACTCACCGTCCGTGGCCTCGAGCTCGGCTCGCGCGCGCTCGAGCTGCTCGCGCACGCGGACGAGCGCCGTCCCTCCCTCGGAGACCTTCGACTCGAGCGGAGTCCCCGCCCGGAGCACTTCGGCGATATCGCTCGGCGCGAGCGCGGGCGCGAGAGTTCTCAGATCTTCCTCGCCGAGCTGCGAGAGGGCGACCCCGCGCTCGAGGGCGGTCCGCACGAGCCCGGCGACGACCCCGTGCGACTCGCGGAACGGCACGCCGCGTCGGACGAGCAGGTCGGCGAGGTCGGTCGCGGCCAGCAGCTCGTCCGAGGCGGCGGCGGCGAGCCGCTCACGCCGAAAGCGCGCGCCGCGCAGCATGCCGTCGGCGGCGGCGAGGCACAGCTCGAGCGTGTCGGCGGCATCGAAGAGATGCTCCTTGTCCTCTTGGAGGTCCTTGTTGTAGGTCAGCGGGAGGCCATGGAGGGCGCCGTGGAGGGCGACGAGGTGGCCGGCGATCCGCGGGGCCTTGGCCCGCAGGAGCTCGGCGGCGTCGGGGTTCTTCTTCTGGGGCATGATGCTCGATCCCGAGGCGAAGGCGTCGGCGAGCTCGCAGAACCCGAACTCCTCGCTCGACCACAGCACGAGCTCTGAGCCGAGCTGCGATAGATGGGTGGCGCAGGTGGCGGCAGCGGAGAGATAATCGAGCACGAAGTCGCGGCTCGAGACGGCGTCGATCGAGTTCTCGGCGGGGCGGTCGAAGCCGAGCTCCGAGGCCAGGCAGCGGCGGTCGGTGACGAAGTTGACCCCGGCGAGCGCCCCGGATCCGAGCGGCAGCTCGGACGTCGCCTCGAGGCAGAAGCCGAAGCGACGCCGGTCGCGGTTTAGCTTCCACAGCCAGGCCAGGAGGTGATGGGAGAGATAGACCGGCTGCGCGCGCTGGAGGTGGGTGTACGCGGGCATCGCCCAGTCGAGGTGGCCCTCGGCGAGGTCGGCGAGCGTGTTCATGAGCCCAACGAGGAGGCCGCCCGCCGCCCGCGCGCGGTCGCGCGTGAACATCGCGACGTCCGTCGCCACCTGATCGTTGCGCGAGCGAGCGGTGTGGAGCTTGCCACCGACCGGCCCGGCGATCTCGGTCAGGCGCCGCTCGATCGCCATGTGCACGTCCTCGTCGTCGGGCCGGACCGCGAAGCGACCGGCATCGAGCTCCTCGCCGACGGCCTCGAGGCCGCGCTCGAGCTCGGCGGCCTCCTCGCCGGCGATGATCCCGCAGCGCGCGAGCATGCGGGCGTGTGCGAGAGACTGGGCGAGGTCGTACGGAGCGAGCCGGATGTCGAAGGAGATCGACGCGTTGAGGGCGCTGAAGACGGGGTCCTGGGGCTCGGCGAAGCGAGACATGCGCGGGGAGTCTACGGTCCAAGCCGGTCCGTCGGAACGCATTCCGCGCTTAGCATGGATGCCGTGGGCAGCGACGAAAACTCTCCCCTGGTCCGGCCCGCGCGACCCGGGGACGAACAGGACGCCGTGGAGCTTCTGCTCGCGAGCGGAGGCGAGGTCTACCCGCGCTTCGCCGGCTCCTCGGAGGCGGCGCGCTCGCTCCTGACCGCGGCCTACCGCCGATCCGGCAACACCGCGAGCGCCGAGGTCGTGACCGTCGCCGAGCTCGACGGTCAGGTGGCCGGCGCGCTGGCCGCTTTTCCCGTCGTCGAGGGCGCCCCGCGCGCGCGCCGCTACCTGGTGCTCTCCCTGGCCCGGCTCCCGCCGTGGCGGTGGCCGCGAGCGTTACGGATGTTCCAGAGCCTCCGACCGGCGCCTCCCTCGAACGCCCTGTACGTCGACTCGCTCGCCACCGCTCCCGACTTCAGGCGCCGGGGCGTCGCCCGGGCGTTACTCGAGCGCGCGGCCGCCGAGGCCCGGGAGCGGGGCTGCACCCACGTCGCCCTCGAGACCGAGCTCGAGAACTCCGCCGCCCGCGCCCTCTACCGATCCGCCGGCTTCCGGGAGACCGACACGTTCCCGCCGCTCGAGCCCGGCCTGGGCGAGGGTTACGTCTGCCTCGTCAGCGACCTGTCCCGGAGCTCAGGCTGAGCAAACCGCCAGCGCCTCGGCGAGGGCGGTGCAGACGCGGTCGGTCTCGGTGTCGCTGAGGCCGGGGAAGAAGGGCAGCGCGAGGGAGCGCCGCGCCACGTCCTCGCACACCGGGAGCTCACCCTCGAGGTGCCCGAAGCGCTCACGGTAGAAGCTCATGAGGTGGATAGCGGGCAAGTAGGGCTTCGAGTCGATTCCGCGCGCGCGTAGCGCGGCGATGGCGGCGTCGCGGTCCGCGCCGGCCGGGACCTGGACCACGTAGGCGAACGGACTGCGGCGGTCCCCTCCGGCGTCAGGGCACGGCAGCTCGAGCCCGTCGAGGGCTGCCGGGCGATCGGGGGCCGAAAGCCGCTCGGCGTAGCCGGCAGCGAGGCTGCGCCGGGCGGCGAGGAGCTCGTCGAGGCGTTCGAGCTGCGCGAGACCGAGCGCGCATGCGAGCTCCGAGAGCCGGTAGTTGTAGCCGAGGCGGTCGTGGTCGAGCCAGCTCATGTCGGGCGCGCGGCCCTGGTTTCGCTCGCTGTCGATCCGGGCCTTGGCGGCGCCGTCCGGACAGACCACCATGCCGCCCTCCCCGGTGGTGAGCTGCTTGTTCGGGTAGAAGCCGAAAACCGCGAGGTTGCCCCGGGCGCCGACCGGGGGTCCGTCGGCGTGGTGGGCCCCGAGCGCCTCACAGGCGTCTTCGACGACGAACAGATCGTGGCCACGCGCGAGGCGCTCGAAGGCCGGGAGGTCGGCGGGGTAGCCGAAGATGTGCACCGGCAGAAGGCCGCGGGTGCGCGGACCGATCGCCGCCCCCACAGCGCCGGGGTCGAGGTTGAGCGTGCGGCGATCGATGTCGCAGAACACCGGCCGGGCTCCCTCGTAGACGATCGCGTTGGCCGAGGCCACAAAGGAGAGCGGCGTGGTAATCACCTCGTCGCCGGCCTCGACGCCCGCGGCGCGCAGGGCGAGGTGCAGCCCGGCCGTCCCGCTCGAGACCGCGGAGGCGTGCCCGACGCCGAGCCGATCGGCGAAGGCCCGCTCGAAGTCGCCGAGAAGCGGACCGAGCGAGAGCTGGCCCGAGCGCAGCGTCGTGAGCACGAGCTCCTCCTCGCGCTCGCCGACGACCGGGCGTGCGAGCGGGATCGGCGCGCCGTCCCCCTCGGCGGCCGGTCGCGCCGGTGCGGTCACCGCCTTGAGGCCGCGGCGCCCTCGCTCGCTCCGCCGGCGAGCGCTCCCTCCGCCCGTCCCGACAGCATCCCGGCCTCGAGCGAGTCGACCAGTGCCTCCCAGCTCGCCTCGATCACGTTCTCGGACACTCCGATCGCTCCCCACGTGTCCACCCCGTCGCTCGTATCGAGCAGGACGCGAGTGACCGCGCCGGTGCCCTTGGCCTCGTCGAGGATGCGAACCTTGAAGTTGACGAGCTCGAGGTCGCGCAGGTGCGGGTAGGTCGCCCCGATGGCGCCCCGTAGCGCCCGGTCGAGCGCGTGGACGGGGCCGTTGCCCTCCGCGGTACGTACGTGGCGCTCGCCGTCGACCCAGATCTTGATCGTCGCCTCGGTCTCGACCCGGCCCGACTCGCGCTTCTCGACGATCACCCGGAAGGACTCGAGCCGAAACAGCGGCTCGTAGTCGCCGGTCTCGCGCCGGATCAGGAGGTCGAACGAGCCGTCCGCGGCCTCGAACTGGTAGCCCGTCGACTCGAGGGCCTTGACGCGCTCGATCACGCGCGCCGCGGCGTCATCGGCGAGCGCGACGCCGGACTGCTCGGCGCGCGCGTGGACCGTCCCCTTCCCCGACAGCTCGGAGACGAGCAGCGCGCGGTCGTTGCCCACGTCCGCGGGCTCGACGTGCTCGAAGGTGCGCGCGTCGCGCGCCACTCCGGCCACGTGCATCCCGCCCTTGTGGGCGAAGGCGTTGCGGCCCACGTAGGGCTGGTCGGGATTCGGCGCGACGTTGCAGATCTCGTCGACCAGATGCGCGGTCTCGGTCAGGCGGGCCAGCCGCTCGGGCTCGACGCAGCTCAGGCCGAGCTTGAGCTGGAGCGTCGGAAGGATCGTGACCAGATTGGCGTTGCCGCAGCGCTCTCCGTAGCCGTTCATCGTCCCCTGGACCAGGCGCGCGCCCCGCTCGACGGCGGCCAGTGCGTTGGCCACCCCGCAGCCCGCGTCGTCGTGGGTGTGGATGCCGAGCGAGGGCCCACCGTTGGCGCTCCCGCCGAGCCCGCCCGCCACCGCCCCCGTCGCCTCGGCGACCTGGGTCGGCAGCGAAGAGCCGTTCGTGTCGCACAGGGTCAGGTTCTCTGCCCCTGCTCCGGCGGCGGCGCGCAGGCACCGCAGCGCGTAGGCGGCGTCGTCGCGAAAACCGTCGAAGAAGTGCTCGGCGTCATAGATCACCCGCTTTCCCCGCGCCCGCAGGAACGCCACCGATTCGGCGATCATGCGCAGGTTCTCCTCGGGATCCACGCGGGTCACCTTCTCGAGGTGGAGGCGCCAGGTCTTGCCCACCAGGGTGCACACCGGGGCGAAGCAGTCGGCGAGCAGCCTCAGGCCCGGGTCGTCCTCGGCGCTTGCGTCGCGCCGGCGGGTCATGCCGAAGGCGACGATCTCGGCGTACTCGAAGCGCTCACGCGAGAGCAGCTCGAAGAGCTCGTCCTCCTTGGGGTTCGAGCTCGGGAAGCCCGCCTCGATCAGGTGCACGCCGAGGGCGTCGAGGGCGTGGGCCACGCGCAGCTTCTCCTCGGCGGAGAGCGACATGCCCTCACCCTGCATGCCGTCGCGTAGGGTGGTGTCGTAGAGCTGGACCTGCGGGACCATCGGGGAGCGCCTTTCTGGGGTACGGGTGGACGAGTCTCGGACGGTCGGCGGCGACGCTGAGCGTCAGCGTGCCGCCGTGCCCGTAATTCGCCTGGCGCCCATCACACCCTCGATGGTACCTCGACCAGGTCGAGCCACTCGTGATAGCGCTCGGCCCGGCCGGTGAGCGCGTCGTCGAAGACCTCCTGCACCTCGCGGGTGATCGGCCCTCGCTCGCCACCGCCGATCGGGTGGTCGTCGATCTCGCGCACCGGCGTGAGCTCGGCCGCGGTTCCGGTCAGGAAGACCTCGTCGGCGAGCGTGAGCTCCGCCCGCGCCACGTCGCGCTCGACGACCTCGATCCCGAGATCGCGGGCAATCTCGATCACCGACTTGCGGCTGATCCCGTCGAGGATGCTCGCCGTCTGAGGAGGGGTCGAGATGACCCCGTCCTTGACCACGAACACGTTCTCCCCCGTCCCCTCGCACACGTGCCCCTGGTCGTCGAGCAGGATCGCCTCCTCGTAGCCGGCGTGCGAGACCTCGAGCTTGGCGAGCACGGAGTTCAGGTACTGGCCGCAGGCCTTCGAGTGCGGGATCAGCGAATCGGGGGAGATCCGCCGCCAGGAGGAGACCTTGGCCCGAATGCCCCGGCGCTTTCCCTCCTCGCCGAGGTAGGCCCCCCACTCCCATACCGCGATCGACACCTCGACCGGGTTCTTCAACGGGTCGAGGCCCATCGGTCCGTAGCCGCGGTAGACCAGCGGGCGGATGTAGCAGCTCTTGAGCTCGTTGCGCACGATCAGCTCATGCGTGGCCTTCCGCAGCTTTCCGAGCTGATAGGGCAGCTCCATGTAGTACAGGGCAGCCGAGCGCCTGAGGCGCTCGAGGTGCTCCTGATGGCGGAAGATCGCGGTCCCGCGCTCGGTCTCGTAGGCGCGAATGCCCTCGAACACGCCGGTTCCGTAGTGGAGGGTGTGGGTGAGGACATGGACCTTCGCCTCCTCCCAAGGGACGAACTCGCCGTTCATCCAGATCAGGTCGGCGGTGTTCATTGCGCCGGATGATAAGGGGCGCAGGCGAAGAGTCCCCTCGGGGGCGGCCCTTCGCTGCTCGAGTCCGTTACGGACCGGCGAGACGGGCGGTCGACGGCCTAGGTCGTCGTCTGATACCTAGAGCCGCTCGATCACCGCCGCGGTGGCCTCGGCGGTGGTGGCGTCCCCGCCGAGGTCAGGAGTACGCAGACCGTCGGCGAGGGCTTCGTCGATCGCCCGCTCGACGCCCTCGGCCTCCGCGGGGCGGTCGAGCCCGAACCGGAGCATCATCGCCACCGACCCGATCGTGGCGAGCGGGTTGGCGCGGCCCGTCCCCGCGATGTCGGGCGCCGAGCCATGCACGGGCTCGAACACGCCGGGGGCGTCGGTGACGCCGAGCGAGGCGCTCGGGAGCATGCCGATCGAGCCGGTGAGCATCGCCGCCTCGTCGGAGAGGATGTCGCCGAACATGTTCTCGGTGAGGATCACGTCGAAGTCGTGCGGGCGGGAGATGAGCTGCATCGCCGCGTTGTCCACGAGCATGTGCTCGAGCTCGACGTCGTCCTCGCGGGGGTCGGCCCCCTCCCCGCGGGCGGCGCGGCGCCGGTCGCCGGCGAAGCGCTCGACGGTCTCCCGCCACAGTCGGGAGGTCTCGAGCACGTTCGCCTTGTCGACGCTCGTGACCCGGCGGCGGGCAGATCGGAAAGCGACCTCGGCGATCCGCTCGATCTCGGGGACCGAGTAGGCACAGGTGTCGAAGGCGGCGCCCGCGCCGGTCCGCCCCCGCTCGCCGAAGTAGATGCCGCCGGTTAGCTCGCGAACCACCATCAGGTCGGTGGCCTCGATCCGCTCACGCCTGAGCGGACTCGCGTCGAGCAGCGCGGGGCTCGGGCGCACGGGCCGCAGGTTGGCGTAGAGCCCGAGCCCCTTGCGCAGGCCGAGGAGACCCTGCTCGGGGCGGGGCGCGGCCGGATCGGTGGAGTCCCACTTCGGGCCCCCGACGGCACCGAGAAGGATGGCGTCGGCGATGCGACAGCCCTCGAGGGTCTCGTCGGTGAGCGCGACGCCGTGCTCGTCGATAGCGGCCCCGCCGATCGGGTGCGCCTCGACCTCGAAGTCACCGACGCGGGCGAGCACCTCAAGCGCGGCGGCGGTGACTTCTGGCCCGATGCCGTCACCGGGAAGGGCGACTACTCGAGGCTTAGAGATGGCAGCGGTCAAGCCCGCCCGATCCGGCATGCAGCCTCCTCCTCCGGGGCGGGAAGGCCCTCGAGCGGTTGGCTCTCACGCTCGTCGAGCTGCCGGTGCGATAAATTCTCGAGCCGCACCACTAGCGTGAGCAGAGCGTCGCCGTGGGGTCCTCTCCGTCCCCGGCCGTACCCCCAGCGAGGAGGCCTGCACGCGCAGAACCCGGGCGATCCGGAGCAGCTCGGAGTCGAGCGAGTGCTCGGTCAGGGCGAAGAGGTTGGTGCAGAAGACGTCGCCGATCGACACCATCCCCATGGAGCCGATCGGCCGGCTAGAGGATCTCGTCGGTGACCTTGCCACCGACGGCGGCGAGGAGCAAGTCGATGAGCACGTCGCCGTCCCTGGCAGATCGCTGTCGGGTGACGCCTGATCGCATAAGTCTACTTTGGCTCGGCGAGCGAGTCGGGCCGCGACGAGCCGGGCGCCTTGCGGGCACCACCCCGGCAAGCGAGCCGTCGGCTCAATCCGTCGATCACGGACGTCTTGGGCCATGTCGTGGCCCCGGCGGGATGGGAGCCGGCCCAATGGCCACTGCGCCAGCACCGGCGCGATCAGGAAGGCCGCCAGGACGGTGAGCGAGCGGGACTGCTCAGCGTTGTCGTATGGCCGCGATGTTGAGACGCACATAGTCGAAGACCGGCGGGTCGCCGAGTTGCTCGAGGACGGCGTCGACGAACGTGGCGTGAAGCTCCTCCGGGATGTACTGGAGGTGCGGCCCGAGAATCACGGTGGCCAGGAACGCACGCGGGTCGGACGGGGTGACTGGGCGCTCCGCCGTCCAGACTCCGATACCCGAGAAACCCGCGGCCCTTAGCCGCTCGGCGGTCTCATCCGGCGTAGCAAAGTTCCACAGGTCGGTGGGCGGCCGGGAAACGTCGGCGAAGGCAGGCTGGCCATAGGTCGTTCGCACCGCCTCCCGAACCGACGCTGCGTTTCCGCACGCTCCGCACTGGGCCGCGAGTCGCCCTCCGGGGCACAGGGCGGCGTGAATGCGCTCGAAGAGACGGTTGTGATCGGGAACCCAGTGGAAGACGGCGTTCGAAAAGATCGCGTCGACCGGCGCCTCGAGCTCGAGCGTCGTGAGATCGGCGGTGCGGAGCTCGACGCGCTTCCCGAGCCTCGTTCGCGCCGCTTCGATCATCGTCGGGGAGGCGTCGACCCCGATCACTCGGCCGTGCGGGAGCCGCTCGAGCAGCAGCTCGGTGACCCGGCCGCTGCCACAGCCGGCGTCGAGCACGGTCTCGTCACCGCTCAGCGGCAGGCGAGCGAGCACCTCCCGTCCCCATGCCTCCTGCGGGTCGGCAACGCGATCGTATACGGCCGCGTCCCAGTCGCGGTCGGCTCTCGGGGCCCGCAGCGGGCTCACGCGTCCCCGAGCGGGGAAGCGACGTCAGCCCCGCCGCCGAGCCCCAGGCTGCGCGCGAGCCCCGGCATCAGGTCGGAGTCGAGGCAGAGCACGCGGTGGCCGCGGCGAGCCAGAAGGCGCGCCGCCGTCCCGGCGACCACCGACTTGCCGACGCCGCCCTTGCCGACGACGGCCAGGCGCGCGCGCGGCGCTCAGCGCGCTTCGGGCTCGCGGTCGCGCTCGGGGTCGAGCGCCACGAACTCCTCGTAGCGGCCCAGGAAGGCGTCCATCAGCCGGCGCGTGCGCGCGAGCGCGAAGACGCGGCGGTGGAGGTCCTCCATCCCGGGGCGGGTGAGCTGGTAGATGCGCCGGTCGGGTCCTGTGTCCGATCGCTCCCAGGCCGAGTGCACGAGGCCGTCTCGCTCGAGCGCGCGCAGGGCGCGGTAGAGGCGGCCGGGGTCTGAGGCCCGAAAGCCGAAGGCCTCCATCCGCTCGAGCAGGTCGTAGCCGTGGGCGGGCTGCTCGCGCAAGAGCAAAAGCAGGCACGGGCGCAGGAAGTCCTTGGGCGGGGCCGGCTCGGCGCAGACCTCGGCCAGGGCGGCGTCAGTGGACATGGCCGACCCGGTCCTCGAGGCAGCGCGCGGCCTCCTCGGGCGAGGAGTGACACCAGCAGTCCTCGGCGCACTCGCCGTGGGCGGCGCCGGTCAGGCCGGCGAACTCGTCGGCAAACGTGCGCTTTCCGAGCTCTGCCCCGAGGTCTGTGAGCGAGTAGCCGGTCGCCTCGGAGTCGAGGTAGCCCTCGGCTAAGAAGCGCTCGAGGAAGGCCCCGAGGGTGTCTGGGGGCACGGCCAAAAAGCGCGCGAGCACCTCGGCGGAGGGCGCGTCGTCGAGGCCCTCTGCGCGCATCCAGTACATCGCCTGCAGGACCTCGTCGCGGACCCGCAGGGCCTCGAGCTCGCCCACCTCTCTAGCCTCGGGCGG
Source organism: Thermoleophilaceae bacterium (assembly GCA_030447905.1). Classification (GTDB taxonomy): domain Bacteria; phylum Actinomycetota; class Thermoleophilia; order Solirubrobacterales; family Thermoleophilaceae; genus JACCUC01. The sequence continues at coordinate 34,926 of JAUJNZ010000012.1, forward strand.
GGGCGGTCTGGGCCCCGTTTGGGTGGGCGCCGGCGGCGCCGTCTTCGCCGTCGGGGCTCGCCAGCGCTGCGGCGATCGCGGCGATCGCTGTGACCGCCGGCGCCTCGGGGCAGAAGTCAAGCGGGGAGGCCTGGGCGCGCTCGGCGTTCGGCATGCCCTCGTCGAAGGGGACCACGCCGGCGATCTCGAGGCCGTTTCTGTCGCAGAACTCCCCCACCGCGGCGAGCCTTGGTCGTCGCGGATCTTGTTGGCCACGAGCGCCACCCGCTCGAGGCCGAGGTCTTCGCCCAGGGCGGCCATCCGCCGGCCGGTCTCAAGCGACTTGTAGTAGGGCTCGACGACGCAGAGCATCGCGTCGGCATAGCGGGCGGTCCCCCGCGACAGGTGCTCGGGGAGGCCTCGGTGTCGAGGATGCAGACCTCTCGCGGCGCGTTGGCCGCGGCCTCGATCACGCTACGGACCGTAGCGTGCATCGAGCACAGTCACCCCTTGCCGGCGTGCTGGGGGTGGGCCATCACGAGCAGCGTCACGCCGTCGGGCCCGGTGACCGAGTGGCTCTCGCACACCTCGTCGAGGGTCTTTGCGAGCTCTGCGCCCTCGTCGGTGCGCCGCAGCAGGTCGCGCGACAGCGTGGGCATCTCGCCCATGCGCTCGGCGGGGATGCCGAGCGTGAGCGCGAGGTTTGGGTTCGAGTCGCCGTCGATGGCGAGGACCCCGTGGCCCGTGCGGGCCAGCACGCGGGCCATCGTCCCCGAGATCGACGTCTTGCCCGAGCCGCCCTTGCCGGCGATCGCAAGCTTCATACCTGCGATCTTAGCGCTCGCCTCGCCCCGGCGCCGAGCCCTGCGCCCGCCACTCCTCGACGACCTTGAGGACCTGCTCGGCGGCCGCCTCGAGCGCGCCCTCGACCGCGGCCGACAATCCCGCGCCAAAGCCCTCGGCGTCTGTGGGCTGGCAGCCCACGAGGGCCACGCGGGCGGGCAGGCAGCCGAGCCCCTTGGCCATCGAGAGGACGCGCTCGGGGGTGGCCAGGTGCATGTCGGGCACGAGGTCGTAGTCTGAGACTTCGGGCTCGATGACAAACACCGTGCCCGCCGGCGCCCCGCGGTCGACGGCGTCGACGACGATCAGGCCGTCACAGCCGGCCAGTAGCTCCTGCAGCAGCGCGATCCCCCCGATGCCCGACTCGACGACCTCGACGCCGACCGGCAGGGCCGTAAGGCGGTCGGCGACCGCGGGCCCAAAGCCGTCGTCGCCGCGCAGGACGTTTCCGACACAGCCGACGACGATCCGCAGCGGAGGTCTGTGGGGGCGGGTGGGCAAGCGCTTAGGCTTCGGTCTGGGCGAGCGCGTGGGGGGCGCCCCGGGGGCTCCTCTCAGGGCCCCGGGCGACCGCAGCGCGGGTCGGGGTGGCAAAACGTCGCCAGATGTAGGAAGATGTCAGGTCGAAGAGATGAGACGCCTCCTTGTCCTCGCCCCCCTAGCTTTGCTTCTGGCCCTCGCCTCGGCCTGCGGCCAGGAGGAGGCCGCCGACCGCGCCGAGGCGCCCCGGCGCTATGTCGCAGACCTAGAGCCCCTAAACGGCACGAACGTCGACGGCAGCGCGAGGATGGCGCTCTCCGACGACCACCTCACCGTCGACATCGACGCGCGCGGCCTCGAGCGCTCGATCCACGCCCAGCACATCCACGGCGTCGGCGGCTCGGCCCGCGAGGCGGCCTGCCCGGTGCCCGCAGACGACACCGACGCCGACGGCTTTGTGGGCCTCGAGGAGGGAGAGCGCGCCTACGGGCGCGACCTGCTGGCGCTCGAGCCCTTCCCCACCGTCGGCCCAAGCGGCCGCCTCGACTGGGACCTGACCGTAGACGTCGACCCCCGCGAGCTCGGGCCGCTCGAGCGCCGGGTGCTCGTACTGCGCGGCCGCTCGGCCAACCTGGACGGAAGGGAGGGCGCCGAGTACGTGCCCGACATGCCCGTGGCCTGTGGGCGGATCGAGCCGGTCGGGGCGGTCGCAGCGAGGTGAGCCCGGGATGATCCTGTGGTGGATCTTCGACATCGTGATCTTGGTGGTGATCGTCCCGGTGGTCGTCCTGTTGCTCACGCGCATGCTCCAGCCGGCCCTCGACGTAAAGCGGGGCGCCGACGAGCTCGCCGCAAGCGGCGACTCGCTGGTCGCCCACCTCGGCGGGGTCGATCAGCTGCAGAGGACGCGCGAGCTCGTGCGCGAGGTCGCCGTCGAGCTCGAGGGCTACGGCCAGGCCCTCGACGGGCTGCGCTAGGTCGCTTTTATGTCTGCGGTCGCCGTCGTCAGCATCGTCTTGGCGGTGGTGGTGATCCTCGTGCTCGCCGCCTACCTGATCGCGCTCGCCGTGATCCTCCAGCGCGTCCACGTGCGCCTGCGGGCGGTGATCTCGGCGATCGGCCAGGTCGGGCCCCGGTCAGAGGCGCTGGGCCCCGCCATCGAGACCTTGAGCCTCGAGCTCGACCAGCTGCGCCGCTCGCTGCAGCGGTTTACCCAAACCCGAAGCTAGCCGGCTCAAGGGACGGGCGGCCTTGGGCCTGCCAAGCGGCCGAGGAGATCGAGACCACCAAAGCGCCGGCGGGCTCTTTCCCTTCGCCCTGAGACAGAGGCCCCGGTGGCTCGCCGCCGCCGCCGTGGGCGCCGCGGCGGGCGCGGTCGCCCGGGGCGCAGTCTGTGGCCAGAGCACGGGCGACCGCGTCGGCTCTGAGCTCAGGCCGCCGCTGGCCTCGCCGCCGCCGCCGGCCCCCGCCCGACCGCCCGCCGTCGCTGCGGGCTTTAGGCGCTTTTGGGCGCCGCAGGGGCGCTTTTCGATCGACTACCCAAGCGACTGGGCGCGGCTAGAGACCCCGCGCTCTGACGTAAAGCTGCTCGTCACCCGAGGCGAGGCCGCCTCGGTGCTCGTGCGCACGATCGCGCTTCGGTATCCGGTCGGGCGCTCAGACCTCGAGAACGTCGAGGCCCTCACCGACCGGATCGTCGCCTCCGGGCAGCAGGTGAGGCTCTTGGCCGAGGCGCGGCGGATCGAGCTCGGCGGCCTGCCCGGCTACTTCTACTTCTACTCCTTCCGCGATCCAAAGACGCGCCGGCGCGGGACCCACTCCCACTACTTTCTGTTCCAGGGCTCAACGTTGATCACGATCGTCCTCCAGGCCCTGCCCGAGCGGCGCTTTGAGCGCTTTGCCCCAGACTTCGACCGGATCGCCGCGAGCTTTCGCGCCCGGCGGTGATCTGGTGGCTTGCCCAAGGCCGCGGCCGTAGTAAGATCCGGCCAGGACGCAAAACGCCGCGATCGCGTCGACGGGCCCCGGGGCCTCGAGATACGCCGGGGCTTTGCGGATCGCCGAGGAGGAGTGACTGACTTGTCGTTGTTGACGATCGAGACGCTAGCCGCGCACACCGCCCAGAACCCCTATACGGGCTGGTGGGCGGGCCTCGTCATCGGCTTTGCCGTCGTCGTCGTGGTCGTGATCGTGGTCGCGCTGATCCTCACCTATGCCTCGCGCATCAGCGACCAGACCGAGGACGCGCTCGAGGCCTTCGACGCCGCCAGAGCGGGGACGAGCCCGCTGGCGCGCCTCGAGGACACAAGGAGCGCCGCCCAGGAGGTCCTCAACGCGATGCGCTCGGCCCGAGCAGCGCTTCCGGGGGCGAGATCGTGACGGCGGTGACGATGCTCGACCCCGGCCAGGCCACCTTCTGGTGGATCGCGCTCGCGGTCGGGGCCGTCGTGGTCGGGGTGGTGGTCGTCTTGTTAGCCCTGCTCTCGCGCCTGCTAAACGACATCCGCTTCGGCGTGGCGGCCCTCGACGCGATGGCCGAGCGCATCGAGCACGGCTCAGCCGCCGGCGACCTGCGGGCCACCGCCTCGGTCCTGCGCGACATCCGCGACGAGATCCGCGTCCACGACGATCTGCTCTCCTCCCGATGAGCGCGGTCGTCCACATCGTCCTGACGGTCGTCGAGATCCTCTTGCTGGTCGTCGTGCTCGCCGTGTACCTGGTCATCCTCGCCCGCCAGCTGCGGGCGATCGCCGACAGCATCGGGCAGCTGAGCGTGCGGGTCCAGACCACCGAGGAGCGCCTGCGCGACCTCGGTCCGGCGGCGGCGGAGGTAAACACCGCGCTCTCAGACCTGCGCTCGGGGCTCGCGCCGGTGGCCGAGAAGGCAACCCGGGCGGCCCGGGTATGACGCGGGGCGCCTCGGTCAGGGTCAGGCGATGAGCAGTCCGCTGCGCCATCCCGCCCAGTTCGCCGCCCTGGCGGTGGGGATCGTCTACTTGGCCGTGGGCCTGATCGGCTTTGCCGTCACGGGCTTTTCCGGGTGGGTGGTGGACACCCGCGAGGACATGCTCTCCTTCGACCTAAACGGCTTTCACAACATCGTCCACCTCGGGGTCGGGGCGATCCTGATCGGCGTCTCGCTCGTGCGCGAGCCCACCATCACCCAGGGGGTCCTGATCGGCGGCGGCCTCGTCTACCTGCTCGCCGCCGTGCTCGGCTTTACCGGCAACCTCGGCTCGCTTTTGTCGATCGACGGCAAGCTGGCCTCAGACAACTTCCTCCACCTGGTGTCGGGCGCTGCGGCCGTCCTGGTCGGGCTGCTCGGCGGCGACCTGGGGGATCGCCAGGTCGAGGTCGTCCCGCCCTAGGGGCGACCCGGCGGCTTTTTTGGTGAGCGAAGTGGGCTTCGACGACCTGCTGAGACGGCTCGAGGCGCTCCTGGGCGAGGTCGAGGAGCTCGACGAGGCGACCAGAGCGCGGGTGTTCGAGCTCATGGACGGCTTTGACCTCATCCACCGGACCGCCCTCGGCGCCCTCGGCGAGGCCCTCGACCCCCAGACCCTCGAGCGCCTGCGCGGCTCAGACCCCGCCATCGCCTGGATGTTCGACGCCTACCGGGTCGGAGTCGACGAGCGGTCTGAGGCCGACGCCGCGCTCGAGTCGGTGCGCCCCTACATCCACTCCCACGGCGGGAAGGTGGAGGTGCTCGAGGTCCGCGGCGGCGTCGTGCGCCTGCGCCTGTCGGGGGCGTGCTCGGGTTGCACCGCATCGGCGGTGACCCTCCAGGACGGGATCGACGAGGCGCTGCGAGAGCACCTGCCCGGCTTTGTGGCCACCGAGGTCGAAGAGGACGACGCCGAGCCCCACCCTCCTCCGAGCTCGGTCATCCTCGAGCTTCCACAGTTTCGCGGGTAAGTGGCGGACGCCGACAACCCGGCTGGGGTTTCCCCTTCCTGATCCTCCTCGCCCCGAGCGAGCCGAGCGACCGAAGCCCCCCGCCCCCTAGCCCGTCAAGTCCGCCCTGCGTGCTCGAGCTCGCACTCGATCAGCCCGAGCGTGGCCTGGGCCTGGCCGTAGGTGAGCTCTGAGAGCTCGAACGACTGCGGCGCGGGGTCTGGGTCGGGGACCGTCTCGAGGCGCTCGGCGTCTGGGAGCTCCTCTCGGGCCAGCTTCATCAGGGCCTCGAACATGTCGTTGACCCGCTTGGGGAGGTCCCCGCTGGATCCCTCGAGCGAGCGCCGCAGCCGGTGGACGCGCTCGTGCAGGGAGGCGTCCTCGCAGGCGGCCTCGACCTGGGCGAGCTCGGCCCGCGCGCTGTCGCCGCGCACGTCTGAGAACGAGGGATCGAGCGCCGGGGAGTGAGGGTGGGCGGAGGGCATCTCGCTCGCCGGTCCGATGGCCGCCAGCACGCGGTCCTCAGAGCGTTCCTGCCTGGCCCGCTCGATCAGGTCGTTGACCCGCCCGGCGGTGTCCTTTCGCAGGTAGCCCTCGACCCCGTCGAGCTCTGAGCGCATGTCCCGGATTTCGGAAAGCAGGTCGGCCATGGCTCGATACTACCCAGGCGAGGAGAGATTAAGCACCGACGTCGCCGCCCCAGGGCTCGCGCGGCCCTAGGAGCCCGCCGCCGGCGCGGGGCCGCCGTCGGGCGAGGCCTCGGTCGCGATCCGCTCCTCGGGGGCCTGGAGGCGGTCGAGCTCTTCGATCAGGGTCCACCACAGGCCCCAGTCGAGCGCGGTCATGCCCTCGGGGGTGTGGCCGGCGGCGATCTCCTCTCGCAGGCGCTCGCGGAGGGAGAACGTCTTCTTCCAGCCGCCCTCGCGATCGACCGCCTCGAGCTCTGAGAGCAGGGCGCACAGGGCGCGCTCGGCGCCGGACTCGCCGGCTTGGGCGCCCACGAGCTCTCGCAGCTGGTCTGAGAGCTCGAGCACGGGCACCCGGCGGACCTCCTCGCCCACGAGCTCTAAGGCGCGCTCGAGGCCCTCCTGGGCGGGCTCAGAGAGCGTCTCTGAGGGCTCTTGGCTTGCGGGCTCTACCTCGATCGCCACCGTGCGCTTGGGCAGGGCCCCAAGCCCCGCGGCCACCTCGAGCAGGAGGTCGATCGAGACATAGCCGACCACCGCCTCGCCGACGGCCACCTGGACCTCCTGGGCGGCGCGCTCTGTGGGCTCATAACGGCGGCGCTCGACGGTCGCGGGCGCGCGCCCGCGCTCGGCCGCGCCGACCAGCACGAGCGCTTTGGGGCGCAGCTCCTCGAGGCGCTGGACCACGGCGACGGCGCCGTAGGCGAGCTCCTCGACCAAGACGCCTGGGCCGAGGTCGGCTTCTGAGAGGCGCTGGGCGGCGATGCGCCCGAGGTCTAGGTCTCCCTGGTAGAGCTGGAAGACCCCGCCGACGAGGACCGTCACCGACGGGCGGGCGCTTTGGCTACTCGGCCCCGCAGGAGCAGGTGTTTACCTCCCGCACCACCTTGCCGTGGCCGGTGGAGACGTGGGTGGTGCACGGCATGCAGGGGTCAAAGCTGCGCAGCGCGCGCAGCATGTCGACGGAGGTGAACTCGCTCGGGTCGCGCATCTGCTCGAGGATCGGGGTGTTCATCACCGCCTGCTCGTAGGGGCCGGGCTGGCCCCAGGGGTCGCGCGGCGAGGCGTTGATCGTCGAGGGGGTGCAGATCTGGTAGTTGGTGAGCTTGCCCCCCTCGATGACCGCGTGGTGGGTGAGCCAGCCCCGCCCGGCCCCCCAAAAGCCCGCCCCGATGCCCTCGCCCTTCTGGACGTGGCGGTCGAGCTCGCTCGAGTTCAGCCGGGCGACCTTGGTCTCTCCGCGGCGCATCAGCCGGTAGGCCTCGAGCAGGTTGTTGAGCCCGACGAGCTGGGAGAACAGGTAGTGGTAGGCGCGCCCGCGGTTTCGCTCGAACGCGTTCCAGACCTCGGGGACCCGCCACTCCACCTGGGTCTCGGGGGAGCGGCCCTTGGGGATCGTCATGCGGATGCCGTCGCCGGTGGCCTCGATGAAGTCGTTGGGCGGCATCTTCTGGGCCTTGGCGGTCAAAAACAGCCGCGCGTAGGCTCCGGCCTCGACGACGTTTCGGTCCCAGCGCGGGGCCGTCGAGTAGCTGTACTTGTCCTTGAAGCTCTTTTCCTGGGGCTTTGGCAGCGTGGTCTTGTTCCAGGGGTGGTAGGGGCTCAGGGGGTTTCCGAGCGGGTCGGTCTGATAGCGCATCCCGTCGCCCGATCCGTTGCCGTCGGTCCACTCCTCGTAGTAGGAGTGCTCGACGAACTCCTCCCAGCCGATGTTGAGGTCTGACATGCGCGTGGTCACGAGCTCTCCGTCGATCATCGCCCCGGGCGTCGACCAGCGCCGCTCGCCCCACTGGTTGAAGTTCGCATACGAGGCGTCGTAGGCGTCGGGCTGGTCCCAAAAGCCCGTGTCGACGAAGTTCATCGGCAGGCTGCCGACCTCCTTGTAGCGCTCGTCGGCCGCGTAGAAGAACTCGGGGATGTCGTTCCAGACCGCCATCATCCGCTGGGCGTAGTCGAAGATCTCGCCGAGGCGGGCGTGGTACTCGTTCAGGGTCTGGAGGGTCACCGTCGAGGTCACCCCGCCCGGGATGATCGTCTGGGGGTGGGGGTACTTGCCGTGAAAGAGCACGAACATCTCGCGCGACAGGCGGGTGAACTGGATCCCCTCCTGGTAGAGCTCGCCGGTCAGCGGGGTGAGCGCGGTCATGATGTCGGCCATCGTGCGAAAGCCGTGGCGGTGTTCCCCGGGACAGCGCCAGCGCTCGGCCAGCGGCCACAGCTCTGGGTTTGTGGCCTTGACCACGGGCTCTGAGTAGTCGGGCCCGGCGAGCAGGTAGAGGTGGAGGGGGTTGTCGTAGCCCATCTCGGCCGTCTCGCCGAGGTTGCGCACGATCGTGCCCATCGGCGGGGGCGCGAGGTCGAGCGCCATCTCGACCGCGTAGGCGGCGGCGTGGGCGTGCACGCCCCCGCAGACCCCACACGCCCGCGAGGCGATGTAGGTGGCATCGCGCGGGTCGCGCCCCATGAGGATGACCTCATAGCCGCGAAACAGCGGCGCCTGGGAGTGGGCCTGGATGTAGCGGCCCTCGCGCAGGTCGGCGGTCATGTGCATGGCCATCGCCCCGGCGATCCGGGTCACGGGGTCCATGTTGAGGTCCTTGACGTGGCCGTTTCGCTCGACCAGGCGCTCGATCTGGGCGGTGCGCTGGGCCTCGGTCATGTGGACCTCGGGGCGGGCGGTCGAGACCGAGTAGGGGTCGGGAAAGCCCCCGCGCAGCTGCGCGTTGCCGGCGGAGTCGATCTCTACGGGAAGGGTCTTAAAGCACATGGCTTACCTCGGGGCCTGGCCGCCGACTTGGCGCTCCTCGGGCGGTCTCTGTGTGCCCGAAGGGTGGGAGTCGAGGGCGGGGTTCTTTGCCTCGGTCCATTGGCTGCGACTGCCCCACACCTCGGTGTCGCCCTTTGAGGTGTCGGTGGAGCGGCGCAGCTGGTCGTAGAAGCGGTGTCCGATCTCGCGCGTCCATCCGGGCTCCTCCCGCTCTGAGGAAAAGCCCGAGGGGGTGTGGTGGTGGATGTCCCACCGCGGCTCGCGGTTTAGGTGCTCGTTTGAGTACTCGCGCATCGGCCGGATGAGCGAGCCGAGCATCCGCGAGGCCATCGTCGAGACCTTGGACCCCGGCGGGGTCTTGTGGAAGGGCGTGAACTTGTCGGGAAAGCCCGGCATCGTGCAGCCGATGCAGGCGCCGCCGGCGTTCATGCAGCCCCCGACGTGGTTGATCGCCCCGCGGGAGGTGATGTTGCAGTTGACCACCGGGCCCCAGCAGCCGACCTCGACCAGGCACTCCTTGTCGCCGAACTCGTGGGCGTAGTCGCCCTCCTCGTAGTAGGCGCCGCGCACGCAGTGGCGGTGGACGGTCTCGCCGAACAGCCAGGCCGGGCGGCCGAGCTCGTCGAACTCGGGCAGCGGGCCAAAGCCCTGCAGGAAGTAGCAGATCGCCGCGACCGTCTCGAAGAAGTTGTCGCCGATCGGCGCACAGCCGGGGACGTTGACGACGGGGACCCCGAACGCTGAGCGGTAGCGAGAGCCGAGGAAGTCCATCAGGCTCATGGCGCCGGTGGGGTTGCCCTCCGCCGACGGGATGCCGCCCCAGGTCGCACACGTCCCGATCGCAAGCGACGCGGCGGCGTTGGGGGCCAGGCGGGCGATCCACTCGTTGGTGGTGACCGCGCGCTCGGCGCCGCCCGGGCCCCACGGCATCTCGCCCTGGCCGGCCCACCAGCCGCCGGTCTCCATCGCCTTGATCTCGTCGGTGATCGACCCCTCGAGGATGATCACATACGGGGCGTCGAGCTCGCCCTTGATCGCCCGCTCGTGGGCCTTGAGGAAGTTGGGGCCGGCCTCGAGGTTTACGACCGGGTGGTGGAGGATGACCCGCGGCAGGCCCGGGTGGGCGCCCAGAAGCAGGGCCTCGAGCGAGGGCTTCTCGGCGCCCGAGACGGCCACCGTGCAGCCGTCGCAGCTCATGCCGGCAAACCAGAACGCGTGCACTTTCTCGATCGGCCCGATCCGCGACTCGGGGCCGGCCTTGGCGTGGGGCTCGAGCAGCGTCTCCATGTCGATGCGGGCGGGCAGGCCGAAGTCGCCGACGTGCTCGGGGTCGATGGAGTGATCGGGGACCGGCCCGAGCACGTCGAGGAGCTTCTGGGCGGGCGTCTTGGGGGCGCTTCCGTTGGCTCCGTTGCGACCTCTTGACCCTAGAATGCCCATTTCGCTCCCTCGTTTCGCTGTCGCTTTGACCGCATCCGGTCGCTCTGACCCACAGCTGCTCTATGCATGGTACATATAGTCGGCAGGAGGCGGGTACAGACCGCCTAGCAAAGCTTAGGAGGAGATGATGGCAAAGACCTTCACGTGCCGCGATGCCGGGCTTGTGGGGTGTGGCTTTCGGGCCAGCGGGCAGACCGAGGACGAGGTGGTAACCAAGGCCGTCGCCCACGCGCGCCAGCGCCACGGGGTCGACCTCACCCAGGCAAAGACCCTCGAGCGCTACGCGCGCAGCGCGATCCGCGAGGACTCGGGCCGGCGCGGAGGCAGATAGCCGTGGCCGTCCAGATCGGGTGGATCGTCGGCTGGTCGGTCGGCGCGCTCGTCGTCGTGATCGCCGCCGTCCTGCTGCTCATGATCATCGGCCTCGGCCTGCGGATCGTCGGCCAGGCCAAGGACATAACCCGCTCGCTCGACTCCGCGCGCGAGCGCACCTCGCCGATGTTCGAGCTGTCTAGGACCAACCTGGCCGTCGACCGCGCGGCGCGCGGGCTGGCCCGCACGCGCGAGGAGCAGGAGCGATGACCCCGCTCGCCGTCTCCACCGCCGGGGCCATCCTGTCCATCGTCGGCCTCGTGCTCGGGGTCGTCATCCTGGGGGTCGTCGTCGGCCTGTTCAACCGGGTCCTGCGCCCGGTGTTAGAGATCCGCCGCTACTCGCTCGACATCCTCGACGCCGGCCTGGCGATCACCCGCAACCTCGACGGGGTCGACGAGCTCGAGCGCACCCGCGAGCTCACCGCCACCGTGCCCCGGCTGGTCCCCGACCTCGAGCAGCTCGAAGGGAGCCCGCGATGAGCGCGACGGAAGCGATGCCGGAGATCCTCGCGATCACCCAAAACCAGACGCTGTGGTGGATCACCCTCGGCGTCGGGCTCGTGGTGGCGCTCGTGGTCACCGCGCTGCTCGAGGCGCTGCGCCAGACCGTGGTCAAGGTCAAAGACTCAGTCGAGGTGCTGTGGACGATGGGCACCCGCCTGGCCCAGAACACCTCGACCACCTACGTGCTCGACAACACCAAGCAGCGGGGGGGCGAGCTGCTCGCAGAGCTCGAGCGCCGCCGCCCGCCGGCCGAAAGGAGCCGACCGTGAACACCGTCCTCATCGTCCTGACCCTGGTCGAGGTCACCCTGCTGGTCGTCGTCTTGGCCGGCTACCTGATCGCGATCGCCGGGACCCTCCACCAGGTCTCTAAGACCCTCGGCCTCGTCACCTTCGGCGTGCGGGCGATCGACAAGCAGACCGAGCCGATCGGCCCGCGCCTGCGCGAGGTAAACCAGGTGCTCGAGCAGGTCGCCGGCGCGCTCGACGTCGGGTCGCGAGCCGACGGGGGCTCCTCGCAGGCCCCGGACGCGCCGCCGGCGCGGCCCGGGCCCGAGGCGCGCTGGTAGGTAGGTAGGTAGGTAGGTAGGGGGTCGGGCGGGGTGGCGGGGGGCAGGAGACGGTTAGGGGATCCGGGGCGATCCTCGGTCCGCACGCCGCCCCCCGGCGACGCCTGACGCGGACCAGCGGTCGCCGCACAGCGCCGGCCCCAAACTGACCGAACTCAAATGCCTACCCGCCGGAGGTAGGCGGCGAGAGCGCGGCTCGACGCCGCTGGGTCGTTGCACAGGCGGGGTGGCAGAGCGGGCCGCGTCGCCGATGCGGACCAACTACCTACCGAGTCCGGCCGTCGAGCGGCGGACGCACGGCCCCGGAACTTCTTCCCTCTCCCCTCGGGGCCGAGGGCTGGC
>JAUJNZ010000005.1:0-16679 GCA_030447905.1 Thermoleophilaceae bacterium
GCTGCGCGTGCGGCTGGCCCTCACCGACGCCGAGGTCCTGCTCTGCTCGCACACCGGGATTCCCTGGCAGCGTCGGGTCGACGGCCGATTGGTGGTGAACGTGGGGACGGTCGGGCGTCCGGCCAACGACGGCCGGCGCGAGACGTGGTACGCGGTGCTCGAGCTCGAGGACGGTCGAGCGCAGGCCGAGCTGATTCCCGTCGCCTACGACTGGCGCGCGCAGGCGGCATCGATGCGGGCGGCCGGCCTGCCCGAGCCCTTCGTCGAGACCGTCGAGACGGGGTGGTGGACTACGTGCCTCGAGGCCGTGCCGCCGCCCGAGCGTGCGCGGGGTCGGTTCCACGTCTACCGCGAGGCGCTGCCACCCGGATCCGAGTCCGGAGGTGGCATCGCCGGTCTCACCGACGCTCCGCCCCTCGAGGACGACGGACGGCCGGTGCTTTCGCTGTTCGGCACCGCCGTCTTCCCGCCGCGGTTGTGGCTCTATACGAACTTCCACTGCAACCTCGCCTGCGATTACTGCGTGGTCGCCTCCTCGCCGGGCGCGCGCCGGCGTACCCTCTCCTCGGCGCGGGTGCGGGCGCTCGTCGACGAGGCGGTCGCCGAGGGCTTCACCGAGCTCTACCTGACCGGCGGCGAGCCCCTCCTCCACCCCGAGATCGTTCCCATGCTCGAGTACGCCAGCGAGCGACTCGACACCGTCGTGCTCACCAACGCGATGTTGTTCACCGCCCGGCGGGGCCGGGAGCTGCGCCGGTTGAGCGGGCGCCCGCGGCTCGTGCTCCAGACCTCGCTCGACGGCGCCCGCCCGCAGACCCACGATCGGTGGCGCGGCGAGGGCTCGTGGACCCGGGCGATGGAGGGCATCGACTACGCGCGCGAGCTCGGGCTGTCCCTGCGGGTGGCGTTGACCGAGACGCCGGATAACCGCGCCGAGGTGGAGGACCTGCGGGCGCTGCTCGCGGCCCGGGGCGTCACCGGCTCGGAGTTCGCGGTGCGTCCCCTCGTGGCCCGGGGTTTCGCCGAGGGCCTCGAGGCGGGGGCCGAGGTCTCAAAGGGGGTGATGGCGCCCGAGCTGACCATCACCGCCGACGGAGCCCACTGGCATCCGGTCGGAGGTGACGCCGGCTCGAGCCCCGACTTCGTGATCGCGCGTGGTGAGGTGTCGCTGGCCGACGCCAAGCGCCTGGTCGTCGAGCGCTTTCTCGAGTTGCGCCAGGCGGACGGCAGCCTGCCGCCCGCCTTTGCCTGCGCGGTGTGAGCTGCGATCCACCCGGGGCCGCCGATCCTCTGGTCAGCGTCATCGTCCCCACTCTCGACGAGGAGCGCGCGCTGCCCGCGCTGCTCGACCACCTCGCGGCGCTCCCCGGTCACTGGGAGGTGCTCGTCAGCGACGGCGGGTCGCGCGACGCCACCGTCTCGCTCGTCCGCGGGCATCCGCTGCGCGCGCGCCTGGTCGAGCCGGGGCGCGGCCGCGCTCGCCAGCTCAACGCCGCCGCCCGCGCCGCGCGCGGCGAGATGCTCGTGTTCGTCCACGCCGACAGCCGGCTGCCCGCCGACGCCTACGCCTCGCTCGCCCGCGCCTGGCGGGACCAAGAGGTGGCGGGCGGCAACTTCGCGCTCCGGTTCGAGGGCGACGACCTCTTCGCCCGGACGCTGACCGCGGTCTACACCCTGCAGCGGCGACTCGGCTACTTCTACGGGGACTCGTCGATCTTCGCCCGCGCCAGAACGTTCGAGGTCCTCGGCGGGTTCCGCGAGCTGGCCGTCATGGACGACTACGACTTCGCGCGCCGGCTCGCCAGCGCCGGACGCGTCCTCCGCCTGCCCGGCCCGGCCACGACGTCCTCGCGCCGCTGGCGGCGCCTCGGGGTGCCGCGGACGGTGGTCTCCTGGGTCGTCATCCGCTGGCTCTACGTGCTCGGCGTGCCGCCGAAGCGCCTGGCCACGCTCTACCGCCGGGTGCGCTGACCCGGCGGTCGGCGTTAGCCGCGGCGTCTAGGACGCGAGCGAAGCCTCGTCGTCCACCAGCTCGAGCCGTCCTTCGAGGCCCGTGATCTCGAACACGCGCCGCACCGCAGCCGGCCCCTGCAGGATGGTCAGCCGGCGACCGTCTTCCCGGGCACGGGTGTCGGCGCCGAGCAGCGCTCGGAGGCCGGTCGAGTCGAGAAAGGTCAGGCCCCGCAAGTCGAGCACGATGCGCTCGGGGCGGTCGCGCTCGAGCTCCCCGAGCGCCGCCTCGAAGTCCGCGGCGGCCGCGATGTCGAGCTCGCCGTACAGCGAGAGGCGCGCATGGTCGGGCTCATGACTGGCCTGGGATTCGAACGCGGGCATGAGCGGCGCAATCCTACGCCCTTGGCGGAGGGCATGCGCGCCGCGAACGCGGGCTCTGAGGACGGGGCGGCCGGCCCGGTGAGGGCGCGGCGCCCCGCCCCGGGAGCTCGGCCTACTCCGTCAGCGCCCGCTCGCTGGCGGCCTGGCCCGCCCGCTCGGCCTGCTCGAGCTGGCGGTTCACGTGGTGCCAGTCGAGGTTGCGGAAGAAGGCCTCGAGGTACTCCTGGCGACCGGCCGAGGAGCCGCCGAAGTCGCCCGCGTAGGCGTGCTCGAAGACGTCGATGGCAAGCACGGGGATCATGTTGTAGACGGCGAACAGGTTCTGGCTGTCCATGACGTAGTTGAACAGCGACCCGTCGTTTAGGTCGTAGCCGACCATGACCCAGCCGCGGGCGTTCATGGCCTGGACCCGGACGGCGTGCTTCCAGCTCTCGAGGCCCATATCCTGCTCTATGAGCTCCGCGAAGCGGCCGTCGGGCTCCCCGCCGTCACCGCCGAGGTGGCCGAAGTAGAGCTCGTGGTTCTTGAACCCGAGCAGCGCGAAGGTGTAGTCGATCGCGACGCCGCGGGTGTAGGAGTAGACTTGGTTGCCCTCAGCCTCGTTCCAGTCGACGTCGTTGAGTGCCTTGCGGCACTCGTTCGTCTTGCTGATGTAGGTCTCGTAGAGCTTGTAGTGCTCGTCCATCGTCTTCTTGGAGATGCCGTCGAGCTCCTTGTCGAAGGCGGGGAACTGACGCGGCTCGAGCTCTTGCCAGGGCATAGGTGCTCCTCTTGTTCGCGGTTTGCGGCCCTGCGACCGTCGTTCCCGGCGGCTTTGGACTCAAACCCGCCTCCTGGGGGAGACGCGCCGAGGTCGCGAACGATCGCGAGCCGGGCGACCGCTCGGGTAGCCTGGCCCTCGCCATGAGCGCTACCGCCTTCGCCGGACGGCGACTGCACTTCATCGCCATCGGCGGGGCGGGGATGAGCGCGCTCGCCCTCGTTGCCCGCGTGCTCGGGGCCGAGGTCACGGGTTCTGACCGGGCCGAGTCGAGCTACCTCCCGCGTCTGCGAGCGGTCGGCATCGAGCCGGTCATCGGCCACTCCCCCGACGGCGCCCCGGCGGGGGCCGAGGTCGTCCGGGCGACCGCGGTGGCCGACGACAACCCCGAGCTCGCCGGGGCACGCGACAGCGGGGCGCGCATCCTCCACCGTGCCGACCTCCTGGCCGAGATCGCGGGCCTCGGTCGCTCGATCGCGGTCAGCGGAACCCACGGCAAGACCACCACGGCGGCCATGACCACCCACGCCCTCGTCGAGGCCGCGCGCGATCCGGCATATCTGATCGGTGGCAAGCTGCGCTCGAGCGGGGTCAACGCCGCCTGGGGCGAGGGCGGGTGGATGGTCGTCGAGGCCGACGAGTCGGATCGCTCGTTTCTGAAGCTCGCGCCCGACGTGGCGGTGGTGACCAACGCGGAGCTCGACCACCACGGAACCTATCGCTCGATCGCCGAGCTCGAACGCGCGATGGCGCGGTTCGCGGCCCTCGCCCCGGTGCGGATCGTCTGGGAGCGACTGGCGCTCGAGCTTCCCTCGGGCGGGCGAACCGTGACCTTCGGGCTCGGCGCGGGCGACCTGGCCGCCGAGGAAGTCGAGCTGCGGCCGCTCGGGGCTCGCTTCCGGCTCGAGGGGGTCCCGGTCGAGCTCGGCGTGCCCGGGCGCCACAACGTGCTCAACGCCCTCGCCGCCCTCGCGGCGTGCCGCGAGGCCGGCCTCGAGCTCGCCGAGGCGGCCGCGGCCCTCGCAAGCTTCGCCGGGGCGGCGCGGCGCTTCGAGCCGCGCGGAACAACCGCTTCGGGCGCCGAGGTCTACGACGACTACGCGCACCATCCGACCGAGGTAAGAGCCACGCTCGAGGCCGCCCGTACCCTGGAGGCGCGGCGGCTCGTCGCCTGCTTTCAGCCCCACCTCTACTCGCGCACGCGCCACCTCGCCCGCGAGTTCGGTGCGGCGCTCGCTCTCGCCGACCTCGTCGTCGTGCTCGAGATCTACCCGTCCCGGGAGCGCGCCGAGGACTATCCGGGGGTGTCGGGGCGGCTCGTCGCGGCCGCGACCGCCGACGCGGCGGGCGGGCGGGCGGTCTACTGGACTCCGCGCATGGCCGACGCCGAGGCGCTCCTGCGCCGGGAGCTGCGCGCCGGCGACGTCCTGCTCACCCTCGGGGCCGGCGACGTCGACCGGCTGGCGGACGCGCTCGCCGACGAGGGCCGGCGCGGCGCGTCCGGCGCGGACCTCGCCCTGGTGGGGGCGTCCGCGGCGAGCGTCCCCGGCCCCGGCCCGTGAGCGTCTCTGCTCCGCCAGCCGGCGTCGAGCGGGATTTTCCGCTCGCCCGCCTGACGACGGTGCGCACCGGCGGCCCCGCCGACTTCTTCGCCCGCCCGGCGAGCAGCGAGGAGCTCGGGTCGCTGCTCGACTGGGCCGCCCGCGCCGGAGTCGCGGTAGGAGTGATGGGCTCGGGGTCGAACCTGCTCGTCGCCGATGCGGGCTTTCGAGGACTTGTGCTGAAGCTGGAGGGCGAGCTCGCGACGATCGAGCGCGAGGATGACCGCCTGCGCTGCGGCGGTGGCGCACGCCTGCCCCAGGCCTCCGCGCGCGCCGCCCGCGAGGGCCTCACCGGGCTCGAGTTCGGGGTCAACATCCCGGGGACGGTGGGCGGCGCGATCCGGATGAACGCCAACGCCTACGGCGGCGACCTGTCGCGAGTGCTCGAGTGGGCGGAGATCGTGAGCGCGGCCGGGTGTGAGCGTCGAGCCCCGTCGGAGCTCGGCTTCGCCTACCGGCGATCGGCGCTCACGCCCGGGGAGGTTGTGGCCCGGGCGTCCTTCCGGCTCGCACCGGCCGATCCCGAAGCGGTCAAGAGCACGCTCGCCGACATGCGCGCACGGCGCCGTGAGGCCCAGCCATCGGGGATCAAGACCTTCGGCTCGACGTTCAAGAACCCGGACGATCCGCGCGCGGGGGGGCGGACCGCCGGTCTGTTGCTCGATGCCGCCGGGTGTCGCGGGCTCGAGGTCGGCGGCGCCCGCTTCTCCACCAAGCACGCGAACTTCGTCGAGAACACCGGCGACGCCACGACGGCGAGCGTGCTGGCTCTCATGGCCGAGGGGCGCCGCCGGGTGAGGGATAGATTCGGGGTCGAGCTCGAGGCCGAGGTGCAGCTGCTCGGGGACGCCGGGGGCGAGCCTGAGCAGGCTCTCTCGTGAGCGCCGCCACCCGGTCGCGCCAGCGGCCGGGTCGCCGCGCGGCCGGGCGACGGCGTCGCCCCGCGCCCGGTCCCAACCGAGCCGAGCGCCGGCTCGCCCGCCCGGCCCGCCACTCCTCCCCACCCGGTCGCCGGCGCCTGCTCGCCGCGGCCGTCTTCGGGGCGCTCGTCCTGGTCGTGACCCACCTGGCCCTGGTGCGGGAGCTCGCGGTCTTCCGCGTCGAGGCGGTCGAGGTGAAGGGGGCGAGCTCGGGCTACGGGCAACGGCTTTCGGCCGAGCTGGTCGCGGCGGCCAGGACGATGACGACGCTGCACGTCCGCGAGGATGAGCTGCGCAGGGTCGCCGGGCGCTACCCGGCGGTGGTGAGCCTCGACGCCGACGCCGACCTGCCGAACCGGCTGGCGATCCGCGTCGTGGAGCGCCCGCCGGTGGGACTGGTGGAGGGCCCGCGCGGCGGGCGCGTGCCCGTCGCCGCCGACGGCGCCCTGCTCGGCGGCCAGCCGCTCGATCGCCCGCTTCCGCGCCTCGAGGGCCCGGGGGGGAGCGGGCGCGGGAGGGCGAGCCCGGCCACGCTCGCCGCCGCGCGGCTCGCCGCGGCCGTGCCCGGGCCGCTCGGCGCCTGGCTAGAGCGAGTCGAGCGCCGGAGGGACGGGTGGATGGTCGAGCTGCGGGAGGGGCCCGAGCTTCGCTTCGGCCCCCTCTCCGACCTCAACCGCAAGTGGTCGGCGGCGGCGGCGGTGCTCGCCGCCCGGTCGGCCCGCGGTGCGCGCTTTATCGACGTGCGCCTGCCGGACCGTCCGAGCGCCGGTGGCTTCCCCGCGGCGAGCCCGCCTGCTTTGCCCGCGCGGGGAGTCGCGCCGGTGACAGAGCCGGCGGAGGACGAGCCTCAAGCGAGGGTCGAGGCTTATCGAGATCCCTAAGCCTCTACCTCAGCCGAGTCGCCACCACCGCGGTGGTGCGCCTGTTGCAAACCTGGAGAAAAGCTCTAGAGTGCCACCAGACCAGGGCAATAGTGCCCAGCGGGACGCTCAACCGCGAGTCGAGCCTCTCGACTCGCCGCTCGCGGATTGAGGTGACCGCGTGAGACCGAACCTGAGGCAGTCGAGCGCGATGGACACCGGTAGCTATCTGGCCGTGATCAAGGTCGTCGGCGTGGGCGGCGGCGGTACGAACGCCGTCAACCGCATGGTCGACGCCGGCCTCAAGGGCGTCGAGTTCATCTCGGTCAACACCGACGCTCAGGCGCTCCAGATGACCGACGCCGACATCAAGCTCCAGATCGGCGGGCAGCTCACCCGCGGGCTCGGGGCGGGCGCGAGCCCCGACGTCGGGCAGGGCGCCGCGAGCGAAAGCCGCGACGAGCTCAAGGAGGCCCTCAAGGGCGCGGACATGGTCTTCATCACCGCGGGGGAGGGCGGGGGCACGGGGACCGGCGCCGCGCCGGTCATCGCCGAGGTCGCCAAGAACGAGATCGGGGCGCTCACCGTCGGGGTGGTCACGCGGCCCTTCGCCTTCGAGGGCGGGCGACGCACCCGCCAGGCGGCGGAAGGGGTCGACCGGCTGCGCGAGCAGGTCGACACGCTGATCGTGATCCCCAACGAGCGCCTGCTCTCGATCGTGGAGCGGCGCACGAGCATCCTCGACGCCTTCCGCGAGGCCGACAACGTCCTGCGCCAGGGCGTCCAGGGCATCACCGACCTGATCACGACACCGGGCCTGATCAACCTCGACTTCGCGGACGTGCGCACGATCATGCGCGACGCCGGCTCGGCGCTCATGGGCATCGGCACGGCCGCGGGGGAGAACCGGGCGGCCGAGGCCGCGCGCAACGCGATCTCGAGCCCGCTGCTCGAGCAGTCGGTCGAGGGCGCCACGGGCATCCTGCTCAACATCACCGGGGGCGGTGACCTCGGGCTGTTCGAGGTTAACGAGGCCGCGGAGATCATCCAGAGCGCTTCCGACCGCAACTCGAACATCATCTTCGGGGCGGTGATCGACGAAGACCTCGACGAGGAGGTGCGGGTGACGGTGATCGCGACCGGCTTCGACGGGGGCGGGCCGCCGTCCGCGGCCACGCCGATCTTTCCGCCCGAGCCCGAGCGCCCCCAGGCCCGCTCGCCGTGGCGCGAGGAGCCGCCCCGGCGGCGCCCCCCGGCGTTCGACCAGGCCCAGCGCTCCTCGCTCGAGATCGACGACGACGAGATCGACGTACCGCCCTTCCTCAAGGACAGCTGACCCGGAGCCTCCAAGGGCGCGTTGGTAGGGTCAGGCGGCTTTGTCGGCTGCCGCCACGGACACTCTCCGCCGTACGCCCCTGCACGAACGCCACGCCGCCGCCGGCGCCAAGCTGGTTCCGTTCGCGGGCTGGGAGATGCCGGTCCAGTACGCCGACGGCATCCGCGCCGAGCACATCGCGGTCCGCCGCCACGCCGGCCTGTTCGACGTAACGCACATGGGCCAGGTCGAGACGAGCGGCCCGCAGGCCGAGACCTTCCTGCAGCGGATGCTCTCGAACGACGTGACCCGACTCCGCGAGGGCGGCGCACAGTACTCGGTCCTCTGCCGCGACGACGGCGGCGTCCTCGACGACCTCTTCACCTACCGCCTCGAGGGCGGCCGCTTCCTCACCGTGACCAACGCTGCCAACCACGAGCGCGACCACGTGTGGCTCGCCGAGCACGGCGACGGCTACGAGGCGACCGTCCGTGACGCCGCATCCGACTACGCGATGCTGGCCCTCCAGGGACCGGCCGCGCGGGCCCTCCTCGCCGACCTGCTCGAAGCGGGCGAGGCGCCCGCGCGCATGCGGACCGCCCGCGCCTCCGTGGCCGGCGTCGACTGCCTGGTGTGCGGGACCGGCTACACCGGTGAGGACGGCGTCGAGCTGCTCACCGAGCCCGAGTACGCTCCCGCGCTGTGGGAAGCCCTCGTCGCGGCCGGTGCCACACCCGCCGGCCTCGCCGCCCGCGACACCCTGCGTCTCGAGGCGTGCTTCCACCTCTACGGCAACGACCTCTCGGAGGACCGCAACCCGATCGAGGCCGGGCTCGGGTGGGCGTGCAAGCTCGACACGGGCTTCATCGGCGCCGAGGCCCTGCGGGCCGCCGGCGACCCCCCCGACCGCCTCGTGCCGTTCGCCTTCACGGGCCCCGGCATCCCGCGGCCGGGCAACCCCATCCTCATCGACGGAGAACCCGCCGGGATCGTGACGAGCGGCACGCTCTCGCCCTGCCTCGAGCAGGGGATCGGAATGGGGTACGTTCCCGCGTCGGCCGCCACGCCGGGCACGCCGATCGAGGTCGACGTGCGTGGCCGTCGACGCACGGCCGAGGTCCGCGAGAAGCCGCTCTACCGCAAGGAGGATCAGTAACCGTTGGCCGCCGAGCAGAGCTACCCCGAGGGCCTGCTGTACCACCCCGAGCACGACTGGGCCCGCATCGACGGCGAGCAGGGCACCTTCGGCGTCACCTGGTTTGCCCAGGACTCGCTCGGAGAGGTCGTCTTCTTCGATCCACCCCACGTCGGCTCCCAGGTCCGAAAGGACGAGCCCTACGCCGAGGTCGAGTCGGTCAAAGCGGTCTCCGACGTGATCGCTCCCCTCTCGGGCGAGATCGTCGCGGTGAACGAGGCGCTCGGGGAGGAGCCCGGCCAAGTCAACGAGGACCCCTACGGCGAGGGCTGGATGGTCCGCGTGCGCCTGAGCGACCCGAGCGAGCGCGACGCCCTGCTCGATCGCGACGCCTACGAGCGGCTGGTCCAGGAGAATTGATCCCCCTCCCGTGAGCCGCTACACCTCCACCACCGACTCCGACCGCCGGGCCATGCTCGAGGCCATCGGCGCGGCCTCGCTCGAGGAGCTCTTCGCCGACATTCCGCCCGAGGTGCGTCTCGACCGCGATCTCGAGCTGCCGCCGGGCATGTCGGAGCTCGAGGTCACCGAGCACCTGAGTGACCTCGCCGCCCGAAACCGCCACGCCGACGCGGAGGTCACCTTCGTCGGGGCCGGCATGTACGACCACTACGTCCCGGCGCTCGTCGACTCGATCACGCAGCGCTCGGAGTTCCTCACCCCGTACACGCCCTACCAGCCCGAGATCTCCCAGGGCGGGCTGCAGGTGATGTTCGAGTTCCAGACCGCGATCTCGGAGCTCACTGGGCTCGCGGTCTCGAACGCCTCCCTGTACGAGGGACCGTCTTCGGTGGCCTCGGCTGGATACCTCGCCAAGCTCGAGAACGGACGCGGCAAGCTCGTGGCCTCGCGGGGAGTGCACCCCCACTCGCGCCAGACCCTCGCCACCTACGCCCGGGGCTTCGGCTCGCGCGTCGAGGAGACGCCCCTCGACGAGCGCGGGGCCACCGACCTCGAGGCCCTCGCCGCCGCGATCGACGACGACACGAGCGCGGTGTTCCTCCAGCAGCCGAGCTTTCTGGGCGCGGTCGAGGACCTCGGACCTCTGGTCGAGGCGGCCAAGCGCACCGGGGCGCTGTGCATCTGCGCGGTCGACCCGCTCACCCTCGGCGTCCTCAAGCCGCCCGGCGAGTACGGCGTCGACGTCGCCGTGGGGGAGGGGCAGACGCTCGGCAACCGGCTCGACTTCGGCGGACCCTCGTTCGGCTTCTATGCGGCCGCCGAGCGCTACCTGCGCAGGATGCCCGGCCGGATAGCCGGGGAGACCGTCGACGTGGACGGCAAGCGCGGCTTCGTCCTCACCCTCCAGACCCGCGAGCAGCACATCCGCCGCGAGAAGGCGACCCACAACATCTGCACGTCCCAGGCGCTCAACGCACTCGCGGGCATGGTGTACCTGGCGTGGCTCGGTCGTCGGGGCATCGTCGAGCTCGGCGAGCTGATGGCACGCCGAACCCACTACGCGCGCGAGGCGCTGGGGCTCGAGGCCATCAACCCGGGGCCGGTGGTGCGGGAGTTCGCGGTGCGGGTGCCTGACCTGGACGGCCTGATGGAGAGGGCGCGCGCCGACGGCGTCAACCCCGGCTACCGGCTCGGGCAGGACTACCCGGAGTACCCCGACGGGCTGCTCGTCGCGATCACCGAGCGGCGCACCCGGGCCGACATCGATCGGCTGGCTCGTCACGCCGCCGCGGTTCGAGAGGGGGTCGCGGCGTGACCGGCGAGAACACGGAGGGGCTCGTCCAGGGCTTCGCCCCCGGCGGCGAGGACACGGTCACGATCTACGAGCGCTCGCAGCCGGGGCGCCGAGCGTTCGTGCCCCCGCCGCTCGACGTTCCCGAGACGGCGCTCGAAGAGCTCATCCCCGCGAGCGAGCGCCGTGGCGACCCTCCTGGCCTGCCCGAGGTCTCCGAGCCCGAGATCGTCAGGCACTTCAACAACCTGTCGAAGAAGAACTTCGACCTGGATACGGGTTTCTACCCGCTCGGCTCGTGCACGATGAAGCACAACCCGAAGGTGAACGAGCGCGTCGCCGCGCTGGCGGGCCACGCCCGACTCCACCCCGCCCAGGAGGCCAAGTACGCCCAGGGCGCCCTCGAGTTGATGTGGCGCCTGCAGCGGGCGCTCGCCGAGGTCGCCGGCCTCCCGCACGTCTCGCTGCAGCCGAGCGCGGGGTCCCACGGGGAGCTCGCCGGCCTGCTGCTCACGCGCGCCTACCACGACGAGCGCGGCGAGGCGCGCACCAAGGTGCTCACCCCCGACACCGCCCACGGGACCAACCCGGCCACAGTGCGGATGGCCGGGTACGAGGTCGTCAAGGTGGGTACGGCCCCCGACGGCGGCGTCGACCTCGACGATCTGCGCGCCAAGGCCGACGGCGAGACGGCGTGCCTCATGCTCACCAACCCCAACACGCTCGGGCTCTTCGACCGCAACATCTCGGAGATCGCGGGGATCGTCCACGACGCCGGGGCCACCCTGTACTACGACGGCGCCAACCTCAACGCGGTGATGGGCATCTCGCGGCCGGGCGACATGGGCTTCGACATCGTCCACTTCAACCTCCACAAGACCTTCTCGCAGCCGCATGGCGGCGGTGGGCCCGGCGCCGGGCCGATCGCGGTGTCCGAGCGGATCGAGCCCTTCCTACCGCGCCCGCAGGTCGTCGAGGTCGACCCCGGCAACGGCCGAGGCCCCGCCTACGACCTCGACTTCGTCGGTCCCAAGTCGATCGGGCGCCTGCGCGGCTTCCAGGGCAACTTCGGCGTCTTCGTCCGCTCCTATGCCTACATATGCTCGCTCGGCGGCGATGGCCTGCGCGAGGCCTCGGACTCGGCGGTGTTGAACGCCAACTACCTCAAGGCCCGGCTCGCCCAGCCCGGGATCGCCGAGCACCTGCCGATCGCCTTCGACCGCACCTGCATGCACGAGTTCGTGGTGTCGGGCACGGGGGCAAAGCGCAATCTCGGGATCAAGACGCTCGACATCGCCAAGCGCCTGCTCGACCACCGCGTCCACCCGCCGACCGTCTACTTCCCGCTGCTCGTCGACGAGGCGATGCTGATCGAGCCGACCGAGACCGAGCCCAAGGAGCGCCTGGACGACTACGTCGACGCCGTCCGGGCGGTGCTCGAGGAGGCCGCCGAAGACCCCGAGACCGCGCGCGGAGCGCCCTACACGACCCCGGTCCGCCGGCTCGACGAGGCCGGGGCCGCACGGCGGCCGGTGGTGCGCCAGCCGCCGGTCGACCACGAACCGCCGGGCGACCCCGACCATGCGCGGCAGGTGACGAGCGGCAAGGTCTGAGCAGGGCGGAGGCATGGAGAAATCCACCACGATCCAGGGGGCCGAGGTGCCTTCGCTCGGCTACGGGACCTTTCGCCTCCAGGGCGAAGACTGCGAGCGGGGCGTCGAGCACGCGCTCTCGGTCGGCTATCGCCACCTAGACACCGCGCAGGCATACGGCAACGAGGACCACGTCGCTGCGGGGATGCAAGCCGCGGACGTCCCCCGAGAGGACGTCTTCCTGACCACAAAGCTCCGGCCCGACAACGTCGCGCGCGACCGCGTGGGCCGGTCGACCGAGGAGAGCCTGCGCAAGCTGGGCACCGAGTACGTCGATCTGCTGCTCATCCACTGGCCCGACGACGAGGTCCCCGTGGGCGAGACCCTGGAGGCGATGCGCGAGCTCCAGGACGCCGGCAAGGTGCACCACGTCGGCGTCAGCAACTTCCCACGCTCGCGCCTCGAGGAGGCCATGCAGCACGCGAGGATCTTCTCCAACCAGGTCGAGTACCACCCCTTCCTCGGGCAGGAGACGCTGCGCGGGCTTGCGGTCGAGCATGACTTCCTGCTCACCGCGTATGCGCCGCTCGCCCAGGGCGAGGTCGCATCCGACTCTACGCTCGTGGAGATCGCCGAGGCCCACGGCGCCACCGCCGCCCAGGTCGCGCTGCGGTGGCTGATCGAGCAGGACCACGTCGCCGCGATCCCCAAGGCGACCTCGGCGGAGCGGATCGAGTCGAACTTCGACGCGCTCGAGCTCAACCTGAGCGACGACGAACGGCGGCGGATCGACGGCCTCGAGCGCGGCGAGCGGCTGATCGACCCGGCGTTCGCGCCGGACTGGGAGGACTAGGCGGGTCCGGCTAAAGCCTAGCCAGGCCGCGTCCGAGCGAGGCGTCGATCAGCAGCGCGGGAGGGCCGACTCGTTCTCCTTGGCCGTTGCGAGCGTCCAAGCCACCGGAAGGCCGGTCCGAGTGCCGACGGTGGCGTGGATGCGGTAGCCGTAGCGGCCGCCGACCTTCCGCGTCGAGACCGCCGAGCGATGGCCCCACGAAGCGTCACCGTCGCCGTATTCGTCGCGGAGCGCGCGCGTCCTCCCGGGTAGAAGTACGCAGCTGGTCGTTCGCGTGGGCGCCCGGCCCACTGCGGATAGCCTGGCTTCGGTGGTCGCGCGACTGCGCCGCTTCCCCATGCTTCCCGCTCTTTCGCCCCCCTACCGAGCCTGACGCCGTGCGAATCTTCTCCGGCATCCAGCCCACCGGGCGCAAGCACCTCGGCAACTACATCGGGGCGATCCGCCAGTACGTCGAGGCCCAGGAGCGCGGCGAGGCCATCCTCTGCATCGTCGACCTGCACGCGACAACCGTGCCCTACGACGCCGCCGCCCTGCGGCGGTCGGTTCTCGACACGGCGGCCATGCTGCTCGCCGCCGGCCTCGATCCCGCGCGCTGCATCCTCTTTCGCCAGAGCGACGTGGCCGAGCACCCGGAGCTGTGCTGGCTGCTGTGCGCCGTCACCGCACACGGCGACCTCAACCGCATGCACCAGTTCAAGGAGAAGTCGGCGCGCCAGCGCGAGCTCGTCTCCGCCGGCCTGCTCTTCTACCCGGTGCTCCAGGCCGCCGACGTGCTCGCCTACCGCGCCGAGGAGGTTCCGGTAGGGGCCGACCAGCGCCAGCACGTCGAGCTCATGCGCGACATCGCTTTGCGGTTCAACGAGCGCTTCGGGGAGACGCTCATCGTTCCTCGCCACCGCATCCCCGAGGTCGGCGCCCGGATAATGGACCTCCAGGAGCCCGAGCGCAAGATGTCGACCACGGGCTCGACCGAGCAGGGGACCATCTATGTGCTCGACGAGCCGCCGGCGATCGCCAAGAAGCTCAAGAGCGCGGTCACCGACTCGGGGAGCGACATAATCCGCTCACCCCAGAAGCCGGGGATCTCGAATCTGATCGAGGTCATGGCGGTGATCCGCGAGACCGAGTCGGCCGACGTCGAGCTCGAGTTCGACGGGGCGGGCTACGGGCGCTTCAAGCAAGCCGTGGCCGATGCCGTCGTCGACTACCTGACCCCCGTCCGCGGGCGCTACGCCGAGCTACGTGCCGACGAGGCCGCGCTCGAAGCCGTGCTCGCCGAGGGCGCCGAGCGAGCGCGGTCGATCGCCGGCGAGACGCTCGCCGACGTGCGCGAGCAGATGGGCGTCGGGCCGCCGCGTCAGCGCGGCTCAGCGCGCCAGACGCTCGGCGATGAGCTCTCCTAGCCGCCGATACCCCTCGACCGAAGGGTGATCGCCGTCGATCGTCCACTCGCGCCTCATGCGACCCGGGCGCCTGCGGTCCTCGAGCGTCGAGTAGAAGGGGAGGAGCTCGGCGCCCTCCTCGCGCGCGATGGCGGCGATCGCGCGGTTGAGGCGGGCGATGCGGACCGAGGCGACGGGGTAGCCGTTGTTCCACGGAAGCACCTCGGCGATCAGCACGCGCAGGCCGAGGGCGCGGCCGCGGCGGACCATTCCCCGCAGGTTCTCGGCCGCGGTCCGAACGCGGCGAAACTGGGCGATGTCGTTGATGCCGGCCTGCACGAGGAGCACGTCGGCCTCGCGCGCGCAGTCGTCGAGCCGCGCGGCGATCTGGCTCGTGCGCTCGCCGAAGACCCCGCAGTTGCGAAAGCGCGTCGCGCCGCCCGAGCGCGCCTCGGCCCAGACTTCGAACTGGCTCTCGGGGTCGGCGGAGGGACCGAGGCTCGCTCGGACTCCCGGGTCCGGGTCCCACAGCGGCGAGCCGGCGGTGATCGAGTCGCCGAGCGCGGCGACGAGCGTGGGTGAGTCCGCTCGCTCGGCGCTCTCCTGAGCGCCGCACCCCGAGAGGGCGGCGGTCGCGGCCAGCGCGATCGCGGAGAGGAGAGCGGGAGCGAGCGGCGGCCGCACCGAGCTGACCATAGGGCCTCGTCGGGCGGCATTGACGCCGTCGCTATCGGGCCGGGCGCCGCTCGCCGTCGGCACCAGCGCCTAGGCTCCGTACGTGGCCCTGCCCGCGCTCGAGCTCGACCTCGAGGTCTTCCACGGCCCCTTCGACCTCCTGCTCGCCCTCGTCCTGCGCGAGGAGATCGACCTGCTGGAGCTGGACCTGGCCGAGGTCGTGCTCGCCTACCTCGACCACCTCGAGCGCACCGGGGAGCTCGACCTCGAGGCCACAACCGAGTTCCTCGTCCTGATCGCCGCGCTGCTCGAGCTCAAGTCCCGGCTCATGCTCCCCCGGGAGGAAGACGAGCCGCTCGAACTGGCACCGCCCGACGCCGCCGAGGAGCTGCTCGCCCGCATGCTCGAGTACGCCCGCTACCGCGGCGCGGCCGCCCATCTGCGCGAGCGGCTCGACGCCGAGCGCGGCTACCGCTACCGCACGGCGCCGCTCCCGCCCGAGCTGCGCCGCGCGCCGCTCGAAGGAGCGGAGGCGGTCTACGAGCCCGAGGCGCTCGCTCGTGCGCTCGGCGACCTGCTGCGCTCGCCGCCCTCCCTCGACGTCCGTCACATGGCGCGACCGGCGGTGTCGCTCGACCGCCGCCTCGCCCACCTGCGAGCGCTGCTGGCCGCCCGTGCCCGGGTGACCTTCGACGAGTGCGTCGAGGGCGCCGACCGCACGACCGAGGCGGTGACGCTGTTCGCCCTGCTCGAGCTCTACAAGTCCGGTGAGGCGGCGTGGGAGCAGGCCGAGCCGCTCGGGCCGATCGAGATCCGCCGGGCCGGCGCGGAGCCGGGACGGGAGGCGATCCAGCCGTGAACGAGCTTGCGCGCGTGGTAGAGGCGCTGCTGTTCCTTTCGCCCGAGCCGGTGTCGCTTACCGAGCTCGCCGGCGCGTGCGAGGCGAGCGAGAGTGACGTCCTCGGGGCGCTCGCCCGTCTGCGCGAGCACTACGCCGAGGGCTGGCGCGGGGTAGTCCTGCGCGAGGTCGCGGGCGGCTTTGCGCTCGCCACCGACCCGGTCGCCGAGACCGCGGCCCGGCGCCTGCTGGCGCGCCCGCGCACCCCTCCGCTGACCCAGGCCCAGGCCGAGTGCCTGGCGATCGTCGCCTACCTGCAGCCGGTCTCGCGGCCCGAGGTCGCCCGCATCCGCGGCGTCGCCTCGGAGTCGGCGGTCGGGACGCTGCTCGAGCGCGGTGTGATCGAGGAGGCCGGCCGCTCGCGGTTCGGCGCGGTGCTCTACCGCACGACCGCCCTGTTCGAGCGGCTCTTCGGCCTCGGCGGGCTCGACGAGCTGCCCGAGCCGGCGCGCTTTGACCCCGCACCGCAGGAGGAGGGCGAGTTGCGCAAGCGCCTGCTGCGGGCGGGCGAGGCGCGAGCCGAGACTTAGGCGCGGCCCGCGGCGCCCCTCGCGATGCCGCGGGGCTCCTGCCCTTCGCGCTCTGGCGCGGCGCGCTG
>JAUJNZ010000005.1:16779-216160 GCA_030447905.1 Thermoleophilaceae bacterium
GCGTGCGCCCCCGGGGCACTCAGGAACTCGGGATGACCCGATAAATCTGTTCAGCCCGCCACTGTTGCGTCCTTGTCACCGACTCGTTCGAGCTGGCGCACCCGGAGCCTTGCCGGGAAGTTCCAGCCGCTCCGGACGGAAAGGGGCACAGAATCGCCTGTCTGTGACCCCAGTGGATCGTCGCGACAAGCGCGGCTGCGGAGGCACTCTTGGTGCCGGCCGGAGTTCTGTAACCCAAGAACCAGTTAGCGCCGGTCGGGGCTCACGAACCCTTCCCGGCCGCCCCCGCAGACCTGCTGCGAGCGGGGAGCGCCCGGTCGGGGACCTCGTCAAGCGGCTGCTGCTCGATCCGCTCGAGAGAGCCGCCGGGACGAGCAGGTCGTCGCGCGTCTGCGCACGACGGTCCGACAGCTGTCGCTGCTGAGCGAGTCGAAGCGGAAGCGGCTCGACCACCCCCTCGCGGGCGGGTTCGCTCGATCGTGCGCGCCGCGACGTCCTGGGGGTGCATCCGCGCGGCGACGCGACCCGGCCGCCCACGTTGGCGTGCGGGTAACCACTGAACGCCCGCGAGTGTTTCCCGGTCAAGGGCCGGGGAGACAGACTCCGACCGTGGAGCTGAGCGTCACCGCGAGCCTCCTGGGGGCCCTCGTCATCGCCGTGGCCCTGGCCGGGCTCCACCTCCTGGCCCCCCGCATCCGGGGCCTGCCGGGGGTCCCCGAAGCGGCGACCGCCTCATTCGCCGGCGGAATCTCGGTGGCCTACGTCTTCCTCCACCTCCTGCCTGAGCTGGCGGAGGGCAACGAGAGGGTCGCCGAGGCCCTGCGCGAGCAGGTCCAGGCCACGCCCCTGCTCGACCTGGCCATCTTCCTCGTCGCCCTTGCCGGCTTCGTCCTCTTCTACGGGCTCGAGCGGCTCGCCCGGGGGACCAGGGGGCAAGGCGGCGAACGGGAGGCAAGCGACCCGCCGGCCGGCGTGTTCTTTCTCCACCTCGGCTCGTTCACCGCCTACAACGCGCTCATCACCTACACGATGCCGTTGCGCCTGCGCACGGGGATCCTCTTCGCCCTGCTCTTCACCCTGGCCATGGGGCTCCACTTCGTGCTGACCGACCGGGGGCTCGGTGAGAACTACCCTCGCCGCTTCCGGGCCTGGGGCCGCTATGTGCTCGCGGGCGGGCTCGTGGCGGGCTGGGTGCTCGCCGCCCTCTTCGCACCCACGAACACGCTGGTCGTGAGCCTGCTCACGGCCTTTATCGCGGGGTCGATACTCCTCAACGTGTTCAAGGAGGAGCTGCCCAGCGAGCGGCGCTCGCGCTTCGGGTGGTTCTGCGTCGGGCTAGTGGGCTATGCCCTCCTGCTGGGGACCGTGACCGCACTGAGCCAGGAGGTATAGGCGGAGCCCGCCCGGGGCGGCGGGGCGGCCCCGGAGCGGCGCCCGCCCGGGGCCGGTTGGCCCGCAGTCACGACGTTCGCCCCGGCCGTAGGCCAAGCTTCATGGGGGGCCGTCGCCGGAGGGTGATCCGCGGACCTCGGAGCCGCGCAGCGAGCGGACGTCGAACCGCGCGTCGGCCCGAACCGGCGTGCCGTGGGTCGAGCAGGGCGTAGTGCCGCTCGCTGCCCACGGCTTCGAGACGCAGCACCTCGAGGCGCCTAGCTCCTCGACTGACCAGATCGGACCCTCGCCTCCGCGGTACTGCTATCTCACGACGACAGGCCGAAGGAGAGGAGAGCAACGCGAGATCGAGTCTGGTCTTATTACTCGATCGCACGGCCTACCTCCTCGCCGGCGGAGGAGACCGGGCGAACTCGGTACTCAACCTGCGGCAAACCAGCGTGGCGGTTCGGATAGGCGATCAGGTCTACGAGGCGCGACCCGGATCCCGGGCCCTCCCGCTCGTCAAGCGCTACCTGACGTCTCCCCCCCCTCGCCAATCGACGGGTCGCGCGAGCGATACAGCCGCTCGACTTGGTCTGGGCGAGGCCCTCGCTTCGCCTCCTGCTCCCCCGGCGAAGGCGGCGCGTCCCACGGCAGCTTTCCGACGATCAGCTTCGGGATGTTGACGAAGACGTCGCCTCCGGCCTTCTTGACGACGGCGTCGAGGGGGATGTAGGTGTCGCGCTCGAAGACGCGCCCGCGCGGGACGAGCAGGTAGCCCGACGTCTGTGCGCTCGGCTCGACGACGTCCCTGACGGTGCCGATCTCGCCGTGGTCGGACCCGCGGACGCGATCGCCGGGCTCGACGGGCACGCCTTCCTCGCCGTCGATCGCCGCCAGGAACTCCTCGGTCTCGAGGACGGCGTTGGCGATCAGCGGGTAGTTGAGGTGGATCGCCGCCTCGTAGGCCGCGGGATTGTCGGCCCCGATCGCGTCCGAGAGGAACGTGACCTCGTACCCGTGCTCCATCGCGTGGCGGCCGGTCGACTCGCAGCAGAGGCTCGCGGTCATGCCGGCGATGGCGAGGTGGGTCGTCCCCCAACGCTCGAGGTGGTCGGGCAGGTCGGTCTCGAAGACGTCGATGCCCTTGTGCGGGAGCAGGACGACCTCGTCGTCGCGCGGTTGCAGATCCGGATGGAAGTCGGCGCCCCAGCTGCCGGCGAGGAACATCTTCCGCTCGAACATCAGCCGGTTGATGCCGCTGCGTCGCTGCATCTCGCGGTCGCCGTAGTCCTCCTCGGTGTAGGCCATCGGCGCGAAGATAACCGGAACACGGCGCTCGCGGGCGCCGTCGATAGCCCCTTGAGGTGGCCGACGACGTCGTGCTTCTTCACCGTCCACTTGGTCAGGTCCCAAGCGGCTCCGCCCTCGGAGAGGAAGTCGTTGACGGGGTCGATTACGAGCAGGACGGTGCGCTCGCGCGGGAACCCGTTAGCACCTTCCTGCCGCGGGCCGTACCTGGCCTCTGGCTCACGACCGCTTGGAGGACAATCAGGAGTGCTCACGCTGCTCGTAGCGGGCGTGGTTCAGGCCTCACCGGACTCGCCTTCCGACGGGAGGCTAGAAGGGCTCGATCGCTTCAGCGCCTTGACCGCCGGCCCATGGATCACCTCGCCGTCCACGCCGAAGCGCGACCCGTGGCACGGGCAGTCCCACGTCGTGTCGGCGGCGTTCCAGCTCACGATGCATCCCAAATGCGTACAGCGAGCCGACACGGTGTGTAGTTCGCCCTGCTCGTCGCGGTAGGCGGCTAACTGCTGGCTACCGTCCGCGACGACCGCGCCCTCGCCGGACGCCAGTTCGGCGAGGCTCTGACGCTTCATAAGGCGGTCCCCGAAGAAGCGCCTGGCGACGTTGGCGTTCTCCTTGATGAACGAGCTCGCCGAGGCCATCGGCTTCAGGCGGTTGGGGCTGTAGAACTCACTCCACGGGTTCTCGCGGCCCTGGAGCTGGTCCTCGATGATCATGGCGGCGACGACGGCGTGGCTCATGCCCCACGCCTTGAAGCCGGTGGCGGTGTAGAGGCGATCCGAGCCGCGGCGCATCCTGCCGATGTAG
Organism: Thermoleophilaceae bacterium; assembly: GCA_030447905.1. Taxonomy (GTDB): domain Bacteria; phylum Actinomycetota; class Thermoleophilia; order Solirubrobacterales; family Thermoleophilaceae; genus JACCUC01. The sequence goes on from JAUJNZ010000005.1 coordinate 20,272, forward strand.
GGCACCTGGTCGGCGGGGTAGAAGTCCTGGGCCGAGAAGCGGTAGTCGATCGAGCGCGCGCCGAGGCGCTCGCGCGCGAAGCGCTCGAGGCGTGCATAGCGCTCCTGGTAGTCCGCGGCCTGACCCGTCTTGTGTGACTCCCCGCTGATGAGCACCACTTCGCCGTCGGATGCGGGGTGCGAGCGGATCGAGCGGGTCGGCGAGCCCGCGGTGATGTACATGCCGTGGGGCACCGGCCCGTCGAGGCGCACGCCGAGCACGTGCTCGCGCTCGGGATGGGTTCGCGCGAAGAAGAAGCCGCGGTCTGTGAACGGCAGGAGGGTGGCCACGACGACGCGGCCGGCCTCGAGCTCGCCCCTCTCGGTCTGAACCCGGCACGGCCGACCCTCCTCCACCGAGAGCGCCCGCGTCTCCTCGAAGACGTGACTCCCGCCCCCCTCGACGACCCGGGCGAGGCCGAGGCACCACTTGCGCGGGTGAAAGCGCGCTTGGCCGTCGAACCGCACGGCGGCGCGGATGGGGTAGGGAAGATCGCTCTCCTCCGTATACGTCGCCGGAAGCTCGACTCTCTTCGCCGCCTGCACCTCCGCCTCGATCTGGGAGACCTCCTGCTCGCTCTCGGTGTAGGTGTAGTTGGGCACGCGCTCGAAGTCGCAGTCGATCCCATACTCGGAGCACAGGGCGGCCACCCGCTCGATCGCCGCCTCGTTGGCCTCCCCGTAGGCGCGGGCGCCCTCCTCGCCGAAGCTCGAGGTGAGCGTGTCGTAGACGAGGCCGTGCAGCGAGGACAGCTTTCCGGTCGTGTGGCCCGTCGTGCCGTGGCACAGGCGATTTGCCTCCACCACCGCGACGGTCATGCCGGCCCGCTTGAGATGGGCCGCGACGGTCAGGCCGGTGATCCCGCCACCGAGCACGGCCACGTCGACCGATACCTGTCCTCTAAGCGACGGGTAAGCCGTGGTGTCGCTCGTCTCGATCCAGAACGACTGCGGCTCCTCCGGTACCGATGGCGTGGCCACCGCCTCACCGTATCGGACCGCGGACCCGCTGCACGATAAGGTCAAGCGCAGTTGTGGGCGACGTCCGCGCCTGAGGGCTTCCTCGACCGAGAACGCTCCTATAGGGCTCCGGGCAGCTAGCGCAGACGGCGTTGAGCAGACCTGCGCCGCCGCGTCTCGGGCGAAAACAGCTCATGTTCTTGGCCCTTGTGCGCTGGCGAAAGGCGCTCGCCGAAGCGCCTCGACCGGGGTGCCGACGACCTCGGCGTCGACCACGTCGGGGCGGGCTGGCACTGTTACTCGACCGCGACTGCCCGGACGGGCGCCGCCCGCCGGACGGCCTGCTCGAGCCCCCGGGTCACCCCAAGACCGGAAAGCTTCGCCTGTTCGCCAGACGATCCATGCCGGCCTGAAGCCTTCGCTCGACTAGCCGGTACACCTCCTCGACGTAGTCGTCGTCGTCGGCGCGCTCGGGATCGTCGTCGACGAACAGGGGCTCGAGCAGCTCTGACCGCAGCTTGGCGGGGAGGGGGAAGAACGGCAGCACCCCGGGCGCGACTCCCCAGGGCAGGCCGACGGCCATCGGGAGCGCCTCCGCCCGCGCGAGCCGATCGAGGCCGAGGGCCCGCGCGAGCCCCTTGCCGTCGCTGAGCGTGAACATGGTGTCGGATCCGCCGGTCTGGGCGAGCGGCACGATCGGGACGCCGGAGCGGATCGCCTGCTTGACGAAGCCGGTCCGCCCGGCGAGCATCACCCGGTCGCGCTTTGGCCACGGTCGCAGCGAGTCGACGTCGCCGCCCGGGAAGACGGCCACGTCGCGACCGGCCTCGAGCGCCGCGGACACGGTCTCCCGCGAAGCCGACATGACCCCCATCTTGCGGAAGTAGTCTCCGACCACGGGGGCGGCCATGAGGGCGTCATGCGCCGTCGCATGCAGGATGCGGTCCTCGCCGAAGCGCCGCCACCAGCTCAGCCCGAACATCCACGCCTCGACCGGGAAGATCCCCGCGGCGTGGGTCCCGACGACCAGGGCCGGGGGGTCCGGGAGGCGGTGCCAGCCCTCGATCTCGATGCGGAAGTAGTGGTCCTGGACGAAGTTCCAGAGGTGGCGCTGGCGCCGGGCGAAGGTCGGGTCGATCGCGTCGAGCGACCACTGGCCGGCGCGACGCTGGATGAGACCCGCGAGACCGCCGGGGGAGCCGGCGCCCGAACCGCTACGGGTTTTGCGGCGGCTCGCCGAGCGGTCCCGGCGGGTGGAGGCCGCCGCGCCGCTGGATTCGCGCCGGCGGGTCTGCCGGCGGCGGTCACCGGCGGTCCCGGCGCGGCCGGAGCCGGAACTGCGGACTTGGCTGGGGCTGCCGGTCGAGGCCCGCCGCGCGTTGCGAGCGCCGCCGCGCGAGCCGCCCCCGGCTCGCTCCCCTCCGTTCCGTCGTGCTCGTCGTTGGGCCGGCTGGGTGCCGGCCCGTTCGGCTCCGTCTCGTGCGGCCATCGTGCTCCTCGCTCCCGCCGTCGCTCTCCCTACGGGTCCTTCCCGCCGGTGCGAGCGCCCATGCCCGGTCCCGTCGAGCGCGTGTGACTACGGCGACGCCGTGACGGCGCTCGCCTCGGCCCGCGCGGCGAGCTGACCGCACGCCGCGTCGATTTCGCGCCCGCGCGCGAGCCTGACCGTCGCCATCACCCCGCGCTCCCCCAGCGCCGAACGGAAGGCGTCGATGGCCGCCCGGCTCGAGCCGGCGAACCCGGCCTCGGTGGGGTTGTAGGGGATGAGGTTGACCTTGAAGGCGCCGTCGGAGCCGAGCAGGCGGGCGAGGGCGACCGCCTGCTCGTAGCGGTCGTTGACCCCGTCGAGCATCAGGTACTCGACGAACACCGGCGCGCGCCGCGCCTGCGACCAGCGCCGGCACGCGGCGAGCACGTCGCCCAGCGGGTAGCGCTCGTTGACGGGCATGAGCTCGGAGCGCAGCGCGTCCTCGGGCGCGTGCAGGGAGAGCGCCAGCCGGACCGGCGGACCCTCGCCCGCAAGCCGCTCGATGCCGGGGATCCACCCGACCGTGGAGACGGCGATGCGGCGGGCGCTCACGCCGAGGTCGGGCAGGCGCTCGCACGCCGCGAGCACGGCGTCGAGGTTGAGCATCGGCTCGCCCATGCCCATGAACACCACGTGGTCGATCGCCTCTCGGCGACGGAAGTGGAGCGCTTGTTCGAGGATCTCCGAGGCGGTCAGGTTACGCCCGAACCGCATCGCTCCGGTGGCGCAGAAGGTGCAGGTGAGCGGGCAGCCCGACTGGCTCGACAAACAGACCGAGCGCCGCCCGTCGCGGTAGCGCATGAGCACGGCCTCGAGCGGGCGGTCGTCGGCGGTGCGAAACAGCGCCTTCTCGGTCCCGTCGCGGGCGCGGGCCTCGCGCTCGAGGGCGAGCGCGGAGAGGGGAACGGCCGCGGCGAGCTCGGCGCGCAAGGCGGCGGGGAGGTTGGTCATCTCCTCGTAGGACTCGGCGCCGCGCGCGACCCACTCCCAGACCTGTCGAGCCCGGAAGCGGGGCTCGCCGCGCTCGGCGAGAGTGCGTTGAAGTAGATCCAGGTCCACGCGCCGAGTTTCGCAGCCGCGGCTGCCCCGGCAGCGGCGATGCCTTCGGCGATCATGGCCGGGCACATCTCGCTCGGGACGGAGCAAACGCGGAAGCAGCCGGGCCGCGTCGCCGTGCTCGGCGTGCCCTGGCTTGCGGTACCGTGCCCGTGGGTACCTGTAGGCAGGGCGCGCCCCTACGAGGATGGCTTGCGGTACCGTGCCCGTGGGTACCTGTAGGCAGGGCGCGCCCCTACGAGGGGCTGACGAGGAACGGAGGCTGACCAGCGTGACGCAGGCGGAGCAGGCGAGCGAGGACGGCCAGGCGCGGGAGCCGGGCGGCGCGGCCGGCGGGCACATCGGGCCGAACCTCCTCGAGCGCGCGGGGAGCCCCGTCGGGCCCGAGAGCCAGATCTCGCTCAGCGCCGACCGCCTGCGCGAGCTCTACGAGACGATGGTCCTGATCCGGCTCTTCGAGGAGGAGACCGAGCGCCAGTACAAGAAGGCCCAGATCGGGGGCTACTGTCACATCTCCTCCGGTCAGGAGGCCGTCGCGGTGGGCGCGCTCGAGCCCCTCGAGCACGACGACGTCCTCATCACCGCGTACCGGTGCCACCACCTCGCGCTCGCGCGGGGGGTCTCGCCCGAGTCGGTGATGGCCGAGCTCTTCGGACGCGCGGAGGGCTGCGCCGGTGGCCGCGGCGGGTCCATGCACCTCGCCGATCCCACGCGCGGCTACCTGGGCGGCTGGGGCATCGTGGCCGGCCATGTACCGCTCGCGACGGGTGCTGCCTTCACCTTCGCCCAGACCGACGAGCCGCACGCCGTCCTCTGCGAGCTCGGCGAGGGCGCCGTCAACGAGGGCGCCTGGCACGAGGCACTCAACCTCGCCGGCCTCTACGGGCTTCCGGTCGTCTACCTCGTCGAGAACAACATGTACGGGATGGGGACCTCGGTGCACATGGCGTCGGCGGAGCCGGAGGTGTGGAAGCGCGCGGCCGGGTTCGACATGCACGCCGAGCGGGTCGACGGACAGGACGTCGAAGAGGTCATGGAGGCCTCCGACCGCCTTCTCCGCCGCGCGCGGGAAGAGCGCCGGCCGGCCCTCCTCGAGTGCGTCACCTACCGCTTCCGCGGGCACTCGGTGGCCGACGCGGGCACCTCCTACCGCACCGAGGAGGAGATCGAGGAGTGGAAGGGGAAGGACCCGATACCCCGCTTCGGCCAGACCCTCCTCGACCGCGGGATCTTCGAGTCGGACGAGGAGCTCGACGAGGTGCGCGAGCGCATGGACGCGCGGGTCCAGGAGGCGGTCGAGTTCGCTGAGAACGCCGATCTCCCGGAGCTCGACTCGCTCGCCCGTCACGTCTACGGTGACGAGCACGCCGCCGAGCAGTTCACGCGCATGGCCCCGGGCAGCCCGTTCGGCGAGCGCGAGCTCGTCCTCGAGAAGGAGCTGGGAAATGGATGAGGCCGCCACCGATACGGAGACCACGAGCGGGGGGGAGGACCAGACGCACGCCGTCGACGAGCTCGAGCGCGGCGAGGAGCCCGGGCGCGAGGAGCTCGACGAGCAGCACGAGTACGAGACGGAGGAGATCACCTACCGCGAAGCGCTTCGCCGCGCCCTGCGCGAGGAGCTCCTGCGCGACGAGCGGGTCTTCCTGATCGGCGAGGAGATCGGGATCTTCGAGGGCTCCTACAAGGTCACCGCGGGGCTGTTGGACGAGTTCGGAACGAAGCGGATCCGCGAGGCGCCCATCTCGGAGGAGGGCTTCACCGGTCTCGCCAACGGGGCGGCGATGACCGGGTTGCGGCCGATCGTCGAGATCATGACGATCAACTTCATCCTCATGGCGATGGACCAGGTCGTCAACCACACCGCGAAGGTCCGCTACATGTTCAGCGGGCAGGTCGGCTGCCCGATGGTGATCCGCACCCCGAACGGAGCGGGCAACCAGCTGACCGCCCAGCACTCGCAGAACCTCGAGGGCTGGTTCGCCCACGTACCCGGGCTCAAGGTCGTCACCCCCGCGACGCCGGCGGACGCGAAGGGCCTTCTCAAGGCGGCGATCCGCGACGAGGACCCGGTGCTCGTCGTGGAGAACCTCCCGTCGTACAACCTGAAGGGCGAGGTGTCCCAGGATCCCGACTACGTGACGCCGATCGGCGAGGCGAAGGTGACGCGCGAGGGCGACGACATCACCCTGATCGGCCACTCCATGGCCGCGCATCGCTCGCTCCAGGTGGCCGAGCAGCTCGAGGAGGAGGAGATCTCGGTCGAGGTGATCGACCTGCGGTCGCTGCGTCCGCTCGACATGGAGACGGTGGCCCGCTCGCTCGCGAAGACCAACCGCGCCCTCTGCGTCGACGAGGGCTGGGCGACCTACGGCGTCAGCGCCGAGCTGTGCGCCCGCATCCAGGACGCGTGCTTCGACGACCTCGACGCGCCGATCGGCCGGGTGGGCATGGCCGAGGTGCCGATGGCCTACGCGAAGAACCTGGAGAACGCGACGCTCCCGCACGTGAAGAAGGTCCGCGCGGCCGCCCTGGCGGTGCTGGGCGAGGAGACAGACCCGGAGGAATGGCGGGCGGGATAGCCGAAGACCGCCTCGAGGCGATCGTGCTCGACGTCGACGGCACCCTGGTCGACAGTGAGCGCGACGGCCATCGCGTCGCCTTCAACCGGGCCTTCGAGGAGGCCGGCCTAGAACCGGATCAACGCCTACTTCGAGGAGCAGGGCATGCCCGAGGACGAGCGCGAGGAGCTCGCCAGCCGTCTTCAGGCCCGCAAGACCGAGATCTTCACGGAGATGGCGAGCCGGGGCGAGATCGAGGCGCGCCCCGGCGTCAGCGAACTGCTCGACGAGCTCGAGGACGGCGGGGTGCGGCTCGCGGTGGCGACGACGGGGACTCGGAAGTGGGTCGAGCCCCTGCTCGACCGCTTGTTCGGGCTCGAGCGCTTCGAGGCCGTCGTGGCCAGCGACGACGCGCCCGACCGAAAGCCCGACCCGAGTGCTCACCAGCTGACCCTCGAGCGCCTCGGGCTGGAAGGCTCAGCCGCCCCGGGAATCGAGGACTCCGCAAACGGCCTGAGGGCGGCCAAGGCGGCCGGCCTGGCTTGCGTGGTCGTGGTCAACGACTACACGCGCGAGCAGGACTTCCACGACGCCGACCTCGTCCTCGACGGCTTCGGGCGCCCGGACGCCCCGGTCTCGGTCCTGGCCGATCCCCACCGGCTCGACCCCCCCGGACGCCTCGACGTCGACACGCTGCGCCGCCTGACGGCCGGGAGCGACTCCGCCGACTGACGGGTCCGGGCCCCCTGGCGTGACACCCCCTAGGCTGCGAGCGCCCGCTTGAGCAGCGTTAGATGGTCTCTTAGCAGGCGGGTGAGGAGGAACCGCTCCCGTCCCTGCCCCGGTTGCACCGAGCTCTCGCGAGCCCGGTCCGGGTTCTCGAGGAGCTCGCGTACGCGCTCGGCGAACTCGTCCACCGACCCTGCCAGATACCCGGTGATGCCGTCTCGACCTGAGCCGGTATGCCGCAATTCGGCTCCTCGTGGGTCTCACGCTCGATCTCCTCGTAGATCCGCCATCCCTCCGGGTCGTCGTCGGCCATGGCGCCCACGAGGGCGAGCTGGAGGTCTGGGAAGACCTCCCGGACGCGGCGCCATGTATCGACGACCCCGTGGGGATCCTTCCAGGGATCGAACCGCGAGACCTGGATCATCAGCGGCTTGTAGAGGTCGATGCCCAGCTCGGCGACCGTCTTGCGGGCGAGGTAGGCGGGGAGCATGGCGTTCTTCGAGGCGAAGGGATCGATGGCGGGCAAGATCGTCGAGGTGGGTACGCCAAGTCCCTGAGGCACGAAGGCCTCGTCGGTGAAGACCGTGTGCTGGTGAGACTCCACGAACGGCCGCACGAAGGACCACACGCCGTGGTAGTCATGTCGCGGGGAGGCTACCTTGAGCTCGCCGTGCGCCTCGCCCGTTACCTCGCCCACGCCGGCGTCGCCTCGCGGCGGGCCGCAGAGCGGATCGTCGCCGAACGGCGCGTCGCCGTGGCCGGGGCCGTCGTCACCGACCCGGCCTTTGACGTCAACGAGCGCAGCGGGGTCACGCTCGATGGTCGGCTCGTGGCGCCCGAAGATCACGAGGTGCACGTCCTCCACAAGCCGGCGGGCGTCGTGTCCACCGCCCGCGACACGCACGGCCGCCCGACCGTGCTCGACCTCGTGCCCTCAGCACACCGTCTCTATCCCGTCGGCCGCCTCGACTCCGACTCCACGGGCCTGATCCTGGTCACCAACGACGGCGAGCTCGCCAACCGGCTCACCCACCCGCGCTACGGAGTCGAGAAGGTCTACCTTGCCGAGGTGTCACCGCGACCGGTCGATGAGACGGCGCTCCGAGCTCTGCGGAACGGCGTCGAGCTCGACGACGGCCCCACACTTCCCGCGCGGGTGCGCCAGACCCGCCCGGGGGTGCTCGAGGTCGTGCTGCGCGAGGGGCGAAAGCGCCAGCTACGGCGCATGTGCGAGGCGGTCGGACACCGCGTCGTCGCCTTGCGGCGCATCGCCTTCGGGCCGCTGGCGCTCGGTGACCTGCCCGAGGGACAGAGTCGCCGGCTCGCCGAGGCCGACGTCGAGCGCCTGCGCCAGGCGACCGGTCGCGGCAAAGCGTGCGGCTCGCGGCCGCCGGCGCCCAGCTCCCGGTGACCGCTTCCACACTCCCTGGAGACGGCGAGCGCGGACGCATCCTCGCCCGCGCGAAGGGCTATCCCTACGCCGCCCCCGCGACCTCCTACGCGATCACCCCCGCCGGTCGTCACGAGCTCGTCGGCCTCGACGCCGAGAAGCCCGGCACGGGTCTCGCCAGCGGCGCCCGCGCTCGCCACGCCGGGACCGGCGAGGAGCTCGCGCTCGCAGACCTTCCTCCCGGCGACCTCGGTCCCGATTCGCTGCGCGCCCGCATCCCCGTGCTGGCCTACGGCGCCAACCGCACGGTGGAGGCGCTCGAGCGAAAGCGCAGCCTTCCAGGGTTCCCGGCCGAGCAGTCGATCCTCGTCCTTCGCGGGCGCCTGCACGACCTCGATGTCGTCTACTCGTCGCACCTGTCCTCCTACGGCTCGGTGGGCGCGACGCTCCAGGCCAGCCCCGGGACGGCCGTCGAGGTCTGCCTCATGCTGGTCACCGAGGCCCAGCTCGGCGCCCTCGGGGAGACCGAGCGCAACTACACGCTCCAGGAGCTCGGCGACCTTGGGCTCGAGATCGAGGGCGGCGGCCGGCTCGACCGCGCGCGCTCGTACGTGTCCCGTCACGGCGCCCTCGTGCTCGACGGCGCCGAGGTCGCCCTGGCGGCGATCCCGGCGACAGGGCGGCGTTTCGAGGCTCGTACCGAATCGGACGTACTCGCCGCGGTCGCGCGGAGGCTCGGCCACTCGAGCGACCTCGACGACTTCATCCTCGCCACCGTGCACGACCCGCAGCTCGCGGCCACGCGCACGCGCGAGCTGCGCCGCGACGCCCGCCCGCTCGAACGGCCGCCGACCCACCAGGCGCGCTGACCCCCGACGACCCTCTGGAACAATCCGGCCGGTGAAGCTGCGAGCGCTCAGAGGCGCCATAACCGTCTCCGAGAACGACGCCGACGCCATTCTCGACGCGACCGAGGAGCTCGTGCGCGCGGTCATCGAGCGCAACGCCCTGACGCCCGACGACATGGTGAGCTGCATCTTCACCGCCACCGACGACCTCGACGCCGAGTTTCCCGCGGTCGCCGCTCGCCGCCTGGGACTCGGCTCCGTGCCGCTGCTGTGCGCCCGCGAGATGGCGGTGCCCGGCTCGATGCCCCGCGTGATCCGGCTCATGCTCCACGCCTACGCGCCCGCCGACGGCCGCCCCGCGCACGTCTACCTCCGCGACGCGATCGCCCTGCGCCGCGACCTCGAGGGAGCGCAGTGAGCATCGAGTTCACCGAGCGCGTCGGGGCCATCCCGGTCTACCCGGCGGCCGAGACCTACGGCTATGAGGGCGAGCTCACGAAGCTCGCCTCCAACGAGACTCCCTATCCGCCCCACCCCGCCGTGCTCGAGGCGATCCAGGGCTCGCTCGGCTCGCTCAACCGCTACCCCGACCCCACGGCGGCCGTGTTGCGCCGCCGCCTCGCCGACCGCCATGGCGTGCCCCAGGCCAAGGTCGCCGTCGGCAACGGCTCGTGCGAGATCCTGCTCGCCGCCGCGGAGGCGATGCTCGAGCCGGGCGCCGAGATCGTCTATGCGTGGCCGTCGTTCTCGATGTACCCCCACCTGGCGGCGATGACCGGCGCGCGCGCGGTGACCGTCCCGCTCGACGCGGCGGGCGGTCACGACCTCGACGCGCTCGCGCGGGAGGTCACCGTGGCGACGCGGATCGTGCTCGTCTGCAACCCCAACAACCCGAGCGCCACCGCGCTCCCCGTCGAGGAGATCGACGCCTTCGTCGCCGCCCTGCCGCGTCACGTGCTCGTGGTCCTCGACGAGGCCTACGTCGAGTTCTCGGTCCTGCAGGACCCCGACGAGTCGCTGCCGCTGCTCGATCGCCACCCCAACGTCGTCCTCCTGCGGACCTTCTCCAAGGTCTACGGGCTATGCGGCCTGCGCGCGGGCTACGCGCTCGGTCCGGAGTCCTTCCGGCTCGCGGTCGACCGGGTCCGCCAGCCGTTCTCGGTCAACGCGCTGGCCCAGGCGGCGGCAGCCGAGGCCCTGCGCCACCAGGACGAGGTCGAGCGCCGCGTCGAGCGCACGGTGATCGAGCGCCTGCACGTCCAGGACGGGCTCGCCGACCGAGGACTGGCGGTCAGCGACTCGCAGGCGAACTTCTCGTGGGTGGCCCTCGGAGAGGATCGCGACGAGGAGGCGGTCTACGCGGGGCTGGCGCGCTGCGGGGTGATCGTGCGCGGGGGCGGGGCGCTCGGGGCGCCGGGGCACCTGCGGATCACCTACGGCACGCGGGCCGAGAACGATCGGTTCCTGGCGGCGCTGGACGGAGCGCTCGCCGAGGGGTGAGCAGGGGCCGCGTCGGAGCCTTTCGCGCTCGTGCGGGCGGGCCCATGGCCGGCGAGAAGCTCTTGCGAGCCACGCGCGCCGGTGCCGGTGTTCCAAGCTGACCCCCGTCGAGGCCGATACCTGCTACAAAGGTCCCTTCATGCCGCACCTCGTCACGTCAGCCGACCTTATGAGCGCCGCTCCGGGCGTCCGTTGGCGTGCCTATCCGCGATTTACCTAGGCGTCCGGGAGGCGCGGCCAGCGGCCGCAACGACGCTTCCGATGCGCCCGGACGCCCCGCAACCGGCCGACAGGCCGTTCCGTCCCCGCCGATAGGCTGATCGAGGAGTAGAAAGGCATCAAGAGATGATGATCGTGATGAAAGAGGGCGCAAGCCCGGAGCAGATCGACGCGGTGATCGACCGCATCGAGTCCGTGGGCGCCAAGGCGCACCCTTCGCGCGGCGAGCTCGTGACGGTGATCGGGGCGATCGGCGACCGCGAGCACGTCGCCAACCTCGGGCTCGAGGGGGCTGAGGGCGTCGACCACCTCGTCCCCATCCTCAAGCCCTACAAGCTCGCCTCGAGCCAGTTCAAGAAGGGCGAGCGAACCGTTCTCGACATCGGCGGGTGCCGGATCGGCGGCCCGCACTTCATGGTGATCGCCGGACCGTGCACGGTCGAGTCGCGCCAGCAGCTCCTCGACACCGCGCACGTGGTCAACGACGCGGGGGCTCACTGCCTGCGGGGTGGCGCGTACAAGCCGCGGACCTCGCCGTACTCGTTCCAGGGTCTGGCCGAGGCGGGGCTTCGTCTGCTCGCCGAGGCCAAGGAGGAGACCGGCCTGCCGATCGTGACCGAGGTCATGGACGCCCGCGACCTCGAGGCGGTGCTCGAGGTCGCCGACGTGATCCAGCTCGGCGCGCGCAACATGCAGAACTACACCCTCCTCACCGAGCTCGGCCGGGCCGGGCGCCCGGTCCTGCTCAAGCGCGGCCTGTCGGCCACGCTCGAGGAGCTGCTCATGTCCGCGGAGTACATCCTCAAGGAGGGAAACGAGGCGGTGATGCTGTGCGAGCGCGGCATCCGCACGTTCGAGACCGCCTACCGGTTCACGCTCGACCTGATGGCCGTGCCGGTGCTCAAGGACCTCTCGCACCTCCCCGTCGTCGTCGACCCCAGCCACGCGGCGGGCCGGCGCGACCTGGTCGGCCCACTCTCGCTCGCCGCGGCTGCGGCGGGAGCCGACGGCATCATCGTCGAGACCCACCCCGACCCCGAGCGGGCGATCTGCGACGGGCCGCAGGCGGTGCGGGCCGAGGAGTTCGGCGACTATCTGCGTCAGGTGGAGCAGGTGGCGGCCGTGGCGGGCAAGGCGACGGTCGGCACGGCGGAGGCTCAAGTCTAGGCTCGCCGGGCGCGCCCACACTCCCTCTGGGCCAAGCCGGCGGTGGAAGGCCTCCCCGCGGCCAACGCTCGGCTGCGCCGCGCGCCCTAAGGTCTTATCTGTGCCGCCGCTTGTGCACCACCAGCTGAATGAGCTCCGGGACTCCGTCGCCCGGACGGTCCTCGGCTGAGCATGGCGACGACTCCCTCCCGCCACGGCCTCCACGACCCCGCCCGCGAGCGCGGAGCGTGCGGCGTGGCCTTCGTGGCCAAGCTCGGCGGCGAGCGCTCGCACGAGTGCGTGCGCCGGGCCCTGACCTCGCTCGAGAACATGGAGCACCGCGGCGCCGAGGGCGCGGACGCCGACACCGGCGACGGCGCCGGAATCCTGCTCCAAATCCCCGACGAGCTGCTTCGCGCGGACATGGGCGGCGCGCTGCCGGCGCCCGGACGTTACGGGGTCGCGGTCTGCTTCCTGCCCCGCGACGGCGAGCGCCGGGACGCGCTCGAGGGCGCGCTCGAGGACGCGGTGCGTGCGCAGGGTCAAGGCGTACTCGGCTGGCGCGACGTGCCGGTCGATCCGGCCGAGGTCGGCGAGGTGGCCCGGCGCACGGCTCCGATCATCCGCCAGCTCGTGGTGCTCGCGTCCGAGGGGATCGACGAGGACGCCTTCGAGCGCTCGCTCTACCTCGCCCGGCGCGCGGCCGAGCGCACGACCGACTTCGAGCTCGTCTTGCCGAGCTTCTCGGCGCGGACGGTGGTCTACAAGGGCATGCTCTCGGCGCCCCAGCTCGGCCGCTTCTACCGCGACCTCGCCGACGAGCGGCTGCGGAGCTCGGTCGCGCTTGTGCACTCCCGCTTCTCGACTAACACCTTCCCCAGCTGGGAGCTCGCCCATCCCTACCGGATGATCGCCCACAACGGCGAGGTCAACACGCTGATGGGCAACCGCAACTGGATGCGCGCGCGCGAGTCGCAGCTCGCCTCGGACCTGCTGGGCGAGGGGCTCGGGGAGACGCTGCCGGTGATCGCCCCGGGCGCCTCGGACTCGAAGGCGATCGACAACGCACTCGAGCTGCTCGTCATGGCCGGGCGGTCGCTCCCGCACGCGGTCAAGATGCTCATCCCCGAGGCCCACGAGGGCCGCGACGACCTCCCCGAGGGCCTCGCCGACTTCTACGACTACCACTCGTGCCTCACCGAAGCCTGGGACGGGCCGGCGTCGGTGTCGTTCACCGACGGCCGCGTGGTCGGGGCGACCCTCGACCGCAACGGCCTGCGCCCCGGCCGCTGGCTCGAGACCCGCGACGGCTGGGTGATCTGCGCCTCGGAGGCGGGGACGGTCGAGCTCGAGCCCGGCGAGGTCCTGCGTAAGGGGCGGCTCAAGCCCGGCGCCCTGCTGCTCGTCGACGTCGAGGCCGGGCGGGTGCTCGCCGATCGGGAGGTCGAGCGCGAGCTCGCGGCGCGGCGGCCCTACGGTCGCTGGTACCGCGAGCGGACCGTCCGCCTCGACGAGCTGCCCGAGCCGGAGGCCGGGCGCGCGTCGTCCGACCGTTCGCCTTCCCCGCCCGCCGAGTCGCTGCGCCGCCGCCAGCTCGCGTTCGGCTGGACGCAGGAGGATCTCCGCGTCCTACTCGCGCCGATGGCCGGGGACGGCAAGGAGCCCAACGGCTCGATGGGCTCGGATGTGCCGCTCGCGGTCCTCTCGGACCGCCAGCCCCCGCTGTTTGCCTACTTCAAGCAGCTCTTCGCCCAGGTCACGAACCCGGCCATCGATCCGGTACGCGAGGAGGCGGTCATGAGCCTGCGCACCGCCCTCGGCCCGACCGGCAACATCCTCTCGGAGGAGCCCGGCCACGCCCACCAGCTCGTCATGGACACGCCGATCCTCCGCGATCCCGAGCTCGAGCGGCTGCGGGCGGTCCGCCACGAGGTGCTCGCGGCGCGGACCCTCGACGCCACCTGGCCGCGGGCCGACGGCGCCGCCGGGCTCGAGCGGGCGCTCGAGCGGCTCTCCGGGGAGGCAAGCACGGCGGGCGCCGAGGGCGTCAACGTGCTCGTGCTGTCAGACCGGACGGTCGGTCCCGAGCGCGTACCCGTCCCGTCCCTGCTCGCCGTCTCGTCGGTTCACCACCACCTCGTCCGAGAGGGGACGCGCCTGCGCGCCGGGCTGGTCGTCGAGTCGGGAGAGCCGCGCGAAGTCCACCACGTCGCCTGCCTGATCGGTTACGGCGCGAGCGCCGTCAACCCGTACCTGATGCTCGAGTCGCTCGGCGAGCTGGCCGCCTTCGACGAGACCGAGAGGGAACCGCCCGCGGGCCGGCTGCTCGACGACCCGCTCGACGTCGACGACCGCGCCGGGGCGGAAGCACGGCTCGTCCGGGCGCTGAACAAGGGGCTGCTCAAGATCCTCTCGAAGATGGGGATCTCCACGATCCAGTCCTACTGCGGGGCGCAGATCTTCGAGGCCGTCGGGCTCGACGCCGACCTCGTCGAGCGCCACTTCACGGGCACCGCCTCGCGGATCGGCGGGGTCGGCCTCGAGGTGCTGGCGGACGAGACGATCGCCCGCCACGCGCGCGCCTGGCCTGAGCCCGACGAAGAGCTGCTCCCGGTGGGCGGCCTCTACGCTTGGCGGCGCGACGGCGAGTTCCACATGTGGAACCCCCAGACGGTCACGGCGCTCCAGCGCGCGGTCGGCCTGCCCCCCGTCCTCCCGAGCGCCGGCCGCGACGGCGCCGGCGGCGAGCCCGATCCAAGCACCTACGAGGAGTTCGCGCGGCACGCCAACGAGGATGCGGTTCGCCGGGCGGCGCTGCGCGGACTCCTCCGGCTGAGGCCGGAGGGCGAGGGCGTGGCGCTCGAGGAGGTCGAGTCGGTCGCGGAGATCACCAAGCGCTTCTCGACCGGCGCGATGAGCCTCGGCTCGATCTCGCCCGAGGCCCACGAGACGCTCGCCGTGGCCATGAACCGGATGTCGGGGCGCTCGAACACCGGCGAGGGCGGGGAGGACCCGCGCCGATATCAGCCCGATCCCAACGGCGACGCCCGCCGCTCGGCCATCAAGCAGGTCGCCTCGGCGCGCTTCGGGGTCACGATCGGCTACCTCGCCGACGCCGACCAGCTCCAGATCAAGATCTCGCAGGGCTCGAAGCCCGGTGAGGGGGGCCAGCTTCCCGGGGGGAAGGTCGACGACCACATCGCCAAGCTGCGCTTCGCCACCCCGGGTGTCGAGCTGATCTCGCCGCCGCCCCACCACGACATCTACTCGATCGAGGACCTCAAGCAGCTCATCTACGACCTGCGCTGCGCCAACCCGCGCGCGACCGTGTCGGTCAAGCTCGCGGCGGAGGTCGGCGTCGGCACGGTCGCGGCCGGGGTCTGCAAGGCGGGGGCCGACCACGTGACGATCGCCGGCCACGAGGGCGGCACGGGCTCCTCGCCGCTGTCCTCGATCCAGTCGGCCGGCCTGCCGTGGGAGCTCGGCCTGGCCGAGACCCAGCAGACGCTCGTGCGCGAGGGCCTGCGCTCGCGCATCCGCGTCGAGGTCGACGGCCAGATGAAGACCGGGCGCGACGTCGTCGTCGCCGGCCTGCTCGGAGCCGAGGAGATGGCGTTCTCGACCGCGCCGCTGATCGCCACGGGCTGCGTGATGATGCGGGTCTGCCACCTCAACACCTGCCCGGTCGGGATCGCCACCCAGGACCCCGAACTGCGCAGGCGGTTCGCGGGCAGGCCGGAGCACGTCGTCGCCTACTTCGCGCACGTGGCCGAGGAGGCGAGGCGGCTGATGGCCGCGCTCGGCCTGCGGCGGTTCGACGACCTCGTCGGGCGCGTCGACCTGCTCGAGCCCGACCCCGAGGTGAGCCACCTCAAGGCGAGCCGGATAGACCTCAGCGACCTCCTGGCCCGGCCCGACGTGCGCTCCGACGCCCCGACCCGCCAGATCGAGGCTCAGCGGCCCGTCCTCGACGACGCCCTCGACCACGAGATCCTCGCTGCGGCCCGCCCGGCGATCGAGCGCCGCACCCCGGTGCGTCTCGCTTACCGCGCGCGCAACGTCAACCGCGCCCTCGGCGGCCTCCTGTCGAACGCGGTCGCTCGCGAGCACGGCGACGAGGGCCTTCCCGAGGGCGCGATCGAGCTCCTCTTCGAGGGCTCGGCAGGGCAGAGCTTCGGCGCCTGGCTCGCACCCGGGATCGTCGCGACCCTGCGGGGGGAGGCCAACGACTACGCGGGCAAGGGCCTCTCCGGCGGGGTCGTCGTCGTTCTCCCCCCCGACGACGCCGCCTATGCGGCGGAGGAGAACGTCATCGTCGGCAACACGGTCCTGTACGGAGCGACGGGCGGGCGCGCCTTCTTCCGGGGGCTCGCGGGCGAGCGCTTCGCGGTGCGCAACTCCGGCGCGCACGCCGTGGTCGAGGGCGTGGGCGACCACGGCTGCGAGTACATGACCGGCGGGCGGGTGGTGGTCCTCGGTTCCACCGGGCGCAACTTCGCCGCCGGAATGTCGGGCGGCATCGCCTACGTGCTCGACGAGGACGGCGGCTTCGAGCGGCGGTGCAACCGCGAGCTCGTGGACCTCGAGAGGCTGGCGGACGCCGACGCCGAGGAGCTCCGAGCGCTCGTGGCCGAGCACGGCGAGCGTACGGGCTCGCCGGTGGCCGCACGCGTTCTCGAGGATTTCGACCGTGCCCGAGAGCGCTTCGTCAAGGTAATCCCGCGTGACTTCAAGCAGGCGCTCGAAGAGCTCGAGGCCGATGAGCGGAGCGCCCCGCCGGCCTCCGAGCCCGCGCCGGCGGCTGCCCCCGCCGCCTGAAGATGGGTCACGCTCGCGGCTTCCTCGAGGTCCGGCGGGTGCCCGCGCCGGAGCGCGACCCGCGCGAGCGAACGGCCGACCACGGCGAGATCTACGGCCTCCTGCCGGAGGAGGAGCTGCGCCCCCAGGGCGGGCGGTGCATGGACTGCGCCATCCCCTTCTGCCACGACGGCTGCCCGCTCGGCAACCTGATCCCGGACTGGAACGACCTCGTCAGCCGCGGCCGCTGGCGCGAGGCGATCGACCAGCTCCACGCGACCAACGACTTCCCCGAGCTGACGGGCTACATCTGCCCGGCGCCGTGCGAGGACGCGTGCGTCCTCGAGATCAACGACGACCCGGTCATGATCAAGCAGATCGAGCTG
Organism: Thermoleophilaceae bacterium; assembly: GCA_030447905.1. Taxonomy (GTDB): domain Bacteria; phylum Actinomycetota; class Thermoleophilia; order Solirubrobacterales; family Thermoleophilaceae; genus JACCUC01. Next base: position 37,430 of record JAUJNZ010000005.1, read on the forward strand.
TCGATCGTCGAGCGGGCGTGGGAGGAGGGCTGGATCGTGCCGCGCCCGCCCGGGCGGCGCAGCGGACGCAGCGTGGCGGTGGTCGGCTCCGGCCCCGCCGGCATGGCCGCGGCCGCCCAGCTCAACCGCCGGGGTCACCGGGTCACGATCTTCGAGCGCGACGAGGCGGCCGGCGGGCTCAACCGCTTCGGCGTACCCGACCACAAGCTCGAGAAGTGGATCCTCGACCGCCGCCTCGCCGTCATGGCCGAGGAGGGGATCGAGCTGCGATGCGGGGTCGACGTCGGGGGCGACCTCGATCCGGGTGAGCTTCGCGAGCGCTTCGACGCTGTGGTGCTGGCCGTGGGTGCGCGCGTTCCCCGCGCGCTCGAGATCCCCGGCGCCGACCTTGACGGGGTCCACTACGCGATGGACTACCTCTACGACCGCAACCGGGCCGTGGCCGCGGGCGCAGACGGGCGGGCTCGCAAGGGGCGCGCGGAGATCAGCGCCGCCGCGCGGCGCGTCGTCGTCATCGGCGCCGGCGACACGAGCGCCGACTGCATGTCGAACGCCCACCGCGAGGGCGCGGCGAGCGTGACCCAGCTCGACACCTACCCGGTGCCCGCCGGGGACCGACCGCGGGAGCTTGCCGGGTGGCCGCGGACTCCGAAGCGCCTGCCGACCAACTACGCGCTCGAAGAGGGCGGTGAGCGACGCTCGGGCGTGGCGGTCGTCGCCCTGCACGCCGACGGCGACGGCCGCGTCGACTCGGTCGAAGGGGTCGAGACCCACCCCGAGACCCGCGCGCCGCTGGACGGAACGGGCTTCATCCTCCCGGCCGACATGGTGCTCGTGGCCATCGGGTTCACCGGCCCGGAGCCCGCGCTGCTCGACGGGCTCGGCCTCGAGCGCGACGGGCGCGGGAACGTGCGCGCCGAGCAGTACGCGACCTCCGCCGCCGGGGTCTTCTGCGCCGGCGATGCGCGGATCGGCCAGTCGCTCACCGTCACCGCCATCGACGAGGGGCGCCGGTGTGCCCGGGCGGTCGACCGCTTCCTCGTGGCTAACTCCCGTTAGCCGGTCGTCCGCATCGAGGCGCCCTCGGCGGACTCGGCCGCGTAGATCGCCGGGGCCGGATCGTTCAGAGCAGGCCGGGGCGGTTGAGGTAGCTTGCGAGCCATGCGAATCGCGGTGCTCGGCTTGGGCTTGATCGGCGGGTCGGTCGGCCTGGCCGCCCGCGAGCGAATCTATGGCGTCGACGTGGCGGGCTTCGACCCGGTGACCGAGGCGCGCGAGGCCGCGCTCGAGCGCGGCGCCATCCACGTCGTGGCCGAGTCGGTGACCGAGGCCCTCGCGGGGGCGCGGGCGTGCCTGTGCTGCGCGCCGGTCGGAGCGCTCCCGCAGCTCGCGGCCGAGGCGCTGGCCGCGGCGGGGCGCGACTGCATCGTCTCCGACGTCGGCTCGACCAAGCGGGCGATCGCGGCCTCGACCGACGACGAGCGCTTCGTCGGGGGACATCCCGTGGCCGGGGCGGAGACGGCCGGCATCGAGCGCGCGCGCGCCGACCTGTTCGAGGGGGCGACGTGGTACCTGACCCCCGGCAATCGCGCCTCGGGCCTCCTCTACGAGCGCCTCCACCGCCTCGTGGCCGCCCTCGGGGCCCACCCGGTGGCGATCGACCCGGGCACCCACGACCGCCTGCTCGCCGTGGTCAGCCACCTGCCCCACGTGCTCGCCAACGTGCTCGTGAGCCGGGTCGCCGGGCGGGTGGAGGCGGAGGGCGAGGCGCTACCCCGAGTCGGGCCGAGCTTCCGCGACGCCACGCGCGTCGCGGGCGCGAACCCCGCGATCTGGGGCGACATCTACGCCACCAACGGTCCCGCCATCGCCGCCGAGATCGACGCGGCGGCGGCGGCTCTCGGTGAGGTCGCCGAGGCCCTGCGCGCGGGCGACGCCGAGAGGATCGCGGCGTGGAGCGAAGCGGCGCGCGCCGACCGCGACCGGGTGCTCGAGACCGAGATCGTCGGCGGGCCGGTGCGCGAGCTGCGCCTCGTCGTCCCCAACCGGCCGGGAATCGTCGCCCAGGTGGCGCTCGCGCTCGGTCGCGCGGGGGTCAACATCGTCGACATGGCGCTCGCTCCCGCCGCGGACATGAGCTCGGGCGCGATGACCCTGTGGGTGACCGGCGACGAGACCGCCGACCGCGCGCGCAGGCTGATCGAGGAGCTCGGCTTCACCGTCGGGGCGCCGGCGTGAACCGACGCTTCGATCCGGTCGACCGCCTCAGCGGCGAGGTCACGCCGCCGGCCGACAAGTCGATCTCCCATCGCGCCGCGCTCGTGGGGGCGATGTGCGACGAGCCGCTCACCGTCCGCAACTTCCTCGACGCCGCCGACACCCGCTCGACGCTCGACGCCGTGCTCGCGCTGGGGGCCGGGGTGGACGAGCGGGAGGGGGAGCTCGTGATCCGAGGTGTCGGCCTGCACGGCGCCTTCGAGCCCACGGGCGGGACGCTCGACGTCGGCAACGCCGGCACTCTGATGCGGGTCCTGCCCGGCTGGCTCGCCGGTCAGCCGTCGGGCCGCTGGAGGCTCGACGGCGACGAGTCGATTCGCCGCCGGCCGGTCGGCCGAGTCGTCGAGCCGCTGCGGAGCATGGGCGCTCAGGTCGAGGCCGAGGGCGACCGGCTGCCTCCCCTGACCGTGCGGGGCCGGCGACTCGAGGGGGCCGGTCACACGCTCCAGGTGGCGAGCGCCCAGGTCAAGAGCTGCCTGGTCTTCGCCGGCATGCTCGCCTCGGGGCAGACGCGGGTGAGCGAGCCGGCGCCGAGCCGCGACCACACCGAGCGCATGCTCGCCCGCGCTCGGGCCCCGATCGAGAGAGACGGCCTGACGGTGCGCGTGGCGGCGACCGACGAGCTCGAGCTCGACGAGGTGGTCGTCCCGGGCGATCCGTCCTCGGCGGCGTTCCTGGTCGCGGCGGCGTGCGTCGTCCCGGGGTCGCGGATCGTCGTCCGCGATGTCGGGCTGAACTGGACCCGGACCGGCTTCCTGCGGATCGCCGAGCGCATGGGAGCGGTGATCGTGGGAGAGCTCGAGGCGGCTCCGTCCGCCTGGGACGGCGGCCCCCCGGACGCGGCGGGGGGCGACCGGGGTGGTGGAGCGGAGCCCTCCTCAGACGTCGAGCCCGCCGGCGACCTCGACGTTCGCGCGTCGCCGCTCGAGGGCACGACGGTCGCTCCCGAGGAGGTCCCGCTCGCGATCGACGAGCTGCCGCTCGTGGCCCTGCTGGGGTGCTTCGCCGAGGGCGAGACCGTGGTCTTGGGCGCCGAGGAGCTGCGCGTCAAGGAGAGCGACCGAATCGCCGGCGTGGTCGAGGGGCTGCGCGGCCTCGGAGCCGACATCGAGGCGACTGCGGACGGGTTCGCGGTGAGGGGCGGCGAGGGGCTGCGAGGCGGCTCCTTCGACGCGCGCGGCGATCATCGGATGGCCATGCTCGGCGCGGTCGCGGGCCTCGCCTCGCGCGAGGGCGTCGAGGTCCGGGGGATGAACGCCGTCGAGGTGTCCTATCCGGGATTCGAGGCGGACCTGAAGGGGCTGCTGGAGGGGTGAGCCGGCCTCTAATTGCCTGGATAACGAGAGCCGCGCCGCGATGGACGGGGCTCCCGCTCGGTCGCTGTGGTGGGGCCTGCCGAGCCTTTAAGGCAGCGCGGTGGGGATCCAGCTCAAAAGTCCGCCCAGCGCCCCGCCCGGGGCCTCGCCGCCGACATCGTCACGGAGTTGGGAAAGCGCCTCGAGCGCCGCGTTCAGCCCCGCGGCCACCTCGCTTGGGACGCCCTGGTCTAGCAGCGCCCGGATGATGGCGATCGCCTTGGCGAGGCCGCGCGTGTCGGCCAGCGCCGCCTTGGCGATCGCATTCCTCACCTGGCCCTCGACCTCGTCGAGCAGGCTCTTGAGCTGCTCGATGTTCTCTCCTGCTGGTCGGCGACGAGCAGCTGCGCGCGCGCGGCCGCCGCCCGGGCAGGAGCGGTGTGGGCCGCGCGCCGCAGCCGCGCGGCCTCGGCCCTGGCTTGGCCCATCTCCCTGCAACTGCGGACGAAAGACTGCTTGCCCCGGCGGTCGCGGTTATGCTCGAACAGAGCGACGGTCCGGTCGAGTGCCGCGTCGGCTCGGTCGGTGTGGGCCTTGACCGAGCCCACGCTCGTCTGGACGCGGGCGCCGGCTCCAACGGGGAAGGCGAGCGCTCCGGCGACGAGCACGGCGCCCGCCGCAGATGATGCCTTTGAGCTTCATTGATTTGCCTCCTCGGCAACTGGACGACCTCACGTTGAAGGGCGTCTTGGTGTTGCGCTCCCGCCTTACGACGGAGAGGCCTGGCGATGTCGCTCCCCCGTGAATCGGCAAACCGCGCGAGCGAAAGAGCCAGCTGACCGCGGTGGCCATTCGTCCCATGCCGGAATCGGTCTCCAGCGTGTTCCGAAGCCTCGCTCTGGCTCCGTCGGCCATCGTCACGGCCTCTAGGGGATTAGCCTCTCGAGACGATGGTGGTGGCGATAGACGGTCCGGCTGGCGCCGGCAAGAGCACGGTGGCGCGGGCGGTGGCCGAGCGCCTCGGGTTCGCCTACCTCGACACCGGGGCGATGTACCGGGCGGTGGCGGTCGCCGTGCTCGCGCGCGGCGGCCCACCCGCCGCTCGCGCCCGCGAGCTCGAGGTCGTCGGGGCGGCCCGCTACCTGGTTGGCGGCCACGATGTCACCGCCGGCATCCGCAGCCCCGAGGCGGCGGCCGAGGCGTCGCGGATCGCGACCGACCAGTCGCTGCGCGACGCCCTCGTCGAGCGCCAGCGGGCGGTGCTGGCCACCGGCGACTGGGTCGCCGAGGGGCGCGACATCGGCACCGTGGTGGTCCCCGACGCCGCGCTCAAGGTCTACCTGGTGGCAAGCCCCGAGGAGCGCGCGGCGCGCCGCGCGCGCGAGCTCGGGACCGACCCGCAGACCGTGCTCGCCGACCAGACGCTTCGCGACGAGCAGGACCGCCGCCGGGAGCATTCCCCGTTGCGGGCGGCTGAAGATGCGGTCGAGCTCGACACGACCGGGCTGACGATCGACGAGGTGGTGGAAGAGGTCGTGGTCCTCACGGGCGAGCCCCATGGCTGAGCGCTTCCCCAGGGTCGCCGTGGTCGGCTACCCGAACGTCGGCAAGTCGACCCTCGTGAACCGCCTCGCCGGCGGCCGCGAGGCCGTCGTGCACGAGGAGTCGGGCGTCACCCGCGACCGCAAGGAGATCGACGCCGACTGGAACGGGCGCGCGTTCCTGCTCGTCGACACGGGCGGCGTCGACCTCGCCGAGGCCGACGACCTCGCCCGCTCGGTGCAGGGCCAGGCCCGACAGGCGCTCGCTGAGGCCGACCTCGCCGTGCTCGTGGTGGACGCGCGCGCGGGGCTGCGTCCGGGCGACGAGGAGCTCGCCGACGTGCTGCGGCGCTCGTCCGGCAACGGTCCCCCCGTGCTCGTGGCCGCCAACAAGGTCGACGACGTGCGGGCGGTCCCGCACACCGCCGAGTTCCACGGGCTCGGGCTCGGCGAGCCGATCCCGGTCTCGGCGACCCAGGGGCTCGGAACCGGCGACCTGCTCGACCGGGTGGTGGCGCGGCTCGCGGAGGTTGCGCCTGAAGACGAGGCCGGTCGCGCCACCGGGAGCGACGAGGTCCGGCTTGCGGTGATCGGCCGCCCCAACGTCGGCAAGTCCTCGCTCGTGAACGCCTTTTTGGGGTCCGAGCGCGTGATCGTCTCCGAGCGCGCGGGCACCACCCGGGACGCTATCGACACCCGCCTCGAGGTCGAGGGTCGCCCGATGCTGCTCGTCGACACGGCGGGTCTCAGACGCCGCACCAAGGTCGCCGGCAGCGTCGACTACTACGCCCAGCTTCGCTCCGAGCGCGCCGCCGAGCGCGCCGACGTGGCGCTCGTGGTCTGCGACGCCCGCGAGGGCGTCACCAGCGAGGACCTCCGGATCGCCGAGCTGGCCATGCGATCGGAGTGCGCGACGCTCGTCGCGCTCAACAAGTGGGATCTCGGCGCAGCGGGAGAGGAGCAGCTGATCGACGCCCGCGAGCGGGTCGCCGCCCGGCTGCGGCTGCGCCCGCGCGTGCTCACCGCCTCGGCGCTCGCGGGTCGCAACGTGCGCCGGATCCTGCTCGAGTGCCTGGGGCTCGCCGACCGGGCGGCGCAGCGGCTGCCCACCCCAGACCTGAACCGGTTCCTGTCCGACCTGCAGGCCGTCCGCGAGCCGCCGGCGGTGAGGGGCCGCCGGCTGCGGATGCTCTACATGACCCAATACGAGGTCCGCCCGCCTCGCTTCGCGATCCAGGTCTCAGACCGCTCGAGGGTCACCCGCGACTACGCCTTCTTCATCGAGAACCGCCTGCGGGAGCGTTACCGGCTCGAGGGAGTGCCGCTCGTGATCGACTTCCGCGAGCGCGGAGGGGGCGAGCGCCGCTCCCGCGCGCGTCCGCAGGCGGCCCGGTCCGGGTAAGCTGTCCTGCTGACCTGTGCCCCGCGGCGGTCCGCCGCCGGCCGCCCAAACGCACCCGAGCAAGGAGCCAGACCTCCGCATGAACGAGCCGACCTCCGACAGCGACTTCCTGTTCACCTCCGAGTCGGTGACCGAGGGTCACCCCGACAAGATGGCCGATCAGATCTCCGACGGCGTGCTCGACGCCGTCATGGCCGAGGATCCGGAGGGTCGTGTCGCCTGCGAGACGCTCGTCAACACCGGGCTCGTCGTGGTGTCGGGCGAGATCTCGACCCAGGCGCAGCTCGACGTTCAGGAGATCGCCCGCCAGACGATCCGCAAGATCGGGTACGACGACTCGGCCTACGGTTTCGATTGCGACGGCTGCGCCGTGATGGTCGCGCTCGACAAGCAGTCCCCCGACATCGCCCAGGGCGTCGACGAAGCCTACGAGCGTCGCGCCGACGGCGCCGGGCGCGACGAGCACGACGTGGCGGGCGCGGGCGACCAGGGCATGATGTTCGGCTACGCGACGCGCGAGACGCCCGAGCTGATGCCGATGCCGATCTCGCTCGCCCACCGGCTCGCCCTGCGGCTCTCGGAGGTCCGCAAGCAGGGGGCGCTCGACTACCTGCGCCCGGACGGCAAGACGCAGGTTTCGGTTCGCTACGAGGACGATCAGCCGGTCGAGGTCGAGAAGGTCCTGATCTCGACCCAGCACGCCGAGGGGATCGACTCCGAGGGCCAGATCAAGCCCGACCTGTGGGAGCGCGTCGTCGAGCCGATCCTGCCCGCCGACCTCTACGACCGCTCGAAGCTGCTCGACAACTTCCTTGTCAACCCGACCGGCAAGTTCGTGATCGGAGGGCCGGTCGGCGACTGCGGGCTCACCGGACGCAAGATCATCGTCGACACCTACGGCGGCATGGCCCGTCACGGAGGCGGCGCCTTCTCGGGCAAGGATCCCTCGAAGGTCGACCGGTCGGCCGCCTACGCGGCGCGGCACGTGGCCAAGAACGTGGTCGCCGCCGGGCTCGCCGACCGCTGCGAGGTTCAGGTGGCCTACGCCATCGGCGTCGCCCATCCGGTCTCGGTCATGGTCGATACCTACGGCACCGAGCGGCTACCAAAGGCACGTATCCTCGAGCTCATCGGCGAGCACTTCGACCTGCGCCCCGGCGCCTTTCGCCGCTACCTCGACCTTCACCGTCCGATCTACCAGCAGACCGCCGCCTACGGTCACTTCGGCCGCGAGGGCGCTGACTTCACCTGGGAGCGGACCGACAAGGTGGACGCGCTGCGCGAGGCCGCGGGGGTGGAGGAGCCGGCGGCGGCATAGGGAGCGTCGAGGGCGCGACGCGAAGGCGGGCGCCGCCCGTCCGAGGCCGCCCCTAGCTTCCGGGGGGTGATCGCCAAGGTCGAGCCGCTCACCTCCGCACGCGCCCTCCGCGGGCCGTTCGACTACCGGCTGCCGCGACGTCTCGGGCAGGTCGAGGTCGGCAGCGTGCTCGTGGTCCCGTTCGGGCGCCAGAGGACGCTCGGGGTGGTGGTCGAGGTCGCCGAGCGCAGCGAGCTGGCGCCCGAGCGGCTCGTCGAGCCGTTCGCCGCCGTCGAGCAGGGCGTTCCCGCGGAGCTGGTCTCGCTGGCGCTGTGGGTTGCCGAGGCCTACTGCTCGACTCCCGCTCGGGCGCTCGGGCTCGTGCTGGCGCCGGGGACGGGGCGCGGTGAGCGGCCGCGCGTGCGGGAGCGGAGGGAGCTGTCGGTGACCCTCACCGAGGCCGGACGGGCCGCGGGCGCGGCGCTCGCGGGCGGGACGGGTACCTCCGACCCGGGTGCGGTCCCTCCGTCCCGGCTCGGGGCACGCCAGCGCGCGGCGATCGAGGCCCTCGCGGCAGGCCGGCGCCCTGCCGCCGCGCTCGCCCGCGAGGCGGCCTGCGGCCACGCCTCCCTCCGGGGACTCGAGGCCCGCGGGCTCGTCGCCGTCGAGCGGGAGTCGGTGCGGCGTCGCCCGGCTCGCCCCGTCCGCGTGGGCGCCCGCGGTATACCCGGCCGCGAGCCGACTCCCGCCCAGCGCGAGGCCCTGGCGGCGGTCGTGGCCGCCCTCGACGCTCCGCAGGCGGCTGCGGGCGACCGGCGCCTGCTCCTGCACGGCGTGACCGGCAGCGGCAAGACCGAGGTCTACCTCGACGCGGTGGAGGCGGCGCTCGCCCGGGGGCGCTCGGCGATCGTGCTCGTGCCGGAGATCGCGCTCACTCCCCAGACCCTCGCACGCTTCGGCGAGCGCTTCGGCGAGGAGGTCGCCGTGCTTCACTCGCGACTGCCGCCGGGCGCGCGCCTCGACGAGTGGGTACGTCTGCGCTCGGGCGAGGCGCGGATCTGCGTCGGGCCCCGCTCGGCGGTCTTCGCGCCGGTCCGCGACCTCGGCCTGATCGTGATCGACGAGGAGCACGACGCCTCCTACAAGCAGGAGGGCGATCCGCGCTACGACGCGCGGCGGGTGGCCGAGCGCCGAGCGGCCGGGACCGGCGCCGTGCTGGTCGCGGGGACAGCGACCCCGCGCCCCGAGAGCTTCGAGGCCCTGCGGCGGGTCGTCCTCCCCGAACGGGTCGACGGGCGCGCGCTGCCGCCGGTCGAGCTCCTCAGCACGTTCGGGGCCTCGGGCACCGGCGGAGGACTCCATCCGCGGACGGCCGAGGCGCTCGCCGAGGTTCGCCGCCGCGGCGAGAAGGCGATCGTGCTGCTCAACCGCCGTGGGTGGTCGAGCTTTCTCACCTGCCGGACGTGTGCGCGGGTGTGGGAGTGCCCGCACTGCGACGTGACGCTCGTCCTCCACCGCGCCGCCGCGCGGCTCGAGTGCCACCACTGCGGTCACGCCGAGCCGGTCCCTCAGGGCTGTCCCGACTGCGGCTCGGTGTCGGTCGCGCGCCACGGCGCCGGGACCGAGCGGCTCGAGCAGGTCCTGGCCGAGCTGCTCGACCCGCTTCCCGTGGTCCGCCTCGACGCCGACGCGGCGGGCGCCCCCGACGCGCTCGTCGATCGCCTCGCCCGCTTCGAGGCCGCTCCCGCGGGGGTGCTGCTCGGCACCCAGATGGTCGCGAAGGGCCACGACTTCCCCGACGTCACGCTCGCCGTGGTGATCGACGCCGACGCGACGCTGCGCTTCCCCGACTTCCGAGCCGAGGAGCGCACGTTCGCGCTCGTCGCCCAGCTCGCCGGTCGCAGCGGGCGGGGAGCGCGGGGCGGACGGGTGATCGTCCAGGCCGTCGAGCCGGAGGCCCGGGCGCTGCGGTATGCCGCCCGCCACGACGCGGAGGGCTTCGTGCGCGGAGAGCTCGAGCGGCGGCGCCGGCTCCGCTATCCACCGTTCACCGGGCTCGTACGGATCGTCTGCTCGTCCCGCGAGCGCGAGCCGCAGGCCCGCGCGGCGGCGGCGGTGGCCCAGCGGGTGGGGGCGAGCCTCGGCACCGGCGGAGCCGAGCCGAAGGTGCTCGCGGCCCCGGGCGCGACCGGCGCCGGGGGGGCCGTGCTCGGTCCGGCGCCGCTGTTTCGGCTCAAGGGGCGCGAGCGCTCGCAGGTGGTCGTGAAGGCGGCGGATCGAAGGGCGGCGGTGGCGGCGGTGCGCCGCGCGGTCGACGCCGTGGCCGCCGAGCGCTCGTCGCGCGAGGTCGCCTTTGCGGTCGACGTCGACCCGCACTGAGTCCCTCGCACCGGCTCGAGCGTCCCTCTAGAATCGCTCGACGATGGCCGCCGAGCCCGATATGCGAGAGGAGCGCCTGGACGACGAGGACACGACCGTCGATCCCGCCGTCGAGGCCCGGCGGGCCGCGGCGCTGTCCCTGCTGCGTCGCTACGGAGATCCCGCACTGCGCTCGAGCGCTACTCCGGTCGACCGCTTCGACGACGCCCTTCAGGCGCAGGTCGCCCAGATGGGGAAGATCATGGGCGATGCCCTCGGCGTGGGTCTCGCCGCCCCCCAGCTCGGCCTCTCGCAGCGGCTGCTCGTGTACCGGGTAGGCGCCGATGCGCCGCTCGTCGCGCTCGTCAACCCCGAGCTCGAGTGGGCGAGCGACGAGGATCTCGAGGTCCTCGAGGAGGGGTGCCTGTCGATCCCCGGCGTCTCGGTGGACGTCGAGCGCCCGGTCCACGTCCGCGTCCGCGCCCGCGACGAGCAGGGCGAGCAGCGCCTCGTCGAGGCCTCCGGTCTCGAGGCCAGGGTGATCCAGCACGAGGTCGACCACCTCGACGGGGTGCTGATCCTCGACCGGGCGACCAAGGAGGGACGCCGCGAGGCCCTGCGCGCCCTGCGCGAGGCCCAACCGGAGTCGCGAGCCGCCTAGCCGGCCGCGCTCGCGCGCGCCGCGATGCGCACCGTCTATCTCGGCACCTCGGAATTCGCGGTGGTCGTGCTCGAGCGCCTGGCGGCGAGCGACCACCGTCCCCAGCTCGTCGTCACCCGACCGGACCGACCGCGCGGGCGCGGCCGCCGGCTCGCCCCGCCGCCCGTCGCCGAAGCCGCCCGTGCGCTCGGCATCGAGGTCGCCCAGCCGGAGAAGGTCAACGGATGGGAGGCACGCGAGCTCATCGCCGCCGCGCGGCCCGACGCGGTGGTCGTCTGCGCGTTCGGCGCCCTGATCGACGAGCCGCTTCTCTCCGCGCACGAGATGCTGAACGTGCATCCCTCACTGCTGCCCCGCTGGCGCGGGGCCGCGCCGATCGAGCGCGCGATCGAGGCCGGCGACGAGGTGACGGGGGTCTCGATCATGCGTCCCGTGCTCGAGATGGACGCGGGTCCGGTCTGCCTCGCCCGCGAGGAGGCGATCCGGCCTGACGACGACTTCGGCGTGCTGTCGCGGCGGCTCGCCGAGCTCGGCGGGGACTTGCTCGTCGAGGCCCTCGATCGCCGACCCGAGTTCGTGGACCAGCCCGATGAGGGGGTGACGATCGCGCCGAAGGTCGACGCCGCCGACCGCCGGCTCGATCCCGAGCGCCGCGGCGCCGTCGAGCTCGAGCGCCGCGTCCGGGCGCTGACGCCGCACGTGGGGACTTGGGTCGAGCTGCCGGAGCTCGAGCGGCTCGGAGTCCGCCGCGCACGGGCGATCTCGGGCGAGGGCGACCCGCTTCCCGCCGTGGGGGAGCCGGGAACGCTCGGCGCGGGCGCCGACGGCCGCCTCCTGCTCGCCTGTGCGCCGGGGGTCCTCGAGCTGTGCGAGGTGCAGCCCGCGGGCGGGCGGCCGATGCCGGCGGCGGACTGGCTGCGGGGTCGCGGGGCCGATCTGCTCCGAGAAGCGGGCTCGAGCGGTGTGCAGGCGGGTCGGGGGCTCGACCGGTGACGTCGACCGGCTCGGCTCGGCGATCGCGTCCTCGCTCGGGCGCCACTCCCGCCCGTCGCTGCGCGTTGAGGGTCCTGCGGCGGGTCTTCGCGGAGGGCGCCTTTGCCGACCGAGCCCTGCGCGCCGAAGCCGATCGGGCTCGACTCGAGGGGCGCGAGCGAGCCTTGGCCGAGCGCCTGGCCTCCGGCGCCGTGCAGCGCCGCGCGACGGTCGACCACGTGCTCGCGGCGTGCTCGGCCCGCCCCCTCGCGGAGATCGACCCAGATCTCCTCGACGCCCTCCGCCTCGGGGCGCTCCAGGTCCTGTTCCTCGACGCCGTTCCCGCTCGGGCCGCCGTAGAGCAGACCGTCGAGCTCGCCCGAGAGGCAGCGGGAGAACGCACGACCGGCTTCGCCAACGCGGTCATGCGCCGGGCGGCCCGGGAGGGCCCCGGCCTGCTCGCGCGCCTCGACGACGCGACCCCCGAGGGCGCCGCCCTGCGGCACTCGCACCCCGAGTGGATCGCCCGGTCGTGGTGGGAGGCCCTCGGCCCCGCCGCCGCGCGGGCGCTCCTGGCCCACGACAACGAGCCCCCCGAGCTGGCCCTGCGGGCCAACGAGCTCGTGGCCACGCGCGGAGAGGTCCTCGCGGCGCTGCGCCGCCGCGGGGTCGCCGCCCGCGCCGATGTCGCCCTTCCCGAGGCGATCATCGTCGACGGGCCGTTCGATCTCGCCCACTCGCCGCTCTTCGCCGCCGGGGCGATCACCCCGCAGGGACGGGCCTCGATGCTCGTCGCGAGGGTGGCGGCCCCGCGCCCGGGCGAGCGGGTGCTCGACCTGTGCGCCTCGCCGGGGACCAAGACGACCCACCTCGCCGCGCTGATGGGCGGTCGCGGGAGCCTGGTCGCGGTCGAGTCGAACCGCGGGCGAGCCAGGGCGCTCGCCGACAACTGCCACCGCCTCGGCGCCGACGCAGTCGAGATCGTCAGCGGCGACGCCCGCGAAGTCGACGTCGGGCATGACTACGACCGGGTCCTACTCGACGCGCCGTGCTCGGACCTCGGGACCCTGGCCGCACGGCCCGACGCCCGCTGGCGTAAGTCGCCTGCGGACGTCGACGAGCTCGCCGAGCTCGGGCGGGAACTGCTCGCGGCCGCCGCCCGGCGCGTGCGACCGGGGGGGACGCTCACCTTCTCGACCTGCACGATCTCGCCACCCGAGAACGCCGAGCAGGTCGAGCGCTTCCTGGAGACGCGGCCCGACTTCGCCGCCGACGACCTGGGGGCCGACTGGCCGGACCTCCGCGACCGCTCGCGGCCGCGGTATCTCCAAACCCTTCCTCACCGCGACGCAACGGCCGGGTTCTTCATCGCCCGCCTGCGGAGAACGGGGGAGAGCGAACCACCGGCCTGAATCGCCACAATCAACCGATGGCCGAAGCCCGGCAGACCGACGCAAAGCCCGTGTGCCCCGGGTGCGGTCAGAGCTGGCTGCGCACGACCAGCCTCCCGGGCCGCTACCGATGCGCCTACTGCCTCAGGCGCTACGAGCTTCGCTCCGACTGCCCGAGCTGCGGCGCCCACTCCACGATCGCCCGCATGTCGGAGACGGCGAACATGGTCTGTCGCAACTGCGGCGAGACGACGCTGCGGCCGGTCTGAGGCGCGCCCGGCTCGCGGCGAGGAGTCGTCAGGCGGCGGTGTCCTCGGTCCACCGCCACCCATCCCACCACCGCAGCCGGGCCTGGCGGTAGGGGTCGGGGTACCACGCGGCGGGCGCGTCCGCCGGGCTCGACGCGGCGGCCGATGGGCTCTGAGGCCCGGACGTGGTCGCCGGAGCCGCCAGCGCCGAGGCGAGCGGAAGCGCCGCCCGCAGGTCGTGTAGGCGTGCGGTGTAGGCGGCCTCGCGCTGGGCGAGGTCCTCGTCGCGGTCCGTCGGGCGCCGCGCCATGTGGCGGCGCACGAAGGCGAGCTCGGTCGCGGCCTGGTGAAGCTCCTTGCGGTCGCGCCGCGCCCCGGAGCCGTGGCGCTTGGCGCTTCGCAGCGCCCGCCGGCGCTCGCGCAGGGACGAGAGCACGGCGAGGTCCTCGGCGGTCAGCAACTGGCTCGCGAGCTCGGGCTGGAGGTACTCGTGAAGGACCCGGTGTTCCCTCAGGAGGGCACCGATCGCCACCGCGAGCAGCGCGAGGAAGACCGGAAACATGATGAGGACGTAGACGGTCAGGAGGCCGAGCCCGCCGCCGAGGCCGGCCGAGGTGTTCCAGAGGCTGTGCAGGATCATCGCCCCGAGCAGCCCGACCGCCGGGAGGGCTCGGCGCCACGGGCTCCCTCGCAGGGCCGCGATGCCGAGCCCGACGCCGGTGAGCGCCGTGAACACCGGGTGGGCGAACGGGGCCAGGATTCCCCGCACGAAGAACACGGCAGCCAGGGGAACCCCGCCCTCGAGGGCCGTACGCGCGTAGTAGAGGATGTTCTCGGTGAAGGCGAAGCCAAGGCCGACCATCGACGCGTAGACGATCCCGTCGAGGACGCCGTCGAACTCGGCGCGCCGCCAGCGGTAGATCGCGAGCAGGACGACCGCCTTCGAGGCCTCCTCGACGACCGGCGCCGACAGGGATGCGCCGTAGAGCTCGCCGACGGCCGAGCCGAAGGCCGAGCCGACGAGCGCCTGACCGGCGGAGTTGACCATCAGCGCGATCAGCGTGGCGCCTGTGGCCCCCCAGAAGAACGCCCACGCCAGCAGGTGCGGCGGCTCGGGCTCGAAGCGATCGACGAAGAGCGCGAGGCCGACGTAGATCGGGACCGGCAGGACGGCGAGCAGGAGCCCGGTGGCGAGCGCCACCGGCCCGACCTCGACGCCGATCAGCAGGAGGGTCAGAAGCCCGGCTAGCAGCAGAACCACGATTCCGAGCGCCGCCAACGCCCGGCGCGGGCCGCGACGGTGGGGGCGCGGGGCAGGCAGCGGCCGGCTCGAGGCGGTGGGATCACCGGCGGGCTGGGGGAGGGGAGTGGTCATGGCCGCCCGCCGCGTTCCATCGCCGGGGACGGTACCCGCTCGGCTCAGTGCCACTCCGGGCAACCGGTGGTAGACCAGCCTCGGCCTCGGAGCTCTACCTATGCAATGCTTAGGCGCGTGGCGACCGACCTCTCGCTCGGCGAGGCCGCCCAAGCGCTCACGGTGAGCGTCGACACCCTGCGCCGGTGGGACCGGTCCGGCAAGCTGCGCACGACGCGCGACGAACGCAACCGCCGGCGGGTGCCGGCGGCCGAGGTCGAGCGGCTGTCGGCGCGACCACGGCGGCGGAGGAACGCTTCCGGAGAGGCCCTGTCGGCGCGCAACCGCCTGCCGGGGCGCGTGCGCTCGGTCGAAGTCGACGGGGTGATGGGGCTCGTCGAGCTCGAGGCGGGGCCGTTCCGGCTCGTGGCGGCGGTCACCCGCGACGCGGTCGAGGACCTCGGGCTGGCGCCGGGCGTTGCGGCCACGGCGACGGTGAAGGCGACCTCGGTGATGCTCGAGCGCGGCGGCGAGTGAGGCGCGCCCGGGCCCTCGTCGCCGGGCTGTGCACGCTCGCCGCCCTCGCTTCTCTGGCGGCCGCGGGCTGCGGCCGGCAGGGCCCGGCGCAGGATGCCGAGGAACCGCTCACCGTCTCCGCCGCCGCGTCGCTCGCCGAGGCCTTCGGGCGCTACGGCGAGGGCGTCGAGGGCGGCCGACCGCGCTACTCGTTCGCCGGCTCCGACGAGCTGGCCGCCCAGATCCGCCAGGGCGCCCGGCCGGACGTCTACGCCGCGGCCAACACGAAGCTCCCCGAGGCGCTTCATCGCGAGGGGCTCGTCGAGCGCCCGGTGACCTTCACCACGAACGCGCTCGTGCTCGCCGTGCCCGCGGACTCCGCGATCGACGCGCTGTCTGACCTCGAGCGTCCGGGCGCGGACCTCGTCGTCGGATCGCCGTCGGTGCCGGTCGGCTCCTACACCCGCGAGGTGCTCTGGCGGCTGGGGCCGCAAAGGGCCGAGCTCATCCTCGCCGGAGTGCGCTCGCGGGAGCCCGACGTCAAGGGCGTCGTGGCCAAGCTCGTCGCCGGCGCCGCCGACGCGGGCTTCGTCTACCGCAGCGACGTCGTCGCCGCCGGGGGTCGCCTGCGCGCGCTCGCACTGCCCGGGCGACTCCGCCCGCAGGCCGCCTACGCGGCCGCGGTGGTCAGGGGCGGAGAGCGCCACGCGCTCGCGCGCCGGTTCGTCGGGGGGCTGCGCTCCGGTCGAGGCGCCCGGATCCTGCGTGCTGCCGGCTTCGGGCCGCCGCCGCGGTGAGCGCCGTGCGCCCGTTCAGGGCGATCGTGACGGTCGCGCTGGCCTTCGCCCTCTGCTTTCTGACGCTCCCGGTCGTCGCCATCTTCGCCGGCACGCCGCCGGGCGAGCTGGTCGCGAGCCTCGGCGATCCCGCGGCCCTGGACGCGCTGTCGCTGAGCCTGCAGGCGACGCTCGCTGCGCTCGCCGTGATCGTCGTCGTCGGGGCTCCGGCGGCCTACGCGCTCGCGACACGCTCGTTTCGAGGGCGCTCGGCGGTGATCACGCTCGTCGAGCTGCCGCTCGTCCTGCCCCCGGCGGTCGCCGGGATCGCCCTGCTGGCGGCGCTGGGACCGCAGGGGCTGCTCGGCGGGTGGCTCGAGGACGCGGGCGTGCGGCTCGTCTTCGAGACCGCCGGGGTGATCGTTGCGCTCGTCTTCGTCGCCGCCCCGTTCTTCATCAGTCAGGCCCAGGCGGCGTTCTCGGCGGTCGACCGCACCTGGCTCGACGCCTCGCGGACGCTCGGCGCGACCGAGGCGCGAACCTTCCTCTCGGTCATGGTCCCGAGCGCCCTCCCCGGGCTGCTCTCGGGGCTCGCGCTGGCGTGGGGGAGAGCGCTCGGGGAGTTCGGGGCGACGCTGATCTTCGCCGGCTCGCTCTCCGGGGTGACCCAGACCGCTCCACTCGCCATCTATGAGCTCTTCGCCACCGACCTGAACGCGGCGCTCGCGCTCTCGGCCGTGCTGGTGGCGATCTCGGCCGCGCTGCTGCTGTCGGTGAAGCTCGTCGGCGGACGAGTGGCGCCCGGCCTACTCGCCCGCTGACGGCCCCGGTGGGCGCGCGGGACCCGCTCTCGGAGGAAGAGGGCGCCGCCCTCGAGCTCGGCGCTGAGCTCAGGCTCGGTGCCTTCGACCTGGAGATCGAGCTCGCCGTGCCCGCCGGGTGCTGCCTCGCCCTCGCCGGCCCCTCGGGCGCCGGGAAGAGCACGGTGCTCCGAGTCGTCGCGGGACTCCTGCGTCCCGACCGGGGGAACGTCCGCTGCGGCGAGGCGACCTGGCTCGACACCGAGGCCGGGATCGACCTTCCTCCCGAGCTGCGCCGCTGCGGTTACGTCTTCCAGGACTACGCTCTCTTCCCGCACCTCAGGGCGTGGCAGAACGTCGCCTACGGGCCACGGCGCGAGGTCCGGGGACGGGCGGAGCGCCGCCGCCGTGCCGAGGCGCTGCTCGAGCGCTTCGGCGTGGCCCACCTCGCCGACGCCTACCCGCGAACGCTGTCGGGCGGCGAGCGCCAGCGGGTCGCGCTCGCGCGGGCGCTCGCGCCGCGCCCACGGGCGCTCTTGCTCGACGAGCCGCTGGCCGCGCTCGACTCGCGCACGCGCGCCGCCGCGACGCGCGAGCTCGCCTCCGTTCTCCGAGAGGCGGAGGTCCCGACGCTGCTGGTGACCCACGATTTCGCCGAGGCGGCCACCCTCGGGGATACGGTCGCCGTGATGGCCGAGGGCAAGCTGGTCCAGCGCGGGCGGGCGGCTGACCTTGCCGCGCGGCCGGTGTCGGCATTCGTCGCCGACTTGACCGGCGCTGTGGTTCTCAGCGGCGTCGCCCGGCCCGGGGCTGAGGGACTCACGCTGGTCGACCTCGACGGCGGCGGTGCGATCGCCAGCGTCGACCACGCCACAGGCCCGGTCACGGTGAGCGTCTTCCCGTGGGAGATCGCGCTCGAGCCGCCGGGCGGCAGCGGGTCGGCTCGCAATCGCCTGGCAGTTGAGGTCGCCTCGGTGACCGAGCTGGGTAGCCGGGTGCGGGTCGGCCTCGAGGGGCCTCAGCCGCTCGCCGCCGAGGTCACCGCGGCGTCGGCCCGCGCGCTCGGCCTCGCGCCCGGACGGACGGTGGTCGCTACATGGAAGGCGGCGGCCACGCGTTTGACGAGCAGCTGAGCCGCGGCGCGCTGGAAAGCCGTTCCGAGCCCGCCGAGTCACGCTCCTCGTAACCGCGCCTCGCCGGCCTCCATACGGTCCCGCTTTGGTAACTAAGCGTGACTCGACGCCCATGGTGGGGAGCGGCATCCTCGAACGCGCGACCACGCTGGGACGCGCGCCGCACATAGACTCGGCGCCGTGCCGACCGACGTCGAGGCCCGCTGGCTCGACTACGCCTGGGACGTCGTCGACTGCCCTGACTCTCATCGCCGCGCGTGCGAGGCAGCCGGCGGTGGCATTCCAGGCCCCGGTCGAGTAGACGGCAACGATCTCCGCTGGCCCGGTTACCTCGGCCGCGACTACTGCGAGGGGAGTGGCGTCCTGTGCGTCGGCGCCGTGCATCGCGAGGCGCCCCTCGCCATGGAGGCGACCGACCCGATCATCGCCCGCACCAACCGAGAGCTGGTAGCCGGGGCGCGGACGTGGCTGCGAGCCGGTCGCTCACCGCAGAGCGACGCCGCCTACCTCGAGCGGCTGCGCTCCGCCTACGAGGAGGCGCTGCCGCGATGGCCGCGGTGGCGGCGCCACTTCCGAACACTCGTCGAGGACTACCTCAGCATGAGCAGCACGCAGATCGCCTGGACGAACCTCGCGAAGTGCCGAGTGTCGATCGACCGCGGGGCTGCGGAACGCGCATCGCAGGCGACGCTTACGAGGCTCTGTCAGCGGCAGTTCCCGGCGCGCGAGCTCGTCGAGGCGATTCGGCCGGCGGCCGTGCTCGTCGCGGTGCTCGGCGCCCGACCCGGCGGAGACCTCGTCGAGACCTGGCACTCCCCCCGCGCGGCGCCGCTCGTCTTCGCCTGGCAGGGCCAGTCAGGCCACGACCGGATGAACACCGACCCGGCAGCGAGGCGCCTCAGCGAGTGGGGCCCGGAGGCGGCCGAGCGGATCAAGTGGGCGATGAGAGCCGGACGATCGCCGTAGCGCCCCTGCGCTCTCCGGCTGTCTCCTGTCGCATGGTCACGCTATGGAGCAGAAGAGTGACCGTTGCGACCCAGCGCTGGTCAGCGGATCAACGCTCTCCGGCCCTGTATAGCCCGCCGAGCAGCACGCACAGCAGCCCCGCCGCCCCCACGAACCCGACCTCGACCTGCAACACGCGGTCCTCCAACCGCCACGCGAGCAGGAAGCCAACGAACGCCGCCGCGGCGACCGCCCAGCACAGCGCGGCGGCCCGCGCCTGCGCCCGCGCGAGCGCCGCTTGGTTGAGCGTCGCGGCGGCGAGATACAGCCCCATCCCGACGCCGACGAGCACCAGGCCGCCACGGGCGTAAGCGAAGTCACCGCCGAAGAACAGGTCCATGAGCGCCGGCCCTAGCGTGAGCAGCACGAGGCACACGACGCCCGCAAAGGCCGCGATCGCCGCCAGCGTCAGGTTGACACTCCGCCGGAACGGGTCGGTCTCGCCGCCGGCCCGCAGCCGCGTGAGGTGGGGAAGGATCGACGTCTGCACGGCCTGGAAGAGCTGCAGCGGCGCCCGCGCGATGAGGAGCACGTTGAAGACGAACCCGGCGAGCGCCGCGCCGCGCACCCCCTCCGTTGCTTTGACGAGCAGCGGTCCGGCGTTGAGGAAGGTCTGCTCGCAGACCATGACGACGAGCACCGCGGCCGCGAAGCCGCTCCCGCGGGCGAGCGTGAACTCGGTGTCGGCTCGCCCGCCTTCGGCCCGGGGCTCGACCGTCTCCGTGGCCTCGAGCGCCACCGCGAGATCGGTGGCGCCGACCGCCACCCGCTCGCCGGGCCTGCGCAACCGCCGCCCGAGCGCCCACGGCACCACCCCGAGCGAGACGATCGGCGCCGCGGCGATCCCCAGAGCCGCGACCGCCTGACCCGACGCGATGCCCACGACCACCGCCCCCGCGAACAGGCAGCGCGAGACCGACTCCATGAGCACCAGCCCCCCGTACAGGCCGAACCGGCGGTGGCCGGCGAGGAAGCCGCGCGCGAAGTAGCTCGCCGCGTAGGACAGCACGGCGACGATCAGGATCCAGTAGAGCGTCGCCGATCCGCCGAGCAGGCCACCCTGGATCGGTTCGCGTAGCGCGAGCGCCGTCCCGGCAAAGGCAAGGCCGAGCCCGAGCTGGATCGTCGCCGCCACGCGCAGGTGCCCGGTGCCCGACTGCCCGCGCGCGTCGCGGTCGGCGATCGTCCGCGAAAGGAGCTGCTCGACCGGTCGGTAGAGCACCGACACGGTCACGAACACCGCCGACCACAGCAGCGTGATCGCGCCGTACTCCGCGGCGCTCAGCGCGTGGCTCGAGAGCGAGAAGTAGGCGTAGGTGAAGAGCCCGGTGACGCCGATCCCCACCGAGAGGATCCCGGCGCCGCGGCCGTAGCCTGGCGAGCGGGGCGCGGCGCGCGCGCCTGCCTCAGTCGACGCGGACAAGCAGCATCGTCCACGGAAACGGCGAGCGGGCCTGCTCGACCTTCCCGTGGCGCGAGAGCAGCGAGGCGAACCCCCGCTTCGACCAGTGGTTGACGTGCCCCGGGGTGTTGCCGAGCGACCGCACGTACGCGCCACGCGCCACGTTCAACGCGCGCCATAAGGGCTCGCGCGGCACCGATACGAGCAGGTGGCGGCGCGCCACGCGCGCCATCTCCGCCACCGTGGCCTCGGGGTCGGGGACGTGCTCTAGGACCTCGATCGCCGCCGCGAGGTCGAACTGCCCGTCGGCGTAGTCCAGGGCGGTCGCATCGGCGGCGCGGTACTCGAGGTTGGGCCGCGAGCGCCGGGCCCACTCGGCGTGCAGCTTCGGATCGTCGAGGTCTATCCCCACGACGGGTCCCTCCCCGAGCCGCTGGGCCCACTCGTGGGTCAGAACCCCCTCTCCGCAGCCGACGTCGAGCACCGAGGCCGGCGCGGCCCGCGCGAACAGCTCGTCGAGCGTCGAGCGAAACCCGGCCATCAGCCACCGTACGACCGGGTTGGTGGAGCCGTACTTGTCGAAGGTGTTGCCCGTGGGGACGGGCTCGGCGGTCAGGTGACCCGACCCGCTCACCGCGCGAGCGCCTCGTGCTCCTCGGTCTTGCCGGTGGCCGGGCCGGCGTCGGCCCCCGTGGTCGCCTCGGGCCGGCCTCTGCCCTCGCGGTCGCCGACGGCCGCGGGGTCGGCGCCGTCGACCTCGCCGGACGCGGGCTGGTCGGCCCCCGGCTCGTAGTGCGAGGGCGCGACCCCGAGCTGCAGCTCGACCCGGCGCACCCGCTCGAGCACCCGCTGCTGAAGGACGCGGCTTCCGGCCAGGATGTCGCCGATCACCCCGAGCGCCGCGAGCTGGACCGCGGCGACGAACAGCATCGACCCGAGGATCAGCGACTGGATGTGCCCGGCACCCTCTCCGCTCAGGTAGAAGAACAGGAAACGCCCGAAGATCGCCAGCGCCACGACCCCGACGATCGCCGCGAGGGTCATGAACACCCTCAGCGGCTCGTACAGCGCGTAGATGCGGAAGATCGACATCCCGTTGCGGCGCACGTAGGCCCACATCGAGGGAAACAGCCGGGACTCGCGGGTCTTCGGGTTGGTCCGGATCGCCACGTGGTCGACCGCGACGAGCATCTTGCCGGCCTGGATGATGGTCTCGAGCGTGTAGGTGAACTTCGACACGCTTGCCATCTGCAAAGCCGCCTCGCGGTTGTAGGCCCGAAATCCCGAGGTGGTGTCCGGCACGGTCGTGTCGGAGGCGCGGCGGACGACCGCGCTGCCGAGGTGCTGGAGGCGAACCTTGAGCGCCGAGAAATGCTCGATCTTCGCCACCTCGCGGTCGCCGACCACCATGTCGGCCTCGCCCGCCAGGATCGGTCCGATCAGCTTGGGGATGTCGCGCGCGTCGTACTGGTTGTCGGCATCGGTGTTGACGATGACGTCGGCCCCGAGCTTGAGGCAGGCGTCGAGCCCGGCCTGGAACGCGGCGGCGAGGCCCTTGTTGTTGGTCAGGCGCACGACGTGGTCGACGCCGTTGGCGCGCGCGACCTCGATCGTCCGGTCGCTCGAGCCGTCGTCGACGATGAGCGACTCGATCTCGTCGACGCCCGGTAGCTCGCGCGGCAGCGAGGCGAGCGTATGCGGAAGCTGCGCCTCCTCGTTGAAGCAGGGAATCTGGACGATGAGCTTCATTGCGCGGAGTGGAGTGTACGCAGGCTTTCGGGCGGCGAAGACCCGTCTTCAGGCGGGCGACCGGCACGCTGTCGCCGCGGCGCGCGCGGCGACCTGACCACGGCCGACGACGAAGACCCGCCACCCACGTGGCCCGGAGCCGAGCGGGACCGGTACGAGCCCTGGCGGCAGGATCTCCGGACGAGCGATCAGGTTGAAGCGCCGCTCGGCTCGGCTGAAGACGACGCTCGGCGGCTGGAGCTCGAGGCGAGGGTCGGGCGGCCACGCCCGCTCGACCGCCGACAGCGGCAGGCCGAGCTCCCACGCGAGCGTTCCCTGCGTGCCCGGTCGGGTCACCGCCGGCCGCCCGCACGCGAGGACTCCCCGCCGCCCTCCCACCGACGCGACCGCGGGCTCGACCCCGGCGATGATCCGCGCTCGGCCGGCCGCCTCGGCGCGGAAGCCGGCGACGTCGCGGGCGCGCTCGAGGCCGAACGGAGCGGCGATCACCAGCAGGAGGAGAGTGGCCGCGACCGCTCGGCCCGGCCTCTCGCCGTCGGCGACCGCTCTCACGATCACTCCCGCGCCGGTTCCGCCCAGCACGCAGATCGCCGCCACAGCGGGGAACAGGTAGCGCTCGTTGCCCGTGAAGCCGGCCTGGGTGAGGGCCGCGACGACGACCACCCACAGCGCCGCGGCGACGGCGAGGATGAGCGCACCGGCGTGCGCAGGGTGGCTACGGAAGCCGGCGTGCACCCGCCGGGCCAGCCCCGCGGTCGCGCCGTTGCGCCGAACGAGCGCCGCCAACAGGGCGGTTCCCGCCGCCACCAGCGCCCCCGCCAGCACGGGCAGCGCAACGAGGCGCACGGTCTCGGCAACGACCGCGAGGGCCGGCACGTCCGCGGTGGCGAGGCTCGCCCCGGTCAGGCGGTTGGCGCGCGCCCCGGCCGAGAACGCGTCGCCGGTGGCCAGCCACGGCGGCCCGAGCCAGAGCGCCGGCGGCACGGCGAGCGCCGCGCCCGCCGCGAACCGCAGCCTCGGCTCTCGGACCCACACCAGCCCGGCGTATGGAACGAGCAAAAGCCAGGTCTCGGGGCGCCCGAGCGCGGCCAGGGCGAGCAGCGCGAGCGCTTGGCCCCGGCGCCCGTCGAGGTGTCGCTCGAGCGCCCACAGGCAGAGCGCCGCGACGAGCGGCTCGGAGTCCGCGCTGGCGGCGTAGTCGACGTGGTCGGTGAGGAGGAGGGCGAGAGCTGAGAACGCACCGGCGAGCCGGCCCGCGAAGCGGGCTCCGAGCCGGTAGGCAAAGACGAGGGCGAGCAGGGCTCCGGCGCGCGCGACGACCGTCCACAGGACCGGCGCCGCCTCCCCGAGCAGGGCGACCGGAGTGGTGAACACGACCGGGAGCGGCTTCCACGAGGGTCCGTTGGTGGGATCGAGCGCCCCTCCGAGCAGCTCCCGTCCCCAGACGAGCCACGCCCACGCGTCCGAGCCGATGCCCAGGGGCAGAACGACCACCGAGAGCGCCCCGCCGGCCAGCGAGGCGGCCACGAGCGCGACGTAGGCGTGTGCGCGCAGTGTCGCGGGGACCGCGCCAAGGTGCTCGCGGTGGGCGGGAGACGCGGCGGTGGACACGACGCTCCCCGCGTCAGTAGCTGCCGACGAAGGTGGTCCCGACGCCCTTGTCGAGCCCGCGCGTGCCCGCCGGCTGCTCGGGCACCTCGCCGTAGCGTTGCTCGCAGTTGCGCAGGCGATGGATCCGCACCTCCGGACCCGGGCGCTCGAAGACAACCGGGTAGTAGTTGAACGACAGGTCGAAGTCGAACGGGGGCGGGTCGGCGCCCGGCCGGTGGGGACTCGCCTCGAATACCACCTCCGACTCCCGCTCGAGGCGGCGGTAGTAGCCGAGCACGCCTTTGTCACCCGCGTTCGCGGCCCGCTGGCGGACGATGCTCATGGTCATTACCGTGCAGTAGCCCTGCCGGCGGTAGAGATCGATGAGCTCGGGCCGCAGGATGGTCAGGTTGGCGTTCGGGCCGCCCTCGCGCTCGCTCACCCGGCGGCGGACGTCGCGCAGGAACTCGCGCACGAAGCGCTGCTCGTCGAACGGCAGGCAGTTCCCCCGGGAGGCCTCCCCCTGCGCGGTGCCCTTGGCGAGCCCGGTGCAGACCCCGGCGACCTCGACCCCATCGTCGCCGGGACGCGAGCGGTAGTAGACGTCGGGGACCACCGGTAGCGCCGGTTCGATCGCCACCCGCAGCTCGGGCGGGTGGCGGTCGACGAGGAAGTCGCGCGCGAGGTTGCGGGTATCGGTGCGACCCAGCACCTCGGCCGTGCGCACGTCGGCGGCAAGCGGCTGGGCGAGGACCAGCAGCGTGAGGACCGCCAACGCCACCGGCTGCAGGCGCGGGCGGGCCCGCAGGACGGCGACCGCCTGCACTAGCGCCACTCCGCACAGCAGGGCGAGCAAGGGGTAGGCCGGAAGGACCCAGCGCGCGAAGTAGCGCGACTGGAGGCTCATGTAGAGAAAGAGCGCCAGCGGGAAGAGGAGGATCAGGACCGCCCGGACGCGGTCGTGCCGCCAGACGATCGCCGCGCCGGCGAGCGCAGCCACGAGCCCGGCGAAGCCGAGCCCCCAGGTCAGGCTGCCGAGGTAGAAGAGAATGCCCGAGCTGCTCGTCTGTCCGAGCTTCTCCGCCCCGCCGGCCGCCTCGGCCTGGGTCTTCAGCTGGTAGAGAGCGCTGATCGGGTCGAGAAAGAAGAAGGGCGTGGTCACGAAGAACACCGCTACGAGGGCGGCGAGCGCGAGCGCCAGCGAGCGCGCCTCGGCGCGGTGGCGAAGGCCGAGCGCAAGGCGAGCGAGCCCGCGTGCGCCCGCGGCCCGCGCCCGGCCGGCGAGCGCCCTCGGGGTACGCGGCTCGGGGGCCGTTGCGACCGCCCGCAGCGCCACCGCTGCGAGCAGCGGCAGGAGGACCAGCCCGGCCGTGTACTTGAAGCCGATCGCGAGGCCGATCATCGCGCCGGCCAGCAGGTAGTGGCGCCGGGCTCCCGTCTCGTGCACCCGGACGGCGCCGTAGACCGCCAGCGCCACCGGCGCGAGCGTGCCGGCGTCGGTGACCGCGATTCGCCCGTAGGCCACCGGGAGGAAGGCGAACGAGAGCACCGCGGCGGCGACGAGGCCGACCCGCGTGTCCCACAGGCGCCGGCCCACGGAGAACACGGCGACCACCCCGGCGACCGCGAGCAGCGCCGCCAGCGAGCGCGAGACGAGCCAGATCGGGGTCGGGTCGAGCTCGAACTGGGTGCCAACGGTGTCGAGCGGGAGCTCGAGGATCGAGCCGATCCCGGGCCAGTCGGCGTAGAGCAGCCGCAGCGCGGCGTGGACGATGTAGGTGAACCCGGAGGGGTTCTGGTAGTAGTCGGGATCGAAGCCCCCGCCGAACATCTCGACCGCGCGCGACGTGAAGTGGGTCTCCTCGTCGTAGTTGTAGACGTAGGGGAGCCCGTAGTCGTTGTTCCACACGCGCAGCAGGAAGCCGCCGGCGACGATCGCCGAGAGCAGCAGGAGGACCGGGAGGGAGGCCGAGCCGCGCGGGCGGGCACGGCCTCTGAGGGGCCGAGACACGCGAGGAGGGTAGCCGGGCGCTGGCGCGTCCGCGAGGCGTCAAACTCTCGCCGGTGAGGAGGCAGACGACGCTCAGCGCCCCGCTCGCCGCGGCGCTGGCCATCCCGGCGATCACCGGCGGGTGCGGGAGCGGGCCGGCGGCCGACCCGCGCGCGGGGGAAGTGGTGAGGACCATCCAGGACTTTGCCACCGCCGACGGCGAGGAGGCCTGCGAGCTTCTCACCGAGGCCGCGCTCGAGCGGATCTACAACGGCCTCGAGGGCTGCCTCAAGCGCTCGGAGGAGTTCACCCGGGGGGCCGTGAAGGTGGAGAGCGTCGGCATCAGCGAGCGCGGCACCCGCGCCACCGCTCAGGCCCGCTCGCTCGGAGGGGAGGACCGCTACACGGTGGTCGCCCGCCTCGTCGCCCCGCCGGGCTGCCCGTTCCCCTGTCCTGGGGCTCGCTGGCGGATCAGCGAGGTTCGACCGCGCTGAGAGGGGCAGCGGGGACGGTCAAACGCGATCGAGCCTCCGCGGTCCGCTGGTAGATTGAATCGGGAATCAACCCCGCCGTTGATGACCGCCTCGCCCACCCAGACGCTCGCCCCGGAGCGCGACGCCTTCCACCTCGGGCGGACGCTCGAGCTGGCCCGGCGCGGGAGCGGACGCACGAGCCCGAACCCTCTGGTCGGAGCGGTGGTCGTCAAGGACGGGCGCCCACTCGGCGAGGGCTATCACTGGGGACCGGGGGAGCCGCACGCCGAGGCCGCCGCGCTCGCGGCCTGCAGCGAGGATCCGGCCGGCTCCACCCTGTACGTCTCGCTCGAGCCCTGCGCCCACCACGGTCGCACGCCACCCTGCGCCGAGGCGATCCTCGCCGCGGGCGTCGAGCGGGTCGTCATCGCCTCCGACGATCCGAGTGCCAAGGCGAGCGGTCGTGGCCCCGAGGTCCTGCGACGCGAGGGCGTGGAGGTCCAATGGGCCGGTGAGGAAGTCGCCCAGGAGGCGCGGCTGCTCAACCAGCCCTTCCGCAAGCACGCGATCACCGGCCGCCCGCTCGTGGTATTCAAGTCGGCGCTGACCCTAGACGGAAGGGTCGCCACCCGCACCGGCGACTCGAGGTGGATATCGAGCGAGGAGAGTCGCGCACGGGTGCACCGCTGGCGGGCCGACGCCGACGCGGTGGCCGTCGGGATCGGCACCGCGCTCGCCGACGACCCGCTCCTGACGGCGCGCGTCGACGGGGGAGAAGTGCCCACCCGGGTCGCGCGACGCGTCGTCTTCGACTCGGGGGCGCGCCTTCCGGTGTCCAGCCGCCTCGTGCGCGGCGCCGACGCGCCGGTCACGCTCATCTGCTCGCCGGCCGCGCCCCGTTCCGTCCGCGACGCGCTGGCCGCCGCCGGGGTCGAGGTACTCGTCGGCGAGGGCGACGACGAGGCGGCTCGGGTCGGGGCCGGCCTCGACGCGCTCGGCGACCGCGGAGTCCAGTCGCTGTTGCTCGAGGGCGGGCCGCGCCTGGCCGGCGCCTTTCTTGACGCCGGCGAGATCGACGAGGTGCGCGCGTTCGTGGCGCCGATCCTCGCCGGCGGCGGCCGCGGCGTGCTGGAAGCCGAAGGGGTGGCGTCGATCGCCGACGCGCGCCGCGCGGTCGGCGTCGAGGTCGAGCGAATCGGCGACGACACGCTCCTCCAGGCGCGCTTGCGGGAGTGGTAGTGGTCCGCCCGCCCTCGCTCCGGTCGCTCGAGCCCACCACCGGGGGGGTTCCGGGGTGCTCGCCCCCCGGGCCAGGGTGATGTTCACGGGCCTTGTCGAGGATCGCGGACGGGTGGGCGGCGCGGAGGGCACCGCAGGGCTGCGGCTGACCGTCGCGACCCGGCTCGCCGCCGAGCTCGAGCCCGGCGACTCGGTGGCGGTGAACGGGGTCTGCCTCACCGCTGCGACCGTCGACGACGGCGCGTTCACCGCGGACGTGATGGCCGAGACCGTCCGCCGCTCGTCGCTGGCCGCACTCGGCGCCGGCGACGAGGTGAACCTCGAGCTGCCTCTGCGCGCCGGCGACCGCCTGGGCGGTCACATCGTCCAGGGGCACGTGGACGGAGTGGGCGAGGTCGTGTCGATCCAGCCCGAGGGCGCCGCTCGCGTCGTGCGCCTGGTCGCCTCGCCCGACCTCCTTCGCTACGTCGTCGAGAAGGGCTCGATCGCAGTCGACGGCGTCTCGCTCACCGTGGCGTCCGTGGACGACGAGGGCTTCGCGGTGTCGCTCATCCCCGAGACGCTCACGCGCACCACGCTCGGCGCCGCGGAGCCCGGGCGAGCGGTCAACCTCGAGGTCGACATGCTGGCCAAGCACGTCGAGAAGCTGCTCCCTCGGAAGGATCTCGTCCGATGAGCTCGTCGCCGTTCTCGAGGATCGAGGAGGCGATCGCCGACGTCCGCGACGGTCGGATGGTGGTGGTCTGCGACGCCGAGGACCGCGAGAACGAGGGCGACCTCGTCGTCGCCGCGCGCTTTGCCACCCCCGAGGCGATCAACTTCATGACCAAGGAGGCCCGGGGCCTCGTGTGCCTCGCGCTCACCCCGGACCGCTGCGACGAGCTCGGGCTCGACCTCATGACGGCCAAGAACGAGTCGTCGCTCGGTACCGCGTTCACCGTCGCGATCGAGGCCCGGCAGGGAGTGACCACCGGGATCTCCGCGCACGACCGCGCTCGCACGGTGCAGGTGGCCATCGACCCCCGGACGGGCCCCGAAGACCTGCGCCAGCCGGGGCACATCTTCCCCCTCAAGGCGAAGGCCGGGGGGGTGCTCGAGCGCACCGGGCACACCGAGGCGGGCACCGACCTCGCGCGCCTCGCCGGGCTCGAGCCGGCGGCGGTGATCTGCGAGATCCTCAACGACGACGGCACGATGGCGCGGGTGCCCGACCTCGCCGGCTACATCGACCGCCACGGCCTGAAGATGATCACCGTCGCCGACCTGATCGAGTACCGCCGCCGCCGCGACTCCTCGCTCGTAGAGCAGGTCGTCTCTGCGCGCCTTCCGACCGACTTCGGCGAGTTCGACGTCGTCGGCTACCGCTCGCTCGTCGACGGCAAGCACCACGTGGCCATGGTCAAGGGCGAGGTCGCCGGCGAGGAGGACGTGCTCGTGCGCGTCCATTCCGAGTGCCTTACCGGCGACGTCTTCCACTCGCGCCGCTGCGACTGCGGGCAGCAGCTCGAGGACGCCATGCGGCGGATCGAGGAGGAGGGCCGTGGCGTGCTGCTCTACCTCGCCCAGGAGGGGCGCGGCATCGGCCTGCTCATGAAGCTCGAGGCCTACCGCCTCCAGGAGCAGGGGCTCGACACCGTCGACGCAAACCTCGAGCTCGGCCTCCCCGCCGACCTGCGCGACTACGGGATCGGTGCCCAGGTCCTGGCCGACCTCGGCCTGACCTCGATCCGCCTGCTGACCAACAACCCGAAGAAGATCGTCGGGCTCGAGAGCTACGGGCTCACCGTCACCGACCAGCTCCCGATCCAGCACCCGGCGACCGCGCACAACGTCGCCTATCTGCGGGCCAAGCGCGACCGACTCGGCCACCGACTCCACCACCAGGCGCTCGCCCTCGACGAGGAGTTGATCCACTCCGAGCGCGTCGAGGACCGTCGGCGGGAGCGCCAGGGCGGGGCGGGAACCGCCGCCGATCCGGCGGTCGATCCGGCCGCCGAGGAACGCGGCGTTGACTGACGGCGCCGGCGGCGAGCGCTTCGCGATCGTCGTCGCGCGCTTCTACGTCGAGATCGCCGACCGGCTGGTGGCCGGGGCGCGGGAGGTCCTCTCAGGGGCGGGCGCCGCCGTTGACGTGCACGAGGTCCCCGGCGCCTTCGAGCTGCCGCTCGCGGCGCGGTTATGTCTTGACTCGGGGCGGTACGCCGGGGTGGCCTGCCTCGGGTGCGTGGTCCGCGGGGAGACCGACCACTACGACTTCGTGTGCGCCGGCGCGGCGCGGGGGATCGCCGAGGTCGGCCTCGAGAGCCGTGCGCCCTGCGCCTTCGGCGTGCTCACCGTGGAGAACCGCGAGCAGGCGCTCGAGCGCAGCGGCGGGGGCAAGCGCCACGCCGGTCGTGAGGCTGCCGAGGCGGTGCTGCGGATGGCCGCGCTGCGGCGCGAGCTCGACTCTGGCTGAGCCCGGTGGCGCCCGCGGCGACGTCGAGCTCGAGGTTCCCGGGCGAGCGCACCCCGGTGCTAGCCTGCCGCCCGTGCCGAAGGTCTGCTACGTGTGCTCCAAGGGCCCGGCGTTCGGGCACAACCGCAGCCACTCGATGGTGGCGACCAAGCGGCGGTTCAATCCTAACCTGCAGAAGGTCCGGATCGACGTCGCCGGGACGCCGCGCCGCGAGTACGTGTGCACCCGCTGCCTCAAGGCCGGCAAGGTCCTCAAGGCCGTCTGAGCCGAGCGCTGAGGTCCCGCGGCGTCGCCCGGCTTCTCCGCACAGGAGGGGGTAGCCTCGCGACTCATTCCCGACGCTGGTCCAGGCTGCGCAACGAGACCGCCGTGGCGGTGTAGCCCTCTCCGATGCCTGACCCCAGCATCGTTCGCTTCCGCCGAGCCGTCTCCGCCGCCTGTGCGGAGCTCGACAGCCGCCGGCAGGAGGTCAACGACCTGAACGTGTTCCCCGTCGCCGACGGCGACACGGGGGACAACATGGCGATGACCCTGCGCGCCGTGCTCGACGAGCTCGACGGCGTGAACGGGCTGCCGATCGACGCGACCGGGCGCGACGAGCTCGTGGCCGCGGTCGCCCGCGCAGCCCTGCTCGGCGCGCGCGGCAACAGCGGAGTGATCCTCTCGCAGATCGTCCGGGGCGCCGCCGAGGAGCTCGCCTCGCGCCCGGGTGAGCTCGTCGACCCGGTCCTCGTCTCCGCCGCGCTGGCCCGCGCCGCCGACGCTGCCTACGCCTCGGTGCGCGATCCCGCCGAGGGCACGATGTTGTCCGCGGTCGCGGCGATGGCCCACCGCGTGGCCCGCGAGCTTGCGCACATGCAGACCAAGCGGCTCGAGACCGGGGCGAGCGAGGCCGAGCAGGACGAGCTGCTGGCCGACGTCCTCGAGCATGCCCTCGAGGCCGGCCGCGAGGCCGTCGAGCGCGGTCCCGACCAGCTCGCCGTGTTGCGCGAGGCCGGAGTGGTCGACGCCGGGGCCTACGGACTGACAGTCATCGTCGCCGGAGTGGTCGCCGCGCTGCGGGGTGACGAGCGCCCGCGGCTCGACCATCACACCGCTCCCGCGCCCGCCCGCTCGCTGCACCTCCCCCAACACGAGTCGAGCGACTACCGCTTCTGCACGAACTTCGTGGTCTCCGGCGAGGGGCTCGAGTCGCGTGGCTTCGTACCCGAGCTCGAGCGGTTCGGCGACTGCGTGCTCGTGGTCGGGGATGACCGCACCCTGCGCGTGCACCTCCACACCGACGAGCCGGACCGGGCGACGGCCGTCTTCGAGCACGCCGGCGAGGTCTCGCGCTTCGACGTGGCCGACATGCGCGAGCAGGTCACCGATCGCAGCGCGCGTCTCGACGCCGCGGGCGGCGGGGGCGGGAACGGGGCGGAGGCCGTCCGCGCCCGCTGCGGGGTCGTCGCCGTGGCCACCGGCCCCGGCATGGTCCGCCTGTTCGAGGAGCTCGGGGCGCTCGTAATCGACGGAGGAGCGAGCATGAACCCCTCGACCTTCGAGCTGCTGGCGGGGGTCCACGCGGTCGCGGCCGAGGAGGTCGTCGTGCTGCCCAACAGCCCCAACGTGGTCCTCGCCGCCGAGCGAGCCGCCGAGCTGTCTGAGCGACCCGTCGAGGTCGTGCCGACCCGCTCGCCCCAAGCCGGTCTCTCCCTACTCGTCGGGCTCGATCCCCGGGCGTCCGCGGAGCTCAACGCCGCGGCGCTGCGGCAGGGCGTCACCCGCGTGCGGACCGGTGGGGTGGCGCCCTCGGCGCGCGAGGACTCGCGCGGTCGTTTCCGCGCCGGCGACGCGATCGGGTACGTCGATGAGGACCTCGTCGCCTTCGGCGATCCGGTTACGACCCTCGACCGCGTCCTCGCGCAGCTCGCCGAGGGCAGCGGGCTCGTCACCTGCCTCGAAGGCGAGGGTGCGCCCGCCGCCCGCGCCCAGGTCGAGGCCCTGGCTCCGGCCGGGGTCGAGCTCGAGTACCACCGCGGCGGCCAGCCGGCCTGGTGGTGGCTGCTCAGCGCGGAATAGCCGAGCAGTCGTCCGGTGGAGTTTCTATAGACACGGGCATCGCCCGCCGCTTCGCCGATACGCGAGAGCTGACCCCGGCCGAGGCCCTCACCGCCCCCCTGCGCTCGATCCCGCGACCGAGCCGGCTGCGCGCGCCGCTCGGGCTCCGGGGGCGCGCCGCCGAGGCGGCGACGATCCTCGGGCTCGAGACCCTCGGCGACGTGCTCGAGCACCTCCCCGATCGTCACCTCGACCGCGAGGAGCGCACGCTCGCCTCGCTGGCTCCAGGGGAGGAGGCGACCGTGGGCGTCGTGATCAAGGGCATCGACACCCGCCCGATGCGCCGCCGGCGCGGTGTGCGCGTCGAGGCTCGGGTCGCCGACGCGAGCGGACCGGCTCTCGCCGTCTGGTTCAACCAGCCCTGGGTCGCGCGCCAGCTCGGACCGGGCGCCAGCGTGCTGCTGCGCGGAGCGCTCAAGCGCCGCAACGAGTTCCACGTCCGCGAGTGGGAGCAGGACGACGGCGCCGACGCGGCGGTGCATACGCTCGGGCGGGTAGCCGTCTACCGGGCGGCAGAGGGCATCAGCAAGCGGGCGCTGCGCGAGCTCGCTCAGCGCGCGCGCGACGCGGTGGGCGAGGTGGTCGAGCCCCTCCCGGCCGCGCTCAGGGTCGCAGACCGCCTCCCCGACCGGGCCGCGGCGCTGGCCGCCGCCCACTTCCCCGAGACCAACGAAGACTTCGACGCCGCGCGCGAGCGCCTCGCCCTCGAGGAGCTGCTTCTGCTCGAGATCGCTCTCGGACGGCGCAAGCGTGAGCGCCGCGCCCGCCGCCGCGCGGTCGCTCTGGCGCTCGACGGTGGTCTCGCCGAGCCGTGGCGCGCGGCGCTTCCGTTCGAGCTCACCGGCGAGCAGCAGTCGGCGATCGCGGCGCTCGACCGCGACCTCGCCTCGGAGGCGGCAATGCACCGACTGCTCATGGGTGAGGTCGGGTCAGGCAAGACGGTGGTCGCCCTCCACGCCATGCTGCGTGCAGTCGAGGACGGGCGCCAGGCCGCGCTCATGGCCCCGACCGAGACGCTGGCGGAGCAGCACCTGGCGACGCTCGACCGCCTGCTCGGAGGCCTCGTCCCGATCGCCCTGCTGACCGGGGCGACCCCGCCGGCGCGCCGGCGCGAGCTGCTCGGTCGGCTCGAGAGCGGGGAGCTGGGGCTCGTGGTCGGAACCCACGCGCTGGTCGAGCCGACCGTTCGCTTCTGCGACCTGGCCGTGGCCGTGGTCGACGAGGAGCACCGTTTCGGGGTGCGCCAGCGCGAGGCGCTCGACGCCAAGGCCCGCGAGGGGCGGGCGCCGCACCTGATGCACCTGACCGCTACGCCGATCCCGCGCACGCTCGAGCTCACGAGCTACGGCGATCTCGAGGTCACCGCGCTGCACGAGCTGCCGCACGGACGTCGAGCGGTCGAGACCCACGTGGTCTCGGGCGAGCGCGCCCGCGCCCGCGCGTACGAGCGCGCGCGAGAGGAGATCGCCCGCGGGCGTCAGTGCTTCGTAGTGTGCTCGCTCGTCGAGGAGTCAGAGGCGCTCCAGGCCCGGGCAGCGACCGCCGAGGCCGAGCGCCTGCGAGAGACGGAGTTCTCAGACCAGCGCGTGGCGCTCGTGCACGGCCAGCTCCCTTCGGCCCAGAAGCAGGCGGCGATGCGGGAGTTCGCCTCGGGCTCGGCCGACGTGCTCGTCGCGACGAGCGTGATCGAGGTCGGCATCGACGTGCCCAACGCGACGACGATGCTGATCGAGGAGGCCGAGCGCTACGGCCTCGCCCAGCTCCACCAGCTGCGCGGGCGCGTCGGTCGCGGCGAGCGCGGCGGTGTGTGCATCCTGTTCGGCGACCCCAAGCTGCCGAGGCTCGAGGCGATCGCCCGCGAGTCGAACGGCTTCCGGCTCGCCGAGGTCGACCTCGAGCTGCGAGGAGCGGGGGAGGTGCTCGGGACGCGCCAGCACGGCCTGCCGCGGCTCCGGTTCGCCGAGCTCCCCCAGGACCGGGACCTGCTCGTGCGCGCTAGGGCGCGCGCCGAAGCGCTGCTCGAGTCCGATCCGCGGCTCGAAGCGCCCGAGCACGCGCTGCTGCGAGCGGCGCTCGAGGCACGCTTCGATGACGCCTAGCGCTCCCGTCCGCCTCTCCTCTCCCCCGGCCGGAGCCACCGCGTGCCCACCCACTACGGCGGCGAGCTCCATGCGGTCGTGGCCGGAGACGGGCCGGCCACTCGGCCTCCTGATCGCCGCCACCGTCCTCTCGTGCGGCTGGGCGCTCGCGACCGCCGGCCTCAAGAGTCCATGCGTGTCGATGACCTCGAGCTGGCCGCGCCGCCGGTCGAGTAGGTCTGGTTGCGCGTAGTCGCTGGCCAGCTGCGCGGCCGCCGCCTCATCGCTCCGCCCGGCCGCGGCACCCGCCCCACCTCGGACCGCGTGCGCGAGGCGCTCTTCTCGATCCTCGGGCCGCTCGGGGGAGCGCGCGTGCTCGACCTGTTCGCGGGCTCGGGAGCGCTCGGGATCGAGAGTCTCTCGCGGGGGGCGCGGCACGCGACCTTCGTCGACCGGGACGCCCGGGCGATCGCGGCGATCGGACGCAACCTTGCTGCCCTCGAGCTCGACACGGCCGTCGTCGATCGCCGCGACGCCCTCGCCTTCCTGAGCCAGGCGACCGGCCCGTGGGACCTCGTCTTCCTCGACCCGCCATATGATGACGCTCCACGCTGGGGCCAGACGCTCTCCCGCGCTCTCCCGGCCGTGCTCTCCTCAGAGGCACGCATCGTGACCGAGTCCGACACCCGATCCCCCCTGGTCCTCGACCTGCCGCTCGAGGTCGACCGCGCCTACGGCGATACCCGGATCGCCGTCCACCGTGGCGCCTGAGCGCGCCGGAGTGGCGGTCTGTCCGGGTTCCTACGACCCCGTGACCTTCGGTCACCTCGACATCATCGCCCGCACGGCGGCCATCTACGAGCGGGTCATCGTGGCCGTGGTCAACGTCACCATCCGCAAGCAGCAGACCCTGTTCAGCGCCGAGGAGCGGTGCGAGATGATCGCGGCCGAGGTCGAGAAATTCGGGAATGTGCAGGTCAAATCCTTTGATAGGCTCATCGTCGATTTCGCCCGGGAGCACGGCGCCAACGCGATCGTGAAGGGGCTCCGCGCGATCTCTGACTTCGAGTACGAGTTCGAGATGAACCAGCTGAACCGTAAGATGGCGCCCGACGTCGAGTCGATCTACATGATGTCCTCCCCCCAGTACAGCTTCCTGAGTTCGAGCGGCGTGAAGGAGCTCGCGACCTTCGGGGGCGACCTCGCCGATCTCGTCCCCCGCGCCGTGGCGACACGGCTCGAGGATCAGCTCAAGCGCCGCTAGCCGACCCCGACGGAGAGAACGCCCCGCATGGATGTCCTCGTTCTGATCGACAAGCTCGACGATTCGATCCACAACGGCAAGCCGGTGCCGCTGACCGACCAAGTCCGCGTCGAGCGCGAGGAGATCTACGACATCCTCGATCAGATGCGGGCGACGGTGCCGGAGGAGATCAAGCAGGCGCGCTGGATCGTCAAGGAGCGCCAGGAGATGCTGGCCGAGGCCAAGCGCGAGGCCGAGCGCATCATCCGCGAGGCCCGCGACCAGCAGGAGCGGCTGATCAACCAGCAGGAGGTCGTGCGCCTGGCCGAGCGCCAGGCCGAGGACATCGTCGAGGAGGCGCGCTCGCGCGAACGCGAGATCCGCCTCGGCGCCGAGGACTACGCCGACGACATCCTCAACACGCTCGAGGTCAACCTTCAGAAGTTCACGCAGGCCGTCCAGCGTGGGCGCGAGCGGCTGGCCGGGCGCGAGCAGGGCGCCGAGGTCGGGTAGGGCACGGGTCCCGGCGCGCCTGCGCCACTTCGCGCGCGGGTAGGGAGATTCCGCCATGCCCTGGGGCAAGCGCGCCAATCTGGTCGTCCACGGGGACGATCCGTTCAACGCCGAGCCGCCGCGCGCGGCCCTCGCCGACGAGCCCGTGACCTCGCTCGACGCCTTCTACGTGCGCAATCACGGGCCGGTCCCCGAGATCGATCCGTCGTCCTGGCGTCTGCGCGTCGACGGGCTGGTGGAGCGTGAGCTCGAGCTCTCGCTCGACGAGCTCAGGTCGCGGTTCGCTCAGCACGAGGAAGCGGCGACGCTTCAGTGCGCCGGCAATCGCCGCGTCGGCTTCCTCTCGTTCCGTGACATCCCGGGCGAAGCGCCGTGGGGACCGGGCGCCACCGGGACCGCGGTCTGGGCCGGCGTTCGCCTGACCGACCTTCTTGCCGCAGCGGGGATCGAGGAGAACGCCGACCACGTCGCCTTCCTCGGCGCCGATGTATCTGAGGAGCCCGAGCCGCCGCAGCCCTTCGGCGCCTCGCTCCCCCGCCACAAGGCGACCGCCGAAGAGGTGCTGGTCGCCTGGAGCATGAACGGCGAGCCGTTGCCGGCGGTGCACGGGGCGCCCGTCCGCCTCGTCGTTCCCGGCTACATCGGGGCACGCAGCGTCAAGTGGCTCGAGCGGATAACCGCGCAGGCCGAGCCGTCCGACAACTTCTTCCAGGCCGAGACTTACCGTCTGCTGCCCGCCGAGGCGGACCCCGACGCGATTGCGCCGGGCGAGGGGGTCGCCCTCGGCGCGGTGGCGGTCAACGCCGAGGTTCTCTCCCCCGACGATCGCGCGACCGTCACGCCGGGGCCGCTGCGGGTATCGGGCTACGCGTTCGCCGGCGACGATCGCCGCATCGTGCGCGTCGACGTCTCGACCGACGAGGGGCGCAGCTGGCGCCAGGCCGACCTGCTCGGCCAGCACGGTCCCTGGACCTGGCGCCTGTGGGAGACAGAGGTGGAGGTAGGCGCCGAGACGACCGACATCGTCGCCCGCGCCTGGGACAGCGCGACCGCCGCCCAGCCCGAGAGCGCCGCCCCCCTCTGGAACCCGAAGGGCTACGTGAACAACGCGTGGGCGCGGGTGGCCGTCACCGTGGATCGTCCGGCGGCTGGTGCAGCCCGAACGACGAGCCCTGGTCGTCGCGACACAGCTTGAAGCGCCCGAACCGGGCCTGCGAGTCGGCGTCGCCCTCGATGTCCATCTCCTCGACGGTTCCTCCGAGCTCACGCACACGGGTGAGCGCAGCCTCCATGTCGCTGACCCGGAAGAAGACGTAGGGGCTGGCTCCCCTGTCGCCGCCGTGCATCCCGCCCCTCACGTTTGGGGCGCCGATCACAAAGCCCCCAGACGGTCCGGGCTCGAAGCGCCACCGGTCGAACAGGCCCTCGTAGAACGCGCGCGCGCGCTCGGTGTCCTCGACGCCGATCTCGAAGAACGCCAGCTCGCCTGCCATCGGTCTCCCTTCCCTCGCACGCGGGTTGTCCGGGGGACTGTACGCGGTCGCCAGAGGGGAGGTCTCGGGCTAACCTCGAGGCATGGCCCTGGAGACCCATACGCTCGACCTCGGACAGCTCGCGCTGACCTCTGGCGAGGGCCGTCGCCTCGACCTCGAGACCCGCGTCGAGCCGCTCGTCCTCGCCGGGCAGCACTACGCCCCGGAGGCCGCCGTACCCGTGCGGATCGACGTATCGCGTACGACGAACGGCTACTCGCTGCGGCTGCGCGCCGACGTTGCGCTCGAGGGCCCCTGCATGCGCTGTCTCGAGCGCGCCGGCCGCGAGATACCGATCGACGGGCGCGAGGTCGATCAGCCCGGGGGCGGCGAGGACCTCACCTCGCCCTACGTCCAGGGCGACGAGCTCGACCTGGGCGCCTGGGCGCGCGATGCGCTCGCACTCGCCCTGCCCGCCCAGATCGTCTGCCGCGAGGAGTGCCGGGGGCTGTGCGCGATCTGCGGGCAGAACCTCAATTTCGCGGGGCCCGAGCACGGTCACGAGCCGGAGCCGGACCCGCGCTGGGCCGCGCTGCGTGAGCTGCGCCTCGATTAGGGCACGGCTAGACTGCCCGGCCGATGGCCGTTCCCAAGCAGAAGCAGTCCCACGCGCGCACCAACAAGCGCCGCTCCCAGCACCGGATCACGCCGCCGGCCGCGCGCTCCTGCCCACAGTGCGGCGAGCCGCGGCTCCCCCACCGCGTCTGCGGCAACTGCGGCCACTATGCGGGCCGCGAGGTGATCGCCCCCGAGCCGATCGGGGCGGGCGAGTAGGCGCCTGCGTAGCCGCCGGGCGCGCGCCCTCCATCGGCCGGTGATCGCGCTCGACGTGAACGGCGCCCACGCCGGCCCCGCCGTGGTGGTCGAAGGCGCCCGCCACGCCCCCACCGCGGTCACCCTCTTCGGGCCGGCGGCCGAGATCGCCGACCCGCCGGGCGATGTCGTCGACGCGCCGGTCGCGATCGGGGGCGACGAGGAGCCGTCTCTGGCGGTGCGATCGAAGCCCGACGCGTCGATCGTGCAGGCGGCGCGCGCGGTCGGGGACGGGCGGGCCGAGGCGCTCGTCTCGGCGGGGGCCACGGGTGCTGTGCTCGCCGCCTCGCTGTTTCACGTCAAGCGCCTGCGGGGGGTCTCGCGCCCGGCGATCGCCGTTCTCCTGCCCGTCCCCGGCCATCCCACCCTGCTGCTCGACGCCGGCGCCAACGTCGAGGTCAGGCCCGAGCACCTGGTGCAGTTCGCGCTCATGGGCGCCGCGTTCATGCGCGCCGTACACGGGGCGGAGCGTCCGCGCGTCGGCCTGCTCTCGGTGGGGGAAGAGGCGGCCAAGGGGACGTCCGACGTGGTCGAGGCCCACGCGCGGCTCGCCGCGGTCGAGGCGGGGGAGTTCGACTTCGCCGGTAACGTCGAGGGCCACGCCGTGACCGCCGGCGCCGTCGATGTCGTGGTCACCGACGGCTTCACCGGCAACGTCGCGCTCAAGGTCATGGAGGGGGCGGCGAAGACGGTGGTCGGGGCGGTCCGGGCGGCGATCGGCTCCTCGCCGCTCGCCGCAGTCGGGGGCCTGCTCGTGCACGGGCGCCTCGGCGGGCTGCGCCGCGACCTCGACCCCAACACCACGGGCGGCGCGGTGTTGCTCGGTCTGCGCCGGCCGGTGGTGATCGCTCACGGCGGCTCGAGCGCCGAGGGGATCGCCAACGCGCTGCGGCTCGCCCGGCGCGCGGTCGACGAGCGGGCGGTCGAGCGGACGGCCGCGGCGCTCGAGGCGGCGGGGACTCTGCGGTCCGCCGGCACTGCTAGCGTCGCCGAACCATGACCCGAGAGGAAGTGCTCGCGCGCGTGCGTTCCCATCTGGCGTCGGAGCTCGAGCTCGATCCCGAGCGCGTCGAGGAGAGCACCCGCTTCAAGGAGGATCTGGACGCCGACTCGCTCGACCTCGTGGCCCTCGTGGTGGAGCTCGAGGACTCCTACGGCGTGCGCATCCCGGACGAAGAGGCAGTGCGGATCGGGACCGTCGGCCAGTCCGTCGACTGCATTCTCGCCCACGCGCCCCATGGCGCTTCCTGACTCCGAATCCGCCCCGCGCCCTGGAAACGCTCGCTGGCCTTCTCGAGGAGCTCCCGGAGGACCTCGCGCGCCGGGCGGTCACCCACACGTCCTGGGTCGAGCGGCGCAGCGAGTCGTGGGAGCGGCTCGCTTTCCTCGGCGACGTCGTCCTGAGCCTTGCGGTCTCGACCGACATCTATCCCCGCTTCCCGGGCTTCGGGGCCGGGCGGCTGACCAAGCTGCGCGCCCAGGCGGTCAGCCGTGGCGCGTGCGCGGGGGTCGCGCGCGACCTCGGCCTGGCCGAGCGGGTGATCGCCGCCGCCCCCGACGCCTACGACGCCACGGGGCTTGTGCTAAGCGACCGCATCCTCGCGTCGGTCTGTGAGGCGGTGATCGGGGCCGCCTACCTGGCCTTTGGCTTCGAGCGCGTGGCGCCCGCGGTGGTCGAGGCGTTCGGCGACCAGGTGGAGGAGGCGCTGCGCCACCCCGTCGACTACAAGTCGGTGCTCCAGGAACGCCTGGCCCGCCGCGGCCAGAGGGTGGATTACCGGATCGACTCTGAGGAGGGGCCACCCCACGAGCGCAGCTTCGTGGCCATCGCCGAGGTCGCGGGTCGGGAGCTCGGGCGCGGCGAGGGGCGCACCAAGAAGGCCGCCGAGCAGGAGGCAGCGCTCGAGGCCCTCGGGGACGGGGAGGAGCCGGCGACGCTCGCCGAGGCGGCGGGCGGCTGAGCTACATGTACCTGCGCTCGCTCACCCTCAAGGGGTTCAAGTCCTTCCCGGACCGCACGCGGCTCGAGTTCTCGCCCGGGGTGTCGGTGATCGTGGGCCCGAACGGGTCTGGCAAGTCGAACGTCTCCGAGGCGGTTCTCTGGGCGCTCGGCGAGCAGAGCCCCTCCGCGGTCCGCGGACAGACCATGCAGGACGTGATCTTCGCCGGTGGCCAGGACCGGGGCTCGCGCTCGGCGGCGGAGGTCGAGGTCGTGCTCGACAACACCGACGGAGCCGGGGAGCCCGCTGGTTTCTCAGAGGTCTCGATCGCCCGGCATCTCGACCGCTCGGGCGAGGGCGGGTACCGCTTGAACGGCGCGCGTTGCCGGCTCGTCGACGTGGCCGAGGTCCTCTCGGACACCGGTCTGGGGCGGGAGATGCATTCGGTGGTGTCGCAGGGTCGCGTCGAGGCGATCGTGCACTCGCGTCCGCGTGAGCGGCGACTCTTGATCGAGGAGGCCGCGGGGCTCGGCAAGCACCGCCGCCGGCGCCGCCGGGCCGAGCTCAAGCTCGGCCACACGCGCGACAACCTCGACCGCGCGCTCGATGTCGAGCGCGAGGCGCGCTCGGGGCTGCGGCCGCTCAAGCGCCAGGCCGAGGCGGCCGAGCTTCACGCTCGGCTCGAGCGCGGCATGCTCGAGGCGCGCCTGGAGCTCGTGCGCGAGGGCCTGCGGGCGGCCGAGGTCGAGCGGCTGGCCGCGGAGGAGGCGACCGCCGCGGCCCGGGCCGAGCGCGACGAGTCGGAGCGAGGACTCGGTGAGGTCGGGCGCCGCCGCGAGGCGGCGGAGCGGGCGTTCGCCGAGCGCGCGCGAGCCCGGGAGCAGCTCTCGGGGTGGGTGCACGCCGCGCGCTCGGCGCAGGAGCGGATCGCGCTGCGAGCGGAGCGGGCG
Source organism: Thermoleophilaceae bacterium (assembly GCA_030447905.1). Lineage (GTDB taxonomy): Bacteria > Actinomycetota > Thermoleophilia > Solirubrobacterales > Thermoleophilaceae > JACCUC01. The sequence goes on from JAUJNZ010000005.1 coordinate 78,523, forward strand.
CGGGAGACGGCACGAGGCGCGGCCGAGGGCGCGACGCGGCGGCGGGCCGAGCTCGAGCGGCTCGAGCGGGAGATCCGGGAGGCGGGCGCAGAGAGCCCGGCGGGCGACTCCGCGGCTCGCATCGAGGCGTTCGAGGCCGAGCTCGCGCAGCTCTCCGCGCGAGAGGAGGAGCGGCGGACCGAGGAGCTCGCGAGCCTCGCGGCCGAGCAAGAGGCGGCGGAGCGAGCCCGGGTCGAAGCCGTGGGCCGGGTGGAGCAGCGCCGCGCCGCCCTGCGTGAAAGCGAGCGGGCGGCGGAAGCGGCCCGCGCCGAGCGGCGCGACGCCGAGCGCGCGGCGGAGGCGGCGCGGACGCGGGCGGCGGCCGCGGGCGCGGAGCTCGCCTCGGCCAACGCGTTCCTGCGCGCCGCGGGCGGCGCTTCCGGCGGCGGGGGACGTCCGCTGGTCGACGACCTCGGCGTCGAGTCCGGCTACGAGCTGGCCTTGGCCGCGGCGCTCGGTCCGCGGCTGCGGGCCGAGGTGGTGGACGATCTGGCCGCGGGCGAGGCCGTGCTCGAGCGCGCGGGTCGCGACGGCGCGAGTGCCCTCGTCGCCGGAGCGGAGTCCGGCTCTCCCTCGGCGCGTGCGGGCGGCGACCCTCCGGCCCCGCGCGCGGAGCGACTGCTCGACCGCGTGCGCCCCGCGCCCGGCCGCCACCGCCTGGCCACCCGGCTGCTCGGCGAAGTCTGGGTGCTCGACGACCTGTTAGACCTGCCCCCCGTTTCGACGGGATCGCGGTCACCCGCCGCGGACGCGTGCTCGACGGCCGCCTCGGCGAGCTGCGCCAGGCGCCGGCCGGGGGAGAGGAGCGCGTGCTCGAGGAGCGCAATCGCCGCGAGCGGCTCGTGGCCGCCTCGGAGCAGGCGGTGACCGCCGAGGGCGGAGCACGCGCGGAGGCCGAGCGCATGCACGAGCGCGTCGCCGACGCCGACGGGGCGCGCGAAGCGGCCGAGTCGGGCCTCCGGGCCGCCGCCCGCGATGCCGACGAGTCCGCCGAGACCGTCCGCCGCCTGGCCGAGCGGGCTCGCCGCCGCAGCGAATCTCCGGCCGAGGGCCCCGGTGCGGTTCGCCGCGCGCAGCTCGAGGCCGAGCTGGGCGCCGAGCGCCGCCTGGCCGAGCGCGCGGAGCGCGAGCGCGCCGAGCGCGCCGGGCGGCGTGCTCGGCTCGCGGCGCGAATCGAGCGCGACTCGGCGCTGGCCACCGCAGCCGAGCGAGCCGCCGCGGCTCTCGCGGCCGCCGAGGCGACGGTCGCCGCCCGGCGCACGGACCTCGCCGACGAGCTCGAGGCCGGGGCCGCGCTCGGCGAGCGGACCGCCGCCGAGTTGCGCCAATGCGCCCGCGAGGAGGCCGATCTCCAGGTGCGCCTGCGGGCCGCCGCCGAGGTCATGACCGCCACGGAGGTCCGCGCCGAGCGCGCCCGCGACCACGCCGGGGAGCGAGCGCAGGAGCTCGCCGGCATCCTCGCCCGGCTCGAACGGAGGGACGAGGCCGCTGCCCCGCCACCCGAGCCGCTGGGTCCCGAGCGCCGCGCCGAGCTCGAGGCCCGCATCGAGCGCCTCGCCCGCCGCCGCGAGACCCTCGGGCCGGTCAACCCGCTCGCCGAGGAGGCCTACGCCGAGGCGCTCGCCCACGTCGAGGAGCTCGAATCCCAGCGCCGGGACCTCGAGAGCGCGCTCTCAGAGCTCGAGGCCCTGATCCGGGACATCGACCGCCGCATCGGCGAGAGCTTCGAGTCGACCTTCGCCGCGGCGGCGCGCAACTTCGAAGAGCTCGCCGCGCACCTGTTCCCCGGCGGGCGGGGGCGGCTGCGCCTGGTCCGGCCCGACGGTGGTGGCTCGGAGGCGGCGGCGATCGAGGAGCCCGGCGAAGAACCTGCGGCCCGCGAGGACGAGGGTCCCCCGACCCGCGAGGAGCCGGGCGTCGAGGTCGAGGTCACGCCCGCCGGCAAGGCCACCCGCCGCCTGTCGCTCCTCTCCGGAGGCGAGAAGTCGCTGGTCGCGCTCGCCTTTCTGTTCGCCGTGTTCCTCGCCCGCCCGTGCCCGTTCTACATCCTCGACGAGGTCGAGGCCGCGCTCGACGATCTCAACATCGACCGCTTCCTCGAGCTCCTGCGCCGCTACTCCGACCGTGCGCAGTTCATCGTCGTCACCCACCAGCGGCGCACGATGGACGCCGCCGACCGCGTCTACGGGGTGAGCATGGGCGCAGACGGAGTGTCGAAGGTCGTCTCGCGGCGGCTGCGGGGACACAGCGCGCAAGAGCCAGGCGGCGCGGCCGAGGCCGAAGCCGCCTGATGGCGCGCACCTGGCGGGAGCTGTTCGTCCTCCCGGAGGAGGCCGAGAGGTCGATCCCCGAAGACGGGGCCTCCGAGCCCGATCCCGAGCGCCCTGGCGGCTTCTTCCGTCGGCTGCGCGAGAACCTGCGCAAGAGCCGGGAGGCCCTCGGCGCCGAGCTCGAGGCCTCGGTCCTCCAGCGCCTCGACGACGAGGCCTTCGAGCGACTCGAGGAGACGCTGATCTACGCCGACGTCGGCGCCCAGACCACGGCCTCGATCGTCGAGCGCCTCGAGAGCGAGGCGGGCGCCGGCGAGCTCGCCGGCGGCGACGACCTGACCCGCCGCCTGCGCGAGCTGCTCGCCGACGCCGCCCGCGTGGGCGACGACCGCATCGACCTGCGGCCCAACCCGACGGTGATCCTCTGCATCGGGGTCAACGGCACCGGCAAGACGACCACGATCGGCAAGCTCGCCTGGCACCTCTCGCAGGAGCTCGGCCGCTCGGTGCTCCTCGCCGCGGGCGACACCTTCCGCGCCGCCGCGGTCGAGCAGCTCGGGACCTGGGCCGAGCGGGCCGGCGCCGACTTCGTCCGCGCGGCCCAGGGCTCAGACCCCGGCGCCGTGGCCTACGACGCCGTCGAGGCGGCTCGCGCTCGCGAACACGACGTCGTCGTCGTCGACACCGCCGGGCGCCTTCACACCCAGTCGCACCTGATGGAGGAGCTCTCGAAGGTTCGCCGGGTGATCGAGAAGCAGCTCCCGGGCGCCCCCCACGAGACGCTGCTCACGATCGACGCGACGACCGGCCAGAACGGCCTCCGCCAGGCCATGCTGTTCCGGGAGGCCGTCGAGGTCAGCGGCATCGTCCTCACCAAGCTCGACGGCACCGCCAAGGGCGGGATCGCCCTCGCCATCGCCCAGGAGCTCGGCGTGCCGGTCAAGCTTATCGGGATCGGTGAGGCGATCGAGGACCTGCGTCCGTTCGACCCCGACGACTTCGCCCGGGCCCTCCTCGAGAGCTGAGCGGGCCGCGTAGGCGGGGCGAGCGGCGACCCTCTCGACCTCGCCGCTCGCGTGGGTCGGGAGGCCGCGCGGGCGGTGACCTGGTCGCCGACCCGGAGGTGAAATGAGCCGTGGCAACATCTCGGCGTGCGAGAGATCGACGTCGCGGAGCGCCGAGCCCGGCTGGCCCGTCGGCACAGCCTGGCACCGGGCCATCGGGCGGGTGACGTGGTGGACGCGACCAGGAGCATGGTCGCCCTCCACGGGACCGATCCCGCGACCGTCTACCTGTCCGCCTGGGCGCGCGTCGACGGCATGGCGGTGGCCGACATGGAGCAAGCCCTGTACGTCGACCGCTCGCTGGTCAAGCACCTGGCGATGCGCCGAACCCTGTTCGTCCTACCGCGGGAGGCCCTGGGCTTCGTCCAGGCGGGCGCAAGCGATCGGGTCGCCGACGCCGAGCGGCGCAGACTCATGCGCGACGTCGAGAAGGCGGGGCTGCACCGCGCCGGCGAGCGCTGGCTGTCCGAGGCCTCGAGGCACGTGCTGGCGGCGCTCTCCGACGGTCGGGAGGCCACCTCGTCGGAGCTGCGCGACGAGATCCCGCTGCTCGCGGGCTCAATCACCTACGGCGAGGGGAAGTCCTGGGGTGGGCAGGTGCCGGTGGGTCCCCGGGTGCTGACCACCCTCGCCGCGGCCGGGCAGATCGTGCGGGCTTCGAACGACGGGGCGTGGACGGTTTCTCGCCCGCGATGGGCCTCGACGAGGTCGTGGCTGGGGGAGGAGATCGCGGCACCCCCGCAGGTGGAGGGAGTAGCCCAGCTGGTCGAGCGGTGGCTGCGCGTCTTCGGGCCGGGGACGGTGGCCGACATCAAGTGGTGGCTCGGCTCGACCGTGGGGGCCGTGAGAAGAGCGCTCGGCGACCTGGACGCGGTCGAGGTCGATCTCGACGGGCAGACCGGATACCTGTTGTCCGACGACCTGGAGGTGACCGATCCGGTCGAGCCGTGGGCCGCGCTCCTGCCGTCGCTCGATCCGACCACCATGGGCTGGGCCGAGCGGGGCTGGTACCTCGGCCCGTACAAGGACCAGCTGTTCGACACCAACGGCAACGCCGGGGCGACGGCGTGGTGGGACGGGCGGATCGTGGGCGGCTGGCGCCAGAGCCATGCCGGTGAGGTCGTACTCCAGGTGCTCGAGGACGTCGGCTCGGAGGAACTGCGTGCGCTCGAGCAAGAGGCGGGGCGCCTGACGGACTGGTTGGGGGGCACTCTTGTGCTGCCCAGGTTCCCCTCGCCGCTGTCGAAGGTTCGCGCGGACACGGGCGACCTGGTCCCGGAGTAACCCTGGATGAGGCCAAAACGACGCCCGCCCGGTGAACGCCATCGCGATCCGAGGGGAATTCACAGTGCCTCACCCGGCCGCATGGTCGAGGTCCATACCGCGCACACCGCCGAGCTCGGTACCGCGGCCCTCGAGGCGGCGCGCGCCCTCCTCGACGCGGTCTTCGAAGGAGACATGAGCGATCACGACTGGGAGCACGCCCTGGGCGGGGTGCATGCCCTCGTCTGGGAGGGAGACGAGGTCGTCGGGCACGCGTCCGTAGTCCAGCGGCGGCTCCTGCACGGCGGGCGGGCGCTGCGCGCGGGGTACGTCGAGGGCGTCGGCGTGCGCGCAGACCGCCGGCTGCGCGGGTTCGGTGCGGCCATGATGGATGCGCTCGAGGGAGTGGTGCGCGGCGCGTACGAGCTGGGCGCGCTGGGTGCCACAGACGAGGCTGCGGACTTCTACGCGGCGCGTGGTTGGGACTTGTGGCTGGGGACGACCTCGGCGATCACACCGACCGGGATCACGCCCACCGAGGAGGTAGACGGGTGTGTTTACGTCCTTCCCGTGGCGGCTCCGCTGGACCTATCAGGTGAGCTGGCCTGCGACTGGCGCGACGGCGACCTGTGGTGAGCTGGATCAGCTGACCAAGCCGCTGAGTGCGGGGGTAAGGCGATGCCCGGATTGACGGGTTCTCTCTCCGGTAGAGCGGGGTAACACGCGCAAATGCCCGGACGGCCACCGACCGAGACCTGGGAGGAGGGGGTCGATGAGGGCGAACGGCGCCTCGGACGCGGCTGGACGGCGCTGGCCGCCACGGGGTTCGCAGGCGGACTCGACATCCTCTTCGGGGTCCTCGCCCTCGTCGTCGTCACCGGCGCGCTCACCGCCGTCTTACCAGAGGACACCGCGCACGTGCTCGCTTCTGTGGCCCTCGGCGTGGGCTTCGTCCTCATCGTCATCGGTCGTGCCGAGCTCTTCACCGAGAACTTCCTGATCCCCGTCGGTACGGTCTTCGCCGGTCGCTCGTCGGTGGCCAGCCTCCTGCGCATGTGGGGAGTGTCGCTCGTTGGTAACTTCGCAGGCATCGCCGCTTTCGGGGCGCTGCTCTCGATCGTCGGCGTGCTCGAGAGCCCGACTCTCAATGCGGTGGGACGGCGGCCGACACGCTCGGTGACCGCGCCATGGTGGCGTCGCTGGTCAGCGCGATCGTCGCCGGTACGATCATGACCCTCTTTACCTGGGTCGTCGCCGCGTCCGATGGGACGACGGCCAGGATCCTCGCCTCGTTCACCATCGGGTTCATCCTTGCGGCGCCCAGCCTCAACCACGCGGTGGTGGGTTTCGCTGAGATGAGCTTCGGCATCTTCGCCGGCACGGCCCACTCGGAGTGGGGGGACCTCGCGCGCACCGTCGGCCTTGCGATCGCCGGCAATCTCATCGGCGGCATCGGTCTCGTTTTCAGCACCCGCCTCGCTCAGGTCCGGGGAGATCCCCGGAGCGAGTCCGGGAGGCGTGCAGCCCAGAAGCAGAACACGACTGGCGCGCCCAGGCGGCTACGGCTGACGGTGGGGCGCAGGAGCAGAGGGAGCGGGCCGAAGTGTAGGCGGGGGAGCGCATCGCCATCGAACTCGAGACTGAATGGGACTTACTCAACTCCCTTCTCGCGGAGCTCTCGATGGGCCGCCTCGGACTTCTCGAGTTTCTCGAGGCCCATGGCGCGCAGGACCTCGGGCGTCTTTGAGAACTGAATATCGGCGTACTCGACGATCTGGAGGTGGTTGCCCCACGGGTCGCGGAAGTCGCGCCCCCTAGCGGGGAGTACCTCTGCGCCGGCGGCGTCGAGCGCCCGCCGCGTCGCCTCCTTGTCGTCGACGACCAGCCCGACGTGGCGCTCTTCGTCGGGAGCCTGTCGGCGGCCGGCCGAGAGGGCGAGGAACTGGTCGCCCATGTCGAGGAAGGCCATCTGGTCGCCGATGCGGCCGCGCAGCTCGAACTCGAAGACGGCGCCGTAGAACTCGAGTGCCTCGTCGAGGTCGCTGACTTCGAGCGCGACGTGGTTTATCCCGATGAGGCGCGCATCCCCTATCTTGCCCGCCGAGGTCGTCGCGGCGATCGACGGGTCAGGCGGTGGGGTCGCAAAGCCGTTCCCCTGATCGATGACGGTGGCGCGGACCTTCTCAGGCGACATCTCGACCTCGCCGCTGACCTGGCCCTCGCCGTGGCGGATGGCATTGGAGACGAGCTCGGAGACCAGCAGTCGGGTCTTCGCCGCGAGCGTGGGCGGAACCTCTCCTTCGAGCTCGACCAAGGCGGCGCGGGCCCTGCGCGGTGCGTCGAGGCGGCTGGGTAGAGAAAGCTCAGGTCATCGGATCGTCGCTTGTCGAGGGGCCACTCGAATGCGCTCCCGCCCGGGTTACCCTCTTGGGGACCGGAGTCCTTAGCATGACAGCTATGTCATGGCGGGTGCGGCGAGCAGTCGCTATCTTCGGCACGTGGCCGACTGGACGTTCATCACCAACCACGCCGCTGCCCTCCTCTGCATCGCCGAGGCCCCCGAGTCGACCCTGCGTGAGATCGGCGACTGCGTTGGAGTGAGAGAGCGGACGGCCCATCGATCGTCTCCGACCTGGTCGAGGAGGGCTACGTGATCCGGGAGCGGAGAGGGTCGCGCAACGCGTATCAGATCAGGGCCGAGCCTCCGATGCGCCACCAGCTCGTGCGCGGCCACAACGTCGGTACCCTCCTCGCCCTTCTCGAGCCGCGAGCGAGGGAGGAGTCGGGCGGAGAAGAGCAGGCCCAAGCGAGCTGACGGGGCGGTAGCGTCTAGGCGTGAGCCGCGTCGCGATCGCCGTGCACGGTGGAGCCGGCCGACGCCGGCCGGGCGGGGCTTGCGAGCGAGAGATCCACGCCGCCCTCCTCCGCGCCCTCGAGGGTGGGCGCAGCGCGCTCGAGGCCGGTCGGCCCGCGCTTGACGCCGTCGTCGCCGCCGTAACTGTGCTCGAGGAGGAGGAGTTGTTCAACGCCGCCCGGGGATCCGTGCTCACGGAGGCGGGCACGGTCGAGATGGACGCCGCCGTCATGCGCGGCGAGGATCGGGCGCTCGGCGCTGTCGCCGCGGTTCGTAGCGTCCGTCAACCGATCAAGCTCGCTCGCCTCGTGCTCGATCGGGGGCGCGAGGCGATTCTGTGCGGCGAGTCGGCCGAGGCCCTCGCCGACGCCAACGGGCTCGAGCTCGTGGCCGAGGAGGAGGACCTGATCACCGAGCACCGGCGCCAAGGCTGGCGCCGTGGCTCGGGGTCTGCCTCCCACGGTACGGTCGGCGCTGTGGCTTTGGACCGAAGCGGCGGCCTCGCGGCCGCCACCTCGACCGGTGGGCGCGCCGGCCAATCCGCCGGTCGCATCGGCGACACCCCGCTCCCCGGTGCGGGCACTTGGGCGGACTCGGGAACCGGTGCCGTCTCGTGCACCGGCGACGGAGAGGCGATCCTCCGGGCGGCGTGTGCCCACGAGGTCCACGTCCGCCTCCGCGAGGGCCGCTCGCTGGCCGAGGCGGCCGAGGCCGCCGTCTTCGAGGAGCTTGCGCGCTTCGGCGGCGATGGCGGCCTGATCGCCGTCGACGCCCAGGGCAATCTCGCGATGCCGTTCAGCACCGAGGCGATGAGCCGAGGCTGGTGGACCGCGAAGGGATCGACGCATACGGCGATCGCGTAAGCCGCCTGGTCCGGAAGGAACCGGTCCGCCGGGCGCCCTAGCCTCCGAGCTCTGCAAACAGCCAGTCGAAGTTCGGCGGATCGCGACGCTCGGGCGACCGCTCGAGCAGCCCATGAACGATCAGCGGCAAGGCGATCGTGGCGTCGCAGTAGCACACGGCATGTTCCCCGCAGGGGTGGATCTTCCCCCAGCTGACCGCCTCCTCGAGACTCGCGCCGGAGAGCCCGCCCCACTGGGGCGAGTCGGTAGTGATCTGGATCGCGTAGCGGTGCGGGCGGGGATCGTCGCCGCCCCGGCCGAGGTCGGCCATCACCGACACGAGCTGGACCGTGTCCTTGGGGGCGCCACCGCCGAGGTAGATCACCGAGCTGTGGCGCTCGCCCTCACCGATTGCTCCGAGCTGAACGAAGTCGCGCAGCTGGTCGAGGCAGACCCCCGCGCCTCGCTCTTTGGCCAGCAGGTATGCGGCGACGCCGTACGCACTGTCGGGCAGCCCGGGCGAGAAGACCGGCACCCCGCAGCGGTATGCGGTGCTCGTGATCGAGTCGATGCCGCGCTCCGCTTGGTGGCGCCCGAAGAGATGAAGGAACTCCGCCGAGGAGTAGGGGCGCTGTCCGTCCAAAGTGGCCATGAACTCGAGGAGAAAGCGCTCGAGCTCGCGGTACTCGAGCTCGTCCGCGTAAACGTCGTAGTAGCGGTCGATGCGGTGCTCGAGGAGCTCGGCGTCGGCGCTTCTGGGATCGCCTTGGTAGTACGAGTAGCCAAGGCCCTCGAACACGTCCTCGGACACGTTCGCACCGGTCGAGACGAGCACGTCGACGAACCTGTTCTCGACCAGCCACTGGACCAGCTTCCACTGACCGGTAGTGCTCATCGAGCCCGAGTACCCAAGGAAGATCGTGTTGCCGCGCTCGGCGATCATGCGGTCGAGGATGTCCAGGCAGCCGGCGAGTGAGCGGCCCTGGAACCCCGTGCGCCCCATAGCCTCGAGCAGCTCCGAGACGCCGCGAGGGCGCACGTCCATGGTCTCGAGCTTTCGGTCGAGGTGCCGGGACCTGCGCACGGCGTCGTCGCGGGTCACGTCCGCCGCTCCCCTACCACGCTAGCCGGCGCGAAAGCCGGCACTCGCGACCGGCGTGCCGGCTCCTCCTTCGGCGTACCGGCCGGCCTGGAGAAGCACCTCCCGCAAAATCTTCGCCCCGGCCACGGCCGTGATGCCCGAGGGGTCGAGGGCCGGCGCGACCTCTACGACATCGACCGCGACGAGCGGGGTCTCCGCGAGGCCGCGCAGGAAGCCGATCAGATCTCCGAAGCGGGGGCCGCCGGGCTCGGGGCAGCCCGTGCCGGGGGCGACGGCGGGGTCGAGGACATCGATGTCGATGCTCAGATAGACGGGTCGATCGCCAAGCCCGGAAGCCCCGTTCGGTGGAAGCGACAAATCCGTCCTGCACCACGCGCAACGCTCGTGCGCCAACTGCCACTCCTCGCGGGCACCCGAGCGGACACCGACCTGGAGGATGTCTTCGAAGCCGTGTTCCTCGCCGGCGTGGTAGAGCCAGCTCGCGTGCGTGACCGCCTGGCCCCCGTACTCCGGCCGGATGTCGAGGTGCGCATCGACGTGCAGGAGGAGCGCGTCCGGATGACGCCGCTTGATCGCCCGGTATCCCGCCAGGGAGAGCGTGTGCTCGCCTCCGATCATGACCGCCAGCCGGGCAGCCGATGCCGCCTCCTCCATCGCGGCGGTGACCGCGGCAAGAGCCTCCTCCATGGGTAGGCCTTCGAGGACGAGATCGCCGAGGTCGGCGACCTCGATGTCCTCGAGGTCGGAGTCGAGCGCCGGGCTGTAGGTCTCGAGCGACTCCGACATCTCCCGCACCGCCCTCGGCCCGCCCGCCGCCCCTGGCCGAAAGCTCGCCGTCGCATCCAGCGGCGCGCCGAACGCCGCCGCGTGCGCGCGGCCGCCCACCGAAGTGCCCGGCATGCGAGCAAGGGCGGTCGTGAAGGGCGTGGCCACGGGCCGGAAGGCGGGCGAGACGGTCAAGGAGGAGCACTCACCCCGGGCGGCGAGTCACACCCGAGGGCCATGACCTGATCGACTCGCTCATCGGAATGGCCCTTTCTACCACGAGGGGAGCGTCGGCTGGCTGTCCGCGGGCCCGCTCCGCGCGCGGATGGTGTCGGCCTAGCCTCGCGGTGCCCTCACGCGCGCTCGGCCACGCGCTCCTCCGAGCGGTCCTCTTCCTCGCGCCCGGTGAGGGCGCCCTTGAATTCGCGCATGCCCTTGCCGACGGAGCGCCCGAACTCCGGCAGCCTGCGCGGTCCGAGGACGACGAGCGCGATCACGAGCACGACGATGATCTCGAGCGGTCCGATGTTCGGCATTGGTGGCCTCCTGTCAGCGCTAGCGTCCTTCGCTCGCTTCGGGTCGAGACCATAGTCACGAGCGGCGCGCGTCTTGTGCCCGCCTGTGACCGGCACGGCGCGCCGGTGAGCTGGCGCGGCCCGGCGCCCAGGAACTCAGAGCGTCGAATCGAGGGGCCGCCGCCCGATCAACAGGGCATACGAGCAGGAGACCGTGACGGCCCCGGACTCCTCTGGCCCACGCTCGGCGACCAGGCGGAGCATCTCGCTGCGGAACTCATCGACGCGGTCGGGTTGGGCGAGTCGCGCCCGGCCCAGGGGGCCCGCCGGCGACGACACGACGCGCCATAGCTCGTCGCCGTCCTCGAACTCGAGAGGTAGCGTCTCGTCGAGCACCTGCAGGTCCTCAAGGCCGAACAGGTGTAGGTACGCGGTCTCGTAACGGCCCCAGCGCTCCGGACGCTGGGCCTTTGCGGGCCAGCCGGCCGCCTCACGGCCGAGGGCGATGGCGCGGCCGATGAAACCGAGGGGAACCGGTGCCGCAAGCGCAACCGTCCCTCCCGGCCGGCAGACGCGGGTGAGCTCCGCGACCGCTCGGTCGACACGCGGCGCCCAGATCACCCCGAAGGAGGAGAGCACCGCGTCAAACTCGCCGTCGGCGAAGGGAAGCTCCTCGACATCGGCCTCGTGCCACCCGACTGCGAGGCCTTCGGCGTCGGTTCGAGCCCGTCCCCGCTCCACCATTGCGGGCGTCAGGTCGCACGCCTGGGTGGCGACGCCGCGCCGCGCCAGCGCCGACGCCACGTTTCCGTCGCCGGCGCCGACGTCGAGCGCCCGCTGGTCGCGCCTGACTCCGGCCGCGATGACCAGCCGCTCGGCCACCGGCTCGAGTCGTTGCAGAAACGGTCGGGGGTCGCCCGCCCCCCAGGCCTCGCGGAGGTCTCGCCTGAGCCGCTCGGCCTCGGCGCGTGGGTCGGCGGCCGCAGGCGGCGAGGCATCCTCGCCGGTGAGGTGCTCGAGCCGCTCGAGGCGGTCGCGGGCCAGGCGGCCGAGGCCGGCGCCGAAGAGGGCACGGCGCGACAGCCCGCGCTCGTTCGCTGCCTTGGGGGCCATGGGGGGAGCGGTAGAGGGCGCGGACCACCAAGCTCGCGCCCTCTACCCCGACCACTACTGGGTCGTCGTGGGTCCGTTGCCGCGGCGGCTGTTGCCGAAGCGCTTCTCGAACGGCCCGTAGATCGCGTAGGTGACCGCCGCTCGCGGGTCCACGGGGCCTTCCATCGGCGTCTCGGGGAGACCCTCGATCCCGCGCTCGCCCTGCTGGTTGACGTAGAGCGTCTGGCGGTCGGGGTCGAAGACCGCGCCGCAGAACTCGCTGTCGTTCGTCAAAGCCTCGGCGAAGTCGTAGATCTCGCCGTCCTGGGTGAGGCCGCGGATGAACTGCTCGCCTGGGCTGTCCTCGCAGAGGAAGATGTCCCCCGTCTGCTGGACGATCGTGATGTTGTCGGGGTTCTCGAGCTGCTGGCGGTTCGTCGAGACGAAGACGAGCGTCAGGACGTCGCGGCCCTCGTCGTACTTCCAGACCTGCCCGAGGTTCTGCGGGCCGCCGGTGGTGCAGTCGAAGAAGATGCTTTCCCCCTGTCCCTCGGCGCCCTCGACCCAGATGCCCTCCATCCGGTCGAAGAAGCCGGCACCCTGATCCTGGGCCTGGATGCGGGTCGGGATGAAGCCCGGCACGCGGTCGCGGCGGTTGTCGGTGTCGTCTGCGTGGTCGGGATCTTCGACGACCACCCACTCGATCGGGAAGCTGGCCCCGGGGGTGGTCACCGTGTCGAAGTTGAAGTTCGGCACGCCCTTGACCATGGCCGCCTGCAGGACCCCGGTGGTCTCGGCCAGGCTGCCGGACTGGCCGACACGCTCGTCCAGGACGTAGCGGTAGAAGCAGGCGCCGATCATGCCCCGCACCGGGTCCGTCTGGGGGCTGCGATCCTCGGTCTGGTAGAGGATGCCCGCCCGCCAGGTGGTCGCCTCGTGGACGAAGCGCCCCGCGGCGCGGATCGGCACCGCCTCGACGGGGCCATCACTCATCGCGTCGACCTCGAAGTTGTAGCCGTGCTGCTGGGTCGTCGTGCTGTTGGGGCTCGTCGGACCCTTGACGACCTCCTCGCAGGTGATCCACTTCTTGAACGGGACCTCGCCACCGGCGCAGTTCGTCGAGGTGCCGCCGATGATGTTGAACTTGTCGACGACCTGGTACTCGTACAGCTGCTGACCGGTGGCCGGATCGCGGCCGAGCTTGCGGCGCTCGACGACGAGCTTCGTGCAACCGCCGACCGTCGCCGGGTCATAAGGCTTCGGCACGGTGACGGGAATCTCGCCCGGCCGCTCGCGGTTTTCGTGGTTGCGGATAAGGATCGTCCGGTCCCCGCGACCCTGGCCAGCGCGGCTGCGTCCGACGTCGGGAAAGGCGCCCATGGCATCGAAGATGCCCGGCGTCAGGTTGCCATCGCGCTGGAGCAGGCCCTGGCGGTCGATGACCTGGTAGTTGAACTCGGCCGGCAGGGCGAGGATGTTGTCCACGCCCTCCGTTCCTCCGACCGGCGGCTTGGGCACAAGCGGACCGTAGCCCGTCGTCTCCGGGCGAGCTTGGCCCTGGGCCGTGCGCGCCGCGAGCGCGCTGAGCCCGCCACTCGCCACCACGCCTCCGCCCACCGCCCCGCTGCGCCGAAGGAAGGACCTGCGGTCCATGATCGCCATGTTTCGTGACCTCCTGGCGGCCTCCACGCGAGCGGCCACCGTCGAATTAGGGCGGGAACACCTGTCCTCGCTCCCCGTGCACGGCGAGGTTGCCCGTGGACGGCGCGACGCCGTAAAGGTCGTGTGAACCTGCGGTGAACCTCGGGTGACGGCCTCGAAGGACGCCCTCCCCGGCCGGCGCGCGAGGAGGCCGCTCGGCAGCTACCCGGCGACGACGGCGTGCCGAGTCGCGGGTTGGACCTCGACCACCGCTCCGTCGCCGGCGATCGCGACTCGCAGCACGGCGGTCCCCGAGTCGGTCACCACGGCACGCGCGTGCGCGACCGTTGCGGGGATGTCGTCGGACGAGACCCCGCACGCCTCGAGAAAACGCGCGAGACTGTGGTCGTGCGTCATGGCGTCGATCTCGAGCTCCTCGACCTGCCCGCCGTCGCCCGCGGCACGCTCACCCGTCGAGAAGACGCAGGTGGCCATGTCGTCACAGGCATCGTCTGCCTCGGCCCGGACGGCGTCGATGAGCGACTGTGCGGCTGTGCGGGGCTCGAGGCCGGTCAACAGCTCGGCGAGGCGATCGCGGCCCAAGAGCGTGCCGTCCGATCGTGCCTCGACGAGGCCGTCGGTGTAGAGGCACACGGCACACCCGGCGGGAAGCCGGATCGTCGTCTGCCGACGCCCGGTCGGCAGGAGGCCGATCCCGATCGGTGGCGAGGAGAGCTCGGTGACGGGCTCGTGCTCGACCGGCCCCAACAGGATCGGCGGAGGGTGGCCGGCGCTCGCGTAGGTGAGGGCCCCGCTCGAAGGCTCGTAGGTGGCGACCACCACGGTCACGAACTCGTCGCCGAGCTCGTCTCCGATCGCTTGGTCGGTCAGCCCGAGTACCTCGCGTGGCTCGAGGCCCGCCTCCAGGTAGGCGCGGAGCGTGTAGTGCACGAGGGTCGTGCGGGAGAGCGCCTCGCGGCCGTGACCCGAGACGTCGCCGACGATGAAGGCGATGCGATCGTCGTCGAGCTCGAAGGCGTCGTAGAAGTCGCCTCCGGCGGCCAGCCCGGCGGCGGGGCGGTAGGCCACCGAAACCGGCAGGCCTCCGACTCGATCGGGCAGCCGGGGAAGAAGCGCGGTTTGGAGGAGACCGACGTCCTCGAGCAGCGCCTCGCGCTGGCGTCTGAGCCGCCTTGCCCGGGTGCGCGAGAGTGAGTAGGCCGCGCCCAGCACCAGCGCGAGGGCTCCAAGGACGGCGACGACGAACTTGACCCAGAGGGGGACGCGCCCGACAGCTCAGGAAGTTCCTGAAGCTGCTCCACCTCGTTCCGCGCTTGCTTCCGAGCGCTCGCGCCGGTTGGCGAGAGCAGCCGCCGACGCCTAGGCAGCGTACCTCGCCGCGCTGCGCGCCCTCGCCTTGGCCGCCTCCACCTCGCGATCCTTTGGTGGCGCCGTCGTCACGAGCTCGCTCAAAAGCTCGGCCGAGGCCTGGGCAACGGCGTCGACGGCACGCTCGAACGCGAGCGCATTGGCTCGCGACGGCTTGGTGAAGCCGCTTATCTTGCGGACGTACTGAAGCGCGGCTGAGCGGACCTCCTCCTCGGTCGTCGGGGGCTCGAGGTTATGGAGGTTGCGAATGTTGCGACACATCCCGACCAGGTTAGCCCCTGAGCAGGCTGCTCGATCCGGGAGCGCCTCCCGATCGGGCGCTTGACCTCAAGTGCAGTCGAGGTTGCATGGATTGCGGCCATGCTCTTTCGAAACAGCAGACCCGCCGCCCGTTCGCTCAGCTGCCGCGCCCGGCACGTCGGCGCTTCAGATCGTCGAGCTCCTCAAGCGCTATCCCACTGGCACCGAGGCGCTGCGCGGTGTGTCCCTCGAGATCGGGGTCGGCGCGTGGGCCGCAAGGAGCTCTCGCGGGCCCGCCGCCAGACCGTCGGCGCGCCTCTGCTCGAGACGTTCCTCTTCATCTCGGTCTTCGGCGCTGCCCTCGGCTCGAGGATCAACGAGCTCCACGGCTTCGACTACGTCGTGTTCATCGTTCCCGGCCTGATCCTGATGGCCTGGGCGATCAACGCCTTCTCCAACAACTCCTCCTCGATCCTTCAGCAGAAGTTCCAGCGTGCGATCGACGACCAGCTCTCCTCGCCCGCTTCCGCTCTCGAGCTGCTCCTCGCCTTCTCGCTCGGCGGCTTTCTGCGGGAAATGATCATCGCCCTGCTGACCTTCAGCGCCGCTTCGGCGCTCGTAGACATCCCGGCCGAGCACGCGTTTGTGCTGCTACCCGCGCTCTTTCTCGTGGGCTTCTTCTTCGCCCAGCTCGGCGTGCTCGTCGGCGTGCGGGCCGAGCAGTTCGACGACGTCTCCTTCGCCCAGACCTTCGTGCTCCAGCCCCTGATCTTCCTGGGCGGCGTCTTCTACTCGGCGGCCCTGCTGCCCGAGCCGTTTCAGACCCTGACCCAGTTCAACCCGGTCTACTACATGATCGCGCTCGTGCGCTACGGCTTTCTCGGATACTCCGAGGCGAACGTCGCGGTCTCGCTCACCCTCCTGTCCGCCGCCACCCTGGGCCTGTTTGCGGTCAACCACCGGCTTTTCGCGAGGGGCTACCGGCTGCGGGCCTGACGAGACGCGTGACGCCCGAACGCGGAGACGACTTCGCCGGCGTCACCCCGGCTTTGGAGAGGCATCCGATCGCCGTCACCAGCAAGGCCGGATGACGCGGCCGCGAGGTGATCGCAGCGCCGATGCCGGGCGAGCCAGGTCATGAGGTTGCCGGTGCTTGAAAAACCCTCGCGCGGGTAGCCCGCTGGTAAACCACACCCAACCCCAGGAGGTGCTCCATGGCGGAAGCAGGGCAGAGCGGCCAGGCTTACGACAAGAACTACAACCTCATCACCGTGCTTAAGCAGTCCCTCGAGAACGTGTGGTCGCTCTCCAGCTACATCGACGATGCGAACGGTGAGAACGACGAGGAGCTCGCCTCGCTCCTCGAGCAGATGAGGTCGCACAACGAGGAGGGGGCGCGTCACGCGAAGGCGATGCTGGTCGAGCGACTGAGGGGCGAGACCGAGTAGAAGGCATCCGCTAGGTCCACGGACAGCCACCCGCCGCCTGGAGAAGGCGGCGGGTGGCCTCTCCTTGCCCCCATCGTCTCCCTAAGGCCTGAGACCGTGCCGCCTTCGCGCGAGTAAGCATGGGGGACGCCCGAATGCCAGGGCGGAGACCCGTCCGGCGATCCGCGTCCGAGCGCGGACGCGGTAGCGTGCGCGGCTTGTGGTGGATGGGAGCGGCGATCGGCGAGAAGGGCCACCGGCCGGGAGCCGTACCTTGAGGAGAGGCGATAGGTGAAGGCGACCGTCACCGGTGCCACCGGCTTCCTCGGCGCCCACGTCGCACGACTGTTGGACGAGCGCGGAGACGAGCTCCGCGTGGTGTACCGCAACCCGGCCAAGCTCGACCTGCTCGCCGGCATCGAGTTCAAGCGCTCAAAGGCAGATGCGCTCGACTTCGAGGCCATGCGCAAGGCGCTGCGAGGGTCGGACGTGCTCTTTCACGCCGCGGGCTACGTCGGCTCGAGCCCGGCCGAGCTTGTCTGGGACATGAATGCCCGCGCCCCGCGCGTCGCCGTGGAGGCCGCGGCGGCCGAGGGCGTCGGCCGCGTGGTGATCACCTCGACGATCTCCGCTGTCGGCACCGCGTCGAACGGTCCCGCGGATGAGACCACCCATTACCCGGAGAACTGGCTCGGGCTTCTCTATCCCGACTCGAAGCGCCAGGGGGAGCGGGAGGCGCTCGAGGCGGGGGAGCGGCTGGGCATCGAGGTCGTCGTCGTCAACCCCGGCTACGTCCTCGGGGTCCCGGTCGACCGCTCGCAGCCGGGCGAGACCTCGACGCAGACGGTCGGGAACTACCTCCGTGGAAGGCTTCCCGCGGTGATCGACGCGCCGATGAACTTCGTCGATGTGTCGGACGTCGCGGCCGGTCACCTTCTCGCGGCCGAGCGCGGGCGACCCGGCGAGCGCTACATCCTCGGTGGCGAGAACCGGACGTGGCCGTGCTTCATAGACCGGCTCGGAGACATCTCGGAGGTCCATCACCCGGTGTTCGTCCTCCCCGGCGAGGTAGCCGTGGCCGCGCGCGTGCGCGAGACCCTCGCCCTACCCGGCCTCATCTCGGCCCAGGGCTACGAGCTCATGGCCCAGGACTGGCGCTTCAGCTCGGCCAAGGCCGAGCGAGAGCTCGGCTTTTCGGCGCGCCCGCTCGACGAGACGCTCGGCGCGACGATCGAGTGGTACCTCGATCTGATCGAGTCCGGCGCCTTCGAGGGAGAGGTCGGATCCCGCCTGGCCACCGTGTCATCGGTACTTGGCATGGCGCACCAGCTGCGGCTCCTCACCGGATTGCGCGTCGCTCAGGCCCTTACCCGCCGCCAGCTGATCGCGGGTCTATGACGCGAGACGTTCGCCTCATGCTGTCACCCAGCCCTCGAGAGGGAGCCTGGTCATTACTGGCGCGGTCCGCGGGGGCCCCGACACCCGCTCAGTCGAGCGGTAGGCCGAACCGTCCGTAGGCCGCGGCCTCGAGCATTCCGATCCCCCGGCGCGCAGCGGCTTCGCGCAGTTCCCCCGAGACGAGGGATCCGAGCTCCCGCGGCGGCGTTGACCGAGCCATTCGGGCTCGGCCGGCCGCGCCTGCGGACTCGAACGGACCCGACACCGCGATCGTTATCCCCGGCTCGTACACGTTCAGGAAGAAGGTCTGGCCGTCAGCCGAAAAGCATGGCCCCGCGAGTTCGGACTCGCCCCCGCGGTAGCTTGCGAACGCGTAGGTCTTTCCCTCCGGGCTGATCCCCACCACTCGGTTACGTCCCTCCCCCGAGTCCTCGGCGAACCAGACGTCCCCCCACGGGGCGACTACCACGTTGTCGGGCGCCTTCATCCGACCCGGCTGCCGGGGCTCGAGGAACAGCTCGAGCGTGTTCGGCCCGGGGCGGTAGCGAAACATCTGACCGAGCCCGCGCTCCCCGCCGGCCGTGTCCGAGAACCAAGCTCGCCGCCCGCGAAGTCCGCGCCCTCGAGCCGGTTGAAACTCACCGCGCCCCGCTCCAGGGCGCTGTCGTGGGCGTCCTCGGATCGACGTCCTTCCACGCCACCTCGACCTCTTGCCGCCGCTCGAGCCCGCCGGGGCGCGCGCTGTCGCGCTCCTCGAGAGCGAGCGCCTGCAGGCGCCCACCCCGCTGCAGCGCCCCGGCGCGGCGGCTGCGGTCGGCGGGTAAGAACCGGTAGAGGAAGCTCTCGAGCCGGGGGGACTGCTGCTCGTCGCGGACGACCCCACCGCGCGCCGCGTCCTCGGAGGTAGACGACCCCGGTCCGCGGGTCGATCGCGACCGCCTCGTGCGAGAAGGAGCCCATCGCGCGGATCGGCTCGCGGCTGAGGACCCCTCGTCTTCGCCGGGCACGACCTCGAACACGTACCCGTGGTCCTCCGTGAGGTCCTCCTCGCAGGTCAGCCAGGTTCCCCACGGCGTCCGGCCGCCGGCGCAGTTGAGTCGACTGCCCGAGGAGGTCACCGACTCCCGGAGCTTGCGGCGGTCGGGCCCGAGGACGATCGCGGTCGTGCCACCGGGCTCGGAGCGGGCGTACGGCCGGCGCCCTTCGACGGCTGAGCCCTCGCCTCCGGAGCCCTCGAGCTCATGGTTGCGCACGAGGATGGTCGTGGCGCCGCCGCCCGCAAAGGCGGCCATGCCGTCGTGCTTTCCCGGCACCCGACCGCCGCCTGACAAGCGGTCGCCGGCCTCGGAGAGGATCCGGTAGCCGAAACCGCGCGGGAGGTCGAGCAGCCCTTGTCGATCGGGGACGAGTGCCCCGTAGCCGGTCGGGCGCCGGCGCGGAGGCTGCTCGAGGCCGGCGCAGCCGGCGAGCGCCGACGGCCCGAGGACCCCGGCCCCGGCGACGACCGCACCGCGGCCAAGGATCTCCCGCCGCGAGTAGCGCCGCGGGCGGCGATCGCCCGCCCCCGCGCCGCTCACGTGTTCCCCCGCCGTCGCAAGGTCGCGCGCGCCCGCTCCCGCGCGCGACCCACGATCCGCCCGCACTCCTCGTCGGACGGCAGCCTCGACCACTCCGAGGCGAACTCGGCGCCGAAGACGAGCACGTTCGAGGCGCCGAAGAAGAACAGGAGCAGCGCCATGAGCGCCCCGAGCGACCCGTATAGGGCGCCGAAGTCGGCGAGGTGGTCGAAGTAGAGCTCGAGCGCGCCCTTGAGGACGACGAGCAGCGCCGCGGCCACCAGGGCGCCCGGCCAGATCTCGCGCACCTTGGGCCGCTCGACCGGGAGAACGCGATAGAGGAACAGGATCACGAGCGCGGTGAAGACGAAGGGGATCAGGTCCCCGAGGGCGTCGAGGAGGGCGGCGGTGAGGGTGAACCCCGCCTCGCCACGGTCGGCGAGGGCGGCCGCCCGGCGCGGGACGGTCACCGACAGCGAGACGGCGAGCGTCAGCGTCCCGCCGACCACGAGCACGAGGTCGATGAGCTTGCGGCGCACGAGGGGCGGGTTCACCTCGATGTCCCACGCCGTGTTGATCGCCTTGCGCAGCGCGCTCATGATGCCGCTGGCCGCGGCGACGAGCAGCAGGACCGACACGAAGCCGAGGCGCCCGGCGCCCGCGAGCGACTCGGAGATCGTGCGCTCGAGCAGAGCACGGTCGGACTCGTCGGCGAGCGGGATGTACTCGAACAGCGTGTCGATCACCCGGCCGCGGACATCGGCGGTCTCGAAGACGATTCCGAACGAGCCGACCAGGAGCAGCGCCAGCGGGATCGACGAGAGCGCGGCGAAGAAGGCGATCTCCGCCGCGGGCCGATGCGCTCGATCGTCGACGAACTCGACCATCGCCCGCCAGCTCGTGAGCAGCACGCGGTCGAGAAGCCGACCGGCGCGACGGCGGGCGCCGGTACTTCGGGTCATCCGAGCGAGTCGAGCACCGTCGGCTCTCGCGCTAGGGCTGGCCCTCGACTGCTCCGGGCACGCCCGTGTTGGTCGAGTACTTGGGTTGCAGCCGCACCTCGGGCCGGATGTGGTGCACGGCCTGCGCCACGGCCACCGCCGACTCGGCGAAACCCGTCGCGATCAGCTTCAGCTTGCCGTCGAAGGTCGTGATGTCGCCGGCGGCCCAGACGCCGTCCATCGACGTCCGCATGACCGGGTCGACGACGATCGCCCCCTTGTGGATTTCGAGCGGCCACTCCTTGAGCGGCCCGAGGGCGGTCTTGAAGCCGAGCTGGAGGAGGATCGCGTCGCACTCGACCTCGACGACGTCGTCCTCGTTCTCGGAGTGGGAGAGGGTGACCCGCTCGACGGCGCCGTTACCGGCCACCTCGCGCACCTGGTAGGGGGTGCGCAGGTCGACCTTGCCGGCGGCCGCGGCCTCCTCGATCTCCCTGACGGTCACCTCGTGGGCGCGAAAGCCCTCGCGGCGGTGGACGAGCGTGATCGCCTCGGCGGTGTCGAGCAGGTTGATCGTCCAATCGCAGGCCGAGTCGCCGCCGCCGATGATCACGACGCGCTTGCCCGCGAAGGCGGCCTTCTCGCCGACCAGGTAGTGGGCGCCCCGGCCCTCCCAGGGCTCCATGTCGTAGCCCGGGAGCTTCTTGGGCTCGAAGGCGCCGTGGCCGCCGGCGATGATGACCGTGCGCGTGAGGAGGTCGCCGCGGTCGGTCTTCAGGCGGAGGATCCGGCGATCGGGGTCGTCGGGATCGGGCTCGTACTCGACGGTCTCGGCGGTCGTCTCGAGGTGGACGGGCACGTCGAACTGCTCGAGTGCCTGGCGGCGAAGCTGCTCGACGAGGTCCTTGGCGAGCACGCGCGGGTAGCCGGGCACGTCGAAGATCCACTTCTCGGGGTAGAGGGTCGTGAGCTGGCCGCCGAGGTCGGGCAGCGAGTCGATGATGCGGCAGCTCGCCTCGCGCATGCCGGCCCAGAAGGCGGTGATCAGGCCGACCGGGCCGGCGCCGATGACCGTGATGTCGCGGACCTCTGGGTCGAGGTCGACTGGGGGAGCGGAGCCGTTGGTGCCGTCGGTCATGGAGTGGTCTAGGTCAGGGTCGGGGTAACCGCCACGGCCTCGCCGTCGAGCGCCGCGAGCGCCCGCTCCACCGAGGCCGATATGCAGGTGAAGATAGGTGTCTCTGACTCGGTGTAGGCGCTCGACTCGGTGCCGCGGAGCTCGTGCACCAGATCGAGGAACTCACCGGGGTCGTCGGCGTCGAAGGAGACGAGGAACTCCTGGTCGTCGAGACCATAGCTGTAGGCGGTGTTGATCTCGATCGTCGGGTGGCGACGACCCACGTCGATGTGCCCGCGCATGATCCGCATCCGCTCCTCCGCGGGCAGGAGGTACCACTCGCGTTTCTTCCACATCGGATAGACGATGTGAAAGCGGCTCTCAGAGCCCTGGCGGGGAGCGAGCGGCGAGGTCTCCTCCGGCGGCGTGTACGGGGACGGCTTGGTCATGGCCAGGTAGGAGTACGGAATGGTGGCCCAGCGCATCAGCCCGCTCTGGTTGAGCACGACGTGGAGGTCGTGGATCGCGTCGAGGCTGGGGGACACCGTGCGGACCATGAGGTCGGCGTCGCCGCGCGTGCCCACGAGCGAGTACGTCTTGAGGAAGCCGTCCTCGGCGAAGTCGAGGCAGGCGGCGGCGAACTCGCGCTTGTCCTCGGCTCGGTCCTCGGTGGCCCGGCGGCGCCACGCGGAGTCGAGCTTCAGGAAGGTGAGCTTGACGAAGTTGCGCTCGGCCACGGCTCGAATTCTGGCGCATGGCAAGCCGGTGGTCGCGGCGGCCCCCTACGCCACTCGTACAAGGACCCGAGTCGAAATCTTCGACGCCGGTAGGTACGAGCCCCCGGCGCGCACGGGCACCATGACGGCACGATGGCCTTCAGGTCAAAGAAAAGTCACCGGGTGCCGGCGATCGCCACCGTCGCCGCCCCGTTCGAGCGCGACCTCGACGCGTGCTTCGAGCGGATCGAGCGACACGTGGGCGCCGCCCGCGCCCGCGGAGCCGAGCTCGTGGTCTTCCCGGAGTGCACGCTCGGGGGCTACACGCTCGAGCCTCGCCCCGGAGAGGTGCGGCTGCTCGAGTCTCCGCCGGCACTGCGTCTCGACGGTCCGGAGGTCGCGCGCCTCGCGGAGCTCGCCGGGCCGACCGTGCTGTGCCTCGGCCTCACCGAGGAGGCGTCCGGCGGTCCCTACTCGACGGGCGTCTGCGTCAGCGGAGACGGTGTGCTGGGGGCCCAGCGCAAGGTTCACGTTCCGCCGGCCGAGTCGTTCTGCTACCGCCCCGGGGAGGGCTTCGCCGCCTTCGACACGCCGTTCGGTCGCATCGGCATGTTGCTCTGCTACGACAAGCTCTTCCCCGAGGCCGCCCGGGCGCTCGCCCTCGACGGCGCCGAGACCATCGTCGCGCCGGCCGCCTGGCCGGTCTGCCGCAGGGGGGCGGCGCGGCTCGTCGTCCGTGACGTCCAGACCCGCCAGTTCAACCTGGTCGACCGCGCGCGCGCGGTCGAGAACCAGGTGGTGTGGGTGACGGCCAACCAGACCGGATCCTTCGGCGGGCTGCGCTTCCTCGGGCAGGCCAAGGTCGTCGACCCACGCGGGCGCGTGCTCGCGCGGACCCGCGCGCGCGAAGGACTGGCGGTCGCCTCGGTCGATCCCGTCACGGCCGTGCGCGACGCTCGCTCACGGCTCTGCCACCTCGAGGCGCGCCGCCCGCGGGCCTACGAGGTCGGCGCCGAGGCCATCGGCGGTTTGGCTCCGTCCCCGGCCGGGTACGCTTACAACTAACGATGTGTGGAATAAGCGCCGCCTACGGCGACCCAGACCCCGAGGCGGGGCGGCGCATGCGGGACCGGCTCACCCACCGTGGTCCCGACGACATCGGGGAGGTGTGCGTCGGCGACAGCTGGCTCGGCCAGACCCGCCTTTCGATCGTCGACGTGACCGGCGGGCGTCAGCCGTTGCGCAACAACTCGGGCAACCTGTGGCTCGTCGGCAACGGCGAGGTCTACAACCACGAGGAGGTTCGCGCCGACCTCGTCACCGACTCGTTCCGCACGTGCTCCGACAACGAGGTCGCCCTCCACCTGCTCGAGCAGCGCGGTCCCGACGCCCTCGGCGAGCTGCACGGCATGTACGCCTTCCTCGCCGCCAGCGAGAACGGCACCTTCGTCGCCGTCCGCGACCCGGTGGGGATCAAGCCGCTCTACTGGGCGCGCCGCAACGGCAGCGTCCGGTTCGCCTCGGAGATGCGCGCGTTCGACCCCGAATGGCAGCGATACGTCGAGGCCTTCCCTCCCGGTCACTTCTGGACGCCGGAGCGCGGCCTCGTGCGCTTCGCCGCCGCGGTCCCCGAGGCAGGGCACGATCAGCTGCCGGGGCCGTCCGAGCCCGGCGCCCCCGTGCCCGAGTACATCCTGCGCAGGACCCGAGCGAAGTTGATCGACTCGGTCGAGCGTCAGATGATGGGCGACGTGCCCGTCGGGGTCTTCCTGTCGGGCGGACTCGACTCGAGCCTCGTCGCCGCCATCGCCGCGCCGTACCTCGAGCGCCGCGGCGAGCGGCTCAAGACCTTTGCCGTCGGCCTGGAGGACAGCGCCGACCTCGCCGCCGCGCGCCAAGTCGCGGAGTTCCTCGACACCGAGCACCACGAGCGCGTCTACACGGCCGACGAGGCGCTCGAGGCCCTGCCGGCCGTCGTGCGCACCATCGAGTCGTACGACCCCTCGCTCGTGCGCAGCGCCGTGCCCAACTACCTGCTCGCCGAGATGACGGCCCAGCACGTCAAGGTCGTCCTGACCGGCGAGGGGGCCGATGAGATCTTCGCCGGCTATGAGTACCTGGCCGATATCTCCGACGACGCCGAGCTCGAGCGCGAGATCGTGCGCATGATCGAGGGCCTTCACAACCTCAACCTCCAGCGCTGTGACCGGGTCACCATGGCCCACGGCCTCGAGGCTCGCGTTCCCTTCCTCGAGCGCGACGTGATCGACCTGGGCCTCCAACTCCCCGCCGGTTGGAAGCTCTCGGGCGACGACCAGCCCGAAAAGCGCCTCCTGCGCCAGGCCTTCGAGGGCTGGCTGCCCCACCAGTTCCTGTGGCGCGACAAGTCCCAGTTCGGCGACGGCAGCGGCGCTGCCTCGGTGCTCCAGAGCGCGGTCGAGGAGGCCGTGTCCGAGGCCGAGTTCGAGCGCGAGCGCGCCGAGGTCGAGCCCGAGCTGCGAACGCGCGAGGAGGCGGGCTACTACCGCATCTTCCGGGAGCACCTGCGGGGAGTGCGGCCGCTGCAGACGCTCGGGCGGTTCGCGACGGCCTAGAGCCTACGGACTACCGAAAGAGCGTCCGTTCGGGCGCCTAGCCTCAGCTGCAGTGGAGCTCGATCGCGACCGGGTCCTGCTCGGCGAGAATCTCGAGGTGCTGCCGGGCCTACCGTCCGGCGCCTTCCAGCTCGTATACCTCGACCCGCCGTTCAACACCGGCGGATTGCAGACCCGGCGGTCAATCGAGGTTTCCCCCGACCCCGACGGCGACCGGATCGGCTTCGGCGGCCGCCGCTATCGGTCTCGCCTCTTGGGTGAGTCCTCCTACCGCGACTGCTTCGAGGACTACCTCTCCTTCCTCGAGCCCCGCCTCGAGCACGCGCACCGAGTCCTGGGCGCATCCGGGACGCTCTACTTTCACATCGACTACCGCGAGGCCCACCGCTGCAAGCTCCTGCTCGACGAGGTCTTCGGGCGGGACTGCTTTCTCAACGAGATCATCTGGGCCTACGACTACGGGGCGCGCTCGAAGCGCCGGTGGCCGGCCAAGCACGACACGATCCTGGTCTACGTCAAGGACCCGAAGCGCTACCACTTCGACAGCGAGGCGGTCGATCGGGAGCCGTATATGGCGCCTGGCCTGGTGACCGCCGAGAAAGCCGCGCGCGGCAAGCTCCCGGTCGACGTATGGTGGCACACGATCGTCCCGACCAACGGCCGCGAGAAGACCGGCTATCCGACCCAGAAGCCGGAGGGCATCGTACGCCGGATGGTGGCCGCCAGCACGCGACCGGGCGACTGGTGCCTCGACTTCTTCGCGGGATCGGGGACGCTGGGGGCGGTGGCGGCGGCGCTGGGGCGGCGGTATGTCCTCGTCGACAGCAACCCCGAGGCGGTGGAGGTGATGCGGCGACGGCTCGGTTACGCGTCCGGGACTGAAGGGTCAGACGCGAGCGCGGCGGGCAGCCTGTTCGAGTAGCCCTCTGGCCGTTCGAGCGTGCCCGTGGTTCGAAGCCGGGGATGAATCCTCCCTGAAGCCGATGTGGCGATCGAAGACCGACGGCAACTCAGGCCCCGGCGCTCATCTCTTCGCCCACGTACTCGAAGTGCATGGCGTCCGGCGTCGGCCAACGCCCGCCCCACGCGAAGCCGTTTCGCTCCATGACCTCTACGAGGCGCCGATCTTGAGTCGAGCGGTCGCCGTAGGGATTGGCCGCGGCGTTCAGGTCGATCGCGATGCCCCAGGCGTGGCGCGAGACCGCTCCCGTGGTGGGAATGTCCTTGGGCGTGTAGCACCCCGCATAGTCGCCCCGGTCGACGAGCCGCTCGAGTCCGCGACGCTCGAGCTCGCGCAGCGCCCGTCGCAGCGCGGGGATCATCTCCCGATGGCAGCTCACCGCGCCGAGGATCGGCACCGAGGCGCCGACGACATTGCGCCTCTTCCAGCCCGGCTCGACGACCACCGCGTCGCCGCGGTCGAGGCGCACGGCGAACTCGCCGAAGCGGTCCTTGAGGGCCGCGGGGGCAAGAATCTGCAGGAACCTCGGCCAGGGCGGGCGGCCGAGATCGCGTACGCGCAGCTCGGGACCGCCGACTTCCTCCAGCGCGGCCACGAGCCGACCCGGGTCGCCGGCGTAGGGCACGAGCGCCCAGCGCCGCTTTGCACCTAGGCGCGTGCCCTCGCGCGCGTCGACCACGATCTCGGCCCGGCGGACGCGCCCGTCGTCGACGACCCCGACCACTCGCAGCGAGCGTCCCTCCGCGAGCTGGATCCGTCCGCCGCGTCCGAGCCGGCGCAGGCGAGCTGAGGTACGGGTGAGAAGCGCCTCGCCGCGGCCGAGCCCGCGCACTGGGGCACGTGCACCGGCGCGGAGCAGCGGCGCGTACGTTCGCGGCTCGACCGCGGCGAGCTCGAGCGGGATGCCGAAGCCGGGCGGCGGGGAGTCGACGAGCCTGCCGGCGGCGCTGTGGCTGCGGCGCAGAGCGACGCGCCCGGCGAGCCCAACGCTCACGCCGGCGCCCGCGAGGGCGCGGGCGCGGCGCAGGACGGGACCGGGCAGCTCGCCGATGCGGCGCACGAGCAGGACAGGCGGTGGGGGACCTTCGCGGCTCCCGCCCGTGGGGGCGGGGACTCCTCCGCGGCTACCGGAGGGTAGATCACCGAGCCGCCCGACCGGCTCACCCCCGTCGCCGGTTAGGGCAGCCAGCGCCACCAGGGCGCCGGCCCCGAGGACGGCGAGGGCGATGGCGGCCGCCACGAGCCCGCGGCGAGAGCTACGGGGCGCGAGCGGGGGCCTCACGGCACCGACGATAGCCCCGGGGCCGGGCTCGATCTACTCTGCGGCCGGCTCCTCGGCGGACTCGCCCGCGCGTGCGCCCGGATCGCCTCCGTTGCCGCTCCCCCGCGGATCGCTTCCGTTCGGGCTCGCGCGTGGATCAGCCCGGTCGGAGGGCCGGGGGTCGTTCTCCTCCACCGCCTCCTCCCGCGACTCCTCGTAGGTCTCGGCGTCGTCGTCGAAGAACACCGCGCCGTCGGTCACCCGGTGACCCGCGCGCCGGCGCGGGTCGGTGATGATCTGGTCGGGCGAGCCCTCGGCCGGCAGCCGACCCGATTTCATCCCGAAGTACACGGCCTGGGGATGGTGGGCCACTATGGCCACCGTCGACTGCTCCGGCTCGACGGCGTAGCCGCCGGTCAGAGACAGACCGATCGACGGCGCGTCGAGCAGCCGGAAGACCTTCTCGTGCTCGGCCTGATCGGGGCACGCGGGGTAGCCCCACGACCAGCGCCGGCCCTGATCGGCACCGATCCCGAGCGCGCGGCGGACCTCGGAGTGAAGCCACTCGGCCATGCCCTCCGCGACTTGGACGCCGAGGCCGTGGGTGAATAGCTGCTCGGCGAACTCGCCATCGCGTTCGAGGCGCGCCATCACCTCGGTGACCTCGGAGCCGGCGGTCACGGTCTGCAGCGCGACCACGTCACGCTCGCCGCTCGACAGCGGGCGGTAGAAGTCGGCGATGCACAGCCGGTCGTGGCGCGGCTGGCGCGGGAAGACGAGGCGATCCAGCTCGCGTTCGCCCGCCGGATCGGCCGGGTCGAACACGATCAGCTCGTTGCCCTCCGAGGCGCACGGGAAGTAGCCGAGCACCGCGCGGGGTTGCAGGTAGTCCTGCTCGCGCCACATGCGCTCGAGCCGCGGGCGGAAATCGTCCTCGAGCAGGCGCCGCCACTGCTCGCCCTTTACCCCGCGCCCGCCCCAGTGGAGCTTGAACAGCACGTGCAGGTCGAGGTGGGCGAACACGTCGTCGAGGTCGACGTCGATCTCCCGTACGCCCCAGAACGGCGGCTCGGGCACGGGCACGTCGACGCGCGCGCCCGATCGCACGGAGTCGTCGTCGGTCGGCAGCTCCTCGGGCTCGGGACCGCCCTCGCGTAGCTCCCGCGCCTCTTCGCGGATGCGCTCTACGAGCGTCTCGCGCGCGTCTCCCTCGACGAGCTGGTCCATGACCCCCAGGCCCTCGAACGCGTCCTTGCAGTAGAAGACGCCCGGCTCGTAGATCTCCTCGGAGTCGGTTCCGCCCGGATAGAGGATCCGCCGGCTGAAGTTGCGGTTGATCGCCGCGCCGCCCACGAGCACCGGGTACTCGAGTCCCTCCTGTTGCAACTCCTGCACGCACGCCGGCATCTGCTTCGAGGTCGAGACCAGCAGGGCCGATAGGCCGATCGCGGTGGCGTCGTGCTCCTGTGCGGCGTCGATGATCGTCCCGATCGGCACCTGCTTGCCGAGGTCGACGACCGTGTAGCCGTTGTTGGTGAGGATCGTGTTGACGAGCGACTTGCCGATGTCGTGCACGTCGCCGAACACGGTCGCGAGCACCACCGTGCCCTTCGTGTAGCCCTCGATACGGTCGAGGTAGTTCTCGAGCCGGGCGACCGCGCGCTTCATGACCTCGGCCGACTGGAGCACGAACGGCAGGATCAGCTCGCCGGCGCCGAACTTGTCGCCGACTTCCTTCATGGCGGGCAGAAGCACGTCGTTCAGCGTCGGCACCGCGCCGATCTTCTCCACGGCGAGGTCGATCTGATCCTCGACGTCGGCTTTCTTGCGCCGCAGGATGTGCCAGTGCAGCGCCTCCTCCGGCTCCATGTCGGCGGTCGGGTCGGCGGCCTCGGCGGCCTCGTCCTCGCCCTTCTCCTCGAAGTGGGCGATGAACTGCTCGAGCGCGTCCTCGCGGCGGTTGAAGACGAGGTCGTCGGCGAGGCCTCGCTCCTGGTCTGAGATCTCGCCGTAGGGCGTGATGTGGTTGGGGTTGACCATCGCCAGGTCGAGCCCGGCCTCGACGCAGTGGTGCAGGAACACGGAGTTCAGGACCGCGCGGGCCGGAGGCGAGACGCCGAAGGAGACGTTCGAGACCCCGAGCGAGGTCTTCACGCCCGGCAGCTCGGCCTTGATGCGGCGGATGCCCTCGATGGTCGCGACCGCCGACGGCCGCCATTCCTCGTCGCCGGTGGTGAGCGTGAAGGTGAGCGCGTCGAAGATCAGCGCCTCGGGGTCGAGCCCGTGCTCGTCGCAGGCGATGCCGCGGATCCGCTCGGCGACCTCGACCTTGCGGTCGGCGGTCTTGGCCATCCCGACCTCGTCGATGGTGAGCGCGATGAGCGCCGCGCCGTGCGCCTTCGCCAGAGGAATGACGCCGTCGGCCTTGTCGCGTCCGGCTTCGAGGTTGATCGAGTTGACGATCGCCCGCCCGGGGATCTGCTCGAGCGCGGCCTGGATCACGTCGGGCTCGGTCGAGTCGATCTGGATCGGCGGGGGCTGGGAGAGCGAGATCCGCTTGACGGTCTCGCGCATCTGCTCGGCCTCGTCCTGGCGCTCGGTGAGCGCGACGCAGACGTCGAGCACATGGGCGCCGCCCTCGACCTGGTCCTCGGCCACGAGCACGAGGCCGTCGTAGTCGTCTGCGAGCAGCATCTCCTTGGCCTTGCGCGAGCCCTGCGAGTTGACCCGCTCGCCGACCATCGAAGGCCGCGGCTCCTGGACGAGCGGCGTCGCCGCCATCATCGAGGACACGTGCGGCGCCCAGGCGTTGGCGGGGCGGGGCTCGAGCTCGCGGCCGCCCACGCGCTCGACGATCGCCTCGATGTGGGCAGGAGTCGTGCCGCAGCAGCCGCCCACGATTCCCACCCCGAAGCGCTCGACGAACTCCTTCAGCGTGTCGGCGAGCGGCTCGGGCTCCTCGGGGAAGATCGTCTCGCCGTTGGGCCCCTGATGGGGAATCCCTGCGTTCGGGATGCAGGAGATCGGCAGCGGCGAGAACTCGCCGAGGAAACGGATCGCGTCGCGCATGTCCTCGGGGCCGGTCGAGCAATTGAGCCCGAGGGCGTCGACGCCGAGCGCGCCGAGGGTGGTGAGCACCGCGCCGATGTCGGTCCCGAGCAGCATCTTGCCGCCGTTGGGGAGCAGGGAGACCTGCGTCTGGATGGGTACGGAGCGGCCGGCGTGCTCGAAGGCGTCGCGGGCGCCGAACACCGCCGCCTTGACCTCGAGGATGTCCTGCGCGGTCTCGATCAGGATCAGGTCGACGCCGCCCTCGACGAGACCGCGGCACTGCTCGGCGAAGATCTCGCGCAGCTTCCCGAAGGAGATGTTCCCGAGCGTCGGGTCGTCGGAGGCGGGGAGCATCCCGGTCGGGCCGACGGAGCCGGCCACGAAGCGCTCCTCGCCCGCGCCGGCGCGGGCGAGCTCGGCGGCGCGGCGGTTGATCTCGAGGGTACGGTCGCCGAGACCCCACTCGTCGAGCTTCAGGCTGCTGGCCTGGAAGGTGTCGGTCTGGACGACCTGGGCGCCGGCCGCGACCATCGAATCGTGCACGCCCTGGACCACGTCGGGGCGGTGGAGGACGAGCGCCTCGTGGCACTTGCCGGGCAGGCCGCCGTAGTCCTCGGAGGTCAGGTCGAACTGCTCGAGGGTGGCGCCCATTCCGCCGTCGTAGACGACGACGTGGGAGCGGATGGCCGTGAGATAGTCGCGCATGAGCGGCGGATAAGGGTACAGGGGAGGTGCCGCTGTCGTCTGATCTCGTCGATTGCGTCGCGCCCGGATGGCGGGCTCGGTCTGGCAGGCTTCGGGGTCCATGCGCTCGACCCGGCGCCTCGCTGCGCTCACCGTTCTTCTGGGGGCCGGCGCGGGCGCGGCCATCGCGCTGGCCGCCGTCTTGCCGCGCGCGGACCGGGCCGACTTCGAGCTGATCCCGGTCAACCCCGGCGGCCCGGTCGGCTTGGCCCATCTCGAGCAGGACGGGAAGCGGTTGCGCGGACGGATCGCAGTTTGGGGTCTCGGGCCGGGCAGCCGTCACCTCGCGCACCTGAGCGGCCCAAACGCCGCCTGCCGGCCCGAAGCTCGACAGGTGCGTCGCCGCGCCCTGGTCCTTCCCGAGCTCGTCGCCGACCCCAACGGCGTGGCCTTCGCGCGCGTCGACTCCACCGTGCCCGAGGACGTCGTCCGGTCTGGCTACTACTTGATGGTCTACTCGGGGCCGCGCTCGGTACGCGGTAACGCCCGCGTCGCCTGCGGCGACGTGTTCGGCGCGGGCCGCATCGCGCCGGCGGCGCTGGCGAGCGTCGGGCCGGGAGCCGGCCTTCGCGCGCGGGTCTCGACGCTCGTCCAGCTCCGCAACGGCCGCCCCATCGGTGGGCCCCAGCAGATCGTCGCACGCGCCGGGGACCGCGTCGCGATCGCCGTCCGCTCGGGTCTGCCCGACGAGGTCGAGGTCGGCGGGCTCGGATTGACCCACCAGGTCGGCCCGGGCACGATCGCCCGATTCAGCCTCGTCGCCCCTCGGCCGGGGCGCTACCCGCTGCGCGCCCGGACCGGGGGATCCGAGCCCGTGGCCACCCTGCTCGTGCGCAAGGACGAGGGCCGGTTACCGCGCTGACCGAAGGGGCGCGGCTCCTTGACGCCGAGGTCCCCACCCGAGCCCCAAAGCGCTGAGGAGGCAGCCGCCTGACGACTCGGTGGGGGCATGTTTCGGCTTTGTTTCGCCGCTCTGGCACGGACCCCGGTCGAATCTTTCTCCACGTGGACAAAGAACTCCGCCGGGAGCGCTCCTATCGTCTCGCGCGACCCGGTTTCCAGCGCTCGTCGGGCCGGCCCGGCGATACAAGGAGGACTTCCCCAGATGAGACCCAGCTTCTTGCGAGCTCTCGTGCTCGCCGTGCTCGCGCTAGTGGCGCTGCCGGCGGTCGCGGTCGCCCAGGACAAGCCCTCGCTTACCCAGACGGTGGTCGAGCTCAACACGGCCTGGGTGATGGTCGCCGCCATCCTCGTCATGTTCATGCAGGCGGGCTTCGCCTTTCTCGAGATCGGCTTTTCCCGCGCCAAGAACGCCGGCGCCGGGGTGGCCAAGATCCTGACCAACTTCTCGATCGCGGCGATCGCCTACTGGGCGGTCGGCTTCGCGCTCGCCTTCGGCGGCTCGGGGCTCATAGCGGGGACGGAGGGCTTCTTCCTCGACGTCAGCAGCGACCCGACGAAGGCGGCGTCGCAGATCCCGCTGCTCGAGACCTACACGATCGCCCCGTCGGCGCTGCTCTTCTTCCAGTTCGTCTTCTGCGCGGTGTCGCTGGCGATCGTCTGGGGGACCACGCTCGAGCGCATCAAGTACAGCGCCTACATCATCTACGCGATCATCTTCGCCGCGGTCATATACCCGGTGCTCTCGCACTGGATCTTCGGCGGCGGGTGGCTGCAGGTCAACTTCGGCATGCAGGACTTCGCCGGCTCGACCGTCGTCCACCTGATCGGCGCCACGGGAGCCTTAGCGGCCCTGCTCCTGCTCGGGCCTCGGCGCGGCAAGTTCGGTCCGGACGGACGGCCTCGCGCGATCCCGGGCCACTCGATGCCTTTGGTCGGGCTCGGCGTGCTGATCCTCTGGCTCGGCTGGTTCGGGTTCAACCCCGGCTCGACGCTTGGCGCCGCCGACGGTCGCTTCGCCGAGGTGGCGCTCGTGACCAACCTGGCGGCCGCGGCCGGCGTGATCGGGGCGGTGCTGACGATCTACGCCCTCCAGCGCACGATCGACATCGGCATGGCCGGCAACGGCGCCATCGCCGGGCTCGTCGGCATCACCGCCCCGTCGGGATACGTCGAGTTCTGGGCGGCGCCGATCATCGGTCTAGTCGCCGGTGTGATCGTGGTCGTCGGCGTGCTCGCCATCGACAAGAAGCTCGACGACCCGGTCGGAGCGCTTTCGGCGCACGGGCTGGCGGGCATCTGGGGCACGCTGGCCTGCGGGCTGTTCACGTCCCCGCGGCTCGCCGAGCTCAACGCCGTCGGAGATCCCGGGCTGTTCTACTCAGGTAGCTTCGGCCAGCTCGGCGCCCAGGCGCTCGGTGTCGCCGCGGCCTTCCTCGTCGTGTTCAGCGTCTCCTTTGCGGTCTTCTACGTGATCAAGAAGACGATCGGCCTGCGGGTCACGGCCGAGCAGGAGGACGCCGGGCTCGACATCGTCGAGCACGGGATGTACGGCTACCCCGAGCAGTTCATTCCCCTGCCCGAGATGGGTGCCGCGTCGTCCGGTCCACTCGCGCGGCCGTCGCTCGGTGCCACCGGCTCGCCGGCGACTGCGGCCACCAGCCGCAGTACCACCTCGCGCACCGGAGAGGTGCCGGCATGAAGCTGATCATGGCCTACATCCGGCCCGAGGCCTTCGAGCCGATCCGCGAGGATCTGCTGGCGGCCGGCTTCCCGAGCCTCTCGATCGACGAGGTCAAGGGCTCGGGTCGCCAGCGCGGGATGACCGAGCGCTATCGCGGCTCTCAGCTCACGATCAACCTCCGGCCCAAGCTCAAGCTCGAATGCGTGGTAGAAAGCGAGCAGGTCTCGCTCGTCACGGAGACCATCCTGCGCCACGCGAGGACCGGCGACGTCGGCGACGGAAAGATCTTCGTTCTTCCCGTCGAGCAGGCGATCCGCGTCCGCACCGGCGAGTCGGGGCAGGAGGTCCTGCAAGCCCACGAGAGTGAAGAGGTTCCAGCCTGATGGCAACGATAGAGGCCAGGGAGCGCCGCGGGGACCCGGACGAGGTCCTGCGGCGCCTCCGTGACGAGAAGATCGAGTTCGTGCGCTTCTGGTTCACGGACGTGCTGGGAGGGCTCAAGTCCTTCGCGATCCCCTCGGAGGAGCTCGAAGGCGTCTTCCAGAAGGGCAAGGGATTCGACGGATCGTCGATCGAGGGCTTCAACGAGATCCACGAGTCGGACATGAACGCCATGCCCGACGCCTCGACCTTCGCCGTCCTGCCCTGGCGCAAGGAGCACGCGGTCGGGCGGATGTACTGCGACATCCTCAACCCCGACGGCTCGCCCTACGAGGGGGATCCCCGTTATGTCATGCGCCGGGCTCTCGACCGCATGCAGGAGATGGGCTTCGACACGTTCAACCTCGGTCCCGAGTGCGAGTTCTTCCTGTTCAAGGACGACCAGGGGACCGAGGTGCTCGACAAGGGCGGCTACTTCGACCTGACCACGCTCGACGTGGCCTCCGACTTCCGCCGGGACGTCTTCTTCACCCTGAGGGAGCTCGGGATCTCTGTCGAGTACCAGCACCACGAGGTGGGCCCCTCCCAGCACGAGATCGACATGCGCTTCGCCGAAGGGCTGACCATGTGCGATCACGTGATGACCTACAAGGCGGCGGTCAAGGAGGTGGCGATGGCCCACGGCTACTACGCCACCTTCATGCCCAAGCCGCTGTTCGGGGAGAACGGCTCGGGGATGCACACCCACATGTCGCTGTTCAAGGGCGACCAGAACGCCTTCTTCGACGGCGACGACGAGTGGTTCCTCTCCGATGTGGCCAAGCAATTCATCGCCGGCCTGCTCATGCACGCGCGTGAGATCTCGGCGCTGTTCGCGCCGCTGGTCAACTCGTACAAGAGGCTCGTGCCCGGATACGAGGCGCCGGTCTACATGGCGTGGTCGCGGCGGAACCGCTCGGCGCTCGTTCGGGTGCCGATGTACGAGCCGGGCGAGGAGAGGGCGACGCGGGCGGAGCTCCGCTGTCCCGACCCCTCGTGTAACCCCTACCTCGCCTTCGCGGCGATGCTCCATGCCGGGCTCGAGGGCCTCGAGCGGGGCTACGATCTCCCCGCACCGATGGAGCGCAACCTCTACGACATGTCCGAGGCCGAGCGCGAGGAGAACATCATCGGCAGCCTTCCGAAGTCGCTCGGCGAGGCGATCGAGGAGATGGAGAACTCTCCGCTCGTCCGCAAGGCGCTCGGCGACCACGTCTTCGAGAACTACATCGCCCTCAAGAGAGAGGAGTGGAACGACTACAGGGTGCAGGTGACGCCCTGGGAGTTCGACCGCTACTTGGCGACCACCTGAGCGGGGACCCGGCCGGACGGGCCGAAGACGCGCGCCGCGGCCGGCGCCCTCGGAGGGTGGGCGCCGGCCGCCCGGTGGCCTGTGCGACTCCTGCCGCCACCAGCGGCTCGTGGGTACCACGCGCGGCTCGGAGTTCTCGTTGTGCGAGCGCTCGCGCTCAGAGCCCGAGTACCCGCGCTATCCCCGGGTCCCGGTGCCCTCGTGCTCGGGCTATCAGCCGGGGCAGGGTGGTTGACGCCGGTCCCGGTGCCGCAGCGGTAGGTACCCCTTCTGCGAAGATGCCTCGCATGGGAATCGCAGCCGACGTCCGCACAC
Organism: Thermoleophilaceae bacterium; assembly: GCA_030447905.1. Lineage (GTDB taxonomy): Bacteria > Actinomycetota > Thermoleophilia > Solirubrobacterales > Thermoleophilaceae > JACCUC01. Next base: position 113,996 of record JAUJNZ010000005.1, read on the forward strand.
AACTCTCTGGCCTCTTACGCGACGAGTCTGGGACGACGGACGCGGCCCAGCGCTTCCAGGCCGCCATAACCCTGCTCTCCGAACACGCTCAGGAGCTTGAAGACCGAGTGGCGCAGCTCGAGCGCGAAGCGACGAAGCGCGAATAGCGTTCACCGGCTTTCGGGTTCGAGCCAAGGGCCGGACTCGCGATGCACGCTGACGGAGGTTTTGGGCGACTATGGGGCCGGTGAGCCGGCTACCAGGGGTCGTCCTTACCACCGTGGTGTCGGTAGTGTGGGTGCGCCGAGCGATCCCGGCCGTTCTCTCGGCGGGGCTCCTACTGACATGGACCTCTCCGTCAAGGTACCCGGCTCGGTTTGGTGGATCTCCCCTCGGCCTCGAGCAACGGATGACCCTGGACAGCGACGGTCGATCAGACTGACATTCGCGGGTCGGGACCGCATGACCGGTAACCGTCGGGAGCTGCCTCCGACTAGGAACGCGGGTCACCGCCGAGAGGCGGCGCCGCATAGTAGGGCCGAGGGTTCTCCTTGCGGTCGGGCGCATCCGCTGCTCGAGACCGAGGGGTCCTTCCATCGCTCAGCTCCTCCTGAGCGGCTGGGCGGTCGCAGTCGCCCACACGAAGCCCGAGAGCTCGCGAGCGACCGCGACGACGATCTTCTGGCGCGGCTTGCCGCGCCCTTGCATCCGGCGCCAGCGCCGACTCAGCCGCTGCTGACAGCGCCAGGCGCGCTCGACCGCGAGGGGGTCCTGGCCGCGCTGGCGGCGGGCGAGCTCGGCCCCCACCTGCGGGCGGGCGCGCTGGTTCCAGGCCGCCTCGACAAGCAGTCGGCGCAGATGCGAGTTGCCGGCCTTGGTGATCGACCCTTGCCTGCGACTGTCGCCCGAGGAGCGCTCGGAAGGGACGAGGCCCACGTAGGCCATGAACTCCTCGGCGGAGCCGAAGCGGTCGAAGTCGCCGACCTCCACCGCGATCGCGAGCGCGGTCAGGGTGTCGATCCCGCGCAGGCAGCGGAGGCGGCCGACGAGGGCTCGCCACGGCTCCGCTTGCGCGAGTGCCGCGATCTCTCGCTCGAGCACCTCGATGCGGCGGTCGACCAGGTCGAGCGCGTGCGGGTAGGTCTCGAAGGTGAGCTGCTGGGCGGGTCGCTCGAAGCTCTGGGCGCCGAGCCAGGCGCGGCGGGTGATCCCCCACGACTTGCCGGGGATCCTGGCGCCGTTGCGCAGCATGAACTTCGACATCCGGTGGCGGTCGCGCATGCGATCGAGCCGGGCGTCCTCGCGCGCGCGGATCAGGTCGCGAGCTGCCTCGCGCTCCGGGCGAGGGCACCTCGATCGGTTGGAGCAGTCCCGAGGCGTAGAGGCGGGCGAGCTGGCGCGCGTCGCGGCGGTCGGTCTTCACCCGGTCGCCTGGGCGCCTCGGCACGAGCGCCGGCGCGACCACCTCACAGGCGATCCCGCGCTCTCGCAGGTGGCGGTGGAGGCCGAACCCGGTCGGCCCGGCCTCATAGCAGGCGCGGACACCAGGCCAGCGGGCGAGCGTGCTCGCCACCGCCTCGTTGTCGGTCGGGAGAGTGCGCTCCTCGACGAGCTCGTCGCCTCGCACCGCGGCGAGTACGACCGTCGAGGCGTGGACGTCCAAGCCCACGGTTACCGTTGCGCTCCTAGGATCAGGCATGGTCGGCGACTTCCGTATGTGGCTCTACCGGGCCCATCCCGGCAACCCACGCAGATGCGCAGGCGCCGACCAACTTCGTTGAGCGACCGGACGGCGCCACACGCGCCGGTCCATCCTGTCTAGTAGTTGGAGTCGGTCGCCCTTTTCGATCCGGGAACGAGCTGTCCTCCCTCGTTTACCGGGTACGTCACCCCCCCTCGGTGTCGCGGCCCTCTTACTCCCCGTCCGCTACTCGGTAACGGAGAAGGGCCTCTCCTCGTGGCGCGTCGTCATAGCCACCACGGTCTTTATCGAATTCGTCATGGTCCTTTCCATCGGGCCATGCCTGGACGGGCAATGAGGCGAACGCCAACCCGCCCTACCCTAAGGTGGAAATAGAGGATGATCCGTCGACGTAGCCGTTCAGCGGAGGTCGAGGGGTAGTCCGATGCCCTTGTCGGCATCGCGTGGATCACCCTCAACGGCGTCTTCGGCCCATCTGCAGGACGGTGCTCACACCACGGCTCGGGCGGACCTCGAGGGCGTTAGCCGCTCACACCAACGCCACTCGAGAACTCCGCCAGCCTCGACCCCGTCCGGAGCGCTGCGATCCGCCGGCGTCAGGCAGCCCTCAGATCGTCGTGGCGTGGGAGTCGGCCCGGCCCCCCGGCGCGCGCTCGGCCTGCCCCGAGTTCCCTGAGGGCGCGGCCTCGAGCACGGCGGCCAGAACTTCTCGCTGGCGGTCGGTGAGCGTGTCGAGCTGCTTGTTCTCGCTTAGCCCGACCGATACGAGCAGGCGCCGGCAGCGCGCGGCACCCCAGCGGCGCTGACTGCGCAGGAGATCGCCGATCTCCATGCTCGCGGCCTCCCAGGGAGGGTCGAGGACCACGGCGGCCGCGCTCACCGTCCCGGCGGCGACTCGGCGCTTGAGCTCGGCGCGGGCGAGGCGGACGCGATTGGCCTGCCTCAGCGCCTGGAGCTGCTGGGTCTGGTCGTCGGCCATGGCGGTGCTGAGCATTCGTTGGTTCCCCCGGGACTCATATGTTCGGACGTGAATGACCGAGCCGCTCGCAGAAGCCCCTCCGGCGGCCCTTCCCCAGGCCGGGTCGCCCGCTTCGGAGCACACGGCCGCTGATAGAGGTCGGGGACGTTATGACCATCGGTCCCCGCCCGTCAACACCGACTCCGGCGGTCCGCGCGCTCGGAGCGCGGTTTTCGGTAGATCGCTTCCCTGCCTCCTCAGGGGGGTGGCGAAGCGGGGTTCTCGCGGGCGCGCTCGAACACCGCGAGCGCTCGGTCGAGGTGGGCGGGCTCGTGGGTCGCCATGACGCTCGTGCGCAGCAACGCGCCGCCTCTGGGCACCGCGGGATAGAGGGCCACGTTCGTGTAGACCCCCGCGTCGTAGAGCGCCTTCCAGAGCAGAACGGCCTGCCAGTCGTCTCCGACAACGACAGGGACGATCGGGGTTACGAGCGGCTCTCCGGAGGGCCCGGCCGTGGGCTCGACGACCTCGAAGCCGAGCTCCGACAGTCCCCGGTGCAGGTAGCGCGCGTTGTCGAGGAGGCGCGCAAAAAGCTCGCGCCCCTCCGCCGAGCGGCAGATGCGCACGGCCTCGAGCGCCGCTCCGATCGCCGCCGGCACGGCGGCCGCTGTGAACAGAAAGGCTCGCGCCTGGACCCGCAGGAAGTCGATCACCTCCGCGGGACCGGCGATGAAGCCGCCACAGCTCGCGATCGACTTCGAGAAAGTGCCCATGCGGAGGTCGACCTCGTCCTCGACCGCGAAGGTTTCGCAGGCGCCCGCGCCGCGCCGGCCGAGCACGCCGACGCCGTGGGCCTCGTCGACCAGGAGCCGCGCGCCGTGGGCGCGGCAGAGCTCGGCGACCCGAGCGACGTCGCAGACGTCGCCCTCCATCGAAAATACGCCGTCCACCACGCACAGGACTCCGCCGCCGTCGCCGGCGGCCCGCTCGAGCATGGTCTCGAGCCGGTCGAGGCGCTTGTGGCGGAAGGGGCGCACCCGGGCGCGCGACATGGCGACGCCGTCGAGTATCGAGGCGTGGTCGCCCGAGTCGCAGATCACGGTGTCGCCGGGCTCGAGCAGCGTGCTCAGGCAGCCGACGTTGGCCTGGTAGCCGGTGGTGAACACGAGCGCGTCGCCGGTGCCCATCCACTCGGAGATTTCGCGCTCTAGCTCTGAGTGCAGCGGCACGGTACCGTTCAAAAGCCGCGAGCCGGTGAGGGCGGTGCCGTAGCGCTCGAGGGCTTCGGCGGCGGCTCGCTTGACCCGGGGATCGCGGGTCAGGCCGAGGTAGTTGTTCGAGCCGAGCATGATCCGCTCGCGCCCCTCCATCGCGACGACCGGCCCGGCCTCGCCCTCGAGCAGGCGGAAGTAGGGGAGCAGGTCGTGCTCGCGCGCGGCGGCGAGCTGCTCGACGCGCTCGTGGCCCCGCGCCTTGGCGAAGAGGTCGATGGCGGCGGGGGAGGTCATCGCGGGGAGGCCGGCGCGCTTCGGTAGGGTGCCGCGCCGTGTCGCTCGAGGTCAGGCCGGTCCGCTCGCGGGCGCAGCTCACGACCTTCATCAAGCTGCCGTGGCGGATCTATCGTACCGGCGACCCCTGGGTCGCGCCACTTATCTCCGAGCGCCGGCGCTACCTCGACCGCTCCCGCAACCCGTGGTTCGAGCGCGGCGAGGCCGAGTACTTCGTGGCCTGGCGCGGCGGCTCGCCGGTCGGGCGGATCACGGCCCAGGTGGATCGGGCGTTCAACGACTTCCACTCGAGCGCCTGGGGATGGTTCGGCTTCTTCGAGTGCGTCGACGAGCCCGAGGCGGCGCGCGCGCTCCTCGACACCGCGGAGGCGTGGCTGCGCGAGCGGCGGTGCGATCGCATGGTCGGACCGGCGAGCCTGACCATGAACGACGAGGCGGGCATCCTGATCGAGGGACACGAGCGACAGCCGATCATCCAGCAGCCCTGGCACCATCCCTACTACCGGACGCTGCTCGAGGATGCGGACCTCGAGAAGGCGATGGACCTCCTGATCTGGGAGGAGTACCTCGACGACTACGACCCCATGCCGATCCTGTTCGAGCTCCACAAGAAGCTCGAGCCCGAGCACGGGATCACCATCCGCAACATGCGCCGGCGCGACCTCGCCGCCGAGGTCCGCCGCTTCGTCGAGATCTACAACGCGGCCTGGAGCGAGAACTGGGGATTCGTCCCGATCACCGAGCGCGAGCTCGAGCACGCCGTCGAGGAGGCGAAGGCGATCATCGACGAGGACTGGCTGTTCGTGGCCGAGAAGGACGGCGAGGCGGTCGGCGCTGCCCTCACCTTCCCCGACTTCAACCAGGTGCTCGCTCGCCTCGACGGGCGCCTGCTGCCCTTCGGGTGGCTCAAGGTCCTGCCCGCCCGTCGCCGGATCGACCGCGTGCGGGTCGGGTTCCTGGGCGTCAAGCCCGAGTACCAGCACACCGGCGTCGCCGCGGGGCTCTACGTCGAGAACTTCAGGATGGCGGAGCGAAAGCCCCAGCCGGGCGGGGAGATGGGCTGGATCCTCGAGAGCAACACCGCGATGAACCGGGGGATGGAGGCGATGGGCGCCCGGGTCATCAAGCGCCTGCGGATGTACGAGCGGTTCCTCCGATAGGAGGAGTAGAGTCTCGGCGGTGACCGAGCATGGGCAAGGCGAGGAGGTCGGCGCTCGAGAGGAGCGCCATCTGCCCGTCCCGGCGGGTAAAGCTCAACCCGCCCGCGGAGAAGTGGTCGACCCGCCGCAGAGCTCGCTCGAGCGGCTCGCCTCCGGCCCGCTCGGCGGCCCGATGCTGGCGGCCGCGGGCGGCCTGTTCGTCGGGCTGGTCACCTTCATCGCCGGGCGGGTCCTGCGCGGCCCGGGTGGCCGGAGGATCGTCGCTCGGCGGCGACGCCGCGCGATCGAGCGCCAGATCGAGAGCTCGCGCTCCTTTCTGGTCGACGTTCACACGTTGAGGCGGTAGTGGCTGCCGCCGGAGGGTCGGCCGCGGATCGGCGCGCTCGAGCTTCCGCCGGGGTCCGCCGCGTCTGCACCGGCTGAGGACGAACCGCCCCCGTGGCCGGTCCGTTCGCTTCTCCGCGCGCCGGTCGGCGGCCGGGCGCGACCGTGCTCGAGCTCGACGTATCTCCCCGGGGCCCGTACCGCCTGCCCCGGGCGGGGGGCGACGGGGTGATGCGCCGCCGCGAGGGCACCCTCGTGCGGCTGCTGCACGTCGACGACGAGCCGGCGGTGGTCCAGGCCCGGCCTCTGAGCTCAGCGGTTCGCCTGCGCGCCGAGGCGCCGAGCCGGGCGAGCGCCGCCCGGGCCGCCGAGCGGATGCGGTTCGCCCTGGGGCTCGACCACGACCTGCGCCCCTTCCAACGTCGCTTCGCCCGGGACAGGCTGCTCGGCCCGGTGATCCGCCGGAGGCCCTGGCTTCGCCCCTGGCGTTCAGCCGAGCCCTTCCAGGCCCTCGCCTGGGCGATCTGCGAGCAGCTCATCGAGTCGCAGCGCGCGACCGTCATCCAGCGCCGGCTCGTATGGCGCTACGGGCGGGCCAGCGGCTGCGGAGACCTGCGCGACGTTCCCTCGGCGGCGGCGCTGGCGGCGCGGGCGCCCGCCGAGCTCGAGGCCTGCGGGCTCGCCGGATCGCGGTCCATCGCCCTGCGCCGGGCCGCGCGGGCGGTGGCGGGGGGCTATCTCGACCTCGACGGCGTCGACGGCCACGAGGTCGCCTGGCGGCGCCTGCGCACGATTCCGGCGATCGGGTCCTGGACCTGCGAGAAGCTTGCCTTCCACGGGCAGGGCCGCGACGACCAGCTTCCGGCCGGGGATCTCGCCTACATCAAGCTCGTCGGCCACCTCGCCGGGCTCGGGCGGCGCGCGAGCGAGGACGAGGTGCGCACGTTCTTCGCTCCCTACGGGGAGCATGCGGCGCTCGCGGGCTTGTACCTCGTGGCGGGGGGCCTCGGGGTGGCCGCACTGCCACCGGCGGCGAGCGCGGCTCGGCCGGGACCTTGGCCCGGAACTGCGTACGACCAGCGGCCGCCGGGGCCGTGACCGCGCGCCGAGCCCGAGCGACCTACAACCCCTCGCCCCGCAAGAGCTCGTTGGTGAAGGCTCGCCCCTCGCCGGGCTCGGCCCGCAGCAGCCCGTTGCGGCGCATCCAGGCCGTGAAGGCCTGCCACTCCCGCGGCGTCTGCCAGCCGAAGGGCTTGCCGCGCGGAGGCATGAAGAAGGGGAGCGTCACGTCGACCACGGCGCGCTGGAGGCGAGGATCGAGGTCGGGGTTCGCGTCCAGGAGCCCGCGCAGGCCGGCTTGGGGGTTGCGTTCGAGGTCTCGAGCTCCACGCCCCACCGCGGCGATGAAGCGACGGACGCGCCCGCGAGCGTCTGAATCCTCGAGGCGCTGGGCGCTCGTCACGAACACGAGCTCGTCGTAGGTCGGAACGCCAGCCTCGTCGACGCGGATTATCCGGGGATCGCGCCTGCGCTGGCGCAGCTCGACGCCCTCGTAGTTGAAGAACGCGCCGAGCACGGCGTCGACGCGGCGGGTGAGCAGGGCGGGCGTGAGGTTGAAGCCGACGTCCTGAGTCTCGACGCTCCTCGGGTCGACCCCGGCCTCGGCGAGGATCGTCCGCAGGAACGCGGCCTGGTAGTCGATTCCCGCGGTCCCGACGCGCTTGCCGCGCAGGTCCCGGGGACCGCGCACGCCGGCGCGCGGAAGCGAGATGATCGAGGTCAGCGGCCGCTGGACGAGCGCGCCGACCGAGGTCACCGCGGCACCGCCGTCGCGGGCGCGCAGGACCTGGGGCTCATAGGAGATGGCGAGGTCGACGCGGCCGGCGGCGGCCTGGGCGATCGGGGCGGAGGGATCGCTCGGGGCGCGGATCCGGACGTCGAGGCCGACGTCTCGAAAGTGGCCGTTGGCCTGGGCGGCGTAGATCGGGGCGTGATCGGCGTTCGGGAAGTAGTCGAGCAGAAGCTCGAAGGGCTCCGAGCGAACCGGACCGGTCTGCTCCTGCTTCTCGCCACAGCCGGCCAGCGTGGCCAGGGCCCCAGCGACGGCGACCAGCGCGGCGAGCGCCCTCACGCTTCCGCGTCCTCCGTCCGCCTCCACGGCACCGCGAGGCGCTCGGCGAGCCCGGCGAGCAGGAACAGGCCGACCGCCATCAGCGTGAGCAGGACGATTCCGGCGTAGACACGCGGGGTCTGCAGTTGGTTGTTGGCGAGCAGGACGAGCCGCCCGAGGCCCTCGTCGGCGCCTGCCCACTCCCCGAACACCGCGCCGATCACCGACACCGTGGCGGCCACGCGCAGGCCGCTGAAGAAGGACGGGAGCGCCGCCGGGAGCTCGACTCGCCGCAGCGTGGCAAGGCGCGAGGCGCCGAGGCTGCGCATCAGCTTGAGCAGGTCGGGCTCGACGGAGCGCAGCCCGTCGAGGAGGTTCACCGTCACCGGGAAGAAGCAGATCAGCGCAACGATGGCGAGCTTCGGCGCGAGACCGTAGTCGAAGGCGAGCACGAACAGAGGGGCCAGCACGACGACCGGGATGGCCTGCGACGCCACGAGCACGGGATAGGCCGCGCGGCGCAGCGGCCGCACGAGGTGCATGCCCACGGCCGCGATGGCGCCGAAGACGACCGCGAGGGCGAGCCCGAGGACGACCTCGAGCAGGGTCACGAGCGCCCCGTCTAGCAGCAGGGGAAGGTCGTCGGCGAGCGCGGCGACGGTCTCGGTCGGCGAGGCGAGCGTCAGGTCGTCGACGGCCGCCAGGCTGGCAACCGCCTGCCACGCGGCGACCCCGGTGGCAAGCAGCAGGGCGGGAGGAAGCAGGCGACGAGCAGCGGTCATGGACGCGGCGGCTCGAGGGCCGCGAGAGCCTGCTCCTCGAGCGCGGTGAAGGCGGGATCAGTGACGGTCTCGCGCCGCGGGCGGGGGGACTCGGACGGCACAGCCAGCTCGGCGACCAGGCGCCCGGGCCGCGGGGAGAGCACGGCGACGCGGGTGCCCAGGTAGAGCGCCTCGCGGACGTCGTGGGTTACGAGCACCACCGTGCGCGGCTCGGCGGCCAGCGCCTCCGCGAGCCACTCCTGCATGGCCGCTCGGGTGATCGAGTCGAGCGCCCCGAAGGGCTCGTCGAGCAGCAGCACCGGCCGTCCGGCGAGCAGCGTGCGCAGAAAGGCGATGCGCTGGCGCATGCCGCCGGAGAGCTCGGCGGGGAGCGCGCCGGCGAACTCGGCGAGCCCGAAGCGCTCGAACAGGGGCAGGGCGCGTCGACGCGCGGCGGCCGCGGGCACGCCCTGGACCTCGAGCGCGAGCGCTGCGTTGGCGAGGGCGCTGCGCCAGGGGAGCAGGAGGTCGCGCTGGGGCATGTAGGCACAGGCGGCGAGGCGGCCCTCGCGCGAGCTGGTGCCGCCCGCGGCGAGCGAACCCTCGTCGGGGTCCCCGAGGCCGGCGAGCAGCTCGAGCAGCGTCGACTTCCCGCACCCCGAGGGCCCGACGACCGCCAGCACCTCGCCGTCGGCGGCGGAGAGATCGAGGCCGCGTAGAGCCACCACCTCGTCCCCCCGCGACGAGCGGAAACGGCGCGTCACCCCCCGCAGCTCGACCCCGACGCTCTCCTCGGTCGGCTGCGGCTCCGTCGCGGCAGCTCTGAGCTGCGTGGTCGCCATGGCGCTCCCTCCGCGGGCATTACCCCACAGGTTCGAAGGGTCGGCGCCGGGCGACATCGCGTCGTGGGCGCCCTCTCAGCCCGCTTTCCCGCGAGCCCCCCTGTGTCGACTTGATGGGCCCAGTCTAACCAAGCAGGCAGCGGCTTGCGCCGCCGTTTTTCGGCGCCGGTCCCCGGGTAGCTGCCGCGAGGACTCGCCCGACCGAGAGGAACACCATGAAGGCCGTCGTCTTCCACGCCGTCGAAGACATTCGCCTCGACGACGTCCCCGACCCCCGGATCGAGGAGCCGAGCGACGCGGTCGTCCGGCTCACGGCGAGCGCGATCTGCGACACCGACCTCCACTTCGTGCCCGGGACGATGGCCGGGATGAAGGAGGGGACGATCCTCGGCCACTAGGGCGTGGGCATCGTCGAGGACGTCGGCCCGGATGTGCGCAACCTGCGCCCCGGCGACCGCGTGGTCGTGGGCTCGACGATCGGCTGCGGGTTCTGCTCATATTGCCGGGCCGGCTACTACGCCCAGTGCGACACGACCGAGCCGGCCGGGGGGCAGCGCCTTCTTCGGCGGCCCGGAGGCGGCCGGCGCTTACGACGGGATGCACGCCGAGGCGGTGCGCGTCCCCTTCGGCGGGGTGAACTGCGTGCGCCTCCCCGACGACGACGACTCCCCGACGACCAGGCGATCATGATCTCCGACGTCTTCCCCACCGGCTACTTCGGGGCGAAGCTGGCCGGGTCAGCCGGGGCGACACCGTCTGCGTCCTGGGCGCCGGCCCGGTGGGGATCTTCTCGCGCCCAGACCGCGCCCCAGACCAACGCCCAGGGCGATCTCTGGCATCCGGGATGGCGCCCCGTCGATGGCCCTGCGCTGGGCGGTGCGTAGCGTCGCCAAGGCCGGGACGATCGGGGTCATCGGTGTCTACCCGCCGCATGTAGCGGCGTTTCCGATCGGCGAGGCGATGCAGAAGAACCTGACGCTGCGGATGGGCAACTGCAACCACCGCCGCTACATACCCGAGCTCATCGATCTCGTGCGAGCCGGAGTGGTCGACCCCGACCGGGTGCTGACCCAGCGCGCCGGGGCCACGTCGGCGATCGACGCCTACGAGCACTTCGACCGCCGCGAGTCCGATGGACGAAGGTCGAGCTCGAGCCGGTGGGCTAGCCGAGAGCCGCATCGTCGCTCGGAGCCGCGTGATGCCGCGCGGACGGTCACCCGAGACGCATCAAGCGGGCCCCGATCTCGCGTCGGTCAACGCGTTCACGAACGCCTCGAGCTGGCGGGTCGACCAGCACTCGTACACTCCGTCGCAGAAAGGCTCGTACGCTCGCATCACCGAGTCGCCGTAGTTCCAGTAGAGCTTGGGCTCGGGGTTGATCCAGAACGTACGCCCGGCTCGCTCGGCCACGCGCCCGAAGGCGGCGGCGTGGGGCTCGCGGCCGTTGGTGCGCGCGTCGCCGAGCACGATGACCGTCGAGCGGGGATCGAGGTCGTCGACGACCTCGGCGAGGAACTCGAGCCAGACGCGGCCGTAGTCGGTGTAACCCGAGACGTCGGCCACGCCGGCGTCGCTCGCGATCGCCCGCGAGACCGCCGCGAACGACCGCTCGCGGGCGAACAGGTCGGTGACCTCCGAGATGCGCTCGACGAACACGAACGAGCGCAGCTTGCCGAAGGCGTCGTGGAGGGCGTGGAGGACGGACAGGAAGAAGACGCTCGCGCTCGTGACGCTCGTCGACACGTCGCATAGGAGGTAGAGCTCGGGGCGGCGCGGCCGCCGCGGGCGGTGGCGCAGCCGCAGGGGCACGCCGCCGGTCTCGAGCGAGGCCCGCACGGTCCGGCGCACGTCGACGACCTCGGCGCGCCGGCGCCCGCGCGTCTCGTGCCCCTGGGTGGCGAGGCGGCGCTTGAGCCGGGCGGCCACCCGGTGCACCGCGGCCAGGTCCTGCAGCGGGGCGCTCGGCAGCGCGCGGTCGAGCTCGCGCAGGGGCCGCGCGGGAGGGAGGGACCGCGTGCGCTCGACGGAGTCGCGCTCGAGCTCGCGCCGCAGGTGGCGCTCGAACTCGCGCAGGCCCTCGGTGGGGACCGTATCGCGGTCGGCTTCGCCCTCCGGCGGCTCTGTGCTGCCCCCGCCCCTGAGGCCGAGCGAGCGGCGGATGCGCTGGATGTCGACGCCAATCACCCCCGATCCCTCGCCCTGGCGGCCGAGCGCCGCGATCGAGAGCCGGGCGAGGTCGCGCATCTCGCCGTCCGAGCCGGCGCGTAGCGCGGCGCGAACCACCTCGCGCAGCGAGTCGAAGTCGATCGCCTCCGGGTCGCCGTCCTCCGAGAAGCGCCGCTCGGCAAGGCCCTTCTCGACCCTCTCGCGCTCCACCGCGCGGAAGAAGAAGCGCTCGAACAGGGCCTCGAAGACCCGCCGGTCCTCCTGCGACTTGGCGAGCGTGGCCGCGAGCGCCTCCCGAAAGGCCCGCTGATCGGTCCAGCTCACCTCGCCCAGCGCGCCGAAGGCGTCGAGCAGCTCCGAGGTCCCGATCGCGACGCCCTCGCGGCGCAGCTCGTCGCCGAGCTCGAGCAGGCGGGCATCGAACCCCGGCGGGCCCTGACGGGGAGGCAGGCCGCCATACAGCCGTCCGGGAAGCGACCCGGCGGCTCGTCCGCCGCCCGCGCCGCGGTCAGGCGCTTCGGCGCGCTTCGCGGATCCCACCGGGGGCGAGCTTGACGCCGACGCGCTCGGCGACGAGATCGAGGTCGGTGCGGTGCTTGACGATGATGCTCAGGGTGCGCTCGAACACGCCGGCGTCGAGCTCCTCGGCGCCGAGCAGCAGCAGCGCCCGCGCCCAGTCGATCGACTCGGCGATCGACGGCGGCTTCTTGAGGTCGAGGGCGCGGACCATGTGGACGACCTCGATCAGTCGCCGGGCCGTGGTCTCTGAGATCTCCGGCGCGTGCAGGCGGACGATCTCGAGCTCGCGCTCGGCGTCGGGATAGTCGAGCCACAGGTAGAGGCAGCGGCGCTTGAGCGCCTCGGTGAGCTCGCGCGAGTTGTTCGACGTCAGAAGGACGAGCGGGTGCGAACGCGCCTCGACGACCCCGAGCTCGGGGATCGACACCTGGAAGTCCGACAGGACCTCGAGCAGCATGGCCTCGAACTCCTGGTCGGTCTTGTCGATCTCGTCGATCAGCAGGACCACGGGCTCGGGCGTCGAGATGGCCTCGAGCAGCGGCCGCGAGAGCAGGAACTCCTCGCCGAAGATGTCGTCGTGAACGCGCTCCCAGCCCGCGTCGGGTGCCTCGGTCTGGATGCGCAGGAGCTGCTTGCGGTAGTTCCACTCGTACAGCGCCTTGGCCTCGTCGAGGCCCTCGTAGCACTGTAGGCGCACGAGCCTGCGCTCGGTGGCGCGGGCGAGGGCCTTGGCGAGCTCGGTCTTGCCCACTCCCGCCGGCCCCTCGACCAACACCGGCTTTCCGAGCCGGGTGGCCAGGTAGGTGACGAGCGCGGCGGAGTCGCCCGCCAGGTAGCCGACCTCGCCGAGGCGGGCGGCCATCGCCTCGGCGCTAGAGATCGGTACGGTCACCGCTTCAGGGTACTTCGCCACTCGTCTTGCCCGGCCCCGAACTACCGCCCGGCTTTTTCGGCGACACATCGAAAGGCGACGCTGGAGCCTTCCGCGAGCACCGTGGACGCACATCCGAGCCGAGATCCGGCCCGCGTGCAGCCTCCCCTATTCTCCGCCCGATGAGTGCGCAGGTGACCTCAGGTCTCGAGGGCGTCGTGGCCTTTTCCACCGCGATCGCCGAGCCCGACAAGGAGGGCGGCGCGCTTCGCTACCGGGGCGTCGACATCGACGACCTAGTCGGGAAGGTGCCGTTCGAGCACGTGTGGGGCCTCCTGGTCGATACGACCTTCGAGCCGGGCCTGTCTCCCGCCGAGCCCTTCGAGCTGCCCGTCCCGCGCACGGGCGACCCGCGCGTTGACGCCCAGTCAGCGCTCGCCCAGCTCGCGCCCCGCTGGGGCCTCCGCCAGCTGCTCGACTCCGGCGACGAAGAAGCCCGCGACGACCTCGCCCGTGCCTCGGTCATGACGCTCTCCTTCGTCGCTCAGTCGGCGCGCGGCGACGCGCTCCCGCCCGTGCCGCAGTCGCGGATCGACACCGCAGACTCGATCCCCGAGCGCTTTCTCACCCGCTGGCGCGGCGAGGCCGACCCCGACCACGTCAAGGCCCTCGACGCCTACTGGATCTCGGCCGCCGAGCACGGGATGAACGCCTCGACCTTTACCGCCCGCGTCGTGGCTTCGACCGGGGCCGACGTGGCGGCGTGCCTCTCCGCTGCGGTGGGAGCCCTGTCGGGGCCGTTGCACGGCGGCGCTCCCTCCCGGGTGCTCAAGATGCTGGATGAGGTCGAGGCGACCGGGGACGCGGAGGGCTGGGTCCGCGACGCGCTCGACCGTGGCGAGCGCCTAATGGGGTTCGGCCACCGCATCTACCGCGCCGAGGACCCGAGAGCGCGGGTCCTGCGCCGCGCCGCGCGGGAGCTGGGCTCGCCTCGCTTCGAGGTCGCCGAGGAGCTCGAGCGCGCCGCCCTGGCCGAGCTGCGGGCCCGGCGCCCCGACCGGGTGCTCGCCACCAACGTCGAGTTCTGGTCGGCGGTCGTGCTCGACATGGCCGCCGTCCCGCCCGACATGTTCACCTCGATGTTCATCTGCGCGCGGGTGGCCGGGTGGGCGGCGCACATCCTCGAGCAGAAGCGCGAGGGACGGCTCGTCCGGCCGACCGCCCGGTACGTGGGACCGGCGCCGCGGGAGCTGGCGGCGGTCGCCTGAACGACGGCCAGCGCGGCGGCAAGCGCCTAAGCCACCCCACGAGGACACACCCCTGGCGGCCCGCCCGGAGCCGAGTCCGAGCGCGCGCCTCACAGGGGCTGCCGGCCGGCATGCCCCGCGTCGAGCTCGTGCCAGAAGCCGATCTCCTCCTCACCCTCCTCCCAGCACAGGTAGATCTCGCGGTCGTCGCGGACGGCCGGAAAGTCGACGAGCCCCCGATCCAGGTCGCGCAGCACTATCTCCATGTTCTGAAGCTCCCGCAGCGCCGACTGGAGGCCGAGGAAGCCTCCGGAGACCACGGTCCCGGGCGCTCCGCCGCCGTTGGTGGGCGTCGCCTCGCTCAGCGCGGCGCGGGCCTCCTCATCGGTGAGGCGCGCGTGCGAGGAGCGCAGCCGGTCGAGGCGCTCGCTTACCCAGCCGAGAGCGGCGTTGGCCTGCGCGACGCTGTAGTGGCGCTCGTGCTTCACTCCGACGTCGAGCCGCCGCCCGCGAGGCGGTCGCGCGTCGTCGCGATTCGCTCCTCGAGAGTACGGCGCAGCTCGTCGTCGGCGACGCTCGGGTCGGCAGCCAGATCGAGTGCGCCCTGGTAGGTGAGCAGGGCCTCGTCGAGCGACTCCGGGCTGCCGCTCTCGAGCAGCTCGTCGCCGCGCAGCAGGAGCACGCGCACCCGATCGACCGGATCGACGCCGGCGCCGCTCATGCCGTGGCCGGGGCGGTCGGTCGCCGCGACTCGCCCGCCGCCTCCCTCAGGCGCTCCTCGACGAGCGCCGCGTCGGCGTCTGGGACCGCGCGCAGCTGCCCCTGGAAGGCGAGCCGCCAGTGCTCGGCCGGCCACTTGCGGACGTGCTCGAGACGCGCCGCCAGCTCGACCGCGGGCACGAAGGAACCCTCGTCGAGGACGAGCTCCGGCGCGGCTGGGAAGCGCCAGGGATAGTCGTCGGCTCTACCCGGCTTGCCCGGCCAGATCCGCGTACGCTCCTCGTACAGCTCTCCGACGATGCGAGCGACAGCGCCGAACGCCTGCAAGCCGGTGACGTAGAAGACGATCCGGTCGCCGGGCTCGAGCTGCTCGGCGAGGCGCCGGTGGCGCTCCTTGAGCCCCACGACCTCGAAGCCGTGCTCGCGGCTCGCGCGGAAGTTGTCGAGGGAGCCAGTGAGGATCCAGGACTGGGGTCGGCGCTCGGTCACTCCGGCGGGAGGTTAGTCGTCCCGGCGGCCCCGCCGGCGCCGGGGGCGTCGGCGGGCTCCACCTCGGTGGCCCGGCGGTTCACGAGCCACAGGGCGAGTCCGAGCACGAGGAAGGCGGCCGCCCGCAGGAAATCGTCGCCCTCGCGCTGGGTGAGCAGGCCGACGGAGGTCAGCACGGCGAGCACGGGCAGCGCCCGCGGCACGGTGAAGTGGTCGTGGTCCACCCGTTCGCGCCGCAGCACGAGCACCGCCACGTTGACGAAGACGAACGCGAACAGCAGGAGCGTCACCGTCGTGCTCGCCAGGTCCTCGGTCTCACCGGTGGCGATCAACAACATCGCGAGGACCGTCGTGAAGACGATCGCCACCCAGGGCGTGCGCCGGCGCTCGTCGACGCGGCCAAAGGCGCCCGGCAGGACGCGCTCGCGCGCCATGCCGTAGAGGATTCGCGAGGCCATGATCATGTTGATCAGCGCCCCGTTGGCCAGCGCGAACAGGGCTATCGCCGAGAACACGCGATCCGGGATGCCCGAGAGCGGCCCGACCTGCACGACCTCGAGCAGCGGGCTGGACGAGCCGGCGAGGCGCTCGGTCGGGACGACCATCGCCGCCGTGAAGGTTACGAGCAGGTAGAGCACGCCGGCCACCGCCAGCCCCCCGAAGAGGGCGAGCGGGTAGGCGCGCCGCGGCTCGACCACCTCCTCCGCCACGTTGGCCGAGTCCTCGAAGCCGATCAGCGCGAAGAACGAGAGCGCCGCCCCCGCGAGGATGAGGCCCGGGACCGTGCCGCCCGGCTTGAACTCGAGCGCCCGGGCCGGCTCCCCGGTGCCGCTCGCGACGGCCACCACGCCGATGACCACGATCAGCAGTAGGCCGAGCACCTCGACCGCGGTGAACGCCACGTTGATGCGCACCGACTCGACGATCCCGCGGTAGTTGACCAGCGCCACGAGCCCGATGAAGACGAGGGCCACGACCAGCACCGGCAGCTCGACGAAGGCGCCCAGGTAGTCCCCGCCGAAGCCCCGCGCGAGCGTGCTCGCCGAGGCGATCCCCGAGGCCATGACCGCGAAGGTGACGAGGAAGGTAAGCACAGGCACGCCGAAGGCGCGGTTGACGTAGTAGGCGGCGCCGCCCGAACGCGGGTACTTGGTGGTGAGCTCGGCGTAGGCGCCGGCGGTCAGGATCGCCAGCACGAGGGCCAGCGCGAAGGCGGTCCAGATCGCTCCGCCCACCTCCGCGCCGACCTCGCCGACGAGGGTGTAGATCCCGGCTCCGAGCATGTCCCCGACGATGAAGACGAGCAGCATCGGCCGCGAGATGCCGCGGCGCAGGGAGGTCGCGGACTCGGCGTCTGCGCCTGGGGGACGGGGCGCCGGCCCGACGGGAGTGGTTCTGCCCCCTCCAAGCTCCATCTAGTCGATCGGGATGTCCTCGACCTCGGCCTCGGCCGGCCCGCGATCGAGGCGCTCGAGGTACCAGTCGATCAGCGCGCGGAGCGTGAGCAGGAGCTCGCGCAGGAGCGCGGTGAGCTGATCGGAGAGCTCGCGCGGGACCATGGTGCGCAGGCTCTCGACGGCGAGGAGCAGGGCCGACAGGTCGGGAAGGGAAGGGCGCGGCCGCGGCGCCCCGGCGCCGGTCTCTTCCTCGGCCTGCTCGAGGCGGACCCACGGCGACTCCCCGGCGCCCGTCAGTGGCTCGTCGCCGAACGCAGTTGCGGGGGCGCTCCGAGCGCCTGGGGCGCCTCGGTCGCGTCGGCCTGGGCGATCGGGGGCGCGCCAGGGCGCGCGCGGGGCACCCGGAGCGCTTCGGCGCCCGCGGGCTCCGTTGTCGCTCTGGCTCCGGGCAGTCACGCGCCCCGCTCGGCGGCGCGGGGGATCCGCGTCACGGCGGCCAGGGCGGTCGCCCTCAGCCGGCCCGGTCGGCCCCGACCCGCTCATCGCCCCGCTCGAAGTGCACCTCGAGCGTCCCCTCCTGGAAGCTCGCCGCCCGCGGGCGGTGCGCCGCCATCGTCGCGGGGAGCATGATCGTTCGCTTGTGCGCCCCGACCCGCACGACGACCTCGAGCCCGATCTTCTTCAGGTCGATATCCGCCTTCGAGACGTTCGGAAGCGGCAGCCGCAGTGTCGCCGTTCCGTTCTCGGAGACGAGCTCGCGCGAGACCTCCGCATGCAGCACGTCCCAGGGCTCGCCGGGCACCGCCTGGGCCTCGCCGCTCGGGAACAGCTCCCCCGCCAGGCGGTCGAGCATCTCGGGTCCCGCGACCTCTCGCTCGAGGTGCGGAGCCACCAGGACCGGCACCGGCGCAAAGGCCGAGCGCACGAGCTCCATCTGCTCCCGCTGGGCCGCGCGCCACGGTCCGAAGTACCCCTCGGCCGCCTCCTCGGGAAGAACGCGGTTCACGACCACCGCGTCGGTCAGATAGCCGTACAGGTTGAGATAGGTGAAGGTGCGCATCGACTCCTTCACGACCATCCGCTCGGGGTTCATAACGAGCCGCACCGTCGTCGCCGAGCGGTCGCGCAGGATGGCGTTCATGCCCACGAGGCTTTCGACCAGTCGCTGAACGTCGTCGAAGACGGCGTCGCTCGGCATCGGGATGTCGAGCAGCCCGCGGGCGAACGGCCGCGCCGCGGCGACCAGTCGCCGCTCCCAGGGAAAGACCTTCTCGAGCCACCAGCTCGCGACGTCGGGGAAGGAGAGGAGGCGCAGCGTCTCTCCGGTCGGGGCGCAGTCGACGACGATCGCCTCGAAGTCCTCCTGCTCGTGGTGGCGCTTGATCTCGAGCAGGGAGAACAGCTCGTCCATCCCGGGCGGCACGGTCAGCTCGTCGGCGGAGATCGGGTCGACGCCACGCTCGGCGAGCAGGTCGCCCATCCAGTCCCGCACGGCCTCCCAGTGGCGCTCCATCTCCTCTTGGGCCTGAACCTCCTGGCCCCACAGGTTGTCGCCGCACCGAGTGGGCGAGCTCCCGAGGCCGAGCTCGAGCGAGTCGGAGAGGGAGTGCGCGGGATCGGTGGAGACGACGAGCGTGCGCAGGCCGGCCGCCGCACACCGTCGGGCGGTGGCGGCGGCGACGCTCGTCTTGCCGACGCCCCCTTTGCCGGTGTAGAGGATCGTCCGCGGCGCCATCGCGGGTCATCGTACCGGCGCGTATCAGAGGCCGGTGCGCGCTGGTTTGGGCGAGCGACCTGCCCAGGAGCAGGAGCTTCCACGCTCGCGAGATAACCTCACCGCCCGTGAATGCGCTCAAGGGTCGCCTCGGCCTGGTCGTCGCAGCGGTCGCGGCGATCGCCGTGGTGCTCGCGATCGTGCTGCTCGCCTCTGGCGATGACGAGGCCACGGAGCTGCTCGACCGCGCCTTCAGCCAGCCCATCGAAAGCGCCGACGTCGCGCTCGACGCGAGCGCTCAGGTCAAGGGCGTCCAGGGGCTGGAGCAGCCGATCCGCCTCCAGGTCCGCGGCCCCTACCGCACCGGCGGCGACCGCCGGGTCCCGAGCGTCGACTTGGCGGTTAACGTCTCGGCCTCCGGACAGAGCCTCTCGGGAGGACTCGTTTCGACGGGAGGCAACGCGTTCGTCGAGTTGATGGGGCAGGCCTACGAGGTCGGCGAGCAGACGGTGGTCCGGGCCAACCAGCAGATCGCCGCGGGCGCGAGCCGCCAGCGCGGCCTCGCCGACCTCGGCATCGATCCGCGCCGCTGGCTCGAGGATCCCGACATCGAGGGAGAGGAGCAGGTCGCCGGCACCGCGACCACGCACGTCAACGCCGGGCTCGACGTCGGGCGTATGCTCGAAGACCTGAACACGCTTCAACAGCGGGCGAGCGGCCAGGTCGGCGGCCTCGCGCCGCGGCAGCTCAGCGCCGAGCAGCGCGAGCGGATCGAGCGCATCGTCGAGGACCCGGAGTTCGACGTCTTCGTCGGCAAGGCCGATAACAAGGTCCGCCGGCTCGCGACCGCGGTCGAGCTCGACGTTCCCGAGGAGGATCGGCAGGCGGCCGGCGGAGCCGAGAGCGGCGAGATCTCGCTCTCGATCGAGTTCTCGAACGTGGGCTCTCCGAAGCCGATCACCCCGCCTAAGCGCACGCGCCCGATCCGGGATCTGACCACCCAGCTGCTGCAGCTCCTCGGCGGGGCGGCCGGAGCCCCGGGGGCGGGGGCGCCGGGCGGGGCGCTGCCGGCACCGGGCGGGGCCCAGCGGTAGTGGGAGGGTGGCGGACCGGTCGGCGCGACCGGACGCCCGGTCGAGGCTAAGCTGCGGCCGGCTCGACGTCGAAGTCGCGCGCGTAGAGCTCCTGCACCCGCGCGAGCTCCTCGTCGGTCAGGTCGGGCGCCGTCGAGGCCGCGGCGAACTCCTCGAGCTCGGCGAAGCTCGTCACGGTCGGGACGACGTTGGCGATCCCCGGCTGGGCGAGGATGAACCTGAGCGCGGCCTGGGTCATCGTCCGCTCGCCCTCGATCACGAGAAAGCGCAGGCGATCGATCTTCTGGAGGCCCTCGACCAGCCACGACCGGGGGCGGTGGCGGCGATGGTCGGTCGGTCCGAAGGTCGTGTCGAGCGTGTACTTGTCCTCGAGCAGGCCGCTCGAGGTGGGAACGCGAGCCATGATCCCCGCGCCCGTCCTCTGAGCGGTCGCCAGGAGCTCTGAGCCAGGCTTCTGCTCGAGCAGGTTGTAGACGGTCTGGAGGGCCGCGATCCCGCGGGTCTCGAGCGCGCGCAAGCCCTCCTCGCGCCAGCCGATCGCCGGTCCCAGGGCGACGCCGAAGTGGCGCAGCTTGCCCTCATCGCGCAGGGCCTCGAGCTCGGCGAAGAGGTCGTCGCGGGCGATCGCGACCATGCGGGGGTTGTGGAGCTGGAGCAGGTCGACGTGGTCGGTGCCGAGGCGGCGCAGGCTCGCCTCGAGGGCCCGGCGCACGTGCTCCGGCGACCAGTCAGACGGGCGTTCGCCCTCCGAGTGGACCCGCCGGCCCTCGTCGAGGACGTAGCCGAACTTGGTGGAGATCTGGATCGCGTCGCGATCGGCGCCCGCGAGCGCGCGGCCGACGAGCTCCTCGTTGCGTCCCTGGGCGTAGGCGTCACCCGTGTCGAAGAAGGTGATCCCGAGCTCGAGCGCGCGGGCGATCAGCCGATCCGGGTCGTCGGTCTCGCCCCACCAGTTCGAGCCGAGCGCCCAGGTGCCAAAGGCGATCTCCGAGGTCTCGAGGCCGGTCGTGCCGAAGATCCGCTGGCGCATCGCGCGGTGCAGTCTAGTCGTGGCCCCGGGGGGAGAGCGTGACCGCCCTCTAGGGTTGACCGGAGCAATGAGCCACTCGCTCCTCGCCTGGTTTGCCCTGGTCGCCGCCCTCGTCGTCTTCCTGTGGCTCGACCTCAAGCTCTTCGCGCGCGGCCGCGAGCCCCGCTATCGCGAGGCGGCGATCTGGTCGCTCGGCTGGGTGGGGCTCGCCCTCGTAACGGCGGGAATCCTGTGGCTCGCCTCCGGCGGCGAGGACGCCCTGCTCTACACGACGGTCTACGTAATCGAGCGCTCGCTGTCGCTCGACAACCTGGTGGTCTTCCTGATGCTCTTCGCCTACTTCGGGGTGGCGAGCGAAAACCGCGCGCGCCTGCTGTTCTGGGGCATCGCCGCGGCGCTCGTCCTCCGCGGCCTCGCCATCCTCGGCGGCGTCACGCTGATCGAGGCGTTCGCGCCGGCCCTCTACGTGCTCGGTGCGGCTCTCCTGTGGCTTGCCTACCGCATGTTCCGCGGCGTGGCCGAGAACGTCGAGCCCGAGCGAAACCCGCTCGTCCGCGCCGTCCGCCGCCTCTACCCGGTGGCGACGGAGGCCCGGGAGGGTCGGTGGTTCGTGCGCGTCGACGGGCGCCGGCACGTGACGCCGATCTTTCTCTGCCTCGTGGCGATCGTCTTCGCCGATCTGGCCTTTGCCATCGACTCGATTCCCGCCGCGTTCGCAATCACCCGCGACGCCTACCTGATCTGGATGGGGAACGTCTTCGCTCTGCTCGGCCTGCGGGCGCTGTTCGTACTCGTCGACGGCCTCGTGCGACGCTTTCGCTACCTCGACCAGACCGTGGCGGTGGTGCTCGGCTTCGTGGGGGTGAAGCTTCTGATCGAAAGCTTTGTGAAGATCCCGCCGCTGCCGAGCTTGGCCGTGGTGGCCGGCCTCTTCGCGCTCGGGATCGGCGCCTCGCTCGTGGGCGATCGGCGCGCGGGCGAGACGGCCCACGGGCGGGAAGAGCCGCCCGACGACGCGGGTCCTGAGCTCCCCGGGGGTTCCGACGAGGGGATGGGCTCGGCGGCGCCGGCCGAGCCGGCGGGCTCGGCGATCCGCTAGGTGGCGGCCGGCTTGGCGGCCGGAGGACAGCGCGGGCGACCTGCTCCGACCTGGCGCCTCGCCGCGCTCACCGGTCGGATCGGCGCCTAGCCGGCCCTACCGCTCCTCGAGGTCCTCGAGCACCTCGGGGTCGCCGTCGACCTCCCCGGACTCCGGCTCTTCGGCGGCCACGCCAGCCCGCCGCCCGGACTCGCTGCCGTAGCGAGCTTGGAAGGTCTCGAGCAGCTCGTCGCGCTTGGGCTCGTCAACCGGTACCTCGTCGGAGACGAGCACCCAGTCGGCGCCCTCGAAGTCCTCCATGTTGAAGATCTCCGAGTCGATCGACTGCGAGTCGTCGACGACCACCAGCACCTCGGTCTGGGGGTTCAGGTAGGTACCCGGGCGGTTGACGAGCTCCTCGAGCTCGAAGCGGCGTCCATCGGCCATGGCGGTATCTATACCCGATCGCTCGCGCGTAAACGCTGATCGGACGCAGGTTGGGAGCGCCTGGAAGTCGTGCTCGTCGGAGGCCAGGTCGCCCTGCGACGGGTACCGGCCGCCCGTGTGGGCGGCGACGACCGGGCGCGCTCCTGGCGAGGCGTCGGGTGCGGAGAGGGGGCACCCCCTCGTCGTGTCCCCCGCGCGCTTCGAAGCCGACGATCCGCTAACCTCGCTCCCGAGTTTGACTGACTGATCAATCGGCTGTGCGCATCCGTCAGCGTGCGCCGCCCCGAGCAAGGAGTTGGACAGACGTGGACTTCACCCTCACCGACGAGCAGAAGGACCTGCGCGAGCTCGCACACGACTTCGCCGTCAAGGAGATTCGCCCCGTGGCCTGGGAGTACGACCGCGAGTCGACCTGGCCCGAGGAGATCGTCCACAAGGCATGGGAAGTCGGGCTCATGAACACCCACATTCCCGAGGAGTACGGCGGGCCGGGCCTCGACTACCTGAGCGGCTGCCTGATCGAGGAGGAGATGGGGTGGGGGTGCTCCGGCATCGGCACGTCGCTGATGTGCAACGGGCTCGCGCTGGCGCCGGTGGTGCTCGGCGGCTCGGAGGAGGTAAGGCGCCACTACCTCGGCATGCTCACCGAGGAGCCGAGGCTCGCCTCGTTCTGCCTCACCGAGCCCGACGCCGGCTCGGACGTGTCGGGGATGCGCACGACCGCCGTGCGCAAGGGCTCGGGGTACGTGATCAACGGCACCAAGACCTTCATCACCAATGGCTCCCACGCCGACTGGTACACCGTCTACGCCAAGACCGACACCGACGCCGGCCACAAGGGCATCTCGGCGTTCGTCGTCCCGCGCGAGGCCGGCGTCACCGTCGACAAGAAGGAGGACAAGCTCGGCCAGCGCGCCTCCGACACG
The DNA here is from genome assembly GCA_030447905.1 of Thermoleophilaceae bacterium. Taxonomy (GTDB): domain Bacteria; phylum Actinomycetota; class Thermoleophilia; order Solirubrobacterales; family Thermoleophilaceae; genus JACCUC01. The sequence continues at coordinate 137,038 of JAUJNZ010000005.1, forward strand.
GCGATGATCTCCTTCAACGACGTCGAGATTCCGGCCGAGAACCTGCTCGGCGAGGAGAACAAGGGCTTCAAGCTCGCGATGATGACCCTCGACCGCACGCGGCCGGGCGTCGCCGCGATGGCCGTGGGGATCGGCCGCGCCGCGATGGAGTTCGCCGCCGACTACTCCAAGGAGCGCGTCCAGTTCGGTGTGCCGATCGCCATGCACCAGGCGATCCAGTTCATGATCGCCGACATGGCCACCAAGGTCGAGGCCGCGCGCCTGCTCGTCTGGCAGTCGGGCGCCCTGCTCGACCAGGACAAGCGCAACACCCTCGCCTGCTCGCACGCCAAGCGCTTCGCCGCCGACTCGGCGATGGAGATCGCCACCGACGCGGTCCAGGTCTACGGGGGCTACGGCTTCATCAAGGACTACCCGGTCGAGAAGCTCATGCGCGACGCCAAGATCATGCAGCTGTACGAGGGCACGTCCCAGATCCAGCGGCTCGTCATCGCCCGCGAGGTGCTCATGCCGCGGCGGGTCGCCGAGCCGGCGACCGCCTAGGCCCGCGGGGCCGCTGCCGCCCGCGGCGGTCGGCGCGAGGAGGATCGAGGCGAGAAGTTCCTGCCTGGGCGCGGTCCTCTGTCACGATGGACGCGATGCCCCAGTCCCGCAAGAGCGCGCGCTCCGAACGTGCCTCGGTCCCCGCCCACGGGAGCGCCCGCGGGGCCCGGGCGCGCCGGGCGCCGTCGCAGGTCCCCGACCGCGATGCGGCCACCCGGGAGGCGATCGCCCAGGCGAGCCGGCTGGGCGAGGCGGAGGAGGCCGCCGCGGGGCGCCAGGCCCGCGGACGCCCTGGCGATCCCTTCACCGGCGAGCTGCGCCGGCGCGAGGTCCTCCCCCTGCTCGTGCTGCACATGATCAGCGACAACCCCTCCTACGGCAACCAGCTCATGGAGTGGATCTCGGCCATGACCGAGGGCGTCCTGTCGGTCAACCCGAACACCATGTACCCGCTCCTGCGCTCGCTCGAGTCCCGGGAGCTGATCGAGGGCAACTGGGAGCATCCCGAGCGCCGCAGCCGGCGCTACTACTCGATCACCCCCGAGGGGCGCGCCGAGTACGAGCGGCTCGTCGTCGAGGTGCGGCCGTTCCTCGACTCGGTGGCCCGTTCGATCGGAGAGATCGTGCGCGAGGTCTACGGATGACCCGGCGCGGCGCGGGCGGCTCCCTCGACGGATGACCGGCGGTCCGCGCGCGCTTGCCTTCGACGCGGTGCCTGAGGGCGACCGGTAGCCTGTCGGCCCGCGTCGTGGCCGCTGCGCGCCGGCTGGCGACGGGCGTGATCCGCCCTCGCCGACGCACGTGCCGAGCGCGACGCCGAACCCCGAGACAAGGAGCAGCGTGTTCGTAACCAAAGCCGCCGTCGTCGGCGCCGGGACCATGGGCGGCGAGATCGCCCAGACGATCGCCGCCGCCGGGTTTCCCGTGGTACTCAAGGACGTCGAGCAGCGGTTCGTCGACCAGGGGCTCGACAAGGCCCGCGAGGTCACGCGGGGCCAGCTCGGCCGCCAGGTCGACAGGGGCCGCCTCAGCGAGGAGCAGGCCGACGAGCGAGCCGAGGCGACCGTCGGGCTGATCGACGGCACGACCGAGTACGACGGCTTCGGCGACGTCGACTTCGTGGTCGAGGCGGTTCCCGAGCGGATCGACCTCAAGCGGAGCGTGTTCGGCGAGCTCGACGCGGTCATCCCGGGCCACGCGATCCTCGCCTCCAACACCTCTTCGCTGTCGATCGCGGAGATGGGTCACGCCACGAGCCGTCCCGACAAGGTCGTCGGCTTTCACTACTTCTACCCGGCCTCGGTGATGCGGCTGATCGAGGTCATCGCCGGCGAGGGGACGACCTCCGAGGAGACCATGTCTGCGACGGCCAACTTCGCGCAGTCGATCCGCAAGCAGCCGATCCGCTGCCGCGAGGTGCCGGGGTTCGTGGTCAACCGCGTCCTGTTGTCGGCGATCTCGGAGATCTGGAAGGTGCAGGAGGAGGAGGGCGTCGACCCTCAGGAGGTCGACAAGATCGTCTCCGAGTCGGGGGCCGCGCCGATGGGCCCCTTCTACCTCACCGATCTGCTTGGGCTCGACACCGTCCTGCACGTCGCCGAGCACCTGAACGAAAGCTACGGCGAGCGCTTCCACGTGTCGCCGAAGATGAAGGACCTCGTCCAGGCCGGCGATCTCGGCCAGAAGACCGGGAGGGGCTTCTATGACCACTCAGGCTGACACCGCCAGGGACACCATCGTCGAGCGCTTCCAGCTCAAGGCCCTCGTCGAGTCGTGCCTGGTGATCGAGGAGGACGTGGCCGGGATCAAGGACATCGACATCGGCATGATGACCGGCGCGGGGATCATGCCGGGTCCGCTCGCGCGCGCCGACGAGCAGGGACTCGACGAGGTGCTCGCGTCGCTCGAGCGGGCGCGCTCGGAGTGGGGAGAGGGTTTCGCGCCTCCGCTCGTGCTGCGCCGGCTCGTCGGCCAGGGCCGCCTCGGGCGCAAGAGCGGCCAGGGCTTCTTTCCCTACCCCCAGCCCGAGTCCGAGCGGGAGACGATCCAGCTCGAGGAGCGCGACGGCGTGGCCATCGTATGGCTCAATCGTCCGCCTACCAACCCGATCTCCCCCCGGGTCCTCGCCGAGCTGGGCGAGGTCTGGAGCGACCTCGACGGGCACAAGCGCGCGGTCGTCATCACCTCCTCCACCCCCTTTGCCTTCTCGGCGGGCGCCGACATCAAGGAGTTCCAGCGGGCCGCCGGCGAGAACCAGGAGGACCTTCTCGACACCGGCCACCGCCTGATGCGCTCGATGGAGCGGTCCTCGACGGTCACCATCGCGGCGGTGAACGGCGTCGCCTTCGGCGGCGGCTGCGAGCTCGCGATGGGCTGCGACTTCCGCGTGGCCGCTCGCTCGGCGACCTTCGGGCAACCCGAGATCAACCTCGGCATCATGCCCGGCCTCGGTGGCACCCAGCGGCTGCCCCGGCTCGTGGGAGAGGGTAAGGCGCTCGAGATGAACCTCACGGGAGAGCCGATCCCCGCGGAGGAGGCGCTGCGGGCCGGGCTCGTCAACCAGGTCGTCCCCGACCACGAGCTGTTCGACACGGCGCTCTCCTGGGCTCGCAAGCTGTCCGATCAGCCTCCGCTGGCCATCGAGCGGATCAAGACGGTCTCCCACCAGGGAGGTCTCGACGAGGGTCTCGGCCTCGAGCGCGAAGGCTTCGTTGAGATCTTCGCCTCCGAGGACGGCCGCGAGGGCATCTCGGCCTTCCTCGAGAAGCGCACGCCGAGGTTCAGGGGCCGATGAGCGAGGAGGCCGGCCCGGGGGCGGTCGCGGCGACGGGCGTGGCCGCCGGTACCGGCGCCCCAGCGGGTGCGCGGGCGAGCGGCCGCGCGCCGGACGCCTCCAACGAGGACGGGCCGTACCGCCTGGCGGAGCTTCTGCGGAAGTCCGAGCGGGCTGTCGTCCTGACGGGCGCCGGAGTATCGGTGCCCTCGGGCATACCCGACTTTCGCTCACCGGGCGTCGGACTGTGGGCGAACGTCGACCCGATGGAGGTCGCGACGATCGACGCGTTCCGCCGCGACCCAGACCGCTTCTGGCGCTTCTACGGCGACCGCTTCGCGTCGTTGCACGACCGCGAGCCCAACCCCGCCCACGAGGTGATCGCCGAGCTCGAGCGGCGCGGGCTCGTGCGTGGCGTGATCACCCAGAACGTCGACCGCCTCCACCGCAGGGCGGGCACGCAGCGACTGGTCGAGATCCACGGATCGATCGAGTGGAGCGTGTGCCTGCGCTGCGGCGGTCGCGTCGGGCTCGAGCGGGTGCTCGAGCTCCTCGGCCAAGGGAAGGGACCGCCGGAGTGCGATGCCTGCCTCGAGCCGCTCAAGCCCGACGTCGTCCTGTTCGGCGAGCTGCTTCGGCGCGAGGCCACCGAGGAGGCCTTTTCGCTCGCTTCGAGCGCCGACCTCATGCTGTGCGTCGGGTCCTCGCTCGAGGTGTTCCCGGTGGCGTCCCTGCCCGGGGTCACGCGCGACGCAAATGGCCGCCTCGCGATCGTCACCCAGGGCTCGACTCCCTACGACGGCGATGCTGCCGTCAGGCTCTCGGGCGACGTGGTCTCAGAGCTCGAGGCGGTGATGTCGGCGCTGGACTGAGCGTCTTCGGGCTCGGTCTGCGAAGCCGGGATCGGCGCCCGGGTCAGTCGTGGGAGCGGGCGAGATGCCTCAGGGCCGGCTTCGTACCGTCCACCTCGCGGCCGTTGATCCACACGCGCCCGCCCGGACGGAGCTCGGTCTCGAGCCGGCGGCGTGCCGCCATGGTCAGAGCGATCGCGCGGCGACGCTCGTGGCGGCTCGGCATGCGCGTGACGGTTGAGGACTCCATTTCTTGATCTTCTCCATTCGACGACCGCGCCACCTATGGCCGCAGGGCCATGATTCTCGCCGGCCAGCCTCGCCGTGTGTCCCGTATGCGAGGACACTACGGCCGCGAGCTAAGGGAGGCGTGAACGGGCGGTAAAGAGTGGCCAAAGAATGAGGAACTCGCCACGCGTGCGGGGAGTCGAGATCGGGAGTCGGGCACCTCGCCACGGCACCGCTCCCGCTCAGCGATCGTCGCCAGCCCCACACCGCGGTGAAGCGGCCTTCGGCGAGCCGACCGCTCGCCGGCGTTACCGCCGCCCCTACTCGCCGTGGGAGCGACCGCCGCGTCGCCGCGCGGGCAGCGAGCTCTTCGACGGGCGGCGGGACACGGAGGGGTTATCGATGGAGCCGAGCCGCTTGACCAGCTTGTACCAGTCGTCGCGCTTGAGGACCGGCGACCCCACGCCAGGCCGTCCGCGCCCGCCCGCACGACGGAAGCCGATGTGGAGGTGGTCGGCGTGATCGGCCATCTTGAGCGTCGGGCCGCCGATGTCGAACAGCGAGATGAGCTGTTGCGGCTTCATCGTCCCCGTCAGCAGCATCAGCCGCTTGATCGCCTGATAGGTCGGCCCGCCCCTCTGCTGGTTGCCGAGCACCGGCTGGCCGTTCCACCGCGAGATGTCGACCGCGTCGCCGGAGGAGTGGGCGGATACGTTGCCCGAGGTCGTGTAGTAGGAGTGACCGCAGCGCAGCGAGTTGACCGTGGGCCTGAGCCCGACCTCGGCGAGGTAGGCCAGTGTGGCGAGGACCTGCCGGCTTACCAGCCCCTTCGCGATGTCTTTGCGCCCGCAGGAGTAGATGTCGATGCGGTCGTCGCCGAGAACCCGCTTCTGCAGCAGGGGCTTGGCCATCAGGAGGATCTGGCCCACGGAGGTACCCCCTCGCAGGACGTTCTTGCCCGAGGCCCGATAGATCGCCGTGGCCTCGAGCAGCTTCCACCCGTCGAGCAGCGGCTTGGGATCGATCTTCGGCGCGCCCTTCCCCGCCGGGCGGACGGCGAAGGAAAGGTGCGGATCCTTGCCCTCGTCATCGCCGACGCGGCCGAGGATGGTGTCGCCCATCACCCGGGAGCCCTTGCGCAGCGGCGCGAGGCGGAAGTCGTTGGAGTTGAAGCCGCGTGTGTTCAGGAAGTAGCCCTCGAGCGACGCGGGGGTACCAGGGGACGCGAGCGGGTCGCCGCGGTAGGCGGCGAGCTGAGCCGCCCCGCCGGCCGCAAGGGCTTTCGGGCGGTTGGGATGGGCGAACAGGCGCTCCTTCACCACCGGCTCCTCCTGGAAGCGGGACCCGCCGGAGGGCGGCTGGCCCCCGGACGAAGGCGACGCTCCGAGCGCGGACGCGAGGCCACTGCCACCGTCCTTCTGGCGTCCTGCGCTCGCGGCGGCGTTCGGGCGTGGATCCCCCACGGTGAGCCCCGCCATCGACCGCGAAGCCTCGCGCTGGGCCTGCCTGCGGAACTCCTCCTTGGGGACCGGGTAGTGCGACGAGATCGACCCGAGGTTGGCGTAGGTGAAGCTATTACCGAAGTTGTCCTGCAGGACGACGTAGCGCCCGAGCCGCTTGGACCGCCCGATCTTCTTGACTACGCCGTCGTTGACCGCGATCACCGGTGAGCCCTTCTTGGCGAAGAGGTCGATGTCCTTGCGGTTGGCGTTGTCCGACACCAGCTTGGCCGCGTTTTGACCCGGCTTGACGCGCTTGCGCGCCTGCGCCTCGGAGATGTCGTCGGCGTACTTCACCTTCCCGCGGACCGGGAAGCGCGCTTCGGCGAGCCCGGTGAGCGAGCCGACGAGGTCGGGCGACATCCCGGCGATGAGGCGCGTGCGCAGCACGACCGAGTCGACGTACCAGCCTGCGTGGTTGTAGGCGAAGATCGCCTTGCGCATGTCCTTCGGCGCACCGGCGGCCTTGAGGTAGCGGGCGGCAGCGAAGATCGCGTCGACCGGGTTGTACGGATCCTTGCGCCCGTCCTCGTTGGCGTCGACGCCGTACGCCTTCCAGGTCGCAGGCATGAACTGCATCCATCCTTGCGCCCCGGCCGAGGAGACGTTGAGGTTACGACCGTAATTCGTCTCGATCTCGTTGATCGCCGCGAGATACTCCCAGCGGATCCCGTACTCCGTGCCGGCCGCCTGGTAGATCGGCATCAGGAAGAGAGGGATCTTGAACTGCCGAATGGTGAAGTTCGGGACCCCCCTCAGCGGGTCGCCCGGAGAGCCGTCGAAGTAACCGCGGGCCGAGGGAGTCGGAGCGCCTCCGGGCGTGCGCGTACGCCGCGGACGCGGGCGAGAGGGGGCGCGCCGCAGGCGCCGACCCTGACCCGAAGATCGAGGTCTACGCGGCCTCGACCGGCTCGACCTGGGCCTGCGCGGCCTGGGCCTCTCGGCCCTGGGCTTGCCGGGCTTGGGCTTGCCGGGCTTGGGCTTGCCGGGCTTGGGCTTGTCGGGCTTGGGCTCGCCGGGCTTGGGCTTGCCGGGAGGGACGCCCGCGCGTGGGGGCTTCTGGCCGCCGCCCCCGCCGGCGTTGCCCCCGCCGCCGGTGTTGCCCCCGGTACCGCGGCCAGGGAGGCGCGGGGGGACTGGAAGCTTTAGTCCTGGCGCCGCGGCGCCTTGAGGCGAAGCCCGGCGGCCGCCGCACTCCGGAGCCGTCGAGCCGCCGGCGCACGAGACTCCCGCAGGAGCACCCGAGCCACCGTAGGCAGCGGTACCGATGACGAACAGGAGCCCTGCCAACAGGGCTCCTGCGATGGCCCCATAGATCGATCGGTGTCTCATCCCGCTCCCTCGACGTCCGTGTCCGGACCGCTAGAAGTGCGGCGCAAGCTAGCAGACCCCCCAGGCACTGGCGTCACGCTACTTGGTATGGGAAAGATCTGCAACAAGGAGGGTTTGCGCGAAAGAGTTCGTTCACCCAAGGGGCGATACGATGGGAATTCGCCCCTTATCGGCAGGCACGGTCGGTCCCTTCAACGATTTCCCGACGGCAACGGCCTCGACGGGCGGGCGATCTCTCGAGCGCCCGCCCGGCGGCCAGGGGGGTCCAGTCGCGCACTACGCGCGCCAGCCCTCGTCTCGCGTGCACAACCTGGGACGTGGGCAAAAAAAGGGCACAAAAGGGGCGCGGTCTTCCCGGTGGTGTGGGGACGACAGGGCGTGCGCCTAAGGGTCAGGTAAAGGTTAGGACTCGGCTCGTGGCCGTCGGCAATGTCGGTTCGGATACGCTGCCCCCATGGATCCGGAGGCGTCCTCGGAGCGCGGGATGGTCGATCGCCTCTCGCGGCAGGGCGAGGAAGCTCTCGGTCGGGTCGTGGAGGAGCTCGTGGGAAACCCCGTGGTCGCGGGCGCGCTCTCACGGGCGCTCTCGGCCCGCGAGAAGGCGGTCCAGGCCCAGGAGACGGCCATGGGGGCGCTCGGAATCCCCTCCGCGGCCGACGTCGAGCGGCTGACGCGCCGGCTACGGTCGGTCTCCCAGCGGCTCGAGGGGGTCGAGGACTCGCTCGACCGCGTGGAGGCGCGGCTCGAGTCCCTCGCCTCCGCCCCGGCCGGGAGCGAGGACGGGTGGACCGCTCACCTCGACGGGCGACTCGACGAAGTGGCGCGCGACCTGGCCGCCCTGCGCGAGGCCGTGGCTCCCGAGAGCCCGCTGCCGCCTCAGAGCCAGGAGCGGCTCTCGGTCGGACGGGCGGCCGCCTCCGGCCGGTCGGGCGGACGAGCGCGCGCTGGAGGGCCGTCGCGGTCGCGGCGGTCCTCCTAGGCGCCCCCCGCGCCCGGCCGGAAGCCACGGCGGGCTTGAGGCGGTGGATCAGCGTGCGAGGGCTTTCTCGGTCGACAGGGCGGCGTAGGCCACCTCTCCCAGTCTGAGCCCCACGGCCTCGAGCCCCTCACGGGCGATGCGCTCACGCGAGCGAACCGACGTGCCAGGGCTGGTGTCGAGCAGGTCGGACACGGCGAGCAGGGACCCCGCCCGCACCCCCCGCAGCTCGGCGAGGCGAAACAGGGTCGCCGTCTCCATCTCCACGGCGATCGCGCCCCGGGCCCGCCAGCCCTTGGCCTGTCCGGGCCGCTGGTCGTAGAACAGGTCGCACGAAGCTATCGGTGCGGGGGCGCCCCAGGCGGCCCGAGCGAGGGCGGCAGTAAGCCCTCCGTGGGGGAGGACGCGCTCCTCGGCTCCGAGCGCCGCGCTCGTTCCGTCGGCCGAGATCGCCTCGCCCGCCACGATCAGGTCTCCGAGCTCGAGCGCGGGATCGAAGGCCCCGCAGGTGCCGATCCGGACGAGCGTGCCGGCGCCCAGGCCGATCAGCTCCTCGACTACGATCGCTGCGCTCGGCCCGCCCATTCCGGTCGACTGCACCGAGAGCGGCCATCCGTCCGGCGCCTCGCCGGTGTAGCCCCAGAGGCCGCGGTGGTGGTTGAGCATCCGAGGCTTGTCGAGTAGGTGCTGGGCGACCTGGAGAGCCCGGTGAGGATCGCCCGGCAGCAGGACTCGCTCGGCGAGTGGAGCCGCCGGCTTGAGGTGGATGGGAGACCCTCGGCGCGCGGCGGGCACCGCCGGGACGATATGGGACACTGGGGCCCGCGATGGCGAGGCGCCGGCCCACCCCCATGGACGTACCCGACGCGGTCCGCGATGCCGTAGACCGCACGGTTCAGGCCACGATCGGCTCCGCCCAGCTCACCCGCGGGCGCGCGCAGGAGGCAGTCGACGAGCTCGTCCGCACCGCCGAAGCCGGGGCGGGAGCGGTGCGGGAGGCGGTCGTCGGGGCCTTCGAGGAGCGCAGGCCGGCGACGAGTGAGGACATCAAGGAGCTCCAGGCCGAGCTCCGGCGGATCTCACGCCGGCTCGGGGCGATCGAGCGGCGGCTCGGCGACGGTGGCGGCGAGTCGAGCCGCTCCATGGGCGGAGCCTGGAGCGCGACCGCCCGCAGCGGGGGATCGGGCGGCGCGCGGCGCGCCTCCTAGCCGTAGCCGATGGCGGGCGGCCGCGTCCTCGTGACCGGGGTCTCGAGCTACCTCGGTACCGAGATCGCTCGAGCCCTCGCCATCGATCCCTCGATCGAGTACGTCGCCGGGCTCGATGATCGCCCGCCGCGCTCGCGCCTGGACGGAGTCGAGTTCATCGAGGCCGACATCCGGGGAGGGCGGTTGGGGGACCTGCTTCCCCGCGCCGGGGTCGACACCGTCATCCACAACAAGATCGTCCGTCGCCCGGGCTCGGGCATGTCGCCGCGGGCGGCCCACGAGATCAACGTGATCGGGACGCTCGAGCTCGTGGCCGCATGTGAGCGCTCCGCGAGCGTGGCCGCGATCGTCGTCCGCGGCTCGGCGGGGATATACGGAGCCGAGCCGGAAGCCCCCCAGTTCTTCACCGAGGAGCTCGCGCGCCTCTACCCGCTGCGCACCGGCTTCCAGCGCGACGTCGGCGAGATCGAGAACCTGTTCGGCGCGTTTGCCCGCCGCAACCGCGAGGTCGTCTGCACGATGCTGCGCTATCAGCCCGCGATCGGGCCCTCGCTCGACACTCAGATCACCCGTCTCCTGTCCCTTCCCGCCGTTCCCACTCCGCTCGGCTTCGACCCCCGGCTCCAGCTCGTGCACGAGCACGACGCGGTGGCGGCCACGCTCGCCGCGGTGCGGACGCCGGTCCGCGGCGCCGTCAACGTCGCCGGACCGGGCACGATCGGCCTCACCCGACTCCTGCGCCGTGCCGGCCGGGCCGCCCTGCCGGTTCCGTCCCCGCTCTTCGATGTGGTGACCGCCGCGAGCGGCCGGCTCGGCCTCGCGAGCGTCTCCCCCGACCTGCGCCGGCTCCTGCGCTACGGCCGGGCGGTCGACACGACGCGCCTGACCGATGAGGTCGGCTTCACTCCCCGCTTCTCGACGCCGGACGCGGTCGAGGATTGGGCGCGCGCCCGGCGCGGGCGACGACTCGCCGCCGTCGGCGAGTTGCTCCCGGGGTGAGTCCCGCGCGCCGGGAGCGCGGCGACCGGGCTGAGACCGCCGCGGACTGGGCCCGCGGCCCCACCGATCTCCCGCTGCGGCCGGCGGTGACGATCTTGCGCGGGCTCCAGGGCGGGCTCGCGCGCGGCCTCGCCCCTCTAGAGGCTCTCGGGGGGACCGCCTCGGGGCTTCCCCGCGAGGTGCGGGCCGGACTCGAAGGTGCCCTGCGCCGGATCGAGGGCGATTTCCCGGAGGACGAGTGGGGCTTCGACGAGGGCTTCGCTGACGCCGTGCTTCCTCTGCTCGAGCTGATGTACGACCGCTGGTGGAGAGTCGAGGCGCTCGGCGTGCCCCACGTGCCCGCGCACGGCCGCGCCCTGCTTGTCGCCAACCACGCGGGCGTGCTGCCATGGGACGCGGTCATGATCGCCGTGGCAATCATGCGCGAGCATCCGCTGCCCCGCCACGTCCGCTTCCTCGTCCTGCGCTGGGCCATCGACCTCCCCTGGCTGTCGACGGCGGTCCGCAAGCTCGGCGGAGCCGTGGCGTCTCCGTACAACGCCGTCCGCCTGCTCGAGCAGGACGAGCTCGTCGCCGTCTTTCCCGAGGGCCCCCGCGCGATCGGCAAGGACTGGTCCGAGCGCTACCGGCTGCAGCGCTTCGGGCGCGGCGGGTTCGTCGAGATCGCCCTGCGGGCCGGCGCCCCGATCGTTCCCGTAGCCGTCGTCGGCAGCGAGGAGATCTATCCGAAGCTCGCCGACCTGCGCCCTTTGGCCAAGCTCCTCGGTGCCCCGTACTTCCCGATAACCCCGACGTTCCCGGCGCTCGGTCCGCTCGGTGCCGTGCCGCTGCCCTCGCGCTGGCGGATCGAGTTCTGCGAGCCGATCGAGACCGCGTCGTTTGGCCCCGAGGCGGCCGACGACCGCCGCCTCGTGCTCGAGCTCGCCGAACGCGTGCGAGAGACGATCCAGCAGCGCCTGCTCACCGGCGTCTTCGAGCGCGGGTCGGCGTTCGTCCGGCCGCGTGGTCCTTTCCGCGACGCGCGTCGGACCGACTGCTTAGGGTGAGCCGATGGGCTTTCGCTCGACGAGCGAGTTTCGCGAGGTCATGGATCAGGTGTTCGAGATGATGAGCACCGACGAGGACATGGGTCCGCGCCTGCGCGAAGCCGAGGTTCCGCAGCGTTTTGACTTCCCGGACTTGGATCTCGTGGTCAACATCGCCCCCGCACCGGATGTGCGGGACGGCCACTACCTGCGCTGGGAGTGGTCGGATGACGTGGACTGGGACTGCGAGGTCGAGATGCGGATGGCCTCCGACGTGGCGAACCGTTACTTCCAGGGTGAGGAGAACGTGGCCCTGGCGATCGCCCGGAGGCGGATCAAGACCTCGGGCAACGTCAAGAAGGCGCTCTCGCTGATCCCGATCACCAAGCCGCTCTTCTCCCGCTATCGCGAACTGCTCGAGGAGTGCTACCCGCACCTCGTGGCGTAGTCCAGCCGTGCTCACTCGTGCGCGGCGCCGTTGGCACACTCGCCCGGCTTTGCCGGCCGTCCACCTCGACGACACCCTTCCGTGGGCGGTGACGTGGACCGTCGACGAGCCCATGGAGCGTTCGTCGCACGCCCTCGCCGCCGACGGGCGGGTGTGGCTGCTCGATCCCGTGGCCGACGAGGCCGCCCTCGACGCGGCCGAGGCCCTCGGCGAGGTGACCGCCGTCCTTCAGCTCCTCGACCGCCACCCGCGCGACTGCGCCACGCTCGCCGCCCGCTACGGAGTGCCGCATTATCTCCTCCCTCAGCGCGTGCCGGACTCGCCGTTCGAGGTCAGGCGTATGGTATGGCTGCCTGGCTGGCGCGAGGTCTCGCTGTGGTGGTCCGACCAGCGGGCGCTCGTCGTGGCCGAGGCCGTCGGGACCGCCTCCTACTTCGCCGTCGCGGGGCGGCGGCTGGGCATGCACCCGATGCTCCGAGCCCTGCCGCCGGGCGCGCTCCGGCTATTCGCCCCCCGCGTCCTCCTATGTGGGCATGGGCGGGCGCTCCACGAGGACGCAGCGTCCGCCCTGGACGAAGCGCTTTCCCGTAGCCGCCGGGACGCGCCGCGGGCGGCACTCGCGGCGGTACGGGCTTTCTCTGGCGGGCAGGGCCCGAGCGGCTAGGAGGGTCTAGCGAAACTCGCTAGCCCGGTCGTGGTGCGGGATTGCGGGTGCGGGCGGATGGCGGTTACCCCAAGATCGGGGCGGTTTTACCCCAACGGCTCATCGAGTGCATCGAGGAGTGGCGTCAGCAGTCCCCGCTCTTTGCGGGGTTTCCCGAGACCGTTTACGCAAATCCCCTGCGTAACGCCCAAAACAGGCGTCGCTCCATCCGCTCACCGGCTCAGGATGCACAAAGCCCGCCCGGTTCCCACGCCCGGACGGGCCAAGTGCAAAGAGCTTCGGGAGTCGAAGCGAGCCTGACTGAGCAAGGGCCAGCCTCGCACGGCGCTCGGACGGACCGAAGGGAAAGGAAGTCCGATGGCGGTGCCGGATTGGGTTCCGAAGGACCTCAAGAAAGACTTCAAGGAAGCCGAAAAGCAGGGATGGCGGTTCAAGAAGACCACGAACGGCGGTCAGGCGCTTGCCCCCGATGGGGTCAGCATCGTGACCTTTCATCTGACGCCAGGGCGCAACGCCAAGAGGGAGGTTCTGTCTAAGATGCGGGAATACGGCTATCGGCCACGAGCCTGAGGGAGCGGGATGGAGCACAGAGTTGAGATCACGATCTCCGAGCATGGCCGAGCCGCTGACAACGGCGACAGACTCCTGGGCGGGTTTCACGACCTCAGCCCAGAGGTGGACGCCGTGGTCGACCAGAACACCGAAACGGGGCACCTCACCGCCACGTTCTTTGTCGATGAGGAAGACGCTCAAGAAGCCGTGGAGAAGGGTGCCCATGCCTTTGCGGCCGCGTTGGTTCAGGCCAACTTGGAACTCACCCGGGTCATCGATGTTCGAGCCTCCCTCGTCTCAGCTGACGAGGAGGATGTGCGCGAGCTTGAGCCTGCTGGCGCCTAATTCCGCTTTCTAGAGCGGTTTTCCGTCCGATGCATGCCGTAGTCTAACTCCTACGGCAATCGAAAAAGCGACCCCCGCACGGTTGGCGCCGCCGGGGGTCAGGACCGAGGAGTTATGGCCTCCCCGGACGGACCGACAGTACCACCGCGCTCGGCGGCTTCCGAGCTTCGCGTCCTCTTGGATTCCCCGGAGATTGCGGGACTCGTCTGCGATCTCGGAGACACGCGGTGGACCGGTCGCCCCGGCTACCCGCTCCGCGCGATGGTCGGCGTGGCGCTCGCCAAGAGCCTCTACAGCATCCCGACATAGACCAAGACCGTCGCCCTCGTGCGCGAGCACGACGCCTTGAGGGAGGCCATCGGCGGCGAGTGCCCGTCCGTCTACGCCGCCTACCGCTTCGCCGCCAAGCTCCGCGCCTACTCCGACCTGCTCGATGGCTGCATCGCCCGCGTGCTGGATCGCCTGCATCGAGAGAACCCCGACTTCGGCCGCGATCTCGCCATCGACGCTTCGGACCTCCCGGCATATGCGAACGGCCAGCGCTACGTGTCGAAGGGCGGCCGCGAGCGCGAGCGTTTCCGCGAGCTGGGGCCACCGCTCGGCTGTCTCGACGCGCAAGGGTGGCGGGTTCTACGGGTTCAAGGTCCACGCCGCAGTCTGCGCCCGCACGGACCTCCCGGTCGCTTGGCGGGTAGATACGGCCGGTAGCCACGAGTCCAACTACGTCGCGCCTCTGCTCGACGCGGCGAAGGATCGTGGCTTCGCCGCCGAGACGACGGCGCTCGATAAGGGCTATGACCTTGGCCGGGTCTACGGGGAGTGCGAGGACCGCGACTCCCGACCGATCATCCCACTCCGCGAGACGCCCGACGTGAAGCGCGGGGCGGACAAGCCGCCGACGTGCGAGCATGGCGAGTGGCGGTTCGCCGGTGCCGACCAACGGCGTGGAAAGACGAAGTGGCGGTGCCCCACCGGGGAGTGTCATCCCCGCTCACGGTGGATCAAGGCGGACCGCCTTCACCCCTTGGTCCCGCGCGAGTCGAAGCGCTGGAAGTCGCTCTACCGTGGCCGCGCCTCTGTCGAGCGCGAGTTCGGTCGGCTCAAGAATGAGTGGGCGTTACTGCCGCTCCGCGTCCGTGGGATCGAGCGGGTGCGGCTCCATGCCGATCTGACGATCCTCGCCAAGCTGGCGTGCGCGTTGGCGAGGGCACGGGGCGCTCCGCTCGCCGCGTAGCTGCGCTACCGTCCCAGACCCGTGGCGGATCGGGTTTGGGTAGCCGATACATGTCCTGAGTGCGGCGGCACCGGCAGGCGGACTCTCCTGGGCGAGCAAGAGCACGTCGGCACGAAGGAAAGCACGGCGACATGCCCACCTTGCCACGGGGAAGGGGTCGTTGGCGCTCGCTGGGTGCTCTTCTCAGAACTCCCCGAGGGTTTCGCTAGCCGTTTCGCCAGACCCTCCTAGATGGGAACGAGCCGTTCGCGCGGGTTCACAGTTCGGGCCGAGCCGGGCGCTAGCGTCAAAGGTCAGGCTGAGCCGGACGGCCTCTCGCAGCGATCCCTCCGGAGGATATGAAGCTCAGGAATGCAGCCGAGCAGGCGGCGTCAGGCCGGAGACCCTGCGACGGTGGGCCAAGTCGGGCGTTGTTGCCCAGATCGACGAGGTGATGGATCATCGGCCAGGACTCACGCTCCCTCGAGTGGGCGGTCGGCTTTCAAACCTTGTTCGACGACCGCGCCGCTCCGCGCATCGGCGTACATCGGGGTGCGGCCATCTACCGCGACGGCGACTACATCGCCCGGGACGGCAACCTCACCGCGCGCATGGTCACGCGGGCGCGCGGAGGCGAGGTCCTGCTGACCGACGCGGTGCGTGAGACCGCCGAGCGGCTCGAGCACCTCCACCCCGACGACGTGGGGCAGGTCAAGCTCAAGGGCTTCGACGAGCCGTGGGCGCTGTCGCGGGCGATGCAGGCCGACGCGGAGTCGGCGGACTGACGGGCCGGCGCGAGGAGGAGGCGCCGCTCGAGGCCGCCCGCCGCAGCGGCCTCGTGCCGGAGGGGGCGCCGGTCCTGGTCCTGCTCTCCGGCGGTGCGGACTCGGTCTGCCTGCTCGAGGTCTGCGTGCGGCTCGGTGCGCGCGTGGCGGCGCTGCACGTAAACTACGGGCTGCGCGAAGGCGCCGACGGCGACGAGAAGCTCTGCCGCGAGCTGTGCGAGCGGCTCGGGGTGCCACTGACCGTCGAGCGCGTCTCGCTCGCGGCAGCGGCGCCGGGGGGAAGCGGCAACCTCCAGGACGAGGCGCGCGAGGCACGCTATCGCCTCGCCGAGGCGCTCGTGGCCCGGTCGGGCGGCGACTACGCCACCGCCCACACCGCCTCCGACCAGGCCGAGACCGTGCTCTACCGGCTCGCGACGTCGCCGGGGCGGCGAGCCCTGCTGGGGATGGAGGCGCGACGAGGGCGGCTCGTGCGGCCCCTGCTCGCGGTCTCGCGCGCGCAGACGCAGGCCTACTGCGAGGCGCGCGGGCTCGACTGGCGCGAAGATCCCACCAACGCCGACCGTCGCTTCGCGCGCGCGCGCGTACGTCACGACGTCATGCCGGCGCTGGGTGCGCTCTCACCGGCGGTGGAGGCGGTGATCGCCGAAACCGCCCTGCTGCTCCGCGACGAGACGGAGGTGGTCGACGCCGCGGTCGATGAGGCGCTCGCCCGGCTCGGCGAGGGCCCGGTCCCCGTGGCCGACGTCGCGCGCCTGCCCGTCGGGCTCGCTCGGCTGGTCCTGCGTCGCCTAGCCGAGGCCGCGGGCGGAGGGGCGCGACCCCTCTCGCGCTCGGAGGCCGACGCCGTGCTCGCGCTCGGCGCGCGGGGGGGCACCCAGGCGCTCGACGTCGGTGGCGGCGTGCGCGCGGTGGTCGAGTACGGGGCTCTCCGCTTCACTCGCCCCCAAGACGGGGAGCCGTCGGCGCCCGAGCCGGTCCGCCTCCCGGTGCCCGGATCGGTGCGGTTCGGGCCGTGGCAGCTCGAGGCCCGGCCGGCGTCCGAGGACGAGGCCGAAGCCCAGGGCGACGATGCGGTCCTGAACGGCGGTGCGGTCGGCGAGGCGCTCACCGTTCGAACCTGGCGCGACGGCGACCGGATGCGTCCGGCCGGACTGGGCGGCTCGAAATCGCTCGCCGACCTGTTCACCGATCGCAAGGTCCCGCGGGCGCTGCGCCGCATGCTGCCCGTGGTCGAGGCAAAGGGGGCAATCGCCTGGGTGGCGGGTGTGGCGGTCGACGAGGCGTTCGCGCGGCCGCGGTCGGAGGGCGGGGTGGGTGGGGCCGATGCCCCGGCCGGCGGGCCGCGCCCCGAGCTCGTGCGCCTGTCGGCTCGGCGCGTGGCGGACTGACGACCGAGCCGGGGCGCCGTTCCACTCTCTTCGAGTGACGCGTCGGTACGAGGAGCCGTCCGCCACTCGAGGCTAGGCGCGCGCCGCCGGGGGAAAGGGACAGCACCGCGCCCCCCCGGCGCCGAGACCTGACCGGCGAGGAGAGCCAGTGACCCAGCCGCAACAGCAGCAGAGCCCACCCGGCGTCGAGGCCTGCTCGAGCCGCGGGCCGACCACGGCGAGGAGAGCTACCGGGGCTCGGGCCGCCTGGAGGGCAAGGCGACGCTGATCACCGGCGCCGACAGCGGCATCGGCCGGGCGGTCGCCATCGCCTTTGCGCGCGAGGGGCGGACGTCCTGATCTCCTACCTCGATGAGGACGAGGACGCCCGCGAGACCGAGCGGCTGGTCGAGGAGGCCGGACGCCGATCGCGCCCGTGTACGTGATGCTCGCCTCCGACGAGGCGAGCTACGTCTCCGGAGCGCGCGTCGGGGTCACCGGGGGCTCGCCAATCCCCTGAGGGCAGCTCCTGCGGTTCATTCGACCCGGCGGGCCCGCTGCCTAGACCGCGAAGTCCCGACCCGCGGCCGAAGCGGGCGAACATCAAGGACAACACCGTCACGACGAAGGACATAAAGAACCGCTCGCTTCTGAGGGGCGACTTCGCAGCGAACCAGCTTCCGCGGGGCGCGCCGGACCCCAGGGCGCAGGGACCGCCAGGGCCTCCAGGCCCCCAGGGCGAGCAGGGGCCGGGCGCCCCGCCGCCGCCTCCACCACCTCCCGGGGCGAGCATCAAGATGGAGATCTCCGGCATCGGAACCTTCGACATCCGCAGCGCGACGTGAACGGTCCCGTGAGCCGACCGGGGTCACGACCCCCGGGCGGTGGCGAGACCTCGTCATCACCAAGGTCCCCGACGGGGCCTCGAATCGCCTCGCCCAGTCGGCCGCCAGCGGCCACGGCCGCGACAGTCCGCTACTTCGCCGACGGCGACGAACACCTTCGCCCCGGGGCCAACACCTTTTGCGACCTCTCCGTGCGCGACTTCTCCGGCGAGGACGTGAACGGCGATCGGGTCGACCAGGTCGCTTTCACGTGGGGCGTCGTGCAGCAGTTCACCGGCACGGGCGGCTTCGGTTCTAAAGCGAGTTTCGACACCTTTTCGGTGGTCACGCGGCCGGACCGGGGCTCGGCCGACCTACTGGCGGGCGCACGCACGGGTCCCACCTTCCCATCGTCGAGATCCGCTTGCTAGAGCCCGGCACCACCACCGAGTACAGCCGGTACAAGCTCGATGACGTGGTCGTCTCCGCCTTCGACTTCGGTGGCGCGCGGAGCGTGCTCCAGTCGATGGAGCTCAGCTTCGCCCGCATCGAGACGGGCGTCGGGGGAGGTCTGGCGTTGGGACATCTCAAGGAACACCGGGAGCTGAGGACTCGGCCACGTTGCGAGAGACGGCTCGGACGTCCTCCTCAAAGCTGAGCTAGCCAGCCAAGGGCGGCCAAGGCCGCCCGGCTCCACTTACACTCGCCAGCCATGCGCGACGCGCACCTCGGGCAGATCTTCGTACAGCAGGACGAGCTCGCCCACCGCGTGCGCGCCCTCGGCGAGCAGATCTCCGCCGACTACGCGGGCCGAGAGCTTCTGCTCGTGTGCGTGCTCAAGGGCGCGGTCTTCTTCCTCTCCGACCTGATGCGCGGTCTCGAGGTGCCGTGCCAGGTCGACTTCATGGCCGTGGCCTCGTACGGCTCGCAGACCGAGACCTCGGGCGTCGTGCGGATCATGAAGGACCTCGAGGAGCCGATCGCCGGCCGCGAGGTCCTGATCGTCGAGGACATCGTCGATTCGGGCCTCACCCTGCAGTACCTCCTGCGGGCGCTGCGCGCGCGCGAGCCCGCTACGCTCGAGGTCTGCGCGCTGCTGACCAAGCCCGAGCGGCGCAAGGTCGAGCTCCCGATCCGGTACGTCGGGTTCGAGATCCCGAACCGGTTCGTGGTCGGCTACGGACTCGACCACGCCGAGCGCTTCCGCAACCTGCCCTACGTCGCGGCCCTCGATGAAGGCCGTGCGCCGGCCGAAGCGGGCTCGCGCCAAAGCCCAACCTGACCGATACACCGCTGATAACCTGAGGTTTCAGCTCCGTCTCCGGCATTGCCCCGGAAGGAGGCGTGACCCGTGAGCAAGTTCTTCAAGAGCGCTGCCTTTCCCATCCTGATCGTCGTCGTTCTGGCGTTCTTCGTCCAGAACCTCGTGTCCTCGGGCCGGGAGGGCAAGGAGCCGACCTACACCGACTTCCTGACGCAGGTCGAGCGCGGGGAGATCAAGAAGGTCACCCTCAACACGGGCGACAACACCATCGACGTCGAGCGCAAGGGGCCCGAGGGAGCCCAGAACCTCGAGTACGAGACCGGGTACCCCAACAACACCGAGCAGAACCTGGTCAACCAGCTGCGCACGGCGCAGATTCCGATCGACGTCGAGGGCTCGGGCGGGAGCGCGTGGTCGACACTGCTCATCTACGCGTTGCCGCTGCTGCTCTTCCTGTTCTTCTGGATCTTCATCCTCAACCAGATGCAGGGCGGGGGCTCGAAGGTCATGAGCTTCGGCAAGTCGCGCGCGAAGAGGATGTCGGTCGACTCGCCGAAGATCACCTTCCGCGACGTCGCGGGCGTAGACGAGGCGGTCGAGGAGCTCCACGAGATCAAGGAGTTCTTGGAGAACCCGAAGAAGTTCCAGGCCCTCGGGGCGCGTATCCCCAAAGGCGTGCTGCTGTACGGGCCGCCGGGCACCGGCAAGACGCTGCTGGCGCGCGCGGTCGCGGGCGAGGCCGGCGTGCCGTTCTTCTCGATCTCGGGCTCTGACTTCGTGGAGATGTTCGTCGGCGTCGGTGCCTCCCGCGTGCGCGACCTCTTCGAGCAGGCCAAGCAGAACTCGCCGTGCATCATCTTCATGGACGAGATCGACGCGGTCGGCCGCCACCGCGGCGCCGGCATGGGGGCGGCCACGACGAGCGCGAGCAGACGCTGAACCAGCTGCTGTCGAGATGGACGGCTTCGAGGCCAAGGACAACATCATCATGATCGCGGCCACCAACCGGCCCGACATCCTCGATCCGGCGCTGCTGCGACCCGGCCGCTTCGATCGTCAGGTCACCGTCGACCGCCCCGACCGCAAGGGCCGCGCCCAGATCCTCGGCGTGCACACACGCGGAAAGCCGCTCGACAAGGAGATCGACCTCGACAACCTCGCCGGCCAGACCCCGGGCTTCACCGGCGCCGACCTGTCGAACCTGGTCAACGAGGCGGCGCTGCTCGCCGCGCGCCAGGGCAAGCGCGAGATCGTCCACGATCACCTCGAGGAGGATCATGCGGGTGATCGCGGGTCCCGAGAAGAAGACCCGCGTTATGAGCGAGAAGGAGCGCCGCGTGACCGCCTACCACGAGATGGGCCACGCGATCGTCGCGCACTTCCTCGAGTACACAGACCCCGTCCACAAGATCTCGGTCATCTCGCGCGGGCAGGCGCTCGGCTACACCATCTCGCTGCCCACCGAGGACAAGTTCCTGACCACGCGCGCCGAGCTCGGCGACACGATGGCCATGACCCTCGGCGGGCGCGCGGCCGAGGAGATCGTCTTCAGCGAGGTCACGACCGGCGCCTCGAACGACCTCGAGAAGGTGACCCAGACCGCCAAGCAGATGGTCATGCGTTTCGGCATGTCGGACAAGCTGGGCCCGCGAGTCTTCGGACACGACCACGGCCAGCCCTTCCTGGGGCGCGAGTTCTCCGCGGAGCCCGACTACTCCGACGACATCGCCCGCGAGATCGACGACGAGGTCCGCCGCATCGTCGAGGAGGCCCACCAGTCGGCGCGCGACGTCCTCGAGCAGAAGCGGTCAGAGCTCGACCACGTCTCGGAGATCCTCCTCCGCCGTGAGACCATCGAGCGCGAGCAGTTCATCCAGCTGCTCGACGGCGAGAACGAGGAGCAGGTCTTCGGCCGCGACGAGCCGATCGTGCCCCAGCCGACGCTGCCGGCGGGCGGGGAGGAGAAGGAGAAGCGCCACCGCGAGGCGCCGCGGCCGCTGCCGCGGCCGGGGTTGGCGGCGGACTGAGGCCGCGGGAGCCGCGACCGGCCGCTCAAACAGGCGTCCTCGGGGCCGGACCGCGGTTCGGGTTGCGCCGGCCTCTCGAGGTCTCGGGATACTTTCTTTACGGCTGCGTAACCTGGCGCGCGGTAGGCCTCCGTACGCTCCGCAGTCGCTGGCGCGCCCGCGGTCGCGAGGAGACGCCCCATGAAGCGGAGACCGGTAACCGCGTCCGCCGCCGCGATGCTCGTGGCGCTCGGAGGCGGAGCCTGCACGGCGAGCAAGGAGAACGAGAAGCCGCCCAAGGGACCGGAGGGAACTCCGGCCCAGCTGATGCCCGTCGCGGCCGGTGTCCGGGTCAGGCCGATCCTCTCGACCGGTGAGGCGGTCGGGACCTACCAGATGTCCGGCGTTCCGGATGGCCTCGGCGCCTACGCCGGCGGCGGTCCGTCGGCTCAGGGTGGCGGTGGTGAAGGATTGCAGGTGCTCATGAACCACGAGCTCGACGGCGAGGAGCCTGCCGGCGTCGGCGCGCGGGTCTCGCAGCTCGAGCTCGATCGCGACACGCGCCGGGTACGGGCGGCGCGCTACCCACTCGACGGCAGCGAGGGCTTCCTGCGCTTCTGCTCGGCGACGCTCGCGACCATCGACGACCGGCGACTGTTCCTCACGGGGGAGGAGTCGACCGACGACGGCGACCTGACGTCGGCACCCGACGACGGCCTCGGCCGCGGGGGCAGCTCGATCGCCCTGGACCCGGCGACCGGCCGGTACCGCGAGACGCGGCACTTCGGGCTGTTGCCGCATGAGAACCTGGTCCCGGTAGACGGCCTCGACGAGGCGGTCGTGCTAACAACAGAGGACGGCGAGCCCGGCGAGAACGAGTCGCAGCTGTACGCCTACATCGCCCCGAGCTTCGGCGACGCGATCGCCGGCCGGAGAGGTTCGCTGCACGTCTGGAAGGCCGACCGCCAAAGGGAATCGGATGGGGACCCGTCGACCGACGACATCGCGGAGGGCGAACGCGTGCGAGGACGCTTCGTGCCGCTCTCGCAGAAGGACAACGCGGACGCCGGCGCGCTCGAGGACGCCGCCCAAGCCGAGGACGCGTTCGACTTCGAGCGACTAGAGGACGCGGCGCTCAGCCGCACCGAGGACGGCAGCCTGCACATCGCCGATACCGGGGCGGCGGGCGCTGAGTCGGTTAGAGGGCGCCTGTACCGGTTCGACTTCGAGCGGTCGGACCCGCGGCGAGCGACGCTCACGCTCGAGCTCGACGCCGACGCGCAGGCCCTTCGACCGGACCCGGTAAAGCTGGTGAACCCGGACAACCTCGACGCCTCCGCCCGTTCGCTCGTGATCCAGGAGGACCGCAACGAAGAGCATCGCGGCCCCGAGACCGAGGGCGGGTACGGACGCGTGCTGGTCTACGACCTCGCCACCCGACGACTGCGCGCGGTGGCGCGCGTGAACACCCCCTCGCCACTCAGGCCCGGCGAGTGGGAGTCTTCCGGGGTGACCAACGCAGGCGACCTGCTCGGGCCGGGCCGCTGGCTGCTCGACGTGCAGGCTCACGAGCGAACAGCTCCCCAGCCTGGGCCCCGCCTCGGGCGCTCCTCCGCCAGCGGAGAGGCCGGCCAGCTGATCGAGATCACGATCCCCGGCAGCTGACGACCCCCGCTAGGCGTTTCACAGGCGTTTCACAGGTGAGCGACGAACCGTTTACGGGTCGCTGACGGCTGAGTAACAACAGGGGCTCGGCGCGCTGGAAGGCTGCCGTCCGTCTCCATCGGGTGGACGGATGTTCGAGTCCCCCCCGGAGGCAGCCCATCCCACTCGACCCCTCCTAGTCAGGGGAAGGAGACGCCCCGATGACTTTCTCGCGTCCGCATGGCCGTG
This sequence comes from Thermoleophilaceae bacterium, assembly GCA_030447905.1. Taxonomy (GTDB): domain Bacteria; phylum Actinomycetota; class Thermoleophilia; order Solirubrobacterales; family Thermoleophilaceae; genus JACCUC01. The sequence continues at coordinate 159,836 of JAUJNZ010000005.1, forward strand.
GCGAGCGCCGCCGGCTGCCGATCGCCCTGAGCGCCGCCGCTCTCGGGCTCGTGGCCCTCGCCGTGCTGTTCAGCACGAATGCGTGGGCCGTGCCCGGTAGCAGCTCGCCGGTGTTCATCAACGAGTTCCACTACGACAACACGGGCACCGACGTAAACGAGTTCATCGAGATCGCCGGCCCGGCGGGCACCGATCTTTCCAGCTTCAGCCTCGTGCTTTACAACGGGAGCGGCGGCGCCTCTTACGACACGAGGACTCTGTCCGGCACCATACCCAACCAGGACGATGGGTTCGGCACGGTGTCCGTCCCATACGGGTCAAACGTCATCCAGAACGGGTCGCCGGACGGGATCGCCCTCGTCCAGGGCAGCACCGTCATCCAGTTCCTGAGCTACGAAGGTACCTTCGCGGCCACGAACGGGCCGGCCAACGGGCAGACGAGCACTGACGTCGTGGTTTCGGAGACTGGGTCGGAGACTGCTGGCCAGTCGCTCCAGCGAAAGGGAAACGGAAACACCTCGGGTCAATTTACCTTTGCGCCTCCTGAAGACGACACGCCCGGCGCGGTCAACACGGGGCAAGACTTCACGGCGGCTCCGCCACCGGTCACGATCACCCGGATCAACCAGATCCAGGATTCTTCCCAGCGGTCGCCACTCGTGGGCCAGTCCGTCACCGTGGAGGGCGTCATCACCGCCTTCCGCGACTTCGGCTTCTTCATGCAGGAGGAGGAGACGCCCGGCTCGACTACGGACGACGACGCGGATCCGAACACTTCCGAGGGCATCTTCGTCTTCACCGGCAGCCGCTCCGAGCCCGACGACTTCTTCGACGCGGGCAATGTAGTCCAGGTCGCCGGCTCGGTGAACGAGTTCCGCCCCGGCGGCGCGGCAGAGAACCTGACCGAAACCCAGATCTCGACCTCGCTCACCAACGTCACCCGGCCGCTGGGCAGTCTCCTGCCCGTCGACATCAACTCGCTGGAGACCATCATCGGAAGCGGTGGCCGGCGGCCGCCGACCGAGATCATCGACAACGACACCCCGAACCCCCCCGGCGACATCGAGGCCGCCGGCGGCAACTACGACCCCGCCCAGGACGGCATCGACTTCTACGAGAGCCTCGAGGGCATGCTCACGCGGGTCAACAACGCCGTCGCGGTGGGCCCCGCGGGTCGGGAGAGAGTCGGCCGAACTCCCTTTGGTGAGATCCCCGTGCTGTCCGATAACGGTTCCAACGCGACGGGTACCCGTACCACCAAGGGTGGCATCACGATCCGGGAGGGGACTAACCCGAACTCCACGCGAGACGACGACTTCAACCCCGAGCGCGTCATCTTCGACGACGAGGTGCTGCAGGACCGGCCCGGGGCCTTCGAGATCCCGCGGACCGCCGTCGGCCAGAAGTTCCCGCTGCTGCGCGGCGTTATCAGCTACAGCTTCGGCAACTTCAAGGCGCAGCTGATCGCGGACCCCCCCGGTCCGTTCGACTCGCCCCGTCCGGAGGACGTGACGAGGCGGCCGTCGTCGAGAGAGCTGGCCGTCGCCGAGTACTCGTTGGAGAACCTGAGCCCCGAGCAGGACGAGACGACCTTCGCCGGGGCGGCGAACGAGATCGTCCAGAACCTCAGGTCGCCCGACGTCATCGGCTTGACCGAGGTCCAGGACAACGACGGCGACCAGAACAGCGGCGTCACCGACGGCAGGCTGACGGGTGGGGCGCTCACCAGGCCATCCGGGACGTCGGCGGGCCGAGCTACCTGTACCGTGAGATCGACCCGGTAGACGACCAGGAAGGCGGCGAGCCGGGCGGCAACATCCGAGTGGCGTTCCTCATCCGCGAGGACCGCGGCCTCGACTTCGTCGACCGTGGCAACGCCGGGCCCACCGATGAGACCCAGGTGGGGCCCGGGCCCCAGCTGACCCTCAGCCCGGGTAGGATCCTCGACGACGCGGGCACCAACGGCGACGACCTGCCCGGCGACGCCTTCGAGGACAGCCGCAAGCCGCTGGTCGGCGAGTTCAACTACCGCGGCCAGAAGCTCTTCGTGGTCCAGAACCACTTCGTATCAAAGGGCGAGGACACGCCGCTGTTTGGCCGCTTCCAGCCCCCGCGGCTTGAGAGCGAGCCCCAGCGGCGCGATCAGGCGCAGGTGGTGAACAACTTCGTCGAGGAGCTTTTGGCGGCCAACCCCAACGCACGGGTGGTCGTCACTGGCGACCTCAACGACTTCGAGTTCTCCAACCCCTTGGCGGACCTGAAGGACAACGACCTGACCAACCTGATCGACGGGGTGGCTGAGCGCGAGCAGTACACGTTCAACTTCGAGGGCAACTCGCAGGTACTCGACCACATGCTGATCAGCGGTGGGCTGCGATCGGTGAACAGCGGCTACCCGAGCGACTTCGACGTCGTCCACACGACCGCCGACTTCGCCGACCGCCAGAGCGACCACGACCCGATCGTCGGGTTCTTCGAGCTGGCGCCGCCCGTGGCCCCGCCGCCCCCGCCGCCCCCGCCCCCGAACGGCGGCCAGCCCGGCCGCACCATCAACGGCGGCAGCGGCAACGACGTCCTCGTCGGCACCCCCGGCAACGACGTGATCCGCTGCGGGTCAGGCCACGACCGCGTCGACGGACGAGGCGGTAACGACGTGATCGACTGCGGCTCCGGGAACGACATCGTCGCGGGCGGTGAGGGCCACGACCGCATCAACGGTGGGTCGGGCAACGATCGCCTTGGGGGCGGTCCCGGCAACGACACGATGTCCGGCGGGTCCGGCAGGGACGCCATGCACGGCGATTCCGGCAACGACGCCATGGAGGGTGGATCCGGAAACGACACCATGCGCGGTGGTTCCGGCACCGATCGCCTGCGCGGCGGTTCTGGGCGCAACTCGGTATCGCAGTAACAGAGCCGGGCAGTCCGCAGCGGAGCCCCCGTGCACGTCGCGCGGGGGCTCCTCGCGTCTCGTCGTCCCGCCGGCTAGGCCAGGTGGGTCACATACCGCTCGACGGGCCATCGCTCGGGCGGGCGCTTGGCCTCGCGGGGCCAGCCGAGATGGATGAGGCCGAGCACCCGCTCGCCGTCCTCGAGCCCGACCGCCTTGCGTCCGGCGACGGTGCGGAGGACCGCCGGCGTGCGCCAGTAGCCGGCGAGACCTCGCGCGTGAGCCCCCAGGAGGACTGCGTAGACTGCGCAGGCGGCGGCGTGCAGGTCTTCTTCGTCCTGGATCGGGTCGCCGGACAGCGCAGCGGAGGCCACGACGAGGGTGGGAGCGCGGGAGAGCTTGCCCGCGGCCTCCGGCTCGTCCGCGGCCTGAAGGGCCGACAGGGCTCCCGGCCCGAGGACCCGGAAGCGCCATGGGTTGGTGAGGTTGTGGTTCGGAGCCCAGCGGGGGGGCGAGAGGAGCGCCACCGGCACGCGGGGCGAGAGCGGGTCGCCGCCCGAGGCCGGGTGGGGTGGGCGGGGGGGGGTGGCCGCCGCGAGGGCCCCGGGGGGGCAATATGGCAGCGGTGCCCCCCGCCGCGGGGCAGAGAGGCCGGGGTTGCGGGGAACACTGGGTAACCAAGACGACGCTCATGCCGCAGGAGCTCGAGCTCAACGAGGCCTGGATCGAGGGAGATCCGGGTGCCCGCTGGCGCTCGGCGGCCGGGCACGGTCCGTCGACGGGCGCGCGGGCTTCGGGCAGCTCCGTCCTGGCGGTGGCGCCCGGCTGCCGCCTCCCGCGTCACACCGACAGCGCCGAGGAGGTCGCCGTGGTGGTCGCCGGGGCGGCGGAGGTGGTCGTGGGAGACGAGCGGAGCGCCGTGCCGGCGGGAGGCGTGGTTCTCATACCCGCGGAGGTGCCCCATGAGGTCCACAACGCGGGCGAGGACGAGCTTCGCTTCGTCGCCGTCTACGCCGACACCCAGGTCGTGACGCGCTACGAGGCAGAGGTCCAGCCCACGGGATCTCGGGAGCGGCATCCGGTTGGCTGACCCGCACGACCAGGTGACGATAACCCCCTACCGCGACGGCCCGCTGCTCGTGCGCGGTCCGTTTCGCCTCCAGGACATGCAGGGGAGGGTGATCGACGTCGAGCGCGAGACCGTTGCGCTCTGCCGGTGCGGTCGCTCCCGGGTCCGGCCGTTCTGCGACGGCAGCCACAAGCTGACGCGCTTCCGCGCGCCGAGCGCCGCCGAGCGCGGGCGCGAGCCCGACTCGGGCTAGCTCGTCACCGCCGCCGGGAGCGGCACGCGCAGCGACGTCGTCCCCGACTCCCAGCGCTCGAGCAGGTGGCTCGACCAGCTCCCCTCGACGGCTCCGAGCGCTCTGGCTCCCCAGAGGATGTCTGGAGCCACGGCCGGCTCCTCGCGCGCCAGCCCGCCGGCGAGGTCGACCGCGGCTACGTTCTCGTGCACCGCGTCCGCGACCACGTGCTCGTCGAAGAAGCCGGTCGCCCGCTCGTCGAGACCGAGCCGGCGCAGGCCGTCGGCGTAGCGGCGGTTGGGGATCGACGAGGTCATCTCGAACAGCGCCAGGTGGCCGACGATCGCCCCGCGCCAGCGCCGATGGAGGCCGAGCAGGGACATGAGGTTGACCGTCGCGAGCGTGACACCCGGAACGTGATCGAGGTAGGCCCCGTAGGTGGGATCGAGGCCCAGCGCCTCGAGCGTCACCGAGAACAGTTCGGCGTGGATCCGCTCTGCTCGCCCGCCGCCGTACTCGTCGGCCTGGATCTCGACGAGCGCGGCCTTGGGCGAGCCGCTCAGCCGGGGGAGCGCCCACGAATGCGGGTCGGCCTCCTTGAGCTGGTAGGTCGAGCGGTGGACCGCGAACTCCATCACCTGCTCGAGGTCGGCATAGCGCTCGATATAGGTCGAAAGCGACGGTCCGTCGTCGGCGTCGGCGATCGCCCGCAGCGCCAGGTCCATCTCCTCTGGCGCGGCCGAGGGACCCGGCTCGCCCACCGTCTCGACCAGGGCCTCCTCGAACCGCGACTCGAGGCGGCGGCGCAGCGCGAGCAGGGAAGGCTCCCACTCCCAGCCGTCGTCCACTCCCGCAAGCCCGCGGTAGTGAAGCTCGTAGGACAGATAGAGCGCGAGGTTCAGGTCCTCGTCCCTGAGCGGGTCGGACGAGCCGATCGCAGGGCCGGGGGGCAGGTGGTGCGGGGCCCGGACGAGCTCCTCGAGGAGGCGCTCGCTGGTCTCGCCGCGAGGATGGGGAAGCCTCGCCACGCCGCCAACCTACCCCGTAACGCCCACCGCACAACAGCCCGCGAGGAAGCAATCGGCCAGCCACCCGGCGAGGCCGTGGACACCGGCCTCCGCGGCGACCTTCCGTTGACGAATCGCCCCGTTGACTTCGACGAGCGAGCGGGCGTCCGCGAGCTCGGCGGCGCACCCGAGCCGCGCGGCGGTCGGCGCCAGCACGTCGACCAGCCCGTGCAGGCGCTCGCGGGTCGTGCGGCGCTCGCCGGTCTGGAGGTCGGCGAGGGTACCGTCGACACCGTGCCGGCTCGCCGACCAGCGGTTCTCCTCGATTCGCCAGCGCGGGTGGACGGGGAGCGGGTCTCGGGCGTCGTAGCGCTCGGCGAGCCAGGCCACCAGAGCATGAGCGACGGCCGCCACCGCGGCGGCCTCGGCGACCGTCGTCTGCGTGTCGGGCACCCGCAGCTCGAGCGTTCCGAACGTCGAGTGCGGGCGCAGCTCCCACCACCACAGGCGCGGCTCGCTCACCGTGCCCGCTGCGGCACCCCAGGCAAGGGCGTCGGCGAAGTCCTCCCAGCTCGCGAGCGCCGGTGGAACCCCCTGGCGGGGCAGCGCCTCGGACACCTTCGGTCGCACGGAGGCCAGTCCGCTGTCGCGGCCGTCTCGAAAGGGTGCGTTCGCCGCGAGCGCGGCGAGCTCGGGAAGGTAGGAGCGCAGGCTGTTGTAGACGGCGAGTGACCGCTCGGCGCCCCCGACGGCGACGTGGACCTGGAGGCTCGACACGAGCTGGGTGCGAGCAACGGGCCCGTACTCCTCGACGATCTCGGCATAGCGCGGGTCAGAGCTCAGCTCACCCTCTCTCGCGCTGAACGGGTGATATCCCGTGGCCACGGGGCGGGCGGCGTCCTCGGCGGCGGCCGCGAGAGCGCGGCGCCCGGCGGCGATCTCGCGTGCGGCGGTGCGCACGTCGGCAAGCGGAGGAGTGAGGATCTCGAGCTGCGACGTCGGAAGCTCCGGCTTGAAGCGTCGGTCGCCGGAGAGGGCGGCGAGCACGACGGGCGCGTTGGGCACGAGCTCGAGGCTGGCGGGATCGAGCAGAAGCACCTCCTCCTCGAGACCCACGGTAAACGGCTGCGGGCGCTCGAATACGGCCCGGAGCTCCTCCGCCGTGGGCGGGGCACTCGGAGCGAGCGCGGCTGGCGGCCGGTGGCTCACGCCGTTTGCGCTCGGGGCCCGGAGGAAATGAGCCGCCCGTGAGGATCGTGACGCTGCCGGGCGTCTTCCGACCCCGCAACGACACCTGGCTCCTCGCGCAGCGGCTCGAGGAGGAGCGCCTCGGGCCGGGCGCGACCGTCCTCGATCTGTGCGCGGGGAGTGGGGCCCTCGCGGTCTTCGCGGCAAGCAGGGGCGCGCTGGCCAGCGCGGTCGACCTGTCGCGCCGGGCCGTCGTCTGCGCGCGCCTCAACGCTTGTCTCAACGGCGTCCGCGTGCGGGCTCGCCGGGGTGACCTCTTCTCCCCCTACGGGGGCGAGCGCTTCGACGCGATCGTCTCGAACCCGCCCTACCTGCCCGGGGGCGACGACGAGGCCCTGCCCCGCCGGGGGCGCGCCCGTGCCTGGGAGGGCGGTTCCGACGGCCGCGCGTTCCTCGACCGCATCGGCCGGGAGGCGGCGGCTCACCTGCGTCCCGGCGGCGTGCTTCTGATCGTCCACTCCTCGCTCTCGGGGGAGGCGGCGACGCTCGAGTCGCTTCGCGAGGGCGGTCTCGAGCCCACGGTCACCGACCGCCGCCGCGGACCGCTCGGCCCGCTCCTCTCCAGTCGGGCCCCGGCGCTCGAGCGCCAAGGCAGGCTCAAGCCGGGCGTCCGCGAGGAGGAGCTGCTCGTCATCCGGGCACAGGTACCCTCTCCAGGTGGGCATTGATCCCATCGTCGAGGTCCCCGAGCCCTCCGTCATGGGCATCGTCAACGTCACCCCGGATTCGTTCTCGGACGCGGGACGCTACCTCGACGCCGACGGCGCGGTCGAGCACGGCCGCCGCCTCGCCGCGGAGGGTGCGGCCATAATCGACGTCGGCGGCGAGTCGACGCGCCCGGGCGCCGAGCCCGTGGCCGCCGCCGAGGAGCTCGAGCGCACGATCCCCGTGGTCGAGCGGCTCGCGGCGGGGCGGGACACGGGTCCGGCGGGACTGCGGGTCTCGATCGACACCACCAAGGCGGAGGTCGCGGCCGCGGCCCTCCAGACCGGTGCCCGGATGGTCAACGACGTATCGGCCTTTCGCTTCGAGCCCGAGATCGCGGGGCTCGTCGCGGGCGCTGGAGCCACCTGCGTGCTCATGCACATGCAGGGCGAGCCGCGGACCATGCAGCAGGATCCCCGCTACCACGACGTCGTCTCCGAGGTCAAGTCGTTCCTCGAGGAGCGGCTCGCCTTTGCCGTCGCCGAGGGCGTGCGCGAGGAGCACGTCTGGCTCGATCCAGGAATTGGCTTCGGCAAGACCCCCGACCACAACCTCGAGCTGCTGGCGCGCCTGGACGAGCTCGTGGCCATCGGGCGGCCGCTGGTCGTCGGGACCTCGCGCAAGAGCCTGCTCGGCCGGCTCACCGGGCGGGAGCTCGACGACCGCCTGCCGGGCACGATCGCCACGAACGTGCTCGCCCTCGCCCGGGGGGCCCGGGTCTTCCGGGTTCACGACGTCGCTGATGTGGCGGACGCGCTGACCGTCGCGCGGGCGGTGCTCTCGGGCCGAGCTCCGGGCACGGCCGCCTGAGCCGCGATTGCTACGTTCGCGGAGGTGGACTCGCCCGACGACGATCTCGATCCCGACCAGGCCGACGAGCTCGAGGACGACGACCTCGGTGCCGAGCCGCTCGTCACCGTCGAGATCGCGGGCCTTTCCGTCTACACCCACCACGGGGTCGGGGAGGCCGAGCGTGAGGTCGGCCAGCGGCTCGTCTTCGACCTCTCGTTCGAGCTCGATCGCTGCGACGCCACCGTCACCGATCGGTTGGAGGACACCGTCGACTACGGCGACGTCTGCCAGCAGGTCGCGCTCGTCGCGCAGGCGCGCTCGTTTCGGACCCTCGAGCGCCTGTGCGCGCACGTCGCCGACCGCATGATGGACCGCTACGGCGTCGACCAGGTATCGGTTCGCGCGGCCAAGCCGGAGCCGCCGATCCCGCTGCCCGTCGACGAGGTCGCGGTCGAGGTCTTCAAGGAGCGCGCGGACTGAGCCTGGGCGGGGCGCGCCATCGCGGCTTCCTCGGGCTCGGCTCTAACGTGGGCGACCGCAGAGCGACCCTGCGGGCGGCCCGCACCCGCCTCGACGCGCGGCCTGGCCTCCGGGTGCTCGTCTCCTCCTGCGCCTACGAGACCGAGCCCCAGGACCAAGCCGCCGGCCAGCACGACTTCCTGAACGCCTGCCTCGAGATCGCGACCGACCTCGAGCCCGAGGCGCTCCTCGACGTCTGCAAGCAAGTCGAGCTCGAGCTTGGTCGCCGCGCCGACCATCGCCGTCACGCTCCGCGGCCGATCGACATCGACGTCCTCCTCCTCGGGGAGATCGAAGCCCGCGACGAGCGCCTCACCCTTCCCCACCCCGACCTCACGCGACGCCGCTTCGTGCTCGTGCCGCTGCTCGAGCTCGACCCCGCGCTCGTGCTTCCCGACGGAACCCCGCTGGCGCCGGCCCTCGACGAGCTCGAAGGTCAGCGCGTCGAGCAGGCGGGACCGCTCTGAGCGTCCGGTCTGCGGCGATAATCCCACACCATGCTCCTCGCCATCGACGTCGGCAACACCCAGACCCACGTCGGCACGTTCCGCGGCTCCGAGCTCGTCGACCACTGGCGCTTCGCCACCGTCCGCGAGGCCACCGCGGACGAGCTCGCCTCGCTCCTCAAGGGGCTGCTCGACCTGCGCCACCTGGTCCTGGCCGAGCTCGAGGCCGCGATCGTCTCCTCGGTGGTCCCCCAGCTCACGCGGGAGTACGAGGTCCTGTCCACGCGCTACCTCCACGGCGCCATGCTCGTGGTCGGCCCGACGGTCCGCACCGGGATGCCGATCCGCTTCGACAACCCGCGCGAGGTCGGCGCCGACCGGCTCGTCAACGCGCTCGCCGCCTACGCCCGCTTCGCGGGTACCTGCATCGTCGTTGACTTCGGAACCTCGACCAACTACGACGCCGTGTCGAGCGACGGGGAGTACCTGGGAGGAGTGCTCGCCCCCGGAATAGAGATCTCGATGCACGCCCTCTCCGAGCGGGCCGCCATGCTTCCGAAGATCGACTTCGAGTCTCCCGAGGAGGTGATCGGGCGGACAACGCTGACCGCGCTTCGGTCGGGGCTCATCTACGGCACCGCCGGGCAGGTCGACGGAATCGTGGGACGCATGCGGGAGGAGTTGGGTGTCGAGGCCCGAGCGATCGCCACCGGGGGGCTCGCGAGCTCGATCGTTCCCTTCTGCGAGGAGGTGGACGAGGTCGACGACGAGCTGACCCTCCGCGGCCTGCGCCTGGTCTACGAGCGCAACGCCACGCCCGCCGGCTGACTCCCCGGCCGCCCGCCGGAAGCTACGGTTCGAACACCGTGCGCGCGCTCACCGATCCCTGGCAGATCGCTGGCCACACGATCGAGAACCGGCTCGTGCTGGCTCCGCTGGCCGGAATCGGGAACTGGTTCGTGCGCCTGCAGGCCCGCCGCTATGGCGCCGGGCTCGTGGTCTCCGAGATGGTGTCGAGCTTCGGCCTGAAGTACGGCGACGAGCGGACCTTGCGCGAGTTCCTGCGCATCCACCCCGACGAGCACCCGGTGGCGATCCAGCTCTTCGGTCACGACCCCGAGGCGATGCGCGCCGCCGCGGGGATCGTCGCCGAGGCCGGTGCCGACCTGATCGACCTGAACATGGGCTGTCCGGTGCGCAAGGTGTGCAAGACGGGCGCCGGCGCCTCGCTGCTCGAGGACCCCGACCGGGCGGTGGCGCTCGCGCGCGCGGCGATCGAGGGCAGCGGGCTTCCGGTCACCGTCAAGCTGCGTTCGGGCCAGCGGCCGGGTGAGCGCACCGGCGCCGACCTCGCCCACCGGCTGGTCGCCGAGGCTTGTGTCGCGGGGATCGGCTTCCATCCGCGCCACGCCTCACAGCAGCACAAGGGAGAGCCCGACATCGCCCTCGCCGCCGAGCTCGTCGAGAAGCTCGCCGACGTGCCGGTGATCCTCTCCGGTGGCCTCTCCTCAGACGAGCGCGCGCTCGCGGCTTTCGAGCGGACGGGCGCCGCCGCGGTCATGCTCGCGCGCGGCTCGCTCGGCAACCCATGGCGGTTCGCGCGCCTGGTCGACCGCTACGCCGGTGAGCCGCCCGCCGAAGAGGTCGCCCGCGAGCTCGAGTGGGTCATCGACCGCTGCGAGGAGCATCTCGGAACCGAGCGCGCCGGGCGCTATCTGCGCAAGTTCTACCCCTGGTACGCCGACACCCTCGGGCTGAGCAAGGCCGACCGCCGAGAGCTGGTCGAGGCGCCCACGACCGCGGCCGCGCGGCGCGCCCTGGACGCGCTCGCCAGCCCGCTCATGGCCTGACCAAGGGTTCGAGGCTCCCCTGGCCGCTGCTATCCTCGCCGGTCCTTCCGGCCCGGGAGGCACCTCCGCGACCGACCGACCGCGCGCACCCCGAGACGGGCGGAAGCGAACACCCATGCCCCAAGACCTCATGCTCACTCCCGAAGGGCTCGAAGAGCTCAAGTCGAAGATCGAGCACCTGTCGACCGATCGCCGACGCGAGGTCGCCGACCGGATCCGCGACGCGCGGGAGTTCGGCGACATCTCGGAGAACTCCGAGTACGACGACGCCAAGAACGAGCAGGCCATGCTCGAGAAGCAGATCGCCGAGCTCGAGGAGAAGCTGCGCTCGGCGAGGGTGATCGACGAGGGCCGGGTCGGGACCGACAAGGTCTCGGTTGGCACGACCGTCCACGTCAAGGACCAGAAGACCGACAAGTCCGCGAAGTACAAGTTGGTCGGCTCGGCCGAGGCCGATCCCTCCAACGGGCGCCTCTCCAACGAGTCGCCGGTGGGCAAGGCCCTCATGGGCCGCAAGCGCAACGAGGTCGTATCCGTGCCGGTCCCGCGCGGCCCGGCTCGCGAGCTAAAGATCACCAAGATCGACGCCGGCTGAACCCGCCCTGGCGCTGCGCGCTCGAGCCTGAGCCGCCGCCCCCAATAGGCTCTCGGCGTGGAAGACGATCGGCGCGTCAAGCTCGAGCGCTTACGTGCGGACGGGATAGATCCCTTCCCGCCCGACTTCGACGGCGTCACTCCGATCGCCCGGGTCCACGCCGCGCACGGCACGCTCGAGCCCGGCGAGGAGACCGACGTCTCCTTCCGTGTGGCCGGCCGCCTGACCGCCCGGCGCGGACACGGCAGGGCCACCTTCCTTGACCTCGTCGACCGCTCCGGGCGCATCCAGCTCCACGCGCGCCTCGACGTGCTCGGACAGGAGGCCTTCGACCGTCTTACCTCGCTCGACCTCGGCGACCTGATCGGAGCCGACGGGACCGCCTTCAAGAGCCGTCGCGGGGAGCTGTCGCTTCGCACCGACGCCTGGAGGCTGCTGGCCAAGTCGCTGCGGCCTCCCCCCGAGAAGTTTCACGGCCTCGAGGACACAGAGACCCGCTACCGCCGCCGCGAGCTCGACCTGATCGCCAACGAGGAGGCGAGGAGGCTGTTCGTGCTGCGCTCGCGCGTCGTCGCCGCGATCCGCCGCTACCTCGACGAGCACGACTTCCTCGAGGTCGAAACCCCGGTGCTGCAGCCACTCTACGGAGGCGCCGCCGCCCGCCCGTTCACGACCCATCACAACCAGCTCGACCGCGACCTGTACCTGCGGATCGCCACCGAGCTGTACCTCAAGCGGCTCGTGGTCGGCGGGCTAGAGCGCGTCTACGAGCTCGGCAAGAACTTCCGCAACGAGGGCATCTCGCCCAAGCACAACCCGGAGTTCACCATGCTCGAGTGGTACGAGGCCTACGCCGACTACGAGGACGCCGCGGCACGGCTCGAGGAGCTCGTGGCTTACGTGGCAGGCGAGGTCGGCTACTCCGGCGAGCTCGACCTGACTCCGCCCTGGCGGCGCCTCACCCTGCGCGCCGCGATCGAGGAGTGGACCGGCATCGACGTGCTCGCCGCACGCGAGCCCGCCGCGCTCGTGAGCGTGGCACGCGAGCGCGGGATCGCCGACCTCGACGCGAGCGAGACCTGGCCGCGCCTCGTCGACGACCTCCTGTCCAAGCACGTCGAGCCGGCGCTCGACCAGCCCACCTTTATCTTCGACTATCCGGAGGAGCTCTCGCCGTTCGCCAAGGCCCACCGCTCGGCTTCGCCCGAGGATCGGCTCGTCGAGCGGTTCGAGTGCTTCGCGGCCGGCATCGAGATCGCCAACGCCTTCTCCGAGCTCAACGACCCCCACGAGCAGCGGGCGCGCTTCGAGGCCCAGCGCGCCGAGCTCGCGGCCGGCGACGAAGAGGCGCAGCCCTTTGACGAGGACTTCGTGCGCGCGCTCGAGCACGGGATGCCCCCGACCGGGGGCCTCGGCCTCGGCATCGACCGCCTCGTCATGGTGCTCTCCGGGCGGCGGTCGATCCGCGAGGTCGTGCTGTTTCCGGCGATGCGGTAGGGGCTGCGCGGCAGCTTGGCTCGGCCGTCGGCTCCCCGAGGGAGCGCGGGCACCACCGGCACGACCCAAAGACTAGGAGGGGGGCCTAGTGACAGATGACGACCACGACCTTATTGTCGCTCCGACAGCTCGGCAGGCCCCGATCCGACTCGCGACGCGGCGAGTCAGGGTGCCGAGATCACTCGAGAGAACAGGAGTTACCATGCTCACCCACCCGGGCCGGACATTGCGCCGGCCGCCTCGGCGGACGCTCACCGCTCTGATTGCTGTAAGCGCCGCGCTGGGGATGTCGCTCCTCACCACCTCGGCGGCGCAGGCAGGCGAAGTCATCGAGAAGGTCATGGACGAGAACTTCCAGGTGTCGGAATCGTCCTCTGGCGAGGACACGGGGTTCGACGTCCGGTCCGGCGATCGCCTGGTGATCACCGGAGGCGGAAAGATCAAGTCCGGCCTCTTCGGCCAGGACTGGGTCTTCCCCGACGGGGGGAACCAGAACGACACCCGTGCCGAACTGCCGCTGAACCAGAGCACGCTCTACGACAAAACGTGTGCGGGGTGGTTCGGCGCCCGCCACCGGTGCTCGCCGAGCTACAGCCTGATCGGCGTCTTCGGCGGACACCCCCGGTACTTTTTAATCGGAAGCTCATACGACAGCGTCTACACCGGCGAGACGAGCAGGCTTCGCCTGAGGACCAACGACGATGCCCCGGGTGGTGGCGAAGGAGCGTTTACCGCCGATGTCCAGGTGTACCGGGCGCTGCCCGACGGTGACAACGACGGCGTCCCGGACCAGCGAGACAACTGCCCGAGTAACTCGAACCCCGATCAACGAGACGCAGACGGGGACAGGGTCGGCGACGCCTGCGACAGCAGTGGGGAGGACCCGGGCCCGGGTGTCGACGAGGGTTACTTCAGGGTGACTCTGAACGGTTTCAAGGTTCTTCAGCAGACAGATGATCACGCGTTCGAGGTCGACGGCAAGGGGGACGAGGTGTACCTCCGAAACGACACTCGACTCGTCGGCGGAACCGGCGCGACGATCGCCCAGGACGACTACTCGTCGCCGGTCCTCGGAGACACCAACGGCTGGCCCGCGCGCCTGAAGGCAGGCTCGGCCAGCGACCGCGGCGGCTTGAAGACCGGAGACGGCTTCCCGACCGCTACGCCGTGGAACCGCTCAGATCCTCTGACCAACGATCCACCGCAGGCAGATCGCGAGATCGTGCCGCCCCTCATCTTGGCCCAGGAGAAGCTGACCGACGGGCGAAACGGGCTGGTCGTATCCCCAAGCGTGTGGGAGTGGGATGGCGGCCGCGGTCTGTTCAACCGATTCGTCGATGCAGTGGCGAAGTACGGGTCGGACGCCTCGCGCCTTGCCAGCCTGATCGCCGGCCAGGACCAAGCCTTCGAGGACCGGCTTGCCGATAACCTCGAGAAGTCGCTTCCCGCCCTGAAGGGCATCGTAGAGGGAACGGTGGGAGAGCCTCAGGACCGGCCCGTGGGAATGGCCGACTCGGGGGAGGACTACACGTTCAAGCCCAAGTCGTTGTTCCTCAACTACGACGTCGCGGATCGAGTCAGTAAGACCACCTTTTCGCACGGGAAGGGCGTCGTAGCCATGGAGTTCCAGGACTCCCAGCGCATCGGTGGAGGCCGTTACGCCGTCTACCTTCAGGTCGAGCGGGTCGAAGGACCGCCGGTCGACGGAGGCGGGGACAAGACTCCGCCCGTCACCACCATCGCCTCCAAGCCGTCGGCTCTCGTGAACAGCGGGTCGGCGACGCTCGGGTTCTCGTCGTCGGAGTCGAACTCGAGGTTCGAGTGCAGCTTGGACGGGGGGAACTTCACCCCCTGCGCTTCGCCCAAGTCGTACTCCGGGCTCGCCAATGGACGGCACACCTTCCAGGTGCGGGCCATCGATGCGGCTGGGAACGTCGACCCGGTCGGTGCAACTGCCGTATGGACGGTCGATACCCGTAAGCCCGTCACCACCATCGCCTCCAAGCCGTCGGCTCTCGTGAACAGCGGGTCGGCGACGCTCGGGTTCTCGTCGTCGGAGTCGAACTCGAGGTTCGAGTGCAGCTTGGACGGGGGGAACTTCACCCCCTGCGCTTCGCCCAAGTCGTACTCCGGGCTCGCCAATGGACGGCACACCTTCCAGGTGCGGGCCATCGATGCGGCTGGGAACGTCGACCCGGTCGGTGCAACTGCCGTATGGACGGTCGACACCCTCAACCCACGGGTGACGAGGGTAAGGCCTGGCGCAGGTGCCCGAGGGGTGGCGCCGGGCACAAACGTGGTCGCCGACTTCTCGGAGGCGATGAGGGCGACGACCGTGAACCGGACGACGGTCCAGCTCAAGAAGACGGGTAGTCCCCAGTCGATCTCGGCGGTCGTGACCCGCTCGGGTCCCTACCGCGTCGTCCTCAATCCGCGCCAGAGCCTCCAGCGCGGCGCCACGTACGTGGCCACCGTGGGTACGGGTGCGATGGACGTCGCGGGCAACCGGCTCGACGGCGACCCTCGGCGAGCAGGGCTGCAGCCGAAGCGCTGGAGCTTCAGGGTCGGGCGATAGTCACGCCGATCTGACTGCACGGGGCGGGACCCGACCGGGTCCCGCCCTTGCTCGTTCAGAGGTCGAGGATGAGGCGTCGGTCGGATCGGTCCGGTTCGTTCCGGACCGGCGGCGGCACCGAGCGGGGCATTCGGCCGGCAGCGAATCGCTTCGACTCGCTCGTCGCGCTGTACGGCTATCTCTCCACCACCGCGACACGTTCGATCGCATCCTCGTCGCCCAGGCGCACGGCGAGACTCACGCTGGTCACGAGCGACCGTCGCATCGCGCGCTACGAGGCCCCCCGATGGCCGCGTCCCGAGTGGTGCCTCCGTCCCCCCAGTACGCGCTATCTGGGCGCAACACGCGAACGTGACCCGTCCGGGGCCTCGACCCCCGCTGGTAGACTGACCTTCGGGCGATCGGGTACCAGAGCTCATCCGATATCGGTTCGCCGCCGATATACGGTCGGAGACTTTGGGCGTCCGCTCGACCCGTAGCCACGCTAGAGAGGAACAGAGCCGTGTTTGAGCGCTTTACCGAACGGGCCCGTCAGGTTGTGGTTCTCGCTCAAGAGGAAGCCCGCATCCTGAAGCACAACTACATCGGCACCGAGCACATCCTGCTCGGGCTGCTGCGAGAAGAGGAAGGACTCGCGGCGCGAGTCCTCGAGTCCCTCGACATCACGGTCGAGCGCGTGCGCGCCCAGGTGGTCCGCATCGTCGGCTCCGGCGAGGAGGTCACCTCGGGCCAGATCCCCTTCACCCCGCGCGCCAAGAAGGTCCTCGAGCTCGCCCTCCGCGAGGCGCTTTCGCTCGGTCACAACTACATCGGCACCGAGCACATCCTGCTCGGTCTCGTGCGCGAGAACGAGGGCGTCGCGGCGCGGATCCTGCTCGACTTCGACGCCGACTCCGAGAAGATCCGCAACGAGGTCATCCGGATGCTCTCCGGCCCCGGCGGTCGCCGGCAGGGCCAGGGCGCGGGCGGCCAGCAGGGAGAGGGCAAGAAGAGCTCGAAGCTGCTCGACCAGTTCGGGCGCAACCTGACCCGCCTCGCCGGCGAGGGCAAGCTCGACCCCGTCGTGGGCCGCGAGACCGAGGTCGAGCGGATCATGCAGATCCTGTCTCGGCGCACCAAGAACAACCCCGTGCTGATCGGGGAGCCCGGCGTCGGCAAGACCGCCGTGGTCGAGGGGCTCGCCTCGCGCATCACGGGCGGCGAGGTGCCGGAGCTGCTCAAGAACAAGCAGATCTACACGCTCGACCTGGCCGCCCTGGTGGCCGGCTCGAAGTACCGCGGCGAGTTCGAGGAGCGCCTCAAGAAGGTGATGAAGGAGATCACCCAGCGCGGCGACATCATCCTGTTCATCGACGAGCTCCACAACCTCGTCGGCGCGGGCGCCGCCGAGGGCGCGATCGACGCGGCCTCGATCCTCAAGCCGGCGCTCGCGCGCGGCGAGCTTCAGACGATCGGCGCCACGACGCTCGACGAGTACCGCAAGTACCTGGAGCGCGACGCGGCGCTCGAGCGGCGCTTCCAGCAGATCAAGGTCGACCAGCCCTCGATCGAGGAGACCGAGCAGATCCTCAAGGGCCTGCGCGACCGCTACGAGGCCCACCACAAGATCGACATCTCCGACGAGGCGCTGCACGCCGCGGCCGAGCTCGCCGACCGCTACATCAGCGACCGGTTCCTGCCCGACAAGGCGATCGACCTGATCGACGAGGCGTCCTCGCGGATGCGGATCAAGTCGATGACGTCCCCGCCCGTGTACCGGGAGCTCGAGGACGAGATCGACTCGACGCGGCGCCAGAAGGAGCAGGCGATCGAGGCCCAGGAGTTCGAGAAGGCCGCCAACCTGCGCGATCAGGAGCGCCGCCTGACCGGCCGCAAGCGCGAGCTCGAGGAGCAGTGGCGCTCGGGCGAGTCCGCCGAGAAGCCGAAGCTCGGCGAGGAGGAGATCGCCGACATCGTCTCGATGTGGACCGGCATCCCGGTGTTCAAGCTGACCGAGGCCGAGACCCAGAAGCTCATCCGCATGGAGGACGAGCTGCACAAGCGGGTGATCGGCCAGCAGCCGGCCATCGAGGCCGTCTCGAAGGCGATCCGTCGCTCGCGCGCCGGGCTCAAGGACCCCAAGCGGCCGACCGGCTCGTTCATCTTCCTCGGCCCATCGGGCGTGGGCAAGACCGAGCTCGGGCGCACGCTCGCCGAGTTCCTGTTCGGCGACGAGGACGCGATGGTGCGGATCGACATGTCCGAGTACATGGAGAAGCACTCGGTGTCGCGGCTCGTCGGCTCGCCACCCGGCTACATCGGCTACGACGAGGGCGGACAGCTCACCGAGGCCGTGCGGCGCAAGCCCTACAGCGTGCTCCTGCTCGACGAGATCGAGAAGGCCCACCCCGACGTGTTCAACATCCTCCTCCAGATCCTGGAGGACGGACGGTTGACCGACGCCCAGGGACGGACGGTCGACTTCCGCAACGCTATCGTGATCATGACCTCGAACATCGGGGCCTCGGAGATCGCGCGCAACACGCCGCTCGGCTTCGCGATCGCCGACGACGAGACCGGCATCACCTACGACGACATGAAGAACCGGATCATGGGCGAGCTCAAGAAGGTCTTCCGGCCCGAGTTCCTCAACCGGATCGACGAGGTGATCGTCTTCCACAAGCTCCAGAAGGACGAGATCAAGGAGATCGTTGACCTCCTCCTGCGGCGCGTGCGCGAGTCGATGGCCGAGCGCGAGCTCTCGCTCAACATGTCCGAGGACGCCAAGGACATGCTCGTCGACAAGGGCTGGGACCCGGCGATGGGCGCCCGGCCGCTGCGCCGGGCGATCCAGCGCTACGTCGAGGATCCGCTCGCCGACGAGGTCCTGCGCTCGAACATGCCTCCGGGCTCGACGGTCGGTGTCGACAAGCCCCCGGTCGAGGACGGCAAGGAGCCGGACGAGCTCGAGATCACGATCACAGAGCCCCCGCCCCGCCCGGAGGTCGAGGAGCGCGAGCCGGTGGGCGTCGGCGCCACGAGCGCCGGCGCCGACGGTGAGGGCTCCGATGGCGCCGACGGCGGGCCCGGCCGGCTCCCCGAGGGCGACGACGAGATCGACGTCGACTCGCTGCGCACCAACCCGCCCGAGAGCTCAGGCGAGGACGAGCCCGCGTAGGCGGGCTCGCCGCGCCGACCCACTTTGACCGATCCGGGCTCTCCGGGGGAGCAGCCGGCGGGGGAGCCCGTGACCGGCGCGGTCGTCGAGATCAGGGTACGCGAGAACGGGCCCTACCGCGTCGAGGGCCCGCTGCGCCTGATCGACGCCGACGGCAACGAGTACGACCTGGCACAGCGGGGCGAGGTCATCGCCCTGTGCCGCTGCGGCGGGTCGACGACCAAGCCGTTCTGCGACGGGACGCACTCGAAGAAGGGGTTCGAGGCGGCGGAGCGAGCGGTGGCGGCGGAGGGGCGAGACGGTCTCTCCTGAACCAGGGGCGAAGCCGTCCTCCCTGCGGCTTACCGTTGCAGGATGCCTCGGGCCACCTATGTCTGCTCGGTGTGTGGGCAGGAGAGCCCGCGGTGGCACGGCCGCTGCCCGGGCTGCGGTGCCTGGAACACGCTGGTCGAGGAGCGGCCGGCGCCGGGACGGGGAGGCGGTGCGGCGGGGAACCATGCGCCGTCTGCAGGGGCGCTGTTCCCTGTACCCCTCGCCGAAGTAGACGCCCCCGCGGTCGGGCGCCTCTCGACCGGCATCGCCGAGCTGGACCGCGTTCTCGGCGGCGGCCTCGTGCCCGGGTCGCTCGTGCTCCTGGGCGGTGCGCCCGGCATCGGCAAGTCGACGATCACCGCCAGCGCGCTCGGCCATCTCGCAGCGGCGGGTCGGCGGACGCTCTACGTGACCGCGGAGGAGTCAGCCGCGCAGGTGAAGTTGCGCGCCGAGCGCCTCGGCGGGGCGGCCCTGCGGGTCCCGATCGTGGCCGACACCGACCTGGACGCCGTCGTCGCGACGATCGAGGCCGAGGCGCCCGACGTGTGCGTGATCGACTCGGTGCAGACGCTCCACGCCGAGGGCATGAACGGCTCTCCGGGAACGGTCGGCCAGGTGCGTGAGGTGGCGGGGCGGATCGCCCGCGTCGCCAAGCAGCGCCATGTCGCCACCGTGCTCGTGGGCCACGTGACCAAGGAGGGGTCGCTCGCGGGCCCGAGGGTGCTCGAGCACCTCGTCGACTGCGTGCTCCAGTTCGAGGGCGAGCGCGAGCGCGCCTACCGCACGGTGCGGGCGCTCAAGAACCGCTTCGGCTCCACGAACGAGGTCGGGGTGTTCGAGATGCGCGACTCGGGGCTTGTCGAGGTCGTGGACGCCTCGGCCCGCTTCGTCTCCGAGGCGACGCGCGCCCCGGGGTCGGTTGTCCTCTGCGCCATGGAGGGCTCGCGCCCCCTGCTCGTCGAGGTGCAGGCGCTGGTCGCGCCCTCGGAGCTCGTGCCGCCCCGACGGGTGGTCAGCGGGGTCGACCGCAACCGACTGGCCCTGCTGCTCGCCGTCCTCGCGCGCCACGGCGCCATCGGCCTCGGAGCGAGCGACGTGTTCGTCTCCGCGGCGGGCGGCGTACGCGTGGATGAGCCCGGAGCCGACCTCGCGATCGCCCTCGCGCTGGCCTCCGCGGCGCGTGGCGTGCCGTTGCGGATCGCCTCCGACTCGCAGGGCAGCGCTTCCCGCGCCGCCGGGCCTCGGTCCGGTGGGGCCGTGGCCGGCGGGCGAGCCGTGGCCGACGGCACCGACCGCCCGCTCGCCGCCTTTGGCGAGATCGGGCTCACCGGCGAGCTTCGCTACGTCGCCCACCCCGAGCGCAGGAGCGCCGAGGCCCACAAGTTCGGCCTCGCGCCGGTGCTGTCGCCCGAGGGGCCGGCCCGGACCCTGCGCGCCGCTCTGACCGCGGCGCTCGGCTCGGCGGCTCCGCGGGCGCGCCAGGCCGCCTGACCTCTTGACGCCCCGACGGTGGAGGGGAAGAATCGACCCGTGCGCGTCGTGCTGGCCGACGATTGGAAGCTGCTTCGCGAGGGGCTGGCGGAGCTGCTCGGCCAGGCCGGCTTCGAGGTCGTTGGGCGCGCCGGCGACGCCGAGGACCTGCTGCGCAAGGTGGGCGCCCATCGTCCGGACGTCGCAGTGGTCGACGTGCGCATGCCCCCGACCCACACCGACGAGGGCCTGCGCGCCGCCGCGGAGATCCGTGAGCGCTTTCCCGGCACGGGCGTACTCATCCTCTCCCAGTACATCGACGAGGCCTACGCGGTCGAGCTGTTCGGCGGCGGAGCCGACGGACTCGGGTATCTGCTCAAGGACCGCGTCGCCGACCTCGATCGCTTCGTCGACGCGGTCCGGCGGGTCGGAGAGGGAGGCTCGGTGCTCGACCCCGAGGTGGTGGCGACCATGCTGGGTCGCCGCCGCGACCAAGATCCGCTCGCCGTGCTGACCGCCCGCGAGCGCGAGGTGCTCGAGCTGATGGCCGAGGGCCGCTCGAACCACGCCATCGGCGAGCAGCTCGTGATCAGCCAGCGCGCCGTCGAGAAGCATGTCACCGGCATCTTCGAGAAGCTCGAGCTGCCCTCGGAGGCCGAGACCCACCGGCGCGTGCTCGCCGTGCTCGCCTACATGCAGGCCTGAACCCAAGGGAACCGACCGCCGGTACGTCCGTCGGGCCGCCGGGCCCGCACGAGCCCTACTCCGGAGCGTCTCCGCATCGCCGACGCCCCTCAGTCAACAGGGATCTCCGCCCGGATCAGCGTTCCCTCCCCGGGCGGGCTTATCACCTCGATGCGTCCGTCGAGCGCGCCGACGCGGTCCCACAGGCCACGCAGCCCGGAGCCCGCGCACGGGTCGGCGCCCCCGACTCCGTCGTCGCGGACCTCGACCCAGAGCCGGCCGTCGCCACGGCGCACCGTGACGTGGGCGCGGCTGGCCTGGGCGTACTTGGCGACGTTGGTCAGCGCCTCGGCGACCACGAAGTACGCCCCCGCCTCGACGCCCGGCTCGAGGCGCTCGCCGTCGTGCACCTCGAGCTCGACGGGGACCGGCGCTCGGGTCGCGAGCGCGGTGAGGGCAGGACCCAGCCCCCGATCCGAAAGCACGGCGGGATGGATGCCTCTGGCCAGCTCACGCAGGTCGGCGATCGTCGTCTGCGTCTCCTCGACGCACTCCTCGAGCATGTGCCTGGCCTGCTCGGAGTCGCTGTCGACCTTGCTCGTCGCCAGCCGCAGTCGCACCGAGAGGGCCACGAGCCGCTGCTGAGCGCCGTCGTGGAGGTTGCGCTCGAGCCTCCGCCGCTCGGCGTCGGCCGCTCTGACCATGCGCGCGCGCGAGTCGCGCAACTCGGCGACGCGGGCCTTGAGGGCGGCCTCGAGGCGTTCGTTCTCGAGCGCCAAGCCGACGGCGGCCCCGGCCCGACGAACGAGGTCGGGTTGGGAGCACAGCGAGGCGTCGTGGACGATCGCGGCGACGCGGTGGCCTGCGCGGTAGATCTCGGTCCAGACCCGGCCGTCGCCCTCCTGCGGGAGCGAGGTCTCGCGGCCCGAGCCGTCGACGTAGCGCTCCGACTCCGGCAGCCAGAAGGCGAGCTCGACGGTACGGTCCCCGAGCGCTCGGGCGAGCGCCTGGCGGACGCCCTCCAGGGGCAGCGAGTCCGACAGCCGTTCGACGAGCTGCGCCACCGCGCTCGCGCGGGCAAAGCTGCCGCCGGCGAGCCCCGCCAGGAAGGCGAGCGGAACGGCGGCGAGGGCGGCGTGGGCAAGCCAGTCGACCGGGCTCCAGTGAAGCCCGGTCAGCGGGGGCGCAAGGTCGGTGAGTCGTGCGGCGGCCACCAGGATGAGCGCCACCGCGCCCACCAGGGGCAGCGGACCGAGGGCCCGACGGTGAGGGGTCGAGGCGCTTCGGCGACGGTTGAGCAGGCGTGCCGCGGCCGCCAGCACGACGGCCGCCGCAGCGACCGCGTACGCCTCCCCGAGTGCCTCGGCGAGCGCCGGACGGGAGGCCACCGTGAACAGCGGCCGCGGGCATCCACCGCAGTCGGGCACGCGGTCGACGAACAGCAGGGCGAGGGCGTAGAGGACAGTCCCGACGAGCCACCCCGCGGTCGCGAGGGCGCGGGTGAAGGCGCCGCCGAGACGGCCATCCGGAAAGGCGACCAGAGCGTGGACCAGCGCCGCCGTCCAGAGGCCGCCAGCGAGCGTTCCGGCGGAGGCGAGCAGCGGGGTCGCGGCGGCCTGGAGGGTGACGGCGAGCCACGCGAAGCCACTCAGGGCGAGCAGCGGCCCGAAGCGGTTTCCCGGCTGGCGCGACCAGGCGAAGACGCCTCCGAGAGCCAGTCCCCACCCGATCGCCAGCGTGAGAACCGCCGACAGGCGCCCAGCCGGCTCCTCGGGCTCGCCTCCGACAAGCAGCGCGAGCCCGGCGAGTCCGACGGCGACGGCGGCCAGCGCGAGGCCGGCCAGGGCGCGCCGAAGCCCGGTCACCGCTCCCGCGCGGCCGTCGCGGGACTGGTCCTCAGCCCCGCCCCGCAGAGCGTCGGGGAACGCCGAGGCCTGGGCGCGGACGAAGCCGGGCTCACTCTGCGGCGAGCCAGCCATCAGCGGATCAGCCCCTCGTCGAGAAGCCACCGCTCGGCAACCCGAGCGGGAGTCTCACCGTCGACGTCGACCTGACCGTTCAGTCGCCGCATCGTCGCGTCGTCGAGGCGAGCGGCGATGGCCCCGAACAGCGACCGCAGGGAGGGATGGGCTCTGGCGACTTCGGCGCGCACGTTGAGGGCCGGGTTGTAGCGGGGGAAGAACCTGCGGTCGTCGCGAAGCAGCGTCAGCCTCAGGCGGTCGATGCGGCCGTCGGTGGCGAAGACCGAGCCGAAGTTGCACCGCTCCTCGCTGGCGAGCTGCTCATAGACGAGGCCCTCGTCGAGCTTGAAGATCCGGCCGTCGGGGATACGGAAGCCGTAGGCGTTCTCGAGCCCGGGAAGCCCGTCGTCGCGAGAGCGGAACTCCTCGCCGACGCAGATGGTCGCGTCCTGCGGGCGCGCGCGGGCCAGGCGGGCGAGGTCGGAGATCGACCGCACGCCGAGCGCCGGCGCGTCCGCCGCCCGGGTGGCGATCCCGTACGTGTTGTCGAAGGGCGCGAACGGAAGCCAGGCGATCCCGTTTCGGGCACGGTCGCGCGCCGCCACGGCTCGGTACTGCGCCTGGCTCGAGGGCAGCGGCTCGGTCTCGTCGAAGTAGACGATCCACGCCGTTCCCGTGTACTCCCAGTACATGTCGATCTCGCCCGAGGTCAGCGCGCGGCGGGCGGTGACGCTGCCCGCGAGGCCCGTCTCGTCCTCGACCTCGGCGCCCGCGGCCTCGAGCGCCGTGATCGCTATCTGGCCGAGCACCAGCTGCTCGGTGAACTCCTTCGAGCCCACGGTGAACTTCTGGCCCCGCAGGGCGTCGGATGAGATCGAGGCCTGGGCCCCAGGCTGGTGCTCCTCTCCGCCACAGCCGGCGAGCGCCGCTGCGGCCAGCGCGGTGAGCGCGAGCGCGAGTGCGAGGGGACGCCTCACGGGTCCAGGCCCCGCGGGCGCAGGGCGCTCTCGATCCAGCCGGCCGCCCAGTCGAGCGCCAGGGCGAGGACGGCGGTCAGAGCGGCGCCCGCTACGAGCACGGTCTCGCGTCCCAGGCGGATGCCCGCGGTGATCGTGTCACCGAGGCCGCCGCCGTCCACGAACGTGGCCAGCGTAGCCGTGCCCACGTTGATCGCGAGCGCCGTCCGCACCCCGGCCAGGATCACCGGCACGGCGAGCGGCAACTCGACCCGGCGCAGTGTCTGCCACACGCTCATGCCCATCCCTCGCCCGGCCTCGATGAGCGAGCGGTCGACTCCGCCGAGCCCGACGAGCGTGTTGCGCAGGATGGGCAGGAAGGAGTAGGCCACGAGAGCCAGGATCGCCTTGTCGGGCCCGATTCCGGCGACGATCGCGATCAGCACGAGCAGCCCGATCGAGGGGACGGCCTGACCGATGTTGGCCACGGCCACCCCTAGCGGCGCGAGCGGCCGCAGACGCGGACGCGTAAGCGCGATCCCGAGCGCCACGGCGAGCGCCACCACGATCGCCGTCGACAGGAGCGTGAGCTCGAGATGCTCGACCAGGCGGCGTGCGAGCACACCGAGGTCGAGCTGGCGGCGCTCGATCGAATCGAGTGGCTGGGCCGCGAGCCACAGCAGCAACAGGGCGGTGACGATGGCCAGCGATATAGGGAGGGCAAGGCCCGCGAGCACCCGTCTCGCGCCGCTCGAAGCGGTGGGGGCGGTCTCGACGGTCGCCGGAGCGGGGGGCGCGGCCACGGCCGGTCAGGCGCTCGCCGTGCGCGCGGCAGGAATCGGTCGGAGGAGGGGGATCGTCATGGTCAGGCGCGAGGGCTTCTACGAACGGACGAGCCCGGCCTCCTCACCACCGGCGGTCCTCTGGGATGGTCGGGAGGGGTCTGCCGCCGCCATGATCGCCTCGAGGTCCACGATCGCGTGCAGGGCGCCGCCGTCGCCGACGGCCGCCGCCGCGCCGACCCCTCCGCGCACGATCGCGTCGAGCGCCTCGTGCAGCGTCGCCGCGGGTGTCAGCTCGGCGGAGGCCGGCACGCCGGGCTCGGTCCCCGGCTCGCCACCGCGCTCGAGCTCTCGCGCGGTGACCCAGCGCCACGGGCGCCCGGCCTCGTCGAGCAGGAGCGCAGCCGGCCGGCCGGAGGCGATCAGCTCGTCGCGGACGACGTGCCGCTCGGCGGCTCGCGGAAGGGCGGGCCAGTGGCCCGGCTCGAGCTCCCGCACCCGCAGGAGGCCGAGGCGGCGCAGCGCCGCTCCCGAGCCGACGAACTCGCGCACGTAGTCGTCGGCGGGGTCGCTCAGGACGCGCTCGGGCGCGGCCACCTGCAACGCTCGCGCCCCACGGTCCACGATCGCGATCCGGTCGCCGAGCTTGATCGCCTCGTCTATGTCGTGGGTGACGAGCAGTATCGTCTTGGCGAGCGAGCCCTGGATTCGCAGAAGCTCGTCCTGAAGGCGCGCGCGGGTGATCGGGTCGAGCGACCCGAACGGCTCGTCCATGAGCAGGATGGGCGGGTCGGCGGCCATCGCGCGCGCCACGCCCACCCGCTGGGCCTGCCCGCCCGAAAGCTCGCGCGGGAAGCGATCGCCAAAGTCGGCCGGGTCGAGGCCGAGGAGCTCGAGCAGCTCTTCCGCCCGGCGGGCGATGCGGGCGCGGTCCCAGCCGAGCACGCGCGGGACGGTGGCCACGTTTTCGGCCACCGTCATGTGCGGGAAGAGGCCCACCTGCTGGATCACGTAGCCGATCCGCGTACGCAGCGCATCGGGGTCGAGGCTGGCCGTGTCCTCGCCGTCGACCGTGATCCACCCCTCGTCGGCGTCGAGCAGGCGGTTGATCAGCCGCAGGGTCGTCGTCTTGCCACACCCGGACGGACCGACCATAACGAGAAGCTCCCGGGGCCGGACCTCCAAGGTCAGCGCATCGACGGCGGGCTCCGCCTGGCCGCGGTAGCGCTTGGTCACCGCCTCGAGGCGGATCGCCGCCGCGGGCGGCGGCGCGGCGGGCGAGATAGGTGTCTCAGCCACGCAGTCCCCGCGAGATCGTCGCGCGCCCGACGGCCGCGTAGACGAGGTCGAACAGCAGCGCCAGGGCGACGATCCCGAGGATTCCGCCGAGAACCAGGTCGAGTGCGGTCGCGCTCCCGATCCGGGCGAGGCCGGCGAAGATGTCCTCACCGAGGCCTGGTCCGTTCACGGCGGCGGCGATCGCCGCCACTCCGACGAGGATCAGGGTGGCGACCCGAAGCCCGGCGAGGATCACGGGCCAGGCAAGCGGAAGCTCGATGCGCAGTAGGCGCTCCCGCCGGCCCATTCCCGAGGCCCGCGCGGACTCGATCACCGCCGGGTCTACTGCACGAAGACCGACGATCGTATTGCGCACGATCGGCAGCAGGCCGTACATGGTGAGCGCCACGACGGTCGGCGCGCCGCCGAGCCCTAGAACCGGCACGAGCAGCCCGAACAGCGCGTAGGAGGGGATGGTCAGGAAGCCGCCCGTGACCGCGAGGGCGACCCCGGTCGCCCGCGGGCGACGGTGGACGAGGATGCCGAGGCAGCCGCCGATCGCCGCCGCCAGCCCCACGGCGATCGCCACGGTGACGGCATGGGCGAGGGCGAGCTCGAACAGGTGATCGGACTGACCTGCGAGATACTCGAGGAAGTTGCTCAGGGCGCCGGCCCTCCCGTGCTCGCCGGCTTGCTCGTCCCGGGCGATGCGGGGGATCCGCCCGGAAAAGTACCGGAATCGGTCACCGCGGACGTCGGGGTACGGTCAACCGAACCTCCGGGGTTCGCCGATCGGCGGCGACGACGGTGGCGAGCCGCATCGACCGAAGGTGTCGATTCGCCCAGAATGGCATCGCATGGTCAAGCACCGCTCGGGAGGCAAGCACATGGACAGCGCACTCGCAATCGACGGCTTCCTGCCCTTCCTTGGTGACCACCGCCGCCGTCGAGGCGCCGACGACCGGCTTGTCGCGAGCGCCCGCGATCGCGATCCGGAGGGAACCCAGGGGTCCGGCCCCGGCGACGTCGAGGCGCTGAAGCTGTCGTTTCCGGCGAGTGCTGAGGCGCCCCAGCTGGCCCGACGCTCCCTGGACACCCTCGAGAAGAGCCTTGACGGCGACCGTCTCTACGAGCTGCGCCTGCTCGTCACCGAGCTCGTGACCAACAGCGTCCGCCACGCCGGGCTCGGGCCCTCGGACTGGATCGGGTTCGAGGTCGCGGTGACGTCCGAGCGCACGCGGATCGAGGTCAGCGACCGAGGGCATGGCTTCGAGGACACCTCCCCTCCCACCGCGCGCGAGGGCGACGATTCCACCGACGATCCCGTGCTCGCCGCCCGCGGCTCGGGGTGGGGGTTTCACCTCGTCGAGCAGCTGTCCGACCGTTGGGGTATCTCGCACCGGGGCGAGACGCGGGTCTGGTTCGAGCTCGACGCTCCCGGGGCCCGCGATGTCGCCGATCCCTCGGTGGCCGCGGCGTAGGCGAGCCCCGCCGCTACTTCTGTGACCGCGCCCGTGCGGGCCGACCCGGCCGCGTCTGAACCCGATGCCCTTTCCGCCCTCGGGCTCACGGGTCTGGGTAGCCTGGGGCTCGCGGCGCTGGCTCTGGTCGAGCTCGGCCTCGGCCGGGCCGGGGAGGCGGCTGAGCATCTCGAGGAGCTCCTCGGGCTCCCCGAGGTGCCGGGCTCGGCCCTCAAGTGGCGGACCGATCTCGTCGAGGCCTACGTACGGCTGGATCGGCGCGCCGACGCCGCACGAGAGCTCGATCGCCTCGAGCGCCATCCCGCCGATGACCTGCCGGCCGAGGTGCCGGCGGCGATCGGCCGGTGCCGGGGATTGCTCGCCGCCGATCACGAGGTTCATCGTTGCTTCGGGGACGCGCTCGCTCGTCACCGAGACGACCCGGTGCCGTTCGAGCGAGCGCGCACGCAACTCTGCTTCGGAGAGCGCCTGCGGCGGTCTCGCCGGCGAGCCGAGGCGCGGCTGCCCCTGCACTCGGCGCTGGCTAGCTTCGAGGAGCTGGGAGCGGTGCCGTGGGCCGAACGCGCCCGCCGCGAGCTCGGGGCGGCCGGCCAAACGCAGCGCCCAACCGAGGAGGTATCCGGTGAGGATCTCACCGAACGCGAGCTGCAGGTCGGGCGGCTCGTCGCCGAAGAGCTGACCAACCGCCAGATCGCCGCAGCCCTCTTCGTCACCCCGAAGACGGTCGAGTACCACCTCCGCAGCCTGTACTCGAAGCTCGCCCTGCGGTCGCGTACCGATCTCGCACGTCGCTTCGCGCCCGCGCTCGCCGACGAGGCGGTCTAGCGATCCCCTCGATAGGCAGTCTCTCCGGCCGGGTGAGTCAGGCGAGCGGCGGCCGGGCTCCGAAGCAAGCAGGAGCGCTCCAGCGTACGGGTAGCCGCACGTACGGCGGCCTCGCGCGCGGGAACACTCGAGGAGATGGGAACGACCGTTTTGATCGTCGACGACAGCCCGACCTTCCGCTCCGCCGCCCGTCTGCTGCTCGAATCCGAGGGCTACGAGGTCCTCGGGGAGGCGGGGGACGGCAAGACCGCCGTGGCGTGCGCGAGCAGGCTCAAGCCCGAGCTCGTCCTGCTCGACGTCAAGCTGCCCGACACCGACGGGTTCGACGTCGCGGGGCGGCTCAGCCGCCGCGACGACGGCCCGGGAGTCATCCTGGTCTCCAGCCACGACTTGAGCGACTTCGGGTCGCTCGTCGAGCAGAGTGGCGCGCGCGGGTTCGTGGCCAAGTCGGATCTGTCAGGGCCGGCGATCGCGGCGCTTCTCGACGGCGGCTGAGCCGTCCGTCGGCGGCCTCCTCGCCGATCCGGCCGCCTGGCGATCGCCGAAAGGCAACGCATGCTACCTATGTCCAGTCTGTAAGGGAAGCACTTTATCCCTTAGTATGGGTTAATGCAGGCGCACGCCGGAGACGAGTCGACCGAGCTCGGAGACCGTCAGGAACCCCGGCTCATCCGGGCGCTCGAGACCGTCGCCCCCGGAACGGCGATCCACGAGGGGGTCGAGAACATCGTGCACGCCCGCACCGGTGCCCTGCTCGTCATCGGGGACGAGGAGGAACTCTCGTTCCTGCTCTCGGGCGGGCTGCGGATCGAGGTCGACTACACCCCCGGCCTCCTGTACCAGCTCGCCAAGATGGATGGGGCCATCTTCCTCTCGGCGGACGCGACCAAGATCCTCTGGGCCAACGTCCAGCTCATGCCCGACCCAACGATCCTCTCGCTCGAGACGGGTACCCGCCATCGCACCGCGGAGCGGGTCTCGAAGCAGACGGGCGCGCTCGTGATCGCGATCTCCCAACGCCGCGACGTGGTCTCGCTGTACCTCGACGGGAGCAAGTACATCCTCGAGGACATCCCGGTAGTGCTGGCCAAGGCCAACCAGGCGCTCGCCACGCTCGACAAGTATCGTCGCCGCCTCGACCAGGTCTCGACGCGGCTGACCGCGCTCGAGTTCGCGAGCGGAGTGATGCTGCACGACGTCCTCACCGTGCTCCAGCGGGCGGAGCTCGTCACCCGCATGGCCGTCGAGGTCGAGCGCTTCATCGTCGAGCTCGGGACCGAAGGCCGCCTGATCGAGATGCAGCTCGAGGAGACAATGGTCGGCGTCGCGACCGACAAGGCGGCGCTCGTGCGCGACTACGTCACGGCCGCCTCGGAGGAAGACCTCCCGCTCGTCCTCGACTCGCTCGCCCGGCTGCCCCATCAGGACGTGCTCGACTTCGGTCGCCTGGCCGAGCTGCTCGGCTACGAGCGCAAGGTGGGTACGCTCGACTTCCTTGTCTCGCCGCGGGGGTACCGGATCGTCGGTCGCCTGCCGCGCGTGCCGCGCCTCGCCATCGAAGCCATCGTGCGCTCCTTCGACGGGCTCGACGAGATTCTCGCCGCCACCGACGTGGAGCTCGAGGCGCTCGACGGCGTCGGCGAGGTCCACGCGCGCGAGATCCGCGAGGGCCTGCGCGGGCTGCAGGAGATCAACCTCGTCGACCGGTACCTGCAAACCTAGACAAAGCACGCGGCGCCCCGGTGTCGTGCGACAGAAGGAGGACATCATCACCACCGAAGCTAGCTGGGAAGAGGACCTCGAGGAGCTGGAGATCATCCGTGAGGTCGAGATCGAGTACGAGATCGGCGACCACGTCGTGTATCCCCATCACGGTGCCGGGAAGGTCCTCAAGAAGGAGGTCCGCAATGTGCTCGGAGTCGAGCGCGAGTACCTGACGATCAAGATCATCCACAACGAGATGACGGTCATGGTGCCGTGCGAGAACGCATCGAAGGCGGGGCTGCGGCGCATCATCGACGAGCAGGAGGTCGAGCGGGTCATCGCCGTGCTGCGCGACGACATGAGCTCGATGCCCAAGAACTGGAATCGCCGCTTCAAGCACAACCGGGACAAGATCAAGACGGGCGACGTGTACGAGCTCGCCGAGGTCGTCCGTAACCTGTCCATCCGGGAGTCCGACAAGGGCCTTTCGACCGGCGAGAAGCAGATGTTCACCCGCGCCAAGAAGGTATTGGCCTCGGAGCTCACCTACGCGCTCGAGATGGAGGAGGGCGACGCGGAGGCCCATATCGACAGGCTGATCGACGAGGCGCAGACCGCCCGCGACGGAGCCGTCGCGGGAGGCTGAGGCCGGTCCGCTCGCCGGTCAGCGCACAGCTCGCCTCCGGGGGATGGCCGTGGTCGGACTGCTCGTGGCCGCCGGAAGCGGCAGGCGCCTCGGCGCCGGGCGTCCGAAGGCGTTCGTCGAGTGCGCCGGGCGAACGATGCTCGAGTGGAGCCTCGGCGTCCTGCGGCTCACGTGCGACCGGGTGGTGGTGGCGGTGCCCGCGGGCCTCCAAGAAGGCGATCCCGATCGGGTGGCCGGAGCGCCCTCCCGGTCGGGCTCGGTGCGCGCTGCGCTCGGGGCGGCGCCCGAGGCCCGAGTCGCCGTGGTCCACGACGCCGCCCGTCCGCTCGTCACCCCCGGGCTGGTCGAGCACTGCCTCGGCGCGCTCACGGAGGGCTGGGACGGAGCCGTCGCCGCGGCACGCCCCACGGACACCCTCAAGGAGGCCCGACCCGAGGACGGGGGGGTGGTCGAGACCCTCGACCGAGCGCGGCTGTGGGCGGTCCAGACGCCGCAGGTCTTCAGGGCGGACGCCCTGCGCCGCGCGCTCTCTGTCGACCCGGCCACGCTCGCGGCCGCCAGCGACGACGCGGCGCTGGTGGAGGCCGCCGGCGGGACGGTGCGGGTGGTCGACGCGCCACCCGACAACCTCAAGGTGACGAGCGCGCTCGACCTCCGCATCGCCGAGGCGCTGCTGCGCGAGCGGGAGGGGCCGGTCCGAGCCGGTGCGGGCGTCGACTACTCGACCGCGCGCTGATCGAGCCGCCGGGACGTAGGCATGCTCACCGACCTCCACGTGCACCTGCGCCCGGACGAGCCCGAGGCGAGCGCCGAGGAGAGCTTCACGCGCGCCAACGCCGAGCGCTACGCGGAGGTCGCTTCCGAGCGGGGGATCGGCTTCCTCGGGGTCTCCGAGCACCTGCACCGTTTCCGCCAGTCGCTCGAGGTCTGGCGCCATCCCTTCTGGCAGCGGAGCGCCGTCGACGATCTCGACTCCTACTGCGAGTTCGTGCGCACCGAGACCGGTCTCGCCCTCGGTATCGAGGCCGACTTCGTCCCCGGCCGTGAGGACCGGATCGCCGACCTGCTCGCCGAGCGCGACTGGGACTATGTGCTCGGCTCGGTCCACTTCCTCGGCGAGGGCGCCGTCGACATGGCCGGCGAGTGGGACGTCTGGCGCACGGCGAGCGATCCCGAGCGGGTATGGCGACGCTACTTCGAGACGCTCGGAGAGGCCGCGCGCAGCGGGCTCTTCGACGTGCTGAGCCACCCCGACCTCGTCAAGGTGTGGGGGCCCGAGCGACCGCTCCCGGGTCGCGACCCGCGCTTCCTCTACGACCTCGCGATGGACGGCATCGCCGAGTCCGACGTGGCCGTCGAGGTATCCACCGCGGGCTTGCGCAAGCCCGTGCGGGAAATCTATCCCGCGCCTGGCTTTCTGTCGATGTGCCTCGAGGCGGGGCGCCCCGTGGCGTTGTCCTCCGACGCCCACACCCCCAACGATCTCGGGTTTCGCTACGAGGAGGCGATCGAGCTGCTCGGTTCGCTGGACGTGGAGGAGGTCGCGGTGTTCGAGCGGCGCGAGCGGCGGCTCGTGCCGCTCGGCTGACGGCGGCAGGGGGCGGGGGTGAGCACACGCGCCGGGATCGGCTACGACACCCATCGGCTCGTCGCCGGGCGGAAGCTCATCCTCGGCGGGGTCGAGATCGCGGAGTCAGAGCTCGGCCTCGAGGGCCACTCGGACGCCGACGTGCTCACCCACGCCATGATCGACGCCCTGCTCGGCGCCGCCGGACTCGGCGACATCGGGGAACACTTCCCGGACACAGACGTACGGTGGCGCGACGCCGACAGCGCCGACCTGCTGAGCGAGGCCTGCTCGTTCCTCGAGGACCGCGGGTGGACGATCGGGCATCTCGACGCGACCGTCATCTGCCAGGCGCCCAAGCTCGCCCCCTACCGGGAGCGCATGCGCAACCGCCTCGCGGCGACGATCGGTCTGCGACCCCTCGAGGTCAACCTCAAGTTCACCACCAACGAGGGGGTGGGCTTCCTCGGGAGGGGCGAGGGGATCGCCGCACTGGCCGTCGCGACGCTCGAACGGGCCAGTTAGCGGCCGGCGTCTGCCGGAGCCGAACTAGGCTGCTCTCGTGCGCCAGATCCGCCTCCACGACACCCTCGCCGGGGAGCTGCGTCCGCTCGAGCCGCGCACTCCGGGAGAGGTCGGGATCTACGCGTGCGGTCCCACCGTCTACTCGCGCGTGCACGTCGGCAACGCCCGCCCGTACGTCGTCTTCTCCCTGCTCAAGCGCTATCTCGCCCACGAGGGGTACCGCGTGCGCCTGGTCATCAACGTCACCGACGTCAACGACAAGATCTACGCCGCGGCCGCGGCCGCCGGGGTCCCGAGCGACGAGCTCGCGCGCGATATGACGGCCCGCTACGAGGAGGACACCGACCGGCTGGGCCTCGGCCGACCCGACCGAGAGCCCAAGGCGAGCGAGACCATCGAGCCGATCGTCGCCCTGATCGAGTCGCTGGTCGAGCGTGGTCACGCCTACTCCGCGGACGGGGACGTCTACTTTCGGGTACGCAGCTTCGGCGAGTACGGAAAGCTGTCGAACCGCGCGCTGGCCGACATGGAGCAGGGTGAGGACGACGCCGACGTCGCGCTAAAGGAGGACCCGAGCGACTTCGCCCTCTGGAAGGCCCACAAGCCGGGCGAGGACACCGCCTGGGACGCGCCGTGGGGGAGGGGGCGGCCCGGGTGGCACATCGAGTGCTCGGCCATGGCGGAAGAGCTGCTCGGCCTCGACTTCGAGATCCACGGGGGCGGTTCGGACCTGATCTTCCCCCACCACGAGAACGAGATCGCCCAGACCGAGGCGGGACGCGGGGCCCCTCTAGCCCGGGTCTGGATGCACAACGGGATCGTTCGGCTCGAGCAGGAGAAGATGTCGAAGTCGGTGGGAAACCTACGGCTGCTCGGAGAGGCGCTCGACCGCTTCGGTCGCGACGCGCTCGTGACCTATCTCGCCAGCGGGCACTACCGTCGCCCGCTCGCCTTCTCGGAGGACCTGCTCGCCGATGCGGGCCGCGCGGCCGACCGGGTGCGCGACTTCTGCCTGCGGCTCGACGCGGGCGCGCCGGCTCCCGAAGCGCTGGTCCCGTACGCCGAGCGCTTCTTCGCCGCGCTCGCCGACGACTTCAACACCCCGGCGGCGCGCGCCGAGCTCTTCGACTGGATCGGCCACGGCAACCGCCGCCTCGACGCCGGCGAGCGGCTGGGGGTCGGACAGCTCGCGCCCATGCTCAACTGCCTCGGGCTCGAGGGGCTCCTCCCCACGGCGGCCGGTGAGCCCGGCGACGGAGCGAGGCCGTCCCCCGGCGAGGACGTCGAACGCCTGCTCGCTGAGCGCGAGGCGGCCCGCGCCGCGCGCGACTTCGCAACCGCCGACATCCGGCGCGACGAGCTCGCGGCACTCGGCTGGGAGGTGCGCGATACGTCGGAGGGGCCGCGGATCGTCCCGAGGCGCTGACCGGAGCGTGATCGTCTACGGTCGCCAGGCCGTGCGCGAGGCGCTGCGGGGGCGCCGCGCGGTACGCAGGGTCTTCTCCACCGCGTCGGCGGCGCGCGCCGACTGGCTCGAGGGAGTGGCCGTCCAGGTGGTCCCGCAGGCACGAGTCGAGGCCTTGGCCGCCAGCCCGGATCACCAGGGGATTTGCGCGGAGGCCGATCCCTACCCCTACGCGGACGCCGCGGAGCTGCTCGCCGCGCCCGACGCGCTCGTCGTCTGCCTCGACGAAGTCCAGGATCCCCGCAACCTCGGTGCGGTCTGCCGCGTCGCCGAGTGCGCCGGTGCGGCCGGAGCGGTCATCCCGCAGCGGCGCGCCGCCGAGATCACGCCCGCGGCGTGCTCCGCCTCGGCGGGCGCGGTCGAGCACCTGGCGGTTGCCCGGGTACGCAACATGGCGGACTGGCTCGGCGAGGCCAAGGCGACGGGCGCCTGGGTCTACGGGGCCGCGCTTGACGGCGCCGTCCCCTACGAGCGCCCGGACTACCGCGGCCGCGTCGTCCTCGTGCTCGGGTCGGAGGGGCGAGGCCTCCGTCCCCGCATCGCTCGCACCTGCGACGAGCTCGTGGCCCTCCCGGTTCGTGGTCGGGTCGGCTCCCTAAACGTGTCGTCCGCCGCGGCGGCACTCCTCTACGGGATTCTGCACTTTCGCTCCCTGGCCTCTTGACAGGGGCACAGGGAATGTCCATACTGCGCGTCTCCATAACGCTTGACTCGAGGTTCAACCCTAGGGTCGGCATCCGGCAAGGGCGCGACCAGGGGAGGTACGTCCGCCGCTAGACGACGCTGAGGGCCGCATCGGCGGTCCGGAAGGGACGTCCCGTGGCTACCTACATCTCCCATCCCCCGCGGCTTCGGCACGCGCGCGGCCGGTCCGAGGTCGATCCAGACGATCACTACCTCGTGGCGCTCGCCAAGCAGGGACACAGCGACGCGCACGACCGCATCGTCCGCCGCTACTACGGCTTCGTGCGCCTCAAGGCCTCCTCCTACTTCCTGCTCGGCGGTGACGGTGACGACCTGATGCAGGAGGGGCTCGTCGGCCTCTACAAGGCCGTGCGCGACTACCGCAGTGACCGCGAGGCGAGCTTCCGCAGCTTCGCCGAGCTGTGCATCACCCGGCAGATCATCACCGCGGTCAAGACGGCTACGCGCAACAAGCACACGCCGCTCAATCAGTCGGTCTCGTTCTCCCAGACCCCCACCGCCAGCGGGGACTCCGAGCCGTCGCTCGACGAGCTGCTCGCCGGTCCCTCGGCACACGACCCCGTCAACCAGGTCATCTCCGCCGAGGAGCTCTCGAGCCTCGTAGCCTGCCTGTCGACCGTCCTCTCGGAGCTCGAGAGCTCGGTCCTGTCGCTCTACCTCGACGGCCGCTCCTACGACGAGATGGCAGGGCGGATCGGGTGTGACTCGAAGACGGTGGACAACGCGCTCCAGCGGGTCAAGCGCAAGGTGGGGGCGCACCTGCGGTCGCGCGCGGTGGCCGCGTAGGGGTTGCGGTGGGCGGCTCGGCCGCCCGACTCCCGGGGCGCATGCGCTAACGTGGCCACGGCCCGCCGCCGTTTGACCCCCTTTTGCGCGCCGGGCAGGCTCAAGGCCCCGACCCGGTCATCCGATGGATGGCCTCGATGGATATGTCGGCTCGTCTTCCGCTGGTCGTCGCCGGACTCGTGATGCTGTTGCTCGTTTTCGCTACCTCGCTGAGCGCGCGGGGCGCCCGAGCTCGTGCGGGGGCCGAAGCCGTCGCGGCGAGCGACGGGGCATCGGCTCCGAGGCCGGCAGGCCTGAGGTTGAGGCCCGTCGCTCGCTTGGAGGCGAAGGCCCGACCCGCCGCGACCCAGCGTGCGTCGAGGACATCGCGAGCGACTCGCTCTCCCGCCGCCGCGACCATGGCAGGGCGCCCGGCCCCGACCGTCGCGACCCGCCTTTCTGAGCGGCATCCGGCCACGGTCTCGCGTCCCCGCGCCCGGCCGGCCAAGCTGCTCCGCGTGCGATCGGGCCGCTCGATCGCCGTGCGCTCCCGACCCGGAGGACGCGTCATCCGACGGCTCGGCGATCGGTCCGAGCTCGGCTCCCGCCGGGTGCTGAGCGCGGTGACGACCCGCGGCCCCTGGCTCGGCGTCGCCTCGTCCGCGCGCACCGACGGGCGGCTCGGTTGGGTCGACGGTCGCAGCTCGGCCCTCACGCTCACTGCGGCCGAGGTCTCGATCCAGGCCGACCTCTCGCGCCGGCGGGTCGAGCTGCGCAGCGGAAGCCGCGTCCTCCTCCGCGCCCGGGTGACGATCGGGCGACCGGGGTCGAGCACGCCGACCGGGCGCTTCGCCGTCACCGACAAGCTGAACGGGCGCGACATGAGTCCGTACTACGGCTGTTGCATCCTCGCCCTCTCCGGGACCCAGCCCAACCTTCCGGCGGGCTGGAGCGGGGGAGACCGCCTCGCCATCCACGGCACCGACGACCCCGGATCGATCGGCACGGCCAGCTCGGCCGGCTGCCTGCGCGCCGGCGAGTCCGACGTCAAGCGGCTGATGCGGCTCGTTCCCCTCGGCACGCTCGTCGAGGTTCGTCGCTGAGGCCGATCGCGCGCCCGCGACGCCCGCGCGACATCAGCGGACGGCCGCTCGCACGGTCCTGATCCCCCGGTCGCGGGTCGCGCTGCGTGGCGTCGACCACGCTCGGAAGGTTGCTCCGGCCCGGCGCTGTGTAAGGGCGTTCTCATCGTGGATCCCTATATCCAAGAAGCAGAATTTGGTTCGTAAACTCTTGCCGTGACGGTCTCCGACACCAGCCACCGCTCGCCCGTCGTCGAGGACTACGCCAAGGCGATCTACTCGCTCGGAGTCGACGGCGCCAGCCCGGTGGCGACGAGCAGGCTCGCCGACCGGCTCGGGGTAACGCCCGGCTCGGTCTCGGCCATGGTGCGAAGCTCGGCGAGCTCGGCCTCGCCTCACACACCCCCCTACCGAGGGGTCAGCCTGACCGCCGAAGGCCGCCGCGTGGCCCTCGAGGTCATCCGCCACCACCGCCTGCTCGAGCTCTTCCTGTCGCAGGTCCTCGAGATGCCGTGGGATCGCGTCCACGCCGAGGCGGAGGTGCTCGAGCACGTCCTCTCCTCGGAGCTCGAGCAGACGATCGCCGCCAAGCTCGGCGACCCGACGCGTGACCCCCACGGGGACCCGATCCCCCTCCGCGGACTTCCTGGTCGAGGAGCGCGCGACCCGCAGCCTGAACGACTTCGCCGCCGGGGAGTCCGGGCGCTTCGTGCGGGTCTCGGACGCGGACCCCGCCATGCTCCGCTATCTCGCCGCGCGCTCGATCAGTCCCGGTGCCCGCCTCGAGGTGCTCGACCGCCAGCCGTTCGGCGGGCCGCTCGAGGTGCGCTTCGACGACGGCGAGGTGCAGACCCTCGGCGGCGAGCTCACACGGGCGATGCGGGTCGAGGTCGACGAGTGAACCCTCCGCCGCCGGACTCCAACACGCTCGCGCTTCCCGGTTCCCTCTCCGAGCCCGAGGTAATCTCGCCGCTGCGGGTCGCCCGAGAGCGCGGACGCGTGCGCGGGAGGCTCGCCCTGCTGGGGCCGGCGTTCGTCGCCGCGGTCGCCTACATCGATCCCGGTAACTTCGCCACGAACATCACGGCCGGCGCGAAGTACGGCTACCTGCTCGTGTGGGTGATCGTCGCGGCCAACCTGATCGCGATGCTCGTGCAGTACCTGTCGGCGAAGATCGGTATAGCCTCGGAGCGCAACCTGCCCGAGCTGTGTCGCGACTCGATGCCGAAGCCCGTCACCTTCGGGCTGTGGCTGCAGGCCGAGGCCATCGCCATCGCCACCGACCTGGCCGAGTTCGTCGGCGCGGCGATCGCCCTCTACCTCCTCTTCGGCGTGCCCCTGTTCACCGCCGGTCTGATGACCGCGCTCGTCGCGTTCGCGATCCTCGCCCTCCAGACCAGGGGCTACCGCCGCTTCGAGCTCGCCATCGCGGCCATGCTCGGCCTCGTCCTGCTCGGGTTCCTCTACGACTTCCTGAAGGTCGGCGTCGACCTCGGCGGCTTCGGCGCGGGGCTCGTGCCGAGCTTCTCCGGCACCGAGAGCGTCCTGCTCGCCGTCGGCATCCTCGGCGCCTCGGTGATGCCGCACGTCGTCTACCTGCACTCCGCGCTCACCCAGGACCGGATCCCCGCGCGCGACGAGGCCGAGAAGCGGGAGCTGCTGCGGTTCGGCCGCATCGACGTGATGATCGCGATGGGGCTGGCCGGGGTCATCAACCTGACCATGCTCGTGGTCGCGGCAGGCCTATTCTACGCCAGCGGACGGACCGGGGTCGACTCGATCGAGGGGGCGCACGCCGGCTTCGAGACCCTGCTCGGGGGCGGCGCGGCGCTGGCCTTTGCCATCGCCCTGCTCTCCTCGGGGCTCTCGAGCTCGAGCGTCGGCACCTACTCGGGTCAGGTCGTGATGCAGGGGTTCATCCGTCGCCGCATCCCGCTCTTCCTCCGCCGCGCGCTGACCATGGCCCCGGCGCTGGTCGTGCTCGGAGTCGGCCTCGAGCCGACGAGCACGCTCGTGCTCTCGCAGGTGGTGCTCTCCTTCGGCATCCCCTTCGCGCTCGAGCCGACCACCCTCCTCACGCGGCGGCGCGACCTGATGGGCGGGCTGGTGAACCGCCCGGCCACGACCGCGGTCGCCTCGGTGGTGGCGGGACTCATCATCGCCCTCAACGGCTTCCTGCTCTACGGCACGTTCTTCGGTTAGTCGGGCCGGGCTCCCGCGGGCGACGCCGCACTCCATGGCCGACGACCTCCCTGCCGTGCGGGTCGAGCTCTTCCGCGACGCCATGGCCGCCCTGGCGAGCGGGGTGGCCGTGGTCACCGCGCGGCGCGCCGACGGGAGTCCGGCCGGCCTGCTGGCCACCTCGATCGCGGCCTACAGCGCCGAGCCGCCGTCGATCCTGCTCTCGATCGCCCACAGCTCGCGCTCCCACCCGACCCTCGTCGAGCACGCCGAGCGCTTCGGGGTCCACCTTCTCGGTCGCGACCAGGGAGCCCTGGCGCAGGCCTTCGCGAGCCGGTCCGACGACAAGTACGCGCGCCTCGACTGGGCGTGGGATCGAGACGTCCCGCGGCTCGGCGGCGTCGTCTCCTACCTGCGCTGTGGGCGCAGCGCGACCTTCGATCGCTACGACCACTCGATCGTGATCGGAGACGTGCTCGACGGCCACCACTCCGGCGGCGAGCCGCTGCTCTGGGTGCGCCGGCGCATGGACTGGCGCCTCAGCCCGGAGGCCTAGGCGTGGCCGCCGTCGCGCCGTGTCGATACGGTGGGTACGTGGACGCCTACCTGGCCGTGGTCGCCAAGCGCGAGGTGCGCGACTACACCGACCGTCCGCTTCCGGATGAGGTGGTCGAGCGGCTGCTCGAGGCCGGCCGCGTCACCGGAAGCTCGATGAACCGTCAGGCCTGGCGCTTTCTAGCGCTCGAGAGCCGCGAGATCCGCGACGCCGTCGCCGACACGGTCTACGAGCCCGACAACCTGCTCGGGGCGGCGCTCGCGGTAGCGATCGTCGTAGCCGGCGGCGCCACCGGCGACTTCGATGCTGGGCGTGCCGCTCAGAACATGATGATCGCGGCCCTCAGCGACGGCGTCGGCTCGTGCCCGAACGGCGTGGCCGACCGCGAGCGGTTCGGGGAGCTCGTACCTCTGGAGGAGGGGGAGCGGCCGGCGATCGTGATCTCCTTCGGCTTTCCCGCCGGCGCCTACCGGCCCGAGGACCGCTCCCCGCGGGAGTGGATCCGCCGGGCGCGGCGCAAGCCCGCGCCCGAGGTGATCAGTCGGCTCTGAGCGCCACGTGACGACCCAAGCCGGAGAGGGGATTCGAACCCCTGACCTGCCGCTTACAAGGCGGCTGCTCTGCCAGCTGAGCTACTCCGGCACTCGCTCGCGAGTCTAAGGCGCGGATGCGGGGGGCGGCGACGGCGACGAGGCTCCGGCCGCGCCGGCGGCCCCGACCGCCGCCTCGATGTCGCCGAAGCCGTTCGAGGACAAGTCGTACTCCGGCGGCTCGACGTGGCGATCGGCGTTGAGCTGGGCCTCGAGCAGTCCCAGCGCGACCCCGAACAAGGCATGCCGCCACACGGCCTGAGCGTGAGCCTGACGGTTGCCCGCGAGGACCGGGATCTCGTCGCGAGCGGGGTGGACGCGGTCGACGAGCGTCACGAGCGGCCACAGGCCGAAGTGCTCGACCATGCCGGCGAGCACGCCTCGGGCGACGGGTGGGCCGGGGAGGAACGGTCGCAGCTGGGCGTACACCGCGCCGAACAGCGCGCCGTTGGCGACGTGCAGGGCGGCGCCGACGAGGGGCCAGCCCGTACCCCGCGTGACGGCCTTCCCGAGTAGCTCCACATCGTCGTAGGCCGACCCGCCAACGCGCTTGTCGAGCGGCTGCTGAGCGGCCCAGGCTCCCGCTGCGAGGCCGCCCGCCAGGGCCCCGTTGAGGCTGCGGCGGAGGTCCATGGCGGCAGCCTACCGCGCGGGCCGCCTTACGGGCGTGTCGCGGTCGCGCAACGAGCTTCGCGCGGGTCGGACCGCGGCGTAACCGCCCCCGCCCGGGGGGGTACCACGGTCGGAAGCCAGGTTTCAAGGGAGGCGCCCGACGTGATCGGGCGCGCCTGGCCGCCATCTCACCTTCGATGCCCCGTCGCCCCGACCCGACCCCAAGCGCGCCCCTCCGCGAGCCCGCGCGGAAGGCCAACCGGACGTCCACGCGCGATCTCGAAGGCCACCACGAGCGCACCCGCCGCCGCGGCGTCAACCGGCCGCTCCTGCTGCTCGCCCACCTGCTCCTGCGGCCGCCGATCCTGCTCCTCTTTCGGCTCGGGCGCACGGGGCGCGAGCACATCCCCGCGCGTGGAGCGGTCCTCCTCGCCGCCAACCACCGCTCCTTCCTCGACCCGTGGCTCATAGCGTGCTGCGCTCGCCGCCCGATCTACTTCATGGCCAAGCGCGAGCTCTTCGACCGGCGCCTCGTGGGCCGGATGCTCAACGCGCTCGGCGCCTTTCCCGTCTGTCGGGGCGAGTCGGACGAAACCGCCATGGAGACCGCCCGGCTGCTGCTCGAGCGCGGTGAGGCGGTCGTCGTCTTCCCGGAGGGAAGGCGCATCCGCCGCGGGTCGCTGCGGCGCCCCCGTCGCGGCGTCGGCCGGCTCGCGCTCGAGACCGGAGCGCCCGTCGTCCCGATCGCGGTGCTCGGCTCCGAGCGGGCACGGCGAGGATGGGTGGTCCGCCCCGTCAAGATCCGCGTCCGCTGCGGGCGCCCCCTCACCTTCCCGCGCATCCAGCGGCCCTCCTCGCGGCTCGCCGCCGAGCTCGGCGAGCGCGTCTGGCCGTGCGTCGAGCTGCAGTGGGAGTGGCTCGGCGGCCTCCCTCCGCTGCGTACCGCCGCGGTCGTCGGGGCGGGCGCGATGGGAACCGCGTTCGCCGTGCTGCTCGCGCGCGCCGGGCTCGACGTCCAGCTCGGCTGCCGGCGCGCCGATCAGGCCGCGCGCCTGCGCGAGGACGGCGCGAACGCGGCCTACCTGCCCAACGTCGAGCTGCCCGAGGGCGTGCGCGTGGCGACGACCGCTGAGATCGAGTACGGCGGAATCGACCTCCTCGTGCTCGCCGTCCCCTCCCGCGAGGTCCCCGAGGTGGTCGCCCGGATCGGAGCGCGCGTCGGGGGGCGAAGCGCCGTGCTGGTGCTCGCCAAAGGGCTGGTTGCGCCGCTCGGGGCTCGCCCGACAAGCTACGTGCAGGCGCGCGTCGCCGCGCGCGCGGTCGCCTACCTCGGCGGACCCGCGCACGCCGCGGAGGCGGTCGCCCACGGTGCCGCGGTGGTACTCGCCTCCGCCGACGACGATCTGCGCCCGCAGCTCGCCGAGATCCTCGCCCGAGCCGGGCTCGACGTCGAGCAGACCGACGACGTGGTCGGCGCGGAGCTCGGCGGATGCGCGAAGAACGCCGCCACGCTCGCCGCCTCGGTGGCCGCCGCGGTGAGCAACAACGGCGCCGGAGCCGCGGCCGGACGGGTATTCGCCGAGGCCTACGAGCTGGCGATCGAAGCGGGGGCTCGACCCGAGACCCTCGTGGGCCTCGCCGGGGTCGGCGACCTGGTCGGAACCGCGCTCGCGGCCGGCAGTCGCAACCGGCGCGCGGGCGAGCTCCTGGCCGAAGGCTTACCCGCCGATCAGGTGCCGGGCGTGCTCGGGTGCGCCGCCGAGTCGCTCGACGCGGTCCCGCTGCTCGTCGACGCGCTCGAGCGGGCCGGCATCGAGTGCCCGACGACGCGCGGGCTGGCCGCGCTCGTGGCGGGCGAGACCACCGCCGAGCGATGGATCGAAGAGCTCGGAAGCGGGGCGGCCGACCGGCAGAGGAGCGTCGCCTGAGCCAGCGCGGGGTAGGTCCAGATGGGTGGAGCGCCTCGACGGCAAGGCGGAGCTCGACGCCGAGTTCACAGATCTTTATCGCGCTCACCTGCGCGACGTCTATAGCTATGCGTATTACCGGATCGGCAACCACCACGACGCGGAGGACCTCACGGAGCAGACCTTTCTCCAGGCCTGGCGGCACTTCGAGCGCGCCCGGCGCGAGGCCGAGGGCCGTCCCCTGCGGCCGTGGCTCATCCGCATCGCCCACAACCTCGCCGCCAACTACTACCGCGATCGCTCGCGACGCCCGCAGACCAACCTCGACGATGCCGCCCCGGTCGCGGCGCTGCACGAGACGGCGAGGCTCGTCGAGGGCCGCCAAGAGCTGCGCGACGTCCTCGAGGGTGTGGCCGCTCTTCCCGACGACCGCCGCGAGGCCCTGATCATGCGCTTTGCGCTCGGCATGGACAACCGCGAGATCGCGCGAGCCCTCGGGCGCTCGGAGGGAGCGACCAAGGTGCTGCTCCACCGCGCGATCAAGCAGCTCGAGGGGGCGCTGGCGACCCATGGCTGAGCTGAGCGACACCGAGCGCCTGTTGCGCTACGCCCTCGCTCCGGTCGAGCCGCCGCGCGGCCTCGCCGATCGAGTCGAGCGCCATCTGGCGCTGGTCGCCGGCGCGGCGGCGGAGGAGCTCGCCGACTGGGAGCTGAGCGCCATGCGCGACCCCCGCAACTGGGTGCGTCCGGTGGCCGCGGTCGCGGTGGGAGGCGTGGCGGCGGGAGGGCTGGTGCTGGTACGCGCCCGCCGCCACACGCGCGAGCGACCGCGGGGCGGCGTCGGGGGTATGCGCGGGCTCGACCGCGGTGCGCGTGAGGTGGTGCGGGGCGTGCGGCGGCGCCTCGCGCGCTGAGGCAGAGCTCGCCGTCCGTCGGGGCCGGGCGCCCGCCCCGAGCCGCCTCGGGCGCCGATATCGTCTGAGCCATGCCGACCTGCTACCGGCATTCCGACCGCGAGACCGGCGTTGCCTGCTCCAACTGCGAGCGCCCGATCTGCCCCGACTGCATGACGACGACGCCCGTGGGCATGCGCTGCCCGGAGTGCGCGCGCGACCGCACCCAGGTGCGCAGCCTGCAAACGCTAGAACGCCAGCCGACGCTGACCTACGCCCTCATCGGCGTCAACGTGCTGGTGGCGCTCGCGGTGTTCCTCGGAGGGGGGCTTCTGATCGGCTACGGCGCGGTCTCCCGTGAGACGGTCGCTTCGGGCGAGGTCTGGCGCATCGTCACCGCCGGCTTCCTGCACGCACCGGGCAACCCCCTGCACCTGCTGTTCAACATGTTCGCCCTCTACATCCTCGGCGGCCTGCTCGAGCCGGCGGTCGGGCGGCTGCGCTTTGCTCTCATCTACTTCGTGTCCTTGCTCGCAGGGTCGTTCGGCGCGCTGCTGTTTCAGCCGACGGGCTTCACGATCGGCGCCTCCGGGGCGGTCTTCGGCATGATGAGCGCGGCCATCGTGGTCATGCGCAATCGCGGCATCAGCCCGATGGAGAGCGGCCTCGGCATCTGGCTGGGGCTCAACCTCGCGATCACCTTCCTGATACCGGGAATCTCGATCGGCGGCCACATCGGCGGGCTCGTGGGCGGGGCGCTCGCGGCCCTCCTCCTGTTCGAGATCGGGGACCGGGTGCGCGTGCCGGCGGTCGTGCCAGCCGCGGCGGTGGCCGCGCTGGGCGGCCTCGCGGTCGCGGGGTCGCTGGCGATCTCGGGCGCCGGCTAGAAACGCGCCCCGAGCTCGGCTCGCGATCCGGGCACGAGCTCGACGAGGCGTCCCTCCGGCGGTGCCTCGACCTGATCGGGGTGCAGGACGTGAGCAAGCAGCTCGACCCCGTCAACGAGCCGCGGCCCGGGCCGGGAGAAGTAGGCGGCGGCGTCGACGGCCACGACCCGGCCGGCCCCC
The DNA here is from genome assembly GCA_030447905.1 of Thermoleophilaceae bacterium. Taxonomy (GTDB): domain Bacteria; phylum Actinomycetota; class Thermoleophilia; order Solirubrobacterales; family Thermoleophilaceae; genus JACCUC01. Next base: position 204,432 of record JAUJNZ010000005.1, read on the forward strand.
AGGCCCGCGATCCGCTCGGCGTGATCGCGCACCTCGCGAGCGGAGCGCTCGGTGTCATAGCCGCACGGCATGGCGATGACGATCTCGGGCCGCGCCGCTTCGAGCTCCCTCGGCTCGCCGACGCGCGAGCGCTCGCCGGGGCGACCCAGCACGTCCTCGCCGCCCGCGAGCGCGACCATCTGCGGAACCCAGTGGCCGCCGACGAAGAACGGGTCGAGCCACTCGAGGCAGGCGACGCGGGGCGCCTCCTCGCCGGCAACCGCCTCGGCCACGCGGTCGAGGCGGTCGGCGGCGTCCCGGCCGAGGCGGTCTCCGGCCCCCTCGGCCCCCGCCGCCGAGGCGAGCTCGCGCATCCCCGCGAGGACCTCGCCGATCGTCGCGGGGTCCAGCGAGAGGACGCGCGGGGGGGACGGCAGCTCCGCGGCGACCGCTCGCACCTCGTCGACCGCGACGGCGCACACCTCGCACACCTCCTGCGTGACGATCAGGTCGGGCTCCAGCTCGCGCAAGAGCTTCGTGTCGAGCTCGTAGAGGGCCTCGCCGCGCTCGGTGCGCTCCCGCACCGCGCGGTCGATCTCGGCGGCGGAGAGGCCGGGCGGGATGACCGTGCGGGTGAGATGTGGCAGATCCGCCGCCTGCGGGGGATGATCACACTCGTGGGTGACCCCCACCACGTCGTCCCCGAGGCCGAGCGCGAAGAGCATCTCGGTGGCGGAGGGGACGAGGCTCGCGATCCGCACGGGAGGAACGATAGATGGCACTTATGGCTGACGAGGAGATCCAGGCTCGGCTCGAGGATCTCGAGGGCTGGGAGCGCTCGGGCGACTCGATCCGCAAGCGGTTCTCGTTCGGCGACTTCGTGGGATCGGTGGAGTTCGTCAAACGCCTGGTCACACCCGCCGAGGACATGGGGCACCACCCCGACCTAGATATCTCCTGGAACAAGGTCACCGTGTCGCTCTCGACGCACAGCGAGGGCGGCATCACCGGCGCCGACTTCGACCTCGCGGGCGAGATCGAGGCGGTGAGCGACGAAGCCGCTGGCGACGAGGTTGGCTTCTGAGGTCCCACGGCGGCGGCGGGAGGGGTTTCGAGAGCGACGACGAGCGTGGCCGAGCCTTGCGGGGCGGTGGGCCCGTCGCGGGCCTCTGGTACCGTCCGCAGGGTCTGCGCATGAGCGACGACGACCCTCGAAGTAGCCCCCGTCACGGGCGACGCACCTGACGGGCGCCCTCCTCATCCTCGCCCTGGTCGCGCTCGTCGGCCTCAACGGACTGTTCGTGGCCGCCGAGTTCGCGCTCGTGCGCGCGCGCCGCGACCGCGTCGAGGCCCTCGCCGCCGAAGGCGCGCGCGGGGCGCCGCTGGCTGTCCGCCAGATTGAGAGCATCGACGAGTACCTGTCGGCCTGCCAGGTCGGGATCACGCTGGCCTCGATCGCCATCGGCTTCCTCGGCGAGCGGGCCATCGGCGAGCGCCTTCAGGAGTCGTTCGCGGGGGCGCTCGGTGGCGTGGCGGGCGGGATCCTCGGTTTCGCGATCGCCTACTTCCTTACCACCTTCGCCCACATCACCGCCGGCGAGCAGGTCCCGAAGATCTACGCGATCACCCACGCCGAGGCGACCGCGCGCATCATCGCCCGTCCGCTCGAATGGTTTCGGATCGGGGCGAGGCCGTTCATCTGGCTGGTCAACGTGACCTCGAACGGACTCCTCCGGCTCGTCGGGGTCAACGCTCAAGCTGAGCTCGAGGAACCGGCCGGCCAGGAGGACGTCAAGATGCTGATCGCCCGCGGCATGCAGGGCGGCACGCTCGACCCCGGCGAGGCGACGATGCTCTCGGGGGTCTTTCATCTCCACGAGCAGCAGGCCCGCCAGGTCATGACCCCGATTCCCGCCGTGGTCACCGTCGAAGTGGCCGAGGGGGTGCGGAGCGCGCTCGAGCGCTGCGTCGAATCGGGCCACACGCGCCTGGTGGTCACCGAGGAGGACAACACCGACCGCATCCGCGGCATCGTCCACTCGAACTCCCTCGTGCGGCGGCTGATGGGCGAGGGCCCCGAGGCGTCGGTCGAGGCGTCGGTCAAGGATGCGCTGATTGTCCCCGAGACCAAGGCCCTCGACGACCTGCTGGCCGACCTCCAGCGCGAGCGGGTCTCGGTCGCCGTCGTCGTCGACGAGTACGGCCGCACCGCGGGGATCGTCTCGGTCGAGGACATCATCGAGGAGATCGTGGGCGAGATCGCCGACGAGACCGATCCGGCCGCCGCCGGGATTCGGCGCCTCACCAACGGCGACTGGTACGTGCGCGGCCACATTCCGATCACCGATCTCGACGACTACGGCATGCACTTCGACGTCGACTCCGACGCCTTCAACTCGGTCGGCGGGTTCGTCTTCGACGCGCTCGGGCGGCTCCCCAAGCGCGGCGACATGGTGTGGGCCAACGGCTACTCGCTGCGGATCGAGTCGGTGCGCCAGAACCGCGTCGAGGCGGTCCGCATCCGGGATCACGAGCCGGGGCGGCGGACCGCAGCCGGCGGACCGAACGGCGTGGCCGAGGCGGAGCGGGCAACGGTCGAGGGCGTGACGGAGTCACCGTCCGAGGGTCTCCGCGAGGGAGGCTGATGAAGCCGGCGGTCCGTCCGGTCGCGGGGGTACGTTCCCCCGGCAAGTAACCGTCCCGTCCGAGGAGGTCTTGCCGTGTGGTCCATCCGGCTCAGCGACGCGCAGCGCAACGCCTTGCGCGGCCTGATCGAGGCCCAAGGCGTGACGGGACCGATGCTCACGGCCGCCCGCGAGGCGCTCGAGCTCGCGCGCTGGGACGAGTTGCCCGAGGCGGCACTGCCCTGGGACCGGGTGGCCGAGCTCGCGAGCGTGCAGGGGATCGGCGAGGCCGACGTGGTGTGGGACCTCGCCTGCGGAATGCCGGCGCGCGGGCCCACCGGAGAGCCGGCGGGCTAGTACTCGAGGAAACCCGCCTTGACCTTGCGCCCGAGCTTTCCCTCCTCGGCCATCCGGTATAGGCGCTCGGGCACGGCGGCCCCGATCGACTCGCCGATGGCGATCGAGACGTCGATGCCGACGAGGTCGAGCAGGGCGAGGGGGCCGAGCGGATGACCGGCTCCGAAGCGCATGCAGGCGTCGATGTCGCTCGGGGCGAGGCCGTCCTGCTCGAGCACCGCACCGCGTCGAAGAGGTAGGGAAAGAGCAGGCGGTTGACCACGAACCCCGGCGTGTCCGGCACCTCGACGCCGGTCTTGCCGAGCGCCTCGGCGAGCCTCCTGGCCCGCGCGCGGGTCTCCTCGCTGCCGCCGGCGGGAAGACGAGCTCGACCAGCTTCATGCGCTCGACCGGGTTGAAGACGTGAAAGCCCGCGAAGCGGTCGGGCCGTCCGCTCGCCTCGGCGAGCCTCGAGATCGACAGCGATGAGGTCGAGCTCGTGAGGATCCCATCGGGGGCCAGGGCGGCCGCGAGCCGGCGGTAGGTCTGTACCTTGGCCCCCTCCTCCTCGAGGATCGCCTCGACCACGAAGCTGGCGTCGGCGAGCGCGTCGACCTCCGTCACGACCTCCGCTCCGCAGTCGGCGAGCCGCCCCGGACACGCTCGGCAGACTCCGCGGTGCGGGCGTAGAGCCGCGCCACCTGGCCGTGGGCCGCGGCGAGCTTCGCCAGGCCGCAGGCGATCGTCCCGCTACCGACGACCCCGAGCCGCTCGGGGGAGTTTGGTTGACTGGTCAGTCAAGGCGGCCGGTAGGCTACACATAGGCTTCCGCGCGGGCGGGGAAACGACCAGTCACCGAGCAGATCAGCCGAAAGGGAAGCGGCCATGCCCATGCACAACGAAGAGGGCCGGGAGGTCGTCGTCGTCGAGGCCGTGCGCACTCCCGTCGGCCGCGGGCACCCCGAGAAGGGCTACTACAGGGACACCCATCCCAACGAGCTGCTCGCCAAGTGCTACACGGAGGTGATCGAGCGGTCGGGCATCCCGGTCGAGGAGGTCGAGGACGTCGTCACCGGCTGCGTGCAGCAGTACGGCGAGCAGATGTTCAACGTCGGACGCAACGCCTGGCTGCAGGCCGGGCTCCCGGTCGAGACCCCGGCCACCACCATCGACCGCCAGTGCGGCTCGGCCCAGCAGGCGGTCAACTTCGGCGCCGCCCTGATCGCCGCGGGCGTGCACGACGCGGTCATCGGCTCAGGGGTCGAGCACATGGGCCACATCCCCATGGGGGTCGGCGGCAAGTGGGTCGACGACGTCGGCTGGCCGTGGCCGCCGGAGCTGATGGCGAAGTACGACCTCGTCCCGCAGGGCTTCTCCGCCGAGATGATCGCCGACCAGTGGGAGATCCCCCGCTCCGAGCTCGACGAGCTCGGCCTCCGCTCGCACCGGCTCGCCCACCAGGCGACCGAGGAAGGGCGCTTCGAACGCGAGGTCATCCCGTTCGCGGCCAACGGCGATTATACCTACCTGGTCGACCAGGGCATCCGCCCCGACACGACCCTCGAGAAGCTCTCCGAGCTGAAGCCCGCGTTCAGGGAGGACGGGCGCATAACAGCCGGCAACTCGTCCCAGATCTCCGACGGAGCGGCCGCGGTGCTGCTCATGGAGCGCTCGAAGGCCGAGGCGCTCGGGCTCGAGCCCCGCGCGCGGATCCTCGACCAGACCACGGTCGGCGTCGACCCCGTGATCATGCTCACCGGGCCGATCCCGGCCACGCGTAAGCTGCTCGAGCGAAACGGGATGATCATCGACGACATCGATCTCGTCGAGATCAACGAGGCCTTTGCCTCGGTGGTGGCGGCCTGGCGGCGTGAGCTCGAGCCCGACATGGACCGCGTCAACGTCAACGGGGGCGCGATCGCCCTCGGACACCCCCTCGGTTCGACCGGCGCCCGCCTGATCACCACGCTCCTGCACGAGATGGAGCGCGCCGACAAGGAGATCGGCCTCGTGACCATGTGCTGCGGCGGGGGTCTCGGCACCGGGACCCTGCTCCAGCGGATCTGAGGCCGACCGCGCGCCTGCCCGCGGCCGTTTCCAGCCCTCGGTCGGGGGGGAGAACAGCTCGGATGAGCAGTCCGGCGGGGACCCTTCGCTACGCCGATCGCTACCGCGTGGTGCGCCGCCTGGGTGCAGGCGGTATGGCGACCGTCTTCCTGGCCGAGGACGAGCGCCTCGGGCGCCAGGTGGCGGTCAAGCGCCTGCACGCCGACAGCCCCGACGACATGGCCCGTCGCTTCGACCGCGAGGCCCGGCTCGGGGCGTCGCTCAACCACCCCAACCTGGTCGCGATCTACGACACCTTGATCGACCCCGAGGGCGTCCTGATCGTCATGGAGTACGTCGACGGGCCCACCCTCGCTCAGGCCCTAGGCGAGGGGGCGCTCGCGCCCGAACGGGCGCTCGAGGTGCTCGGCGGGGTCGCCGACGCGCTCGACTACGCCCACTCGCAGGGGATCGTCCACCGCGACGTAAAGCCCGCGAACGTCCTGCTCGGCGAGGGCGCTCCGGCCAAGCTCGCCGATCTCGGCATCGCCTTCGCCGTCGAGCGTGCGACCCACATCACCCGCACCGGGACCGTGCTCGGCACGGCCTCCTACATGGCCCCCGAGCAGCTCGAGGGCCGCGACGTCGGGCCGGCGGTGGACGTCTACGCGCTCGGCGCGGTGGCCTTCGAGGCGCTGGCCGGGCGCAAGGCGCGGCCGGGCAGCTCGCCGATGGAGATCGCCACCCGGGTGGCGACCGAGCCGCCGCCCGACCTGCGCGAGGTCTGGCCCGAGGCCCCCGCCGGGGTGGCCGAGGTCCTGAGCGCGGCGATGGCCGCCGACCCAGCGGAGCGGCCGCGGTCGGCGAGCGAGCTCGTCGAGCGGCTGTCCGCCGAGCTGGGTGCGGGCGCAACCCCGACCGAGGCCACCCAGTGGGCCGAAGAGACCGCCCCGGCGCCGGGCCCCGCGGCCGCGGAGGACGGTGCGAGCGACGCCGTCCCGGCACCCGCCGAGCCAGAGCCGCAAACGCCGCCTGCTCCTCCGCAGCTCGAGCGGCGCCGAGCCCGACGGGCCTGGCTGGCACCCGCGGCCGTCGTGGTGCTTCTCGCGCTGGTGGCCGTGGCGGCGATCGTGGCGAGCGGCGGAAGCGAGGGCGAGCAGGCGAGCGACGGCGGCGGCGCCGGGCAGACGCAGAGCCCGGAGGAGGGGAACGACCGCCCGCGGTCGGACGGCGCCTCCGCCCAGCGGGGCGCCCCCACCACCGCGCTCGCGCCGGCGCAGACCGTGACGAGCTTCTACGAGCGCGCGGCCGCGGGCGACTACGCCGGGGCCTGGGCGCTCGCCGGCCCCGGCTTTCGTGAGCAGATCGGGACCTTCGAGGGGTTCCGTCGGGAGCAGGGCGGCCTCGAGAAGATCGAGTTCGAACAGGCCGAGGTCGTCTCGCCTGCCGGCGAGTCCCCCGAGGTCGCCATTCGGACCGTGGCCACCCACACCGACGGCGTCGACCGCTGCCGGGGCACCCTCAGCCTGGCGCGCGGCGGCCCGAGCGGGTGGCTCATCGACCGGGCGAGCATCGCCTGCCCGCAGACTACGCGCGGGGGCGGGCAAGACAGCTGAGTGCGGCGCCGAAGCACCTTTCGGCTTGTCCGACCGGGGGCCTGACCGACGTGCTCTGCCTTACTCCTCCGTTCGCAGGCTCGGCATCTCGAGCAGCCCCTCGCTCTGTGTCCCCCGATGCTCTCCCTCCACTGCGATGTGATCGAGCCGCCTGATCTCCCGCTCGCCCTCGAGCCGGACCGGATGTCCCTCAGGCAATGGCTCGATGAGCTGGCGGATGCGGTTGCGCAGGTGCAACGCGAAGTGGGGAGTGGAGGCGCCCATCAGCTGGCGCACGTCCTCGATCGTCGGCTCCCGCTCGAGGCGATCCGCTCGCTCGAACTCGCTCATCGGTCAGGGTCCCGGGCGCCGAGGGCGCTCAATCGTCTCTGCCCCGCGGGCCCCGGCCCGGGATCGGCTCGGGCGTCCGCCGGCGCTCGCCTCTGGACCTCGGCCGCGGCTCGTCTCTGGGCGGCCGCTGCGGCTCGGCTCTCGTCGGCGGCGGCGCGGCCTGCCCCGGCTCGGCCGGCGCGTCCTCGCCCTCGAGCTGGACGGGGATCAGGCGGGCGATCTCGTCCAGGCGACCCTGCACCTGCGGCCCGATGGCCGAGGTGTCGCCGAGCAGCCAGACGTGGTTGTAGACCGCGGTGCGCGGATCCTCCTCGAAGCCCGGACGCACGTCGAGGAAGTAGTTCTCGACCGGACGGGGAAGCGTGTCGGCGCTGTCGGTGATCAGGAGCGGGGCGAAGACGCCGTTGGTCCCGAGCGGCGCCGCCGCGGCGGCATCGAGCGGGCGGTCGGCGTTGGCGAGCGTGAACTGGAAGCCGGGCACGACCACGCCCCACCCGAAGTCCCCCTGGCGATAGCGCGCGAAGGCGACGGCGTTCTGAACCGGGTCGGGTCCCTCGATGCGGCGCACGTTACCGAGCCGGCGCAGACTGTCGAAGACCTTGCGGCTTACCGCCTCCTCGGGCCCGAGAACGTAGATGTTGGGGCGCTCGTGGGCGGCGAGGGCACGCTCGGTCGGTGGCGGTAGCCGGTCCTGCTCGGTGAACAGGACGGAGTCGCCCGAGCGGGCCGCCCATGCTCCGGCGGGCAGCGAGTACTCGGGCTGCTCGCCGGAGGCCACGATCACGTTCGCCGAGGGCTCGCCCCGCGCCACAGTCGAGAAGCGGTCGACCGCGGCGGCCAGCGTGTAGGGGTCGTCGCCGCCGATCAGAGCGGTGCGGAAGTCCTCGGGCGTCGGGGGATCGGATCCGATCTTGATCACTTGCGCGTCGCGCGATAGATCCGAGCCGGTGGGGTTGAGCTGCTCGAGGCTCGCTTCGGATACCTCGGGCAGCTCGTCGCCGTCGCTCACGAGCATCGGCGCGCCGATCGGCCGTCCGCTCAGGACCGAGGCGGCCACGGCCCCCTGCCAGTTGTCCCGGTCGACGAGCATGACCGCGCTCGGGCGATTCTGGTCGCTCGTCCCCGGGTAGGAGGCGACCGCGGCGGCGGCCGCGTCGTCGGCGGCGTCGCGGCCTCCGAGGCGGGTCGTGTTCGCGGTCGCCAGGGACAGGAGCGAGAAGCGCTCGAGGCCCTCGAGCGAGCTCGAGTCGCCGCCCTCGGCGGTGAACGAGGGCGCCGTGCCCGGGCTGTCGCCGAGCGAGCAGCCCGCGGCGAGGAGACCCAAGAGCAGGACGAGGAGGGAGGCGCGCACCCGCAGCACGCCCGCCACCATATCGAGCGGGTCGGCGCAGGTCGGCGTCACCGGGCGTGAGCCTTCGCTTTGCCGCGGGGCGAAGCGGTATCCTGTCGACAGATTGACTGGTCAGTCAATCGTATGCACGCCGTTCCTCTCCTCGCATTCACTCACCCCCCGGCGCAGTCAGGAGGCCAGATCGAAATGGATTTCCGCCTCAGCGACGAGCAACTCGAATACCGCAGTTACTGCCGGCGCTTTGCCGCCGACGTAGTGCGACCCGTGGCCGCGGAGCACGACCGTGAGCAGTCGGTCCCCTGGGACTGCATCCGAGCCGCGCGCGACTGGAACCTCAACGGCCTCGACTTCATCCAGAAGATGGGCTCGGACCCCGACGGCCTGCTCGGGGTGCTCGCCACCGAGGAGCTCCACTGGGGTTGCGCCGGCATCGCGCTCGCGATCTCGGCCTCATCGCTGGCGGCCGCCGGGATCGCGTCGTCGGGAACCCCCGAGCAGGTCGGTCGCTGGGTCCCCGAGTGCTATGGCGAGGGCGACGAGATCAAGCTGGGCGCCTACGCGGTCACCGAAGCCGGCGCGGGATCGGATGTGAAGTCGTTGCGAACCACGGCCCGGCGCGAGGGCGAGGAGTGGGTGCTGAACGGCACGAAGGTCTTCATCTCGAACGGCGGCATCGCCGACGTAACCGTCGTCGTGGCCACCGTCGATCCCGAGCTCGGCCACCGCGGCCAGGCCTCGTTCGTGGTCCCCAGGGACACTCCCGGGTTCTCGCAGGGCAAGAAGGAGGACAAGCTCGGCATCCGCGCCTCCCAGACCGCCGAGGTCGTGCTCGACGACTGCCGTGTCCCCGTGGACTTCCTGCTGGGCGGCATGGACAAGCTCGACCGCAAGCTCGAGCGTGCTCGCGCGGGCCGGTCGACGGGCCGGGCGTCGGGCGCGCTCGCCACCTTCGAGATTACGCGGCCGCTCGTCGCCGCCTCGGCGCTCGGCATCGCCCAGGCCGCCTACGAGTGGACCCTCGCCTACCTCGAGATGGAGTCCGACGCGGGCGGGCCGCTGCTCGAGCAGCAGCGGGCGCAGCAGGTCCTTGCTGACGTGGCGACCGAGATCGAGGCCGCTCGACTGCTGGTCTGGCGCGCCGCCTGGATGGGCCGCAACGGCGTCGCTATGACCGGCGGCCAGGGATCGATGTCGAAGCTCAAGGCGGGCGATGTGGCCATGTGGGCGGTCCCGGCGCTGATGGACCTCGTCGGCCCCTACGCCCAGACCACCGAATGCCCGCTCGAGAAGTGGTTCCGCGACGCCAAGATCTACCAGATCTTCGAGGGCACGGCTCAGATCCAGCGGCTCGTGGTCTCACGCATGCAGCGCCAGGAGTACACGGAGCGGCTCAAGGAGGCGGCGCAAGTTCTCGAGCAGCCGCCCGGCGGGGCCACTGGGGACATGCTCGGCGAGGCGGCCCCGGCGGTGGCGACGGCGTAGGGTCGGCCCGCCGGGGCAACCGTCCGTCTCGCCCGGACGGGAAGGTGCGTCAGGCGGCCGAGATCGCCAGCACCCCGGCGACCGCACCGACGGCGAGTACACGCTTGCTTAGGCCCGTGGAAAGGCCCGCTCGACCCCTGGCGCCGGACCGACCTCGCGGTTCCGACACCCCGCCGCCACCCGGTCACAATGGAGGCGTGAGCGCGCAGCTCGATCCGGGGCCCGTCGCCTCGCTGCTACTTGCCGTCGCGCTCTACGCGCGCGCGGTGATCGTGCTGCGCCGTCGCGGACGCTCGATCCCGCGCGCCCAGCAGGCCGCCTGGTACGCGGGCGTGGCGCTGCTCGCACTAGCGCTCCTGGGCCCCCTCGATTCGCTCGCGGACGAGCTCCTGAGCGCCCACATGGCCCAACACGTCCTGATCGCCGACCTCGCGGCGCCGCTCATGCTCGTCGGGTTGCGGACGCCTGTGCTGCTCTTCCTCCTTCCGCGCCCGCTCCTGGTGGCGCTCGCGCGCCGAGGAGCGCTGCGACACGCGTTTCGCACGCTGCGACGGCCGCTCGTGGCCGTCCCGGTCTACATCGGCGTGCTCTATGCCTGGCACATCGGCCCCCTGTTCGACGGCGCGCTGCGCAGCGAGTGGCTGCACGCACTCCAGCACTGGTCGTTCGTGGCGGTCAGCGTGCTCGTCTGGTGGGCGCCGCTCGAGCCGCAGCGCCGGCGCGTGCGCGGCGAGCTGTGGAAGGCCGGCCACGTGCTCGGCGCCCGCCTCGGCGGGATGATGCTGGGAATGGCCTTCCTGGCCATGCGCACGCCCGCGTATGGCGCCTTCTACGGCGACTCGGCGGCCGCCTACGGGCTGACCCCGATGGCCGACCAGCAGATCGGCGGGGGGCTGATGATGGTCGTCGACCTCGTCATCATGTTCGCGGCGCTCGGGTTCTTCTTCTGGCGGGCCGCCGGAGACGACGACCGGGCGGAGGCCGGTGGCGAGCCGGCGTCGCCGGCCGGCACGCTCGCCGCGCCCTGAGCGGGGTCGGCGACGACGTCGAAATGCTCGCTTGCGATCGAGCCGGCCCGTTGCTACGGCGCAGCCCGACTTCCCACCATCTCCCGCCGCTCGCTCAACCGGTTGCGCCGCCGCAGCTCGGCCTCGCGCTCGCGCCGTCGCTCCTCCGCGCTCTGGGCGTCGATCGGTGTCACCTCCGCCGGACGCCCCTCCTCGTCGAGCGCCACCATGGTCAGGTAGGCCGTCGAGGTGTGCTCGACCTCGCCGGTCCGGACGTGCTCGCGCTCAACGCGCACGCCGACCTCCATCGAGGTGCGCCAGGCGGCGTTGACGGTGGCGCGCACGATTACCAGGTCGCCGACCAGCACGGGGTGGAGGAAGTTCATGCGATCGACCCCGGCGGTGACCACGCGCCGGCCCGAGTGGCGGATCGCCGCGATGCCCGCGACCTCGTCGCAGAGCTTCATGATCGTGCCGCCGTGGACGTTGCCGGCGATGTTGGCCTCGGCGATGCCCATCCACCGGGTGAGCACCGAGGCCGACTCGGACGGCGGTCGCGGTGGAGAGTCCATGGCGGGCGAGTAGTCTAGGAGTCACAGCACCAACGGACCCAGAGCAGGGAGGACGCACACATGGCAGGCCTCGGAGGCCGCTTCTCGACCGTAGTCAAGGCAAAGGTCTCGAAGCTCCTAAACCGCGCCGAGGATCCCTCGGAGACGCTCGAGTACGGCTACCAGAAGCAGGTCGAGATGCTTCAGGACGTCAAGAAGGGGATCGCCGAGGTCACCACCTCGAAGAAGCGGATCCAGATGCAATCGCAGAAGATGGAGGCCCAGGTCGTCAAGCTCGACACCCAGGCCCGCCAGGCGCTCTCCCAGGGCAACGAGGACCTCGCCCGCGTCGCCCTCGAGCGCAAGACCGGCGTCCAGACCGAGCTCCAGTCGCTCGACGCCCAGGT
>JAUJNZ010000006.1:0-7712 GCA_030447905.1 Thermoleophilaceae bacterium
CGTCGAGGCCGGGTTCAGGCAGGGGCCGAGGAAGCTGACGCTGAGCGCCTGAGGCTCGTACAGGCGGCGCAATAGCGTTGCCGTCGCCGCTCCCTTCACCGTCGAGTCGCTCTCGCCACACCGCATGCTCGCCTTCGAGGGCAGCCGGTCAGCGAGGGGGACGCGCGAGTCGAGCGGTGAGCGAGCCACCTACCTCGGCCAGAGTCGATCGATCCTCTCCCCGTAGACCCCGTAGATGTACGGCCCCGGAGTCTCGGCTTGGCGGACGATCCGGTCCAGGTTGGCGACCAGGCGGGCGAGTTGCTCGCTGCCGGTGAGTTGAGCGTTGGTGATGCAGAAGACGCGTAGCCCGTGCTCCATCAGCGCATCGCGCTCGTTCGGGCGGCGACGGATCGCATCGTCCTTGGTCAGCACCGCCCACCCTCGCTCTCCCGCGTCGTCCAGCCAAGTCTCGTCGGCGAGCTGTTGAGCCCCCTGCTCTCCATAGACGGAAGCGAGCGTATGGACTGTGACGCCGTACGCCCGAAGACCCTCGGCGATGCTCTTACCCAGACTTCGATCGACGAGGAACTCGAGTTGCCGGTTCACGCGTCCGGCTATCGAACGGAGGTGAGAAGATCAGAGGCGTTAAGCGGCGACGCGCGTCGCGACACGAACCACGTCCTCGACCTCCCTCTCGGGAACGCCGAAGTCCGCGGCGATGTCCGCGACGCCGTCGCCAGCTTGGAACCGGTCGATCAGATCCTCGATTCGGGCACCTCCACGCACGAGCAGAGGCAAGCCGAACCCGACCCGCGGATCCACCGCCACTGCCGCGTGGCGATAGACCGGGAGCCGGACCGCGGAGGCCCAACCATCCGTGCCGTACCGGACGCATCCGAGGTAGCCCGTGACTACTTCCGAGAACTGCCGCTGCCGAGTCCGAACGACGAAAAGCTGGAGGAGCCCCTCGTCCTCTTGTTCCAGGGCGTAGTCATAGAGGACCTCCGCCCCATCGGTATACAGCCGGTGGCTGGCCAGGGCATGCTCGATACCAATCGTCGAAGCGAGTGCCTCGACGGCTGGACGTATGCGCTGAAGAGGCACCCCGGCGCGTCGAAACGCCGAGAGCACGTAGGCCTCGGCGAAGCCGATGAACGGCACGCTGGCGTCTCGACCTCGGCTCGCGAAGCGGGTGATCAGAGCATCACCGCCCTCTGGAGCGCTCGCCCAATGCTGGATCGTCGACTTGGGGATCCCCAAGTAGGCGGCGGTCTCCCGCAGCGTGAAGATGGGAAGAGCGACCCGCGTGTCGTCTGCGCGGATGGTGCTCTGGCTCGGCGCTCGGGTCGTGTCGGTGGTCATTACCTCCTGATTCAAGTCGACGGATGAGAATCCTACCGTTGGGCGCCGGCGTCGCCGTCTGACCTGTGACGGATCCCATGCGCTCCCGTAGTAAGGGTGCATGGCCGAAGCGATCGCGCAACCGCTTCGCAACTCCGCCGCCGGCGATTCGTCCGCCGAACGCTTCGAGGACCTCTACCGGCGCACCTCGCGGCGGGTCTACGGCTACGTCGCCTCGATCCTGCGCGACCGCTCGGCCGCCGAGGAGGTGACCGCCCAACCTTCGAGCGCGCCTTCCGCAAGCGCAGCAGCTTCCGCCCGCGCCGCGGGAGCACCGAGGCGTGGCTGTTCGGCATCGCCCGCAACGCAGCGCTCGACGAGCTGCGGCGGCGCAAGCGTCGGGCCGTGCGCGAAGCCGACCTCGAAGACCCTTGGTGCATGGGACCGGAGGTCGAGATCGAGGACGAGGAGAGGCGGACGGCGGTACGCGCGGCGCTCGCCACGCTCGACCCGCGCGAGCGCGACCTCCTCGCGCTCAAGTTCGCCGCCGGCCTGCAGAACGTCGAGATCGCCCGCGTGCTCGGCGTCTCTGCGTCGAGCGCGGGGACGCGGCTGCACCGAGCCATCGAAAAGCTGAGGGAGGCCTGCCGTGAAGCGCTCTGATCGCCTCCGGGCAGAGCAGGATCGAGCGGACGCGACGCTGGCCACCGTGGACGCGGCGCTCGACTCCGGACAGGCCGAGGGCGAAGACGAGCGCGAGCGCCAGCTCGGCCGGCTCGCCCTGACCCTGCGGGCGGGTGCTCCCGAGCCGAGCGTCGCGTTCGAGGCGAAGCTCGAGCGAGATCTCGAGGCCCGCTTCGGGGCAAAGCAGGCGAACGGGACGGTCCCCGGGTCTCCGCGAGCGGGAGCCCGGCGCCGGCGTGCCGCGGGAATCGGCGCGGTCGACCGCCGGGCGCTCGGAGCGATCGCCGTCGCCGTGCTCGCGTTGGCGGTGGGCGGGGGCCTGCTCGCCGTGGTCAACGGGCCTATCGGCGGCGGCGGGCTCGGCGGCGGGGGAGCGACGCCCATGGTCGCTCCCGGAGAGGGCGGGAGCTCCGCTTCCAGCCCCCGGTCCGCCGCCCCGCAGGCCGTCGAGGGCTTGGGCGCGCCCGGCGCCGACGGCTTCGCCCCAGGCCAAGCCGAGCGCCGCATCGAGCGCACCGCCTCGCTGACCCTCGAGGTCCCCGAGGAGCGGGTCGACACCGTGGCCGACGGCGTCGTCGCCGTCACCGACCGCCACCGCGGCTTCGTGGTCACCTCCTGGACCTCGTCCGGGGACGACCAAGACCCCGGCGGGAGCTTCGATCTGCGTGCTCCGGTCGAAGAGCTGCGGGCGACACTCTCCGACCTGGCCGCGCTCGGCACGGTCAGGGCCCAGAGCCAGACCGGCGACGACCTCACCGAGCCGTTCGCGACCACCGAGGATCGCCTCGACGGCGCCCGCGGGGAGCGTCGCAGCCTGCTGCCGCGACTCGAACGCGCCCGGACCGACCGCGAGGCCCGCGCCCTCCGTGACCAACTCGACCTGGTGTCGGCCGAGATCCGCGGCCTGCGAGGCGACCGGCGGCGACTCGAGGAGCGCACGGACTTTGCTCGCGTGTCGGTCGCCCTGACCGACGAGGGCGGGGTCGGTCCCACCGACGGTGCCGGGAGCAGCACGGGCGAGGCCCTGGACGATGCGCTGGGGACCTTGGTCGGTGCACTCAACCTGTTCGTGCGCGGGCTCGGTGTGGCGATCCCTCTCGTGCTGATGGCCGGCGTCGGCTGGCTCGCCGTGACGACGCTGAGGCGCCGCCGGCGGGAGGGTGCGCTCGGCTGAGCTCTCGGTGCGCGCCCCGGGGCCGTGCCGCACACGCCAGCTCGTCGTGGCAGAGTGCGCTCGGCACGGCCACGGTTCCACGACAGAAAGGAGCGGCATGGAGAGCGTCTACCGCGTCACCGAGGTGATCGGAGTGAGCACCGAGTCCTGGGAAGCGGCCGCACGCACCGCGGTCGAGACCGCGGCCAAGAGCGTGCGCGACCTGCGCATCGCCGAGGTCCTGCGCAAGGACGTGACGATCGAGAACGGCGCCATCACCAACTACCGCGTGCGCCTGGCCATCTCGTTCAAGTACGAGCCGAGCGAGTAGGCGACAAACCCACCATGGAGTAAAGCGGACCCACGGGTGCAGAGTCGCCCACCGAGGCGGGCGCAGCCGCCGAGTATCCTCGGCTCACATGGCGCAGGAGACCCAGGTCCGCCTCACCCAGTTCACCCAGAAGGCGGGCTGTGCCTCGAAGTTCACCCCGCGCTACCTCGAGGAGGTCCTGAGCGGCTTTGCTCCCGCCGACGCCGACGGCTTCGCCAGCGGAATGGAGAGCCACGACGACGCCGGCTACGTCGCCTTCGGTGGCGGGCTGCTCCTGCAATCGGTCGACTTCTTCACCCCGATCGTCGACGACCCCTACCGCTTCGGGCAGGTCGCCGCCGCAAACGCCCTCTCCGACATCTACGCCATGGGCGGGGAGCCGCTCACCGCACTCAACCTCGTCGCCTTCCCGTGCGAGCTCGATCCTCAGGTCCTGCGCGAGATCCTCGCCGGCGGCGGGTCGAAGCTCGAGGAGGCGGGGGCGCGCCTGCTCGGTGGCCACTCGGTCCAGGACGACGTGCCCAAGTACGGGGTCGCGGTCACCGGGTTCGTCGAGCCCGACGGGATCGTGCGCAACCGCGGCGCCCGTCCGGGCGACGCGCTCGTCCTGACCAAGCCGCTTGGCCTCGGCATCCTCGTCACCGCGCTCAAGCGCGAGCTCGTCGCCGAGGAGGAGATCGAAGACGCGGTCAGCGCGGCCACGCGACTCAACCGCGGCGCCCGCGACGCCATGCGGGCGGTGGGTCCCTCCGCAGCGACCGACGTGACGGGCTACGGCCTGCTCGGCCACGCCGGCGAGATGCTGCTCGGGGCGGGGCTCGGAGCGGAGGTGCGCAGGGGGGCGGTGCCGGTGTGGGGCCGAGCGCAGGAGCTCGCCGCCGAGGGTTGCTACGCGGCCGGGCTCGCCGCCAACCGGGAGCACCGGGAGGCCGACGTGGTGGCCGATGGAGTCGGTGCGGAAGAGCTGCTGCCGTTGTACGACCCGCAGACGAGCGGCGGCCTGCTGATCGCCGTGGGGCCGGAGCGGGTCGAGGCGCTCGTGGACGAGCTCGAAGCGAGGGAAGAGGTCGCAGCGATCGTCGGCGAGGTCATCGACGAGCCGGTGCTGCGGGTAGCGCCCTAGAGAACCTCCGGCCAGCCGAGAACGGCTCGTGCAATAGTCAGCCGCTCCGGTTTCTTCGCGACTTTGGCTCCGATCGCAACCGCAGCGCCGGAACCTTCCACACCGCCTCGAGGGCGATCCGGCCCGTCATCTTCGACGCCCCGGCGCGGCGCTCGTGGAAGACGATCGGTATCTCGCGGACCCGGAAGCCGGCCCGGAGGGCTCGGTAGGTCAGCTCGACCTGGAAGCCGTAGCCGCCGGCGTGCACGGTCGCGAGATCGAGAGCCTCGAGCACCTCGCGCCGAAAGCACTTGAAGCCGCCGGTCAGGTCGCGAACCGCCACGCCGAGGACCGTGCGCGCATACCACGACCCGCCACGGCTCAGCAGCCGTCGGCCAAGACCCCAGTTGACGATCCCGCCGCCGTCGACGTAGCGCGAGCCGAGCACGAGATCGGCGTTGCAGCTGGCCTCGAGGAGGCGGGGCAGGTCGACCGGATCGTGTGAGAAGTCCGAGTCCATCTCGAGGACCAGCTCGGCGCCCGCGTCGAGGGCCCGCCGGAAGCCGGCCAGGTAAGCGCGCCCGAGGCCCTCCTTGGCCGAGCGGTGGAGCACCTCGACGGCCTCGAGCTCGGTGGCGAGGCGCTCGGCGATCGCACCGGTGCCGTCGGGGGAGGAGTCGTCGACGATGAGGATGCGATGCCCGTCGGGGCCGGTCGCCGCGGCGAGGCGAGGGAGCGCCGCGTGCACGAGCGCCTCGACAGTGCCCGCCTCGTTATAGGTGGGCAGGATGAGCCAGGTGGTAGGCACGGCCGCGCCACCCTAGTCGCGCTCGATCACGGCGGCCCTTGCACCTCGAGGAGCTCGATGCGGTCGCCCGCTGGCTAAGCTTCTCGCTCGCCTCTCGCCTCGAGGGCGCGATGAGGCCCGTGCGCCCCCGCCCGCGAGCTCTCTCCCTTTTGTCGCCCGCGAGCCCCAGCACCGAAGCGCCCCCTGCCGCGCGCGGCGGCGCGCTCGCGGTCGGGCCCGGCCGGCGTCGGCGCTTCGGCCCTGAGGCGATCTCCCCGCGCCGGTGGCTTGGGCCGGGCGCCCTCGGCAAGGCCGTGCTGCTCGCCCCGGTCGTCCTGCTCGCCCTCCTCGCCTGGTCACGGCGCTGGACGAGCGAGGACGCCTTCATCTACTACCGCGTGGTGGAGAACCTGCTCGACGGCCAGGGTCCCGTCTTCAACGTTGGCGAGCGGGTCGAGGCCTACACGGGCCCGCTCTGGCTCGGTGTGCTCGCCCTCGGACGGGCGCTCGTCCCCGCCTCGGCGCCCATCGAGTGGGTCGCCGTCGTGCTCGGCCTGGTCTTGTCGGTGGCGGGGCTGCTCGCCGTGACGTGGGCGGCGCTCGAGCTGTGGCGGCCCTCCAGGGGGCACGACACGTCGCGGGCAGCGCTCGGGCTCCCCCTCGGGGCGCTCGTCCTGGTGGCGCTGCCGCCGTTCTGGGACTACGCGACCTCGGGCCTCGAGACCGGCCTGACCTTCGCCTGGCTGGGCGCCACCTTCCTGGGCCTCGTCACCCTCGCCCTGCGGTCGGGCGGTGGCGGGGCAGGCGAGGGCCGGGGCGTTCGCGCCGTCTACCCGCTTGCGCTGGCGATCGGCCTGGGCCCCCTCGTGCGCCCCGATCTCGTCATCTTCGCCCTGGCCTTCTTGATCGTTCTCCTTCTGGTCGAGCGCCCACGCTCCCCCTGGCGTGCGGCCGGGCTGATAGTCCTCGCCCTGGCGATCCCGCTCGCCTACCAGATCTTTCGCATGGGCTACTTCGGAGCGCTGGTTCCGAGCACGGCGCTCGCCAAGGAGGCGGGGGAGAGCTTCTGGGCGCGCGGCTGGGGCTATCTCGTCAACTTCGCGCTGCCCTACGCGCTGTGGCTGCCGCTCGCCGCGCTTCTGGGCTACGGGGCCGCGGCCACGCGTGGTCTATGGCGCCGCGGCGAGACCCGCCGAGCCTTGCTCGTGGCAGCGCCCGTGCTTGCCGGTCTGCTGCATGCCCTCTACGTCGTGCGCGTGGGGGGCGACTACATGCACGCCCGTCTACTCCTGCCGAGCGTCTTCGCCGCGGTCATGCCCCTGGCGGTCATCGTGCCGGGACGCCGGGCCACGGGGGCGGTGCTCGCGGCGATCGTCGTGCCGTGGGCGCTCGTCTGCGCGGTCGGCCTTCGCGCCCCGGCTGAGCAGCCGAAGGACGAGCAGCAGCTGCAGGTCGACGACCAGCGCCGTCATATCGTCGAGCTCTGGGGCTACCGCCATCCGGTCACCCTCGACGGTCTCGTGGCCCAGCCCGAGCGGCGGCTGGCGCTTCACCGCCGCCAAGGCCTGCTGCTCGCCGAGCTGGCCGAGCGCCGGCGGGCGATGGTGCTCGACTACAGCTCAGACCGCAACCGCTTCGGAGAGCGCTCGCGCCGGCCGCGGCCGCTCGACTGGGCGCTCCCCCGCCCGGGCCTCCCGCCGGTGGTGGCGCGGCTCGGGAGCGTCGGTCGCGTCGGCTACGCGGCCGGTCCCCGCGTGCACGTCGCCGACAAGAACGGCCTCGCCGATCCGATCGCCGCCCGCCTGCGCCTGTCGCCCCAGCGCGCCTGGCGGCCGGGTCACGAGAAGACGCTGCCCGAGGAGTGGACGCTCGCACGCTACGGAGTGCCGGCCACCGAGCGCGGGGCGCGGATCCTGGCCGGTGACGAGCGCGTGATCGCCGCGCGGCGGGCTCTCGCCTGCGGCGCACTGCGTGAGCTCGTGGACGCCACGACCGGACCGCTCGACGCCGGGCGCTTCCTCGCCAACATGGCCTTTGCCGTCCGCGAGCGGTCGCTGCGCTTCTCCCCCGACCCGATCCGGGCCGCGGCCGAGCTCTGTGGGGGCCAGAGGCGGTCCTAGCCGGCGGTCGCGTCTGCCCTGGCTCGGGGCGGTCGCGCTGCTCGCGCTGGCCCTGGCGGGGCTGGGGATAGCCACCGGCACTGGATCCCCGCCCTGGCAACCGGCCAACCGGCTTCGGTTCTCAGGGGGGGCGCTCGCCGGACCGCTCGCGGGGCTCGGCCCCGACCTCAGCCCCCGAGCCTTCGCCGTCCTGCTGCTCGTGATGCTCGCCG
>JAUJNZ010000006.1:7812-209364 GCA_030447905.1 Thermoleophilaceae bacterium
GGCCCGTTGTTCACGGCCTTCACCTACGCGCTCGTGCCGCTGGGCGTGAGCGGGGGGCTGTGGGCCCTCAAGGTGGTGGCCGGGGTGGCGAGCCTCGGCCTCATGGCGATCGTCTGGCGCTGCGCTCAGCGGCTCGGCCGCGATTCCACCGCGGCGGTCGCGTTCGTCGGGCTCAACCCGCTACTGCTCGTCTGGGTCGTCGGGGGGGCGCACAACGATGCTCTGCTGGCGCTGATGGTCGCCGCCGGCGTCTACTTCCTGATAGCCCTCCGCCCACGGCTCGCGGGCGCGACCCTGGCCGCGGCCACCGCGGTCAAGGCAACCGCTGCTCTCCTGGTCCCCTTCGCCGTCTTGGGACAGCGCCGGCGAGTCCCCGCCTTACTCGGACTCGCAGCGGGGGTCCTGCTGGTGTTGGGGATCTCCCTGCTTCTCTTCGGGAGCGAGGGGACCGCGGGGATCGTGTCCTCGCTCGGTTCGGGTCCCTACAGGTCGCCTCAGAGCGTCCCGTACCGGGTCTCCGAACTACTCGGGACCCGCCTCCCGGACTATGTTCAAACCGTGGTCAACGCGAGCGCGGGCGTGGCCGTCGCCCTGCTCCTCTGGCGAGTCTGGCGCGGTAAGGACTGGATCGCGGGCGCGGGATATGCGTTGCTCGCCGTGTTCGTGGCCGCCCTGTGGATGCGCCCATGGTATGTCGCCTGGCTGCTTCCGCTGGCGGCGCTGGGCGAAGCCCGGTGGCTGCGGTGGGGGGCGCTCGGCCTTACGGCGTTCCTGGTCTTGGGCGTGCCGCTGGGGTCCTCGGTCGAGGAGCCCCTGCGACTGTTGCTCTCGGGCTGAGAGAGGCTGCGCCCCCTAGGCAGGAAGTCCGGGGCGTAGCTCCGACAGCGCCTACCGCCCACCGAAGCGGCCGAGCGATCGCAACACGGGACCGCCCCCGCCGCCCCGGTCGATCTCGAACACCTCGACCCGGTTGGCGCCGGGTCGCAGCGCCGCTTCCGGAACGACGACGGACAGGCGCTCGACCCCGCTGTCGCCGACGAAGAAGCTCTCGGCCGTGACGGCGAGTCGCCCGTTGACGGCCACCCCGAGCGCCCGCTTGCGCGGCTCGCGGCTCTGGATCCGGCCGGTGACGTGAGCCGGGACGACACCGGAACCCGGGTCGACCGCCCGTAGCGCCTCCGGGGCGTCGAGCCGGGCGCGCGCCGGTGCCGGTTCCCGGGCGACCGACAGCCGGTCGAGCGAGCTTCCGTGCAGCTCCGGGTAAGGGCCGAGCCCAAAGGGGTCGGAGGCGGTGCCGAAGAGTGCGCGCTTGCGCACGAGCGCTGCCGCCTGCTGTCGCTCGAGCCGTCGGGTGCTCAACGAGACCGGACGGTCGTCGATCCCTCGGCTGATCCGCGAGCGACGGTCGGCGCCCTGCACCATCGTCACGGTCTCCCGGCGGGCCATGGCGGGATCCATGGCCGAGCGCCCGTCGACCCGCCACGGCAGGCGTGCCCCCAACAGGTCGGCGATCGTGGGAACCAGGTCGGTGCTCTGGACGTAGGCGTCACTGACCTCTCCGCCGCGCTGCCGAGGGGCCTTGACGAGGAGAGGGACGGAGGCCACGTCGGCGAACGTGCGCTTAGTGACAGCCCGGCGATCCTCGCCGGGCTGGAACGTGGCGCCGTGGTCGGCTGTCACCACGATCAGGGCACGGTCGAAGACGTCCTTGGTACGCAGGCGATCGAGCACGCGCCCCAGCAACCTGTCGGAGAACTCGAGCTGGAGGAGGTGACGCTGGTAGCCCTGCCCCGCAGCGAAGCGATCGCGTTGCGGCTCGGTGCCGCTCGGAGGCACGAGTCCCTCGATCGTGCCCTCCGGGTCGAGCTCGTAGAGCTTCCCGGAAGGGAGGTGGTGAAAGGGGGTATGGGGAAACAGCGCGTGTTCGAAGTAGAGGGTCGAGTTGCCTTCCCCGAGCGAGGCGACGAAGCGGTCGAAGCGAGCGGTCCGCCTTCCGCTGCGCAGGTCCTTGGTGATGTTGGACCGAAGCTCCTGGACGTCCGTCTTCCCGCGTCGGCGGCCACGGCGGTTCTTCGATCCCGCTGGGGACTCGGCGTCATCCGTGGCCTCTCCTTGTGCGGGAAAGCCCTCTCGATCGGAGGCTGAGGGCAGGGCCGATCGCCATCGCGCGGGGACCACGAGGCGCCCGAAGACGACGGCGAGCTCGGCGGCGAGGGAGCGTGTACGCCCCTGGGCCCGGCCCCGACCGCCTCGCGACGAGCAGAGGTCGTCGGGGCAGAGACCGGTCGCCTCTTCGAACACGGCCATGCGGTAGGAGCCGCCCAGCAGGGTGAACAGGTTCCGCGGATGGTCGGCGGCGATCGGTAGCTCGCCGGGACGGGGCTGGCGCCCGGTGAGCAGGGCGGGCACGGCCTTGCTCGAGCGGTCGTGTACGCCGGTGGCGTTCCGAAACCAGGTACCCGAACGCGCCAGTGCGGCGAAGTTCGGGTAACGCGCGGAGTCGAGCTCTCCGCGGTCGTCGAGCAGCGAGGTGAGCGGAAGCTCGTCGAACACGATCATCACCACCGGAGCCTGCGCGCCGACGGAGGCGCGAGCCTCGGACCCGTGGCCGAGCACGATCCCCGAGACGGGGGAGACGAGCAGGAACAGGACGAGGAGGACGAGCGGCGCGGGCGCCAGCACGGTGAGCAGCGACCGCAGGCCCGCGACGCGCGCGTAGGCGAGCGCGCCCGCCGCCCCCATGGCCACGGCCACCAGGGCGAGTCCGAGGCCGCCGTCGGGGGCTAACCGCCCGAGGAGCTCGAGCGCGAGCAGGGCGACGAACCCCCCGAGGAAGGTGAGGGCGAGCCCCCATCGCAGGCGCCGGTCGATCAGGCCGGCGAGGAGCGCGAGCACGAGCAGCAGCGCCGGTGGGAGCAGAACCACCGAAAGCGCGGTGAGCACCACCTCCCGGGCCCCCGCGCCGCGCGTGGTGAAGAACTCGGGAGTGCTCCCCAGTCGCTCGAAGAGCGGTCCAGCGACGGCAAGCGCAGAGAGGACCGTCAGGTGGAGGAAGGCGAGGAGGGGCCTCTGGAGGCCGAAGTCGCCGTGCGGCCCCAAGACTTCGCCCACCACCCGTCGGCCGCGCCTGCGGCGTGGAGCGGCTTGCGAGGCGGCGGGTTCGCTCACGTGGGGCATCCTGGGGAAGGAGGGCGCGGCCCAGGGCGTACGTCGAAAACCGGGCGCCGAACGGCGAGGGCGAAGAGCGAAGACGTATAGCAGGCGCGAGACGCTATGCAGCTTGGCTAGGCCCTGTCCTGGCGCGAGTAGGCTTTCCGCCCGCTCCCCCGCGCGCCGCACGCCGCGCTGCGGCCGGCCGGCAGTGCCCTGCGTCCGACGCTCTCCTTGTCAGCAGCGAGCCCCCCCACAGAGACTCCTCCGCTACCGCACGGGGGCGAGCTCGCGCCGGGTACCCCACGTCGACGCGCGCTGGGGGGGCCTCCGCCGCGCCTTCAGTGGCCGCGCCTGCCGTGGCAGGGCGCCTACCGCCTGCTGCCGTTCGTGCCGGTGGGGCTGTTCGCGGTGCTCGCCTGGTCGCGGCTGTGGAGCAGCGAAGACGCCTTCATCTACTACCGGGTCGTCGACCAGCTACTGGCCGGCAACGGACCGGTGTTCAACGTCGGCGAGCGGGTCGAGGCCTACACCGGGCCGCTCTGGCTCGGAGTGCTGGCGGTCGCCCGGGCGGTGGCGCCCGCGGGCGTCGCTCTCGAATGGGTGTCGGTCGCGATCGGACTCGCGCTGTCGGTGGGCGGGCTGCTCGCGGCCGTGCTCGCGGCTCGGCGGCTGTGGTCGCCGACATTTGGGGCGAAAGCCCGTTCCGGCGCGCTCCTGCTCCCGCTCGGCGCTCTGGTCGTCGCCGCACTCCCTCCGTTCTGGGACTACGCGACCTCCGGCCTCGAGACCGGCCTCGTCTTCGCCTGGCTGGGAGGGTCCTTCCTCGGACTCGTCGCCCTTGGATCACCCTCCCGCGGCGAAAGGAGACATCCCGGCCGGACGCGCTACGGGCTCGCGGTGGTGCTCGGGCTCGGGCCGCTCGTGCGACCCGACCTCACGATCTTCGCGGCGGCGTTTCTCGTCGTATTGGCGATCCTCGAGCGTCCGGTGTCGCCGGGGCGAGCGCTGCGACTCCTCGCGAGCGCCGCGGCGATCCCGCTCGTCTACCAGCTCTTTCGCATGGGCTACTTCGGCAGCCTCGTCCCCAGCACGGCTCTGGCCAAGGAGGCCGGTGCCGCCTACTGGAGCCGGGGATGGAGCTACCTCGTCAACCTGTTCGGCCCCTACGCGCTGTGGCTGCCGGTCGCGGCGCTGCTCGGTTGGGCGGCAGCGTCCGCTCGCGGCCTCTGGCGGGACTCCGAGCGCGAGCGGGCGCTGCTCGTGGCCGTGCCGATCGCCGCCGGCTTCCTTCAGGCCCTCTACGTCGTGCGGCTCGGCGGTGACTACATGCATGCCCGCATGCTCCTTCCCGGCCTGTTCGCGGTGCTCATGCCGGTGGCCGTCGTGATCGCGAAGCGCTGGTGGCCGACCGCCTTGCTCGCGGCCGTCATCGTGCCGTGGGCGGTCGTCGCCGCGTTTGCGCTGCGGGCACCCGCCGAGGACCCCAAGGACCCGACCGCCCTCAAGGTCTACGACCAGCGCCGCCGCTACGCCGAGCCCTGGGGCTACCGGGACATGGTCACGCTCGGCGATTTCGCGGCTGTAGTGACCCAGCGGCCGGGGCTCCACGTCCGCCAGGGCCGCGAGCTTGCCGCCCTTGCCGAGTCGAGGCGCGTGGTGGTGCTCGGATTGACCCCGGACCGCCGACGCTTCAGCCGGGCATCGCCCCACCCGGTCCCGCTCGAGGGGGTCGCGCCGCGGCCGGAAGCGGGCTCTCCGGTGGTCGTGCGGACGGGGTCGATCGGGCGTGTCGGCCTCGGCGCGGGACCCCGGGTGCACATCGTGGACCGCTTCGGCCTCGCCGACCCGCTGGCCGCGCGCCTGCGCCTGCCCCCACAGCGTCCGGCTCAGCCCGGCCATGAGAAGAGCCTCCCAGGGGAGTGGGTGCTGGCCCGCTTCGCCGTACCCACCACCGAGGCCGGAAGGCGGAAGCTGGCCACCAACCCCAACGTACAGGCCGCGCGGCGCGCGCTCGCCTGTCCGCCGCTGCGCGAGCTGAGTGCCGTGACGACGGCTCCTCTGGACGCCGGCCGCTTCATCGACAACATCGGCTACGCGGTCCGCGAGCGGTCGCTGCGGTTCGCCGCCGAGCCGCCGTTGGCGGAGCGGGAGCTCTGCGCGCGCCGGTAGGTGCGTGCGGTTCAGGCCCCGGCGCGCGCCCCGAAGCGGCCCAGCGACCGCAGCCCGCCGCCCCCGATCTCCAGTACCTCGACCTCGTTTGCGCCGCGGCGGTACGCCGAGGCGGGCACCAGGCCGGAGAGCAGCTCGACCCCCTCGTCTGCCAGGAAGAAGGTCTCGCCGACGGCGGCGATGCGGCCGTTGACCGCATACGCGAGCGCGCGCTTGCGCGGCGCAGCGCTGCGGACCCGCCCGGTGAGCTGGGCGGGGACGAAGCCCGAGGCCGGGTCGACCGCCGCGAGCTCGTCCGGCGCGTCGAGCTCGGCCCGCGCGGACGCCGGCCCGCGCACGATGGCGAGGTCGTCGAGCGCGCGCCCCCGCAGCTCGGAGCGCGGGCCGAGCGAGAAAGGATCGGCTCGCGGGCCGAAGAGGGCGAGCTTGCGTGCGAGCGACGCCCGCTGTTGGCGCTCGAGCGCGCCCGTGGTGACGGAGACCGGGCGGTCCCGGGCGCCGCGGCTGATGCGAGCGCGGCGCTCGGCGCCCTGGATCATGCTGACGCTGCTCGGCCGCCCCGCCCGGGGCTCGAGGGCCGAGCGCCCGTCGAGGCGCCACGGCAGCCGGACGCCGAGCACATCGGCGATCGTCGGGACGATGTCGGTGGTCTGGACGTAGGCTTCGATCCTTCGCGCCTCGTCCTGGTCGGGCTCCTTGACGAGCAGCGGTACGGAGGCGATGTCGGCGAACGTCCGCTCGGTGACGGCGCGGCGATCGTCACCGGCCCTGAAGACCGCCCCGTGGTCGGCGGTGACGACGATCAGGGCGCGGTCGAAGTGCTGCTGCTCGCGCAGGCGATCGAGCACCCGACCCAGCAGCCGGTCGGTGTAGCCGACCTGGAGCAGGTGGCGCGCGTAGGCCTGGGAGGCGGCGAAGCGGTCGCGCAGGGGCTCGGTGCCACTCGGCGGGACGAGCCCCTCGATCGCGTCCTGGTGATCGCGCAGGTAGCGAGGACCCGACGGCAGGTGCTCGAAGGGGGCGTGCGGGAAGAAGGCGTGCTCGAAGAAGAGCGCCCGTCGATCGTCCCCGGAGCCAAGCGAGCCGACGAACCGGTCAAAGCGCCCGGCGCGCCCGCCGCGCAGGCCCCGCGTGAGCCCGCGAGCGAGGTCGCTCACCCCCTTGCCGCTGGTCTCGGATCGCTCGCCGCGCGCGTCGCCCTCGGCCTCCGCGGCCAGATCGGCCCCGGCGAAGCCCTCCCATCCCTCGGAGACCGAGGGCAGCCTCGCGCCCAGCTCGTCCGGCAGCGCGACGTGGCCGAAGACCACGGCGAGGTCGGAGGCCAGCGAGCGCGTGCGCCGTCCGAGGCCTCCTTCGCGGCTTCCCTGGCGGCAGAGGTCGTCGGGGCAGACGCTCGTCGCCTCCTCGAAGACGTTCATCCGGTAGGAGCCGCCGAGCAGGGTAAACAGGCTGCGGGGGTGATCGGCGGCGATCGGCAGGCTTCCGGGGCGCGGGCGCCGGCCGGTGAGCACTGCGGGCACCGCCTTGCTGGTGCGGTCGTGGACGCCGGTGGCGTTCGGAAACCAGCTCGACTTGCGCGCGAGGCTCGCGAAGCTCGGGTAGCGCCGAGCGTCGATCTCACCCCGCGCGTCGAGCAGCGAGGTCAGCGGGAGCTCGTCGAAGACGATGAAGACGACCGGGGCGCTGGCGGTGACGCCGCCCGCCCGGGCACTCGACTCGGTGGCGAACACGAGTCTCGCCACCGGCGAGGCGACGAGAAAGAGGGCGAGGAAGACGAGCGGGGCGGGGGCGAGCGCGGTCAGGAACGTCCGCAGCCCACGCGCGCGCCCGTACGCAACCGCGGCGGCCGCCCCGGCGAGGGCGGCGATGACCAGGGGTACGGCCGCTCCTAGATCGTCGATCCGCTTGAGCACCTGCACCGCCAGGATCGCCGCGAGCCCGGCGAGGAAGACCAGATGGAGCGGTCGGCGAAGGCCGGGGTGCGCTGCCCCGGCGAGTAGCTCCATGGCCAGCAGAGCCGCCGGCGGAGCCAGTGCCAGCGCGAGCCCGAACCCGACGATCTCAAGGCCTTCGGAGCCGCGCGTCGCGAAGAACTCGGCGTTGCGCCCGAGCAGGTCGAAGAGCGGCTGGGCGACCGCAAAGCCCCAGAGTGCCCCCAGGTGGAGAAAGGCGACGAGCACTTCGCGCCCGGTCGGCCGGCGACGACCGCTCCGGGTCGCCGAGGCTCGCCCGGCGGCTGGCTCCTCGCCGCGCGGCGCGCGCGCGGTCGCCGGAGCGCTCACCGCCCGAGCGCGGTGTGGCCGTTGCCGCCGGCTGGACCCGCTCCGCGCGGCCGCGCGAAGTACAGGACGCGAGTCCCGGAGGAGAGGCGCTCGGAGCGCTCGACCTCGAACGCCTCGTCGAGGCAGCGCTCGAAGAACTCGCGGTCGTAGTCGAGGTGGGTCCCGGACCGCTTGGCCGCGAGCAGCTGCTCGACCTTCGGATCCTCGCGCGTCGGAAACTCGATCACGAGCGCCGCCCCGAGCGAGCGCAGCCAGTCGACGACCTCGCGGATCGGCACGTTGCCGGCGATCGAGACGTGGTGGACCAGCGCCAGGCACAGCACGAGGTCCGGTCGTCCGCGGTCGAGCGCCGCCTTGCGCTCGACCCCGCGCCAGCCGAGCGCCGGCGACGGATCGGTGAGGTTCACGGTCAGTGGCAGGATCCGCCGATCGTCGGCGTCGCGCAGCGAGCGGTAGAGGTGCTCGATCGCTCCCTGGTCGCCGTCCATGGCGACGACGTAGCCCGCACCCGCGTCGGCCGTGAGACGGGAGTGGCGCCCGTCGTTGGCACCGAGGTCCCAGACCAGACCCCACGGGCGCGAGCCCGCGACCTCGCGCACGAACCGGTCCTTCTCCTCGGTGTCGCGGTCGGTGTAGTGGGCGCGGTCGCCGTAGTCGGTCCACACGCCACTCGGCGGGCTCCACTCGAGCCGGCCGACGAGCTTTCGAAGCTTCGAGACGTTGGCCCTGATCAGCTCCTTGTTGAAGCCGGCTTGGCTCAGCTCCCGCTTGACCTGGCGCGGGCGCTCGCCGTGGCGGCGCTCGAGGCGTGCGTGCAGGCGGACATGGGTGAGGACACCGCGGCGCAGCACGTCGCGCGCGGACGTGACCGCGCTCATCTGCGTCGGGGTGATTCCGTCGATCGCCCCGCGGAGCCAGGCGTGAGGGGCGAGACCCTTGTAGGCCTGGAGCATGAGCGGATAGAGGAAGAGCATGCAGAACTGCCGGTAGCCGATCCACGGCTCTCCCTCGGGCAGGCGCTCGAACGAGCCGACGTCGACGAACGTCGCCTGGGCGCCCCGGAACTGCACGTTGTAGGGCGAGGAGTCCTTGAGGATCAGGTCCTCGTCGAGGCCGGCGAGCAGCAGGTCGAGTTGGAGCAGCGCCGCATCCCGGAGCATCCCGAACGGCCACTCGTACGGATAGGAGACGAACGGGATCTTCTCGTGCCTGAGGAGCCCCGCGACCTCTTCGGTGCGCAGGGCGGGAATGCTCTCGCGTACAGCATCGACGCGCTCCGTGGCGACGAGCCGCCCGTCGCCGGTGAAGCGCTCGAACAGGTGGCTTGCGGCGAGCGCCTCGAAGTCCTCGAGGCCCTGCGTGGAGAGCGCGCGCAAGACGCTCTCGTCGGTGTAGAGGACGGTAGAGTCGGCGTCGCGAAACGAGCCCGGCTCGAGGCGCACGCGCTCGCCCGCTCCGATCTCGAAGCTCATGGTCGGCTCACCCGAAGGCGAGCGGGGGTTAGGGCTTCTCCTCGACCTTCTTGGCGCGCGAGAAGATCGCGGTGATCCGGCGCCAGTAGAGCTTCATGGTCACCCCGACCGCGGCGATGCCGCCGACGAGGATCTGGATGATCATGCTCCCCGAGCCGGGATCGAGATAGCCAAACGGTTCCACGAGAGTCTCCTTCGATGTCGGATGCGTCAGGCGCGCCCTTCTGCGCGTGGGCACGCGGCAAGTCCCGCGGCGCGGGACAACCGCCCGTGTATAGCAGAGCGTGAACTCGGCGTCGGCTACGCGCCGGCGCCGCTGCCGTTGTCGGGCAGGTCCTCGAACCTGCGCTGGAAGCGCTTGGTCGGCATCGACATGCTGTAGACGTCGCGCAGCCGCGGGAGCATCCACAGGTGGGTCATCTTGTACTTGCCGAGCCTGCCGTTCGCGTTGCGATGGAGGTGCCACTGGATGATCGGGCCACCGAGCGCGGGGTTCGCCTTGCGCGTCGGCACGCGGAACACCGCCGCCATGAGCTGCGGCTTGCCGTCCTCGTTCTTCCAGTACATGAGCGACTCGGGCCGCTTGGGGTCGAGGTCGCGCTTGTCCTTGAGGTGGGACTTGTTGGTCACGTGCCAGTAGTCGAGGTCCTTCTGCTGCTCGAACGAGCGCGGCGCGAAGTCGTAGCCCGCGGCACGGGCGGCGTCGAAGGTGGGAAACCGCTGCCGGACGGTCGCGGTCGTGGCGACCATGAGCTTCCGGGCCTCGGCCTGCTGGGCGGGCGTCGCCGCGTCGATGTCCATGCCCTCGTGGTTTCCTCCCCCTCCGCCGTGGCCATCACTCCCGCCGGCCAACATCAGCCCCCCGGCCACCAGCCCGAAGGCCAGGAAGGTCGTGGCCGTCGAGAAGCGCAAGGCGCGTCGTCTCAGCGCGGGCAGGCTCAGACCGACGAGCGTGGCCTCGAAGATCAGGGCGGCGGTTCCGAGCGGATCGATCCAGTGGCCGATGTGGTCTTCGATGCCCGGCAGGCCGATCGCCCGGCTCCACAGGTAGGCGACGATGCTCGAGGCCCCCAGGAAGGCCGCGGCCGGCCACACGAGGTCGATCCGCCGGCGGCTGGCGAGCAGAAGCGCGAGCACGGTGGTGGCCCCGATCAGGGCGAGGAACATGACCCCCACGTAGGGCGCGGACTCGAGCTTCGACTCGACCTCCAAGGCGTGGGTGGCCGCGATGCCGAGCAGGCACCCGATGGCCGCCATGGGCGGTCGGGCGGACTGCGCCCGTGCGCGCGAAAGGGCCTCCGGCTCGGGGGCGGCGCCCACCGGCCTCGCGGGCCGGGTCGGGCGCTCCTCGGCGGGCTTTGGCGGGGTGGCGACGGTCACGGGCGGCGAGTCTAGTAACGCGGGGAGTACCGCGTCTATACGCCTGTTCGCCCTCCGCGCGAGTCTCCTCCCGCGCGTCGGCTGCGGTCGGCTTCGACCCGAAAGACCGTCATCCCCTCGGCATCGATCGCGTCGGTCAGGAAGTCGCATCGCGCCCGAGTCGGGGCCTCGACGACGACATGCGTTATGCCGGCGGCGCGAGCCGTACGCTCGAGCCTTGCGCAGTCGAGCGAGCGTCGGGCGTAGACGCGCGTCACCTCGCGCAGGCGCCGCCGCCATTCGAGCACCTCGCGATCCTCGTAGGGGTGGGACTTGTAGTCGACGTAGACCGGCGCTCCGGTGTCGAGGCGGAACTCCTCCAGCAGCGGGGGAACGAGATACAGGTCCCCGGGGCGAAGCTGCGCGGTCACGAGCCGATCGAGCTCGTCCCGGCGCGGCTCGGGCTCGAGACGCGCGAGGCGCTCGAGCCCCGCGACGAGCGAGACTGCGACGACGAAGCCCGCGAGGCCGCAGGCCGCGACTCGCGCCCCCGTCCCGAGGCGAGCGGCGCGCTCGGGACGGAACCGGGCGACCAGCCGCTCCAGCAGGCTCGCGAGTCCGAAGCTGGCCCGGATCGCCGCGGCGAGCAAGATCGCCGCGCACACCGGCACGAGAAAGACCGAGACCCGCCACGGAAAGAGCAGCGCCAAAGTCTCGCTGCCGGTGAGGAGCTGGACGGCGGTCAGCCCACCGCCGGCGGCCACGACGAGCGCGAGCACCGGGAAGAGCACCGTGCCCCAGGCGAGCGCGACCCCGGCGGCGACGATTCCGAGTCGGATCGCGTCGTCGGCGCCGAACCACTCCTCGGGCTTGGCGTGCTGGGGGATCCGGAAGTCGACGAGCACGCTCTGGGCCGCCTCGTGTAGAGGTGCGGGGGCGGGACCAAAGGCGATCAGCGCATAGACCGCCACCGGCACGAGCGTCAAGGCGGCTACCGCCGCCCCGGGCACGAGCGTCCGCCACCTCCCGGTACCCGCGAAGGTGTCGACCAGGTAGGCGCCGCTGAGGACGGCGGCGCTCAGGAGGTAGGTCGGGTGAAAGATGGCCGCGGCGCCCGCGGTGGCGATCGCCGCGGTCAGGCGCCCGCGCGCGTAGAGGAGCAGCGATACGACGAGCAGGACGCCGAACAGGCTCGGCTGGAAGGTTAAGCCAGGCGCGAACTGCCCGGCGAGCCCCCTGGACACGAGGGCCCGGACGTCGTCGGGGAGTCCGAGCCGGAGCCCGGCGACGATCCAGGAGTGCACGGCGATCAGCGCGGCGACCAGGACGAGCCGTCGCGGCCATCCGTCGAGCCGGAAGAGCGTCACGCCGATCCCGGCGAGCGCTACTCCGTAGGCCCCGATCAGCGCGGCGTGGAAGAGGAGGAGGAGCCACTCGCTTCCGAGCTTCGCCGCCGTGGCGACGACCAAGCTCGTGACCGGCGCCGGGTCGGCGGTGCGGGCCTGCCAGTCGGCCTCGAGCAGCCCGGCGCCCGCCTGCGAGAGGCCGTGCAGGAGGTAGGTGTGCTGGTTGCCGGTGTAGAGGGGCGACTGGCCGTAGGCAACCTCGAAGGCGAGCGCAAGGACCAGCAGCCCCGCGACCCTGAGGACGATCGGGCGGCGCGACGGTGCCCGCTCGGGACGCGGGAAGATCGCCGTCACGCCGGGCGCGTCGGCGGCGGGCGGGGACGGGCCGCCCTGCGACTCTCCGACCTCGGCCCGGGAGCGCTCGCGGTGCCTGAGGCCGGACAGCATGGGAAGCCGCAGCCTAGCTCTGTCCGCAGACCTGTCGGCCGGGCTCCGGGCGCTCCGAGCGCCTCCGCCCTGCCGACGCGCCTCGGTCGCGGGTCGGCGGTAGTGCGGGTCGAGCTACAGGTAGCGCCTTGGGTTGACCGGCGTGCCGTTGACCCGGGTCTCGAAGTGGAGATGCGGGCCGGTGGAGTTACCGGTGCTGCCCGCGCGCGCGATGACCTGGCCCTGGCGGACCCGGTCGCCCTTACGAGCGCCGAGGCGGGAGTTGTGGGCGTAGCAGGTCGAGAGGCTGCGCGTGTGCTGTATGCACATGTAGTTGCCGTAGCCGCCGGTCGGCCCGCTGAGCACCACCCGTCCCGCGTCGGCGGCACGCACCGGCGTCCCGGTCGGCACGCCGATGTCTATGCCGGCGTGAAGGCGCCCCCAGCGCTGCCCGAACGGCGAGTTGATCGGGCCGCGCACCGGCCAGATCAGCCTGCCCGTTCCGATCCCGGAGCCGCCCAGGTTGCGCAGTGCGCGCTCGACGCGCCGGTTCTCGCGCTCGAGGATCTCGAGGTTGCGGCGGACCTCCTCGTCGGAGGCGATGCCCGCGTTCGGGGAGTCGCCGTCGGTCGAGACGATCGGCGAGTCTGTGGCCTGGGCCTGGGCCTGGGCCTGGGCGGCGAATTCGTCGGTGCCCACGCCGATCACCTGAGGGACCTCGCCGGAGCCGGTCCGGCCGGAGTCGCGTTCGCTCGCGCGGCGGCGAGGCAGCCGTTTCACGTCGTCGAGCCGCACGGGCTCGGGCGCCGGGCGCCGCTCGGGGGTTCGGGGAGAGGATGCCTTCTCGGCGACGAACGGAGGCTCGCTCGTGCTCCACAGCCACGCTCCGCCGGCCGCCGCGAGGAGGACGAGGGGGGCGAGGCCCGAGAGCAGTAGACGAAGGCGGCTCCCCTGCGCGCCGGCCGCCAGCCGGCGCAGCTTCTCCTTCGTCCCTTCTGGTGAGGTGGTGCCTTCCACGCCGTCTCCCTGGCCTCCCTCGACGAAGGGCGGCAGTATACGCGGCCGCAGAGGCCCGAGCCAACCCCCCGCCCGGGGCTCGCGCGCCACACGCGCTTACCCTTTTATCATGCCCGAGGGCGACACGGTCCACAGCGCCGCGCGGCGGGTCGGCGCCGCGCTCGTCGGCCGCGAGATCGAGTCGGTCGAGACGCCCCAGCCCCGCCACCGGCTCGACCGGTGGCCG
Organism: Thermoleophilaceae bacterium; assembly: GCA_030447905.1. Taxonomy (GTDB): domain Bacteria; phylum Actinomycetota; class Thermoleophilia; order Solirubrobacterales; family Thermoleophilaceae; genus JACCUC01. The sequence continues at coordinate 21,263 of JAUJNZ010000006.1, forward strand.
CAGCGCCTCGCCGGGCGGGCGGTCCACTCGGTCGATGCGCGGGGGAAGCATCTGCTGCTGCGCTTCGAGGGCGACCTGACCGTGCACTCCCACCTGCGCATGGGGGGCTCGTGGCGGGTCTACCTACGCGGTGAGCGCTGGCGCCGCTCCCCGCACCGGGCCTGGCTCGTCCTCCGCACACTCGACCACGAGGTCGTTCAGTTCGACGGACCGGTGCTCGAGCTCATGACCGCCGGGCGGGCTCGCTCGGACGCCCGCCTGGCCGCCCTGGGCCCCGACATCCTCGCGGAGCATTTCGACGAGGCCGCTTACCTGCGCCGGCTGCGCGACGACGACCAGACGCGCGGCGTGGGCGACGCGCTGCTCGACCAACGCAACGTCGCGGGCATCGGCAACATCTGGAAATCCGAGGGCTGCCATCTGGCCGAAGTCGATCCATGGCGCCGCCTCGGCGAGCTGTCCGACGCCGAGGCGCTCGCCATCGCCCGCGCCGTGCGCCCGCTCATGCGCCAGTCGGTCGAGCGCGGAGGACGGGTCGAGACCTACCGGCCCGAGGGCGAGCGCCGCTCGCCAGGGGACGACCGGCGCACGTGGGCCCACGGGCGGGGCGGCCTTCCGTGTCGCACCTGCGGGACGCCGATCCGCGGCCGCGGCCAGGGCGACGACAACCGCACGACCTTCTGGTGCCCGCGGTGCCAGCGCTGACGCCGCACCCGCCGCGCCCCCCGAGCGCTTCGGGCACGGGGGCGCCGACGCGCATGCCCGGTAACCCTCTCGACACCGACCACCTCAGCGGCCGTCAGTCGGGCAGGGCGACCACCGCGTCGATCTCGATCCGCGCCCCCAGCGGGAGCGCGGCCACCCCGACCGCAGCCCGGGCCGGCAGCTCGGCCGCGACCTCCGAGAAGAAAGACGCGTAGACGTCGTTGACCGCCGTCGCGTCGCCGGCGAGGTCGGCGAGGTAGACGGTCACGCGTACCGCGTCCTCGAGCCGCGCACCCGCCGCGCGGCAGACCTCGGCGAGGTTGCGCAGGCAGGCCGTCGCCTCCTCGGCGGCTCCCCCCTCGACGAGCTCCTCGGACTCGGGGTCGAGGCCGAGCTGGCCCGAGCAGAACAGAAGCCCGCCAGCCACGATCCCGTGGGAGTACGGCCCGATCCCCGCGGGCGCGGCGGTGGCCTCGACCACGTGGCGACGATGGCCCACACGCAGGACCATACCCGCGCGCGCACGCGACACGGCGGCATGGCGCCAGGACGCCGGCGCTTACCTGCGGCGGGAAGGGGAAGGCTCGCCGTCGCGGCTCCGACCGGCACCTTCAGCCGGCCCAAGCGGCCCGACCCGGCCTGCCATCATCAGATCCGTGGCGTCCCCGGGGGAGGACAAGACCGCCGAGCTGGCGCGGTTCCCGATCTTCGAGAGCCTGTCCGAGGATGAGCTGCGCCAGGTGGCGGAGCTCGCCGTTCCGCGCCGCTACGAGGGGGGCGAAGTGATCTTCCGTGAGGGGGACCGGTCCGACACCTGCTTCATCGTCCGGGCCGGGCGTGTCCGGATCACGCGCCGCCACTCGGGAGGCCGCCGTCTGACCCTGGCGGAGCTCAGGGCGGGAGAGATGTTCGGCGAGCTCTCGATGTTCGACGGCGAGGGGCGGTCGGCCACGGTCGAGGCGCTCGAGGAGACGACCACCCTCGCTTTGCTCGAGCGCGACGTCCGGCGCGTGCTGCGGGGGCATCCCGAGATCGCGGTGAAGATGCTCGCACGGCTCGCGAGCCGCCTGCGCGCGGCCAACGAGCAGCTCGCGCGCCAGTCGTTCCAGCCGGTGGCCGGGAGGGTCGCCTCCACGCTGCTGGCTCAGGTCGAGGCCCGCCGCGCCGAGGCCACCGCCGCGGTCGACGCCGAGGGGACCGACCGGCGGGTCCCGGCGGGCGAGATCGTCATCGAGGCCACCCAGAAGGACATCGCCCAGCTCGCGGGCTCCTCCCGCGAGAGCGCGAGTCGCTTCCTCGCCGACCTCGAGCGCGCGGGAGCGGTCACGACCGCGCGCGGCCGGGTCGTGGTGCACGACCCGGAGGCGCTGCGGCGCTATATCTTCTGAGACGGCGGGGCGCTTGACCGAACCAGCCTCCGCGACGCCGCCCACCGTGCGGGAGTTCTCCGCAGGAGGGATGGTCATCCGGCGCTTCCGGGGTCGCCCGTGGGTGGCCTGCATCCGCCTCAAGGGCGGCGAGGTGCTCGCCCTCCCCAAGGGCCTGATCGAACCGGGGGAGTCGGCCGCCGAGGCCGCCACGCGCGAGGTCCGCGAGGAGACCGGCCTCGGCGCCGTCCTCGTCGAGAAGCTCGACGACGTCCGCTACTGGTACCGCCGTCCGGGAGCTCGGGTCTTCAAGGTGGTCTCCTTCTTCCTGTTTCGCTATCGCTCGGGCAGCGTCCGCGACCACGATCACGAGGTCGATGCCGCCGAGTGGATCGCGCTCGCCGAGGCGCCGGAGCGCCTGTCCTATCGAGGTGAGAGGGCGGTCGCGGCGGGCGCGCTCCGCCGGGTCGGGGCGGCGGGATAGGCTGCCGGGCCGTGTACGTGCTCAACTTCTACTCGCCGGTCTTCGCCGACCAGCTCCGCCGGGGTCGCAAGAGCGCCACCATCCGCTTGGGCGACAAGACGCACAAGTACCGGCGCGGTGAGGCGGTGCTTGTGACCGTCGGCTTCCAGCACTCGCCGCGGGAGAAGATCTTCCAGGCCGTGATCGACGGCGTCGAGGTCAAGCGGGTGCGCGATCTCTCCCCGCGCGACGTCGAGCACGACAACCCCGAGTTTCGCCGGATCGAGGAGACCCAGCACTTCCTCGAGCAGATCTACGGGCGTTCGGTGGCGCTAGACGACGAGGTCACCGTGGTCCGCTTCTCGGCCATCCACGAGCGCTCGTCCGAGATCGCCGAGCGGCTTTGGGCGGAAGGTCCGACGCAGAACTGACGGAGCGCCGCTGACGTCACCGTCTCGTCGTCGGAGGCCTCCCCTAGGGGAAGATCTCCGTCGTGCAGTCGCCCCCCGGCAGATGGATCTCGTGCGGACGGGCCGGCCCCGTATCGAGCTTCGTGAAGTCGACGAAGAAACGTGGGTCGACGGCGTACGAGCCGTCCTCCTGGCGATCGAGCTTGGCCATCCAGCCCCGCAGGTCGGGGTAGAACTGGTTGTCCCACGAGGAGTACAGCGAGTTCGTCACGTACACCCGCTGGCCGTCGAGCGAGACCTGAAGCATCTGGGGCCCGCCGGTCAACGCGCCCTCGGCGAGCGGGTGTCCGCCGTCGCGGCCGAGCAGGCCGCCGAGCCAGGTCTGCGAGCGCAGCCGGGGATGCTGGGGGTCTGAGACGTCGTAGTGGCGGAGGTCGCCGTGGAGCCAGTTCGAAAAGAACAAGTCCGTGTCGTTCATGGCCAGCACGAGGTCGGTGATCAGTCCGGGGACTCCGCCCTCGAGCGGCCAGCCGCCGAGCGCCTCGTTCTCGACGTCGATCACCTTGTGTGCTCCCCAGCCACCGTTGTCGCGCGAGAAGCGCACCACGTTGCTCGACAGGGTCGCGCCGACGAACCCCTGCTCCGACTCGGGGTCGTGCTGCCAGCGGATCTCGAGCGGGATCAGACCCTCGTCGCCGAGATCGACGGTCTGGGCCTTGCGCTTTGCGTCGAGATCCCAGAAATGGAGGCGCCGTCCGTACTTGCCGGCGGCGACGTCGGCCGGGTTGAAGCCTTCCCTGAACGTGTTCGGGGCCGCCCACTCCGAGGAGATCAGGGTGTTGGCGCGCGGCTGGTACCAGAAGTCGTACATGAACTCGACGCCGTCCTTGTCGTCCTCCCAGCGGCCGAGTACCGAGAAGTCTTTGGCGTCGAGCACGGCGAAGCCGCCCGGTGCGTTGCCGTCGACGTCGCCCAGCATGGAGATAGTGACCATGTCGCCGGGCATGCAGTGCACGGTGTGCGGTGCCGTGTAGCCCGTCTTCTGCTTGATCTCCTCGGGCTCGATCACCTTGTCGAGGCGCGGCTCGCGGGGGTCGGTCACGTCGAGCACATGGATCCGCGACGAGCGGAAGCCGGGGACGATCAGCTTGTCGCGTGCGAGGCCGGAGTGGCACGCCGACGAGCACGCGTTCCAGCCGTAGTGGTGGAGCTCGTCGCCGATGTTCGGCATCGGCGTCCGGTGGACGATCTGCGAATAGGTCTCGGACTCGGGGTCGGTGTCCACCACGGCGATGAAGTCCGGCTCGTTGATGCCGGTGCCCTCGTAGAGGCAGGCGACGTAGGCGACCTCCTCGGGCGGCTGGCGCAGCGCCTCCTCCGGGGAGGCGTAACCGGGACCTTCGTGGGCATGGTCGGGGTGGCTCATCGCTCGCCTCCTTGGCTCGGTTGGCTTCCTCGCCTCGCTACCGCACGTCCGGGTGCCGCGAAACGGCGGAAAAGTCGATCGGGCTTACGTTATATACGTTGCTGATCCCGAGCAAAGGAGGCGCCGTGTCCGGCACCGACGAGCTACTCCAGAACAACGAGGCCTACGCCCGGGGCTTCGACAAGGGAGATCTTCCGATTCCACCCGCCACGAAGACGACGGTGGTCACGTGCATGGACGCGCGGGTGAACCCGTACGCCATGCTCGGCCTGGACGAGGGCGACGCCCACGTGATCCGCAACGCCGGCGGGGTCGTCACCGACGACGAGATCCGCTCCCTGGCCATCTCCCAGCGCCTCCTGGGCACCGAGGAGGTGATGGTCATCCATCACACCGACTGCGGGATGCTGACCTTCACCGACGACGACTTCAGGCGCCAGCTCCAGGAGGAGACCGGCATCAAGCCCGCGTGGGCGGCCGAGACGTTCGTCGAGCTCGACGAGGACGTGCGCCAGTCGGTGGCGCGCATCAAGGCGAGCCCGTTCATCCCCCACAAGGACTCGGTGCGCGGGTTCGTGTACGAGGTCGAGACGGGGCGGTTGCGAGAGGTCACGTAGTCCTCGCGAGACCGCTTGACCCGCATCCGGCGGTCCAAGCCGATAGGGGCGCTCACGCCCACGAGTCCTAGCGCCGGGCCATAGACTTGGCCTCCCAACCGAATCGGAGGACGACCGCCGCATGGGAACGAACCTGGCCACCCTGCTCACCGACACCGCCGAGCGCCACGGCGACGGCGTAGCCCTCAAGCTCGACGACGCCGAGATCAGCTACCGGTTCCTCGACGAGGGGTCGGCGCGCGTGGCGGGCTTGCTCGAAAAGCACGGGTTCGAGCTCGGGGATCGGGTCGGGATCATGCTGCCGAACGTCCCCTACTTCCCCTTTGTCTACTACGGCGTCCTGCGCGCGGGTGGAGTCGTCGTCCCCGTGAACCCGCTGCTCAAGGGCCGCGAGGTCGGGTTCTACCTCGAGGACTCGGGCGCGAAGATCATCTTTGCCTGGCACGGCTTCCAGGAGGAGGCGACCGAGGGCGCGGACGAGGCCGGCGCCGACCTGATCGCCGTCGTCCCCGGCGAGTTCGAGAACCTCGTCCAGCACGCCGATCCGCTCCGCGACGTCGTCGACGTGGAGGACGACGACACGGCCGTGCTCCTCTACACCTCCGGCACCACCGGCAAGCCCAAGGGGGCCGAGCTCACCCACTCGAACCTCAGGCGCAACGTCGAGGTCACGCTGCAGACGCTGATCCAGATCGACGAGCACGACACCCTGCTCGGCGCGCTCCCGCTCTTTCATTCCTTCGGCCAGACCTGCGGACTCAACTGCGGCGTGGCGGCGGGGGCTCGCCTCACCCTGCTCCCGCGCTTCGACGCCGATAAGGCGCTCGAGATCATCGAGCGCGACCGGGTGACGATCTTCGAGGGCGTGCCGACCATGTACGCCGCGATGCTGAACTCCGCCAAGAGGGAAGAGGTCGACCTCTCGTGCCTGCGCCTCTGCGTATCCGGCGGGGCGGCGATGCCCGGCGAGATCATGCGCGCCTTCGAAGAGCAGTTCGACTGCAAGGTGCTCGAGGGCTACGGCCTGTCGGAGACCTCACCCGTGGCGGCCTTCAACCACCCCGACCGCGAGCGCAAGGCGGGCTCGATCGGTACGCCGATCGAGGGGGTCGAGATGCGGGTCGTCGACGACAGCGGCAACGAGGTGCCTCAGGGCGAGGTCGGCGAGATCGCCATCAAGGGCCACAACATCATGAAGGGCTACTGGAATCGCCCCGACGCCACCGACGAGGCGATCGTGGATGGCTGGTTTCTCACCGGTGACATGGCCTACGTCGACGAGGACGGCTTCTTCTTCATCGTCGACCGCAAGAAGGACATGGTCATCCGCGGGGGCTACAACGTCTACCCGCGCGAGATCGAGGAGGTCCTGTACGAGCACGGGGCGGTCGCCGAGTGCGCGGTCCTCGGCGTGCCCGACGACCAGATGGGCGAGGAGGTCGGCGCCGCGGTGGTCCTCAAGAGCGGGCAGGACGCGAGCGAGGACGACCTGCGCGAGTTCGTCAAGGACCAGGTCGCCGGCTACAAGTACCCGCGCCGGATCTGGTTCGAGGACGAGCTGCCCAAGGGGCCGACCGGCAAGATCCTGAAGAAGGACATCGAGGTACCGGAGGCGTTCAGGAGCAGCTGAGGCTCAAGCAGCCGCTCGACCCCGTAACCGCCCCGTCCCCGCGTGCCGAGTCGCGAGACTGGCGAGCGACATGGGCGGTAGCGGCCTGATCACCTCCCGACCGCGCCCCGGCGGCTCGCCTCTGCTCTCTCGCACCGGGGTCGCTCGTCGATGCGAGGGAGGCGGGCTCGGCGCCGCGGTCGTCGTCTGCCTCGTCGTCGCCGCCCTGTCGCTGCTCCTGCCCGCGACCACTCCGACCTACGATCCTTGGGCCTGGCTGGTATGGGGCCGGGAGGTCGCCGTGCTCGACCTCGACACCCGCTTCGGGCCATCCTGGAAGCCGCTGCCCGTCTTGTTCACGACCCCGTTCTCGCTCTTTGGCGAGGCCGCCCCCGAGCTGTGGCTCGTCGTAGCACGCACCGGAGCCCTGCTGGGGCTCGTCGCCGCCTTCCGGCTCGCCCGCCGGCTCGGGGGGCCGCTAGCGGGGTCGCTCGCCGTGGTCATGCTCGCGGTCTCGGGTGGGTACCTGCGCGGCTCCGCGCTCGGGTACTCAGAGGGCCTGCTGGTGGCGTTGGTGCTCCTGGCGATCGAGCGTCACTTCGTGGGCCGGCGCGGGCAGGCGCTCGCGCTCGGCTTCGCCGCTGGGCTGCTGCGGCCTGAGACGTGGCCGTTCCTCGGCCTCTACGCGCTGTTCGTATTCGTCCGCGAGCCGCCGCTGCGTACCCTGGCGGGCGGGCTGATGGCGCTTCTGCCGGTCCTGTGGGTGGGGCCCGAGCTATGGGGGTCGGGCGAGCCGCTGCGCGCCGCCACCCGCGCTCAGGATCCGACGCTGTTCAGTCCGGCCTTTGCTGAGCGTCCAGCGCTGGCGCTGCTCGCCAAGGCCGATCGGGTCGTCTCGTGGCCGGTCAAGGGTGGGCTCCTGCTCGCCGCGAGCCTTGGCGTCCTGGGGGCGGGCATGGGCGGCCGGCGCGCCCGAGCCGGCGGCGAGTGGCTGCGCGCGAGCGTGGGTGATCGCAGGCGGGCACGCGGCACGCTCGCGCTCGTCGCAGGAGGAGCCGCCTGGTTCGCGCTCGTGGCCCTCATGACCGAGCTCGGGTACGCGGGCAACTCGCGGTACATGGCGGTGCCCGTGGCCGTCGCCTGCGTGGTCGGGGGGATCGGATTCGGGTGGCTCGGGCGCGCCTTCGCCGCCGTGCTGGACGGCGGGAGGGCAGGCAGCCGTCCGGGCTGGCCGGCGACGCTCGGCGCCTCCGCCCTGATCGCCACCGTCTGCGCCTCGCTCCTGCCCGGTCCGGTCGCGGTTCTCATCGAGGACTTCGGCGAGGCCCGCGCCGAGGCTGCGCTGCACGCCGACCTTCCCGCCGCGATCGCCCGCGCCGGCGGCCGCACGCGCGTGCTCGCCTGTGGCAAGCCCGTAGCGACCGCGCTCCAGGTTCCCGTCGTGGCCTGGCACCTCGGCGTTGCGACGGGGCGCGTGGACATCGTGCCCCGTCCTCCCGGCGTCCTCTTCCGCGGGCCCCCCGAGCTCCAGCCGCCGGACGCGCCGGCCCCGGCGCTCACGGCCGGCGGCTTCCGCCCGGTGGCGCAGGTGGGACGGTGGAGCGTTTCCGCCGCCTGCTCGCCGGGCGCGCCCGCCCGGAGCTGAGGGCGCGACGGTCTATCGTTCCGCCCGCTCATGGCCCCCCTCGCCCTCGCCCGCCGTCGGCTGGCCGGTGCCCGCCTGCCCACGACCCCGCTCGCGAGCGCGGGGCTCGTCACCGCGCTCGTGCTCGTCTCGCTCCTGCTGCGCTCTCGTGGTATCGGGGGCCCGTTGTGGATCGACGAGGGGCTATCGGTGGGGATCTCCTCCTTTCCCTTTCTCGAGATCCCATCGATCCTGCGCTTCGACGGCTCTCCGCCCCTCTACTACATGCTGCTGCACGCGTGGATGGAGATCTTCGGGCGCTCCGAGGGCGCCACGCACGTGCTTTCCCTGGTCTTCGCGCTCGCATCGATCCCCGTGGGGCTGTGGGCCGGGTGGAGCCTGTTCGGGTCGCGCGCCGGCTGGATATGCGCGGGCCTGTTCGCGCTCAACCCTTTCCTCACCGCGTACTCCCACGAGACGCGCATGTACTCGCTGATGGTCCTGCTCGGACTCGTCGCCACCGCGGCCTTCGTGCACGCCTTCGTGCTCGACCGTCGCCGCTTCGCGATCGTCTTCGGCGTCGTCCTTGCGCTGATGCTCTACACGCACAACTGGGCGCTCTTCTTCGTCGCTGCGAGCGGGGCCACGCTGCTCGCCGTGGCCCGCCGGCGAGGCGAGCAGCGCTGGTCGATCGTGCGCGACGGCAGCCTCGCCTTCGGGGCGGCGATCCTCGTCTGGCTGCCCTGGGTGCCGACGCTCGTCTTCCAGGCCACGAACACCGGAGCGCCGTGGTCCAACGTACCCACGGTGGGCGACGTGCAGGACGGGATGGGCGCGGTCGTCGGAGGCCTCGGCCCCGCCATCGGGCTTCTGCTTGTGGCCGGTACCGGCGTGTCTCACGTCGTGCGCCGCCGCCGCAGCATCGAGCGGCTCGAGATGCTGACGCTGGCCGGCCTCGCCCTGGGGACGCTGCTGCTCGCCTGGGGAGCCTCTCAGGTCTCGCCCACGTGGGCCTTCCGGTACCTGGCCGTGGTCGTCGGGCCGCTGCTGCTGCTCACCGGCGTCGGCCTCGCGCGCGCGCGGCGCCAGGGCGTCGCGGCACTGGCGCTCGTCGCTCTGATGTGGCTTCCCCAGGGGGTCGCGCCCGAACCGCCCGCCAGCGAGAGGAGCGTCGTAGCCGAGGTCGAGCCGCTGCTCGGTCGCGGCGATCTAGTGGTCTCGACGCACCCCGAGCGCACGACCGTGCTCGACTACTACCTGCCCTCGGGCATGCGCTACCTCACGAGCCTCGGTCCGGTGAAGGACCCGCGCTACATGGACTGGCGCCACGTGCTCGAGCGCCTGCGGGAGGCACGCGCCTCCAAGACGATCAAGCCGACGCTTGATAGCTTGGACGCGGGCAAGGACATCCTGCTCGTGCGACCGATCACCGAGAGAAGATCCCAGTGGAAATCCCCGTGGACCGCGCTCGTGCGTAGACGCTCGGCGCAGTGGGCCAGACTCCTGCGTGAGGACCCGCGCTTCGTCCGGCGCGCCGTGTCGCCCGACGGCGCCTATGCGGCCACCAGCGGCGTACGGGCAACGCTGTACACGAAGGTCCACGACTAGCTCGCTGAGCGCCCGTCACGGCGCTTCCCCCTCCGACTCCCGCCTATGACCGACACGATCGCGCCTCCCGACGAGCAGCCTCTCTCCGACAGCGACGGCCGTCCGACGGTCGTCCTGGGCGGCGGCCCGGCCGGGCTCACCGCCGGTTACCTGCTCGCCAAGCAAGGCCGTCCCGTCCTCGTCCTCGAGGCCGAGGACCAGGTCGGCGGACTCGCCAAGACCGTCGAGCACGACGGCTATCGCTTCGACCTCGGCGGCCACCGGTTCTTCACCAAGGCCGAGGAGGTCGACGCCCTCTGGCACGAGGTCATGCGCGAGGAGTTCCTGCTGCGCCCGCGGATGTCGCGGATCTACTGGAACGGCAAGTTCCTCGACTACCCGCTCAACGGCACCGACGTGATCAAGAAGCTCGGGCCGATCGAGCTCACCCGCTCGTTCCTCTCCTACCTCCGCGCGGCGCTCTTTGCCCGCAAGGGGAACGAGCAGAACCTCGAGGAGTGGGTCTCGAACCGCTTCGGCAAGCGTTTGTTCACCCTGTTCTTCAAGTCCTACACCGAGAAGGTGTGGGGCGTCCCGACCACGGAGATCCGCGCCGAGTGGGCCGCGCAGCGCATCAAGGGACTCTCCTTCTTCAGCGCCGCCAAGGCCGCCTTCTTCGGGAACAAGGGCAACAAGGTCAAGAGCCTGATCGACAAGTTCCACTACCCGCGCTTCGGTCCCGGTCAGATGTGGGACGCGATGACGGAGGAGATCGAGAGCCTCGGCGGGGAGGTCCGGCTCAACGCGCCCGTGCGCAAGCTGCGCGTCGAGAAAGGGCGGATCGTCGAGGTCGAGGCCGGCGACGGGCGGATCCGCCCGGGGGCGGTCATCTCCTCCTTGCCGTTGCGGGCGATGGTCGGCCTGCTGTCCGAGGAGGCCGACGGCGAGGTCGCCGAGGCCGCCCGCGGCCTGCGCTATCGCGACTTCCTGAGCGTCGCGCTCGTGCTCGACGGGGAGGACCTCTTCCCCGACAACTGGATCTACATCCACGAGCCGGGCGTCGAGGTCGGACGGATCCAGAACTTCCGCTCCTGGAGCCCGTGGATGGTTCCCGACCCGTCGAAGGCGTGCGTCGGGCTCGAGTACTTCTGCTTCGCCGGGGACGAGCTCTGGACCATGGAGGATGACGAGCTCGTGCAGCTGGCCACGCGCGAGCTCGATCAACTCGGGCTGGCGTCGGCCGACAAGGTCGAGCGGGGATATGCGGTGCGGGTCCCGAAGGCGTACCCGATGTACGACGCCGACTACGCCGAGCGGGTCGAGAAGATCCGGGGCTTCCTCGAGCGCTTCGACAACCTCCAGCAGGTCGGGCGCAACGGGCTGCATCGCTACAACAACTCGGACCACTCGATGCTGACCGCGATCCGGGCCGTCGAGAACCTGACGAGCGGCACCGCCCACGACCTCTGGGCGGTCAACGCCGAGTCGGTCTACCACGAGGAGAAGGTCGAGGCGGAGCAGCCCTACCGGGAAGCGCCCGAGACGCCCGCCATGGCCCAACCCCTCGCCAGCGAGAGCTAGCGTCGTCACCGGCCACGCGCCTTCACCGGGCCTCGGCTTCGCCTGAGGTCTCGCTCCCACCGTCTATCTCGACCGAAGCCTCTCGCTACCAGCCTCGTGACCGTCCCGCTCAGCGACCGAGCCGCCAACCATGGGTCCCTCCACCACGAGGTTGGGTCCTCGACGTGGAGCGCCGGCAACAGCCTCCCGGCGGACCGGTATGACCTCGAGCGGCTGCTCGAGCTCAAGCACGAGACGGTCTCGGTGGTGTTGCCGGCGCGCGAGGTCGGCGAGACCATCGGCCCTGTGCTCGACGCGCTCGTTCCGCTGCGAGCGGGCGGGCTTGTCGAGGAGATCCTCGTGGTCGACGCGGATTCACGCGACTCCACGGTGCCGACGTCCGTGGAGAGGGGGGCGGCCGTGCTCCGGGAGTCCACGCTCCTACCCGAGTTCGGGGGCGCCTGCGGGAAGGGCGACGCCATGTGGCGCGGGCTGGCGGCGACCTCCGGTGACATCGTCGTCTACCTCGACACCGACACGGGCGACTTCGACGCCCGCTTCCTGCTCGGTATGCTCGGCCCGCTGTTCGAGCGCTCCGAGTGCCAGTTCGTCAAGGGCACGTTCCGCCGGCCGTTCAAGGTCGACGATGTCGCCGTCCCCGACGGTGGGGGGCGGGTCACCGAGCTCGTGGCCCGGCCGTTGCTCAACCTGTTCGTGCCGGAGCTCGCGGTCTTCGGTCAGCCACTGGCAGGAGAGACCGCCGGCCGGCGCGCTCTGCTCGAAACCCTCGACTACCCCGTCGGGTACGGCGTCGAGATCGCGATGATGATCGACGTCGCCAAGCGGGTCGGCGTGGAGGCCATGGCCCAGGTCGACCTCGGGACGCGCCAGAACCGCCATCAGCCGTTGCGTGACCTGAGCGTCATGGCGCTCGCCGTGCTCGGCGCGGCGTCGCGGAGGCTGCACGGCAGCGACTCGCTTCGAGACCTCGCCTCGGCGACGATCGCGCTGCCGGGGGAGGATGGTGCCGAGCGCCGCGAGGTCTCGCTCGCCGAGCGCCCGCCGCTTGCCACCGTCTCGAGCGAGGAGCGAAGAGCCGCCCGAAGCCAGGGCCTCGCGGCCCTCGCGGCGGCGGCGGAAGGCGCGACGGCCCCTGGCGAGAGTGCCTCGCCGTCCGAGTCCGGGTAGAGTTCCGACGCCGAAATGAAGGTTGGAATCCCCAAGGAGACGGCCGAAGGCGAGCGTCGAGTCGCGCTTGTCCCCGAGGGCATATCCAAGCTGCGCAAGCAGGGTCTCGAGGTGGTCGTCGAGGCGGGCGCGGGGCGCGATTTCAACCTTGACTCTGCATACGAGGAGGCAGGAGCGGAGGTCGTCTCGGACGCAGGAGAGGTATGGGACCAGGCCGATCTCGTAGCCAAGGTCCGGGCCCCCACCGAGGACGAGCTCGAGCGCGTGCACGACGGCCAGTTCGTGGTCTCCTTCCTGGCGCCCGTGCCGGATGCCGACCTCGTCAAGGAGCTCGGCGACCGGGGCGTGACGGCCGTCAGCGTGGACGCCATCCCTCGCATCACGCGCGCCCAAAGCATGGACGCTCTCTCGTCCCAGAGCTCGGTCGCAGGCTACAAGTGCATGCTCATGGGGGCCGACGCGCTCGGCAAGCTGGTGCCGATGATGACCACCGCGGCGGGCACCACGAAGGCGGCCACTGTGCTCGTCCTCGGGGCCGGCGTCGCCGGCCTCCAGGCCATCGCCATGGGGCAGCGCCTCGGGGCCGACGTATACGCCTTCGACATCCGCCCCGAGGTCAAGGAGCAAATAGAGAGCCTCGGCGCGACGTTCGTGGAAGAGGAAGGGGAGCAGGATTCCGAGCCGGCTCAGCAGGAGCCCCAGGACGAAGGGCCACGCCCAGGCCTACCCGGGCTGTGGGACGAGCTCAAGCTCGCCTTCGGAATACAGGGCGGGCACGATTCGGGCTCGAACGGGGCCGGCGATGCGTCCGAAGACGAAGAGGACGAGGCAGACGACGAGGACAGCGGCGGCTACGCCCAGGAGCAGGAGGAGGACAAGCAGCGACGCGACCAGGAGCTGATAACGGCGCGGCTCGCGGAAACCGACATCGTGATCACCACTGCGCTCGTACCCGGCAAGCCGGCGCCGACCCTGCTCACCACGGAGATGGTCGAGCAGATGCCCGCAGGCTCGGTGGTCATCGACCTGGCCGCCGAGGCGGGCGGCAACTGCGAGCTCACCGAGCCCGGCGAGACCGTCGAGCACCAGCAGGTGCGAGTGATCGGCCCGCGCGACGTGCCGAGCGGCGTGCCCGTCCACGCCAGCCAGCTCTACTCGCGCAACGTCGTCAGCCTCATCTCCCACCTCGTCGCCGATGACGATGACGACAGCGGCGGCGGCGAGATCGAGCTCGACTTCGACGACGAGATCACCGACGGGGTGGTCCTCTGTCACGGCGGCGAGATCCGCCACGAGAGCGTCCGCGACGCTCTCAGCCAGGGCGACAAGGCGGAGACCTAGCGATGGCGGCGGAGCTTCTGTCTCAGTTCGTCGTACTCGTTCTCGCCGTCGCGCTCGGCTTCGAGCTGATCTCGCGCGTCCCGAGCCTCCTGCACACGCCGCTCATGTCCGCCACCAACGCCATCCACGGCATCGTCGTCGTGGGCGCTCTCGTGGTCGTGCTCACCGCCCGCGAGACGCTGACCATGGTTCTAGGGCTCGTCGCGGTCTTCTTCGGGACCGTGAATGTGGTGGGGGGCTTCATAGTCACCAACCGCATGCTCGAGATGTTCCGCGGCGGCGGCCGCGGCGGGTGATGCATCCGTGACCCTCGGAGCCGGCACGACGCTCGCCTACCTGGCCGCCGCTGTGTTGTTCATCTTCGGGATTCGCATCCTACGGTCGCCGATGACGGCGCGCGCCGGAAATCTGATCGCTGCAGTCGGCATGCTCGTGGCCGTTGTCGCCACCTTGCTCGAGTTCAAAGGCGACGCGTCTACGCTGCTGATGATTGCGGGCGTGGTGGTCGCGGGGTCGGCCCTGGGGGCATTGACGGCGGTCCGCGTGCCGATGACCTCGATGCCCCAGTTCGTCGCGGCTTTCAACGGCGTGGGCGGCGGGGCCGCGGCGCTGATCTCCTTTTCCGAGCTCTACAAGCTCAGCCAGCTCCCACTTCCCGAGCAGAACTTCGTGATCCTGCTCGCGATCCTCTTCGGCATCCTGATCGGTGGGGTGAGCTTCGCCGGCAGCGCCGTCGCCTTCACGAAGCTCGAGGAGATCGCCTTCGAGGGGTCTGTCACCTTCCCGCTTCAGAAGGTCGTCAATGCCCTGATGTTCCTCGTGGCCGTCGCGGCGGCCGTCAACCTGCTGATCGGCGGTCCGATGCCGGTCGCCTCAGCGGCCGTGATGCTGGGGGTCTCCCTCCTACTCGGGGTGCTGCTCGTGATCCCCATCGGCGGTGCCGACATGCCGATCGTGATCTCGCTGCTGAACGCCTTCACCGGTCTCGCCGCCGCCGCTTCGGGCTTCTCGCTCGGCAACACGGTCCTGATCATCGCCGGTGCACTCGTCGGCGCCTCGGGCAGCATCCTCACTTACCTGATGTCGGCCGCGCTCGGGCGGTCTCTGTCGAAGATCCTGTTCGGTGCGGTAGCGGCCGCGGGCCAGGAAGAGGCCGAGGCACACGACAAGCCGGTGACCTCGGGCGAGCCCGACGACATCGGCTCGATGCTCGCCAACGAGGCCGACTCTGTGATCTTCATCCCCGGCTACGGACTCGCGGTCGCCCAGGCTCAGACCGCGATGGCCGACCTCATGCGGACGCTCGAGCAGCAGGGCAAGGAGGTCAAGTTCGCGATTCATCCGGTGGCCGGGCGCATGCCCGGACACATGAACGTGCTGCTCGCCGAGGCCAAGGTGCCGGCCGACAAGCTCGTAGACCTCGAGGACATCAACGACGAGTTCGACGAAACCGACGCGGTCGTCATCGTCGGCGCCAACGACGTGGTCAACCCCACCGCCCGCGAGGACGGCAACAGCCCGATCGCCGGCATGCCGATCCTGAACGCCGACCACGCGCGGCGGGTGGTGTTCGTCAAGCGCAGCCTGAGCCCCGGGTTCGCGGGCATCGACAACCCGCTCTTCTACGACCAAGAACGGACGATGATGCTGTTCTCGGACGCCAAGGAGGGTCTCGAGGGCGTGACCCAGGCGGTCAAGAACCAGGGCTAGGCTCGGCGGCCGCGTCAGACCTCGAGCGCCGCTCGCTCGAGGTCGAGCTCGGTCCGCACGCCCAGCCCATCCAGGATGTCGTTGGCCTCCTCGAGGCTTCGGGCGCAGCGCACCGCCCGGGCCAGCCGCGCTGCGGTGTCGAGTGCGACCGCAACGTCGAAGAAGACGGTGAGGGCCCCGAGCGGTGAGATCTCGACCTCCCGCCGCCCACCGCGGATCGCCGTCGTCCCGACCTGCCCGCGAAAGGCGCGCAGGGGTTGGGCGCTCGCCTCGGTCGGCACCCGCTCGACGGCACGCTCGAGCAAGGCGGCCGCCGGACCGGTGAGCCAGCGCGCCCCCGCGAGCCCGTCTCCCGCGGCGACCTCGGCCACCCGCGCCAGGACCTCGTCGAGCTCGAGCTCGCCGTCGCAGGCGGGGCCGAAGACGGCGCCGAGCACCGACACGCCCCGCGTCGCGAGCTGCGCTCCACCCGCCAGCACGACGGCGTCGCACAGGGGGCTGGCGAGCCCGGCCTCGTCGCCGCGGGCGAGCGCGTCGCCGCCCACGTCGAGGAGCACGAGCAGGTCGGCGCCGAGGCGGGTGATCGCGTCGTCGAGCGCGTCGGCCACCGCCCGCGGGCCGCCCGAGGGGTCGACCAGGACGGTCTCCTCTCCAATCAGCTCGGCGACCCGCGCCTCGGCGAAGCGGGCGCCGCCCTCGCGCACGCGCGTGTCCGGGCCGGCGAGCAGGGCGTGCGGGCCGAGCGGCTCGACCGCACCGGCGATCTCCTCGACCTGGCGCGGACCGGGGTGAGCGTCGATCGGCATCCGCTCCCAGGTCATCCCGCCGACCACCGGTAGAGCCCCGTGGAGGCGCCGCAGCGGCTCGGCGAGCGCGAGCGCGCCGACGACATCCCCGCCGCCTCCGATCCCGACCAGGAGCGGGCGCCGCGCGGAGGTGAGCAGGGCGTCGGCATCGAGCACGGCGCCATTGTGACGACCGCGGGGCGCCCGGCCGGCCCGGCCGGGCGCCCCCGGTGTTGACCTCGGTCCCTACCGGACGAAGCCCTCGGCCCGCAGGTACTGCCGGGCCACGTCCTCGGGCTGCTCCTTGTCGAGCACGACCCGCGAGTTCAGCTCGATCATCGCCGGCTCGGTGAGCGGCCGCTGCACCCGATCCACGACCTGCTGGGCCTCGGGTCCGAGCTTCCGCAGCGCCTCGTTGCGCATCAGCAGCGAGGCGTTGTAGGGCGGGAAGAACTTCTTGTCGTCCTCGAACGTCTGGTACTTCCCGGTCGAGAGCTGCGCGTCGGTCGTGAACAGGAAGCCGACGTCGGCCTCGCCCTGGTCGAGAACCTCGTAGGTCTGCTCGCTGGCCACGAAGTCCTCGAACCGGGTGCCGTAGGTGCGCTGAACGCCGACGTAGCAGTCGAGGCGCTGGCGGCACTCGGGGTAGCCCGTGATCTTCAGCTGCTTGGCCTTGGCCTTGAGGTCCGAGGTGTTGCGCACGCCGAGCCGCTTGGCGGTCTGCTTGGTCGCGCCGAGGCGGTAGGTGTTCTCGAACGGCGTTCGCGGCAGGGCGGCGATCTTGTCCTTGGCGAGCCGTTTCTTGGCCTGCTCGAGTGCCTGCTCCGGATTCTTGGGCGCGTCTTGGGCCTCGACCTTGTAGAGGGTCGTCAGGACGGTGCCCGTGTACTCGGGGTAGGCGTCGACGTCGCCGTTCTTGAGCGCCTTGAAGGCGACGACCTCGGAGCCCAGGTTCAGCTCCTTCTCGGCCTTATAGCCCGCGGCGGCGAGCGCCTGGGCGTAGATCTCGCCGAGCACGAGTTGCTCGGGGAAGTTCTTCGATCCGACCTTGACGGACTTCGACGCGTTCTGGGGGTTGCGCTGGATCGGCTGGTTCTTCGTGCCGCCGCCACCGGCCTGCTCGCCGCCACCGCCGCCTCCAGTTCCTCCCCCGCTTCCGCCGCAGGCGGCGACCGCGAGCGCGAGGAGGGCGGCCGCGAGGGCCGCGACGTGCTTGTTCTTCGTAGGACGTCTCATGTTGGTTGAGCACTCCCTTGTCGTTGGAGGAACGGGATCCGGCGAAGGATGCCGGGCGCGTCGGAGCGCCCGGCCTTGAGTCCTCGGGGGGTGAGCCCCCGCTGGGCCACGGCGAGCAGGACATAGATCAGGATCGCCAGCGCGGCGACGAGGATCGAGGCCCCCAGGAGGCCCGGCTGGCCGTAGACGTTGACGCTGACGATCGGGGTGCCGAGGGTCTCGACGCTCGCCAGGGGACCGAGGATCGCGGTGGCGACGACCGAGATCGCCGAGAGCTGGAGGCCCCCGAACACCGAGCGCACCGACATCGGCAGCTCGACCCGGCGCACGATCTGGGGCTCGCTCATGCCCATGCCCCGCGCGGCGTCGACGGCGTCGCGGTCGACCCCGCGCACGCCGACGTAGGTGTTGGTCAGCAGCGGAGGGATGGCGAGCAGGGTGAGCGCCACCAGCACGTTCAGAAAGCCGATCCCCACGAAGGCGATGAAGAAGGCGATCAGCGCGAGCGTCGGGACCGCGCGGCCGACGTTCGAGGCGCTGATGGCCAGGAACTCGCCCTTGCCGATGTGGCCGAGCCAGAGCCCGAGCGGGAGGGCGACCACACAGGCGATGGCGAGGGCAGCGAAGCTCAGCAGCAGGTGGTTGGCGGTCAGAGTGAGCATCTCGTCGACCCCGCCGACCTGGACCCCGCCGGTCACCGACTCGCGCGGCGCGACCAGGAACTGGATCGCCTCCACGAAGGCGTTGGCGGCGAACGGTCCGCCTGTGGCCAGGTCGGTCACGCCGCCGTCGCGCGCCGCCACGGCGTCGCAAGCCGCTGGCCACCGAGGACCATCAGGTCGAAGGCGGCGGCGAGCAGGATGGCCAGGCCGCCGGCGACCACGACGTTCGAGCGAAAGGTGATGTCGGTGTAGATCTGCGCGCCCAGGCCGCCGGCTCCCGCGAAGAAGGCGAGCGTGGCCAGGTTGACCGTCGTCACGGTGGCGATCCGAACGCCGGCGAGGATCTCGGGCACGGCGAGCGGCAGCTCGACGCGCCACAGCACCTGCCGGTCGGTCAGCCCCATGCCGCGAGCGGCGTCCTTGGTCTCCTCGGCGACGTTGCTCAAGCCGTTGACGATGTTGCGAAACAGGAACACCTGGGTGTAGGCGACGAGCGCGATGATCGCGGTCAGCACGCCGAGCCCGGTCAACGGGACTAGCAGCAGGAAGGCGGCCACGCTCGGGATCGTGAACAAGACGCTCGTGAGCGCCCCGACGGGCGCGCTGACCCACTCGCGGCGGTGGGCGAGCAGGGCGAGGGCAAAGGCGATGGCAAAGCCGATCCCCACGGACGCCACGGTGAGGACGACGTGCTCGAGAAGTGGGCTTACGTACCGATCCAGGTTGTCGGCGATCCAATCGGGGCAGAAGCCGTCCTCGGACTCGCAGGTCCCTCCGCGGCGGCTGCGGATCTCGAGCTGGGCGAGCGGAAGGAGGGCGCTCACGCTGGTTCCACCTCGGCGCTCACCGCATCGTCCTCCCCCGGCGCCGGGTCCACGAGCTGCGGGCCGGTCCGGGCCCGCTCCGGAGGCACGTGCAGGGTCTGGGAGATGACCTCGAGGGAGAGCACGCCGGCGAGGCGGCCGCCGGAGTCGACGACGGGTGAGTAGTGGACCTCGGACTCGATCAGGTCGGCGAGGGCATCGCGGAGCACGTCGTCGAGCTCCACCAGCGGCTCGGCGCGCGAGCGCAGCTCCGGCCGCACGCGCTCCCCTGCGAAACCGCGCTCGGACAGCCAGCCCTGCGGACGGCCGTGGTCGTCCACGAGCACGGGCATGTCGATGTCGGCCTCGGCGATCTTACGGCGGGCCTCGTCGACCGGCTCCCCGGAGCGCACCGTCGCCGCGCTCCAGAGATCGATGTCGCGCACGCGCTGGAGCGCGAGCCGCTTGAGCGCGCGGTCGGCACCGACGAAGTCCTCGACGAACTCGTCGGCGGGGTACATCAGGAGCTCGGCCGGCGACGCGTACTGGGCCAACCGTCCACCGGCGCGGAGAACGGCGATCCGGTCGCCCATCTTGATCGCCTCGTCGATGTCGTGGGTGACGAACACGACCGTCTTGCGGATCTCGGCCTGCAGGCGCAGGAACTCGTTCTGGAGGCGCTCGCGGTTGATCGGGTCGATCGCGCCGAAGGGCTCGTCCATAAGCATCAGCGGCGGGTCGGCGGCGAGCGCGCGCGCCACGCCGACGCGCTGGCGCTGGCCGCCCGAGAGCTGCGCCGGATAGCGCTCAGCCGTCCCCTCCTCGAGTGAGACGAGCTCGAGCAGCTCCCGGACGCGCGCTTCGATGCGGTCGCGATCCCAGCCGAGCAGGCGCGGGACCACGGCCACGTTGGCGGCCACGGTGAGGTGGGGGAAGAGCCCGATCTGCTGGATCGCGTAGCCGATCTCGCGGCGCAGCTCCGCGGGGGCGCGGTCGCGGACGCTGCGATCGTCGAGCAGGATGTCGCCCTCGGTGATCTCGATCATGCGGTTGACCATGCGCATCGCCGTGGTCTTGCCGCAGCCCGAGGGGCCGACGAGCACACAGATCTCGCCCGCCGGTACGGTCAGCGACAGGCCGTCGACAGCGGCGTCCTCCTGGCCGGGGTAGCGCTTGGTGGCCGAGCGGAACTCGAGCGTCGCCGCCTGCGGTCGCGGCCGGACTGCTTCGGAGTTGGGCGAGGTTTGCGGGGCGGTCACTTCGCGCGGATAGGCGCGACCGGCCGCGTCGTCGAAGATGTGAAGATCCCGTGATTGTCCCATACGGGCGGCGCAGCGCGGGCTCGCCGCCGTGGCCACCGCCGGTCAGGCGCCCGCCGCGGTTGCGGGCGTCCGGGATGCGGGTACAGACCGCAAGACGGTGCCGGCCTCACTCAGGGCCGCGCCGACTCGGACAGCGGATCGGCTGGGGGCTCGGCCGCCGGCGGAAGGAGGAGAGGTGGCGACGACCAAGGAAACAGGGGACAGCCTCGAGCACGAGCTCCAGTCGCTCACCGAGCGCGAGACCTTCGAGCCGGCGGCGGAGTTCCGCAGGCACGCGCTCGTCGCCGACGACTCGCTGCATCGCGAGGCCGATGCCGACCCACACGCCTTCTGGCTCGAGCGGGCGCGCCAGCTCACCTGGTTCTCCGAGCCGACCGAGTCGCTCGACGACTCCAATCCACCCTTCTTCCGCTGGTTCGCCGACGGGAAGATCAACGCCTCCTACAACTGCCTCGACCGCCACGTCGAGGCGGGTCTCGGCGACCGTGTCGCCTTTCACTGGCGCGGGGAGGAGGGGGAGGAGGAGGCCTGGACCTACGCCGACCTGCTGCGCGACGTGCAGAAGCTCGCCAACGGGCTCAAGGAGCGCGGTATCGGCCGCGGGGACGTGGTCGGGATCTACCTGCCGATGGTCCCCGAGGTGGTCGTCGCCATGCTCGCGTGCGCGCGCATCGGGGCGCCGCACAACGTCGTCTTCGGCGGCTTCTCCCCACAGTCGGTGAGCGAGCGGATGAAGGTCTCGGAGGCTAGGGCGCTGATCACCGTGGACGGGGGGCGCCGCAAGGGCAACACCGCGCCCGTCAAGGCGGAGGTCGACCGGGAGGGGATAGGCGACCTCGACCACCTGGAGACGATCGTCGTGGTACGGCGCACGGGCGTCGACTGCGAGATGGCCGAGGGCCGTGACGTCTGGTACCACGAGCTGCTCGAGGTCGCCGACGACGAGTGCCCGCCCGAGGAGCTCGACGCCGAGCACCCGCTCTACATCCTCTACACCTCGGGCTCGACGGCGAGCCCCAAGGGCATCCTCCACACCACGGGCGGCTACCTCACCGGCGTCGCCCACACGACGAGGATCGTCTTCGACCTCAAGCCCGACGAGGACGTCTTCTGGTGCTCGGCCGACGTGGGGTGGGTCACCGGCCACTCCTACATCGTCTACGGACCGATGACCTGCGGTGCGACGTCGGTGATGTGGGAGGGCGCGCCCGACTACCCCGACAAGGACATCTGGTGGGAGATCTGCGAGCGCTACCGGGTGACGATCCTCTACACCGCGCCGACGGCGATCCGTGCCGCCATGAAGTGGGGCGTCGAGTATCCCGGGCGCCACGATCTGTCCTCGCTGCGGCTGCTGGGCACGGTGGGCGAGCCGATCAACCCCAAGGCCTGGGCCTGGTACCACAAGGTCATCGGCGGCGAGCGCTGCCCGATCGTCGACACCTGGTGGCAGACCGAGACCGGCGCGATCATGATCAGTCCGCTGCCAGGCCTGACCGCGACCAAGCCCGGGTCGGCCACGCTTCCGCTCCCGGGCATCGAAGCCGCCGTGCTCGACGAGGACGGCGAGGAGCTCGACGAGGGGCAGGGCTACCTGGTGCTCAGGCGCCCGTGGCCGTCGATGCTGCGGACCCTCTACCGCGAGGAGGACCGCTTCGTCGAGACCTACTTCCAGAAGTTCGGCCGCGAGACTTATCTGGTGGGCGACGCGGCGCGCGTGGACGAGGACGGCTACTTCTGGATCGTCGGGCGGATCGACGACGTGATCAACGTCTCGGGCCACCGCATGTCGACGGCGGAGATCGAGAGCGCGATCGTCTCCTACGAGCACGTCGCCGAGTCGGCGGTGATCGGCGAGGACGACGAGGACTCGGGCCAGGCGGTGACCGCGTTCGTGACGCTCGAGGGCGACGCCGAGCCCGACGACGATCTAGAGAGCTCGATCCGCGAGCACGTGGCCAGGCGAATCGGCAAGGTCGCGCGCCCGAAGCGAATCATCTGGGCTCAGGATCTCCCCAAGACGCGTTCGGGCAAGATCATGCGGCGACTCCTGCGCGACATCGCCGAGGGGCGCGAGCACGGAGACGTCTCGACGCTGCGCGAGCCGGGCGTTATGGACGAGCTGGACCAGAAGGTCCGCGAGCGCGGAGGCGAGGAGGACCAGTAGGCGCCGAACGGGGCGAGCGATCGCAGCCGCCGACCAAGGTGAGGTTGCCCCTTGGCGTGCTCAGCGACCGGCCGGATCGCCCTCGTCCTGCCCCCCCGAGCGCTCCGACGCCCGTGCGAGTTCTCGGGCCAGCTCGGCTCGGAGGGCACCGATGGTCGCCTCGTCGACCGAGGAGGCGGACCCTTCGTCCTCATCGGCCCCGGCCCCGCGTCGCTTCAGGACGCGCGCGAGGGCGGCGGGAAGGCCGCCACGGCCGGCGGGGGCGGTGCGACCGACTTGTCCGGCGGCCGCCCGTGCCCGGTCGGCGAGCGCGGACGGAGGGCGCTTTACCCTCAGACGGTCACGCCATCTCACTGCCGCTCCCCCGCGATCGGATCTCTGGTCTGCGTATCAAGGCGTCTGGCACTCTGCGGCATCCTCGCGCGGCGAGCGGACGCCGATGAGAAAGGCGAGCTGGCGTCGGCACTCACGCCGGCACGGCGAGGTCAAGCGGCTCACAGCAGCAGCGTTCCCTCTACGACCACGACGGCATCGCCGCCGACCCCCTCGATCACGGTCTCGATCCGGCATGCGAACCATCGTCTCGTCGTCGAGCGCCTCGGCCCATCCACCACGGTGAGTCCGTTGCCCTCCGGCGGGGTCTGCGCGAAGACGTCGAGCAGCGTGTGGGGGAAGGCGGCCAGGTGCTCGCACCCTCAGGCCGGATCCGGCGTCAGGCGGTCTCGGTCGCCGTAGAGCCCTCGGAAGACCGGTGGCGGACAGGCGCCAGCCTCGGGCTGGCGAGGGCGCCGCTAGCTCGGCGACGAGGCAACTAGGATGCCGACCGTGCGCGCCGCCACCGTCCGCGACGGCGAGGTCGCAGTGGAGGAGCACCCCGACCCCGAGCCGGGCGCCGGCGAGCTGCTCGTCAGGGTGTGCGCCGCCGGCCTGAACGGCGCCGACATGCTCCAGCGCCGCGGTCGCTATCCGGCTCCCCCGGGCTCCCCGCCCGACATCCTCGGCCTCGAGCTCGCCGGCGAGGTCGCCGCGCGCGGTCCGGGCGCCGAGCGCTTCTCCGAGGGAGATCGGGTGATGGCCGTCGTCGGGGGCGGGGGCCAGGCCGAGCTGTGCGTCGTACACGAGCGCGCCGCCATGCCCGTCCCCGAAGCGCTCGACTGGCTCCCCGCGGGAGGCGCTCCGGAGGTCTTCGCCACCGCCGACGACGCGCTCTTCTCCCAGGCGGGGCTCGAGCCCGGCGAGCGGCTGCTCGTCCACGGCGGGGCCGGCGGGGTCGGCACGGCGGCCGTCCAGCTCGGTCGTGCGGCGGGCGCGCGCGTGACCGCGACCGTACGCCGCGAGGAGGCCCGTCCCGCGGTCGAGGGGCTCGGGGCCACGGCGGCGATCGACCCCGACGGCTTCGCCGATCACGGTCCCTTCGACGTCGTGCTCGAGCTCGTGGGCGCCCCCAACTTCCCGGCCAACTTCGACGCGCTGGCCACCGGCGGCCGGATCGTGGTGATCGGCGTCGGTGGTGGTCCCAAGCTCGAGAGCTTCAACCTGCTCGGGCTGATGGGCAGGCGCGCCCGCGTCATGGGCTCGACTCTGCGGGCCCGGCCGCTCGAGGAGAAGGCCATGGTCACCCGCTGCGTCGAGCGACGCGTGCTACCGCTGCTGGCTTCGGGAGCGATCGAGGTCCCGGTGGCCGAGACCTTCGGACTGGATCGCGTGGCCGAGGCGTACGAGCGGTTCGAGGCGGGCGGAAAGCTCGGCAAGGTAGTGCTGGAGGTCGGGTAGGAGCGTCGCTCTCCCATGACCGACTCCGGCACCGAAAGCCGATGCTCCTACCTGATCTGCGCTACCCCGCGCAGCGGCAGCACCCTCCTGTGCGAGGCGCTCTCGGCGACCGCGGTGGCCGGTCGCCCGGCCGAGTACTTCGAGGCCCTGTACGACACCGGCCTGCCCCGGCGGCCGACCGACTACTTCGAGGGCCTGCGCGCCGTGCCGGCGGCGAGGGCTCTTGCCGACCGACTTCCCGCCGAGGGCGGCGACGCCCGCGAGGCGCTCAGGCAGGCCGCCACCTACCGCGACTACCTGTCATGGGTCTTCGCCGCGGGCACGACGCCTAACGGGGTCTTCGGGGCGAAGCTCATGTGGGGCCACGTCGACCACTTCGTCTCGTACCTCCGCGAGCTGCCCGAGCATGCCGGAAAGCCGGTGCCGAGGATGTTCGCCGATGTCTTTCCCTCGCTGCGCTACGTCCGGGTCCTCCGCCGCGACAAGGTCCGCCAGGCGGTCTCGCTGTGGAAGGCCCTCCAGACGGCGATCTGGCGGATCGAGCGGTCCCGGTCCGGTGACGAGGAACCGCGCCGCAGCCGGGAGGGCGAGTTCTCCTTCGACGCGATCGATCACCTCCGGCGCCAGATCTCAGTCCACGAGGCCGCCTGGACCAACTACTTCGAGGAAGCCGCCATCGAGCCGCTGACGATCGTCTACGAGGACTTCGTCGACGCCTATGAGGAAACCTTGGTCGAGACGCTCGGATACGTGGGCGTGGCACCGGAGGCGCGCAGCGCACCGGCGCTCGAGATGCACCGCCAGGCCGACGCGACCTCAGAGGAGTGGGTCGAGCGCTACGAGGGAGGGGGTACGCTCGGCGCCGCTGAAAGCCGCTCGCCGGGGCCTTGAACGCCCAGGAGACGACCCGGTCGATGGGGGGGGTCCTGGGGGACTACGGCCCGGTCGAGTCAATCGAGAACGCGATCGTCGACACTGTCGTCACCGCAGCCGCTCGACGATCATCGCCATCCCCTGGCCGCCCGCGACGCACATGGTCTCCAGGCCGACCGTTCCGTCGCCCGCCTCGAGCCCGTTGAGCAGAGTGGCCATGATCCGTGCCCCGGTCATCCCGAAGGGGTGGCCGAGGGCAATCGCGCCGCCGTGGGGGTTGAGCTTGTCGTAGTCGATCCCGATCTCGTCGGCGATCGGGATGACCTGGGCGGCGAAGGCCTCGTTGAGCTCGATGACATCGATGTCGCCGATCGCCATGCCGGCGCGCTCGAGTACCTTGCGGATGGCACCGATCGGCGCCACGCCCATGATCTCGGGCTCGAGGCCGCTCGTGGCCGAGGCGACGATGCGGGCGCGCGGGTTGAGGTTGAGCTCGCGGGCGCGTTCCTCGGACATCACGAGCACCGCGGCCGCCCCGTCGTTGAGGGGGCACGAGTTCCCGGCGGTCACGCGGCCGTTCTCGCGGAAGGCCGGCACGAGCTGCTGGAGCTTCTCGAACGAGGAGTCGGCGCGGGGGCCGTCGTCGGTGTCGACCGTCGAGCCGTCGGGGAGCTCGACCGGGACGATCTCGCGGTCGAAGAAGCCCGAGTCGCGAGCCTCCACCGCTAGCTCCTGCGAGCGCTGGGCGTAGCGGTCCATGTCGTCGCGCGGGACGTCCCAACGCTCGGCGACGTTCTCGGCGGTCTGCCCCATGGCGATGTAGGCGTCCGGGCGCCCGTCGTGGCCGGCGATCTTCTCGTTCTTGAACTCGGGACGCGGGATCTGGTCCTTGGCGCCCTCGGGAGCGTTGTCGATGATCATCCCCATGACCTGGGGCAGGCCATCCTCGCTCCACGGCCCCACGCGCGAGACGTTCTCCACGCCGGCGGCGATGAAGGTGTCTCCCTCGCCGGCCCTGACCGCGTGGGCGGCCATCCGGATGGCCTGGAGGCTCGAGGCGCAGTAGCGGTGGACGGTCGTGCCGGTCGTCGTGTCGGGGAGCCGTGAGAGCAGGCCGATCGTCCGGCCGACGTTGTAGGACTGCTCACCCTGCGGCAGGCCGCAGCCGCAGATCAGGTCCTCGACTTCCTCCGGACTGATCTCGGGGTTGCGGTCGAGAAGCTGATCGACGACGAGGGCGCCGAGGTCGTCGGGGCGCACCTGCGTCAGCGAGCCCTTGAAGGCCCGCCCGATCGGGGTGCGGACGGCGTCGACGATGACGGCTTCGGGCATGGGCTTCGGGTTCTCCTGGATCGCTCGGGAAAGGGCGGCGGTGATCCCCGCCGCGACTCATCCTATTCCGGCGGGGTGCACGGCCTGCGTACAAGGTTCGATGCGGCGACTCGGGCGGTCGCCCCCTCAGCGCGGCGGCATCCGCAGGGCTCCGTCGAGGCGGATCGTCTCGCCGTTCAACATCTCGTTCTCGCCGATATGGCAGGCGAGCTCGGCGAACTCGGCCGGCCGGCCGAGCCGCGAGGGAAAGGGGATCTGCTCGCCGAGGGCGGTGCGCGTCTGCTCGGGCAGGCCGCCGAGGAGCGGCGTGTCGAAGACGCCGGGGGCGATCGTGCAGACCCGGATCCCGCTGCGGGCCAGGTCGCGAGCCGCGGGCAGCGTCAGTGCGACCACGCCGCCCTTCGACGCCGCGTACGCGGCCTGGCCGATCTGGCCGTCGAATGCGGCGACCGAGGCGGTCATTACCACCGCGCCACGCTCGCCGCCCTCGTCGGGCTCGTTGGCCGCCATAGCCGCGGCGGCGAGGCGCAGCACGTTGAAGCTCCCGATCAGGTTGACGCGGACCACGGTCTCGAAGGGCTCGAGCGCTGCGGGGCCCTCGCGCCCGACCGTGCGCTCGCCCCATCCGATGCCGGCGCAGGAGGCCAAAAAGCGCAGCTCTCCAAAGGCGTCGACGGCCCCCCGGACCGCCGCCTCCACCTGCTCGGGGTCGGTCACGTCGGCCTCGAAGCCGACCGCCGCGGGCGCCGCCGAGCCGGGTCCCCCCGCGGCCGACCCGCCGGCTCCGAGCTGGCCGGCGAGCTCGCTCGCCCGCTCGCCGTCGCGGTCGACGACGGCGACCCGCGCGCCCCGTTCGACGAGCGCCAGTGCGGTCGCCGCGCCGAGCCCCGAGGCGCCGCCCGCCACGAGGGCGCCGACTCCGTCGAGCCTCATCACCGCGCTTCTTCCGGCACCGCCACGCTGACCGAGAACAGATCGTCCTCGTCGCTGAGCAGGCGCTCGAGGCGAAAGCCCGCCTCGACGAGCTCGTGCTCGAGTCGGGCCCGGGTGAACTTGGAGGAGATCTCCGTGAGCAGCTTCTCTCCGGCCGCGAACGCGACCTCGAGGCCGTCGAGGCCCGCGAACCGGACCCGCTGCGCCGAGCGCGCGAGCAGCCCCAGCTCCACTCGTTGGTGGGCCTCGTCCCAGCGCGCGAAGGGCTCGAACGCATCGAGCTCGAAGTCGGCGCCGAGCTCGCGATTGAGCACCCGGAGCGCGTTGGCGGTGAACGTGCGGGTCATGCCTCGGGAGTCGTCGTAGGCGGCGACGATCACCGACGGATCCTTCACGAGGTCGGCGCCGAGCAGCAACCGGTCGTCGGGACGCAGGAGCGAGCGCAAGCGAGCGAGCATCTCGGCCCGCTCGGGCGGCCCCAGGTTGCCGATCGTTCCGCCCAGGAAGGCGACGAGCCGCCGCCCGGCGGGCTCGGGCAGATCCTCGATATGACGCTCGAAGTCCCCGACGACGCCGTGGACCGCGAGGCCCGGGTACAGCGTCGTCAGCTCCTCGGCCGAGCGCTCGACCACCGTCGCGTCGACATCGAAGGGCACATACCGTCGAAGCGTCCCGGCGCCCGCCATGGCGTAGAGCAGGGCACGGGTCTTCGAGGCGACCCCGGAGCCGAGCTCGAGCAGCTCCTCGGCTCCCGTGCTGGCCACGATCTCCGGCGCATAGCGGTTGAGGATCGCCCGCTCGCAGCGCGTCGGGTAGTACTCGGGGAGCTCGGTGATCCGGTCGAAGAGCGCAGAGCCCCGCTCGTCGTAGAGGCACCAGGGCGGGAGCTGCTTAGGCTCGGCCGCGAGACCCGCGCGCACGTTCTCGGCCATCGAATCGGACCCGCCTTCGTCGAGCAGATCGTCGACGCGGATGTCTGGGGCGGCGGTCGAAGTGGTCACGAGTGGCTCACGCCTCCCGTGCGCAGCGAAAGCCGACGAAGAGCTGGCGGCGGTCGGGCAGGTCCCAGTTGCGGAAGGTCGGCCGAGCGATCGTGGGCCGCGTCGCCCATGAGCCGCCACGGAGAACGCGTAGCCCCTTCCCGAAGAAGATCTTCGAGTACTGGGGGTAGGGGAAGACGCGAAATCCTGGGTAGCCTCGGAACTCGCTGGCCGTCCACTCCCAGACGTCGCCGACGAGGCCGAGCGCCCCAACGGCCGACGCTCCCCCCCAACCGGGCCCGACCGGCCTCGGCGCAGCGGCGTCGAGGTTGGCCCGCTCGGGCGTCGGGGACTCGTCGCCCCAGGGCCAGGCGCGCGGGCGCCCGGCCGCGGGGTCCCAGGTCGCCGCCTTCTCCCACTCGGCCTCGGTGGGGAGGCGCTTGCCGTGGGCCCGGGCGAACGCCTCCGCCTCGTGCCAGGAGACGTGGGTCACGGGAAGCGCGGGGTCGAGGGGCTCGAGGCGGTCGAAGCGGCGGACGCGCCCGTCGTCGGTCCAGAACAGCGGGCGCTCGGCCCCCTCGCGCTCCCGCCACGCCCAGCCCTCCTCCGACCACCATTCTCGACGTCGGTAGCCCCCGCTTTCGACGAACTCGAGATAGGCACCGTTGGAGACCGGCTCGCGGTCGAGCTCGTACGCGTCGAGCTCGACGGGGTGTCGCGGGCGCTCGTTGTCGTAAGCAAACCCCTCCGGACCCGCGCCGAGGACGGCGGGACCAGCCTCGATCGTGACGGTCTCCGGACCGGCTGCGGGACTCGCCAGGTCAGGGCGCCAGAGCCCGCCGAACAGCGCCGGGGCGGGCAACTGCCCGCCGGCGAGCTGCATGGCTTGGAGCATGGTCTCGTTGTGCTGGTGCTCGTGTTGGATGACGAGGTGCCAGACGAAGGCGTGCGCGTTGAGGCGGTCGCCCGAGCCGGAGACGTCGACGTCCTCGAGCCCCGCGAGCGCACGCTCGTGGACGACTCGCCCGTAGGCGAGCGCCTCCGCGCAGGGGAGGAATGGCAGGTCCCCCCGGCTCGAGCGTGGTGTCTCGGTGGCGTCGTAGACCTCGAAGAGGTCGGGCCGCAGGGGTTGCAGGCCCGCAACGGCGCGCGCCAGCCACAGGTCCTCGAAGGCGGCGACGTGGCCGAGGTCCCAGGCGAGCGGACTCATGATCGGCGAGTACTGACGATCGATCTGCTCGTCGCCCAGAGCGTCGACGAGCGCGAGCGTCCGCTCGCGGGCCTCGACGAGCAGGTCGGCGATCCGCTCCTTCGGCAGCGGGTCGACCCCTCCGAGGGGCAGTGGTGCGAGATCGGCGAGGCTCACGGCGGGGGCTGGGGCTTTGTATACCCCGGGACGGAGAAAGTCCATTACGGCCTGCCTACAGTTCCCGGCCAGAGCTGGCGCGGAGGCGCTCTATCGGGGGCGAGACCCGTCGAAGCCGCGGGACGCTGGTACAAGAACCTCGCCCACCCCGGCTGTCGCGCCATAGCGGCGCTGGACCGTTTCGTGGCCCTCGACGATGCCACGGCATAGCCCTTCGGCCCGCGTCCGCCGCCCAGGCACGAAAGTGCCGGTGACGAAGCCGCGCTCTGGCGCGCCCCCCGAACGCGCAGGGCGTAGAATCAAGCACCTGATGGCTGAGCCGGGTAGCGTATTCGCGCCAGAGGGAACGCCCGACCGCAACCTCGCGCTCGAGCTCGTGCGGGTGACCGAGGCGGCGGCGCTCGCCTCGGCGCGGTGGGTCGGGATGGGCGACAAGGAGTCGGCTGACGGAGCCGCCGTCGACGCCATGCGCGTGTTGCTCGACACCGTGCGCATGGACGGCACGGTGGTGATCGGGGAGGGCGAGAAGGACGAGGCGCCGATGCTCTACAACGGCGAGCGCATCGGCGACGGCTCGTCGCCCGAGGTAGACATCGCCGTCGACCCGCTCGAGGGGACGACGCTGTGCGCGAGCGGATCGCCCAACGCCCTGGCGGTGATCGCCCTCTCCGAGCGCGGATCGATGTTCGACCCCGGCCCGTGCGTCTACATGCAGAAGATGGCGACCCGCAGCGAGCACGCCGACCTACTCGACCTCGATCGCCCCCTACCCGAGACCCTGAGCCTGATCGCCGAGCGCAAGGGGACCGACATCCGCGACGTGATGGTCGTAGTCCTCGACCGCCCGCGCCACGAGGACACCGTCCGCCAGGTCCGCGAGGCCGGTGCGCGGATCCGCATGATCCCCGACGGCGACGTCGCGGCGGCGCTGCTCGCGGTCACCGACCGCTCGCCGGTCGACCTCCTCTGGGGCATCGGGGGCCCGCCCGAGGGCGTGCTCGCCGCGGCGGGCATCAGGTGCATCGGCGGCCAGATCGTCGCCCGGCTGTGGCCGCGAGATGACGAGGAGCGCGAGGCCGCCCTCGACGCCGGCTACGACCTCGAAGAGGTGCTCGACGCGGACCGCCTGGTAGCCGGCGACGACGTCTTCTTCGCCGCCACCGGGGTGACCGACGGCGACGTGCTCCAGGGCGCCCACTACGAGAGCGCAGAGGGGGCGACCACGGAGTCGCTCGTCATGCGCTCGCGATCGGGGACGGTGCGCCGCGTGCACGCCCGCCACGACCGCACCAAGCTGCGCGACTACGCACGCGCCGAGCGCGACGCCTAGCCCGCGGGAGCGCTCAGGCGACCGCGTCCCGCTCCCGGGCGCCGCTGTCCTCGGCCTCTCGGTCCGAACCCGGCTCTCCCGCCCCCTGCTCTGCTCGCAGCCGTCGCACCGCCTCGAGCTCCTCGGCGTCGGGGGCCCCCGGTGTACTGCCGCGCAGGTTGCCCACCACCGACGGGGCGAGGTCGAGGTTGGCGAGCGAGCGGAAGAAGGCGTTCGTGACGAGGACGTGGATCTTGAGCTGGGTGAAGCGGTAGATGATCCGCCCGATCCGCGAGAACCAGCCCCGCCCGCGGATGGCCGGGTAGAAGTTCGCCACCTGCGACGTGACGCGCAGGGTGACCTCCCCGGTCGCGGGCTCCTCCGAGCGCCGCTCGACGTCCATGCGCAGATAGCCCTCCCCGCGCCCCGCGGGGGCGACCAGGAGGCCGCGGTTGATCCGCCACGTCACCGTACCGCCGTCCGGCCTGACGTCGTACTCGGGCGCGAAGAAGCGCAGGAGGACGAGCGGACGCCGCCGCAGCACGACCTCGCGCGCGGTCGCGGTGTAGAGGACACGCAGGAGGCCCAGCGAGATACGACCGATCCACAGCCAGTAGGTGCGGGCCAGCCGCTCGAGGTACTCGGGGCTCCAGATGCCCTCGAGCTCGGTCCGGGGGAGGGTGATCTCCGCACACTGGACCGTCGTCACCCCGCCGCGGGCCGAGACGTCTTGGTCGCGGCTTTGGAGCACGCGGACTCGCGCCTGGGCGTAGCGGTGGCGCCGCCAGAGTCGTCTCGGGTCGCGCGTTCGCACGCGGTCAACGCTACCGGTCAAAGCCCGACCGGCGCTAACGCAAGAGCTCGACGTCCACCCGGTCGCCGGCGGGGATCTCACCTTCGCCCGCGGGGACGAGGGCGAGTGCATCGGCCCGGAGCATCGAGGTGAGCACATGCGATCCCTGCGGCCCGGTCGGCCTCACGTGCCAGCCGTCTGGCCCCACCGTGACGGAGCAGCGAACGGCTTGGTCGCGGAGGAGATGGCGGGGCACCGACTCGTCGAGCACGGCGACGGTCCGCGCCCGCGCGGGCTCGATCGCTCCGGCGAGGCGCTCGAGCGCCGGGCGCGCGAACAGCTGGAAGGTCACCATCGCCGAGACCGGATTGCCCGGCAGTCCGAATACGAGCGTATGGTCGCGGAGGCCGAACCACGTCGGCTTGCCGGGTCGCAGCGCCACGCCCCAGAAGCGCTCGCCGACCCGGAGGTGGGCGAGTGCGGGCTTGACGTGATCGTGAGGGCCGACCGAGACGCCTCCGGAGACGCACACAGCATCGGCGATCTCGAGCGCCTCGGCGAGCGCCGCCACGGTCGCCTCGAGATCGTCGGGCACGAGCGCCCGCCACACCACGCGGGCACCGGCGCGCTCGGCCTGCGCGGCGAGGGCGAAGGCGTTCGCGTCGCGGACCTGGCCGGGCCCGAGCGGAGTCCCCGGCTCGACGAGCTCGTCGCCGGTGACGAGGATGGCCACGCGCGGTCGCGGCCCACACAGGAGTTGCGGCCTTCCGAGCGAGGCCAGCACGGCCACCTCCGCCGGCCCTAGGCGGACCCCCGCCGACAGCACGAGCTCGCCCGCCATCACGTCCTCCCCGGCCCGGCGGATGTGGTCGCCCGGGGATCGCTCGGGGACACGCACGCGCTCGCGCCCGCGTTGAGCTGGTCCGGGCCCATCGACCGACTCGGTCCGCTCGACCGGCACGACGGCCTCCGCGTCCTCGGGCACCACCGCGCCGGTCGAGATCCGCACCGCCTCGCCGGAGCGCAGCGCGCGGTCGGCGGGCCGGCCGGCGCGCGACTCGCCCACGACCTCGAGCTCGGCCGCCGCCCCGGCGAGCACGGCGAACCCGTCCATGGCCGAGGCGTCGAAGGGGGGCAGCGCTCCTTCGCTCGCCACCTCCTCGGCGAGCACGCGTCCGAGCGCCGCGGTGAGCTCCACGGGCTCGGGCGTGAGCGGTCTCACCGCGGCCAGCACCTGCTCGCGCGCCGCCTCGATGTCGAGAAGGGGCTCAGCCACTGGGTCATCTTGCCCCAAGCGATGAGCGGGGTCGCCGCCCGGCCTAGCGGTCAGCTCCTGGCTCGCACCTCACCGGTGTCGTGGAGCTCGAAGCGGATCGAGTTGATCGTCGCCCCGCTGAGGATGACGATGGCCAGCACGTAGAACCACAGCAGCACGATCAGGACGAATACGAAGGTCGTCCCGAAGCGGGCGAGGGTAGAGACCGACGTCAGATAGATCGGAAAGGCATAGTCGACGACGGCGATGGCAAACGTCGCCGACAGCGCGCCCGGCCAGACCGCCCGCCACGGCACGCCGCGGTTGGGGACCGACCAGTAGAGCACGCACAGGACGGCGAAGATGATCGCGATGCCCACGGCGAGCGAGCCGACGAACACCACCACTCCTACCTCCGCCAGCCCGAACGGGGATCCTCCCTGCCAGCCACGAGCAGGCTCTGGAGCGTCGGCACCGCCACGGTGCGGCGATGAACGCGAGCACGAGGCCGAGCATGGCGAGCGCGAACCGCTTCTGGGTGACCCAGCTGCGGCACGGCACGTGATAGATGCGGCAGAAGGCCGTGTCGAGGGCACCGAAGAACGACGACCCGATCCACACGCTGGCGACGAGCGCGACGATCCCGAACCCGGTGGACGAGCTCCGGATCTGGTCGAGCGCTTGGACGAGCGTTGCCCGAGTGGTGTCCGGAAAAAGCGTGCGCAGATCCTCGAGCACCCGCTCCTCGAGCTCGCCGCTTGCGAGCACCTTGCCGGCGATGAAGAGCCCGAGCAGGGCGAGTGGGAGGATCGAGAGCAGCAGGTTGTAGGCGACCATCGCCGATAGGCCGGGAAGGTCGTCTTCGTAGGCTCGCCGCCAGAAGGTCGCAACCGCCCGCCCGGCGCGACCCGAGCGCTGCCTCAAGGGCGGGGAAGCCGCCTGAGCACCCCGCCCGCGGCGTCGAGGCCGAGCCGCGCGGCTCGGCCCGCCACGCGAAAGGCGCCTCCAAGGGGGCCGAGCGGTGCCGGTCCCTCCCCGGTTGGAGACGGCTCGTCGCCGCGTACCATCCCCGGGGCCGCACCCCTCGGCGCAGGGACGCCGCCGCCCGCGCTCGGTCTCGGGAGGGAGTCCCCGCGCTTCTCACTGCGCTGGCCCGGGCGCGACCGGGGCAGGTTCCCGAGGACCCCGCCGGCACCCCCTTCGCCGCCGCCGTCAGCCGCGGCCACAGCGCCCTCTCGGGGCGTTTTCCGGCGCTCGAGCGTCCATCGAGCGTTTTAGTCTACGGGCGCGAGCGGCGACCATGGTCGATCCGACGGCCCTCTCGTGCTCGCCGGGCACCGCGGTCGCGGCTACCCTGAGCGGATCAGCGATGAGCTCCTCGTTAACCCGCCCTTTACAAATTGAAGTATCTATCCTGACCGCACAGGTGATTCGCTGGGCAGATCCGTGCCCTGTACTCGAGTCCGCACCGGGAGAACGGAAACTGGGATGTCAGTAGGCGATCTGCAAGAGCTCGAGGAGGTCAAGCTCCTCGTCACCAAGGGGACCCAGAACGGGGTCTTGACCTACGCCGAGGTCGCGACGGCGCTGTCCGAGGTCGACCTCGACGAGGGCGACGTCGAGGAGCTGCACCTCTTCCTCGAGAAGTCGGAGATCGAGCTCGTCGAGGAGGTCGATCCGGCGGTCAGCGCCGTACAGGTCGAGCGTGCGGTCGAGGTCAAGGGCCGCCGGCGCGCCAAGCAGCAGAAGACGCAGATCGACCTCAAGCCCGACATGACGACGGACTCGCTGCAACTCTTCCTCAAGGACATCGGGAGGGTGCGGCTGCTGACCGCCCAGGAGGAGGTCGACCTGGCCAAGCGGATCGAGCGCGGCGACCTCGACGCCAAGCAGAAGATGGTCGAGTCGAACCTGCGCCTCGTCGTCTCGATCGCCAAGAACTACCGCAACCAGGGGCTGCCCTTCCTCGACCTGATCCAGGAGGGGACGCTCGGCCTCGTACGCGCGGCCGAGAAGTTCGACTACCGCAAGGGGTTCAAGTTCTCCACCTACGCCACCTGGTGGATCCGCCAGGCCATCGCCCGCGCGCTCGCCGACAAGGCGCGCACGATCCGCATTCCGGTCCACGTGGTCGAGAAGCTCAACAAGATCGGCCGCGCCGAGCGCAAGCTCGTCACCGAGTTCGGCCGCGAGCCCACCCCCGACGAGATCGCCGACGTCACCGGGATCGACCCGGAGGAGGTCGACTCGATCAAGCGCTCGTCTCAGGCGCCGGTCTCGCTCGAGAAGCCGGTCGGCGACGAGGAGGAGTCCGAGTTCGGGCAGTTCATTGCCGACGACCGCGCCGAGTCGCCCTACGAGCGCGCCGCCGAGATACTCACCAAGGAGCATCTGCGCGAGGCGCTCGAGAACCTCTCCTACCGCGAGCGGCGCGTGCTCGAGCTGCGCTACGGGCTCGGCGGTGAGCACCCGCGAACGCTCGACGAGGTCGGGCGGACGTTCAACGTCACGCGCGAGCGGATTCGACAGATCGAGAACCAGAGCCTGAAGAAGCTCCAGTCGCTGGCCGAGGCGCAGAAGCTGCGCGAAGTGGCCTAGGCCGAGCGCCAGGGAGGGGCGCTATTCGGGCCCCGCCTGGACCGCCGGCGGGGATTCGTCCACGTCAGCGAGCGCGCGGCCAGCGCGCCTCGTGTCCCCCGTCCGCCCTCGAACCCCGGCCGTTTGCCAGGCCGGCCGTCCTCACCGCCTCAAGCCGAGCGCCCCGACCGCCGATAGCCCTCCATGTTCGACCTCGAAGCTGCCCTCCATCACATGGTCGAGTCCGGTGGCTCCGACCCGCACCTGAAGGTTCCCTCCCCGCCGATGATCCGGATCAACGGACGCCTCGAGGCCCTGCCCGGGGCAGAGCCGCTGCGCCCGGAGGTGACCCGCGAGATCATCGACGGCCTGCTCAAGAACGACTCCCTGCGGGCCGAGTTCGAGTCCTAGAACGAGGTCGACCTCGCGTTCGCGGCGACCGGACTGGCCCGCTTTCGCGTCAACGCGTTCCATCAGCGCGGGTCGGTGTCGCTGGTCATGCGCGCCATTCCCCACGAGATCAAGACCGTCTAGGAGCTCCAGCTTCCTCCCGTCATCGGGGAGCTGGCCGACGAGGAGCGCGGGATCATCCTCGTCACCGGGACCACCGGCTCGGGCAAGTCGACGACGCTCGCGGCCATGATCGACCGGATCAACGCCTCGCAGCCCAAGCACATCGTCACCGTCGAGGACCCGATCGAGTTCCTTCACCGCGACAAGCGGTCGATCCTCAACCAGCGCGAGGTGGGTCAGGACACCGGCTCGTTTAAGCGGGCGCTGCGGCGGGTCCTGCGCCAGGACCCCGACGTCATCCTCGTCGGGGAGATGCGCGACGAGGAGACCGTCGCCACCGCGCTGTCGGCGGCCGAGACCGGCCACCTCGTGCTCTCCACCCTCCACACCCTCGACGTCCCCGAGACCATCAACCGGATCATCGACTACTTCCCGCCGCACATGCACGGCCAAGCGCGCGCGATGCTCGCGGGCACGCTCAAGGGAGTGGTCTCCCAGCGCCTCGTGCGCACCGCCGACGGGCGCGGCCGGGCGGCGACCTGCGAGATCCTGCGCACGACCGGGCGCGTCCGCGACATGATCATGAACCTGGCCGAGACCGGGCGCCTGAGCGAGGTCATCACCGAGGGCGCCTACTACGGCATGCAGACGTGCGACCAGCACCTGCTCGCCCACGTCCAGAGTGGCCGCGTCGACATGGAGGAGGCCCTCAAGGCCGCCACTAGCCCGCACGACTTCAAGCTGCTCGTGGCCTCGGGCGGCCAGCGCTCGACCTCGGTCGACCAGCTGATGACGGCCTGATCGCCGCCGGGCCAGGGCGAGCGCCCTCGCCGCTGGACGCACGTTCTCTTGACTCGGACCCCTCGAAGCGAGAGAGTGCGCGGCGACAGGCCAAACGCTCAGAGGAGGGAAACATGCAGAGCACGCTCGGCGAGTTCCAGGAGACGACCAGCGCCGAGGCGTTCACGCTTCAGAACTCGAAGCTGCTCAAGGTGCGGCTCGAGGCGGTCACCATCCAGGCCAAGCTCGGTTCGATGGTGGCCTACCAGGGCGACGTGCGCTTCGAGCACGCGGGCTCCGGCGGGCTCGGCCGCTTCGTCAAGAAGGCGGTCACCGGCGAGGGCACCCAGCTCATGCGGATGGAGGGCACCGGCGAGGTCTTCCTGGCCGACCACGCCCAGGACATCCACTTGATTCGGCTCGAGAACGACCGCGTGACCTGCAACGGCGCGAACGTGTTGGCCTTCGAGGCGGGCATCGATTGGGACATCCAGAAGGTCCAAGGCGGCATGGCCGGCGCGATGGCGGGCGGCCTGTTCAACCTGTCGCTCGGCGGCAGCGGCTGGATCGCGATCATCTCGGACGGCCCTCCCGTCCTGCTCAACACCGGCGCCGCGCCGACCTTCTGCGACCCCCAGGCGGCGATCACCTGGTCGAGCGGCGTCCAGACCCAGGTCAAGACCGACGTCAACCTCAAGTCCTTCATCGGCCGCGGCTCGGGCGAGACGATCCAGATGGGCTTCGTCGGCGAGGGCTGGGTGCTCGTGCAACCGAGCGAAGGCCAGATCCAGGGAGCGGTGCCCGCCGGAGGCGGCACGGGCGGCGGCCTGCTCAAGAACCTGGGCGGCTGAGCTTCGCGACGGGCGCCGCGGGGGGCGCGGCGCTCTTTCCAACGCTTCAGTCAATGAAGCTTCGCGCTAGAATGGCACATGTGACGGCCATGCCGAGTGACGTGACCTGCCCCGTCTGCGCCACCGCCGAGCTCGTCTGCGGTAAGTGGACGATCCTCGTCCTGCGCGACCTCGCCGAGGGCTCGAGCCGCTTCTCGGAGCTCGAGCGCTCGCTCGCCGGCATCAGCCCGCGCACGCTGTCGTTGCGCCTGCGCGCGCTCGAGGAGGAGGGTGTCGTCACCCGCCAGACCTTCGCTGAGGTCCCGCCTCGGGTCGAGTACGCGCTGACCGACAAGGGCCGCGCGCTCGTGCCGCTGATCGAGGACATGCGCCGCTACGGGCGCGAGTGGCTCGCCGGCGAGACGGCGGACTGCCTCGCCGCGGAGTAGCGGGCGCCGACTGGAGGGCGCGACCCGCTCCTCTGAGTCGGCTAGCCGGTGAGCGGCCGGCGGGGCGCCTCGGGCAGGAGACGCCGTCGCCCCGGCGAATCCGCGTCGGATGCGCAACCGGGGCCTGCACGACGCCCTGCGCGACTTCGCCCTCGAGGCAGCCGCGTTCCTCGTGCGTGCCACCGATGGGGGCGCCGAGCTCGGCTTCGCGCTCGACGAGCGGTCTCGAGGTGGCGCGACCTTGTATCGCTACCGCCCGCTGACCAGCGAGTTCATCGGCGCGCGGTGGGAGAAGCTGCACGCACTGCCGACCTTCGGTCCCGCGGCCCGGGCCCTCGGCACGGGAGCGCGAGCGTACCTGCGCCGCCGTGGCGAGCCGGGCGCCGATGCCGAGCCCGCCCTGCGGGCCATGCTCGAGCGCCTGTATTCGGACTCGACGTCGTTCGCCTTCCCGGAGGAGCGCTTCGAGCGGGTCTACGCGGGCGTCGAGCAGGCCCTGTACGCGGGCACGGTTCGCGCGACCGTGGTCGCTCCGGTGCTCGGGCTGCGCTTCGACGGTGCCCGGGTCGAGCTCGGCGGCGATCTCGCGCTGGTGGACGTGGCGCTGCTGGCGCCTCCCCCGACTCCGGCGTGGCTCGATACCGACGAGGGGGGAAGGGCGACTCCGCCGACGACCGCGTTCCTTGCCCTCGAGCGTGATCTTCCGGCCGAAGCCGGACTGCCGCTCGCCGAAGCCTGCCTTCGCTTTCGCACCACGCTGACCGCTCTGCGGCTGCTCGACCCGGGCGGGGTCACCCTCGGGCCGGTCGGCTACGCGCGCGTGGGCGACGGCGCCTGGCAGCCGCTGCGACTCGACCCGAGCGGCTACCCCCGTGGCCCGGAGCGCGTGCTCGACAGCGAGGAGGCCGCCCGCCTGGCCGAGCTTCTCGCCGCCCTCGAAGAGGGAGCCGAGGGGAGTCTCGGCTGGGGCCTCGACCGTTTCGAGATGGGGCTCGAGCGCCGAAACGACGACCAAGCCCTGTCGGACTACCTGCTCGTGCTGCGGGCGCTGCTCGACGCGGGGGACACCGCCGACGGGGCCACCGTCGGGCTGCGCCTCGCCGCCCTCTGCGCCGACCAGGAGGACCGCCCGGCGGTCCAGCGACAGGTCGAGCGGGCCTTCGAGCTCGAGCCCGCCGTGATCGAGGGAAGCTCGCGCGCGGTCGGGGGACGCGGCGGGTCCGCCGGCCGAGCTGGCGCTCTCGGGCCGTTGGTGGGCGAGCTCGAGGACCATCTGCGGACGCTGCTCGTCGAGGCCCTCTGCGCCCCCGTCCACCCCGACCTCGCCGCCACGGCCGACGGCCTCCTGCTGCGAGGCGACGATCCGGTCGAGATCCGCGCGGGTCGCCTCTCGGCGGAAGAGGAGGAGGCCGGCGAACCCTACCCCGATCCGCGATCGGGACACGAGCGGGACCGTGGCGGGGGCGCCTCGGGCCGTGCGGGTGGCTCGGACTCCGCTCCCGCCCCGGTCTCCGAGCTCCACCTCGACGAGGAGAGCGAGAGCTACTCGGCGCCGGTCTAGGTCGTCCGGGTCCCGTGTCGCGGGGACCGCTCACGACTCACCCGGGTGCGGGCGACGGAGACCGCTCCGCGTACCGAGAAGGAACTCAGGGCTCGGGAGGGGTGATCAGCGACCCGTCGCGCCAGCCGGGCTCCACCTCGTCGAGAGTCTCGGCTACGGTGATGTAGTTCGCGGGCAGGAGCACGGTGTCGCCCTTGACCTCCGGAGTCTCAATTCCGAGTCGCTCGGCGAGACGTCCCACCAGATCCTCGACCTCCTGTCGATCTGCTCCGGGGGCCACCTTCCAAACCGCTGGGACGTCCATCCGCCCATGATACCGGCTGAGCCGGTCGAGTCACCGGATCGAGCGGGTCTTGTCTCGCGACCTCCTCACCTGGCGTCTTCTCGCTCGCCGAACAGGAACTCGTTCATCGCCGCGAGCCCGGCGATGTCGTGGACGTCGTCGTCGAGGTGGGGGACGGCCACGATCGGCGCCGGGCCGAGGGCGTGCTCGAGCCGCGCGACGCTCGCGCGGTCGCGGGCGGCCAGCGCGCTCACCTCCTCGAGGTTGCGAGCGACCTTGCCCCCGAGCTCGGGCCCGAGCAGCTCGCCGAGCTCGGCGCGAGGAACCGAGCCGTCGAGACCCCCTGGGTGGACGTGCACGCGGTTGACGACCACGCCCGCGAAGGGCATGCGGCGTTCCGCGAGGCGACGGCGGAAGAAGATCGCCTCGTCGATCGCGTCGGGCTGGGGCGACGTGACGACGAGAAAGGCCGTGGCCGGGCCCGAGAGGAGGGCGTCGACGCGTGCGGCCCGGTCGCGAAAGCCCTGCGCCATGTCGGCAAAGGCGGCGAAGAACTCGGAGATGTCCTCCATCACGTCGACGCCGGTGATCCGCTTGAGGGCGTGGAAGAGCAGGTTGGAGCCGCGGCCCAGGAGCCGCCCGCCCGGCCTGATCAGGGCCCCGAGGGCGCGAGAGTCGATGAAGCGCGAGAGCCGGCTCGGAGCGTCGAGGAAGTCGAGCGCGTTGCGCGTGGGAGGGGTGTCGAGCACGAGGACGTCGTAGCGGGCCTCCGCGTCGAGCTCGTTGAGCTTCTCCATCGCCATGTACTCCTGCGAGCCCGATACCGCGCTCGAGACCTGCGCGTAGATGCGGTTGCCGAGCAGCCTTTCCCGCGCGGCGGCGTCGGGGGCGTAGCGCTCGACGAGCTCGTCGAAGGTGCGCTTGGCGTCGAGCATCATCGCCCACAGCTCCCCGCGCATCTCGACGCCGGCCCGGGCGAAGCGCTCGGGCTCGACACGGCGGGCCTCGTTGCCGAGCTCCTCGAGGCCGAGCGACTGGGCGAGCCGGCGGGCCGGGTCGATGGTGAGAACGGCCACGCGCATCCCGCGGGAGGCGAGCCCCATGGCGATCGCCGCCGCCGTGCTCGTCTTTCCGACGCCGCCCGAGCCCGCGCATATAACGGTCCGCTTTCCCTCGAGGGGGAGATCGACGGTCTCGGTCATGGCCGGGCGGAAGGATTAGCAGGCCGGCATGCGAATAAACCCCGAGAAGGGGTCCGCTCGACCGCTGCTCGTAGCCCGGGCCGGATGGTCGATCCGACCGGCCCAATCACCGGAGCCGCCATGCCGAGGAAGACCAAGGCGAACTCGAAGCCCAAGACCAAGACGCAGGCGAAGGTGATCGCGCTCGCCAACCAGAAGGGCGGCGTAGCCAAGACGACGACGACGCTCAACCTCGCCGCCGCCTTCGCCGAGGGCGGCCATCGCTCGCTGTGCGTCGACATGGACCCGCAGGGCAACCTGACCATGAGCCAGGGAATCGATCCGGACGCGCTCGAGGCCTCGATGTACGACGTGCTCGTCCACCGCCGGCCGATCTCCGATGTGATCGTCGCGCGCGAGGTCGACGTCGCGTGCTCCTCGATCGACCTCGCCGGGGCGGAGATCGCCATGTCCACGCAGATCGGGCGGGAGCGCTCGCTCGAGCGGGCGCTGGACGAGGTGCGCGGAGACTACGACTTCGTTCTCGTCGACACCCCGCCGAGCCTCGGTCTGCTCACCATCAACGCCCTGACGGCCTCGCACAGGGTGATCGTCCCCGTCCAGTGCGAGTATCTGTCCATGCGAGGGCTTATTCAGCTGCAGAACACCCTGTCGATGGTGCGCGACAACCTCAACCCGGACGTCGAGATCGAAGGCATCCTGCCGACGCTCGTCGACACGCGCACGGTGCATGCCCAGGAGGCGCTCGAGATCCTCGAGGAGAACTTCGGCGATCGGGTGTTTGCCTCACGGATACGCAAGACCGTGCGCTTCGCCGAGGCGCCCGTGCGAGGAATGTCGGTGCTCAAGTACGAACCTGACGGGAAGGCGGCCTACGCCTACCGCCAACTCGCCAAGGAGGTCCTAGCCAATGGCAAGCGGTAAGCGAGCGAGCATGAGAGAGGGGCCGCTCGCGGCCCTGTTCAGCCGCACAGAGGGCGAAGGGGAGCCGACCGCGCCCGAAGGGAAGGAAGCCGAGCAGGAGGGCGTCGGAGCCGCCTCCGAGGGTCCCGCCACCGGCTCCGCCGGC
This sequence comes from Thermoleophilaceae bacterium, assembly GCA_030447905.1. GTDB lineage: Bacteria > Actinomycetota > Thermoleophilia > Solirubrobacterales > Thermoleophilaceae > JACCUC01. Next base: position 63,723 of record JAUJNZ010000006.1, read on the forward strand.
GGGGTCGAGGCGAGCGAGCGGCGGGTCGCCGAGGAGCTGCGGCCCGCGCCGCCATCGGCGCGGCGGGCCTCCGCGCCGCCGCGGGTCTCCGAGATCCGCGTCCGGCGGGGGAGTCCGGCCGACGCGGAGGGCGAGGCGCCGGCGAGCGAGCGCAGCCCGGAGGAGCGCCTGCGCGCGGTCTTCTCGCCCGACGTGCCCGAGGACATCCTCGAGCGCCCCGCCCCTGCTTCGGAGGCCGGCGCCCGCCCGCGGTTCGGCCGGGCCGAGCCGCGGCCCCAGCCGGTTCCCGAGATCGCCGGGAGTCCGGTCCTGCGGGTAGCCGGAGTCGGCGGCGCGGGAGTCAACGCGATCAACCGGATGATCGAGGCCGGCGTGGAGGGCGTGGAGTTCGTCGCGGTCAATACCGACACCCAGTCGCTGCAGGCATCGAGCGCCCACGCCACCCTCGACATCGGCGGCGACGTGACCCGCGGGCTCGGCTCGGGGTCGAACCCCGAGCTGGGGCGCGAGGCCGCGCTCGAGGACGCCGACCGGATCAAGTCCGCCCTCAAGGGCTCGGACCTCGTGTTCGTGACCGCGGGGGCGGGCGGGGGTACCGGCACGGGCGCCGCTCCCGTGGTCGCCCGGCTCGCCCGCGAGGTGGGCGCGCTCGTCGTCGGCGTGGTGACCAAGCCGTTCTCGTTCGAGGGCAACCGCCGGGCGGTGCAGGCCGAGCAGGGCGTGGGCGCCCTCGCCGACGAGGTCGACACCCTGATCGTGATCCCGAACTCGCGCCTCCTGTCGGTGCTAGACCAGGGGACGTCGATCCTCGAGGCCTTCCGAGTGGCCGACGACGTGCTGCGTCAGGGAGTGCAGGGCATCTCGGACCTCGTCACCCTCCCGGGGCTCATCAACCTCGACTTCGCCGACGTCCGCACGATCATGTCCCAGGCGGGACCGGCGCTCCTCGGGATCGGCATGGGGGTCGGCGAGGGACGTGCCATGGAGGCCGCCGAGCGCGCGGTCGCCTCGCCGCTGCTCGAAACCTCGATCGACGGCGCGCGGTCGATCCTCCTGTCGATCACCGGCGGTCGCGACATGTCGCTGTACGAGGTCAACGAGGCCGCGCGCGCGGTCGCCGAGGCCGCCCACCCGGACGCGAACATCATCTTCGGGGCGATGGTCGACGAGAACGTCGTCGACCAGATATGGGTGACCGTCGTGGCGACCCGCTACGGCGACGCCCCGATGCGGGCGAGCGAGCCCTCCGGCATCGGGCGCGCGAGCGAGCCGTCGGCGCGCGAGCCGGCAATCGCCGGGGCGGGGCCGGACTCCGAGACGGCCGGGGCCTCGCGGGAGTCCGAGCGGCCCACCGTGGCCTTCGACGGCCTGAGCCCAGAGGCGCCGGCGTCGCCGCCTGCGCCGGGCTCCGATGGCCTCTCCGAGCTCGACGTCCCGGAGTTCGTGCCGAGCCGAGGACGAAGCTGACGGCACGCGCTCCGGTCGGATCGCCCGTCCGGCCCGCCCCAGGCTCGACCAACTAGCTTTCCGGGCGATGAGGGGCGTCGTCGCCGCGGGGCATCCGCTCTCCGCCGAGGCGGGGGCGAGCGCGTTGCGCGCGGGGGGCAACGCGGTCGACGCGGCGGTCGCCGCCTGTCTCATGTCCTTCGCCTGCGAGTCCCCGCTGACCGGCCCGGGCGCGGGTGGCTTCATGCTCGTGCACTCCGCCGGGGGCGAGAGCCGGCTGCTCGACTTCTTCGTCGCCGCGCCCGGGCTCGGGCCCGGTGCCGAGGTACCGGCGCCCGGCGCGCTCGTCCCGATCGGCGTCGAGTTCTCCTCCGAGGCATCTCAGGTCTTCAACGTGGGGGCCTCCTCGTGCGGCGTGCCGGGCACGCTCGCCGGCCTCACGCATGCGCTCGAGCGCTTCGGCTCGATGGCGCTCTCCGAGCTCTGCGATCCCGCGGCCGCGGTCGCCCGCGAGGGCGTCGCCCTGGCGCCGATGCAGGCCTACCTCCACCGCATCCTCGCTCCGATCCTGGCCTCGACGCCTGAGGGCGCGGCCATCTACGAGCCCGACGGCCGGCCGCTGAGAGCCGGCGAGCTCCTCCGACTTCCCGAGCTCGGCGACCTGCTCGAGCGCCTCGGCGCCGAGGGGTCGGGCTTCCTCTACCGCGGCGACGTGGCGACCGCGCTCAGCGACTGGGTGCTGGAGCGAGGCGGCCTGCTGACCCGCGACGATCTGGCCGCGTACGAGACGGTCGAGCGCGAGCCGGCGCGGGCGCGGTACCGCGGCCGCGAGGTGCTCACCAACCCGCCCCCCTCCTCGGGCGGGATCCTGATCGCCTACTCGTTGTCCCTGCTGGCTCTGCTCGATCGTCCCGGGGACGAGCGCACGGTCGTCGAGGTCATGGAGCGGGCCAACGCCGCTCGCACCGAGGAGTTCCTGAACGGGCTGAACTCGGAGGGCTACCTCGAGCGCTTCCGCGCCGAGGAGGCGATGGAGGCCGTGGCGGGGCAGGCGGCGGATCGCCTCTCGGCGAGCGCGGGCCGGTCGGCCCGGGTCTCCCCCGCGGCCGGGCGTGAGGGGGTGGCGAAGCCGGGCGAGCTCGGCTCGACGACCCACATCGCGGTGCTCGACTCGGGCGGCGGGTGCGCGAGCGTCACGTCCTCGAGCGGCTCGGGATCGGGAGTGGTCGTGCCCGGCACGGGCATCCACCTCAACAACATGCTCGGCGAGCAGGACCTGAACCCGTTCGGCTTCCACCGCCACGAGGCCGGCCGCAGGATCCCGAGCATGATGGCCCCGACCGTCGTCCTCGGCGACCGAGCGCCCGAGGTGGCGCTGGGATCGGCCGGCTCGAACCGCATCCGCTCGGCGGTGCTGCAGACCCTGCTCGCGGTCGTCGACGGCGGGCTGAGCGCCGAGGAGGCGGTGGCCCGCCCGCGGCTCCACTTCGAAGAGGGAAGGGTCGACGCCGAGCCGGGCGTCGATGACGGCGCCCTCGCCGAGCTCGAGGCCGCCGGCTACGAGGTGCGCCGGTGGGCGGAGCGCAATCTCTACTTCGGCGGGGTACAGGCCGTGGTGCTCGACCGCGATAGCGGGGCGCTGTCGGGCGGCGGCGATCCGCGCCGCGGTGGGGCGGCGGTCGTCGCGGCCTGAGCGCCTTCGGCCTATCGTCCGGACGACCTCAGGCGCGCCTGCGGAGCTCGGACTCGAGCCAGGGGCCCTCCGCCGACTCGCTGCCCGCCCTGCGACCGACCACCCGGAACTCGTGTCCCTCCTCGGCCGCCCACGCGGCGAGGTCGATCGGGGCCTCGGGATCGGTAGTCCGCACGAGCACCGTTTCCCCGGGGGCGAGCGCGGCCATCCGCCGGCGGGCGAGCAGGAGCGGCATCGGGCAGGCAAGGCCACGCGCGTCGAGCGTGTTCACAATTCGTCAGTATGAGCGCTCCCTCGCCCCCGCTCGCCGTCGTGCTGGCGACCGGAGAGCTCGAGCGCTTCTACTCCGGCCTGTCGCTGCTCGTGTCGAGCGCGGCGGATGGAAGGCCGTGCAGGGCCCTCGCCGTCTTCGGCTCGCTCGAGCTGCTGCTCGACCGAGACCTCCTGCGCCGAGGCCTGGACCCCTCCGGCGCTCCCTCGCTCTCCTGGGAGGGCCGCGAGACCTTCGCCCGCACGTTGTACGAGCTGCGCGAGACCGCATTCGACCTCGAGGCCCTCTCCCTGTATGCCTGCTCGGCCTCGGTGGAGACCATGGGCCTGAGCGCCGCCGAGGTCGAGGAGCGCCTCGACGGGGTGCTATCGACGCCGCGGTTCCTGCGCGAGGCGGGCGCGGCGAGCCTGCTCTACATCTGAAAGCTCGGCGACGATGATCTCTTTCCGGCCGGGGCTGCGCCCCCGACTACGGTCTCCGATCCCTCGGGCGCCGCGCCCTTCGACGTCGATCCCATCCCCCTGGACGACGCCCTGCGGCGGGCGATCGCCGAGGAGGCGGCGGCGGCGGTGACTTGATGCGCCGCACCGGCGCGCCGCGGCGCACAGCGTGTTCTGCGGGCGCGTCGGGCCGCCCCTAGGCGGCGCGCACGCCCTAACGGCCGCGCGGCGGACCCCCGGCGACCCGAGCCCCAAGCCCCGCGGAGGCGCGGGGCCCACTCCGCCCAGCGCTGCGGGCGCGCGATCAGGCTCCATGCCTCCTCGACCGCGCGCCCGCGAGCGCGCCTCGAAGGTCACCAAGCCGTCACGCGCCCCGCGGTCAGCGCGGCGTCGAGATCAGCCCGACTGGCCCGTATTCGGCGACGCCTCCTGGGCGTCGACGTGGCCACGGCCGTCGGTCCGCGGGCGGGCGTCCTTCTCGACGAGCCGCTTGAAGGACTCGAGTGCCCGCTGCACCTTGTCCTCGGGATCGTCGAAGAGCTTGGCGACGACCTCGCCGGGCTTGCCGCCCGGTCCGTCGAACTCGATCGCGTACTCGAGGTCGGTGGCGTCGCCGCGGCCGTCGAAGCGGACCACGCCCGCGTTCGAGTGCCCCTCGACCGACTTCCACGCGAGCTTCTCGCCGGGCACGTCCTCGACGATCACGGAGTCCCACTCCACCGAGATACCGGCCGGTCCCGCGACCTTCCAGTGCCACCGATCCCCCCGCTGCTCGACCTGCTCCACGTCATCCATGAACTCGGGAAAGCCGGTTGGGTCGCGCCACAGCTGGTAGACCTGCTGCGGCGGGGCGTCGATGCGGATGTACTTGCTCACCGCTCCCATGGTGTCCTCCTCTTGTCGGAATGCGGGTCGTTAGCTCAGGTACGGCGACCCACCGCAGCGGGATGAGATCGGCGGCCCGCCCGCTCCCAGAGCGCGATCGCGAGGGTGACCATGGCGAAGGCGTAGACGAACTCCTCGAGCGGGATGTCGATCGGAAAGCGCACGCCGCTCAAGACGTCGGGGTCGTAGATCACGATCGGATTCGGCACCTTGCTCATCCAGCCGTCCACGGGGATCATGAAGACGAAGATCACGACCATCGAGAGCCAGGCGATCTCCTCGACCGGAAGCCCCGGCGGCAGCTCGTCTCCGGTCGTAGAGCGCGGGTTGAACCACCAGTGGCCGAGCGCGATGGCGACGGTGTCCCACACGCCGAAGACGACGACCACAGGCAGGAGCGCGCGCAGCGCCCGACGCGGTCGCCGCCAGACGCGCGCGTGCAAGGCGAACTCGAGGGGGAGCGTAAGGACGACGCACGCGGCCAGCAGCGCCAGGACTCGTAACGGCCCATGGCCTAGGCGTCGCTGCGCGCGGGCGTGCCCGACCCTCCGCGCTCGGCGGCGCCGAGGTAGGCGACCATACGGCTCGTCACCGCGGCGGCCACGTCGTAGCGATCGTCGCCCCGCGCAGGCACGCGGTCGAGGTGACGCTCGATCTCTCGACTGAGCCCCGGCGCCGGCTCGGCCACGAGCTCGCAGCAGATGTGGGCGGCCTCGTGGACGATCTCGGGCTCCACGCTCCAAAGCGTCTCGAAGCCGCGCTCCGGGTCCGGGCGGTTGCCCTGGCCGGGTCGCTCGATGCCGGCGAGGCACGCCGTGAAGCGCGGAGCCGAGCAGACGAGCACCCATTCGCGCCGGAGGGGGTCGGTGCGGTCGAGCGGGAGCTCTACGGGTGCGTCGCGGGGGCGTCGAGCGCGGGGGAAGTCGGCGAGCACCACGGCGTAGTCGGCGGTGCGCGCGAGCTCTCTCCAGCGCTGCTCGGAGCGGCGGTACCACCGCTCGCGCTGGAAGCCCCCGAAGAGGATGGCGCGCTCGGCTCGGGCGGCCAGCTCATCCTCCATCGCGTGGCTGAGGGCGACCACCGACCGCTTGGGCAGCAGGTGGGCGCTCAACTCGGGCCGGCGGCGGCGAAGACCGGCGTACAGCGAGCGTTCGGTCGCGTCGCCGGCCCGCACGACGCGGTCGATCGCCGCCTTGAGCGAAAGTCCCCGCGCGCGCTCCTCGAGGACCTGGCGAAGCAGCTCGACGTCGCGCTCCGAGTAGCGGCGGTGGCCGCTCGCCAGCCGCTCGGGGCGCGGAAAGCCGTGGCGCGACTCCCACATCCGCAACGTCGCCTCGGCGAGGCCGGTCTGCTCGGACACGTCCCCGATCGCCAGCGCGCTCTGCGGATGTGACCCGGTCACGCTGCGGCCGCCTCGAGCGACTCGCGCGCCTTTTGAAGGCCGAGGCGGATGCGGCTCTTGGCGGTTCCGAGCGGGATGTCGGACACCCGGGCGATCTCGCGAGCGGTGAGGCCGCGCCCAAAGGCGAGCAGGACGGCGTCGCGTTGGGTGTCGGGGAGCGAGTCGAGGGCCCCCATGACCTCGCGCGAGCGCTCGCGGTCGAGGGTGGGCTCGTGGGCGCCGGGGCTCGCCGTGCGCTCCCGAGGGCCCTGAGCGCGGGCCTCGCGTTCGAGCGCGGCGTCATGCGCGGTCTGCGAGCGCCAGCGGTCGAGGGCGCGGCTGCGCGCGAGCATCGATATGTACGACGGCAGCGACCCTCGATTCGGGTCGAACTGCGAGGGGTTTCGCCACAAGCTGATGAAGACATCCTGGACGACGTCCTCCGCCGCGGCGTGCTCGCGCAGGACCCGCAGGGCGGCCGCAAGCGCGCGCGGCGCGTAGAGCCGATACGCGTCGTCGAGGGTCTGGGGGCCGTTCAGGTGCGGGGGCATGCGAACAGAGTGTAGAGGTTTTTCTCAACAGGCGGTTACCTAGCTCGAAGACTCGAAACCACGAGCTGACCGAGAGGTGTCGTCGACGCCCGGCGAGCTACGGCCGCCCGGGGCGCGCGCGGCCGTTCGTGCGCGCCAGCTCGCCGACCCGCTCGGCGTAGTCGAGCCGCGCGAGCGTCGTGTCGAACAGCTCGCGCACCCGCCGCAGGCGCGCGTTCTCCTCTCGCAGCTCGAGCAACTCCTGCTTGGCCGCGAGGTCGAAGTCGATCGTCGCCGCCATCCCGTAGGCATCGAGCTCGGCCAGCTCCGACGGCTCCGGACGGGTGTCGGTGGCCCGGTCGACGAGGTCGGCGTAGCGCTCGTGGGCCGCGGCGACCAGCTCGGGATCGCTATCGACGTGTGCGTCCTCGTCCTCGAGCAGCTCGACGTCGCCGGCGGGGTAGACGAGGTCGTCGATGCGGCGCAGCAGGCGAAAAGGTCGCGTGCCCTCGGCGAGGATGTTCATGCGCCCATCCTCCGTGCGCTCGAGCACCCGGGTAACGCTCGCCCCGCACCCCGTCTCGCGCAGGCCGTTCTGGGAGAGCCAGACGACCCCGAACCCACGCTCCTCCTCGAGGCACTCGCCGATCATGGTCTTGTAGCGCTCCTCGAAGATGTGCAGCGGTACGACCTCGTGCGGCAGCAGGACGAGCCCGAGGGGGAAGAGGGGAAAGCGCTCGACAATCTCGGCGGACACCGCCCCCGAAGGCTAACTCGGTGCGTGCGCGCGAGCCGGCGATCGACCGGTTTCGTGAGTCGGAGAGAGCTGCGCCCGGGGAGCCGAGCCTGCCCGTCGGGGCGATCGGTCATACTCGGGCCATCGCCAGCGAGCCTTCTCACCCATCCGACCGTGAGGCGCGCGCGGAGGGCGGCGACGACGAGCAGGTGACCGGCTCGCTCGAGCGCGTCGTCGGGTCTGCCACCGCGCCCGATCCCCGGCTCGCGGAGGTGCGCGATGTCGCCTTCCCGATCGCCCTGCGCGGGTACGAGCGCGAGGCGGTCGACGCCTACGTCAAGCGGGTCAACCGCCTGATCTCAGACCTCGGGGCGAGCCGCTCGCCCGACGCCGCCGTCCGCCGCGCCCTCGAGCAGGTCGGGGAGGAGACGAGCGGCATCCTCCAGCGAGCCCAGGAGACGGCGAGCGACATCACCGCCCGCTCGCGCGCCTCGGCTGACGACCGCATCCGCGAGGCCGAGCGGGAGGCGCGCGCCCTGACGGCCGACGCCGAGGAGCGGGTGCGCGAGCTCGAGGCCGACTTCGGGCGGATCTGGTCCCAGCGCGATCGGCTGCTCGAGGAGGTTCGCGATCTCGCCGAGCGGTTGCTGGCCACCGCCGACGACGCGACCGAACGGTTCCCGACGGCCGATGAGGCGGAGGCGATCGCCTCGACCCGCGAAGACACGGCCTCGATGCCCGCACTCGAGCCGGGCCGGCCGGCCGAGGCAGAGCTTGCCTTCGAGGCGGGGGTCGCCACCGCGGGCGGCGTTCACGGCGAGGCGCCGGCGGTGGGCGAGCCGTCCGAGCCGCCCGAGGTCGAGCCGCCCGCCGTGTCGCGCATCGGTGAACCAGCCCCCGGCGCCAGCGAGGTCGACTTCGCCGCGGCGCCCGACGACGAGGCGAACGTCGACGATCCCGTGGTCGAGCAAGCGCCGGGACGCGAGGACGGCCGCCCGACTCCCTAGCGTCTGGCGGTCGAGCCGCGGCCGGGACCGCGGTAGCACCCGGGGCGGCTACGCCGGCTTGCGCGCGGAGAGCAGCAGGTTGTAGAAGACGGCGGCGGGCAGGCGGGGCTCGAGCATCACTCGGTCGAGGCGCTGCAGAGTCAGGTAGCCGCGGTAGGCGAACTGGTACCAGAGCCGCGGCAGCTCATCGGGTGCCGCTGTGCTCTCGAGCGTCCGGTTCGCCCAGCCGAACCAGCTCGCGGCGAGGTCCTCCCCGGAGACCAGGACGTCCGTGAGGCCGACCCGGCGCGCGTGGCGGGCGAGATCGCCGGGTCGGAAGGCATGAACGTCGACGATCCTCTCGAGCGAGTCTTCCTCGCTGGCACACCCCCGATGCCCGCGGCCGTCGACGGCTCCGTGCCTGCGCGGCGGCGCCCGCAGCAACCGCCGCCACGCCGGCGCCGCGAGCAGCGCCGCCCGCTTCGGGACGGCGGCCAGGCGATCGCCGTGGTGGGATGGCTCGCCGCAGAAGGCGAGCATGCCGCCGGGGCGCAGGACGCGGGCGAGCTCGTCGAAGGCGGCCCTGAGGTCGGGCAGGTGGTGAAGGACGGCGTGGCCGAAGACGAGGTCGAAGGACCCGTCGGGAAAGGGAAGGTCGCTTGCCTGGGCGCAGACGGTCTCGACCTCGAGCCCGAGCTCGGCAGCCGAGGACTGCATCTCGTCGAGCATGCCCGACGAGATGTCTGTGGCCACCGCTTCCTCGATGACCCCGGCGCGCAGCAGGTTGAGCGTGAAGTAGCCGGTGCCGGCGCCGACCTCGAGCGCGTGCTTGAAGCCTTGCCCCGACCCCCCGAGCGCACGGCGCAGCTTGCCGACGGTCTGGCGCTCGGCGCGCGCGTCGTAGACGATCCCCCACTTGGCGTCGTAGGTCGCCGCGGCGAGATCGTGGTAGCGGGCGTTGGCACGCTTGACGTCGTCCGAGGTGGCCGAAGGGGTCATGGCGGCGGGCATCATAGGACGGGATCCGTCTTGGCCCGCTGGGACTACCCCAACGCCCCGGGACCTGGACCGAGAGGCAGCGCGCTCAGTGACCGCGGGGGGCTGCAGGTTCTCCAGGCGAGGGTCGACACCTTGGACGTCGAGCCCCACGCCATGTTCCCCGACGGATCGCCGAACGTGATCTGTGCCGCTTCGTCTCCGGCGACGTGCGCGCGTAAAGGCGGGACCGAACCGCCGACCGGTAGCCCCCGGGCAACCCTCGTATACTGCCGCCTTGAGCCCCGGTACGCCCGCCGCCGAGCACCGCCAGCGAAACCAACCGCCCGGCGTCCCTCCCCTTGCGCTGACCGGCGAGCGGACGCTTCCGGACGTTCCCGCCGAGAACTACTGGTTTCGCCGGCACCTCGCCGTCTATGGCTGGATCGCCCCGCGCTGCGAGGGCCTCGACGTCGTCGACCTGGCCTGCGGGGAGGGGTACGGCACCGCAACCCTCGCCGAGCAGGCGTCGTCCGTGGTCGGCGTCGACGCCAATCCCGAGGCCCACGAGCACGCGCGGCTCAAGTACTCGCGCCCGGGCGTGCGCTTCGTGCGCGAGCTGCTCGAGCGCTTCGGCGAGCCCTGCGACGCGGTGGTCTTCCTACAGACCCTCGAGCACGTCCAGAACCCCGGCGAGGTCCTCGCGCACATCCACGATCTCCTGCGGCCCGGCGGCGTCGCCTACGTGTCGACGCCGAACGTGCTCACGCTCGCCCCGTCCGGCGCGGAGCGGTCCGACAATCCGTGGCACGTGCGGGAGTACCGCGCCGATGAGTTTTGCGCGCTGTGCGCTGAGGCCTTCTCCCAGGTCGAGCTGCTGGGCCTCTTCCACGCCCGTCGCCTGCGCGCCCACGAGCTCGCGCTCCGCTTCGGGTGGGACCGCATCCATCAGCGCCTGGGGGTTACGAAGCCCTTCTACGACCGCTTCACCCCGGCGATCTCAGAACGCGACTTCGTGCTGCGGCAGGAGTCCAAGGGCGCCGAGCTCGACCGCTCGCTCGACCTCCTCGCCGTGCTGCGGCCGTGAGCGACCGCGGCGCGCTCGCGCTCGTCCTCCACTCCCACATGCCCTACGTCGAGGGCTTCGACACGTGGCCGTTCGGCGAGGAGTGGCTCTGGGAGGCGGTCGCGGCCGTCTACCTGCCCCTGCTCGACCTGCTCGAGGGAGCCCCGGTGACGCTCGGTCTCACCCCCGTCTTGTGCGACCAGCTCGAGACCCTTACCGGTGCCGCCGGCGAGCGCCTGATGACCTTCCTGTCCGATATCCGTGCCCCGATCCACGTCGAGGACGCCGTCGGGCTGGAGGATGGGGGCGAGCACGCCGCCGCGGTCGAGATCGGCCGCGCCGCCGGCGACTATGTGGAGGCCGAGCGTGCCTTCGCCGCGCTCGGAAGAGATCCGCTCGGAGCCTTTCGGGACCTCGACGGTCCCGAGCTGATGGCCTCGGCCGCCACCCACGCCGTTCTACCCCTGCTCGCGACCACCGCCGGCCGCCGCCTTCAGGTCGAAGTGGGCACGGCCTCCCACGCGCGCCGGTTCGGGCGCCGCGCCGAGTCATTCTGGCTCCCCGAGTGCGCCTACGAGCCCAGCCTCGAGGACCTGCTGGCCGAGCAGGGTGTGCGGGCGTTCTGCGTCGATCAGACCGATGCCCTCGGACTCGGCGCCCTCGAGCAGCTCGAGCCGGTGGCGACCGCGGCCGGGCCGATCGCCGTCCCGATCGACTGGGCGACCGTCGGCCTGGTCTGGGACGAGCACGCCGGTTATCCCGCGCATCCGGCCTACCGCGACTATCACCACCGCACGACCCACGACCTGAGGCCGTGGGCGATCTCCGGCGCCGCGTACGACCACGCCGCCGCGCACGCGCTCGCCACCGAGCACGCCCGCGACTTCCTGCGTCGCGCCGCCGCGCGGCTCGAGACCTACCGAGCCGAGCGGAGTCGCCCGGGCCTCCTCTGCTGCTCCCTGGACACCGAGCTCCTCGGCCACTGGTGGTACGAGGGACAGACGTGGCTGGCGACCGTGCTCTCCGAGGCGCCGGCCCACGGCGTCGACCTGCTGCCCCTGTCGCGCGCGCTCGAACGGGTCGATCCGGTGGCCGGGCGCGAGCTCGCCGCCTCGAGCTGGGGCGTACCGAAGGACCTGACGACCTGGGACTCCCCGCGGGTCGCCAAGCTCGCGGACGCGGCGCGGCGGGGCGAGCTCGGCCTCGTGACCGCGGCGAGGCGCCAGGAGGGATCCGCCCACTCGGCCCCCGGCCTGGTGCGCGCCGCCCGCGAGCTGCTCGCCCTCCAGTCGAGCGACTGGGCTTTCCTCACGACGCGAGAGCTCGCCGGCGATTATCCGCTCGAGCGCACCCGTGGCCACGCCCGCGAGCTCGACGCCGCGCTCTGCGCCGCTCTGGCAGACTCGGGCCCCGAGATCGACCCGAAGGTCCGCAACCTCGCCCCCGAGCTCGACCTCCGTCCGCTGCTCGTTCCCTAGCAGCGGTAGGTCGGTCCCCTACACACAAAATGCGCGTCCTCGTCCTCTCCTGGGAGTACCCACCGCTGATCGAGGGCGGTCTCGCCCGCCACGTGCGCAAGCTCTCGGAGGGACTCGTGGCGCTCGGGACCGAGGTCCATGTGCTCACGCGCGGCCAGGAGGAGTCTCCCGAGGAGGAGGACGTCGCCGGCGTGGTCGTGCACCGCGTGCGGGAGCCCGAGCGCCCGCGCGAGCTCGGTGAGTTCGTGACCTGGGTCGAGCACATGAACTCCGACATGCTCGCCGCCGGGGTCGAGCTCGGCGATCGCTTCGAGTTCGACGTCGTCCACGGTCACGACTGGCTCGTCGCAGTCGCCGGCGACCATCTCGCCCGGCGCTTTCGCGCGCCGCTCGTCACCACCATCCACGCCACCGAGTACGGTCGCCACCAGGGCTGGGTCGACAGGCACCCCCAGTCGCACATCCACGGAATCGAGCGCTGGATGGCCAATCGCGCCGACCGCGTGGTCACATGCTCGACCTACATGCGCGAGCACGTGGCCGACGTCTACGGTCTCGAGGAGGAGCGGGTCGCGGTCGTCCCGAACGGGATCGACGCGGCCGAGCTCGTCCCGGTGGCCGACCTCGACGAGCTGCGCGCGCGCTTCGCCGCACCGCACGAGCGGCTCGTGCTCCTCGTCGGCCGGCTCGTGTACGAGAAGGGCTTCCAGCTCGCCTTCGAGGCCCTACCCGGACTGATCGAGCGCCTCGGCGGCGTGCGCTTCCTCGTCGCCGGATCGGGGACCCACGAGATCCCACTGCGCGAGCAGGCGCGTGAGCTCGGGCTCGATCCTCACGGTGCGTTCCTCGGTTGGATCGGCGACGACGTCCTCCACTCCCTCTACCGCATCGCCGACCTCACCGTGGTGCCGTCGATCTACGAGCCCTTCGGCCTCGTCGCGCTCGAGGCCATGGCCTCGGGGTGCCCCTGTCTGGTTGCCGACACCGGTGGCCTGCGCGAGGTCGTGCCCAACGAGGACGTCGGCCTGCGCTTTCGGTCGCGCGACCCCGAGTCGCTGGCGGCGCTCGCGGAGCGGATTCTCACGGAGGGCGAGTTGCGCGAGCGGCTCGTGGCCGAGGCATCGGAGCACGTGTTGAGCTTCGACTGGGCGGATGTGGCGAAGCAGATCGCCGCCGTGTACGAGGAGGTCGTGGGGCGGGGCGGGTGGAGCGGCCGCAACCTGCTCCCGTCCTGGGCGCGACCAGGGTAGTCCCGATCTTGGTCAGCCGTCACTCCCACCTCATTCTCGTCGGCGCGTCGCGCATCCGAACGATCCGTGCCGGGGACCCCGCCACGACCGCGTTGTCGGGCACGTCTCGCGTGACCACCGCGTTCGCGCCGACGATCGCGTTGTCGCCTACGGTGACCCCCCGCAGGACGCATGCCGCGTAGCCGATCCACACGTTGTTGCCCACCCGCACGTCGCGCTTGTAGATCCCCTGCTCGCGTACAGGGCGCTCGACGTCGACGACGATGTGGTCGAAGTCGATCAGCATCACGCGGTCGGCGAGCACGCACTCGCGCCCGATCGAGACGCGCTGGTAGGCGGAAATCGTGCATTCCTGCCCGAGCACGGTCTTGGCGCCGATCGATACCACTCCCTCGTGGGCGCGGATCTTGGTTCCGTGGCCTACCCAGGACCAGCGCCCGAGCGCCACCCGCGCCCCGCGTCCGACCTCGAGGGTCACCCGGGGACCGATGAAGGCCAAGCCGTCGAGCTCCAGGCGCCGGCCTGCGGGCGTGAGCCAGCGACGGCGGGCCAGACGGACGACGAGGCGCGCGTACTTCGGGCTGAGCATCCCGTGACGACGCATGAAGCGCGCCAGCGTGAGCGCGCCCCCGTGGCGCGGCTCGGGGGCGGCTCGCACCGCCAGGGGCGCACCGGCGGGTTGCGGCCCGGCGAGGGCGTCGGTCTGCGGGGCGGCCATCGCTTTGGGCGATCTTATTGGTGGACCGGAGGCGGGGATCGACTCCCTCCAGGTTGAAAACCCCCCCGGCGCAGCCATAGTGGGTCCTGCATGGCCCGTCCGTCCCCCTCGCTCGTGCTCGCCGTGCTCGCGCTCGCGTTCGCCGTCGCGGCCATGGCGGCCCTTGTCTTGCCGGCGCCCGGCGAGGGCGGCTCGACCGCGCCGGAACGCCGTCCTGACCTCGTTCAGCGCACGCCGAGCGACATCCGGACGCGCGCAACCGCCCGCGGCTTCGAGCTGGGCTTCGATTCGGCCGTCGAAAACTACGGCAACGGGCCGCTGCGCGTGGACGGCAGGCGCCTCTTCGGCCAGCGAGACATGACCGCGGATCAGCTCATCAAGCGCACCGACGGCTCGGTCGCTCGCGTTCGCGGGATCGGAACCATTCGTTACACCCGCTCCGGCGGGCACGACCATTGGCACTATCTCCTCTTCGATCGCTACGAGTTGCGGCGCGCCTCCGACCACCGGCTCGTTCGACCCGACCGCAAGACCGGCTTCTGCCTCGGCGACCGCTATGACTCGAGTCGGAGTTTTGTCCACAAACCGCGGCGCGCCGTGATTACCGGCCGCTGCCGGCTCTACGAGCCGGGGGCCCGCTCGGTGGCGATGGGCATCTCGGTTGGCTACGGCGATGACTACCACGGCTACCTCGAAGGCCAGTCGTTCGACGTCACCGGTCTTCCCGCCGGCCGCTACGAGCTCGTCCACCGGGTCAACGGCAACGGACGGCTGCGCGAGACCCGCTACTCCAACAACGCGGCGTCGGTGCTGCTCCGCCTGAGCTGGCCCAACGGCTCTGACGATCGCCCGCGGGCCGACGTGCTCAAGCGTTGCCCCGCCCGCGAGCGCTGTCTGCCCTGAGCCGAGCCCCGCTCCCCGCGCGGCGAGGCGGACCTCGCCTCCTACCATCTTCGGCGCCATGTCCGCCCCGGGACGCACCGCCGCCGATCTGACCGAGCGCCTGCTCGCCGGCGACAAGCGCGCCCTCGCCCGTGGGATCTCGCTGGTCGAGGACGACGATCCCGAGGGCTGGGCGCTCGTGCAGGAGGTCTATCCGCGGACGGGCCGAGCCGAGGTAATCGGCTTCACCGGACCTCCGGGGGTCGGCAAGTCGACGCTCATCGGCGCGCTCGTGCGTCACGCCCGCGCGCGCGAGCGCCAGATCGCCGTGCTTTCGATCGACCCCTCCTCGCCCTTCACCAAGGGCGCCCTGCTGGGCGACCGGATTCGCCTTTCGGAGCACTTCCTCGACAGCGGCGTGTTCATCCGCTCGATGGCGACCCGGGGATCGCTCGGGGGCCTGTCCGAGGCGAGCTTGCAGGCCGCGCTGCTCATGGACGCCTCTGGCAAGGATCAAATCCTGCTGGAGACCGTCGGCGTCGGGCAGGCCGAGGTCGACATCATCGACCACGCCGACACCGTGGTGCTCGTCCTCCAGCCCGGCTCGGGCGACTCGATCCAGGCGCTCAAGGCCGGCGTCATGGAGATCCCCGACGTGATCGTCGTCAACAAGTCACACCATCCGCTCACCGACACCATGGTCCGCGAGATCCGCGGGATCCTGTCGCTCGCGCGGGAGCAGAGCTGGCGGGTACCGATCGTCCGCACCGAGGCCGCCGCCGACACGGGGATCGAGGAGCTCGTCGAGAAGATGGGCGAGCACCGCCGGTACGTCGAGGCCGACGGCACGCTCGCCGAGCGCCGCCGGCGCAACCTCGAGAACGAAGTCCTGACGCTGGCAGCGGTGCGGCTGCGAAGCCGCCTCGAGGAGTCGACGCGCGACGACGCCGGCGTGCGCGAGCTGCTCGAGGAGGTCGTGGCCCGGCGAGTCGACCCCGCGACGGCGGCGGCGAGGTTGCTCGAGCGGGAGGTCTGAGCTCAGGCTCCCGTGCCCGGGCGACCTTTCTGCGCACGTTTGCAGGCAAACTCTCTACACTGCGCCGCTGTCCAACGCAGTCTGCCGAGTTCTCGCCGCTCCGGGCGGCGGGGAACGGGGGAACCGTTCGGGCCGGTCGCGGCCGGCCCACGGGGCGAGTTGCCGCCCGTGTGCGGCATAGCGCGTTCTCTTCGCGCGAGCCCGTCAGCTAACCCCGTAGGCGCCAAGAGAGACGACGAAAGGGAGAGCCCCGTGGTTGCCAGCACGCTTCCGGACCCCTACGCCCCTGAGCGGTTCCATCGCTCGCTCGAGCGTTCCCGCCGCCGCCGCGCGGCGGCGACCTCCGCGCGGCGTCGGCGCCGTCGCCAGATACCGACCACCGGAGCGTTCATGGTCGCAGCGGCGACCTTCGCCGCCGCGCCGACCGTCAACCTGGCCTCGGCGCACCCAGGCGGTGGCAGCACCGCCGCGACCAGCGTCGAGCTCGAGACCTGGTACCAGCTGGGCTCGACCGGCTCGGGCGTGCTCGCCGTGCAGGGTGCCGTCGGCGTCGCCCAGGACGGGGTCTTCGGTCCGGGGACCGACGCTGCCGTCCGGTCCTTCCAGCAACGCAACGGACTGCTTGAGGACGGCATCGTGGGTCCAGAGACCTTCGCCGCACTCGGACTCGGTGGCGAGGCGTCGGTGAGCTCGGAGTCCGGGGCTGACGAGGATTCGTCGGGCGACGAGTCAGCGTCGACGGATGTCGAGGGGGAGACGAACGCGGAGGCTTCGCCGAGTGAGGCCGACCAACCTTCGACGATCACCGAGGAGCCGACCGACGAGGCCAAGCAGGCCGAGCCCCCCGAGTCGTCGAGCGACGAAGTCGAGCAGCCCGAGCCGACCGAGTCGTCGAGCGATGAGAAGACGGAGGAGGAGAGCGACGCCGACGAGCAGGCTGCCGCCGAGGCTCGGGCTCAGGAGGAGGCCGAGGCCCAAGCCGATGCCCAGGCACAGGAGGAGGCCGCTCAGGCCGACGCCGAGGCGCGAGCGGAGGCGGAGGCGGAAGCGCAGGCCGAGGCAGAAGCGCAGGCCGAGGCCGAGGAGCAGGCCGAGGAGCAGGCAGCGGCCGAGGAGGAAGAGAGCGCCGCCAGCGAGGGAGACGGCTCCGACTCGCCGAGCTCCTCGAGTGTCTCCTCCGACCTCGAGGGCATCGCTCAGTGCGAGTCGGGCGGCAACGCCTCCGCGGTCAGCTCCGATGGCCAGTACCGCGGCAAGTACCAGTTCGACCGCTCGACCTGGGCGGGGCTCGGCGGCAGTGGCGATCCGGCCGAGGCCTCAGAGGCCGAGCAGGACCGCCTCGCGGGCCAGCTTTACGGGCAGTCGGGCTCGGCGCCCTGGGCCAACTGCGCGAGGTAGCCGTCGCAATCCGACGCTGATCGGCGCGCCCGCTCCGCCGCGCCAGCGGGGCGGGCGCCCGACGTGGGCGAAGTCCATCTGGGCGCTACCACGACCTGGCCTTAGGAGTGCTGAGCCAGCGTCGCGGCGGCCCCCGCGAGGGACGAGGCCCATACCCCGAGGGTGAGCGCCGAGTTCGGGGCGAGCGGGTTACGCCGTCTCCACGCCGACCGCCGACTCGAGCTCGGCGACCACCCGCGCCAGCTCCTCCGCCATCGGACCCGGCAGCCGCTCGCGGTAGATGCCCGCGAGCGAGCGGTAGTACCAGAGCTGATCCGCGGCCGAGCGCGTCTTGAACCGCTCGAACACGCGCTCGCCCGACGTCCGGTAGTCGCGCAGCAGGGCACCCGCGTTGTGCAGCTTGTCGGCGAGCGACACGCGCAGGACGCTCTCGGAGACTCCGGGCTCCACGAGGTGATCGAGGTAGGCCTGCTTACGCTCGCGCCACGGCGGCTTGGGCTCCTCGAAGGTGTCGCTGCACCCGGCGACGATCGCGGCCACCGCATCCCCGAACTGCTCGCGGATCGCCTCCAGGCGAGGCTCCCCGCCAGCGTCCTCGGCCGCGTCGTGGAGCAGCGCACCGATCGCCTCGTCCTCGGTCCCGCCGTCCTCGAGGACGAGCGCGGTGACAGCGAGTAGGTGCGCGAGGTAGGGGACGGCGGTGCCCTTGCGACCTTGTCCGTCGTGGAGTCGTCGTGCCTCTGACACGGCCTCGGTCACTCGCCGCGAGAGCTCGGTGGGAGCTGGCTTCGCGGCGGCCACGTAGGCGTCAGAGTACGCGAGGGGCAGAGCTCGGCGCGGCCGGGCGTGCCTGTTGCGGCCGCTTCGACGCCCGCCAGAGCGGCCATCTTGACTTCGTGCCCGCCGCCGGCCAAAACTTAGTTGTCGTGCGAGGCGTCACCCTGCTGAACGGGCGACCGAGCCGTCTCCCCTGCCCCGGGAGAGCGGAGGTCAGCGCTTCGATCCCGCCTTCTGCGCCAGCTCCACCAGCATCCGCACGCCCCACCCGCTCGCCCCGTTGCCTACGTACTTGCGGGTCATCCCCCACGCCACCCCGGCGATGTCGACGTGGACCCACGGGCGGTCGTCGACGAACTGGCGCAGGAACTCGGCGGCGTAGATCGACATCGCCTTGCGCTGCTCGCTCGCGTTGGTGAGGTCGGCGTACTTTCCCTTGGTGAGCTCGAAGTACTCGGGGTGGAGGGGAAGGCGCCAGCCGATCTCTCCTGTGGTCGAGCAGGCGCCCTCCACCTCGCCGTACCAGTCGTCGTCGTTCGAGAAGAGGCCCGCGTGGGTCGCCCCGAGGGCGACGATGATCGCCCCGGTGAGCGTGGCCAGATCGACGATCCGCTCGCAGCCCTGATCGACTGCGTAGGCCAGGGCGTCGGCGAGCAGCAGGCGACCCTCGGCGTCGGTGTTGTTGACCTCGATCGTCTTGCCGTTCATCGCGGTGACGATGTCGCCGGGCTTGACCGAGCGCCCGCTCGGCATGTTCTCGGTCGAGGGCACCACGGCGGTGATCTGCACCGGCACCGCGAGCGTGGCGATCGCACCCATGGCCTCGAGCACGGCCGCTCCGCCCGACATGTCGAACTTCATCTCCTGCATCTTTGCCGCCGGCTTGATCGAGATGCCGCCGGTGTCGAAGGTCACGGCCTTGCCCACGAAGCCGAGGTGCGAGCCGCCGCCCGCTGCGCCGGCGTAGCGCAGGACGATCAGCTGCGGCTCCTCGTAGGTGCCCTGCGCCACGGAAGAGAAGGCGCCCATGCCGAGCGAGCGGATGCCCTCGCGGTCGAAGGTCTCAAGCGTCAGGGACTCGTGCTCCTCGGCGAGCTCGCGCGCGCGATCGGCGAGGAAGGTGGGGGTGGCCACGTTCGCCGGCGTGTTCTGGAGGTCGCGGGCGGCGTTCTGGGCGGTCGTCACGATCCGCGCCCGCTCGGCCTCGCCCTGGAGGTCGATGCCCTCGGGGATGCGCTCGCTCACGAGCTCGAGGGACTCGACCTCGGGGGGCGAATCCTCGTCGTCCTCGGACTTCGACTTGTAGCGATCGAACTTGTAGAGCTTGAGCAGCGTGCCTTCGACGAGCCCCGCGGCCACACCGTCGAACTCCGGCACGGCCCAGCTCAGAGACCGGGCGCCGAGCGCGCCCGCGCGCTCGGCCACCCCGGCCGCCGCCGTCCGCGCCTTCTCGGCGCTGAGCTCGTCACGCTTGCCGAGCCCGGCGACGATCACCCGCCGCAGCGCGCCGCCCGGCGCCTCCTCGTGCGTCACCGCGACCTTCTCGAGCTTGCCCTTGGCCTCACCGGATTCGACGAGCGCCTGGAGCCGCTCCTCGGCGAGCGCCTCGCCCTCGAACAGGCCGACCACGCGGGTGTCGGCCACGGTCTGGGTGGGATCGCCTTGGCGGGTCGTGACCGTGATGCTCGGCATGGACGCGGGGAGTCTACGGAGCGGCGACGGATATCGTTCGCCTCCGACCGGATCGCAGATCCAACCGCCAGGAGGCACACCGACCATGCCCAAGACCGTCGTCCTCGGCGCCGCCCGCACCCCCTTTGGCAAGCTCGGCGGCGCGCTCTCCTCGCTCGACGCCACCGACCTCGGCGCCCGCGCCGTCGAGGCCGCGCTCGAGCGCGCCGAGGTCGCGCGGGGCGAGGTCGAAGGGATGGCCTTCGGCCAGGTGCTCCAGGCCGGGCAGGGCCAGGTCCCGAGCCGCCAGGTGCAGATCAAGGCCGGCATCCCCAAGGAGGTTCCCTCGGAGACCATCAACAAGGTGTGCGCGTCGGGCCTGCGCAGCGCAGGCATCATCGATCAGGGCGTACGAGCCGGAGACCTCGACGTCGCGGTGGCGGGTGGCATGGAGTCCATGTCGAGGGCGCCCTATCTGATGCCCGAGGGGCGCTTCGGCCACCGCATGGGCGACGCGAAGCTGCTCGACTCCATGACCCACGACGGCCTGCGCAATCCCTTCACGGGCAAGCAGATGGCCTCCGAGGCCTCCGAGGTCGCCGACGAGCTCGAGATGACGCGCGCCGACATGGACAAGTACGCCCTGCGCTCGCACGAGCTCGCGACCGACGCGATCGACGACGGCCGCCTGCCCGAGGAGATCGTCCCGATCACGATCACGGATCGCAAGAAGGGGGAGATCGAGGTCGCCATCGACGAGGGGCCGCGCTCCGACGCCTCGCTCGAGTCGATGTCGAAGCTCAAGCCGCTGTCGGAGGGCGGGTCGCATACCGCGGGGAACTCGCCGGGGGTAAACGACGGCGCGGCGGCGCTCGTGCTCGTCTCCGAGGAGTGGGCACAGCGCAACGGCAAGGAGGTGTTGGCCCGCATAGTCGCCACCGGGGCCGTGGCCGACGACTTCGCCTACCTCGCGCGAACCCCGGCGAACGCGACGAAGGCGGCGCTCGAGAAAGCCGGCCTCTCGGTCGACGACATCGACCTGTTCGAGATCAACGAGGCCTTCGCCTCGGTGGCGCTCAACTCGATGCGGATGCTCGGCGTGCCCGAGGACAAGGTCAACGTGAACGGCGGGGCCATCGCGCTCGGCCATCCGATCGGCGCCTCGGGGGCACGCATCGTCGGGACGCTGATCCACGAGCTGCGCCGCCGCGGCGGCGGTCTCGGGTGCGCTGCGATCTGCTCGGGGGGCGGCCAGGGCGACGCGATGATCGTCGAGGTGAACGGGGGATAGCCGCCCTCGGCTCCCCGGCGGGAACCGGCGCGACCGTGCGGGGCGGCGCCGCCTTCTTCGACCTCGACAGGACGCTGATCGAGGGCTCGAGCGCGATCCACATCGGGCGAGCGGCCTACCGGCGCGGACTCCTCAGCCGCAGCGAGCTCGCCCGCGGCCTGTGGGCGAACGTTCGCTTCCGGCTCAGCGGCTCGACCGACGAGCAGAGCACCGTCCTGCGCGAGCGGATCCTCGACTCGATCGCCGGCCAGCGGGTGATCGACCTCGCGCGCCTGGGGCCCGACGTCCTCGCCGGCATCCTCCCTCATCTCTACCCGGAGACCCTGCGCGTCGCCTACGAGCACCAGGACGCCGGTCGCCCCGCCTACATCGTCACCGCCGCCTCGCAGGAACTCGCCGAGGTGCTCGCTCGGGTGCTGATCCTCGACGCCGGCATCGGGACGCGCTCCGAGTCTCGTGACGGCGTCTACACCGGCCGTGCCGACGGACCGTTCGTCTACGGCGAGGGAAAGGCCGTCGCCATCCGGGAGGTCGCCGAGCGCGAGGGCGTCGACCTGTCGGCCTCGTTCGCCTACTCGGACTCGGCCTCCGACCTGCCGATGCTGCGCCTCGTCGGCCATCCGGTTGCGGTCAACCCCGACGCCGCGCTCGAGAAGGTCGCCCGGGCGGAGGGCTGGCAGGTCATGCGCTTCGACAAGCTCGGGCGGCGGCTGCGGGTCGCCGGCGCGGCGGCGGCGGTGGGCGTGTTGGGCGGAGGCGGCGGCTACGCCTTCGCCCGGCACAAACCGCGGCACGCCTGGTGGCGGCGAGTAGGACTGGGGTAGGGCCCCCGCCCGAACACCGCATTCGCGCGCGCGGTGCGTCCGGCTACTCGGCCCGCAGCTCGTCGTCGCGCCCAAGGCGGCGTCCGAGCCACACCGCCCCGAGGGCCAGAGCGACCACGGGGGCGAGCGCGGCCGCCGCCGACACGAGCGCGGCGACCAACGCGAGCCCGAACCCGACGGCGACTACGATCACGAGCATCCCCGCGACGGGCGAGGAGAAGAGCACCTCGATCAGTGCGAACGCGGGAAGCCCAAGCAAGACCAGCGTGGCGACCGCGGAGATGGCGAGAAGCAGCCGCCGGCGCCTTGCTCCCGATCGCCTTACCGGGGTCATGGGCAGGTCGCTCGCCACCGCGGCGAGGTCTGAGTAGGTGACCGCTCGGTAGGCCGCCTCGACCCGTGCGGAGAGTTCGTCAGCACTCAGCCGCCCTTCGGCGCAACCCTGCGCGAGGAAGGCCGCCATCCACTCGCGGTCGGCGTCGGCGGCGCGCAGGTGGGGCGACTCAACAAAGATCAGCCAATTGTCGCGCGGGCGGGCGCGGCGCGCAACCCCTCGCGCTTCGCTCGGGTCGCCGCCGCACCCGGCGCCGCCGATTCGACGCCGGGGGCGCATTGGCGACCACTACACGGCGCCCCGAGCGCGACGCCCTCTTCACCACGGTCACGAGATCGTGACCAAGAGGGTCGACCCGTTCTCGGCTGCCACTTGGGTCGCCCGCCGACCGATCGCACGAAGGAGCGCGAGGAGTCGGGCGCGCGATACGGCGCCGAGCGAGGCGGCAATACACCGAAGTCGCCGCAAGTTCTGAGCCCGGCGCCAGTGGTTGGAGCCCCCACCCCTGGGGTAACGAAAACCCGACGCCCGGGCCGAGGCCCCTCAGCATCGATGTTCGAGCCGCTCCGGGGCTCCGTGTCAAGCAGAGAGGCCAAGCCCGCTCTAGGCCGCCAGCGGGCACACCATCGAGGAGGGAAGAGAGATGCCGATTCCAACCGAGCTCGTCGGATCCTTGCCGAGGCCGATGAAGCTACAGGAGGCCTACGCCGACTACGACGAAGGCAAGATCACCTTCGAGCAGCTGCAGGAGGAGCAGGACAAGGCCGCGAGGGATTCGATCGAGCGGCTCGAGCAGACCGGCGAGACGTACGTCACCGACGGCGAGCAGCGCGAGTCGAGCTTTGCCACGTATCCCCTCACGCACACCCTGGCGGGCACCGGCTTGGCCGACAATCTCGCCGGCGACGGCCAGTACTTCGCGATCTTCGACGACGGCCACCACCGCCAGCTTCCCCGGCTGACCGGCGGCCCCTTCCGGTACCAGACGTTCGCGTCCGAGTTCGTCGAGAAGAACAAGGAGATCGCGTCGAAGGCCGTCAAGCAGGCGGTGATATCGCCCTCGATGATGATGCTGCTGTACCCGCTGGAGGGCGAGGTCGAGGGCTACTCGAGGAGCAGTTCCTAAGCGACGTGGTCGACGAGTGCGAGAAGGACATCCGCAGGTGCTTCGACGCCGGGGCGGAGCGCGTCTCGATCGACTTCACCGAGGGTCGGCTTGCCAACAAGAACGACTCCCGGAACCCGTGGACCGGCCGGGACATGCTCCAGGACTTCATCGACCTCAACAACCGGGTGCTCGACCGGTTCTCAGCCGATGAGCGCCGGAACATCGGCGTCCACACCTGTCCCGGTGGCGACATGGACTCCGTGCACAGCAAAGAGGTCCCGTACGAGAAGCTCCTCAACCACATGTTCAAGCTCAACGCCGGCTACTTCCTGATCCAGTGCGCGAGCGAGGACGACCGGGAGAAGGTCTACAGGCTCTGCGGTGAGAACAGTCGCGAGGACGCCAACGGCGTCGCCCAGGTCTGCTTCCTGGGGGTCATAAATCCGCTCTCGCCGGACGTCGAGACTCCGGAGCACATAAAGAACGAGCTGGTCACGGCGGCCGAGTACATCCCCGTCGAGCGCCTCGGCGCTACCGACGACTGCGGCTTCTCGCCGTTCAGCCGGGACGAGAAGCCGAGGCACGGCTCCCCCGACTTCGCTCGAGACGTGGCGATGCAGAAGATCTCGGCGCGGCTCGAGGGGGCGCGGATGGCCTCGGAGGAGCTCGGGGTCTAGATCGCTCCGACGGCCGGAGCTGCGCGCCGGAGAAGGTCCCCTAGCAGATCAAGCACGCTCCCCGGGAGCGCCGTTCGAGGGATCGCGCCGCAAAGCGTCGGTTGGTGTTTTGACCCTGCCGCCAAACGGCTGCTGCGGAAGGCACGAAAAGTGAGGGGCGGCTGTCGCCGCCCTCGAGTCCATCCGGCAATCCCGCGACGAAATGCATCGCCGGGGTGCTTTGTCGCTCTAGCTGGGGAGACCACCGCCTCGGGGCGTAAGGCAACGAACGAGATTGCGAGCCAGTGCCAGTCGAGCCCGCGCGGATCGGTTTGACTAGCCGCCATCGCCGTGAGGATGCCCTTCTCGCAGTTCGGCGCCGTCGCGGACCTCCCCTGTGTTGGCGGCTTGACTACGGAGACACCACCACCTCGGGGCGTAAGGCACCGGACGAGATTGCGAGCCAGTGACAGTTGAGCCCGCGCGGATCGGTTTTGGCTAGCCAAAATCGCCGTCATGATGCCCTTCTCGCAGTTCGGCGCCGTCGCGGACTTCCCCTGTGTTGGCGGCTGGACACCTTCCGCCGCCGCCGGGCTCGCCAGGGCGCCCATGGCGACCATGGTCGCCCCTATGCAAACGATGCGCTTCATATTCGAGACTCCTTTGTTCGTTTGTTCCTATGCCACCCCACCGGCTGTTCCAGTGCGGTTCGACCGTCCCACCCGACCGCGACGGGATCTTGCCGTCGTCGCGCTTCTTGAGGGTGACTCCTACATCTGCTTCTCGAACCCGGCGTTCCGTACCGGTCCGCCTGGGCTCGCCCTTTGTCTGCCTCCCTTCTGACCGGGGCCTCGCCCCGGCTCCTTGCGGGCGCCTACGTAGGTCTTAACGCGCCGACCTCCATGAGGTTGGCTGTTTGGCGGCGCGCTGTGACCTTCCGGCACCGCCGACGGTCACGGACGGCGAAGAAGCAGACCCCAAGGTCCTGCCCAAGACGGCGAAGCAACCGAGGCGAGCTGCTGGCGGGCGGGAGCCGACAGGCGCGACCTGGGCCGCCCCGGCGGCCCGCAGTAGACTCCGCGCCGGTCCAGGCCATGGAAGCGAGTACCTCCCACAGGACGGCCGAGAGCGGCGGCCGCAAGATCCGCGTGGTCGTGGCCAAGCCGGGCCTCGATGGGCACGACCGCGGCGCGAAGATCATCGCCCGCGCCCTGCGCGACGCGGGCATGGAGGTGATCTACACGGGATTGCACCAGACGCCCGAGCAGATCGCCGAGACCGTGATCCAGGAGGACGCCCACGCGATCGGACTGTCGGTCCTCTCGGGCGCCCACATGACGCTCGTGCCCCGCGTGGCCGAGCTGCTCAAGGAGCAGGGAGCCGATGACGTCGTCCTGACCGTGGGCGGCACCATTCCCGCTGACGACATCCCCGAGCTCAAGAAGCTCGGCGTGGCCGAGGTCTTCACCCCCGGCGCCTCGACCCAGGAGATCGTCGACTTCATCCGCGAGCGCGCTGGCGGGTAGGGAAAGACATCCTCAAGGTTGGGCGGCGACCGCGCCGCCCAGGGCCCGTTCACCTCGCCTGGCAGCTCGTCGCTGACGGGGCCGCCTCGTTGCTGTTCGGCTCAAAGGGATGGCTTGTTCCCAGCCACTTAGCCGACGTCCGCGACCGCATCCCGCAGGCCCTCGAGCGCGAGAAGACCCAAGCGATTGACCCGTCAGTCAATCGCGTTACAATCTCGCCTCGGCGGCTCGCACACCCCAGCAAGCCGAACCTTCCGCCGCCGCACGATCCAGAAGGAGCTCTCACTTGAAGATTTGCGTCCTGGTCAAGCAGGTTCCGGACGCCGCCGTCGAGAAACGCGTCAACGAGAGCACCGGTCGCCTCGACCGCAGCGGCGAGAAGAACCTCAACCCCTTCGACACCCACGCCATCGAGGCCGCCATGCAGGTCAAGGAGGGCGGCAAGGCCGACGTCGAGGAGATCGTCGCGGTGACGATGGGTCCCGACAACGCCCAGCGCGCCCTGCACAAGGCCGTCTCGCTTGGAGCCGACCGCTCGATCCAGCTCACCGACGACGCGCTCGCCGGGTCGGACGTCTGCGCCACCGGCTACGCGCTGGCCAAGGTGCTCGAGGCCGAGGCGCCCGACCTCGTGCTGCTCGGCCAGCAGTCCGACGACGGCGAGTGCTACACGATCGGCGCCGTCGTCGCCGACCATCTGAAGATGCCCTCGCTCACCCAGGTGATCAAGATGGACGTCGGCGACGGATCGCTGCGCTGCGAGCGCCAGGCCGAGTACGGCTACGACACCGTCGACATCGCGCTGCCCGCGGTGATCTCCGTCGGCGACGCCATCAACGAGCCCCGCTACCCGTCGCTCAAGGCGATCATGGGCGCCAAGAAGAAGCAGCTCGACCGCAAGGCGATCGCAGACGCCGGCATCGAGCCCGACCGCGTCGGCGCCGAGGGTTCACGCACGTCGGTCGAGGCGATCAACCCGCCGCCCCCCAAGCAGGCCGGCGAGATCATCGAGGACGAGGACACGAACGAGACCGTCGAGAAGATCGTCGCCTGGCTCGACGAACGGAAGCTGCTGGCGTGAGCGGGATCCTGACCTACGCCCTCCACTACGGGAGCGAGATCAACAAGAACTCGACCGGCGCCATCTCCGAGGCGGCCAGGCTGGCCACGGAGATCGGCGGCGAGGCTCACGCGGTGGTCGTGGGCGAGGACGTCTCCGATGAGCTGTGTCAGTCGATCGGAGCCTACGGTGCGTCGAAGGTCTACCGCGCCCGGGCCCCCGAGGGCCTCGCCCAGCCGGTGGTCGACGTCATGGCCAAGCTGATCTCAGACCGCGGCTACTCCTACGCCCTCTTCGGCGGCGGCCTGCTCGGCTTCGAGATCGGCGCCGGCCTGACCGCGCGGCTGAGCGCCGGGGTGACCATGGAGGTAACCGATGTCAAGGCCGTCGACGGAAAGCTCGTCGCCGTGCGGCCGATCCTCCAGGACTCCTCGGTGGTCGACTCGGGTTACGTCGGTGAGCCGGGAATCATCATCGGCCGGCTGAACGCGTTCGAGGCCGACGGCTCCCAGGACGGCGGCTCGACCGAGGTAGAGGACGTCGAGGTCGAGCTGTCGGAGTGGTCGACCAAGGCCACGATGGTCGCGCGCGGCGAGCAGCGCGGTGCCGACGTCAACATCGAGGACGCCGACGTCCTGGTGGCCGGCGGGCGCGGCCTGGGTAGGGCCGACGGATTCGCGGAGCTGTGCGAGCCGCTCGCCGAGGCCCTCGGCGGGGCGGTCGCGGCCACGCGCGCCGTCGTCGACGCGGGCTGGTACTCGTACTCGGCCCAGATCGGCCAGACCGGCAAGACGGTCGCTCCCAAGCTCTACCTCGCGGCCGGCATCTCGGGCGCGATCCAGCACAAGGTCGGCATGCAGGGCGCGGAGAACATCGTCGCGATCAACAAGGACCCGAACGCGCCGATCTTCGAGTTCTCAGACCTCGGCGTGGTCGGCGACCTCAACAAGATCATGCCCAAGCTCACCGAGGCCGTAAGGGCCAGGCGGGGCGGCTGAGCGGGGTGGCCGTCGCGCCGAGCGAGTTCAAGCCGCCGGTCGAGCCCGACCGGGAGTTCGTCGGGCCGCCGCAGGACCCCGAGGACGAGCGGATCGACGTCGGCGTGGCGATCGTCGGTGGCGGGCCGGCCGGCCTCGCCTGCGCGATCCGCCTGTCGCAGCTCCTCGAGAGCGAGCCGCACCTCTCGGAGTCGCTCGGCGAAGTGCCGGTCGCCCTGGTCGAGAAGGGACGCAACGCGGGCTCGCACCTGATGTCCGGCGCGGTCATGCGCCCGTCGGCGATGCGAGAGCTGTTCCCGGACCTCGATCCGGCCGACTGGCCGTTCGCCTTCTCGAAGGTCGAGAAGGACGCCTGCTACTTCATGACCAAGCGCGGGAAGGTCCCGCTCGTCCCCACGCCGCCGCCCTTCCGCAACGAGGGCAACTACGTGATCTCGATCGCCCAGCTCGGGCGCTTCCTGGCCGAGAAGGCCGAGGAGGCGGGGGTCTACGTGCTCTCGGAGACCGCGGCGACCCGGCTGCTCGTGGAGGACGAGGTCGTCCGCGGCGTTCGCACCGGCGACAAGGGCCGCGGCCGCCAGGGCGAGGAGCTTTCGAACTTCGAGCCGGGCACCGAGGTCACGGCGCGGGCGACCGTGCTCGCCGAGGGCACCCAGGGTCACCTGGCCGGCGCCGCGATCCGCCGCTTCGACCTCGCCTCGGACGACCCGCCGCAGTGGGAGCTCGGGGTCAAGGAGGTCTGGGAGGTCCAGAAGCCACTCGACCGGGTGATCCATACCCTGGGCTGGCCGCTGCGCTTCTCGCCCAAGTACCGCGAGTTCGGCGGGTCCTGGATCTACCCGATGGGCGAGGACAAGGTCTCGATCGGCTTCGTGACCGGCCTCGACTACCGGGACGCGACGTTCTCGGTCCACGACGTGCTCCAGGAGTTCAAGACCCACCGGTTCGTCCGCAAGCTGCTCGACGGGGGCAAGCGCGTGGGCTGGGGGGCGAAGACGATTCCCTCGGGGGGCTATTGGGCGATGCCGGAGAAGCTGTGGACGCCGGGCATGGTCATCGCGGGAGATTCGGCCTCGATGGTCAACGTGCCGGTGCTCAAGGGCGTCCACTACGCCATGCACGCCGGCATCTACGCCGCCGAGACGATCTTCGAGCAGCTCAAGCGCGACGAGGGGCCGGTCGTCGACCTCTCAGCCTACGAGGAGCGCGTGCGCTCGAGCCCTATCGACTCAGAGATCTACCGCTCGCGCAACATGCGCCAAGTCTTCTCGAAGGGATTCTTCGCCGGCGGGCTGATGGCGAACCTGATGGAGATCTCGGGCGGTCGCTTCCCGGGCGGTCACTTCGAAACTCACGACGACGCAGAGGTGGATGTCTTCATCGGGGCTCGCAGCAAGCGCTACCCGAAGCCCGACGGCCAGCTGACCTTCGACAAGCTCTCGAGCGTCTTCCTGAGTGGAAACGCGACACGCGACGACGCACCCAACCACATCCGTATCCAGGAGCACGTGCCGCTCGAGGTCGCTCTGATGTGGCAGAACCTGTGCCCGGCGGCGGTGTACCAGCTCCCCGAGGAGGTGCTCGAGCGCGCCCAGCAGAACGGCGGCCTGGCGACCATGGAGGGCGAGACCGTCGACGTGCGGGTGACGCCCTCGAACTGCGTGCAGTGCGGGGCGATCACCGCCAAGGGCGGCAGGCTGACTCCGCCGGAGGGCGGCGACGGGCCGAACTACCAGCTGGCCTGAGGTCCCGCAGCCGTCGACTAGAATTCGGCCATGAAGACAGGCATCCATCCCGAGTACGTCGAGTCGCACGTGCGCTGCACGTGCGGCAACCAGTTCACGACCCGCTCGACCAAGCCCGAGCTCAGCCTCGAGATCTGCTCGAACTGCCACCCGTTCTACACGGGTCGTCAGAAGCTGGTCGACACCGGCGGCCGCGTCGAGCGCTTCCGCCGACGGGCCGCGCGCCGCGCGCGCTAGGGCCGCCGCGCTGACAGGGGCAGTGCTCGGCGCTCCCGAGGGCTCGTCTAGGAGCTGCCCGCGACCTCCGCTGGCCGTTGGGACGGGCTGAGGGTTCCGCCGCAATCCCGGCACGCCTCTCCCACCCGCCTTGAAGGGAGGACGTTTGCCCGGTCTCGAGGGTGGTAACCCGTGAGGTCCCGCGTTCGAACAAGGAGTTCCCATGGCCAGTGAGCTAGAAGGGCAGAAGATCGCCATCCTCGCCGCCGACGGCGTCGAGCAGGTCGAGCTGGAGCAACCGCGCGACGCGGTCGAGAGCGCCGGCGCCCGGACCGAGTTGCTCTCGCTCGAGTCGGGCCGGATCCAGGCGATGAACTCGGACATCAACCCCGCCGACAGCTTCGAGGTCGACAAGATCGTGGGCGACGCCTCGGTGGGCGACTACGACGGGTTGATCGTCCCGGGCGGTGCCGTCAACCCCGACAACCTGCGCATGGACCCCGACGCGGTCTCCTTCGTGCAGGAGTTCTTCAAGACCGGCAAGCCGGTCGGCGTGATCTGCCACGGGCCGTGGATCCTCGTCGAAGCCGACGTAGCCCGTGGGCGTACTCTGACGTCCTATCCGAGCATCCGGACCGACCTGCGCAACGCCGGCGCCAACGTGATCGACCAGGAGGTCGTGACCGACCAGGGCCTCGTCACGAGCCGCTCCCCGGACGATCTCCCCGCCTTTTGCTCGAAGATCGTCGAGGAGTTCGCCGAGGGCGAGCACCAGGTCCACGACGAGGGCGCCACGGCGGCCGCCGCCTCTTGAGCCCCCGCCCGGTGGGAGCGAGCCGATGAAGGCGCTCGCGTGGCACGGAAACCACGACGTCCGTGTGGACAGCGTCCCGGACCCGAAGATCCAGGAGCCGACCGACGCGATAGTGCGGATCACCTCGACGGCGATCTGCGGATCGGACCTGCACCTCTACGAGGTCCTCGGGCCGTTCATCGACCCGGGCGACATCCTCGGGCACGAGCCGATGGGGATCGTCGAGGAGGTCGGCTCAGAGGTGACCCACATCAAGTCGGGGGACCGCGTCGTCATCCCGTTCAACGTGGTCTGCGGGCACTGCTGGATGTGCTCGCGGCAGCTGTTCGCCCACTGCGAGACGACCCAGAACCGAGAGTACGGGCTCGGCGCGTCGTTCCTCGGCTACACGAAGCTGTACGGGCACATCCCGGGCGGTCAGGCCGAGTACCTGCGGGTGCCGCAGGCCCACTTCGG
The DNA here is from genome assembly GCA_030447905.1 of Thermoleophilaceae bacterium. Taxonomy (GTDB): domain Bacteria; phylum Actinomycetota; class Thermoleophilia; order Solirubrobacterales; family Thermoleophilaceae; genus JACCUC01. The sequence continues at coordinate 94,370 of JAUJNZ010000006.1, forward strand.
ACCGATCAAGGTCCCCGAGGGACCTCCCGACGATCGCTTCCTCTACCTCTCCGACGTGCTTCCGACCTCGTGGCAGGCCGTCGACTACGCGAACATCCCCGCGGGCGGTAGCGTCACCGTCTTCGGTCTCGGACCGGTCGGCCAGATGAGCTCGCGGATCGCCAAGCACCTGGGCGCGCGCGTGATCGGTGTCGATCTCGTGCCCGAGCGGCTGCGGCTCGCCGAGCAGCACGGGATCGAGATCGTCAACCTCGAGGCCGAGGAGGACGTCGCGGGCAGGATCCGCGACATGACCGACGGCCGGGGCACTGATTCGGTCATCGACGCGGTCGGCATGGAGGCCCACGGCTCGCCGGTCGGGAAGATGGCGCACAAGATCGCCGGGCTCCTGCCGGACTCGGTGGCCGCGTCGATGATTCAGAACGCCGGCACGGACCGGCTTGCGGCGCTGGTCGCTTGCATCGAGACCGTCCGCCGCGCGGGAACGATCTCGATCAGCGGGGTCTACGGCGGCACCGCGACGCCGATGAACCTGCTCCAGCTGTTCGACAAGGGCGTCGTGATAACGCAGGGCCAGGCGCACGTGAAGCGCTGGATCGACGACATCATGCCGCTGCTCACCGACGACTCGGACCCGCTCGACGTCGAGGGACTCGCCACCCACAAGTTGCCACTCGACCAGGCGCCGCACGGGTACGAGATCTTCCAGAAGAAGCAGGACGGGGCGATCAAGGTCGTGCTCCAGCCTTGACGATGCTCGATAAGGACGTCGCAGAGGGGATTCACCGCGTCGAGGACGCGTACACCAACTGGTACCTCGTCGAAGACGAGGACGGCTTGACGGTGGTCGACGCCGGCGTTCCCACCTCGTGGGGTTCGCTCCACGAGGCGCTCGGGGCGCTCGGGCGCAGTCCCCGCGACATCCGAGCGCTCGTCCTCACCCACGCCCACTTCGACCACATCGGCTTCGCCGAGCGCGCCCGCTCGGAGCTCGGGATCCCGGTCTTGGTCCATGAGAACGATGTGCCCCTGACCCGTCATCCACGACAGTACGCCCGCGAGCGCCTGCGCATGCGTTACTTCCTGACCCAGGTCGACGCCTTCCCCATGGTGGCGGCGCTGCTGCGCAGCCGCGCCTTTTGGCCGTCGCCGATCCGGGACGTGCAGCGCTATCACGACGGTATCCTGCCCGTGCCCGGCTCGCCGCGGGTGGTCTTCACCCCCGGCCACACGCTCGGCCACTGCGCGCTCCACTTCCCCGACCGCAACGCGGTCATCGCGGGCGACGCGGTCGTGACCCTCGACCCCTACACGGCCCAGAGAGGACCCAAGATCGTCGCGGGCGCCGCGACCGCGGACAGCGTCCGCAACCTCGAGACCCTCGACGCGCTGGCCGAGACGGAGGCCGCGACCGTCCTCACCGGCCACGGGCCGGTGTGGCGCGAGGGGGCCGAGCAGGCGGTGGCGCGGGCTCGGGCGGCCGGACCCTCCTGATGCCGGGCCGCTACAGGTGACGGACGCGACTCAGGAAGAGCGTCGCGCGCGCCGATAGCATCCCCCGGATGAGCGCGGGGAACGAGCAGCACGCTACTTCGCCGAACGGCGTCGCACCCGGGGCGAGTCCCGGAGCGCCCACCGAGCCCCAGGCCCGCGGCGACGCGCCGATCGGTGGCCAGGCCGTGCTCGAGGGCGTGATGATGCGCGGCGTCTCGACCTGGGCGGTGGCCGTCCGCGCCCCCGCCCCGGAGCAGATCGCCGAGGGGCGCGAGCTCGAGCCCGAGGAGGCGGCGCTCGGGGAGATCGAGGTCCAGTCGGAGCCGCTCGTCTCCTGGACCCGGCGTCATCGCGCCCTGCGACTGCCGGTGATTCGCGGCGTCGTTGCGCTCGTCGAGTCGCTCAAGATCGGCTTTCGCGCGCTCGCGATCTCCGCCAACGCCCAGCTCTCCGAGGACCAGGGCGAGATCGGCGGCAAGACCTGGGCGGGCACCGTGGCGGCGTCGCTCATCTTTGGGATCGCCCTGTTCTTCCTCCTGCCCGCAGGCATCACCAGCCTGTTCGGCGATGCGCTGCCCAACTCGCTGGTCTTCGTGATCGTCGAGAAGGTGATCCGGATCGGGGTCTTCCTGCTCTACATCTGGCTCATCTCCCGCATGCGCGACCTGCAGCGAGTCTTCCAGTACCACGGGGCCGAGCACAAGACGATCGCCTGCTACGAGGCCGGCCTGCCGCTCACGCCCGAGAACGCCCAGGGCTTCTCCCGCCTTCACCCCCGCTGCGGGACGAGCTTCCTGCTGATCGTGATGATCGTGGCGATCGTCGTCTTCGCTCCTCTCGGGCGACCGGAGTGGTACATCCTCTTCGCCTCGCGGGTGATCGGCATTCCGCTCGTCGCGGGGCTCTCGTTCGAGGTGCTGAAGCTGTTCGGACGCAAGCGCGACAAGGTGTGGGCGCGAGCGCTGATGTGGCCGGGCCTCCAGCTTCAACGACTGACCACGCGCGAGCCCGACCACGAGCAGCTCGCCGTGGCCATCGCGGCGCTCGAGACCGTGCTGGCGGTGGAGGACCCGGCCGAGGCGAGCGAGGAGGACAAGGTGGGGATGGAGGTCGTGGCCTAGGGCCCGGTGAGCGTCCACTACGCTCGACCGCATGATCGAGCAGCTCGTCGAGCAGGTCGAGAGCCGCTTCGCGGAGCTCTCGGAGCAGATGGCCGATCCCGCGGTGATCGCAGATCGCGAGCGCTATGCCGAAGTCGGACGCGCGTGGCGCGCGCTGGCCTCCGCGAACGACCTCGCACGGGAGTACCGCCAGGCGCGGTCCGACACCTCCGGCGCGCGTGAGCTCTTGGCCGAGGAGGGCGAGGACCCCGGCCTGCGCGCCGAGCTCGAGGCGGCCGAGGCACGGCTCGCCGAGCTCGACGAGGAGATCCGACTGGCGATGGTCGAGCGTGATCCGAACGACGACAAGAACGTGATCGTCGAGGTCCGAGCGGGGGCGGGGGGAGAGGAGGCCGGCCTGTTCGCCGGCGATATCTACCGCATGCTCACCCGCTACGCCGAGCGTCGCGGCTTTCGCACCGAGCCGATCGCGCTCGCCGATGGCGATTACACCTTCGCCATCAAGGGCGACGGGGCCTACAGCGTGTTCAAGCACGAGGGTGGTACCCACCGCGTGCAGCGCATCCCCCAGACCGAGTCGCAGGGACGCATCCACACCTCGACGGCGACCGTGGCGGTGCTGCCGGAGGCCGAGGACGTGGAGGTCCAGATCGATCCGAGCGACCTCCAGGTCGACGTCTACCGCAGCTCGGGGCCGGGCGGTCAGTCGGTGAACACAACCGACTCCGCCGTACGCATTACCCACGGGCCGACCGGCCTCGTCGTCTCCATGCAGGACGAGAAGTCCCAGCTCCAGAATCGGGAAAAGGCGATGCGCGTGCTCCGCGCGCGCCTGCTCGAGCAGCAGCTGGCCGCCCGGCAGGCCGAGCTGTCCGCCGACCGGCGCGCGCAGGTGGGCACCGGCGAGCGCGCGGAGAAGGTGCGGACCTACAACTTCCCCCAGGACCGGGTGACCGACCACCGCGTGAAGGTGACGCGCGGCAACCTCGAGGGAGTGCTCGCCGGTGAGCTCGACGAGATGACGGCCGCGCTCGAGGCCGAGGAGAAGCGGCTCAAGCTCGCCGCGAGCGCGCTCGTCGCGGGGTGATGGGGTGGCGGCCGGCGCCGCTCGCGCCGACGTCCGCGAAGCGACCGTTCGCCGGTCGGTGCGCGACGCCGAGGCGCGACTTCGCGAGGCGGGCTGCCACACCCCGCGACTGGACGCCGAGCTGCTCGTGGCCGATGCTCTGGACACCGACCGCGCCAGCCTGTTCGTGGCGTCCGAGCGCGCGCTTTCGGCGGTCGCGGCCGGCCGGGTCGCCGAGCGAGTCGGCCGGCGCGTGGCACGGGAGCCGGTCGCCTACATCATCGGCCGGCGCGGCTTTCGCCACCTCGAGCTCGCGGTCGACCGGCGCGTGCTGATCCCCCGCCCGGAGACTGAGCTGCTCGTCGAGGTGGCGCTTCGGACCCTGCCGATCGGCGGACGGGTCCACGACGTCGGCACGGGATCCGGCGCCGTCGCCCTGGCGCTGAAGGACGAGCGACCCGATCTTGAGGTGAGCGCTTCCGACGCGTCGGAGGACGCGGCGGTGGTCGCCCGGGGCAATGCCGCGAGGCTAGACCTCGACGTCGGGGTCTCGCTCGCTCGCGGCCTGCCGGCCGGCGCGTACGACCTCGTGGTCGCCAACCTGCCCTATGTCGCCGAGGAGGAATGGCTCGCGCTCGTTCCCGAGATAGTGCGCCACGAGCCCGCCCAAGCGGTGATCGGGGGCGGGCCGGACGGCCTCGACGCGATCCGGACGCTCATCGGCGAGGCTCCCCGCGGCACGCGCCTCGCCCTCGAGCACGCGCCCGCCCAGGCGTCTGCGGTGCGCGCGCTCCTGTGTGGCGGCGCCGAGAGCTTCAGCGGCCTGGGCGGAGGCGAGGACGTCACCCTCGGCCAGACGCCGTGACCGAGCGCGACGTCGACACCTTCCGCCGCTGCATCGCGGTCGGCGGCGTCGCGCTGTTTCCGACCGACACGGTCTACGGGCTCGCCACCGAGCCCGACTCCGCGGAAGGCGTGCGGCGCCTCTACCGGCTCAAGGCCCGAACGCCCGACCGACCCGCGGCGGTCATGTTCTTCGACCTCGCGCTCGCGTTGGATGCCCTTCCCGAGCTCGGGTCCGAGACCCGTGGAGCGCTCGCGCGGCTTCTGCCCGGGGGGCTCACTCTCCTGGTGCCGAACCCGGCCCGCCGGTATCCCCTCGCCTGCGGGCCCGACCCGGAGCGGCTCGGGTTACGGGTCCCGCTGCTCGATGGCATGCTCGCCCCCCTGGCCGCCGCCCGCTGGCCGGTGCTTCAGTCGAGCGCCAACCGCTCGGGCGGGCCCGACGCACGCCGGATCGACGACGTCGATGAGCGCATCCGCCGAGGCGTCGACCATACGCTCGACGCGGGAGAGCTGGCGGGGCTGCCTTCGACGGTGGTGGACCTGACCGCCTACGAGCAGGAGGGGCAGTTCTCGGTGGTGCGCGAGGGTGCCGTCCCGGCCGCTCGGCTCGCCGCGCTTCTCTGACCGCGCTACTCGGGTCCGCGACCGCCGGCGGCGCGCGCCCGGGCGGTCGCCCCGCGGCCGGCGCCGAGGCGAGCGTTGCCGCTGGTACGGTGGCCGCGATGCGCGTCGACCAGGTGGCCACTCGAGGGGAGGAGCGCATGAGCGAGGTGGGGCCCGACCACTTCTCGAGACCGGTGGCCGAGGTCGATCCCGAGATCGCTCGGGTGCTCGAGGACGAGGCTCGCCGCCAGGACGCGACCCTCGAGATGATCGCCTCGGAGAACTTCGTGCCCGAGGCGATCCTCGAGTGCCAGGGCTCCGTGCTGACCAACAAGTACGCCGAGGGCTACCCGGGACGGCGCTACTACGGCGGCTGCGAGTACGTCGACGTGGCCGAGCAGCTCGCCATCGATCGCGCCCGCGCCCTGTTCGAGGCCGGCCACGCCAACGTCCAGCCGCACTCGGGCGCCCAGGCCAACGCCGCCGCCTACCACGCCCTCCTTCGTCCCGGCGACGGCATCCTCGGCATGCGCCTCGACCACGGCGGCCACCTGACCCACGGGATGAAGATCAACTTCTCGGGGCGCCTCTACGACGTATCCACCTACGGCGTTCGCGGCGAGGATTCGATCGTCGACATGGAGGAGGTCGAGCGCGTCGCCCATGAGCGCCGGCCGAAGTTGATCCTCGCCGGCTGGTCGGCCTACCCGCGCCAGCTCGACTTCGCCGCCTTCCGCGAGATCGCCGACTCGATCGGCGCGCTGCTCATGGTCGACATGGCCCACTTCGCGGGTCTCGTCGCCGCGGGCGAGCACGCGAGCCCCGTGCCCTACGCCGATGTGGTCACCACCACCACGCACAAGACGCTAACCGGGCCGCGCGGGGGGATGATCCTCTGTCGCGAAGAACACGCCAAGAAGATCGACTCGGCGGTCTTTCCGGGCCAGCAGGGCGGGCCGCTGATGCATGTGATCGCCGCCAAGGCGGTGGCGCTGGGGATCGCCGCCTCCGAGGTCTTCCGAGAGCGCCAGCGGCGGACCCGCGCCGGCGCCGCGGCGCTCGCCGAGGAGCTCCGAGGCGGAGGGCTCGAGGTGCTCACGGGTGGCACCGACGTCCACCTCGCGCTCGTCGATCTGCGCGAGTCGGAGCTCGACGGCCGGCAGGCCGAGGATCGACTGGACGAGGTCGGCATCACCGTCAACCGCAACGCGATTCCGTTCGATCCGCGCCCCCCCGCCGTGTCCTCGGGCCTGCGGATCGGTACCCCGGCGCTCGCCACGCGCGGCTTCGGAGTCGACGACTTCCGGGAGGTCGGCCAGGTGATCGCCTCGGCGCTGGGCGGGCAGTGGAGCAACGAGCGGCGCACCGAGCTGGCCGAGCGGTCGCGAGCGCTGGCCGGGCGCTACCCGCTGTATCCAGACCTCACCGCCTAGATCGCCTAGCCGCCTCCGTCGCCGCGTCTTCCCGCGCGAGCCCGGTTGATCAGCCGGCCACGGCGACCAGAACGACAAAGGCCGAGAAGAGCGCCGCCCATGCCAGCGCGGCGGATGCCCTCACCTCGCCGCTGCGCAGCGTCCAGAGCGCGATCGCTCCACCCGCGAGCCCCAGGCCGGCGGCGACGGCCGCAAAGCCGCCGAGGCTCCAATCGGTGAACAGAAGCCCGACCGAGACCGGAATCGTCGACTGGAAGACCATCGCGCCGGTGATGTTGCCGACGGCGAGGCTGTCCTTGCCCTGGCGGATCCAGAGGATGCTGTTGGCCTTCTCGGGCAGCTCGGTGGCGAGTGGGGCGATGATGAGCGCTAGGGCCAGCGGTCCGACGCCCAGGCTCTCGGCGACCACCACGATTTCCTCGACGAAGAGCTCCGCGCCGCCGACGATCATCCCGAGGCCGAGGACCACCTGGAGGGCGATCTGCCAGTTGGTCGGCGGGTCGTCGCGACTCGGATCAAAGGTGAGCGGGGTCAGCTTCTCCTCCTCCTCCGGGCCGCCGCCTCCGACGACCGTCCGCCACGCGTAGACACCGTACGCTACGAGCAACACGAGACCCCCGGCGATCTGGAGCCAACGGGGCGCGCCGAGCCCCAGCAGGAGCGCCACCCCGAACAGCCCGAGGAAGGAGCCCAGGTCGCGGCGCACGAGGCCGGCATCGGTGCGCAGCCGCCGCCCGTTGGCCCGCCGGCGCCGAAAGCCGAGGGTCGAGACCGCCACCAGGAGCATGGCGACTGTCGCGAGCATGAACGGCGCGCCGACGATCGCCCCGATCGCCACGTCCTGCGACCCCTCCGCACCACCCAGCAGCGCGACGATGGGGATCGTCGACTCGGGGAGCGCGGTCCCGACCGCGGCGAGCAGGCTCCCGGTCGCGCTGTGGCCGACGTTCAGCCGCTGCCCCATCCACTCGACCGCGTTCGTGAACAGGACCGCCCCACCGAGCAGGAGGGCGAAGCTGAGGGCGAGCAGGAGCGCGGTCATGGGACCCGCAGACTACGAGTTGGAGCGGCGGCCGGCGGACCCCTCGGGGCCGCCCCGCTACTCCGCGTGCCGCCCGCCCGCACGGATACGCTGCCGGCCGTGACTGAGCTCGACGCCGTCTGGGCCTTTCTGGCGGCGGCGGCGCTGGCTCTCGTGTCGACGCCGGTCGCCGCGAGGCTCGCTCGCCGCGTCGGCGCGCTCGATGCGCCGAAGGAGCGCGGCCTCCACGACCGGCCGATGCCGTTGCTCGGAGGCCTGGCGATCCTCGCCGGGACCCTGCTCGCCGGGCTCCTGTTCTTGCCAGTGGGGATCGAGACCCGCGGGATCCTCGTGGGAGCTGGGCTTGCCGCCCTGGTGGGAGCCGTCGACGACATCCTCGACCTGCCCGCGCCGGCGAAGCTCGTCGGTCAGGCGGTCGCCGCCGCGGTGCCCGTCCTCTCCGAGGTGCGGGTCGAGAACGTCACGCTCCCTCTGGTCGGCCCGCTCGACTTCGGACCCGTGCCCGGCGGTGCGTTGACGCTGCTCGGGATCGTCGCGGTGATGAACGTCGTCAACTTCTCTGACGGGGTGGACGGGCTCGCCGCCGGGGTCTGCACGATCGCCGGGGTGACCTTCGCGGCGATCGCCCTGTCCCTCGACCGCGTCGACGCGGGCATCCTCGCCGGCCTCACCGCCGGCGCGGCGATCGGCTTCCTGGCGCACAACTTCCATCCCGCGTCGATCTTCATGGGCGACTCGGGTTCGAGCCTGCTCGGGCTCCTGCTTGCCTGCGTGGCCGTCCAGGGGGTGCTTAAGACCGCGGCCGTGGTAGCGCTCGCCTTTCCGCTCGTCATCCTGGCCGTACCCCTCCTCGACACGGGCTTCGTCGTCGCCAAGCGGATCAAGTACCGGCGCCCGGTCTACCTCGGCGACCGCTGGCACTTCCACCACCGCTTCGCCAACATCGGCTACTCGCAGCCGCGCACGGTCCTCTACCTGTACGGCTGGACGCTGGCGCTGGCCGGCCTGGCGCTCGCGCTGCGCTTCGTTCCCTACTCCGACGGTCGCGGGAACTTCGATCCGGCGTGGACGGCCGTGCTGGCCGTGGCCGGGGTCGCGGCAGCGGCGACGAGCGTCTACCTGGTCTACATCCTCGAGATCCTCAAGTTCCGTCGCTTCCGCGAGCGCCAGCTGCGGCGCGCCGCTCTTGCGCGCGGAGTGACGGCTCCGCCGCAGGCGGAGATCGAGGCCGAGATCACCCGCGAAGTCCAGACTGGCGAGTTCGTCGCTATCGGCGCCGAGGAAGAGGTCGCTCGGAGCAATCCCGTTCGTAATCGCTGATCACTCCGTCCGTCCGCGTCGGTTGCGCTCGCGCCTGTCCCGGCCGAGCGCCCCCACGACCGAACGCGCCCGCGGCGGCGGCCGTCCAACCCGCCGTCAGCCCCGGGTCGAGCAGCGCGCGACCGCGCGTGTCACCCGCGCGGGGACGCGGCCCTCGCGGAGCTCGTCGAGTGTCTCCCCGAGCAGGCGCTCAGAGCCGGGGCGGTTGAGATCGTCGTAGGCACAGCCGCAGTCGGGCTCGGTCGCCCCCGTGGCGGCGCTGCAGGCGTTGACGAAGATCGCCCGATCGGCCTCCGCAACGCCCGTGCTGCAGCCGGCGAGACCAAGTATCACCGCGAAGGCCGCGGCTAGCGAGGCGGTCGGGCTGACCATGGCCACGATCTTCGCACGCTCGGAGGGCAGGCGTCACGCCGGTTCAGAAGAGCGACTCCTGGGGTTCGGTCTGCGGCGTCCGAGGTCGCTCCGGGCGCTTCTGCGGAGGTGGACCGGGATCCTGCCCACGCAGCGTGGGCCGCGACCCGCGCCGCTCACGCGCCACGAGCGCTCCGAGGCGCCGGCGCTCGTCCGCGGGGGCGTACGCGCCGCGGCGGTAGAGCTGCTCGTAGCGCCCGACGAGATCCGGCCGGTGCTCGCGTAGCCAATCGAAGAAGATTCCGCGTACCTCTCCCCGCAGGTGGAGCGCGACGCCGGCGACACTCGTGGCGCCGGCCTCGCTCGCGAGCTCGAGGATCGGCTCCACCTGCTCCGGCGCGTCGTTGACGCCGGGCATGAGCGGAGCCACGAGCACCCCGGTCGGCACGCCCGCGCGGTTCAGCTCGGCGACGGCCTCTAGCCGCTTGCGCGGATGGGGGGTGTGCGGCTCGGTGGCGCGCCAGGCGCGCTCGTCGAGCGTCGGGACCGAGAGGTTGGCCTGGAAGCTCGTCCGGGCCGTAAGCTCGCGCAGCAGCTCGATGTCGCGCAGCAACAGCGGCGACTTGGTGAGCACCGAGCAGGGGTTGTGCGCATCGCGCAGCGCCTCCCAGATGGGCGGCATCAGTCGGTACCGGCTCTCGACCCACTGGTAGGGATCGGTGTTCGTGCCCAGCGCCACGTGCTCGCCTCGCCAAGACGGACGCGCCAGCTCGGCCCGAACGAGCTCGGGTGCATTGACCTTGACGACGATCTCGCGCTCGAAGTCGCGACCGGCCCCGAGGTCGAGGTAGGTGTGGGTGGGCCGCGCAAAGCAGTTGTGGCTCACGATCCCGTTCGCGATGAAGTCGCCCGTTTCGGTGGTCATGTCGAAGAGCGGGAGCTCGAAGCCGAGCGGCTCGACCGACTCCACCCGCAGCGGGGCGTCGGCCGTGACCGGCGCTCCCTCGACGGTGCGCTTGCGGTTGACCGCCGGATCGACGGTCTGAACGAAGCGCAGATGCTGCGCGGGGCCGCCGCGGAGGCGGACGCTGCACGGTCCGTCGCCGGCTCGAGCCGTCTCGACCGCATGCGGGATCTCGAGCCGGCGCAGGCAGAACGCCGACCACTCGATGATCTCGTCGTCGGATCCGAGGATGCGGCCGGCCTCGCCGCCACCGCCGCTTCCCTCGGCGTCGTAGATACCGCTCAGAAATCCCTTGCACCACTCCTCCGTCGCCGAGCGAGGCCAGCGAGCCAACCCCTTGGCCGTGGACGCGTCGGCCAGGGCCGAGGTGCGGATGGCGGTGCCTCCGCGGGTCGAGCCACCGGTCCCGGCGAGGGCGAACTGGCGGGTCGAGACTCCGAAGTCGCTGAGGTACTGCCGGGTGCGGCGCACCGCATCGAGATCGGCGATCGCCACGCGAAAGCGCTGGGGGTCTCCCCGCGCCCGGGCGGCACGGGCGCTCGCCGACGATCCGAGGCCGGCCTCGCTCCTTACGATGCCGCACAGGTAGCCCCTTCGGTAGTCGGTGGAGTGGCCGGGCGGCCGGAAGAGCCGACCCGTGCCGACCAGCCTGCTCCCGGGGCGCAGATGAGGACGGTTCAAAGGCCCCCGCTCAGAACCCGAGACGTACCTCCAGCCTCGGTCGCTCAGGAAGCGGTGGTCACCGCCGGCGATCAGCTCGGTGCCGTCCTCGAGGGTCACGCGGTGGGCCGGCCTGACCGTCGACCAATGGTCGAGCACACGCGTGAGGGCGTAACGGCGGAAGCGACCACGGCCGACAGTTCCGTAGATCCCATCCCCCACGCGAACGTCCTCGAGGGGCCGCGCGCGGCCGTCGGCCATGAGGATCGGCGTGTCTCCCGCGAGACAGTAGGTGCACGCGTGGGTGCATCCGCGATACGGATTGATCGTCCAGCGAAACGGCATCCGCGAGCGCTTCGGCACCGAGTTGAGCGCCGACCGCGCTCGCACCTCGTAGAAGCGCACGTCGAGCGCCTCGGGCGCGTCGAAGGTCCGCACGCGCGCGGGCTCGGAGTAGCCCGCCAGGTGCCGCTCCTCTTCGCCGTCGATTCGGAGGTTGTCCCAGCGCACGAACGTACGTTCCCACAACCGCCGGACGGATCCGGCTCAGCCGCCCCGGCGCTCCTCTCCCCACGCCGTGACCAGGAGCGTGCGCGGCCCGCCTTGCTCACGGTGCTCGCACAGGTAGATCCCCTGCCAGGTCCCCAAGGCGAGCCGTCCCTGCGCCACGGGGAGCGTCACAGAGCTTCCGAGCAGCGAGGTCTTGATGTGCGCGGGCATGTCGTCCGGCCCCTCCGAGCGGTGGGTCCAGTAGGGCGCGTCCTCGGGCACCGCGGCGTCGAACCAGGAGCGGAAGTCATGCAGCACCGCGGTGGCCGCGTTCTCGTTCAGGGTCAGCGAGGCAGAGGTGTGACGCATGAACACGTGGAGCAGGCCGATCTCGAGCCGGTCGAGCTCGGGCAGGCCGTCCGCGACCTCTTCGCTGACCAAGTGGAAGCCGCGCGGGCGACCGGTCAGGCTCAGCTCTCGTTGGGCCCACATCGCCGGTCAACCGTAGCCGAGCCGCGCCCGCTTCCGTTTTCGGTTAGTTTCCCGGCCTGCGCCGTCGCGGCGGCGCAGTGAAGAGCAGGGTCGGGAGTTCTAGGACGAGCGAGAAAGCGGGGCGGTATGCGGGCGATGAGGTACTTGGGTCTGTTCATCGCGACGGCTCTGGTCGTCGCGGGATGCGGGGGCGGGGGCGGAGCAGCCGCCGGGCCGGTGTCGTCGAGCGGCCCGTACGCGCCAACCTTCCAACCGCCCTGCCAGGTGCTTGAGGGCCGCACGGTCGTCGACATCCGGGAGACCGAGTACGTCTGCGACGAGCTCACCATCCCGGCCGAGACCCAGGTCATCTGGACCAACAGCGACGAGGTCGAGCACAGCGTCACCAAGACGAGCGGCCCCGGGGCTGACTTCAACTCCGGACCGCTACAGCCCGGCTCCACCTTCAGCCAGGTCCTGGACGAGACCGGGGAGTACAAGATCGTCGACGAGGAGAGCAAGGGCGATACTCGTCCCACGATGACGATCGTCGTCGAGGAGAAGGAAGAGATCGAGCCGGCGCCCGGCGGACAGCCCGGGGGCACGCCCTAGACACAGCCGCCGTGGGAAGGTCGAAGCTCGGCATCGCCCTCCGCGGTGAAGGCAGGAGCCTCGGCGAGCTCGCGCGACGCGAGCCCGCCCTGCTCGTTGCCTGCGCCGCGGTGGCGGTCGTCTACTCGGTCTTCTCGTTCCTCAACCACTTCCACTACAACAGCGGGACCGACCTGGCGATCTTCGACCAGGCGATCTGGCACTACAGCCGGTTCGAGGCGCCGACATCGACGTTCCTGTCTCCGTTCGGGTACGGCAACTTCCTGGGGGACCACTTCGAGCCGATCCTGATCGGACTCGCACCGCTCTACTGGATCTGGGACAACGCCGGCGTCCTCTTGATCGCCCAGGCGTTGCTGCTCTCGGCGTCGATCGTGCCCGTCTACGTCTTCTGCCGGCGCCGCCTCGGGCGCGCCGGCGGCTACCTCATGGCGACCGCGTACGTCTCGTTCTGGGGCGTCGCCTCGGCCCTCGCCTTCGGCTTCCACGAGGTCGCTTTCGTACCGCTGCTACTCGGGCTGATCCTGCTCGCCGTGGAGGACCGTCGCTGGCGAGCCTTCGCCGTCCTGGTCTTCGTCCTCCTGCTCGTCAAGGAGAACATGGCCGTGCTCGTCGCGTTCATCGGTCTCTACGTCGGGGTGACCCAGAAGGAGTGGCGCCGAGGGGCCATCACCGCCGCCGTGGGCGTGACCTGGTTCGTGCTCGCCACCGACGTGATCCAGCCTCTCTTCGCGGACGGGCGGGACTACCGCCACTGGATGTACGGAGCGATCGGCCGAGACCTGACGAGCGCGCTCGTCAACATCGTCACCGACCCCACCCGCCTGCCCGAGGTCTTCTTCTCGGGCACGTTCGACCCCGGGAAGTCCTGGGCGACCTCGACGAAGGTCGGGACGCTCGGGCTTCTCTTCGCCCCCTTCTTCGGGTTGGCGCTGCTCTCCCCGATCGGGCTGCTGGCGGCTCCTCTCCTGCTCGAGCGCATGCTCGCGGGCAACCCGTGGCTGTGGACTCCCTTCCTTCACTACTCGCTGACGATCGCCCCGGTTCTCGTCATGGCCTCGGCCGATGCGCTCGCGCGGCTAGCGCGCTGGCGGCCGCTCGTGCCGCGGGCGCGGACCGTCCTCGTCGGGGGCGCCGCGGCGATCGCCGTGGCCAACGTGGCCGTCGCGACGAAGTTCCCGCTCGCCGACATGGCGGATCCTGACTTCTACCGGCCCTCGGCCGAGGACCGGGCGCGTCAGGCCGCCCTCTCGCGCATCCCGCCGAACGCGTCGGTGCTCACCGGAAGCCGGATGATGCCCCACCTCACCCATCGCGATGAGGTCTACGACATGCGCGCCTATAGGAAGGAGCCCGAGTACATCGTCACCGATCCGGCCGAGTACTTCTGGACGCGCTGGCCAAAGGCGGGTTACTTCGATCGCCAGCGCCTGTTCATCGACAAGGGCGGACGCTACGAGCCGGTCTTCTATCAGGGCGACTACGTCGTCCTTCGGCGGCGCACCACCTTCGCCTCCGACAAGGCCGAGTAGGGCACCTTCGAGCGTGTTACAAAGCGTCACAAGCTCGGCGCTCATGTAGACTCCCGGGCGCGATCGGGAGACCGCCGCGGGCACGCCGCTCGCCGCCTCGCCGTCGCTACGAAACCTTCTCCGTGCCGAACTCCGATCCCCAGCCCGCGCGTCCCGCTCGCCCGAGCGGCGCGACCGCGGGCTTCCTCCTGCTCGCCACCGTCCTGCTGTGCGCGGGCGTCGGCGCCGGCATCGGCGCCCTTCTCGACGCGGTCGCCCCGCTCCTCATCCTCGGGACCTTCGCCGGCTTCGGCGCCGGCTTCACCCTTGTCTACTCGCGCTACCGCACTCTCTGACCAGAGCATCCTGCGCGTCCTGCGCTACCTCGACCTCGTGGGGCTGGTGGTCGCCCTGCCGGTGTTCCTGATCGCCGACCTGCCCATGCTGGGCTACGCGGTGGCCGCGGGGGCGTGGGTCCTCCAGCGAGGAGCTCGTGAGTTGATCCTGCGCCGCGCCGCGGCCGCGCAGGACGTGCGGACCACCGTCGGGCTCACCGCTGCGAGCATGATCGTCCGCGGCTGGCTCGTCGCCCTGGCGATCTTCGCGGTGGGGCTCAGCGATAGCGAGTCCGGGCTCGCGGCGGCGGTCCTGTTCCTGCTCCTGTTCACGCTCGCCTTCAGCATGCAGGCGATCCTGCGCCCGCTCGAACCCTCGCCCGCGCGAAGGACCGAGCGGTGAGCGCCGCGAACGCATCCGGGCAGGAGAGCTCCGGCGGACTCGCCACCAAGTGGAAGGTCCTGATCGGGGTCAGCGTCTACCTGGCCGTGGTGATCGCGGTCGCCCTGCTGGTGCCGCCCGGCCCGCCCGGAGAGCCGCCGATCACGGAGTTCGAGCTCGACCCGTGGATCCTGCTCCCCCTCGGGCCCATCGACATGAGCATCAACAAGGCGGTCGTGCTCGTATTCGCGGCGTGCGCCATCACCGTCGGGGTGATGCTCTACATCGCCGGACGCATGCAGGCGCGCCCCAATCGGGTCCAGACCGCCGTCGAGGCGGCCTACGACCTCACGCGCAGCCAGATCACGCTCGGCAACATGGACCGCGCGATGGGCGCTCGCTGGTTCCCGCTGATCGCGACCCTGTTTCTCTTCATCGTCGTGTCGAACCTGATCGGCTACCTGCCGCTGCCCACCAACACCCACAAGCCCGTGCCGATCTTCGGCTTCGAGGTCCCGTCACTCGCCGTCTACGCGGCGACGGCGAACATCTCCGTGCCGCTCGTGCTGACCCTGGTGGTGTTCTTCGCCTACAACATCCAGGGCATGATCAAGAAGGGGCCGATCCAGTACTTCAAGGGCTGGATTCCGGCGGGGACGCCGGACAACTTCTTCGCGAAGCTGGGGCTCTTCACGATCGAGAGCATCTCGCACTTCGTCCGCGTCATCTCTCTGTCGGTGCGGCTGTTCGCCAACCTGCTGGCGGGGCACCTCCTGATCCTCTTCATGGCCGGAGGTCTCGCGGTGATCCTCGGCATCGCCGCGGTGGGCGTCGTCACCCTCCCCGCCGCGATCGCCTTCTTCATCTTCGAGGTCGTGCTGATCGCCGGGCTGCAGGCCTTCATCTTTGCCATCCTCACCGCCATCTACGTCGGTGAGGCAACCTCGGAGCACTAAGGGAGGAAGGACATGGAAGCACTAGTAGATATCGGCTTGCTGACGCCCCTGGCCCAGAGCACGAAGGGAATCGCCCTCGGAGTCGGCGCCGGGCTCGGGACGATCGGCCCCGGCATCGGCGTCGGCTATATCTTCGGCAAGGTGATCGAGTCGGTCACGCGCCAGCCCGAGATGCGCGACGAGATCACGAGCATCCAGTGGCTCGGCTTCGCCCTGACCGAGGCGATCATCTTCTACGCGTTCATCTTCGGCCTGATCGCGTTCTTCCTCTCCGAGTGATGGAGGCCTTCGGTCTGGCTACGCCCATCGCGGCGGGCGGCGAGTTCCTCGTCTCACCCAACATCGGGCTGATGATCTGGACGCTGCTGGCCTTCGGGGCCACGTTCCTGATCCTACGCAAGTACGCGTTCCCCAAGATCGCCGAGGGGCTCGACAAGCGCCGCAAGGCGATCGAGGAGTCGATCGACCACGCCGAGCACACCCGCCAGGAGGCCGACAAGATCCTCGCCGAGTACCGCGAGCGCCTCCAGGAGGCGCGCTCGCAGGCCGACGACATCGTGCAGCGGGCCCACCGGGCGGGCGAGCACGTCGAGGAGCAGTCCAAGCAGGACGCCAAGCAGCAGCACGACGAGATGATGGAGTCGACCCGCCGCGAGATCGAGCGGGAGACCCAGCGCTCGCTCGAGCAGATCCGCCGCGAGGTGGCCACGCTGACGGTGACGGCGACCGAGAAGCTCACGCGCAAGTCCCTCGAAGACGAGGACCATCAGCGGCTCGTGCGCGAGGCCCTCGACGAGGTCGACTTCTCGCGACTCGCGCCCGCCGGAGCCGACACCTCGAGCAGCGGCGAGAACGGACAGGGGGGCAGCTAGGTACATGCAGGACCTGGCCGACGTCTACGCACGCTCGCTGTTCGAGGTCGCCCAAGAGCACGACTCGCTGGACGAGATCCACGAGCAGCTCGGCGAGTTCGCCGATGCGGTCAGCGAGAACCGGGACCTGCAGATGTTCCTGTTCTCGCCCTACTTCTCGGCCCAGGAGAAGAAGGAGTCGCTCGGGAAGCTGATCGAGGGCGCCGACGACGAGTTCTTTCGCTTCCTCGAGCTGCTGGCCGAGCGCCATCGCCTGCCGGTCGTCTTCCGCGTGCGCAGCACGTTCGACGACATGTGGGCGGAAGAGCGCAAGCGGCTCGAGGTGGAGATCACGAGCGCCGTCGCGCTCGACGACGAGACCGTGAGGAGCATCGGCGAGCGGATCGAGGAGCAGACCGGCCGCGACGTTCAGCTCGAGGCGCGGGTGGATCCCGACGTGCTCGGAGGGATCGTCCTCCGGGTTGGCAACATGGTGCTCGACACGAGCCTACGCGCTCGGCTCGAGCGGCTGCGCAGACAGGTGACGAGCGCCTAGGTGGCGCGACGCTCACGGGAGGGTCCGAACATGCAGAACGGGAGAGGTAGCGACGACACATGGAGATAAAGCCCGACGAGATCACGAGCATCCTCAAGAGCCGCATCGAAGGACTCGACCAGGACGGCGGCGCCGACCTGTCTGAGGTCGGCACGGTGCTGTCGGTAGCCGACGGCATCGCCCGCGTGCACGGGCTCGAGAACTGCATGTCCCTCGAGCTGCTCGAGTTCCCCCACGACGTCACCGGCCTCGCCTTCAACCTCGAGTCCGACAACGTCGGCGCGGTGCTCTTCGGCGACTGGGAGCAGCTCGACGAGGGCGACACGGCCAAGCGCACGGGGCGTCTGCTCGAGGTCCCGGTCGGCGACGAGCTGCTGGGACGCATCGTCGATCCGCTCGGCAACCCGCTCGACGGCAAGGGCGAGATCAACGTTACGACGACCCGGCCCGCAGAGGGCCCCGCGCCCGGCGTCGTCATGCGCCAGCCGGTGGAGGAGCCGATGGCCACCGGGCTCAAGGCGATCGACGCCATGGTCCCGATCGGCCGCGGTCAGCGCGAGCTGATCATCGGCGACCGCCAGACCGGCAAGTCGGCGATCGGCATCGACGCGATCATCAACAACCGCGGCGACGAGACCATGCGCTGCGTCTACGTGGCGATCGGCCAGCGGATGGCCACGCTCGTCTCCGTCGCCGAGACACTCGAGGAGCACGGCGCGCTCGAGAACACGGTCATCGTCGCCGCGCCCGCCAACCAGGCCGCGCCGATCAAGTGGATCGCGCCGTAC
Source organism: Thermoleophilaceae bacterium (assembly GCA_030447905.1). Taxonomy (GTDB): domain Bacteria; phylum Actinomycetota; class Thermoleophilia; order Solirubrobacterales; family Thermoleophilaceae; genus JACCUC01. The sequence goes on from JAUJNZ010000006.1 coordinate 112,221, forward strand.
GCGGGCACCGCCATGGGCGAGTACTACCGCGACAACGGCCAGCACGCGCTGTGCATCTACGACGACCTGACCAGGCACGCCTTCGCCTACCGCCAGCTCTCGCTGCTCCTGCGCCGCGCGCCCGGCCGCGAGGCCTTCCCGGGCGACGTCTTCTACCTGCACTCGCGGCTGCTCGAGCGCGCGGCCAAGTTGAGCGACGATCTCGGCGGCGGCTCGCTCACCGCGCTGCCGCTGATCGAGACCCAGGCCGGCGACATCTCGGCCTACATCCCCACCAACGTGATCTCGATCACCGACGGGCAGATATTCCTCGACCAGGATCTCTTCCTCGGCGGCACGCGGCCGGCGATCGACGTCGGCACCTCGGTCTCGCGCGTCGGCGGGAGCGCGCAGCCGACTCCGATGAAGAAGATCGCCGGCACGCTGCGGCTCGACCTCTCGCAATACCGGGAGCTCCAGACCTTCGCGCAGTTTGGCTCCGACCTCGACCCCGAGACCCAGGCCACGCTCAACCGCGGGGAGCGCCTCGTCGAGGTCCTCAAGCAGAACGAGCAGGACGTGATGACGACCCAGGACCAGTGCGCCATTCTGTACGCCGGCACGAGCGGCTGGCTGGACCGCATCAAGACCTCGCGCATCGGGGAGTTCCAGACCTTCCTGCTCGACCGCCTGCACTCCGGCCAGAGCGACCTCATGGGTCGTATCGCCGACGGCGAGTGGGAGGACAAGACCGAGAACGAGCTCGGCGACGCCGTCGGCCAGGCGATCGACGACTTCGGGCCCGACTTCGACTCCGAGGGCAACGAGCTCGAGGAGGGCGAGTCCGAGCGGGCCCAGAAGCACGAGGGCAGCGGCGAAGAGGACGACTCTGGATCCGACTCCGACGAGGACGAGTCCGAGCAGGAGCAGGAAGACGAGGAGAAGGAGGGCGCGGCGGCCTAGTCGCCGCGCGGGCGAGCAGCCATGGCTTCCTCGAGCTCGCTCTCCGAGCGCATCGACTCGGTGAAGAACGTCAAGCAGATCACGCGCGCGATGGAGATGGTCGCCGCCGCACGCCTGCGCAGGGCCGAGCAGCGGATCGAGGCGCTGCGCCCCTACGCCGACGCGCTCCGCCGCATGACGCGCCGCGCGGTCGAGGGTGCCCAGTCGCTCCCCGACATTCCCCTGCTCGAGGAGCACGACTCGATCGACCGGGTCGGGCTGCTGCTCGTCACCGGCGACCGCGGCCTGGCGGGCGCGTTCAACTCGCAGATCATCCGAGCCGGCGAGCGCCGCGCCCGAGAGCTCCGTCGGGAGGGTCAGGAGCCCGCGTGGTATGTGATCGGCGCGAAGGGAGCCGCCTCCCTAGGCTTCCGCGGCTACGACCTCGACGGCGTTTACAGCGGCTTCACCGACCGTCCCGCCTACGCCAACGCGCGTGAGGTCGGTCAGGACATCGTGAGCGCCTACACCGACGAGAACATCGACCGCGCCGAGATGTTCTACAACGGCTACATCTCGCCGATGAGTCAGGTCGTCCGTCACGAGACGCTGTTGCCGCTCCAGCAGGCGGAGTTCCTCGGCACCGACGGGGAGGAAGGGGACGAGTCCGAAGAGGGCGGTGAAGGCACCGGCGGACAAGGGAGCGAGGAAGGCCCCGACCACAGCCGCGCGCTCTGGATCTACGAGCCCGAGCCCGGCGAGATCCTGCGCCAGCTCGCGCCCGACTACGTCGAGATCTCGATCTACCGCGCGATGCTCGAGTCGACGGCGTCTGAGCACGGCGCGCGCATGACCGCCATGCGCAGCGCCTCCGAGAACGCCGACGAGATGATCGACGACTTGACCATGCAGGCCAACCGCGAGCGTCAGGCTCAGATCACCCAGGAGATCATGGAAGTGGTCTCGGGCGCGGAAGCGACCACCGGATGAGCCGATGCGGATAGTCTCCAGGGACCGATAGGAGGAGGACGAGCGTGGAGTCGACCACCGAGCACGAGGATCGGTCCCAGACCGAGGAGGAGCAGGGCACACAGAGCGAGGGCGCCGAGGCCGGAGAGCGCTCCGGCCAGGGAGAGAACGGCCGCGAGGCCCAGCGCAACGTCGGCCATATCGAGGAGATCCAAGGCGTGGTCCTCGACTGCGTCTTCCCGTCTGGGCTTCCCGACCTCTACGCGGCGCTCTCCGTTCAGGTGCCGATGCAGGCAGGGGCAAGCGTCGGGGACACCGGCGAGGGCGAGTCGGGCGGTCGCGAGATCTCCGGCGGCGAGGACTCCCAGGACGGCTCGAGCGACGGCGGCGGCGAAACGAACATCCTCGGGGAGACCCAGACATTGATCTGCGAGGTCCAGCAGCACATCGGTGACGACCGCGTGCGCGCCGTCGCCATGGGCGGAACCGATGGCCTCTCGCGTGGCGCCGAGGTGGTCGACACGGGGGGGCCGATCACCGTTCCGGTGGGCGACGTGACGCTCGGACGGGTGTTCAACCTGCTCGGCGAGCCGATCGACGAGGCCGGTGAGGTGGATATCCAGGAACGCTGGCCGATCCACCGATCCGCGCCCACGATCGAGGACCTCACCCCCACCCAGGAGCTCTACGAGACGGGGATCAAGGTCATAGATCTGCTGGGAACGTATGCCAAGGGCGGCAAGGTCGGCCTGTTCGGCGGTGCCGGGGTGGGCAAGACCGTCCTGATCCAGGAGCTGATCCGCAACATCGCTCAAGAGCACGAGGGCCTGTCGGCGTTCTGCGGTGTCGGCGAGCGCTCACGCGAGGGCAACGACCTCTGGCTGGAGATGCAGGAGTCCGGCGTAATCGACCAGACCGTGCTCGTCTTCGGCCAGATGAACGAGCCGCCCGGCGCACGGCTGCGGGTGGCGCTCTCGGGGCTCACCATGGCCGAGTACTTCCGCGACCAGGGCGGGCAGGACGTGCTGCTGTTCATCGACAACATCTTCCGCTTCGTGCAGGCGGGCCAGGAAGTCTCGGCGCTGCTCGGACGCATGCCGTCGGCGGTCGGCTACCAGCCGACGCTCGAGACCGAGATGGGTCAGCTCCAGGAGCGGATCACCTCGACCCGCAACGGCTCGGTCACCTCGGTGCAGGCGATCTACGTGCCGGCCGATGACCTCACAGACCCCGCGCCGGCGTCGGTCTTTGCCCACCTCAACGCGACCACCGTGCTCTCCCGCGACATCGCCGAGCAGGGCATCTACCCGGCGGTCGATCCGCTCGACTCGAGCTCGACCATCCTCAAGCCCGACATCGTGGGCCAGGAGCACTACGACGTGGCGGGCCGGGTCAAGGAGACCCTCCAGCGCTACAAGGAGCTCCAGGACATCATCGCGATCCTCGGTGTCGACGAGCTCTCCGAGGAGGACCGCGTGACCGTCCAGCGGGCCCGCAAGATCCAGCGCTTCCTGTCCCAGCCGTTCAACGTGGCCGAGCAGTTCACGGGCCAACCGGGCAAGTTCGTGCCGATCGCGGAGACGGTGCGCGGCTTCAAGGAGATCGTCGACGGCGAGCACGACGACCTGGGCGAGCGCGCCTTCTACCTGAAGGGCGGCATCGACGAGGTCACCGAGGAGCGCGGCCAGAAGGACGACTCCGACTCCGACTCCTAGCGACCGCCTCGCATGGCCCGTACTCCGTTTCCGGTCGAGGTCCTCACCCCCGAAGGGAAGGTCTTCGACGACGAGGTCGAGATGCTCTCGACGCGCACCGGCGAGGGCTCCCTCGGCGTGCTCGCCAACCACGCTCCCCTCTTGGCCATCCTGGAGCCGACCGAGCTGCGCCTGCACCGCGAGGGCGGCGAGGTCGAGACCTTCGCCCAGGCCGAGGGCTACCTCCAGGTGGTCGAGAACTCGGCGCTCGTGCTCGTCGAGGAGGCCCACCGGCCCGACGAACTGGACCGCTCCGACCTCGAGTCGCGACTCGAGGAGGCGCGTAACTCGCTCGAGGGCGCCGAGGAGGGGAGCGAGGAGCGGCGCGGGTACGAGCGGGACGTGAAGCGCTACGAGGCGTTTCTCGAGGTAGAAGGCTCCGACTGACCTGGTCGGGCGGCGGCGGGCGCGGGCCCGGCGGGCGCCGCGCGGTCGCGGCGACATCGATCCCTCGGCGGACGAGCTGCTCCCGCAGGCGCAGCAGCGCGAGGTCCTGCCGTCACCCCTCTCCGACGAGCGGCGGGGCGCGCGAGGTCCGCACCGCCGTGAGCAGCAGCCCGGCCGCGACCGCGAGCTGTAGCCCGAGCAGCACGACCGCTACCTGCACGAGCTCCGAGCCCACCCGTGGGACCACGAGAAGCTCGAGCGTGGCCGCGGCCGCGAGGATGAGGATGAAGGTCCACCTCCCGAGTGCCAGCAGGTACTGGACGGCGAGGTAGCCGCCGGCGAGCAATGCCATCGCCCCGGTGAGCAGGCCGAGGGCGCCCGCCGCCGCGGTCAGCCCGGAGCCAAAGACCGTCTCGAGCAGGGGACGGGCGAGCAGCGTGTAGAAGACGACGAGCGGTACCGCGACCACCGCGAGCAGACCCAGCGTGCGGACGAGGATCGGCCGAGCGTCCTCGCCGGCCTGCGTGCGCCGGACGGCCTCGGGAAGGAGGTAGAAGCCGAGCCCCATGGCGAGCCAGATCACCGCCTTGGCGGCGACCGAGGCCGCGGCGTAGGAACCGGCGACGTCGGGCTCGGCGACGTGCTTGACGATGATCACGTCGACGTGCTGGAGGACGGCGATCAGCACGAAGGCGGCCACGGGGATGCGGGCGCGGTTGATCAGGTGCCGCATGCCGGGCACGCGCATCCGCGCGGCGTGGGCACGCGGCGGGGGCAGCAGACGCCGAAGCGGGAAGGTGTAGGCGACGACGAGCAGCCCGAGGGCGATTCCCGTCCCGAGGAAGGCGCCGGTCACCCCGAGTCCGAGGAGGACGAGCCCGATGCCGATGGCGAGGCGCAGCGCCGCCTCGCCGACCAGGGTCAGCCCCACGAGCCGGTAACGCTGGACGGCCTGGAGGGCTCCTCGTTGCACCGAGAGCATCAGCCACAGCCAGCCGGTGGGAAGCGTCGCGGCGGCGGCCCAGGGCGCCTCCGGGACGCCCACGGCCGCCGCGATCGGCTCGCGGAGCACGACCGCCACCCCGCACACTCCCACGAACGCCACGGTGAGGTGACTCATCCAGCGGTGGACGCCGGCCCCGGCGACATCGCTCCCGGCCCCGAGCTCATGGCTGACCTCGCGGGCGACGGTGGCCTGGAGCGCCGAGCCCGGGACCATGAGGATCACGAACGCGGCGAGCAGGGCTCCGAGGGAGCCGTAGCCGGACGCTCCGAGCAGGCGCGCGAACACCACGGTGGTGATCAGGGCGATCGCGTTGTTGCCGAGCATCGCCCCGGCGAGGCCGGCCGCGCGGCCGGTGTCCGAGCGCGCGAGCGCCGCGAGCTGAGGGAGGCGGTGAGCGGCGCGAGCCGCGAGCCCGCCGCCCGCCGGCGCGGCCCCGTGGGGCTCGGCGGGCAGGGGCGGCGCGACCGGCGTACCGGACTCCCGCAGCGCCTCGGGCACGGGCACGGGGGAGGTGGCGCTGCGGTCGGGGCGTCGGGGCATGCTCGAAGAGGGGCGCGTGAGCCGAGGCGAACCGACGCCCGGGCCGTGAGGCTCGTAGCGTATCCACCGCGCGGGCGGCCCGCCGGCCGCGGAAGCGCCACGTAATCCCCCGGCAACCGAGTCCGTCCGTCGCGAGCCTGGGGCTATCCTGGCTCGGTGCGCGAGAGCTCCCTCCCCGAACGCCTGATCTCCTACGACACGTCGACGCTCGAGGGCATCCGTGCGGCCGCCGAGTTCGTCACCGGGTGGCTCGAGGCCCGCGACGTCGAGGTCTCCGACGCCGTCCATAACGGCCGCCCCCTGCTCGCCGCGACGGTGGGCGCTCGCGACGGCCCGACCATCGTCCTGCACGGCCACCTCGATGTCGTCCCCGGCCGGCCCGAGCAGTTCCATCCGCGCGTCGAGGGCGACCGGCTGATCGGCCGCGGCGCCTACGACATGAAGGGAGCGTTGGCGGCGATGATGTCGGCCACGCTCGAGCTCGCGGAGCAGCGCGCAGTCCGCGTCCACTTCCTCTGCGTCTGCGACGAGGAGTCCGACGAGTCCGGCCAGCGCGCCTCCGACCTGCTCGTCCAGCGCGGGTACCGCGGCGACTTCGCGATCACCGGCGAGCCCACCGAGCTGCGCATCGGAGTCCAGGCCAAGGGGGTCCTCGGCTTGCGCCTCGAGGTCAGCGGCCGGGCCGCGCACGGCTCGACGCCCTGGCTGGGCGACAACGCCATTTTGAAGGCCGTGGACACCTTCCAGTCGATCCGCGCGCTGCCGTTCGCGCGCCAGTCCTCGGAGCTCTTCGACCGCCCCTCGATCAACGTGGGCCGCATCCTCGGAGGCGACGCCCTCAACAAGGTGCCCGATCGCTGCGCGATCGACGTCGACGTGCGCTACCTGCCCGGCCAGGACCCGGAGGAGGTCCTCGCCGCGATCACCGCGCTGCCCGACGTCGCCGTCACCGAGCTCATCCGACGTGAGCCCGCGATCGTCGACGCTGGCGATCCGTACGTGCGCACGCTCGCCGAGGTCGTCGCCGAGCGCATGCCCTCCGACCGCGTGTCGGTCGGGCGCGACGGCGCCTCCGACGCGGTCTCGTTCCTGGCCGCCGGGGTGCCGGCGGTCGAGTTCGGGCCGCAGGGAGGAGGTCACCACGGTCCGGACGAATGGGTGTCGATCTCCTCGCTCGAGCGCTACCGCCGCGCTCTCGTCGAGTTCGTACGCTTGGTGCCCGACCGCCTTCGAGCCACCCACCTGCACGTTGCCTGACCTCTCGCCGAGCCCGAGACCGATATGGCGCCGGCTGCTCGTCGGCGCTCTTCTGATCGTCTTCGCTTCGGCGACGGCGACGGCGGCAGCGGGCTTCCGCGAGCTCGACCGCGTGGTCACCGCCTTTCGCGACGGGGAGGTCCTGGACCTCGGCCGGAGCCTGGCCGAGGCCGAGGCGGGTCAGCCGCAGACGATCATGCTGATCGGGTCCGACGAGCGGCCGAGATGGTCCCCCAACTTCGAGGACAAGGCGCGCTCCGACACTATTCTCCTCGTGCGTCTCGACCCCGCTCGCGGGGCCACGGCGATCCTGTCGCTGCCCCGCGACCTCAAGGTGACCGTGCCCGGCCGGGGGACTCGCAAGCTCAACAACGCCTACGAGGAGGGCGGGCCGAAGCTAGCCCTCGAGACCGTCAAGAACCTGACCGGGCTGCGGATCAACCACGTGGTCAACGTCGACTTCGACGGCTTTCAGCGCGGAGTCAACGCGCTCAACTGCATCTACGTTGACATCGACCGCCGCTACTTCAACGACAACTCAGGCTTCGACGACTATGCGACGATCAACGTCCAACCGGGCTATCAGCGCATGTGCGGCAAAGACTCGCTCGACTACGTGCGCTACCGCCACGAGGACAACGACCTCGTGCGCGCCGCCCGCCAGCAGGAGTACCTGCGCCAGGTCAAGCAGCAGGTGTCGGTCGGCGACCTGCTATCCGACCGTCGGCGCCTGATCGAGATCTTCGGGCGCTACTCGAGCTCCGACATCCGCTCGCGGTCGGAGGTGGTGCGCCTTGCGAAGCTAGCCGTCGCCTCGGCCGGACGCCCCGTGCAGGAGGTCCACTTCAAGGGCGAGATCGGCGAGACCTACGTCACCGCGAGCTCGGCGGCGATTCGCGAGCTGACCCGGGAGTTCCTCGGCGTCCGGGCCACGGAGGGACCTCGCGGCCAAGCGCGCGAGGAGCGCCAGCCCGACCGGGCACGCCAGCCGCGCCGGCGGACGCCCGTGCCGCTCGAGGACACGTCGGCCGAGGGTCGTTTGCAGGCGACCGCGGCGCAGCGCCGAGGCGCACGCATACCCGTCTACTACCCGACGTCGCGAGCCCCCCGCTCGCTGTTTGCCGGCCTCCCGCGCGTGTATGGCCTCAAGGTTCCCGGCGGCCCCCCGTACTCGAGCTACCGAATGGTCCTCAAGGCCGACGAGGTCGGCCAATACTACGGCGTCCAGGGGACCGCCTGGAAGGACGCTCCGATCCTCAGCGGACCCGTCGAGGAGCGCCGGCGCGGCGGGCGCACGTTCGAGGTCTACAAGGACGGCGACCGCGTCCGGCTCGTCGCCTGGCGCACCGACGCGGGGGTCTACTGGATCTCCAACACACTGCTCCAGAGCCTCTCCGAGCGCCAGATGCTCGCGATCGCCGAGTCGACGCGGCGCCTCTGAGCCCCGTCCCTCGGACGCGGTAGCCTCGGACGCCGATGGACGCTCGATTCTCAGCGCCCGGCGCCAGCGCGCTCGAGCCGATCGGGGTGGTCGGCTGTGGCTGGGTCGGACTGGTGACCGCCGCCTCCTTCGCGGAGCTCGGCCACGCGGTGCACTGCCGCGACATCGTGACCGAGAGGGTGGCGGCGCTCGAGCGAGGAGAGGTGCCGATCCACGAGCCCGGGCTCTCCGACCTGCTCGAGCGAAACCGCGACCGCCTCCACTTCACCACCGACATGCCGCCGGTACTCGAGCGCGCGCAGCTGCTGTTCTGCTGCGTCGACACGCCGCCGACCTACTCGGGGGACGCCGATCTCTCGCGGGTCGAGCGCGTGGTCGACGAGATCGGCGACTCCCAGCGCCACGCGCTCGTCATGAAGAGCACGGTGCCCGTCGGCACGGGCCACGCGATCGCACGTCGCCACGAGGGCCTCGGCTACGTGTCGAATCCCGAATTCCTCCAGGAGGGCTCGGCGATCGGCGACTTCATGCGACCCGACCGCGTCGTCATCGGGGCCCGAGCGGAGTCTGCGGCCTTCGCCGATCGGGTCGCGGCGCTATACGACCCACTCGAGGCGCCCATCGTGCGCACCGACGTGGCGAGCGCGGAGATGATCAAGCTCGCTTCGAACGCCTTCCTGGCCACCAAGATCTCCTTCATCAACGAGATCGCCAACGTGTCCGAGGAGCTCGGCGCGGACGTGGCCGAGGTGGCTCGCGGCATGGGCCTCGACGAGCGGATCGGGCCGAAGTTCCTCCAGGCCGGGATCGGCTACGGGGGCAGCTGCTTCCCCAAGGACGTCTCGGCGCTCAAGCAGCTCGCGGGCAACTCGGGATATCACTTCCAGCTGCTCACGGCCGTGATCGAGGTCAACGAGCTCCAGAAGCGGCGGACGGTCGGGAAGCTGAAGAAGCATCTCGGCTCCCTGGTCGGGCGCGAGATCGCTCTTCTGGGCGTGGCCTTCAAGCCCCACACCGACGACGTGCGGGAGGCCACGAGCCTCGTGCTGGCCGCCCGACTCATCGGTGAGGGAGCGAGCGTGCGGGTCTACGACCCGGTGGCCGGCGAGCACGCCACGGACCTCCTCCCCGGCGCGCAGGTGTGCGCCTCGGCCCTCGAGGCCGTCGAGGAGGCGGACGGCGTGGTCCTCGTCACCGAGTGGCCCGAGTTCCGCGAGCTTGACTGGGCCGGCGAGGTTCGCGAGCGGATGACGACGCCGCTCATCGTCGACGGTCGCAACTTCCTCGACGGCGCGGCGCTCGTCGCGGCGGGTTTCAGCTACGAGGGCGTCGGCCGCCCGCGGGCCGCGCTGGCGGCTCCCTCGCCGGCCTGACCGCCGCGCGGCGCGATGCAGGCGCTGATCCTCGCCGGCGGCCAGGGCACGCGCCTGAGACCGCTCACCCTAACGACCCCCAAGCCCGCGCTTCCGCTCGCCGGGCGCCCGTTTTTGACCTTCATGCTCGACTGGCTCGCCGGACACGGCGTCGACGAGGCGATCCTCTCCTGCGGCTTCCTCGCCGAGGAGGTCGCCGCTGTCCTCGGCGATCGCCACGGGACGGTTCGCCTGCGCTACGTAACAGAGCCTGAGCCGCTCGGCACGGCGGGCCCGCTGCGCCTGGCCCTCGACCAGGACGGCCTGGAAGAGCAGGTGCTCGTCGTAAACGGCGACGTGCTGACCGACATCGACCTCGGCGCCCAGCTCGACTTCCACCGGCGCGCGGGGGCGCTCGCCACGCTCGCGCTCGTGGCCGTAGAGGACACGTCCGCCTACGGGCTCGTGCCGACCGCGCCCGACGGAGAGGTCGAGGGCTTCCTCGAGAAGGTGGATGCCGGGGCCTCGGCGGACCCGGCTCCCACCGACCGCGTCAACGCCGGCGCCTACGTCCTCGAGCGCTCGGTCGCCGAGCTGGTCCCGCCCGGGCGGGCGGTCTCCTTCGAGCGCGAGATCTTTCCGAGCCTCGTCGGGAAGGGCCTCTTCGGGCATCTCGACGAGGGCTACTGGATCGACATCGGCACGCCCGAGCGCTATCTCGAGGCCACGCGCGACCTCTTGACCGGGGCGGTGAAAAGCTCGCTCCCGCCCCGCGACGCGACCGGCTCGCTCGTGCACCCGGGTTGCCGCACCGAGGGCGCTGAGGTGGGGCCGCTGTCGGTGCTCGGCGAGTCGTGCGTCGTCGAGCCGCGGGCGCGCGTGGCGCGATCGGCGCTCCACCGCCGGGTGACGGTGGGCGCGCGGGCCGCCGTCGACGGGGCCGTGCTCGCCGACGGCGTCAGCGTGGGGGAGGGTGCCCACGTCGAGCCGGGCGCCGTGCTCGGAAAGGGCGCGACCGTCGCACCACAGGCGCGGGTCGAGGCTGGGGCGCGCATCGAGCCCGGAACCGAGGTTCGCCTCGCGGACAGGAGGCCCGCCGCCGACGCGGCGCCGGTCCGGGTCGCCGAGAGCAGGCGGGACGGCTAACGGTGACCGTGCCAGGAGTCGAGGACGTCCTCGACCGTGCCGCCGTCGCGGCCGTCGACTCGGAGAGCCTCTTGAGCGACGTCGAGGCCCAGCCTCATCAGCTCGAGGACGCGCTGTGGCGCGTCGAGTCGGCGGCGATCGCGACCAAGGAGCGCCCCGGCGGCCTACTCGTTTGCGGAATGGGCGGATCGGCGATCGGCGCCGACCTGGCCGCGGCCGCGGTCGGCCGGCGTGCCCGGGCGCAGTTGCAGACGGTCCGCGGCTACGGGCTTCCCCCCGGCGCACCGGCCGACGCGCTCGTGCTCTGCGCGAGCTACTCCGGGGAGACCGAGGAGGTTCTCGCCAGCTTCGCCGAGGCGGGCGCGGCCGGGATGGAGCGAGTGGTCATCACCACCGGAGGGCGACTCGCCGCCGCGGCGCGGGCCGAGCGCGTCCCGGTGATCGGCGTGCCGGCGGGAATGCAGCCCCGCGCCGCCGTCGCCTACATGCTCGTCGGAGCGCTCGAGTGCGCGGCGCTGTGCGGGGCGGCGCCGTCGCTGCGGGCCGAGGTCGAGTCCGCCTCCGCCCAGCTCGTCCGGCTCGCCGTCGACTGGGGGCCCGACGCCCCCGAGGACGCGCTGCCGAAGCGGCTGGCGCGCCTGCTCAAAGGTCGCGTGCCGGTGATCTACGGCGCCGGCGCCACCGAGTCCGCCGCTCTGCGGTGGAAGAACCAGATCAACGAGAACGCCCAGCTGCTGGCCATCTCGGCCGCGCTGCCCGAAGCCGACCACAACGAGCTGGTCGGATGGGAGGGAGCGAGCGAATGCGCCCCGTTCGCGGCCGTCTTCCTCGATGACGCCGGCGCCGATCGCCGCTTGCGCCGGCGCCTCGAGCTCACGGCGGCCGAAGTCGGCGGGCTGGCCTCCGCGCTCGAGCAGGTCCCGAGCTTCGGCGAGACAGCGCTCGAGCGCGTCACCGCCGCGGTCATGCTCGGCGACTTCACGAGCATCTACCTGGCCGTGCTCCGGGGGGTCAACCCGACCCCGGTCGAGGCCATCGAGCGCCTCAAGCGGGCCCTCGTAGACGACGCCGGCGCGGCCTCTCTTCAGACCACGTAGATCAGCGCCACCGCGGCCACCGCCGCGATCCCGCACACGATCGCGACGCCGCCGACGATCTGCTGCCTGCGGTTCGCCCGGAGGGCGATGTCCTTGGCCTCGACCCCGCGCTCGAGCGTCGTGTCGAGCAGCCGCTGCGCCCAGGCGAACTCGAGCGAGAGCATGGCCAGGCCGATCGGGATGACGACGAGCGCCGGGCCCGGGAAGACGACCAAGACGAGGCCGGCCACGATGACGATGACGGCCGCCGTAACCCACGCGATCCGGTAAACGAGCCCTCGCTCGCGGTAGGAGTCGCGACGGCGCTGGAGGCGGCGCACGAGCTCCGGCGGCTCACGCCGACCCGAGCCGTGGGGGGCCTCCCGCCCTCCCTCTCCGCCTCGATCGGTCACGTCCTGACTTCCATCTGGTGCGGTAAAACCGGCACAAGGGCTCCTCTGTCCGCTGTGAGGCCAACTCGCGGGCCTCGAGTCCCAATGGTAAGGTTTCTCGCCGCGCGCGGATGCGCTTCGATCGCCGCGGCGGGCGGTGCCCGCGCCCAGAGCGCCCCCTCCGAGCACGTTTCCCCAAAGCCCTGGAGAGTCCATGACGACGACCACTGCTGCCCACGCCCTCGACTTCAAGGTCGCCGACCTCTCACAGGCCGAGTTCGGCCGCCGCGAGATCGAGCTCGCCGAGCACGAGATGCCCGGCCTGATGAAGACCCGCGCCCGGTACGCCGACCGCCAGCCGCTCAGCGGCGCGCGCATCACGGGGTCGCTTCACATGACCGTCCAGACCGCCGTCCTGATCGAGACCCTCGCAGCGCTCGGCGCCGAGGTCCGCTGGGCGAGCTGCAACATCTTCTCGACTCAGGACCACGCCGCCGCCGCGGCGGTCGTCGGCCCGGAGGGCACGCCCGAGGAGCCCCGGGGGGTGCCGATCTTCGCCTGGAAGGGCGAGACGCTCGAGGAGTACTGGTGGTGTCTCGAGCAGGCGCTGCGCTGGCCCGACGGCGGTCCGAACATGATCCTCGACGACGGCGGTGACGCCACCCTGCTCGTGCACAAGGGCGCGGAGTACGAGCGCGCCGGCGCCGTGCCGAGCCCCGACTCGACCGACAACGAGGAGATGCAGGTCGTGCTCGGCCTGCTCGGCCGCTCGCTCGAGGAGGACCCCCAGCGCTGGACTCAGCTCGGCGACGGCGTGCTCGGGGTCACCGAGGAGACCACGACCGGCGTCCTGCGCCTCTACCAGATGCAGGAGACCGGGCAGCTCCTCTTCCCGGCCATCAACGTCAACGACTCGGTGACCAAGTCGAAGTTCGACAACCTCTACGGCTGCCGCCACTCGCTGTCGACGGCATCAACCGCGCCACCGACGTGATGATCGGCGGCAAGACCGCGGTCGTGTGCGGCTACGGCGACGTGGGCAAGGGCTGCGCCGACTCTCTGCGCGGTCAGGGCGCGCGCGTGGTCATCACCGAGATCGACCCGATCTGCGCGCTGCAGGCCGCGATGGAGGGCTACGAGGTACGAACGCTCGAGGACGTCGTCGAGACCGCTGACATCTTCGTCACCGCGACCGGCAACAAGGACATCATCACCGCCGACCACATGGCGCGGATGAAGCACCAGGCGCTCGTCGGCAACATCGGTCACTTCGACAACGAGATCGACATGGCCGGCCTCGGTCGCGTCGAGGGCGTCGAGCGGACGAACATCAAGCCGCAGGTCGACAAGTGGACGTTCCCCGACGGGCACGCGGTGATCGTCCTCTCCGAGGGACGCCTGCTCAACCTCGGCAACGCCACCGGGCACCCGAGCTTCGTGATGTCGAACTCGTTCACCAACCAGGTGATCGCCCAGATCGAGCTGTTCACCAAGAACGAGGAGTACGAGCGCCGGGTCTACGTCCTGCCCAAGCACCTCGACGAGAACGTGGCCCGCCTCCACCTCGACGCCCTGGGCGTGGGGCTCACCGAGCTCACCGGGGACCAGGCCGCCTACATCGGCGTGCCGGTCGAGGGTCCGTACAAATCGCCGCACTACCGCTACTGATGGCGGCTTCACCCATCCCGAGGGTGGCTGGGCGCCGGATCGCCGCCGTCGGGCTCCGCCCGGCCCCTAGCGGCGCTCTGCCCCGCGGCGCGGTGCCCGGCGCGGGAAGGTGCCGCGGCACATGAAAGCGATGGTCCTCGCCGCCGGCATCGGCACGCGCCTGCGTCCGCTCACCTACGAGCTGCCCAAGCCGATGGTGCCGGTGCTGGACCGCCCGGTCATGGCCCACATCGTTCGGCTGCTCGAGCAGCAGGGCTTCGACGAGCTCGTATCCAACCTGAACTGGTATCCCGACACGATCCGTGACTACTTCGGCGACCGGCTCGAGTACCGCCACGAGCCGGAGCTGCTGGGCACGGCGGGAGGCGTCCGCAACGTGCGCGACTTCTTCGGCGACGAGGAGGTGGTGGTGATCTCCGGAGATGTGCTCACCGACCTCGACGTCCGCGCGCTCGTCGAGCGACACCGCAGCGCGGGCGGCATCGCCACGCTGACCGTCAAGCGGATTCCCGACACGCGCGAGTACGGCGTCGTCGTCCACGACGAGGACGGCCGTATCCAGGGCTTCCAGGAGAAGCCCGAGCCCTCCGAGGCGCTCTCAGACCTCGCCAACTGCGGCATCTACTGCTTCAACCCGGAGATCTTCGACTACTTTCCCGACGATGACCCGGTCGACTGGGCGCAGGACGTCTTCCCCGCCCTGCTCGAGCACGACGTGCCCTTCTACATCCACGAGATCGAGGCCTATTGGAACGACATCGGATCGTTCACCGAGCTGCGGCAGGGCACGTGGGCCGCGCTCGAGGGCCAGTTGCAACTCGAGGTCCCCGGGCGCGAGGCCGAGGAGGGCCTGCGCGTCGGCGAGGGCACCGCGCTGCCGGAAGACCTCGAGCTCGCCGAGGCGCCGGCGTGGATCGGCGAGGACTGCGAGCTGGCAGAGGGCCTGCGGCTCATGGGGCCGGTGGCCATCGGCGACCGCTGCTCGGTCGGGGCCGGCGCCTCGCTGCGCGACGTCATCCTCCTGCCCGGGACGCGCGTCCCCGAGAACGAAGTCGTGATCGGTGCGATCGTGGGTCGCGGCGCGGTCGTCGAGAGCCTGCGACCACTGGATCTCCCTCCTCCGTGAGGTTTCGGCGCGCCGGTACGATCCGGCGATGCCTCGCCCCCAGGCCCTCCTCGCCCCGATCCTCGCCGCCGCCCTGTGCGTCGGGGGCGCCGTGGCGATCTTCTCCGCCGCGTCCACCCGGGGCGAGATCACGGTCGCCCCGCCGCCCGAGATCTGGCCCGATCTCGTCCAGCGAACGCCCGGGGACCTTGGCGTACGCGGTCGCGACGGCCGCTTCCAGCTCGGCTTCAGATCGGCGGTGGAGAACCACGGTCCCGGCCGGCTGACCGTGCGCGGCACCCGCTCCGCCGGGGAGCGCGAGATGACCGCGGACCAGCTGATCGACCGCGCCGACGGCTCGCGCGCCCGCGTCCGCAACATCGGTCGCATCCGCTACACGTCCTCCGGCGGACACGACCACTGGCACTACCTCTTCTTTGACCGCTACGAGCTGCGGCGAGCCTCCGACCACCGGCTCGCGCGCCCCGACCGAAAGACGGGCTTCTGCCTCGGGGATCGCTACGACCCCGGGCGGACGCTTCCGCGAAAGCCCGATCGACCCGTCTTGACCGGGGCCTGCCTCAAGAACCGGCCGCAGGCGCGGAACGTGCTCCAGGGCATATCGGTCGGCTACGGCGACGACTATCCCCCCTACCTCGAGGGCCAGTCGATCGACATCACCGGCCTCCCGGCCGGCGACTACGAGCTTGTGCACCGAGCCAACGGCGACCGGCGCGTGCGCGAGTCGACTCACTCGAACAACGCCTCATCCGTGCTCCTGCGCATCGGCTGGCCGCGCGGCGACGGCCGCCGTCCCGAGGTCGATCGCCTCAAGAGCTGCCCGCAGCGCGAGCGCTGCGTTCGTTGAGCCGAGCGCCCCGTCGGCGCCCGGGCGCCCTTATGACTTCGCCGCCGCTATCTTGGCTCCGCCCCGCGGCTTGCTCTCCTTCAGCTTGCCGTAGGCGATGATCCGCTGCGCGTCGCTGTAGAGCGGGTGGCAAGCGGTCAGGGCGATCCGGTCGTAGCCCTTGGGGATGAAGACGCCGGTCTCTGAGTCGTCGACGATCTCCGTGCCCTCGACCTCGTAGGTGAAGCGGCCGTAGGGCAGGGTGAAGACGATCTCGTCGCCGCGATCGAGCTTGTCGATGTTGCGGAAGGGGGCGTCGTAGGTGGTTCGGTGCCCGGCGATGCCGACCGTCCAGTTGCCCTTCTGGCCAGGCAGAGGCGTCTCGCGGTAGTGGCCGGGTCCCTTGGTCAGGCTCGGCAAGGTCGTGCTCTGGACGACGACCGTGCTGAGGCCTATCTTTTTGATCCGCAGCCGGCCGACGGGGTCGTCCGGCCCGAGCTCGCGGTTGAGCGACACGGCGCGGCGGCGCATGTACTGGAGGGCGTTGCGCCGCCCCTTCGCGGCCTCGCGCGCGGCCTCGGCCTCGCGGGCCTCGAGGTCGTCGCCCAGGGCGCCCTGGACCTGGGAGGCAAACAGCGCCGAGAAGGGCTCCTTCCACAGGACGGTCAGCGCGCCCTCGAGCAGCAGCAGCCCCCCGGCGACGACGAGGATCACCGGGAGCTTGCGCATGAGCCCCGCGCGCGTGGGCCGACGCAGAACGGGCCGGCGAAGGCGCGGGAGCGCGAATCGCGGGCGTCGCTTGCCCTCGTCGGTCAGCGCCGGGAAGGCGACCGTCTGTCCCGGGGCGGCGCCGTCGGGCCCGGCCGACCGGCTGGGCGACGGGCGGTCGAAGTCCGGCGCCGGCGGCCGGTGGGGGCCCGCGTCGGGTGGGAGGTGAGCCGCCCCGTTGTCGTATCCCGCGGTCGCCGGGGACCCTGAGCTCTCGCCCGGCTGGGAGGCGGCCGGTGAATCCTCGACCGGAGCCCGGAGGCGCTCGGAAGAGGCAGAAGCGGTGGGAACCGGCGGAGGCCCGAGCTCTCGCGCGCGGCGTCGCTCGATCGGCCCGGGGCGGGCGGGGCGGTGACGGCTCGGCCGCGACAGGCGCTCCTCGGGCGGCAAGGCGTCGAGCCCGGAGTCGTGGGGCCGGTCAGCCTCGAGCGGGCGCTCGGCGCCGTCGGGGCCGGTGTCGACCTTTCCGGAGGGCGGCGCGGACGGTACCGCCCGACCGCGCCCCACCCAGCGCTCGCAGCCCTCGCACATCACGGGTTCGCCCGGCCACGGCAACTCGGCGCCCGAAGCCATCAGCGTCCCGCAGTGGGGGCAGAGGACATCCTCGCGGCTCAGGGAGGCCGTACCGCCTTCGTGCCCGTGGTCGGGGCGATCACTCAGAGTGGCCATGCTCGTTTCTGGGTGGTCGGGAGCGAATGGAGGACATCGTAGCCGCCGTGGTCCGATACGGTGCCACCCCGCACGAGGGCTGTCTCACGCCGTAATCCTGCGGCGTGCAGCAAGCTTGAGGCTCGCGGCCGCCGGGCCGCGGCTGCCTGACACAGATCTTTCAGAACTCTTTAGATCCTTCGGGCGCGTCCGGTCCCTGAGAAGCGTTCGCGGCGCCGATGGACGCCGGCTCGAAATTCCCCTCGTCTACGGCGAAAGGCGACGAACGGCCCACCGGAGCCCCTTCTCCTGTCTCGGGTTCGAGGGAGGGAGGACCGCCCGGTCTTTAGGCGGGCTTAAATTTTTTCGTCCGAAACCCTTGACGGTGTCCTCGCCGTCGGCTATACGTTCGGCACTGTTACAGCGGTCGCTCCTCAGGCGCCCGCTCACTTCATCCATCAGGAGGATAGGCGCATGAAGAAGGTAATCGGAATGCTCGTCGCGCTGGCGATGTTCTGCGCGATGCCGGCCGTGGCGTTCGGCCAGGACGGTGGCGGTGGCGGTGGCGGTGAAGGCGACTCCGTTTCGTCTGGCGACATCGACCAGAACATCGGCGATGTCCAAGGCGGCGGCGGCGGCGGGGGTGGTGGCGGCGGCGTCGGTGAGACCGGCGAGACCGGCGAAGGCCAAGGCCAAGGCCAAGGCGAAGGCGACGGCAGCGACAACGACAACAACGTCCAGTGCGCCATCTCGCAGGCCGCGGGTGGCGACGCAGAAGCCACGAACAACTGCGGTAACACCAACACCGGCCAGGGCGGCGGCCAGGGCGGCGGCCAGGGCGGCGGCCAGGGCGGCGGCGACAACGTCGGCGGCGGCAACATCACCGGCGTCGGCGGCGGCAACGTCGGCGGCGGCGGCGGCGGGTTCGGCGGCGGCGGTGGCGGTGGCGTGACCCTTGCGCAGACCGGCTTCGACGCCTGGATGCTCGCGCTGCTCGGCGGCCTCTCGCTCGCCGGCGGTCTCGGTCTGCTCGTGGCTCAGCGCCGCGGCCGGATCGGCGCCTAGGGCAACACAGACGCAAACGCAGGAACTGAACGGGGCGCCCCAGCTGGGGCGCCCCGTTTTCGTTTCGGAACGTTGTCCCGGGGGCTTGGCGGCCGCGCGCCTTCGGGCACCGCGGCGGGTTTTCGGGGAACAAGCCCGGTCCGGGCGGAAGGGTCCCGTCGGGCCGGCCGCGCACGGTAGGCTCCGCGCGGCCGGTTGCCAGCCACCCTCGAGCCATGTCCGCCAAGCTGTCTCTCTTGCTCACCCTGCTCGTCCTGCTGGCCCCGGCCGGCGCGGGCGCCTACTCGATCAACGAGGGCCTCTCCCAAGGCGACGGTCGCGTCGTCACTTACTACAACACCGTCTCCGAGCACGATTGGGCCGTGAAGCGCGCCGTGCGGGCCTGGAACCGCAGCGGAGCCCAGATCGAGTTCGTGCCCGCCTCCGAGGAGGATGCCGAGCTCGTGATCGAGGGCGGCGCTCAGGGGCTGAGCGGCCACGCCTCGACTACCACCCGTAGCAGCGGACCGCAGGCGGGGGACGCCAAGATCACGATTCCGTCTCCGTCGGGCGAGCGCGAGCAGCGTTTCTCGGTCGCCCTGATCGCCGCCCACGAGCTCGGGCACGTGGTCGGCCTCAACCACGAGGACTCGGGCTGCGCGACCATGAACTCGACGATCACCGCGGGGGCGCCCGCCCGCTGCTCGCAGCCGCCCGCCGGACAGTGGCGCTGCGGGCTGCTCGAGGAGGACGACATCCAGGGCGCGGTCAAGCTGCACGGGGGGGCCCCGCGGCCTCCCCGCCGCGCGTACTGCCCCAAGGTTCCGCCCAAGGCCAAGGCCAAGCCGAAGCCCCCTCCGCCACCACCGCAACGGCCGGACCCGCTCTCGTCGGTCGGCGCCGTCAGGGCCATCTCGGACGCGGGAAGATCGAGGCGGGTCACGGTCAGATGGCTCAACGGAGCGAGCGAGCGCATCCGGCAGGCCGTCGTGGCGCGAGCGCCCGGGCGCTGCCCCGCGAAGCCCGACGGGCTCGAGCGCAGGATCGTCCCGGCGGACCCGGGCGGCGAGGGACGCGCGACCTTTTCGCTCGCTCTCGTGCGCTCGTGCTATGCGGTCTGGTCGCGCGACCGCTCGGGAAGGCTCAGCCGGGAGGCGGCCACGGCGTGGTACGAGCCCCCGGCCGCCCCCCAGCCGCCGACGAACCTGGTCGCCTCGCTCGCGCTCAGCCACCCGCTCGGCGACACCGGGGTCTCCCTGCGCTGGCACAACGCCGAGGGGGAGACCGTCCGTTCGGTGCTCATCGCGCGGACCAAGGGCAGCTGTCCGAGCCGCCCGCCACGGCGACCGCGACCGTGGGAGTCGCCCGCGGCGTGGCCCGACGCCTTCCAGGAGCACCACGACTTCGGCTTCTATCCGGGACCCGACGCGAAGCGCTACTGCTACGCGGTCTGGTCGCGGGACCGCTTCGGGCGTCTCAGCCGTCCGGCGACGGCCTGGCCCCGTCCGGCGGAGCAGGATGACGAGCTGATCGTCCTGGCGGGCTGACGAGTTCCCCCCGCGCTCGCCGAGCCGGGCGCGCCCATCGGCTACCGTTTCCGGCGTGAACCGAGTCTCGCCCTGCACCGAGCGCCTGGCCCTGCTCGCCCTCGCCGTTGGTCTCGCGGTGATGGGTTGCGGGGACGGCTCGGATGAGGGCGCCGCCGCGCCGGCGTCCCAGGGGCAGCGCGAGGCCGAGACCGAGGTTCGGGGTGAACAGGGCGGCGAGCCCGGGCCGGGGGACGACGGCGAGGACGGCATCGATCAGGACGGCGAGCCGGGCGAATCGGCGTCAAGCCAGTCGGGCTCGATCAGCCAAAGCTCGTCGGGCCAGTCGAACTCGATCAGCCAGAGCTCTAATGGCGGATCGACCTCCACTTTGACGTCGAACGGAACGAAGACCTTCTCGGGGACGGGGATCACGAAGCTCACCTTCGGCGTCGAACGACCCTCCCGCTTGGTCTGGACGAATTCCGAGGGCCGGCGCTTCTCGGCGAACGGCGGAGGGATCTCGATCGACTCGCGCGCGGGTCGCGGGGAAGTGGCGCTCGACGAAGACCGCTACGACGACGTGCGGGTCAGCGGCGCGAGCTGGACGATCGTCGTTCGCCCGCGGTAGGAGGGCGCCCCTGCGGCTGGGGCGAGCCGGTTTTGCTGTGCCGGGTTGGGTCCGTCCCTACCGCGCCCTGAAGGTGCGAGTGACCTGATCGCAGGCGCCGAGCACGTCCCGGCGGGCAGCCTGCCACTGGCAGTTGATCCAGTACAGCGTGCGACCCTTGGCCGCGTAGATCCAGCGGGCGCCGACCGGGACGCCGTTGGCCTGAAGGCTCATGCTGAGATTGACGGCGTCGAGCCCCCCGACGCGCACATTGCTACGCCCGCGCACCTTCCCGGTCCGTCGAGCCGCCTGCTCGACCTCGCGTTTGACGCGCGGGATCAGCCGGGCGTTCACCTGACGGCGGAGTCGCTGGGTCTGGATGGCGACGAAGTCCTGGCCGCTCTCCTTGGCGACGATGGTCTGGTTCTCGAATCCACCCTCGCGCGCGGGCGTGGTTGGCTTGCCCCCGGTCTGGAAGCCGTCGGGGTAGCTGAAGGAGTAAGGCAGGGTCGGATCGTCTATCGACCCGCCGGACCCGCACCCCACGAGGGCGAGCGGTCCGACTACCGCGAGCAGCGAAGCGAGCACGCGGAGTAGGGGGTGTCCGGCTCGGGCGACCAAGGATCGCGCCATGCTAACCCACGGTCCGGGCGAGGCCGCGTAGGTCCGCCGGGTCAGTCCGAGCGCTCGGGGCGCGATCAGACCGCCGCGGCGTCCTCGAGCTGCTCGCGCCGACGCTCCTCCCGCTCCGACTGGACGAGCATCCGTACGAACAGGACGAAGAAGCAGATGACGAGCACGATCGATTGCTCGACCATCATGATCGCGCCGCCGACGTTCTGGTCCTCGACGGCCGAGAGGCCCCATACTCGAGGCACCGATTCGTAGAAGGAGTAGGCGACGGAGCCCGACCACGCGAGGTAAAGGCCGAGCGCCGCGAGTCCGGCCTTGGCCACGGCGATGTAGGCGAGGTTGCCGAGGCCGGTGAGCCGGTGACGCATGGGCACCGGCTGGATCAGCGGCCACCACAGCGCGATCCCGGCCGTGAAGAAGGAGGCATGTTCGAGGGCGTGCACGGCCGGGTGCTCGAGGGCTGCGTCGTACAGGCCGGGAACGTGCCACAGGTAGACGAGTCCGAGCCACAGGCCGATACCGGTCGCGGGATGGGCGAGCCGCCCGAGCGCTCGCTCGATACGGACGAGACGCCTCGTCGCCGGACGCAGGATCACGCGCGAGAGAGCAAGCAGGCCCAGCAGCGGCGCGATGTCGCCGAGCAGGACGTGCTGGACCATGTGTGCGGAGAAGAGGTGCTCCTCGCCGAGCGCGTCAATCGGTGAGGCGAGGGCCGCGACCAGCGCCACCAGGGTGCCGGCGAAGGCGAGCACCTGCCCGACGCCCGCGCCGCGGCCGCCGGCCTCGCGGCGGGCGGCGACGAAGCGCCGGACGTAGACGGCCGCGTACAGGCCGACCGGGAGGAGGACCACCGGGTCCGCGACCCACCGCAGGTCAGGAGCGCTCACCAGGCCGACGCGCGGCGGGCGGCGGCGACGCCCGCGGTGGCGGACTCGCAACCGCTCATGGTCACGATTGTGACACTGGTGCCTTGAGCCGTCGCTCGCCGTCCGGGATCGTCTCGCGGGTGGTCGGCGCCCTCGTTCGCAAGGCTCTCGCCCCGCTCGCCCCGCCGGCGTGCTTCGCGTGCGGTGCGAGCGCAGGGGCGGCGGCTCCGCTCTGCTCGTCCTGTCGCGGCGGCCTCGGGTGGCTGTCGGACGAGGTCGTCGAGCTCGAGAGCCGCGGCGAGCGCCCGGTCGAGGCGTGGGCGCCGCTCGCCTACCGCGGCGGCGCGCGGGCGCTGGCGCGCGCGCTCAAGTTCCGGGGCGCGGTTGCGCTGGCCGAGACGATGGCGGCCCAGATCGCCGCGAGTGCTCCGGCGGGATTGCTCGACCACGGAGAGCTGGTCCCCGTTCCGCTTCATCCGGCGCGAAGGCGCCGACGTGGCTTCAACCAGGCGGAGCGGCTCGCCTGCGCGCTCGCCCAGAGGACCGGCCTGGCCCTCGCGGACTGCCTCGAGCGCGCGGGCCCGCGCGGCACGCAGATGGGCCGCGACCGCGACCAGCGGCTCGCCGCCCTGGCTGGGGCAGTGAGGGTGCGACGGGGCGCCTCTGCCCCTCGGGAGGCGATCGTGGTGGACGACGTCCTGACCACGGGGGCGACCATGCTCGCCTGCAGCCGGGCGCTGTGCTCGGCCGGCTCGGAGCGCGTAGCGGCGGTCGCCTACGCCCGCACTCCGGGACGGTGAGGCTCCGCGATCCGCCTCCCCCTCTACCATCCGGGAGGGACGCAACGAACGAGAGGAAGCCCTATGCGCATCGAGGTGAGGGGTCGCAACGTCACGGTCGACGACGCGCTCCGCAGGCACGCCGAGCGACGCTTCGACAAGATCGCGCGCCAGGTCTCCTCGCTCGCCCAGCTCGATGTCGAGCTCTACGAGGAGCGCAACCCCTCGATCCGCGCCTCTCAGGTCGCCGCGGCGACGCTACACCTGAAGGGCGTCACCCTGCGCGCGCGCGACTCCTCGGAGGACCTCGGTCACTCGATCAACCTGATCGCGGACGAGCTCGGACGACAGGTAAAGCGCCACCGCGACAAGCGCCGCGGACGCCGCGACGGCGCCCGCGTAGAGCCGCCTCCGACCGCCTCCTAGTGCGGCCGCAGCGGGGGTCTCGCCGGGGTCCCAGAGGCCCCCGGCGGCGCCCCGGCGCTTGCTAACCTCGCGCAGATGTCGATCATCGACCGTGCGCTGCGGATCGGCGAGGGCAAGAAGTTCAAGACCTTCGAAAAGCGCGTCGCTCGCATCAACGACTTCGAGCCCGAGCTCGAGCTCGAGACCGACGAGGAGCTTCGGGGGCGGGCCGACGGCCTGCGTGATCGTGCTCGCGGCGGCGAGGCCCTCGTGGAGCTCCTCCCCGAGTCGTTCGCGCTCGCGCGCGAGGCGGCCAAGCGCACGCTCGGCCAGCGCCACTTCGACGTCCAGCTGATCGGAGCGATGGCGCTCGACGACGGCTCGATCTCCGAGATGAAGACCGGCGAGGGCAAGACCCTGACCGCGACGCTCGCCGCAGTGCTCAACTCGCTCCCGGGCAAGGGCGTCCACATCGTCACCGTGAACGACTACCTCGCCCGCCGCGACGCCGAATGGATGCGGCCCGTGTTCGAGGCACTCGGCCTCACCGTCGACGCGCTGCAGTCCGATCAGCGCGACCCGGAGCGAAAGCGCGCCGCCTACGCCGCCGACATCACCTACGGTACGAACTCCGAGTTCGGCTTCGACTACCTGCGCGACAACCTGGCCACCGCCGTCGAGGATAAGGTCCAGCGCGGCCACGCGTTCGCGATTGTGGACGAGGTCGACAACATCCTCATCGACGAGGCGCGAACGCCGCTCATCATCTCCGGCCAGCCCGAGCAGGCCGCCGACCTGTACTACAAGTTCGCCCGTCTTGCCCCGCGCATGGAGGCGGGCAAGAAGCCGGAGGGGATCGAGGCCAAGTCGAAGGAGTGGATCGCCGACTACGACTTCGAGCCCGACGAGAAGCACAAGACCGTCGCCATCACCGAGCAGGGCGTCGAGAAGGCAGAGCGCTTCCTCGGGGTCGACAACCTCTACCGCGCCGAGCACGGCAACCTCGTCAACCACCTGATCCAGGCGCTCAAGGCGGAGTCGCTCTACAAGCGCGACGTCGACTACGCGGTGATCGACGGCGAGGTGAAGATCATCGACGAGTTCACCGGGCGCATCCTCGAGGGCCGGCGCTGGTCGGAGGGCCTGCACCAGGCCGTCGAGGCCAAGGAGGGCGTCGCGATCCAGGAGGAGAACCAGACGGTCGCGACGATCACCTACCAGAACTACTTCCGCCGCTACGACAAGCTGTCGGGCATGACGGGCACGGCCCTCACCGAGGCGACCGAGTTCATGAAGATCTACGAGCTCCAGGTCGTCGAGGTGCCCACCAACGTGCCGATGGTCCGCGACGACCAGAACGACCAGATCTACAAGACCAAGGACGGCAAGTGGAAGGCGGTGGCGAACGAGATCGCCGACCGCAACCACACGGGTCAGCCGGTGCTCGTGGGCACGATCTCGGTCGAGGTCTCAGAGCTCCTGTCGGGGCTCCTGCGCGAGCGCGGGGTCGCGCACGCGGTTCTCAACGCCAAGCCCGAGCACGCCGAGCGCGAGGGCGAGGTCATCGCCGAGGCGGGCCAGCAAGGCGCGGTGACGATCGCCACCAACATGGCCGGCCGCGGCGTCGACATCAAGCTCGGCGGCAATCCCGAGCACCTCACCCACCTGGAGCTGCAGAAGCTCGGCCTCTCGCCCGACGACGGGGGGGAGTACGACCGGATGTGGGACGAGGTCCTCCCGCGCGTCGAGGAGCAGATCGCCCGCGCTCGCGAGCAGGTCATCGAGGCGGGCGGGCTGTTCATCCTCGGCACCGAGCGCCATGAGTCGCGGAGGATCGACAACCAGCTTCGCGGCCGGTCGGGCCGCCAGGGCGACCCGGGCGAGTCGCGCTTCTACCTCTCGGCCGAGGACGACCTCGTGCGCCTGTTCGCCGGCGACCGGATCTACCGGATCCTCGACCGCCTCGGCCCGCTCGACGAGCAAGGTGAGGAGCAGCCGCTCGAGAACAAGTTGCTCACCCGCCAGATCGAGGGGGCCCAGAAGAAGGTCGAGGAGCAGAACTTCCTGATCCGCAAGCGCGTGCTCGAGTACGACGACGTCATGAACCAGCAGCGTGAGGTCGTCTACGAGTACCGCGACCGGATCCTCGAGGGAGAGGACATCTCCGACACCGCGCGCGTCCAGATCGCCCAGGCGGTGGAGCGCATGTGCGGCGAGTACCTCGTCGGCGACTTCGTCGAGGAGTGGGATATCGACGGGCTCTTCACCCAGCTCGAGCAGCTCTACCCGGTGGCGATCGGGACCGAGGACCTCGACCCCAACGCGCTCGAGCGCGAGGCGCTCATCGCCGACCTGCGCGAGGACGTGGTCAAGGCCTACGACGAGCGCGAGGGAGAGCTCGGGGCGGAGCTCATGCGGGCGCTCGAGCGGTTCGTCCTGCTCCAGATCATCGACGATCGCTGGCGCGAGCACCTCCACGACATGGACTACCTGCGCGAGGGCATCCACCTGCGCGGATTCGCCCAGATCGACCCGCTCGTGGCCTACAAGAACGAGGGCTTCGAGATGTTTACCGCGCTCATGAACGCGATCTGGGAGGAGTTCGCCCGCTACATCTTCCACGTCGAGGTGGAGGTCGAAGGTCCCGACGGCGCCGCGGCCCCGGGCGGGAACGGCGGCCGTGGCCGCGGGGCGCGCGCGCTCGAGTACAGCGGCGGCGGGGCCGAGGACCAGCCGAGCGCGCTCGCGGCCGCCCGCGCACAGGCGGTGACGGCGGGCGCCGGCGGGGTCGGGTCCGCCTTCCCGGGCATGGACGCCGACTACGGGGAGCCGGTGCTTCCGGGCGGGGAGGAGGAGGTCGTCCGCACGATCGAGCCGCGGCGCCTGGACGAGCACGAGCAGGTGGGTAGGAACGAGCCCTGCTGGTGCGGCTCGGGGCGGAAGTTCAAGAAGTGCCACGGGGCGTGAGGTGGCCGCAAGGAAAGGCGCCCGCCCTAGCATCGGAACAGACGTAGCCCGCCACGAAGCAGCTCTCCATGGCCGAGACCGCCCAATCCACCCTCCGCGACCAGCTCAAGCTGCTCGCGGACTATCTTTGACCCAGATGCCCTGAGCGAGCGCCTCGCGGCGCTCGAGGGTGAGATGGGTGAGCCGGGCTTCTGGGACGACCAGCAGCGAGCGGCGCAGGTCACCTCCGAGCATGCACGGGTGGGTCGGCGGCTGAGCGCCTACCGCGAGCTCGAGTCCGGGATCGACGACCTCGAGGCGCTCGAGGAGCTCGCGGCCGAGGACGCCTCGATCGCGGGGGAGGTCGAGGAGCAGCGGGCGCTGCTCGAGGGACGGCTCGCCCAGCTCGAGGAGGCGCGGCTCTTCGCCGGTCCCTACGACTCGGGGGACGCCGTGGTGTCGGTGCACGCGGGCGCGGGGGGCACCGATTCCCAGGACTGGGCCGAGATGCTGCTCCACCTCGAGCTCCGCTTCGCCGAGCGGCGAGGCTTCGAGGTGGAGCTCAAGGAGGCGAGCCCGGGCGAGGAGGCGGGGATCAAGTCGGCGGCCTTCGTGGCCCGCGGCGACAACGCCTACGGCATCTTCTCAGCCGAGAAGGGGGTTCACCGCCTCGTGCGCATCTCGCCCTTCGACGCCTCCTCCCGCCGGCATACCGCCTTTGCGCTCGTCGAGGTCGGCCCGCTCGTCGAGAATGCCGTGGAGGTCGACATCGACGACGCCGATCTACAGATCGACACCTATCGCGCCTCGGGGGCGGGCGGGCAGCACGTCAACAAGACCGACTCGGCCGTTCGCATCACCCACCGGCCGAGCGGGATCGTCGTGCAGTGCCAGAACGAGCGGTCGCAATCCTCGAACCGAACCACGGCGATGGCCATGCTGCGCTCGAGGCTGCTCGAGCGCGAGGAGCGCCAGCGGCGCGAGGAGCTCGAGTCCGAGAAGGGCGAGACCCAGGACGTCGGCTGGGGCTCGCAGATCCGCTCGTACGTGCTCCACCCCTACACGATGGTCAAGGACCACCGCACGAACATCGAGGTGGGCGACACGCGCCGGGTCCTCGACGGCGACCTCGACGCCTTCGTGCGGGCCGAGCTCCTGCGCCGTGCGGGCGAGTCGGGCGCCGGCGGCGGCGGCGCCTAGCGCCTGCCGCGAGCTCAGGCCACGAAGGCAAGCACTCGGGAGGGACCGCCGCTTCCGCCCTCGAACGTCGGCGCGCCGACGACCACGACGGCGCCCGCGGCCGGCAGGCGCTCGAGGTTGGCCAGGTTCTCGATCCCGTAGCGCCCGCTCGGAAGCCAGCTCACGTGCGCCGGGAAGTCGGCGCTCGGGCCGATGTCGAGCGAGGCCGTGTCGAGGCCTATGGCCCTCACCCCCGGTCGCTCCTCCCGAAGGAAGTTGGCGGTCTCGACGCTGAAGCCCGGCGAGTGGAGGGTGCCACCAACGTCTGCGTTCAGGTAGGCCTCCGCGTCGCCCGCCCGCTCCCCCCAGCCGGTCAGCGCGAACAGCGCGCAGCGCTCCGGCAGCCGCCCGTGGCAGCTCTCCCAGGCGAGCACGTCGTCGGGCTCGATCAGGGCGTCGTCGTCGGCCGCGACCTTCTCGCGGACGTCGACCACGGCTACGGCGAGCACGAGGTCCGCCGCATCGAGGCGGTCGACGGTCGCCCCCTCGGCGGAGAAGTGGGCCGGTGCGTCGACGTGGGTCCCGCAGTGCTCGTCGAACGACCACGAGCGCACGAAGAAGCCGTCGTCGGGCACCGCGAAGCGCTCGGCCATCTCGACCGGGTTGTAGATCGGAAACAGCGGGAAGTCCGGCCGGAGCGTATGGGTGAGATCGACGATCTTGGCGTCGCGCAGCCGGCCGAGACCGTCTTCGCCCACGAGTGAGGAAGACCTAGACCGCAGCGCCGGCGCCGCGCTCGTCCACCTCGGCCGGGACGGACGGTCCCGGCGGTTGGCGGCCGAGCAGACCGCTGAGCAGCTCGCCGAGCGTCAGGTTCTGGACGAGCTGGTGTCGAAGCGGGATCTCCGGATGGACCTCATAGAAGTTGCGCCGACCGACGCGGTGGCGCGTCAGGTAGCCGCCCTCGACGAGGTCGGACATGATCCGGTGGGCAGCCCGCTCGGTAATGCCGACCTCGACGGCGATGTCGCGCAGCCGCATGCCGGGCGTGCGCACCACGCAGAGCAGCGAAAGCGCGTGGTTGCTGAGGAACGTCCAAGTGGGCACGACCCGGATGATACATCCGTGGCCGCACGGCCGAGACGATTGACCTGATTGAGAAGACGGTCCTGGCGAGACGGCAATGTGGCGGCGAAAGCCGTTGCGCGCGCCGGGGATAGCCTCGCGCGGCGATGGACGACCTGATCGATCTGGCGCTCGCCGAGGACCTCGGCGCCGGAGACGTCACGGCCGCCGCGGTCGTCCCCGCCGGATCCCGGGCTCGCGCCCGGATCCTCCAGAAGCAGGAGGGCGCGGTGGCGGGGCTCGAAGTCGCCCGGGGGGTCTTTCGCCGGCTCGACCCGGAGCTGCGCTGGCACGCCCACGTTGCCGACGGCGAGTGGGGCGCCTCGGGCCGCCTGGTCGCCGAGGTCGCCGGTCCGGCGGCGCCGATCCTCGCGGGTGAGCGGGTGGCGCTCAACTTTCTCGGTCGGCTCTCGGGGGTGACCACCTTGACCGCCCGCTTCGTCGGCGCCGTCGAGGGCACCGGCGCGACCATCCTCGACACCCGCAAGACCACGCCGGGCCTGCGCGAACTCGAGAAGCGCGCCGTGGTCGCGGGCGGGGGGCGCAACCATCGCGCCGGGCTCTACGACGCCCTGCTCGTCAAGGAGAATCACGCCGCGCTCGGGGGCGGGGTGGGACGTGCGACCCGCGCGGCCCTCACCGCGGCGGCGGCGGTCGAGCCGCGCCCGCCCGTCGTCGTCGAGTGCGCGACGCTCGATGAGGTCGACGAGGCGTTCGAGGCCGGCGCCCCGCGGGTCCTGCTCGACAACCTCTCGGTCGACGAGCTGAGCGAGGCGGTCCGGCGAGCGGATGGACGGGTGGAGACCGAGGCCTCGGGCGGGGTCACGCTCGCGAACGTACGGGCCATCGCCGGAACCGGCGTCGACTACGTGAGCGTAGGCGCGCTGACCCACTCGGCCCCCGCGCTCGACCTGAGCATGGAGCTCGAACCGCTCTAGAATCCGGGCTTAGCAGAATCTTCACTGCCGGCACCCCGCCGGCGCGCTCGTCATGACCATCGCCCTGCCCGTTGTTCCCCCCGCCCCGGCCGCCGCGCCACTCGCGCGCGAGGAGGTCGAGGTACTGAGCAAGGAGATCCACGCGCTCGCCGCCGAGCGCGACGCGGTCACCCTCGCCCACAACTACCAGCTCCCGGAGGTCCAGGCCGTCGCCGACTACGTGGGCGACTCGCTGGGGCTTTCACGGCGCGCCGCGGCCGCCGGCGCGGGGACGATCGCCTTCTGCGGGGTCCACTTCATGGCGGAGACCGCGTCGATTCTCTCGCCCGAGAAGACCGTCCTCCTGCCCGACCTCGGCGCCGGCTGCTCCCTCGCCGACGCCATCACCGCCGATGAGCTTCGGGCCTGGAAGGCCGAGCACCCGGGTGCGGTCGTCGTCATGTACGTCAACACCTCGGCCGAGGTAAAGGCCGAGACCGACTACTGCTGCACCTCCTCGAACGCCGTGCAGGTCGTCGAGCACATCCGTCGCGAGCACGGCGACGACGTCGAGATCCTGTTCGGGCCCGACATGTTCCTCGGGGCCTACGTCGAGCGGGTGACCGGCCGGCGCATGCGGGTGTGGATGGGCGAGTGCCACGTCCACGCCGGCATCCGGCCGGCCGACATCGAGCACGTCCGCGCCGAGAACCCCGGCGCCGACTTCCTGATCCACCCCGAGTGCGGCTGCTCGACTTCGGTCATGGAGTACGTGGCCGCGGGCGACGTCGACCCCGAGTCGACGCACATGCTCTCGACCGGGGGCATGCTCGCCCACGCCCGCCGCTCGACCGCCGATACGTTCGTGGTCGCCACCGAAACCGGGATGCTCCATCCCCTCGCCGCCGAGAACCCGGACAAGCGGTTCGTCGCCGCCAACCGCGAGGCCGTGTGCGCCTACATGAAGATGATCACCCTGCCAAAGCTGCGCGACGCCCTGCGCGACGGCGGGGAGCAGTACGCCGTACAGGTCGCGCCGGAGATCGCCGAGCGGGCGCGCGTGCCGATCGAGCGCATGGTCGCGATCGCGCCGTAGGCGCAGCCGGGGCGTTCGGACGGACGAGGCTTACGCATCGGTGCGGCTGCGCCGCCTCGTTCCCGGTCCCGACACGCTGACCGCCAGCGAGGCCATGGCCGGACTCGGCCTCGGCGACCTCGCGCCGCCCGAGCGACCGTACCTGGTCTTGAACATGGTCGCGACGCTCGACGGAAAGGTGGCGCTCGGGGGACGCACGGCGGGCATCGGCGGCCCGGCCGACCGCGAGCTCTTTCACCACCTGCGCACCCAGGCGGACGCCGTCATGGCGGGCGCGGGAACGCTCCGCGCCGAGCGCTACGGGCGCATCGTGCGCGACCCGGCGCTGCGGGAAAAGCGCGCGCGTGAGGGCCTCGAGACCGATCCGATTGGCTGCGTGGTGAGCGCGAGCCTCGACGGGCTGGCCGACCTGCCGCTGCTCGCCTTACCCGAGCAGCGCGTGGCCGTGCTGACCGGCGCCTCCGGCGAGCTTCCCGCGCGCGGGGCGCGCGTCGAGTACGTCCGCGCCGGCCTCGCCGAGGGAGACGGACGCGAGGTCGACCTTCGCGTCGCGCTGGGGCGCCTGCGCGCCGAGTGGGGCGTGCGCTCCGTCCTGTGCGAGGGCGGGCCGACCCTCAACGCCGGGCTGTTGCGGGCAGGACTCGTCGACGAGCTCTTCCTCTCGCTCGCGCCGAAGCTCGCGGGCGGGGCGGACGCGCTCACGATCGTCGCCGGGGAGCAGCTGCCCGAGGCGCCCGAGCTCGAGCTGGTTTGGCTGCTCGAGCGCCATGGTGAGCTATTCCTGCGCCTGCGCCTCGGTGGGCGGGAGCGCGGCGGAAGGGACGAGTCGTGACGCTAGCCTGAAAGCCGGGCGGCGGGTCGCCCTCCTCGATCACTGATGCCTCCCCGAGCGCGCCACATCCTCTTTCCGTTCATCTGCGCGCTGATCGCGCTGCTCGCCGGCCTGTGGCTCGGCGGGCACCCGCGGGTGCTCCCCGACGGCGTGCGCACCGCCTTCGTGGAGGAGGAGCGCGCCCTGCGCGCCGAGGTCATCCACGAGATCGAGAACGACTTCATCCGCGAGGTCGACGTCGACCGGCTCCAGGACGCCTCGCTCAAGGGCATGATCTCGTCGCTCGACGACCGCTTCTCGCACTACTTCTCCCCGCGCGAGGCCCAGCGGTTCCAGCAGTCGGTCGAGGGAAGGTTCGAGGGTGTCGGCATGCGCATCGAGGAGGTGCGCCAGGGACTCCAGGTGGTGTCGGTGTTCGACGGCTCGCCGGCTAAGCGCGCCGGCATCCGCCAGGGCGCCATCGTCACCGCGGTCGACGGGCGCTCGATCGCCGGGGAGAGCGCCGAGATCGCGACCGCGAGGATCAAGGGGCCCCCCGGAACCTCGGTACAGCTCACGCTGATCGAGCCCTCCAGGAAGGGCCGCCGCACGGTCAGGGTCGAGCGCGAGCGGATCGAGGTGCCCACCGTGGAGACGAAGCTCGAGACCGTCGGCGGCAAGAAGCTCGGCGTCGCGGCGCTCGTGACCTTCAGCTCGGGCGCGCACGGCGAGTTGCGCACCGCAATCGAGCGGCTGCGCGCCCGGGGCGCCCAGGGCATCGTCTTCGACCTGCGGGGCAACGGCGGCGGCCTGCTGCAGGAGGCGGTGCTCGTGTCGAGCCTGTTCATCGAGGACGGCGTGGTCGTCTCGACCGACGGACGCAACCGCGAGCAGCGGACCTTCACCGCCGAGGGCGACGCGCTCGACGGGCGCCTTCCCGTCACCGTTCTCGTGGACGGCGGCTCGGCGAGCGCGTCGGAGATCGTCGCCGGAGCGCTGCGGGATCGCAAACGGGCGACGCTCGTGGGCACGAAGACCTTCGGCAAGGGCGTCTTCCAGGAGATCGAGCCGCTCTCCAACGGTGGTGCGCTCGACCTCACCGTGGGCCGCTACTACCTGCCGAGCGGCGAGAACATCAGCGATCGGGGGATCACCCCGAAGGTCCCGGCGCGCGACGACCCGCGCACCGCACGCGACGAGGCGCTGCCCGTCGCGCTCAAGACGCTCGCCGGCGCGGCTCGATGAGCGGGGGACGGCCCGGGGCGGCGTCGCCCCGGCGCGGCCGCCGGGGCGGCCGGCCGGCGGCGAGCGCGAAAGTCCCCAAGCGCTCGTCGGGCAACGGCCGTTCCTCGGCGCGCCCGTCCGCCGAGCCGGTGGTGGCGACGCTCGAGCGCCGCGGGCGGCTGGTCGTCGCCGAGCCGCTATTCGAGCGCGGCCGCCGCCACGCCATCGACGGGCGCGCCCGTGGGGGAGCGGAGGTCGGTGAGCTCGTGCTCGTCGGCCTCGGCAAGCGCGGCGCACGCGTGGTGCGCCGGCTCGGGCGGCCCGAGGTGGCCCGCGACGTGCTCGAGGGGCTGATGCTCGACCGCGGGCTGCGGCGGGCGTTCGGGCGGCGCGTCGAGGCCGAGGCGGACGAGGCGGCGGGCGTGCCGGCGAGCGGCGGGGCCCGCCGGGACCTCACCGAGCTCCCCACCTTCACGATCGATCCCGCCGACGCCAAGGACTTCGACGACGCGGTATCGGCGCGACGGGAGGGCGACGACGTCCGCGTGTGGATCCACATCGCCGACGTGAGTGCCTACGTGCGCCCCGCCGCCCAGGTCGAGGCCGAGGCCCTGCGGCGGGCGACGAGCGTGTACGTGCCGGGCGCCGTCGAGCCCATGCTCCCGCACGTCCTGTCGAGCGACGCCTGCAGCCTGATACCCGGGGAGGAGCGGGCGGCGGTGACCGTCGAGGTGCTCATGCGCGGGGCGGCGGCCACCTCGGCGAGCTTCGTCCGCTCGACGATCCGCTCCGATGCCCGCCTCACCTACGAACAGGTCGACGGGATCTTCTCCGGCGGAGAGCATGCCGCCGAGCCCTGGGGCGAGCCGCTCGCCGCCGCGCGCGAGGTCGCCGCAGCGCTGCGCGCCCGCCGGGCCGAGGCCGGCACGGCGCTCGAGGTCACCTCGCTCGAGCCGTCGTACCGGTTCGATTCGGCCGGCCAGGTCACCGGGGTCGTCCACGAGGAGCAGACCGAGGCCCACGAGCTGATCGAGCACCTGATGATCCTCGCCAACGAGCAGGTCGCCGAGTACCTGGCCGAGCGACGGGCACCCACGCTCTACCGCGTCCACGAGCGCCCCGACCCGCTCGCGATCGAGCGCCTGATCGAGCAGCTCGCGAGCCTCGGCGTGCCGACCCCGCCGGTGCCCGAGCGGATGAGCCCCCAGCAGGCCGCAGACCTCGCCGCCGAGGCGAGCCGACGCGTGGCCGCGTGGGCGCGCCGCGCGGATGGTCGCGGCCGTGAGGGCCTGACGGCGCTCGTCCTGCGCTCGCTCAAGCAGGCCACCTACTCCCCGCGCAACGTCGGCCACGCCGGCCTCGGCAGCGAGCGCTACTGCCACTTCACCTCGCCGATCCGACGCTATCCCGACCTCGTCTGCCACCGCGCGCTGCTCGGGTCGCTCGGCCTGGACGACGCCGCGCCCCGCGCCGAGCACCTCGGCGAGGTCGCCGAGCACGCCTCGCTCGCCGAGCGCGAGGCGCTGCGGGTCGAGCGCGACGCCGCCGACGTGTGCGCCGCCTTCCTGCTCGAGCGCATGCTGGCCGAGGCCGGCGGTCGCGGCGCTGCGGTTCCCTTCGACGGCGAGGTCGTTGGCGTGATCGGCAAGGGCGCCTTCGTTCGCTTCGGCGACGAGGGCTTCGAGGGGTTCCTGCCCGCTCGGACGATCGGCGGCGCGGAGTGGTGGTCGCTCGACGACGCCGAGACCGGGCTCGTCGGCGAGGACACGGGGCGGGCGCTTCGGATCGGCGACCCCGTGACCGTGGAGGTCGAGCGCGTGGACGCCCCGCGGGGACGGGTTGACCTCGCTCCGGCGGGCCGCAGCTAGCGACGATGGCCAAGCGCAGCGGCAAGCGCAAGGCCGCCCCCGGCGACGTCGCGACCAACCGCCAGGCCTCCTTCCGCTACGAGCTGCTCGACCGGTTCGAGTGCGGGATCGAGCTCCAGGGCTCGGAGGTCAAGTCGATGCGCGAGGGCGGCGTCCAGCTCAAGGACGCCTACGCGGCGCTCGAGGAGGGCGAGGTCTGGCTGCACCGGATGTACGTGGCGCCCTACCGCCCCGCCGCGCGCGAGAACCACGAGCCCGAGCGCCCACGCAAGCTCCTGCTGCACCGGCACGAGATCGAGCGCCTAATCGGCCAGACCGCCGAGAAGGGCCTCACGCTGGTGCCCACGCGGGTGTACTTCCGCGGACCCAACGCCAAGGTCGAGCTCGCCCTGGCCCGCGGCAAGGCGGTGGTCGACCGGCGCCGCGACCTCAAGGAACGCGAGCAGCGCCGCGAGATCGAGCGCGCGCTCAGCGAGCGCGGGGGGTAGGTTCCCGAGCCTGAGGGAAGCTCGCCGCCGGCGCCCCGGGGCGGCGGTTACACGTCGCCGAAGTCGCGCTCGATGAAGGTGAGGTCCATGCCGAACGCGAGCGCCACGGCGAGCCCGATGTAGGTAAGTGCCACGGCCGCGCGGGTGCGCGGACGGACGCGGTGATAGGCCTGCGACTCGGGCGACTTGCGCGCCTTCCAGCGCCGCCAGGTCTCGAGCCCGCCGAAGAGCAGGATGATCAGCATGATCGGGTTCGGGAAGGCGACCGTCGCGGCCACGAGCAGCGCGAAGCCGACGAACCACATCCACGGCGAGAGCGCGGCCATCGCCCGCCCGCCGTCGAGGGGCAGGACCGGCAGCAGGTTGATCAGGTTGAGGAAGAACCCGACGAAGGCGAGCGCCTGGAAGAGCTCGTTGCCGGTCAGCGCGTAGAGCCCGACCGGGATCAGGCACCCGAGCGAGCCGAGGATCGGCCCGGCGAGCCCGACGCGGGCCTCGGCGGCGGCGTCCTTGGGCATCTGCTTCATCCCCACCGCCGCCCCGAGGAAGGGGATGAAC
Source organism: Thermoleophilaceae bacterium (assembly GCA_030447905.1). Lineage (GTDB taxonomy): Bacteria > Actinomycetota > Thermoleophilia > Solirubrobacterales > Thermoleophilaceae > JACCUC01. Next base: position 147,573 of record JAUJNZ010000006.1, read on the forward strand.
AGCGGCGCCGTGGCCTTGATCCCCTCGCGCCGGAGCTGGAAGACGTGGCCCATCTCGTGGATCAGGAGCAGGAGCACGAAGCCGACGGCAAAGCGCCAGCCCCAGATGAGCGTGTAGGCCCCGATCGACACGAGCATCGAGGCCGAGGTCGTGAACAGCTTGAGCTTGGGGAGGAGGAGCAGGAGCCCCTTGAGCTTGGCCCCGAACTTGAATAGCAGTAGGCCGAGGGCGATGAGCGGACCGAGGGCTCGTTTCCAGATCGGCTTGTGCTCGCGCGGGGGTGCGGGCGCGGGCGCGGCGGGCGCGGGGCCGGCCGGCTGGGTCGCCGGCTCGCCCCAGACGGGAGCGCCCGCGCCCTGCTGGGTCCAGCCGGCAGGCATGGCGGCGCTGCCGTCGCCACCGGGCCAAGCCGCCCCGGCGTTCGGCGCTGCGGCCGGACTGCGCTCGGGCGAGTCGAAGCGTTCTTGCATACCCCGATTATCGCAGCGACAAGCGGCTTCCTTGAGCCCTTGCGCGCCGGGCTAGAATAGGTGCCGCCACCACGGGGACGACAGGCTTCGACGTGGACGATCCGTGGGGACGGTAGCGAGCCGAGGTCCCCGGTAGGCCTCGTAAAACAACCGGGAAAACCATAATTGGCGACTCTCACGAGTTCGCCCTCCGGGCCTAGCCAAACTAGGTCCGTGAGGTGTCGGCCCGCCCTCGGCCCGTGGGGCGGATGACCGGCATCAGATAACGGGCTCGCCCGCCGCGCTCGCCCTCGACGCGGCGGGGACTTCAAGAGGGCTGGCCTCCCGCAACCCCGTCGGCACGGCTAGCGGGAGGCGAGATCAAGAGAGCCGACTACGCTCGTAGAAGCCGTCCCTGACGCGTCCGCGGACGTGGGTTCGATTCCCACCGTCTCCACCTCGAAGGGGAAAAAGGGACGCGGGTACGTACCGAGCGACGGCGGATTCTTCGCGAGCAAGCCCTCGAGTGCTACCGCGAAGAGGATCCGCCACGCGATCTACGGGTGCGAAGCCGCGCGAGGCTCGGACGGCGAAGAGGCTAGCCAGTCCGGGTCTACGGCCTTGTGCGTGTTGGCCGCGCCATATGCTGGCTGGCGCTTTTCACGCGGAAGCGGAACCGTCGGTAACGGCGACCAAGAGCGCCGCTTCCAGGGAGAGCAGCACTCTGGGTCGGTCGCACCCGTGCCGTCGACTGGCCCGGTGTTCGATCGAGGCTTGTCAGCGAGCGGTTTATCCTTTATCGTCGATGAGCGATGAACTTAACGCGCGAACAGGCCGAGCTGTATGCGGGCTGGTTTCGCTGCCTTGCCGATCCCACGCGGCTCGAGATCCTCAGCCTCCTCGCCAGCGAGCGCCGACCGCTGTCGGTCGGCGAGATCGTGGCTGGGGTCGACGTAGGCCAGTCGACCGTCTCGGAGCATCTCCGCCTGCTGGCCGAGACGTGCTTCGTGCTGGTCGAGCACCGGGGCACGAGCAGCCTCTTCCGGATCAATGAGAGCTGCATCGACTGCTTCCCTTCGGCCGCCCAGTTTGTTATGGGCAGCGTGCGGGAGGACCACCTGCCCGCCGCGCGCCCAAGCGCGACGCGTCGCAGGCGACGGAGCACGTCGCTGCCCGCCGGCCATCGTCAGCCCGCCGGAAACCCGGGGCGCCGATGACCAGGGCGCTCGAGGAAATGGCCCCGGGAGCTGGCGCCGTTCCGTCCGCTCCGGGCTGCGCACGAGCGGAATCTCGGACCCGCGCGCGCCTTGGGCGGCGCCGCGGGGCTACCGCTTGCCGGCTTGGACGAGCATTTCGACGGTTCTGGGTACTGGACGCCGCTGGCGGCGGCCTCGCGGGTCTCGTTGGCGCGGTACGCTACGGCCCGCCTGGCTACTGCGCTCGCTCGTCGTCCACCCTGCCGTCCGAAGTCGTAGCCACGGCCGAGTGCGGCTCACATCGGCGCTCGCCGAGGCCCGTCGCGCAGGCGTGGACGAGTCTTTCTGCTCAGCACCGACGCGCACCTATTCTTCGCCGCGCACGGATTCAAGGAAGTTCCCCGCGCGACCGCCCCAGCCGAACTGCGGTCGAGCACCGAGCTGCGGGGCGCCTACCCCTAGCAGCGCCACCCTCATGAGCTTGGAGGTCGCACCATGACGAGCACACCCGCCAGCGCGATCCGCGAGGCTGTCCGCGAGCGCTACGCCGAGGCGGCCACCGAGGCCGCCCGCGGCGCCTTCGACGATGCTCGACAGATCGAGGCGGAGGCCGGCTGTTGCGGTCCGGGAGGGGGCTGCGGCGGCGGCGCCATCGGCGACGGTTCCTTCGGCGCTGCCCTCTACAGCGGCGAGGCCGATGGCGCCCCCACGGCGGCGGTCGACGCCTCGCTCGGCTGCGGCGTGCCAACCGCGGTGGCCGACCTGCACGAGGGCGAGACGGTGCTCGACCTGGGCTCTGGGGGCGGCACCGACGTGCTCATCTCCGCTCGCCGCGTCGGCCCGACCGGCAGGGCGATCGGCCTCGACATGACCGACGAGATGCTCGACGTGGCTCGGCGCAACTCGGCTGAGGCCGGTGTCGACAACGTCGAGTTCGTCAAGGGCTACATCGAGGAGATGCCACTCGACGACGAGTCAGTCGACGTCGTGATCTCCAACTGCGTGATCAACCTGTCAGCCGACAAGCCACGGGTTCTGCGCGAGGCCGCGCGCGTGCTGCGGCCCGGCGGCCGCTTCGCCGTCAGCGACATCGTCGCCGACGAGAACATGGACCCCGCCACTCGAGCCGACAAGCAACAGTGGACCGGCTGCATCGCCGGCGCCCTCACCCGAGCAGAGTTCGAAGGGGCGCTGGACGACGCCGGCTTCACGGAGATCGAGATCCGCGAGACCCACCGCGTCCACGAACAGGCCACCTCCGCCATCATCCGAGCTCGCCGGCCGGACCGCGGGCGGCGGAGCGCGGCACGCTGAGCTGTTCCGCTCTTGGCGATGTGAGAACGCCGCTATCGAAGATCAGCCACGTAGACCTCGTGGTCAGCTCGGTCGAGCGGAGCCTGCCCTTCTCCCGGGGCCTGCTCGAGCCGCTTGGCTGGTCTGGCCTTCGCGAAGTGCGCGGCGAGCAGGGCGAGACGATCTACTACCTCTCGGTCGAGGGCCCGGGCGTCGCAGCGCTGGGCCTGGGGGAGAAACGCTCCGACGCGCACGGCGTCCCTTACGACCGCTACGCGGTCGGCGTCCACCACCTCTGCCTCGACGTTTGTTCGCGCGAGGGCGTGGATGCGAGAGCCCCGTGGATGCGCGGCCAGGGAGTCCGGATCGAGAGCGGCCCCGCGGAGTACGAGTACACGCCCGGCTCCTACGCCGTCTTCTTTTACGATCCCGACGGGATCAAGCTAGAGCTGCTGCACCGCCCAACGTACTGGGAGTGGCTGCGCAGTCCCACATGATCTGTAACGGGTCGGAGTGCTGCATCGCGCCAAGCAAATCTGCTCCCAGCGCATGGAAGCGACACTGCGTGGTGCTTGGGCCGAGTGCTGCTTCGCGAGAGGCGGGAGCGAGAATTGAAGGCGATTCAACTGGATACCCGGAAGACCGGGAGAGCATCGTTCTCGATCGCGTCGCGAAGGCGGTCCTAGGGGAAGCTCGAAGAAAGGGGCGTCACCCAGGCGACGTCATCGGTTAGGCAGGCGAGGACCACCCTCTTGATCCACTTAGAAGCTGTTTCAGAAAAGGACCGGGCGCTGGTCCGGCGAATCCCACGCCCGCTTGACATAACCGAGCGTGGAGGTGGCCGATGGCGTCGGTGTTCGAGGTCCGCGACGAGGTCTGGGAGGTCGTCGAGCCGCTGCTGCCCGAGGTGCCCGAGCAGGTCGGACCTGGTCGCCGGCGGGTGCCCGACCGGACGGCGTTCAACACGATCGTGTTCGTGCTCGTGACCGGGATCGCGTGGCGACACGTCCCGCGCGAGCTCGGCTGCTCGGGGGTGACGGCCTGGCGGCGGCTGCGCGACTGGCAGCAGGCCGGGGTGTGGGAGCGCCTGCATCGCACGCTGCTCGAGCGCCTCAACGCCGCCGGGGCGATCGACTGGTCGGCCGCAGTCGTCGACGGCAGCCACATCCGCGCTCTTCAAGGGCTCAAACCGGGCCTTCGCCCGTTGACCCGCTCGAGAACCGGGTCAAAGCACCATCTGCTGACCGATCCGTCGGGGATCCCGCTCGCCGCCACGCTGACCGGCGGCCACCGCAACGACGTCACCCAGCTGCTTCCGCTCGTCGATGGGGTCGGCCCCGTCAAGGGCAAGGCTGGCCGGCCGCGCCAGCGCGCCGACGAGCTGCTCGCCGACCGCGGCTATGACCACGACAAGTACCGCCGCGAGCTCTGGCGCCGTGGCGTCAAGCCGACCATCGCCCGTCGCCAGTCGGGCCACGGCTCAGGGCTCGGCAAGCGGCGCTGGGTCGTGGAGCGGACCTTCGCGTGGCTGCACAACTTCCGCCGCCTACCCGCTACGAACGTCTCGCCGAGATCCACCAGGCGTTCATGAGCCTCGCCTGCGCGGTCATCTGCCAGCGCTACCTGCGGGCATTGTGAAACGGCTTCTTAGGCACCGCCCGGCCCGGGCTGAGGCCCCGCCCTAGCCAGACCTCCCGACGGGTCCCCCTCACCGCCCCATCCGCCGCAGACCAACCAAACACAGCAACCCGAAGAAGCCGGCCCCCATCCCCGCCAGCGCGAGCACCCCCGGCAGTGTGTGGGCGAGGCTCGGCTCGATCCCCGAGACCGTCGCCTGGCGCGCGAGCTCGAGGACGTGGGTGACCGGATTGTACTGCGCGGCGCCCTCCCCGAGCCACCCGCGCAGCAGCGGCTGGGGCGTGTAGGCGGTGGAGAGGAAGACCGCGAGGAAGACGCCCTGCTGCATGAGCGGGCCGGCCTGCTGGGTGCGGAAGATCACCGCCATGAAGACGCCCCACAGGCCCGGCGACCGCGCAGAACGCCACCGCGGCGACGTAGAGCGCGACGAGCCGGCGAGGCCGCCCGGCAGCTCGGCCCCGAGCGCCAGGCCGACGAGCAGGACCACCGTGGCCGGGACGAGCGACCGGGTCACGCCGCCGAGCATCGGGCCGACGAGCAGCACGAAGCGCGCGGCACCGGCGCGACCAGCAACCGGTCGAAGAGCCCCTGCTCGATGTCGCGCGCCAGGTTCGCGCCCGTCGCCGCGCCGGCGAAGCCCGCGCCCTGCAGGCAGGACAGCGGGACCACCCAGGAGAGGTAGGAGTCCGTCGGGAAGCCGTCGAGTCCGGTCAGGCGGCCGAACTGGCCGCTCATCCCGAGCAGGAAGACGACGGGCGCGACCGTGGCCGGCAGCAGCGCGCCCCGGACCCGCAGCACCTCGTTGAGCCGGCGGCGCCGAGGATGACCAGGACGACGGGGAGGCCGCGGCGGTCACAGGGTGCGCAGGCGCTCCTTGAGGGCGAGGGTGGCCAGCGCGGTCGTCGCGATCGCCAGCGCGGCCGCGGCCGCCAGCCCCGCCCACGGGTCGCCGAGCGCCGGGCGTCGGCCAGCAGCGCGCGGACGCCTCCACCACGTAGGTCAGCGGGTTGTACACCGACGCGTCGCGCAGGACCGGCGCGAGCAGCTCCCGCGGGAAGAAGGCCGGCGCGGTGAACAGGAGCACGAAGACGAACGGGAAGATGCTCTGCAGCAGCGACAGCGAGCCGGTGCGCAGCGCGATCGCCGAGGCGATGCCGCCGATGCCGACCGCGGTGCGCCGCCGAGGAGGACGGTGGTGGCGAGCACCGCGCCCACTCCGCCGGGGTAGCGCGCGCCGAAGGCGAGGCGACGGCGAGGAAGAACACCGACTGCAGGACGGAGAGCACGAGCGCGCCCGCGAGGCGGCCGACGACGAGGCTCGCGCGGTGCACGGGCGCGGCGAGCAGCCGGTCGAAGAAGCCGAACTCGATGTCGGACGCCAGCGCGATGCCCGCTGGTCAGTCCGGCGAGCAGCGCGCCCTGGACGATCGTCCCCGGCACGATGAAGCCGAGGTAGGAGGTGACGTCGGGAAAACTCGTCGAGGCCCTGCGCGGCGCTCGTGCCGCTCGCGATCACCGCGAGCAGCATCAGCGGCAGCACGAACGTCGGCATCAGCAGCTGCGCGCGGCGGAACTGGACGCTGAGCGCGCGGCGGCCGAGCGCCGCGACCACGCGCCCCTCGCGCGCCGCGCCGCGCGGCGGTCACGCGGCGCTCCGGCGGGCGCGCGGAGGTCGTCCTCGGCGGCCGTGCCGGCGCCCTCGAGCCGCGAGCCGGTGACGGCGGCGAAGACGTCGTCGAGCGTCGGGCTCTCCACCTCGACGGACTCCACCTCGACGCCGCGCTCGTCGAGCGCCCGGATGACCGCCGGGATCGCCGCCTTGCCGGCGGCCGTGCGCAGCGCCAGGCGCGTCGGCGCCGCCGCGCTCGGGCGGCTCGACCTCGCCCAGCGCGGCGAGCGCCTCGCGGCGCGCGCCGCGCCGCGGGATCGGCGATCTCGACGTGCACGGTCGGCTCGCCGACGCGCGCCTTGAGCGCGTCGGGCGCGCCCTCGGCGACCAGCCGGCCGTCCGCGATGATCCCGACCCGGTCGGCGAGCTGCTCGGCCTCCTCGAGGTACTGGGTGGTGAGGAAGACGGTGGTGCCCTCGTCGTTGAGCGAGCGGACCTCGCGCCACAGCGCGGCGCGGCTCGTCGGGTCGAGGCCCGTGGTCGGCTCGTCGAGGAAGAGCACGAGCGGGCGGTGCACGAGCGCCAGCGCGAGGTCGAGCCGCCGGCGCATGCCGCCCGAGTAGCCGCCCACGCGCCGGTCGCCCGCCACCGTCAGCCCGACGCGGTCGAGCAGCGGACCGCGCGCTCGCGCGCCTCGGCGCCGCGCAGGCCGTGCAGCGCGCCCTGCATCCGCAGCAGCTCGCGGCCGGTCATCAGCGGGTCGATCGCCGCCTCCTGGAGCGCGACGCCGATCGAGCGCCGGACCGCGTCGGCCTCCGCGGACCAGGTCGTACCCGGCGACGCGCGCCGAGCCGCCCGTCGGGCGCAGGAGCGTGGTGAGGATGCGGACGGTGGTCGTCTTGCCGGCGCCGTTGGGGCCGAGGAAGCCGTAGATCTCCCCCGGGCGGACCTCGAGGTCGAGCCCGTCGACGGCGCGGATGCCGCCCTTGAACTCGCGCACGAGCCCGTGGACCTCGACGGCGAGGCGCGTGGGAGGACACGCGGGTGGACACGGGCCGTCGCGCCCCCGGCTCGCGATCCGCCGGCCGCTCCGCGCGCCTTCCTCCTCGCCGCCGCGAGCGCCTCGCCGCTCCCGCCGAAGTAGGCCGCGGGGCTCCGGCGATCGAAGCGGCCTCGCCGCAGGTCGGGAAGGGCTCGTGCGCGCGCGCGACCGCGTGCGGTCGACCGGCGGCGCCCCGGTCTTGGACGCGGTGGCGGCGAAGTCGGGCGTTCCACGACGGCGGGCGCGCTCGCGGTGCCGCATCCCCCGGCGGGGCGCCTCCGCGGAAGGCAGGCCGCGCGCGCCGTCCACTCGACATCGGCGGGGTCGCCAGCGCTCGCGCAGCCCCGACGCGCTCGCCTACCGGCGACCGCGAGCGCCGTCGGCCCGCAGCAACCTCGCCGACGCGCTTCTGCGTGGTCATCCCGAGGCGACTACGCCGGGCCCCCGCGAAGGGCCGACCCGTCGGCTCGCGCCGGTGCAGCGCCGGAATCGGCGGGCCCGGCATCCTGATCTGAGTACCGGGTCGGGCCCTCGCGAGCGGCTGGGACGACGACGACTGGACGGGCACGCCCCCGGAGGCGTGCCATTCGCGCGACCGCGCGGATGCCCGGCGTCGCTGGGCCCGCCAGCACCCGATCATGCCGGGGCGCTCGGCCTGTTCGTCGTCCTGGCGATCCGCGCGCTCGCGATACCGCGACTAGCGCCTGCGCGAATCTAGGGGCGCGCGCCCACCCAGTCGACGAGCTGGGGCACCGCGCGCGGGTCGATCGTGTGGGGGACGGCGCTCTCGAGGTAGAGCACGTCGGCTCCCGCGGCGGTCGCGCGGTCGCGCGCGTCGCGGCCGAACTGCACGCCGATGATCGGGTCCTGCGAGCCGTGGGCGATCGCCACCGGCAGCCCGCGGAGGTTCTCCTCGGAGACCTCGAAGCCGGGCACCGTCGGGATGAAGCCGCTGAGCGCGAGGATGCCGGCCGGGCGCGCGGGCGGCCGGCGCGCGCGCCGAGCGCCCAGGCCATCACGGCGCCCTGCGAGAAGCCGCCGAGGATCGTGCGCTCGGGCGGGATCCCCGTCTCGAGCGCGAGGGCGGCAAGCCAGCCGTCGAGCCTGAGGAAGGTGTCGTCGAAGGTCGCCGGGTCCGGGAAGGCCGACGCGCGGCACGACGTACCAGTGAAAGCCGCCGGGCGGGAGGCTGAGCGGGCCGCGCGGGCAGGCGCCCGCCAGGCGGCGCTCGGGGTCGAGGACGTCGAGCAGCCCGAAGAGGTCGCGCTCGCTCGTCCCGCGGCCGTGCATGAGGACCAGCGCGCCGGCCGGCTCCGGCGGCGGCGGCGGGGCGTGACGTGGGCGAGCAGGTCGAGGCCGTCCATGCCGGCGCCACGCTAGCGTCAACGCGATGCGGCTCGGCGGACGACCCGGGGTGAACCGCCGGCCGGCCGGCCCGCGTGAGGACCCGCTCGTCGTCCTGCTCCTGCCGCGGGCGCTCGAGGCCTTCGCCCTGCGCGAGCAGGCCGAGGACCTGCTCGAGGCGCCCGGCGTCATCGCCGTCGACCCGGCCCCGCTGCCCTACGGCGCGGTCGGCCGGCTGCCGACGCCGCTGACCGCCGGGCTCGCCGCCGCCCAGGCCGCCCGGCTGGTGCGCGCGCTGCCGGCCGCCCGCGCGCGGTGACCATCTTCCACCCGTTCCAGCTGCCGCTCGCCGAGGCGCTGCTCGACCGCGCCCCGGACGCCGAGCTCTGGTACGGGCGCACCGGCCGCCACGAGGGCGACGCCGGCGCGCGCGCGCGCGCGCGGCTGCGCGCCACCTCCACGATCGCGCCGAGCAGCGCGCCGACCTGACGTTCGCGGCCTCCCACGCGCCCGGCGGCGACCTCGCCCGCGCGGTCAACCGGCCGCTGTTCGAGCGGATGGAGGCGCTGGGCGTCGAGTCGGGCCGGCTGGGCTCCGAGCGCCTTCCTGAGCCCGTCCCGGAGGCGTAGCCGGCGAAGCACCGCCGCGGCCCGCCCCGCGCGCGCGGGCGCGGCGACGCCCGCCCCGAGCAGCGTCCAGGTCAGCGGGTCCTCGAGGAAGGCGGCGTGGAGCCAGGTGTGGACCACCAGGGCGACGAAGCCCGCGGCCACCGCCGCCCGCGCGGCGGAGCGGCGCGCGCCGCGCAGCAGCCGTCCGAGCGCCGCGGCGAGCAGCGCCAGGTAGACGGCGAGCCCGACGATCCCCTGCTCGGCGGCGACGGTGACCGGCGTGGTGCGCGCCGCCGCGGCCGCGCGCTCGCACCGACGCCGCCTGGCTGCGGCGGTACTCGCCGGAGAACGAGCCGGAGCCGTGGCCGAGCACCGGGCGCTCGGCGGCGAGCTCGACGCCGCCGCGCACGAGGTCGAGGCGCCCGCTCCGGTCGACCGACTCGCGCGGGGAGAGGTCCAGCCGCGCGTCGCGGGGAAGGCCGCCACGGCGATCGCCGCCCCCGCCGCCGCCACCGCGGTCGCCGCCAGGGCGCCCAGCGCAGCGCCGCCAGCACCACCAGCCCGGCGAGCAGCGCCGCGAGGCTCGACCGCGAGAGCGTCAGCAGCAGCCCGGCCCACAGCAGCGCGACCCCCGCCGCCGCCCCCGCCACCGCCCGCGACTCGCGCCGCCACAGCAGCACGGCGGCCAGGCCGAGCATCGCCAGCGCGAGGAAGCGGCCGAAGAGGTCGGGGTCGAAGAACACCGACCTGACCCGGAAGGACTCGCCGACCTGGTCGCCGGCGGCCGCCTTCGGGCTGAGCAGCAGCGTGCGCTGCGAGAACTCCCAGAAGCCGACGGCCGTGAAGACGAGCGCCAGCCCGGCGAGCACGCCGGCGCAGGTCCCGGTCAGCCGCGGGGTCCAGTCGAGCTCGCGCAGGAGCGCGAACAGCAGCAGGAACGGGACGTGGAAGAAGACGACGTTGCTCGAGCGCCTTCGAGCCGTCGGAGGCGTAGACGGCCTGCAGCGCGTAGAGGACGACCGCGGCGGCGAGCAGCCGCTCGAGCGGGCCGCCGGCCCTCGGCAGGTCGGCGGCGCGCGGGCGTCGCCGTCGCGCAGGCGTGGCACGAGCCAGGCGAGCGCCCCGGCCGCGATCACGAGGTGGAGCGGGACGAGCAGGTCGGCGGTCGTCGCGCCGGACTCGACCGGCACCCGGAACGGCACGGCCGCGACGGCGAGGGCGGCGAACAGCGGCGGCCGGCGCGCGAAGAGCACGGCGAGCGCGCCACCACGGCCAGCCCGCCGGCGCCGCGGCGGCCGCCACGGCCGGGCGGTCGAGCGAGCGGCTGCACCTGCGGCGTGTCGCGGATCTCGACCCCGAGCAGGACCGCCGTGAGGACGAGCGCGCCGAGCATCGCCAGCGCGCGGCCGCGCGGCGGCGGGCGCAGCAGCGCTCCGGCGGCCAGCGCGGCCGCGGCGATCATGCCGAGCTCGGCCATCAGCGCAGCGGGGAGCGCGGTCGGGGGCGGACGCGCCGCAGGATGTCGGCGACGTTGCGGGTGACCTGCTGCACGCCGGCATCCTCTTGCAGGCGCGGGCCCCACTCCTCGAGGCCGACCCGGATGACCACGCCGCGCCCGAGCCGCGAGGCGGTCAGCGCCGGCAGCGGCGCTCGGGCTCCCCGTGGCGGGGTCGAGGCCGGCGTCGGGGCCGGGATCGCGCCCGGCGCCGGCGAGCAGCCGCAGCCGGCCGCCGGGCTCCGGGACCGACTCCTCGAGGACGCGGAAGGCGCCCAGCCGGTCGGCGGTCCCCTCGAGCAGGCCGAGCCGCGGCTCGTCCTCGAGCGGCACGAGCGGCGCCGGCGTCCTCCAGACGGCGGAGCGGGCGCAGGCGCGCGCCGAAGACGTCGGTCTGAGTGGGCTGGGTGGGGCGCTCGAGCCGGCCGCGGCGGCGGGCGACGGTCACGCCGCGCCGCAGCGTCTCGGTGCCGAAGCTCGCCACCCGGCCGCCGCGCTCTGCGTAGCGGCGCAGGCGGCCGGCGAGCGCGCGCGGGATCCAGCGGTGGGGGCCGGCGAGCAGCACCCCCTCGCGGTCGGTCGGGCTCGGGTCGCTGCGCGAGGCGGCGAGCGCGAGGTCGGTGGTGACGTCGTAGCGGACCCGCGCGCGGTCGAGCAGGGCGAGCAGCGGCGCGGTCTGCGTCGCGAATCCCTCCGGCAGGCCGCTTCCGTCCGCGCCGGCCAGCGGGCGCGGGAAGCGCACGCGCGAGGTCGCGCCGCGAGGGTGTCGGGCAGGCCGTCGCCGTCGTCGTCGACGGGGTCGGACCCGAGCCAGCTGATCGCCGGCAGCACCGCGAGGATCTCCGCCCGCTCGGGCGACTGGACGAGGAACGGCACGCGCGTCGCGTGGCGGCCGTTGCGGACCTCGAGCAGGTAGACGCCCGAGCGGCCGCCGGGCGCGCGGAGGTCGAGCGGCCGCCCCGGCCGGCCGCTGCCCTTGCGGATCCGCCGCGCGCCGCCGACCCGCCGGACGTTCCAGCGGTAGGTCGCGCCGCGCGAGTCGACGAGGAAGCGGGCGCGCTCGCCGGCCCGGACCGGCTCGAGCGGCGGCTGGACGGCGAGGCGGCGCACCGTCACCCCCGGGCGCCCGGGGACCTCGCCGGGCTGCGGCGGCAGCCGCGCGGGCGCGGAGCCGCGGTTGCCCGCGCGGTCCTCGACGGTCGGCACGACGAGGTAGGTGCCGACCGGGGCGGGCTGCCCGCCGACCAGGCCGTCCCAGGTCCCGCGCCCGGAGCCCGCGCGCGGCGCCTCGAAGGCGGCGACCCGCGCGGGGCCCCGCGTCCGTGCGCCAGACCTCGAACTGCGTGCGCCGGAGGGGGCTGACCCGCCGCACCGTGAGCTCGACGGGCTGGCCGGGCAGGACGATCGCCGGCCCGCGGCCCGCCTCTCGGCCGCGCTGCGGGCGCGCCCGCACCACCACGGGGCGCGGCGGGGTGGTGTCGAGCACGAAGGGCGCCGGGACGACGACGGACCGGCCCGAGCGGCGCAGCGCGACGCGGACGCGGTAGCGCCCGTCGCGCGCGCGGCCGCCCTCGTCCGTGCGCCCGTCCCAGGTCAGCTCGACGGGGCGCGACGGCCGGGCGGCGATCGCGGTGGCCAGCCGCCGGACGCGGCCGCCGTCGCCGCCGACGACGTCGACCGTCACGTCGCCGGCCTCCTTCACCCGGAACGAGATCGTCTCGGCGTCGAGCCTCCCGTCGCCGTTGGGCGAGAAGAACTCTCGAGACGCGCGCCCCGTCCAGCGAGGGAGGGGCGCTCTCGAGCCGCTGGGCGAGGAAGAAGGCCGAGAGCGTGGCAGCGACGAGCAGGCGCGAACACCACCCCGCGCGAACACCGTCATGGCTACGGGATCTTGTCGGAGCCGACGATGACCAGCAGCTTGGCGTTCGCGCCCGCCAGCGACTGGTTGTCGGGGTCCATGGGCGCGATGTCGGCGCTGCCGAGCAGCTTGGCGACGTCGCGCGCCTGCGTGCGCTGGCCCTCCGCGTAGTAGACGACCGTCGATCAGCCCGGCGGCGCCTTCGGCGTAGTACTCGAGGAAGTCGATCGCCTCGCACACGTCCGCGTCGGCCTCCGCCCACGGCTTGGCGCACTCGCGGACCTGGAGCGCGGCGAGCTCGAGCCGGCGCTCGCGCAGCCGGGCGGCACCGGCTCGCAGCACCTCGGCGCGCTCTGGCGCCGGTCGGCGGCCCCAGTCGCGAGAGCCGCGCCCCGCCGCCTCGACCGCCGCGGCGGCATCCTCGGCCGTCGCATCGGCCGCGCGCGCCACGATCCGCGACGGCCGGCCGGGGTCGGTGGATGCCATGCCATCGGCCCGCCCGCGGTCGCCGCCCACCAGCACCGGCACGGCGAGCGGCGGCCGCGCGTCGAGCTCGCGCAGCGCCGCGAGCAGCGACTCGCGCGCCGGTGCCCGGCGCAGCTCGAGCGTGGGCTCGTTGGCGAAGCTCATCGATGCATGGCCTCCCTCGTGGCCGACGGTCACGGCGCGGCCAGCAGCTCGTCGAGGGACGTCCCCTGGCGCCAATGGTGCAGGAACGACTCGTTGGCGGTGTTCTCGAGCAGCCGGCGTACGAGATACGCCATGCCGGCCACCAGATCGCCCACGGGGGCGTAGGAGCGTACGCGGAGGCCATCACTGGCTAGGCCGTGGGCGAGGTCGTCGCCGAGCCCGCGCAGGACCTGCAGCTCGAGGTCGCGGTCGTCGGAGCCGCTCAGTCGGTTGTAGGCGACCGCGTGCGCCACCGAGCGCAGGTTGTGTGACGCAATCGCCACCCGCACGAGCGGCCGGGCGTCCAGCAGGCGGCGGGTCAGCTCCTCGTAGTTGCGGTCGCAGTCGGCCTTCGACTCGAACACCGGGGGCCGCCAGCCGTGCTGTCGCGCCGCCACCATCTCCTGGTCCCAGTACGCGCCCTTGACCAGGCGCACGACGAGCGGCGGGTCGCGTGGCATCGAGCGCGCCCAGTCGAGGATCCGCTCGAGCCGTGCCGGCGAGTCGCGCAGGTAGGCCTGGAGCACGAGTCCGGCGCTCGGGCCGGGGCGGAGCTCCTCCTCATCGAGGAGGGAGAAGAAGAGCTCCTCGGTCGTCTCCAGCGCATCGACCGACTCCATGTCGACGTGCAGGTGCGCTCCCGCCCGTCGGGCCGAGCGCAGTAGCAGGCGCAGGCGCCCGGCGGCGTCCTCGCGACCGACGTGCGGCGCCTCGGGGCGCAACAGCGGCGTGAGCGCAGTGACCTTGACGGAGACGTTCGCGCGCGAGAGCGGCCCGACCGAGTCGCGCTCGAGCGCCGGCCGCTCCGGCCAGTGCCGGGCGGCGCGCCCCAGCGTGTCGATCGCGTCGCGGCAGCGCTCGGCGTAGCGGTCGGCCTCCGGCTGCGTGATCGTGGCCTCCCCGAGCAAGTCGAGCGAGGTACCGATGCCGTCCCGCCAGGAGCGCTCGATCGCGCCCAGCGCGGCCTGCGGGGACTCTCCGACGATGAAGCGGTGCCCGATGTGGCGCACGCCGCCGGCGGCCGCGGCGCCCAGCGCGATCCGTCCGGCCTTGGTGTGGGCTGCCCGCATCGCCGCGTCGAGCGAGGGCGGCCGCACCTCCACCTCAGCGAGGTACTCCTTCAGGTGGCCGGCCAGGTCGTCGAGCGAGCGGCACGCGGGCGTGACGTCCACGAGCCGGAACAGCGCCGCCCGCAGGCGCGCGTCGTGCTCGGCCAGCTCCATCGCCTTGCGGTCGAGGGCCTCGAGCGGAGTACGCGCGTGCGCCGCCAGCCCGCCGGCCAGCGCCCGGCCGACGCGCCGGATCTCCGGCTCGAGGTCGACCAGCTCGAGGGTACGCCCGCCCACACGGCCAAAGATACGCGCGTGTGGTGGCGGCGCTGCGCTCGGGGCAGCGCCCTACTTCGAGTCCATCATCTTCTTCGCGATCTCCGCCATCTCACCCGGGTCATACCCCGGCACGAAGTGCTCCGGGCTCTCCGGGAAATCAGCCGGCTGCCCACCGTCCGGCGGACCCTGCTCCACCCCGACCTCCTCGCCGTCGTCCGGATGCACGCCCTTCCACACCGCCCCGAGGTTGTGGAAGTCCGTCTCGCTGAAGCGGTACAGCGTCCGGTGCGAGCCCTGGTCCTCCCACTTCTTGGTCTCCGGGAAGGCCGAGTTCGGGATGTTCGGGATGTTGAGCAGCTTCGAGACCGTCGCGCCGGTCAGCTCCTCGAGCGCCTTGGCGTAGGCGAGGGCATGCACGCCGCCGCGCACGAACAGGTAGCCCAGCATCTGGCGGGCGATCGGGTGGTCGGTCATCTCGTAGACGCGGATCTTGTGGGTCCGCGCGCCGCACTCGAGGAAGAAGTTGTGCAGCAGGTCGAGGACGAGGTCGCCCGAGTTGAAGACGTAGTCGCCCTGCCACGGCTGGCCGAGCGAGTTGGCGGCGGCCGCCGTCTGGCCCTGGACGATGAAGTGGTGGGGGTTCGGCGGCGGCATGACGCCGGCGAGCGGGGTGTCGGTCGGGTCGCCGCCCGAGCTCGAGCCGGTCAGCATGCCGTTCACCGTCGAGGCCACGAGCTCGACGTGGCCGTACTCCTCGGTGCCGATGTTGGCGATCAGCTCGTAGTAGGGCCGGACCTTCTCGCGGCCGCGGAAGTTCCATGACTGGAACGTGTAGTTCATGAACGTCGACATCTCGCCGAAGCGCCCGCCGAGGAGCTCCTGCACGATCGCGGCGGCGGCCGGGTCGGGCTGCTCCGGCATGTCCATCTCGATCTGCAGGCGGTCGATTCGCAGGATCATTCGTGTCCTCCTCGGGGGTCGGTTGGTCGGAAGCCGGACGGGCGAGGCCGCCGCACCCTAGGGGTGGAGCCTTTCCCAGGCCCGCGGTTCCTACACCGATGTTGGCGCGATGCCTCAGTCCCGAGTACGTAACATCGTCGATGCCAACCGACCGCCACAGGGAGCAACTCTTGATCCGCACCTGCGCCGCCCTCGGCGTCGTTGCCGCATCGCTTGCGCTCGCGTCCCCGCTCGGTCTGTAGTGGCCAAGCCGAGCCGCGACGCGATCCTCGGGGCGCTCCTCGAGCGCCACGGTCGGACCTACTGCGACGAGCTGGGGATCGACATCGAGAAGGGGACGCCGTCCCCGCTCTTTCGCTGGCTATGCGCGTCGCTTCTGTTCAGCGCCCGGATCGGCGCCGAGCTCGCCGTTCAGGCGGCCGCCGCCCTCGCCGAGCAGGGCTGGACCACGCCGCAGAAGCTGGCCGACGCGACCTGGAAGGAGCGCGTGAGGACGCTCAATGCATCCGGCTACGCCCGCTTCGACGAAAGAACGGCGACGATGCTCGGCGACACCTGCGAGATCCTGCTGGACCGCTACGGCGGCGACCTGCGCCGCCTGCGCGAGGAGGCCGGGTGCGAGCCCGAGCACGAGCGCTCCCTGCTGAAGGAGCTCAAGGGGATCGGCGACGTCGGCGTCGACATCTTCTTCCGCGAGGCCCAGGCGACCTGGGACGAGCTGCGCCCGTTCGCCGATCGGCGCGCGCTCGACGCCGCCAAGCGCCTCGATCTTGGCAAGGACGCCGACGCGCTCGCCGACCTGGTCTCCGAGCGCGAGCTGCCGCGGCTTGTCGCGGCCCTCGTGCGCACGGAGCTCGCCGACGACTACGACGGCGTGCGCGAGGCCGCGGCGGGGTGATCCTCACGCCCGGGCGATGGGCCCGCTCGCCCCTCGTCCGGAAGCTCCTCGAGGCCTATCGCCGCACCGGCGCCGACCCGCCGTTCGGCGATCCGCTCGCCGCGCACGGAGTCGCGATGGAGGGGTGGTACTGGCGCCTGACCGACGCCGCGTCGGGACGGGTGCTCGTCGCCCTGTGCGGGGTGTGCCGGCCCGCCGCCGGCGGGAGCTGGGCGGTCGTCGCGCTCGCCGCCCACCCCGGCGGCCTGGTGCGCGAGGAGATCGTCTCGGCTCCGACAGTCGGGCGGGAAGGGCTCGCCGTGGGCTCGGCCCTGCGCGCGGGACCGGACCGGCTCGACCTGCGGCTCGGCGGTGACGAGATCGACGTGCGTCTGCGCGAACGCACGCCATGGCCGCGTCGCGCCTTTGGCGGGCTCGGTCTCCCCGGCGCGGTGCCCGGGTTGAGCCAGTACTGGCATCCCCACCTGCTCGGCGCGCGGGTCGAGGGCCGGGCGCGCCTGGGGGAAGAGGAGGTCGACCTCGGCGGCGCCACGGCCTACGGCGAGAAGAACTGGGGCGCCAGCTTTCCGGACCGGTGGTGGTGGGGGCAGGCCCAAGGATTCGACCGCTCCGACGCCTGCGTTGCCTTCGCGGGCGGTCAGGTGGCGCTCGGCTCGCACGCGCTCGGATCGGCCACGGCGATCGTCGTCCGCGTCGGCGACGAGGTCGCGCGGCTCGGCCTTCCGGGGGCGCTGGTCAGCGCCTCGGCGGACGGGAGCAGCTGGCGGCTCCGCGGCCGCGGTCCCCGCTACGGCGTGGAGCTGGAGGGGGAGTCGAACGGAACGGAGCCACACCGCCTGCCGGTTCCGATACCGGAGGAGCGGCGCAGCGAGCCGGGAGCGGAGCAGTACCTCGCCGGCCTCGTCCGCGTCGGGCTGCGCCGGGGGCGGCGGACGGTCTGGCGCGACAGCTCCCAGCTCGCGGGCCTCGAGCGGGGCACCGCGGGGGGCTGAGCGGCGCGCCGCAGGCGCTCCGACCCTATCTCTGGCCCCGCTCGCGCTCCTCCGCCGCGCGAGCGGCCAGCGGCAGTGGCTCCTTGGCGATGAAGGGCTCGAAGGGTCCGACCACCCGCCACAGCGCCCGCAGCCTCCACTTGGAGCGCGCGTCGACCGGCTCGATACGGGCCTCGCTCACGAGCTCCGAGCGTCCGGCGCCCAGCTCCTCGATCCAGTGCGCGAACAGGGCCCGCACGTTGCCCGGCTCGTCGTAGGCGAGGAACTCCTCCGGCCCGTCGATCTGGGGATAGTCGCGCTTGAGCGTCCAGATGTTGCCGCACAGGCCCGAAAGCGAGTGGCGCTCGCCCTCCTCGAGCAACACGAACGGGGGGCAGCGGAAGAGCTGGCGGTAGGTCATGTCGCCGGAGAGCCCGGGAATGCGCCAGTGGACGAGGCGCCCGAGCCGCCTGGTCTCGCTAAGCCTGACGTCCTCGGCGGCGTGCCAGAGGATGTCCGGGGAGGCCTGGGCGGCGTGGCGGTGGTGGGTACGCACGACCGGTCTGCGGAGCCAATCGTCGAGCACGGGTGCGGCTGAGGAAGCCATGGGCATGCCTTCACACCTACCCCGCAGCCGCCGGCTCGTACCTGTTCGGTCCGAGTTGGCGGCCTACCCCGCCGGCGCAGCTGACTAGTCTCGAACGGTGCGGCTCGTTCTCTGGGACGTCGACGGGACCCTGGTCGACAGCGCCGGGATCGGCCCCGACGCCTTCCCGCTCGCGTTCGAGCGGACGGTGGGACGACCTGCGGCCGAGCTCCCGGAGATGGCCGGCCGGACTGACCACGAGATCGGTCTCGAAACCCTCGAGCGCAACGGGATCGAGGAGCCCGAGCGGCTCTGGCCCGAATTCGCTCGCCAGCTCGCCGCGGCGCTGGCCGAGCTCGAGCCCGCGATGCGCGAGCGGGGACGGGCGCTGCCGGGCGCCCACGATGCCATAGCGGCGCTCGCCGAGGCAAGCGGAGTCGTCCAGTCGCTGCTCACCGGGAACCTAAAGCCGAACGCGGCGGTCAAGCTCGGCGCCTTTGGTCTCCTGCTGCCCGCGCTCGACCTCGAGATCGGCGCCTACGGCTCCGACGACCGCCACCGCCCCACGCTGGTCTCGATCGCCCGGGAGCGGACCGCCACCCGGCATGGCCAAGCGCCCGAGCAAACCGTCCTGATCGGCGACACCCCGCTCGACGTCGCCGCCGGCCGCGGCGGGGGCGCGCGCGTCGTCGGGGTGGCGACCGGCCTCTACGGCGCGGAGGCGCTCGCCGAGGCGGGCGCCGACGTCGTGCTCGGCGACCTGCTCGACACCGAGGCGGTGCTGGCCGCGGTGCTCGCGTCGGCGGAGGAAGGGGCGCACGCATGACGTCGCAGCGCCCGCGCCGGTCCCCTCGCCCGCGGGTCGCGGCGGCCTTTGGGTGCCCGCGGTGCCGTCGCGGGTAGCGGTGCTTGCCGTGCGGTGGCCGCGGGTATCTCGCCACGCGATTGCGCTACGGTCGCAACCGGTCCCGTCATGTCGACCCCTGCCCTTCGCCGTGCCCCAGATCCGCGTTCCTGAGTATGGGTTGAGCGACGGTCGCGTGCGGCTGCGGCGCTGGCGCGAGACCGACGTGCCCGCCCTGGTCGAGGCGGCGCGGGATCCGGAGATTCCGCGCTGGACGGTGGTGCCCTCGCCCTACAGCGAGAGCGAGGCGCGGGCCTTCGTGACCGGTCAGAACGAGCGCCTGTCGCGGGGGGAGGCCGCGCCGTTCGCCGTGGTCGGCGCCGAGGTCGGTGACTTCCTGGGCTCGATCGAGGTAACCCTGCTCGACCGGCGCAGCGGGCGCGGCGAGATCGGCTACTGGGTGGCGGCCAGGGCTCGGCGCCAGGGGGTCGCGCTGCGCGCGCTCGGAGTCATCTCGGAGTGGGCGCTCGGGGAGCTCGGGCTCGAGCGGCTCGAGCTGCTCGTCGAGCCGGAGAACGGCCCCTCGCAGGGGGTGGCGGAGGCCGCGGGCTACACCCGCGAGGGCGTCCTGCGCTCCTATCGGCCGATGAAGGGCCGCCGCCCCGACTTCGTCGTGTTCTCGCTGCTGCCGAGCGACGCCCCCGCCCGCGAGGTGCTCGGGCGCGCGGGGTATCTCACGCACACCGGCCGGTAGCGGCCGAGTCCGTCGGCGCCAGGTGCATGCGCCGCTCGACCACATGAACAAGGTGCAGGGCTACGTGCATCGGCACCTCGAGCAGAGGCCCGCGGGCGACGTCGACCAGACCCGCTGGCGCTACTCGCTCATGAACTGGGGACACGATCCGCTGAAGTGAGGCGGCCGGACGGGAACGCCCCGCCTCGCGCAGGTCACTCCCCGATCACCTTGATGACCAGCCGCTTCTCCCGCCCGCCGTCGAACTCGCAGTAGAAGATCTGCTGCCAGGGACCGAGGTCGAGCCGGCCGTCGGTGACCGGGACGATCGCCTGGTGGTGGACCAGCAGGTTCTTCCAATGGGCGTCGCCGTTGTCCTCGCCACCGCGGTGGTGGCGGAAGTCGCCGGGATCGGGGCCGAGCGCCCCCGCCACGTCGTTGGCGGGCTCGCGCCAGCTCGGCGGCGCGAGCTTGTCGAGCCACTCCAGGGTGTCCTCCAAGAGGTTCGGCTCGTCGTCGTTGATCCACACCCCCGCGGTGATGTGCATGGCCGAGACGAGCGCGAGGCCCTCGCTGATCCCGGCTTCGTCGACGGCGCCCTGGACGTCCTCGCCCAGGCGGATGAACTCGCGACGCTGCTCGGTCTCGAAGGTGCGGTAGACGGTGTGGGACTTCACGTGTTGAGTTCTCCTCTGGAATGGAACGGTCCGGAGCGCGAGCCGTCGCGCCCGCGCCGGGCGGGATGATGCAGGAATGCAGTTCGGGCTCGAGGGCAGGCTACGCGTGGTGACCGGGGGGCGCGGAGCCACGGTGCCGGTGATCGTCTGAGCCATCGCGCGCTCCTGGGACTCCTGTTCTATCCCCGCGGCGGCTCGTCGCACGTGGTCCGCTACCTCGCTCGCTTCCTGCCTCAGGCGGGATGGGAGGTGCGCGTGGCCGCGGGCTCCTTCGGCGTGCCCGGCGAGCCGACCCACGCCGCGACCTTCTTCTCCGGCACCGACGTCGCCGCGGTCGACTACTCGGCCGCCCGCACCGCCGAGGATCCGCCCGCCGCCGATCCGCCCTTCCAACCCTCTTACGAGGATCGGCCGGGCGCGCCCGACCGCGTCTTCGCGCGCGTAGACGATCAGGCCTACGAGCGCCTGGTCGCCACGTGGCAGCGCGAGCTCGAGACGGCGGAGGCCGGCGACGCCGACGTCCTCCACCTTCACCACCTGACCCCTCTGAACGAGGCCGCGGCGCGCTCCTTCCCCGACGTGCCCGTCGTCGGCCACCTGCACGGAACCGAGCTGCTCATGCTCGACGCCATCGAGCGGGGACCGCCCGAGGGCTGGAGCCACGCCGCGGCCTGGGCGGAGCGGATGCGCGGCTGGGCGCGCCGGTGCGAGCGCCTCCTGGTCCTCTCGCCCGACGCCGTGCGCCGTGTTCCCGACCTCCTCGGGGTCGAGCGCGAGCGTGTGGTGTGGGCGCCCAACGGCTTCGAGCCGGAGGGCTTCGACCGCCGGCGGCGGACCGGCGCCGAGCGGCTCGAGCTCTGGCGCCGATGGCTCGTCGAGGAGCCGCGGGGCTGGCGGCCCGGGGGCGAGGAGGGAAGCGTGGCCTACGCCGAGGAGGACCTCGGACCCTTCGCCGATGGCGAGGCTCCCGTACTGCTCTACGTCGGTCGCTTCACCGCCGTCAAGCGGCTGCCGCTGCTCGTGCGCGCCTACGCGCGGGCGCGCGAGGACTTCGTGCGGCCGGCACCGCTCGTCCTGCTCGGTGGACACCCCGGTGAGTGGGAGGGAGAGCATCCGCTCGAGGCCATCGAGGGCTGCGGCGCCGCCGACGTCTTCCTCGCCGGCTGGCGGTCCCACGACGAGCTCCCCGACGCCCTCAACGCCGCCGACGTGAACGTGCTCGCCTCGGTGCACGAGCAGTTCGGGCAGGTGCTCGTGGAGGGCATGGCCTGCGGCCTCCCCGCGATCGCGATCGACGCGCACGGCCCGGCGACGATCGTCGAACCCGGCGAGACGGGTTGGCTCGTACCGCCCGACGACGAAGACGCGCTCGCCGGCGCGCTCGTCGAGGCGGTCAACGACGGGGGCCGGCGCGCCGCCTTCGCCGAGGCCGCCTACGAGCGGAGTCGGGTGCGGTACGCCTGGCCGGCCCTGGCCGCGGGGGTCGCGCGCGTATACGAGGACGTCCGGCGAGGGCGAGAGCCGGGGGGTGGGGCGGCCGGGCTGCTACCCGATCCCGAGGCCGGCTGAGCCTCGTGCGGCTCGTGGTGTAGGCCCGGGCGGGCGGCGGGTAGGTGAACCGCGGGATGACCCTCCCCGCATCCAAAGTCGACGTCCAAGGGCGCGTGGACGCCCGCGGCGCCGAGGTCCTCACCGACGACGCGCTCGGGTTTCTGGCCGGCCTGCACCGCGAGTTCGACGCCCGCCGGCTCGACCTCCTGGCTCGCCGGGTCGAGCGCCAGGCGCGGCTCGACTCCGGCGGGACGCTCGACTTCCTGTCCGATACCCGCGAGGTCCGTGAGGGCGATTGGCAGGTCGCGCCCGCCCCCGACGACATGCAGCGCCGCCGCGTCGAGATCACCGGCCCGACGACGCCGAAGATGATCATCAACGCCCTCAACTCGGGCGCCGACGGCTTCATGGCCGACTTCGAGGACTCGCACTCCCCCACCTGGGGGAACATGATCGAAGGCCAGGCCAACCTGATCGACGCGATCGAGCGCCGGCTCGAGTTCGAGGACCCCGAGAAGGGCGAGTACCGCCTCGGGGAGGAGCTCGCCACGATCGTCGCGCGCCCGCGGGGGTGGCACCTCGACGAGAAGCACCTGGTCATGGACGGGCGCCGGATGTCGGGCTCGCTCGTGGACGCGGGCCTCTACCTGTTCCACAACGCGCGCCGGCTGCTCGACCGCGGCTCGGGACCGTACTTCTACGTGCCGAAGCTCGAGAGCCGCTACGAGGCGCGCTTGTGGAACGACGTCTTCCGCTTCGCCGAGGACGAGCTCGGGCTCGACCGCGGGACGATCAACGTCACCGTCCTGATCGAGACGATCCCCGCGGCCTTCCAGATGGAGGAGATCCTCTACGAGCTGCACGAACGCCCCGCCGCCCTCAACGCCGGCCGCTGGGACTACATCTTCTCGATGATCAAGTGCTTCCGCGAGCGGCCGGAGTTCATCCTCCCCGATCGCGGCAAGGTGACGATGACCGTGCCCTTCATGCGCGCCTACACCGAGCTGCTCGTCGCCACCTGCCACCGTCGCGGAGCCCTCGCCATCGGCGGCATGTCGGCCTTCCTCCCGAGCCGCGACGACGAGGAGGCGAACGAGCAGGCGACCGCCAAGCTCCGCGAGGACAAGTCGCGCGAAGCCGGCGACGGGTTCGACGGCGCCTGGATCGCCCATCCCGACTTCGTCGCCCCGGCCCTCGAGGAGTTCGACAAGGTGCTCGGCGAGCGCCCCAACCAGGTCGATCGACAGCGCGACGACGTCGAGGTCTCAGCCGACGACCTGCTCGACGCCGCGTCGGCGGGCGGCCCGGAGGAGATCACCGAGGCCGGGCTGCGCAGCGACGTCAACGTCGGCATCCAGTACATCTCGGCGTGGCTGCGGGGAAACGGCGCGGCCGGGATCTACGGCCTGATGGAGGACGCAGCGACCGCCGAGATCGCCCGCGCGCAGGTCTGGCAGTGGCTGCACCACGAGTGCAACCTCGAGGACGGCCGCGAGATCACGCACGAGCTCGTGCAGGAGCTCGAGAGCGAGGAGCTCGAGCGGATCCGCGGCGAGATCGGCGACGACGAGTGGTTCAAGCGGGAGGGCCGGCCGGACCTGTCGCGGGAGATCTTCGAGGAGGTGGCGCTGGCCGACGAGTTCGTGGACTTCCTGACGCTGCCGGCGTACGAGCGATTGGCTGACTAGCGAAGGGCCGGGCTGAGATCTGGTCGGTACGATCGCAGCGCGCTGGGTCGACTTCGAGCATCAGTGCCGCGCGGCAGAACGGTTACATACGACCATTGGGGGGGCGGATCCATGGAAGCCCGGGACTCGGAGCTCGTCGACGAGGTCGTCACCGACGATCTCTCCGAGGAGGAGGCGGTCGATCAGGCTGGGATCGAGGGCGACGCGTGCGAGCACGTATCCGAGGAGGGACGTGTCCCCTCCGAGGAGGCCGAGGACTTCTCGAGTCTCGGGGAGGAAGAGATCCGCGCGCTCGACGAGCTCGTCCGAGCGGACGACGAGCGCCGGTCTGTTGGGGCGGAAGCGCGCGGGCTCACTCCCGGACAGTTCCTGAGACCGGGAGGTGGTTGGGGCGGGTCAGAGGCGTCGGTGCGACGGGCGATTCGAATCGCCACCGACAACGGGCTCACGGTGACCTCGACCAAGCGAAGCATCCTCAGCTCCGGCTCCGATCATCACGTGAGCCAGAAGATGGCGTTCGCCGCCGACCTGTCGAACGGCTCGAGCCCGACCCCGCAGATGGACAAGACCGCCCGCGATATCGCCCGCGCCCTCGGCCACCCGGGCTGGCGCGGGGGGGTGCTGACGACCTCCCACGGCGCCGCTCGGGCGCAGCTTCTGTGGAGGACGACCCAGGGTGGCAACCACTTCAATCACGTCCACTTCGGAGTCCGGCTCTCGGGTCGAGTGACTCCAGGCATGCCGATGCTCACTCGGCCTTACATGCGCGGAGAGGAGGTCGGCTGGATCCAGCGCCGACTCGTGGAGCTCGGCTTCGGACCGCTCGACGTAGACGGGGTCTTCGGTCCCGATACCGATGCCGCGGTGCGCCGGTTCCAAGGCGCTCGAGGTCTGGACGTCGACGGCATCGTCGGCCCCGGGACACGGGCGGCTCTCGGCTGATTCGGGCGTCTCCGTCGGCGACGGCGCCGCGACGAGAAGCGCCGAGCGCAGCCCCTCAGCCCCGCCCGCGATCGAGCTCCGCGGTGATGAGCGGGTAGACATCGTCGGCGGCGTGCTTGCCCATGAACGGGTCGAGGTGGCCGTAGTTGGGCAGGACGTGAAAGGCGTCGTAGCCGGGGCGCCAGGAGGCGAAGAAGTCGAAGGTCCGCTTCTGGCTGACCGGCAGGAAGCAGCGGTTGCGCTCGCCCGCCAGGAAGGCAAAGCGAGCGTCGGTCTTCGGCTCCTCGGCGACGAACGACGCGGGGAGCTCGGGCCTGTCCTCCACGGAGATCAGGTGGCCGGCCTCGATGCAGCGCGACATCTGCTCGAAGAAGGTGATCGGCACGCTGGCGAACTCGTCCTTGAGCCACTCATGGGTCTCCTCGTTCAGGTGCTCGTGGGCCCAGAGAGTCGGGAACCCCGTTCCGTAGGTGAACGAGGACCACTTACACACGGGGTTCTCGCACTCGTGGTGGGTCAGCCTGACGAAGCCGTCGAGCGCCTTGGCGACGGGGGTCGGCGCGTCGAGGCCCCACTGGGGGTTCAGGTAGTCGGTCAGGAGGCCCACGAGCGGAAGCAGCCGCCTGATCTTGAACTCGGAGACCGCCGGGACGACCGGATGCAGGGTGACCGCGTTGGCCACGACCGTGCTCACCTCGGGGACCAGTCCCGCGACGGCCGACATCATGAACGAGGTCGAGCCCTGGCAGTGGATGACGGCCTTCACGTCCTCGGCGCCGGTTTCGGAGAGGACCTTCTTGACCGCCCGGGGGTGGTCGAGCACCGCGGCCTGGTCGAGCGTCCAGCGATTCGGCTCGTGATCGATCGACGCGCGCCAGTTCTCGAGCCAGACGTCGTAGCCCTCGGCGACCAGATGCTCGACGAAGGTCGTGGAGACCGGCGAGCGAAACAGGTTGGCGCGCACCCCGGCGCCGTGGACGAGCAGCACCGGCCCCTTCCGCGGTGGCTCGCCGCCCACGACGTGAACCAGGTCGAGGGCCATCCCGTCGCCGGCCTCGAAGGGCACGACGCGGTGCTCGAGGTGGTCTCCGGGTCGAGCCGGCCGAGGGCGGCCGGGGGCCGGTCGGGATCGCGGCTCGGTGGGCGGAGGGTCGTCTGCGCCCGGCGTCGCGGTGTCGGCCTCCGAAGCCCGCGCCCCGTAGACCTTGAAGAGGTCGCCGAAGAAGACGGCCGCGAAGCCGGCCAGCGCCCGGGCGCGATCGCCCAGCGAGCCCCCGCGGGCACGGAAGGTGGTGAGCTGGCGGGCGAAGTCGAGCGGCAGAATCCGCACGACGCCCGAGGCGACGAGCCCCGCCTCGGACTCCTCCGAGGCCTCGACGTGCCCGGATAGGAGGCGGCTGTAGAGGGTGGTCGTGTCCGGCCAGAGATCGAGGCCGCGATGGTCGCGCACGACCTTGAAGCCCGTGAGCGTCAGCGGGTGCCCGGCGCCGTCGCGGAAGTGCAGGCGGTAGAGCATCCGCTTGCCTCCGTCGGAGTGGTCGACGAAGAGGTTGAACAGGCCTCGCTCCACCGCAAGTCGCCCGCCCACCGCCTCGCACTCGATCCAGCCCCGCGGGATCGCCGGATGGCGAGGATCGGATCGGAACCGGTCGAAGTCGTCGGTCTCGATCGTCAGGTGGAACATCAGCGGGGTGCCCTGCTCCCGGCCCAGCCGCTCCCCCTGGGCGAAGTCCTGCTCACCAAAGGCCACGTGGCCCTTCATCTTCTCGGTAAAGCTCACGCTGGTCACGTGTGGCCCCCTTCTACTGGCTCGATCATCCGGTCTGAGAAGCGGTCGGCAAGCGCGGCGATGGTAAGGCTCGGGTTGGGGCCGACGGGGCCCGGCATGACCGCTCCGTCGGCCACGAACAGGCCCGGGTAGCCGAATACCTCGCCGAAGGAGTCGACAACGCCCTCACGCCGGTCGTCGCCCATCGGGCACCCCCCGAGCGGGTGGACGGTGATGACCCGCCCGATATGCCAGAGCGGGTTCTCGTGGAAGTCGGCGCCGAGGGCCCTGGCGACCCGCTCAGACACGGCCCGGACCCGGTCGAAGTAGGCGCCGGACTTATGCTTGCGCCAGTCGAGGTCGAGGCGCCCCCGCCTCAGGCGCATCGTCCCGTCGGGGACGTCGCGCCCCATGCCGAGGAGCGGGAGGACGCCGGCCGAGAGGTCGGTCCTCGAGAACAGCGCCGAGAGCTCGGCACCGAGGTCCGGATCCGGGCCGCGCCGAAGCCAGTCGCGCAGGCGCAGGACCGCCGCCGTTCGCAGGCGCCAGAGCACCCCTGGGGTGTCGATCACCTGAAGCGCCCAGGTGACAAAGCCAGGGAACCCGGCGTCCTCGAGGTAGAAGCCACGGCCCGAGCCACCGGGGTCGAGCTCGTCGGCGACGCGGACGGCGCTCGTGATGACCGGGCCGTAGCTCGGGTCGAGCACGCGGGCGACGCTGCCTGCTCCAACCTCGTCCTGGGCGCCCGTGGCGAAGGTGAGCAGGTCGCCGTTGCCCGAGAAGCGCTGCCCGAGGCGGGGACTCAGCTTCGGAAAGGCGCTTCGGTTGCGCAGGAGGAGGTAGGTCGAGCCGAAAGTACCCGCCGCGAGCACGACCCGGTCGGCGGTCAGGGTCACCCGGTCGGCCGGTTCTTGGGCGTGGTCGACGTACCCGACGCGGTAGCGGCCCCCGGATGCGGGCTCGAGCGATCGCACCTCGCTGAGGGTGCGCAGGTCGGCCCCCGCGCGTTTGGCCGCCGACAGGTAGGTGAAGTCGAGCGTGTTCTTCGAGCCGAAGTTGCAGCCGAGGTCGCACTCGCCGACCAGGCGGCAGGTGAAGCGCGGGGTCCCGTGCAGGTTGTCCTCGCTGCCGGGGACCTGCTCGCCGGTGCCGGCCTCCCCGCCCTCGTTGGCGAAGGTGACGGCGAGCGGCGGCAGGGACCAGTCGAGGCCCTCCCGTTCGGCCGCCGCCCGAAACGCGCGGGTCTTCGGCGTCTGCTCGGCGAGCGGGTAGGGGACGGGCTTAAGCATCCGCTCGACCTGGCCGTAGTGAGGCTCGAGGTCGGAGTAGGTGACCGGCCAGCGCTCGAGAACGCCGTCGGCGACCGCGTCGCGGACGAACCAGGAGGCGTCCTTGCGCAGCAGGACGTTGGCGTAGATGAGCGAGCCTCCGCCGAGTCCGCTGGCCACCACCCCGGCGATCCCCGGGAACGACCATACGTTGAAGAGTCCGAGCAGGCCCGCGCTCGGGTCCCAGAAGTTCTCGCGCATCCGGTAGGGGCTGCGCGGGAACGACCCGGGCGGGTAGGCCCTGCCTCGCTCGAGCAGGCACACGCGCCGACCGGCCTCGGCGAGGCGGTAGGCGGCCACCGAGCCGCCGAAGCCCGAGCCGACGACGATCGCGTCGAAGTGCTCTTCGGTCATCGCCGCCCTACTCCGGTCTCGTCGGCGAGCGCCCGCTTGGCGACCCGTGGGTGAGCACTTTGTCGATCAGGGCGCGCAGGTCCGGCGATATCTCGTTCTCCGAAGCGGTGACGTGGTGCTCCTCGCCGTCACGGACGACCGTGAGGTCGTATTGGAAGCGGTCCACCCCCCGGCCGCGGAGGGGCGATCTCTCAGCGAGGTCCTCTAGATCGATCCGTCCGACGAGCGCCTCGATCTCCTGTGCCTCCTCGGGCGGAAGGTCGCTCGTGTCGAGGTGAGCCGGGACCCGCAGGTTCGCGAACCCCCCGCTTCGGACCACGTCGAGGCGCACTCCCGCGCTACCGCAGCTGGAGGCCGACCGCCTCCCAGCCGGCCTGAACCGCCTTGACCTCGCCGCTATCCCTGCCGTAGAGCCGCCCGGCGACGCGTCGGGTGAGGCCGGCAAAGCGCCAAAAGCCCGATGTCGGCTTGAGGGTCGGATGGCGAAGGGCTTCGTACCAGACCCGTCCGGCGCGCTCCCAGGCGTAGCCGCCGAGGCCCGTCGCGACGAAGTAGAAGGCGTGGTTCGGTATGCCCGAGTTGATGTGGACCCCGCCGTTGTCCTCGACGGTGTCGACGTAGTCGCGCATGTGCCCCGGCTGGGGATCCCTCCCGACGAGCGGGTCGTCGTAGGCCTCGCCGGGAGCCTTCATGGAGCGCAGGGCGTCGCCCGCGATATCCGGCGTCCAGACCTCGGATCCGATCAGCCAGTCGGCCTGCTCGGAGGTCTGGTTGAGCTTGCGCTGCTTGACCAGGGAGCCGGAGACGTCCGACATCGACTCGTTGAGCGCCCCCGACTGGCCGAAGTACTCGAGCGCGGCCTCGTCCTCGGTGACCCCGTGCCCGAGCTCGTGACCGATGACGTCGAGCGAGGCCGTCATCCTCCCGAGGACCTGTCCGTCGCCGTCGCCGAAGACCATTCGCTTGCCGTCCCAAAAAGCGTTCGGGTACTGCGCCCCGAAGTGGACGACGCCCCGCAGGGGCATGCCCTCGTCGTCGATCGAGTTGCGCCCGTAGGTCTCGAGGAAGAAGTTAAAGGTGTCGCCGAAGCCGTCGTAGGCCTCGTCGGTGGCCGTGTCCCCGCTCGGCGGGTCGCCCTCGCGCCGCACGATCTTGCCGCGCACGCTCTCCGATCCTTCGGCGCTCCTAATGATCCGGTTCGGCTTCGCCGTCGGCTCGACCGCCAGCGCGTCGGCGCCCTCGCGCGGACCGCGCCCGCGCACCTTCGCGTTCTGGACCCGGGCCATCCGGATCGACTGGTCGCGGTTCAGCGCTCGCACCGCCCAATCGCGCTGGGACTCGTCGCCCTTGCGAGCGATGTTCTCGAGGATCGCCGGCGTCAGCAGGCAGTGGAGCGGGTCGCGGCAGCGGTGCATGCTCATCTCCTCCAGAGGTGTGGCGGGCGACTATACGGCGTTTGGGGCGGGCGCGGAAGCTCGCGCAGGCGATCTCTCCCACTCATAGGACCGCGGAACGGTTACGTGGCAGTCCAGCACGCAAGGTCCCACATGCTGCCGCCCCTCGAGCGGCGCATGGCAATGGAGTCATCGGCTGAGAAAACCTCCGATCCTCCTTTGTGTAAAGGTCTCTGCCCGGTCTGCCTCGAGAGGAGGACGTGCCCTGGATGCCACCAGACGCCCCTGAACCGCCCTGGCCGCACCGCGTGGATGCTCCTCAACTGAGCTTCATGCCGCAGCCGATGGTGAGCTGGCTAAGCCCCAGGATCTTGGTCGAAGCCGCCTTGCGGGTGGGCGTCTCGAGCCTCTTCGGTGAGTACGCCGACAAGCGTGAGTTCCAGGCGGCGCTCGATCCAGAGCCCGGACGACCGGTCGCCTACGGGGAGGTGGACAAGAGCGACGGCGCTCTGTGGCTCGACTTCGTCGCCGACCTCGCCGACGGCTTCGACTCGACGTACGCGGTCGCATGCCTGCTCGGTCGCCCCCGCTTGGGAGTTCGGGACGGCGGACGCGACTACGACCTTCCGCGCGGGCGGGCGCTGGTCATGGGCGGCGACGAGGTCTACTCCGTTCCGACGCGGGCCGACTACGAGAACCGCTTGCGCGGGCCCTACGCGGCCGCCCTCCCGGGCCCGGTCTCGCCGCAGCCTGACCTGCTCGCGATTCCCGGAAACCACGACTGGTACGACGGCCTTACGAACTTTCTGCGTGTCTTCTGCGCCGAGCGCGACATCGGCGCGTGGAAGACGCGCCAGAGGCGGAGCTACTTCGCGCTGAGGCTGCCCCATCGCTGGTGGCTGCTCGGCATCGACATACAGCTCGACACCTACATCGACGATTCTCAGCTCGCCTATTTCAAGGGGGTCGGCCTCCGTCGTGGCGATCGGGTGATCCTTGTCACGGGCAAGCCGAGCTGGGTCAAGGTCCGCCCGGGCCACGAGCCGGCCTCGCACCGCAACCTGCGCTACTTCAAGGAGCACGTCGTGAAGCCGGCGGGCGCCGAGGTGGCCGTCACCCTCACCGGCGACCTTCACCACTACGCGCGCTACGCGATCGAGGGCGAAGACCAGCTCATCACTGCGGGTGGCGGCGGCGCCTACCTGTACCCGACTCACCAGCTCAATTCGGAGCTCCGGCTCCCAGGTCACCGGACTCCGCACCGACTCGTCGAATGCTTTCCTTCCGCCGAAGAATCCGAGCAGCTGACCTGGGGAGCGCTGGGCCTGCCAAAGCTCGCGCGCGGTCTGTGCGCCCTCCTCGCCGTCCTCTATGCCCTGATCGGCGCCTCCCTCTTCGCGGCGATCGCCTCCGGCCCGGGATGGTGGGTGGCGGTGGTCGCCGTCGCCTTGGTCATCGCGGGGACCTTGCTCGGCTACGCCGGCGCGAGGAGCTCGCTCGCGAGGCTCGTGGTGGGCGCTCAACACGCGCTCGCCCACCTCGTTCTCGCCGCTCTACCGGCGCTCATCACCACGCTGGCGTTCGGCGCGGATGGGGCTGTCGCAGGACTGCTGGCCGCTGCGGTCTCGGCGGCCGTCGGGTTCTCGCTGGGAGGCGTGACCTTCGGGCTCTACCTCGTGCTGTCCCACCCGTTCGTCCCGCGGCACGTGAACGAGGTGCTCGCCTGCCAGGGGATCCCGGACTACAAGAACTTCCTGCGGCTTCGGCTCGACCAGGGCGGTTTGACCATCTATCCGATCGGCATCCGCAAGGTACCGCGCAGGTGGGGGCGGGTGGCGGAGCGTGGCCCCGAGGATCCGGTGCTGGCCCCGGCTGAAGGCGAGCTCGTGGCGGAGCTGATCGAGCCCCCGATCGAGGTACCGGTGTCCCGGCGCCGAGAACACATACCCGACCTCGATGGAGGGAGACGATGACCAGTAAAGAGCGCGGCTACGTCGAGGAGATGAAGCGCGGAGGAGTGCTCCGGGCGGAGACCGTGCTCGAATGCGCGAAGCAGGCCGGCGTGAAGCTGTCGCTCGGGATCGGCCTGCTCGAGCAGGAGGCGAGCCGAGACGGCAAGATCGGGCTGAACGTCTGGGGCAACGACCGGGCCCCCAACGGCGGCACCTCCGACTGGGGCTGGGACGAGGTCACCGAGTCCAACTACAAGGCCTACAAGGAGCGCCGCGGCCCGACCGGACAGGGCGGGCGCCAGGGCGTGGGCCCGACCCAGCTGACGTGGCACACGCTGCAGGATGCGGCCGATCGCCTCGGAGGCTGCTGGAAGCCCGAGAACTCGATCCTCGTCGGCTTCACCCACCTGAAATCACTCATCGACGAGCACGGCTACGAGGTCGGAGTCGAACGCTACAACGGCGTCGGGCGTGTGGAGTACTCGCGGTCGGTCCGCGAGAGGGCGAGTCGCTGGCACGACATCCTCGGCGATGCGGGCGGTGACGGGGAAGAGACGCCGGAGGATGATCCCGAGGGTGAGGGGGATTACCCGGAGGTCAACTTCGGGGACAGCGGAGCGGGAATCGAGGAGCTGCAGCGGGCCCTCAACGGCCACGGCGCCGCCGACGCGCTAGGCCTCTGGGAGATCGACGTCGACGGAGAATACGGGCCGCTCTCACACGGCTTGGCCGTCGAGGTCGTCTATCGGCTCGGGGTCTATTCCAGACGTATCCGCGGCGACGCGCTCAGCGCGTACGCAACACGAGCTGGTCATGGCTCCGCAGCGCCGTAACGCTACTCAGAAGGAGCGGGCCGGCGAGCGTGCCAAGGAGGAGACCTCGCCCGACGGCGATCCGCGCAGCATCTCCGCCGCCGAAGCCGGTATCCGGACGGAGGCGAAGTTCGGCGGGCTCGGCCCCGAGACGCGTGTGAGCACTCACTACTCGGCCGGTCCGCGAGCCCGCAACCTCGCCGAGGGCCTTAGGATCGCCCGCGAACACGACCGCTTTCACCGCGATAAGGGCTAGGGCGGGTCGAGCTACCACTTCAACATCCCCGACACCGGGGAGATCATCTGCGGGCGCCCCGTAAGTCAGAAGGGTGCCGGCGTGGCGGGAACGAACTCCAACAACGTCCACGTCCACTTCTACGGGACGACCGGCGATCGCCCGACCAAAGCCCAGATCGAAACGGCGAAGTGGCTCGTCGCCAACGCACATACGGCGGCGATGCCGTCGGGCCACCGGACCGACCGCGACCTCCGACAAGCGGACATTCGCGGACACAATCAGTGGCCGAATCAGAGCACCGGATGCCCGGGCCACTACACACCGGAAGGGCTGGGAATCAAGTGACGGACGAGCGCCCGTCACACGGCCACGCCCACCGCTCACAGCCACTCTGAAGGGAGGCACGATGGCTACGCCCGAGACCGACCGCGACCAGCTGAGCCCCGAGGAGGAGCAGGAGATCGACCCGCAGGCCGAGGCAGACAGCCGCGTCGACTACGCGCGCCGCGAGCTCGAGGCGCGGGAGGTATGGGACCGCCTCGGACTAGCAAGACGAAGAGCAGGAGGGGTAGCAATTGGCGGGTTCGGGGTGAGCACCTGAGCAAAGTGGGGGCTCTGGCTCATGCTTGCGTTGCGCCCTGCCCTTGCCCCTGGTCCTCGCCGCGCGCGGCCGTAACTCGGTCACGAACACCTCGACGTCGCTCCGGATGAGGTCCTCGACGCGCTTGGCGAGCTCCTTTTCCGGCCCGG
Source organism: Thermoleophilaceae bacterium (assembly GCA_030447905.1). Lineage (GTDB taxonomy): Bacteria > Actinomycetota > Thermoleophilia > Solirubrobacterales > Thermoleophilaceae > JACCUC01. The sequence goes on from JAUJNZ010000006.1 coordinate 180,548, forward strand.
GGAAGCTCATAGGACCCGCCTGCGGTAGAAACGGGCCAGGTACTCTGCCCTCTACGAGCCTTCGGCCATGAAGGCGAGGTGATCGGCGATGAAGTTGCCTGCACGCATCCAGCGACAGAAGGGCCGACACGCACTCGTGGACGGCATTCCGTTCGCCCTGCCCGTCAACTCGGACCGGACGCCGGTGCTCATGGCCGCATTTCTGGTCAATCCTGCCCGGTCCGCCCAGTTGCTTCCGGGCGACGAGTTACACCCGGTCCGGCTGTTCGGACGCGGACTCTTGCTGGGATCGGTCGTCAACTACAGGTCACGGACATCGGCCGCTACGTCGAGTACAGCATCGCCCCGGGAGTCACTCAGGGGCCAAAGCCGGCGCCAGACCTTATTCCTCTCATCCTTCGAGACCGCTACGGGTTCGGCCAGTACGTCTACGACATGCCGGTGAGCTCCGAGGTCTCCGTCAAGGGCGGCAAGGGCAGCTGGGGCATGCCCAAGCACCAGGCGAACTTGGACTTCCATGTCACCGACGACCGGGTGACGAGCCAGTACGACGGAATGCTCGCTTTGAGGATCGAGATCGACCGACCAAAGCATGGGTGGGTCCCGCTGAGGATGTCGGCGGTCAGCTACGCGCAGTTCCGGGGCCTGCTGATCGAGTCGTACATGCACGCCAAGGGAAGGATGGGGGTGTCGCCCTTTTACCGAAGGGCCCGCCTCGACATCGGTGATCACCCGCGGGTACAGCCGCTCAAGCAGCTCGAAATCTCGCCGCGGCCGATCTTCACCGCTTTCTTCCCGAGCGGGACGGGGATCCTCGACGACCACTTCGAGGGCTGGTTCCTACCTATGGCGAGCCGCCGACCGAGGTGCCGGAGGGACTTGAGAGCGTCGCCGATCTGGGGCAGAGCCAGACGTGGCTCGAGCCTCCCCAGCCGCGATACTGAGCTGAGGTGCGGGACAGCGGCCTCCTGCCCTCGGGAGAGAAAACCGCGTGACGGTCGCGACCGATGCGAGGGCGAGGCTCGCCGAAACGGAGAGCGCGTGGGCCCTGAGTACGACGCCGTCGTAGTCGGATCGGGATTCTGCGGCGGCGTGAGCGCATGCCGGTTGGCTGAGGCCGGCTGGAGGGGTCTGCGTCCTCGAGCGCGGCCGGCGCTTCCGGCGCGGTGACTTCGCCGACGGTCCCGAGGAGGCACCGAGGCTGCTGTGGCACCACAAGGCCAACCCGAACGGACTGTACGACGTGCGTCTCTTCGGCGACGTGTCGGTGCTCAGCGCGGGCGGCGTGGGCGGCGGCTCTCTCCTCTATGCCAACGTCCAGCTGTCGGCGAAACCTGACGTCTTCGACGAGCACTGGCCGGCGGGCGTCGATCTCAAATCGCTCGAGCCCTACACCGGCGGGTGGAGGAGGCCCTCGAGCCACTGCCCACGCCCGACATCCCGAAGACACGCGCGTTTGCCGCGGCGGGCGACGCCGTGGGGCGCGCGGCGGAGCGGACGCCGGTGGCGGTCCACTTCGGAGACGATCGGCTCAACCGATCGGCTCGACCCGGCTGCTGCTGAAGAACCGTCGGCGCCTGCCACGACTCTCGCGTGCGCTGGGGACCCGCTTCTCAGCTAACGGGAATGCTCTGGGAGCGATCTTCGATCCGCGCGCACCCGAAGCGCAGAGCGCACAGATCGACTACGGACCGACGATCACCAGCAAGCTCGACCTCTGGGGCGAGAGGCGCTTCCTCATCGAGGATCTCGGTCTGCCCCGCTCGTATATGGGCTTGCTGGCGGGCCTTCGGGGAGCGAATCGCCTGGTCGGGTGGCGGCGCCAGCTGCTTCGTGCCAAGCAGGCCACGGCTCGCCATGGCCTGACCGATCGCAGCATGACCCCGCGCGAGGCAAAGCTACGTCCCGGGGACCCCGGGGGCGACACGCTCGCCTTCCTGTTCATCGGTCAGGACGCCTCCGACGGACAGATGCGACTGACGCCCCTGCTGCGCCGCTTCGACGTCACCTTCTCGAAGGATCAAAGCCGGGCGCTCTTCGACGCGATGGACGCGGGCCTGAGCGAGCTCTCCGGGGCCATCGGCGGGACGCCGTTCTTCTCCCTCGACAACGGGCCGCTGGGGCAGTTCGTGACGGCCCATCCGCTGGGGGGCTGCCCGATGGCCGACGATCCAACGAAGGGTGCGGTCGACGGGTACGGCAGGGTCTACGGCTACGAGGACACTCTGCGGGTCCTCGACGGATCGATCCTCCCGAGCGCCTTGGGCGCGAAGCCCTCGAAGACGATCGCGGCGCTCGCGGAGCGCGGGATCGCTCAGCTGATCGAGGAGCGCGGCCGGTGAAGTCGCCCACCATACGCTCGGTGTCAGTTCGTCCAACCAAGGGGGGGACGCCGTGAAGGCGACATGACGCAGACCATCACCAACTACGACGGCGGCATCACGACGAGTCCCCGGACGGTGGTCACCCCCGCCAGCGTGGCCGAGCTGCAGGCCGTCCTGCGGGATATCGAACGGTACCCGAGCCCGGTCCGGGCCATGGGGAGCTTCCACTCGCTCACCCCCTGCCCTTCGTCCACGGGCACGGTCGTCCGGCTGTCCCGCATGAGCCGGATCCTCACCGTCGACAGGCAAGGGCTCACGGTGACCGCGCAGGCCGGGATCCAGCTCGCCGACGCCGCCGCCGAGCTGCGCAAGCACGGCCTGCAGTTCCACCTCAACATCGAGATCGGCAACGCCACCCTCGGCTCCCTGGCCTGCTGCCACAGCAAGGACGCCATGGACGGCGTCGAGCTCGGGCAGGTCAGCTCCTACGTCACCCGCATTAAGTGGGTCGATCCGTCCGGGGAGCTTCGAGATGCGTTCGAGGCAACGACACCGAGCTCCTGCGCCTCGTCCGGTCGAGCTACGGGCTGTGCGGGTGGTCTACGAGGTGACCCTGCGGGTGAAGCCGTTGGAGATCGTCAAGTTCGACTACCAGGTCCACGACACCTTCAAGCTCACCCAGCAGCACGTCGACGGCGTCATAGCCGCCAACGAGACGATGGTGGCCTGGACCATCGGCGGCACCACCGTTCTCCAGACGCGAAATCAGACAACCCGCCGAAAGAGGTCGTGGCTGGCTCTGGTGCGGCGCTGGGCCTGGACGTTCTTCGGCGCGTTGATCGGTCGCAACCTTCGCTACGTCCCCACGCCGGTCCTGCCGAACCTGTTGGAACGCCTGTGGCTGGGGACGCAGAAGCTCGCCTACCGAGCCCTCAGCGCCATCGGCGGCTTCTCCCTGTACGGCCCCGACAAGATCATGAACTACAAGGAGACCCCTCCTTCGGCCAGGTATGCCTTCACCTTCTGGGCCTTCCCTCGGCACACATGGGTCGAGAACCTCAGGGCCTACGTCGAGTTCAGCGAGGACCACTTCCGCCGCTACGGCTTCCGCTGCAACATGCCCCTGGGCTCCTACTTCATCAAGGAGGACGAGGGGTCGCTCCTGTCCTACACCCACGCCGGCGACACCCTCTCGCTCGACCCCATCCACTCCTATCGAGAGGAGGACGAGGAGCAGTGGTACCGCTTTCTCCGGGAGTTCAACGCCTGGGCCCACCAGCGTGGGGGCATCCCCCTGTTGAACCAGAGCCCCTTCGTCGAGCGGGAGCACGTCGTCGCCGTCTTCGGGGAGCGATGGAAGCACTTCTCCGATTGGGTGCGGGAGGTCGACCCGCAGGGCCGCATGCGCAACGAGTTCTTCGCCGACCTCCTATGGAATAGCGTCCCCGTTCCTGTCCTCGCCGGGGCGGCCGATCGGTTTCCTACCCTGCGCCCGTGTCCGAAGCCATCGAGTACCGGCTACGCCGCTCGGCGCGCGCTCGCCATGCGCGGGTGGTCGTCACCCAGGACGGAGAGGTCGAGGTCGTGCTGCCGCGAGGTATGGCCGTCCGCCAGGTCGAGCCGTTCCTCGCCGAGAAGTGGCCCTGGATCGAGCGCGCGCTGCGGCGCTTCGAGGAGGCACGGGCGGGCGCGCCGACCCGACTCGAGGACGGTGGGTTGGTCCCGTACCTGGGGCAGGAACTGTCGCTCCGCGTGCGGGTCCAGCCCGGACGGGTGCGTCCGCACGTGGCCTCTCGGGGAGGCTCACTGGAGGTCGCGGTCGGCGAGCCCGAAGTCGAAGCGCTGCGCGGGGCCCTCGAGCGCTGGTATCGCCGCGAGGCTCGTCTTGAGATCGGCACGCGACTCGACGCGGCTGTGCGGCGCGCGGGTCGCAACTACGCCCGCCTCTCGATCCGCAACCAGCGCTCGCGCTGGGCGAGCTGCTCCCCGGCCGCAACCATGAGCTTCAACTGGCGCCTCCTCCTCGCCCCCGAGCCGATCCTCGACTACGTCGTAGAGCACGAAGTCGCCCACCTGGAGGTGCCCGACCACTCGAGGCGCTTCTGGGCGCTCGTCGCGAGCCGCTGCCCCGAGTACCGCGAACACGAGCGCTGGCTGCGTCGCAACGGCGCCTCGCTGAGGCTCTGACTCGCCGAGCATTCGAGGGCCGACTGCGACACTGCGTTGGGTGATCCGCCTGGCCACCGCAGCCCGTCGTCGACCTGGGCGGTGGCGCTCACCGAGCGGCGAGGCGCCCGTCGACCGCGAGGCGTGGCTGCGGCTCGCGGCGTGCACCGGCGCGGCCGCGCTGCTCCAGATCGACGGCACGCTGATCACCGTCGCCTTGCCGGCGGTCGGCCGGTCGCTCGACGCGGGCGCCGGGGCGCTCTCGTCGGTGCTCGCCGTCTACTTCGCCGCCTACGCGCTCACGCTCTTTCCGGGCGGGCGGCTCGTCGATCGCCTCGGCTCGCGCCGGCTCGCCCTCGCCGGCCTCTTGCTGTTCGCGGTCGGGTCGATCGTCGGCGCGCTCGCTCCGAGCCTGGGCGTTCTGCTCGCCTCGCGCGTCATCCAGGGAGTAGGGGCGGGACTTGTGAGCCCGGCGGCGCTGGCCGGCGCGGTCAGCGGCTTCCCGCCCGAGCGGCGAGGCGCCGCGCTGGGCATCTGGGGCGCCGGCTCGGGCATCGCCAACCTGCTCGGCCCTCTGCTCGGCGGCCTGCTCACCGTCGGACTCGGGTGGAGAGCCAACTGGTGGGTGCTCGTGCCGCTGTCGGCGGCGGCCGCGATCGCGATCTGGGCGCTCGTGCCCCGTAGCGTCCACGACGACGGCTCACCCGAGCTCGGTGGCCTTCGCCAGCGGGTCGTGGCCGCCGCAGCGCTCGTCGCCACGCTCACCTTCATGATCCTCATCGGCACCTTCTTCATCGCCCAGCAGTACCTCCAGCAGGTGCAGGGCTACTCGGCGCTCGGGGCGGCGTCGACCCTGATCTTCGTCGCCCTCCTGGTCGCGCTGGCGGCGCCGTTGTCCGGTCGCGTGGCCGACGCTCGCGACGAGCGCTGGCCCGCCCTCGGGGGCTTCGCGGCGGCCGCCGTCGGCCTCGGCGGGCTCGGCCTACCCTGGGTGCCCCTGCAGGGACCGGTGGCCCTTCCACTGCTCGGTCTCGTCGGCTTCGGTCTCGGCCTCCTCTTCCCGCCGACCTCGCGCGCCGCGCTCAACGCGGTGAGCAACGGGCGCCACGGGCGCGTCTCCTCCGTCCTCTCGGCGGGGCGACTGGTCGGCGCGGCCACCGGGGCCGGCCTCGCCGGCCTCGCGCTGGCCCCGCACGTGACGGACGCCAACGTCCACACGGCGCTGCTCGGCGGGGCCGGGCTCTGCCTGCTCCTGGGAATTCCCGCTGCCGCCGCGCTCGGTGCACGCGCGCCCGCCGGCGGCGGCGCTCGCGCGGGCACGATGTAGCCGGCGCGCGCGGCCATCACGTCGGCCGCCTGCACGATCTCTTCCTGCCCCGGCGCTCGACCGAACCGGCGACCGCTGGGGCGCGGCCTTACCAGCCGGGGCGCCGGCGGGAGGCGGCCGCCTTTCGCCGCTCCTTGCGCTTGTCAAGCGCGCCCTGGAGGATGTTGAGCAGCACGATCACGAGCGGGAAGAAGAGCACGAGTCCGAGCGACATGAAGGTGATGATCTTGTCGTTGGCCTCACCGACGAAGCCCTCGCCGTCGTCGGTGCCCACCGCGAGCGCGGGTGCCGCCCACGCGAGCAGCAGCCCGAGCGCGACCAGGAGGGTGGGGAGCGCAGGGCGCCTCATCGCCGCCAACGATACCTCTATCGACCGGGTAGTCTGAGGCTGGATGAGCAGCGACGGACTCCTCTGCTACGTCGAGATCCCGAAGGGGAGCCGCAACAAGTACGAGTACGACGAGGACCTCGACGCCGTCAAGCTCGACCGCCTGCTCTACTCGTCGATCGTCTACCCGACCGACTACGGCTTCATCCCGGACACCCTCGGCGAGGACGGGGACCCCCTCGACGCGATGGTCTGCGTGACCGAGGCGACCTTTCCCGGCTGCGTGATCGAGGTCAAGCCGCTCGCCCTGTTTCGGATGAGCGACGAGGAGGGGCTCGACGACAAGATCCTCTGCGTGCCGCTAAGCGACCCGAGCTGGAACACGCTCGAGACGCTCGACGACCTGCCCAAGCAGCTGACCGACGAGATCACCCACTTCTTCTCGGTCTACAAGGACCTCGAGCAGAAGTCGGTCGAGGTCGACGGCTGGTACAGCCGCGAGGACGCCGAGCAGATGGTCGAGGAGGGGCGCCGCCGGTTCCACGACCAACCGGACTGACGGCGCCCGGGGACAGCGCCGCTGGCCCCCCTCGAGCCCGGTTACCCTCCCGCGGCCGTGTCGCTGATCGAGGCCATCGTGCTCGGCATCGTGCAGGGTCTCACGGAGTTCCTGCCGATCTCGAGCACGGCTCACCTGCGGATCGTCCCCGCCTTCTTCGGCTGGCCGGACCCCGGGGCGGCCTTCACCGCGGTCAGCCAGCTCGGCACGATGGCCGCGGTCCTGCTCTTCTTCCGTGCCGACCTGTGGCGGATCGCCCGGGCGTGGCTCGGAGCGCTGCGGGCCGGGCACGCGGGCGTCAGCCTCGACGCGCGGCTCGGGTGGTACCTGATCGCTGGGACCGTGCCGATCGTCGTCTTCGGGGTGCTCTTCGAGCGCCAGATCGAGACCGGCGCCCGCAGCCTCTCCCTGATGGGGACGACCCTGATCCTGCTCGGGCTCGTGCTGGCCGCCGCCGAGCGCCTGGGATCGCACCGCCGGCCGCTCGAGTCGATCAGCGCCCGCGAGGGCGTGCTCGTGGGATTCGCCCAGGCCGCCGCGCTCGTTCCTGGGGTCTCGCGCTCGGGGGCGACGATCAGCGCCGGGCTGTTCCTGGGCCTCGACCGGCCCTCGGCGGCGCGCTTCTCGTTCCTGCTGTCGGTGCCGGCGGTAGTCCTGAGCGGCGTGTTCCAGCTCGTCGGCATCGTCCGCGGCGATCCCGGTGAGAGCGGCGGCATCGTGAGCCTCGCGGTCGCCACGCTGCTCGCCTTTGCGGTCGGATACGCATCGATCGCCTTTCTGCTGCGGTGGCTCACCGCGCACTCGACGGCGGTGTTCGTGGTCTACCGGGTGGGCCTCGGCGTGGTGGTGCTGGCGCTCGCGGGCGCAGGCGTGATCTCCTGACCACCCTCGGCACAGGCGCGGCCCACTACCCTCGGGAGCCGTGAAGCTCGCGCTCAAGTTAGGCATCGTCGCCCTGATCGCGCTCGTGCTCACCGTCGCGCCCGGGGGAGGCCCGACCCTCGACGTCTTCTTGACGCTGCTCACGATCGCGTTCTTCGTGGTCATCGGGCTCTTCGGCTTCCGCCTCTTCCGCGAGCACCGCTTCACGCTGGACGCCCTGAGCGATCGCCAGCGGCTGGTGCTCTACGGATCGGTCGGCCTCGCCCTTCTCACGTTCACGGCGACGCAGCGGCTGTTCGGCTACGGCGGGCTCGGGGTGCTCGGCTGGCTCGCGCTGCTCGGCCTGTGCTCCTACGGGGGCTACTGGGTGCTCGTGCGTTCGCGGCGGATCGGATAGCGAGCGCCCGGCGGTACCCACCGGCCAGGGCCCCGGAGGAGTCAGCGGTAGCCCAGCCTGGCGAAGGCAGCGGCGAGCCTATCCTCGCGGTGGGGCTGCCGCGCCCGAAACTCGATGACGACTCCGACCGCGCACACTCTCATCCCAGCCACCGATCGCTCGACACGGCTCGCCGCCCAGCGCCGCTCCCTGCCCGACTTCCCCGGCGTCTACCTCTTCCGCGACGCTCGCCGCAAGGTCATCTACGTCGGCAAGGCCAAGTCGATCCGCAAGCGCGTCGCCTCGCACTTCTCGAACCCGAGCACCCGCGGCAGCCAGGAGATGGTCGACCAGGCGGAGGCGATCGAGTTCATCGTCACCCAGACCGAGGCCGAGGCCTTCCTCGCCGAGCAGAACTTCATCAAGCAGTACAAGCCTCGCTTCAACGTCCGCCTGCGCGACGACAAGTCGTACCCCTACATCGCCATCTCCCTCGACGAGGACTTCCCGCGCGTCTACTTCACGCGCGAGCGCCACCGCCGCCAGCGCGCCTACTTCGGCCCGTTCTCGAACGCCAAGCGCGTGCGCGAGACCCTCGACCTGCTCGGCAAGGTCTTTCAGTACCGCACCTGCGACGGGCCCGAGCCGGGCCGCGCTTCCGGGAGCCCGTGCCTCGACTACTTCATCAAGCGCTGCGGTGCCCCGTGCGTCGACTACGTTTCGAGGGAGGAGTACCGCCGCGGGATCGACGCCATCGTCGGCTTCCTCTCCGGCCGCTACCGCCAGATAGAGCTCGAGCTCGAACGCGACATGCAAGCCGCCGCCGAGGCTCAGGAGTTCGAGCAGGCCGCCGCCTTTCGCAACAAGCTCAAGGCGGTGCGCTCGCTGCTCGAGCGTCAGCGCGTGGCCAACGAGGCGGTCGGGACCGTGGACGCGATCGCGGTCGCCGCGGAGGGCACCGACGCCAACGCGCAGGTCTTCCAGGTGCGCGACGGGGTGCTGGCCGACCGCCAGAGCTTCTACCTCGAGAACGAGGCCGCTCGCGAGGACCCGGAGGTCGTCGAGGAGTTCGTGCTCCAGTACTACGCGACGTCGCCGGCGATCCCGCCCCAGGTGCTCGTGCCCGCCGGGCTCGACCCCGAGCGCGCGGAGACCCTCGGCGAGGCGCTGGCCGAGCGCCGCGGCGGGCCGGTCGAGATCCGGCATCCCGAGCGCGGCGACAAGCGGCGCATTCTCGAGCTCGCCGAGCGCAACGCCCGCCTGGCGCTCGACCAGGACCGCCTGCGCTCAGAGCATCGACGCAGCGCGCGCATCGATGCCCTCGAGGGCCTGCAGGACACGTTGGGCATGCCGACGATCCCCATGCGCATCGAGTGCTTCGACATCTCGAACCTCGGCGAGACCCATACCGTGGCCTCGATGGTCGTCTTCGAGGGAGGCGCGCCGAAGAAGTCCGACTACCGGCGCTTCGGCATCCGCGAGGCGATACGGGACGACTTCGCGGCTATGAACGAGGTGCTGTCGCGGCGGATGGCCCAGTACGTCGCCCACCGTGAGCGCTCACCGCACGAGAAGAGCTACGACACGAGCTTCGCAACCGCGCCGGGGCTGATCGTGATCGACGGCGGCAAGGGCCAGCTCTCGGCCGGGCTCGACGCGCTCGACGAGTTCCGCGACCTCGGTGTCGTCGTGGTCTCGCTGGCCAAGCGAATCGAGGAGGTGTTCCTGCCGGGTCGGCCGGAGCCGCTCGTGCTCTCCCGCGACAGCGCTCCGCTCCAGCTGCTTCAGCGTGTCCGGGACGAGGCGCATCGCTTCGCGATCGAGTTCCACCGGGGCCGCCGCGACCGGGCGATGACACGCTCCATCCTCGACGACCTGCCGGGGGTGGGACCGGCGCGCAAGCGCCTGCTCCTGAATCACTTCGGGTCGCCGGAGCGGTTCGTCCAGGCCACGCGAGAGGACCTCGAGGCGGTTCCCGGGCTGCCCGGAAAGCTCGCGCGCGACATCCACTGGCACCTGCGCAAGACGGCGTAGGCTCGCCCTTTGGCCGGGCGGAAGCTCGCCATCGCTGAGCAGGCCGCTGACGCGCAGCACTGATACATTGCCTCCGCTCCAGCTCCAGCAGAAAGGATCACCAGATGGCCGTGAAGATTGCCATCAACGGCTTCGGCCGCATCGGCCGCAACTTCTTCCGGGCCGCCCACGACCGCGGGGCCGACGTCGAGTGGGTCGCGATCAACGACATCATGGATCCCGTGACGATGGCCCACCTGCTCAAGCATGACTCGGTCCTCGGACGCTTCGATGGCGAGGTCGAGGCGACCGACGACTCGATCCGCGTGAACGGCACCGAGATCCCCGTCATCTCCGAGCCCGAGCCGACCAACCTCCCGTGGGGCGATATGGGCGTCGAGGTCGTGCTGGAGTCGACCGGCGTCTTCACCGACGAGGGCGAGGCCGATCAGCACCTCACCGCCGGGGCCAAGAAGGTCATCGTCTCCGCCCCGTCCAAGGGCGACGTGCTGACCGTAGTCCCCGGCGTGAACGACGGCGACTACGACCCGGACCAGCACAACGTGATCTCGTGCGCCTCGTGCACGACCAACTGCCTGGGCCCCGTGGCCATGGTGCTCAACGACACCTTCGGGCTCGAGCACGGCCTCATGACCACCGTGCACGCCTACACCGCCGACCAGCAGCTCCACGACGGGCCGCACAAGGACCTGCGCCGCGCGCGGGCCGCGGCGGTCAACCTCGTTCCGACCACGACCGGTGCGGCGGCGGCGATCGGCCTGGTCATCCCCGAGCTCCAGGGCAGGCTCAACGGGTACGCCATCCGGGGGCCGGTCAACGACGGCTCGGTGCTCGACCTGACCGCCACCCTAGGCCAGAACGTCTCGGCCGAGGACATCAACGAAGCCTTCGCCGAGCGCGCCGACAAGGGCGAGCTTCAGGGAATCCTCCAGTTCTCGGACGAGCCGCTCGTCTCGAGCGACATCGTCAAGTCGCCGTACTCGTCGATCTTCGACTCGGGGATGACGCTGACCGTCGACAGCAACATGGTCAAGGTCGTGGCCTGGTACGACAACGAGTACGGCTACTCTCACCGGCTCGTGGACATGGCCGAGAAGGTGCTTGCGTGATTCGAGGCATCGGAGCGGCTGAGGCCGGGTAGGCGCACGCGATGGCCTTCAACAAGAAGTCCGTCCGCGACCTCGAGGTCTCCGAAGGCGACGCGGCGCTGGTGCGCGTCGACTTCAACGTCCCCCTCAAGGACGGCGAGGTCACCGACGACTCGCGCATAAAGGCGACCGTTCCCACGATCGAGAACCTGCGCGGTCGCGGTGCCCGCCTCGTGCTCATGAGCCACGTCGGCCGCCCCGACGGGCGCGACCCCGAGACCTCGATGGAGCCGATGTCACAGCGCCTCGGCGAGCTGCTCGGGGTGCAGGTCCATCAGGCCCCGGATGTCATCGGACCGGAGGTCCGCCGCGGGGTGGACCGGCTCGACCCCGGCGAGATCCTCATGCTCGAGAACCTCCGCTGGGAGCAGGGGGAGACCGACAACGACCAGGAGCTCGCCCAGGAGCTCGCCTCGCTCGGCGACGTGTACGTAAACGACGCCTTCGGCGCCTCGCACCGCGCACACGCCTCGGTGGCCGCCGTGACCGAGCATCTCCGCCCCGCCGCGGCTGGAGAGCTGCTCGAGGCGGAGGTGGCCACGCTCACCGAGCTGGTCGAGGATCCGGGACGGCCGTTCGTCGTCGTCCTCGGTGGCGCCAAGGTGAGCGACAAGATCGCGCTGATCGACCGCTTCCTGGAGACCGCCGACGCGATCCTCATCGGCGGCGCGATGTGCTTCAGCTTCTTCAAGGCCCAGGACATCCCCGTCGGCGACTCGAAGGTCGAGGACGAGGACGTGGACACCGCGCGCGAGGCGCTCGAGAAGGCCGAGAGCTCCGACTGCAAGCTCTGCCTTCCGGTCGACCTGGTGGCCGGCCGAGACTTCGACGAGGATACCGAGACCCAGGAGCTCGACGGCGTCGAGGTCCCGGACGGTTGGATGGGCCTCGACGTCGGCCAGAAGACGGTCGAGACCTACCGCGAGGAGATCACCGGGGCCGGCGCCGTGTTCTGGAACGGTCCGCTGGGCGCCTTCGAGCTCGAGCCCTTCGCTGCGGGCACCAAGGGAGTCGCCGAGGCCGTCGCCGCGGCCGGCGGCGAGACCGTGGTCGGTGGCGGCGACTCCGCGTCGGCGCTCGCCGAGTTCGGGCTCGCCCACGAGGTCACCCACCTGTCCACCGGCGGCGGGGCGTCGCTCGAGCTGCTCGAGGGCAAGGAGCTCCCGGGCGTGGAGGTCCTCGACGATGCCTGAGGCGGATTCCGGGCGCCGGCCCTACATGGTCGGCAACTGGAAGATGCACAAGACGATCGCCGAGGCACGGGAGTTCGTGGAGGAGCTGCTCTCCCGGCTCGACACGGCCGGCGATGGCGTCGACGTTGGCGTCTGTCCTCCCTATACGGCGCTCGCCCCCGTGGTGGAGCGTTTGGACGGCACGGGGGTCGAGGTGTTCGCCCAGAACATGAGTGCGGCCACCCACGGGGCAGAGACGGGTGAGGTCTCGGCGCCGATGCTGCTCGAGCTTGGTGTGCACGGCGTCGTGCTCGGCCACTCCGAGCGCCGCACCGACCACGGGGAGACCGACCGCTCGCTCTGCGAGAAGGTGCCGGCGGCGCTCGACGCCGGCCTCGAGCCGATCCTGTGCGTGGGCGAGAGCGAGCAGGAGCGCGACGAGGGCGAGATGGAGCGGCGCTTGCGTCACCAGATCCAGGAGGGGCTCCAGCAGGTGCCGGCGGAGCGGCTCGCGGAGGTGACGATCGCCTACGAGCCGGTCTGGGCGATCGGCACCGGTCGCACGGCCAGCCCCGAGGAGGCCGAGGAGGCGGTCGGCTTCATCCGCGCCCTCCTGGGCGACCGCTCCCCCGAGGCCGCCGAGCGGGTGCGGATCCTCTACGGCGGCAGCATCAAGCCCGACAACGCGGCCGATATCCTCGGCCAGCCGGACGTCGACGGTGCTCTCGTGGGCGGCGCGAGCACCGACCCTGCGGACTTCGCGGAGCTGGTCGCGGCCGCGGCGAGGTGACCGAAGGGGCTTCGGGGCTTCCCGCCGGTCCCGGCGCCCCGCCGGTTCCCGCGGTCTGCCTGATCGTCCTCGACGGGTGGGGGCTCGCTCCGGAAGGGCCGGGGAACGCGATCTCGCTGGCGCGTACGCCGGTCTTCGACGAGCTGTGGGGGAGCTGCGCGCATACCGAGCTCGCCACGAGCGGCGTCTCGGTCGGGCTTCCGGAGGGTCAGATGGGCAACTCCGAGGTCGGGCACATGAACCTCGGCGCGGGGTCGGTGGTGAACCAGTATCTGACCCGGATCGACGACACGATCGCCGGTGGCTCGTTCACCGCCAACGAGGCGCTGCGTGCGGCGTGTGCCCGCGGGCGCGAGGTAGGGCGTCTGCACTTGCTCGGGCTCGTCTCCGACGGCGGTGTGCACGCGAGCTTCGAGCACCTCGAGGCGCTGATCGACTTGGCCGCCGCCGAGGGCGTGCCCGACATCGTGCTGCACGCCTTCACCGACGGGCGCGATACCCAGCCCGATGCGGGTCGCGGCCACCTCGAGCTGGCTGAGCGCCGGCTCACCGGAACCGGGGTCGGCCGCGTCGGGACGGTCTCCGGGCGCTTCTACGCCATGGACCGGGACCGTCGCCGGGAGCGAACGCACGCCGCCTACCACGCGATCGTCCACGGCGAGGCGGAGGGGCGGACGGCGTCGAGCGGTGCCGAAGCGGTCGCCGCCGCGTACGAGCGAGGTGAGACCGACGAGTTCGTGCTGCCCACGCTGGTGGTGGCCGGCGAGGGCGACGCTCGCGTGCGGTCGGGCGACCCCGTCATCTGCTTCAACTTCCGCCCCGACCGCGCGCGCCAGCTCATGCGCGCGCTCGGGGAGCCGGTCTTCGACGAGTTCGACCGCGGCGAGCCGCCCGAGGTGTTCCTTACCACCCTGACCGAGTACAGCGAGGACTGGACCTATCCGGTCGCCTTTCCTCCCTCGCGTCCCGAGACCACCCTCGCCGCGACCCTCGCCGAGCGCGGCGTGAGCCAGCTTCACGTCGCCGAGACCGAGAAGTACCCGCACGTGACCTACTTCTTCAACGGCGGGGAGGAGGACCCGTACCCGGGGGAGAAGCGCCGCCTCGTCGACTCACCCCGCGAGATCTCGACCTACGACCAGAAGCCCGAGATGAGCGCCGCCCCCGCCGCCGAGGCCTTCGCCGAGGAGTGGAGCACGGGCACCTTCGGCTTCGGGATCATCAACTTCGCCAACCCCGACATGGTCGGCCACACCGGCGTGGTCGAGGCCGGGGTGGCGGCGGTGGAGGCCGTGGATCGGGGCCTGGGTCGGGTCGTCGGCGCCGTGCACGAGACCGGTGGCGTCTGCGTTATCACCGCCGACCACGGCAACGCCGAGCACATGCGCGAGTCCGACGGCAGGCCGAACACCGCGCATACGCTCAATCCGGTACCGCTCGTGGTCACCGCCGCAGTCGGGCCGTTGCGTGGGACTGGAGCGCTCGCCGACGTGGCCCCGACCGTGCTCGAGCTGCTCGGAATCGAGCGGCCGATGCCGATGACCCGAAGCTCGCTGCTCTGTAGCTACTGAAGAGCCTTGACATCTAGGCACTTAGGTTTTATACTCGTGCTCTCAGGCACCACAGTCCCCAGGAGGTGAAGAGAAGATGTCGTTTCTGACCAAGCCGGATCCCTTCAGCTCGGAGGTCAACCGCCTGTTCAACACGCTGCTGGCGCCCGAGGCCGGGCGCTCCCAGCGCTGGAGCCCGGCGATGGACCTCGTCGAGGCCGAGGACCACTACCTGCTTCGCGCAGACCTCCCCGGCATGGGCGAGGAGGACGTCTCGATCGAGATCAACGAGAACGTCCTCACCGTCGCCGGCGAGCGTCGCGACGAGCAGGAGCGCCAGGGACAGGGCTGGCACCGCGTCGAGCGGACCTTCGGCCACTTCAGCCGGTCCCTCGCCCTCCCCGAGGGCGTAAACGCCGACGCGGTCACCGCGTCCTTCGATCGCGGCGTCCTGTCGATCCGGGTCCCCAAGCCGGAGCAGCGCAAGCCCCGCCGCGTCGAGATCCGCGCCGGCGCCGACGCCCCCGCCGCGGACCGCCAGCCGGCCGTAGAGGGCACTGCGGCGGACCGCCAGCGGGCGGTAGAGGGCGCCGCGGCGGACCGCGAGCCCGCCGTCGGCGGCACCGCGACCGGCCGAGAGTAGGCGGACCGCTTCGGCGGTCCAGCGGGCGCTACGCGCGGAGGTCACTAACCTCGGCGCGTGGCGCCCGCCTTCGTCTCCGAGCGCACCGCCTTCACCATCGAGCACCGCGACGGGGCGGCCCGGACGGGAGTCCTGCACACCGCCCACGGCGAGGTCCGCACACCCGCGTTCGTCCCCCTCGCCTCGCACGCCACCGTCCGCTCGCTGCAGGCCACCGAGGTCGCCGAGCTCGGCTACGACATGGTGCTCGGCAACACCTTTCACCTGTTCATCCAACCGGGCCACGACCAGATCGCGGAGATGGGCGGACTGCACGAGTTCATGGCGTGGCGGCGGCCGATCGTCACCGACTCGGGGGGCTTCCAGGTGTTCTCGATGGGCCATGGCTCGGTCGCCGAGGAGGTCAAGCGCCGCGGTTCCCCCCGCGACGGCGAGCCGGCGGTGATCGAGGTCGCCGAGGAGGGCGTGCGCTTTCGCTCCTACCTCGACGGCTCCGAGCGCTTCATGGGCCCAGAGACCTCGATGTCGGTTCAGGCCGCGCTCGGATCCGACGTGGCGCTCGCCTTCGACGAGTGCACGCCGTTTCACGCCGATCGGGACTACACCGCCCGCGCGACCGAGCGTACTCACCGGTGGCTCGACCGTTGCCTCGACTGGCGGCGCGAGCAACCGCCGGCCGGCCAGCTCTTCCTGGGCATCGTCCAGGGTGGAGTGGACGAGGACCTGCGCGTCGAGTCGGCGCAGCGGGTGGCCGGCGCGGAGGGGATCGACGGGGTGGCCATCGGCGGCTCGCTCGGTCGGGAAAAGGCCCAGATGCGCGAGGTCGTCGGGTGGGCGCTCGACGCCATCCCCGACGCCCTCCCGCGCCACCTGCTCGGCATCGGCGATGTGGACGACGTCGTGCATGCCGTCGGCGCGGGGATCGACTGGCTGGACTGCGCGACGCCCACGCGCCTCGCCCGCCATGGCACGGCCCTAGTGCCCGATCCCGAGACTCGCTGGCGCCTCGACGTGACGCGGCCGGCGTCGCGGTCGAGCCGAGAGCCGCTCGCGCCACGGTGCCCGTGCCCGGCCTGCCGCGAGCACACTCGGGCCTACCTCCACTACCTGGCGCGCGCGAAGGAACTCACCGCCGTCCGGCTGCTCACCCTGCACAACCTCACCTTCATGGCGGAGCTCGTGAACGGGCTCCGGGCGGCGATCCGAGAGGGACGCTACGCCGATCACGCCCGGCAAGTGCTCGCCGGGCGCGCGCCCTACGCCGCGTAGGCGCTCGCCTACCGCGTGTTCTCCTTGACGAAGTCGCGCAGCCCGTCGATCTGGCGGTCGAGGCGCTCCTGCTCGATCCGGACGGGCCGTGTCCCGCCGCCGCTGGAAGCGATCACGAACGCGGCGACGACCCCGGCGACGATGACCAGGAAGACCGCGAGCAGCCGCCCCAGGCCGCGGCGCCGGCGCGTTGGCTGAGGTGCGGGGGCGGGCGCCGGGGCAGCGGCGCGGCGCGGCGGCGGGCGGCGCGGGGCCTCGCCGGTGCGCGCGGCGGGCGCGGCCTGGGTTCGAGACGCCGCCAGCGGCACCGTGGCGTCTGTCCCCCCGTCGGCGAGCGCGCGCGTCGCGCCGGTCGCGAGCGCCTGGGTCGCGTCGGTCAGCTCGCCGTGGAGGCCGGCCTCGAAGGCGTCAGCGGCCTCGAGCGCGGAGCTGTAACGGGCGCTTGCGTCGCGGGCGAGGCAGGCCCGCAGGGCGAGGTCGAGCTCGCGCGGCACCTCGGCGCGCAGCTCGACGATCGGGTCCACCTCGGCCTCCTGCTGCTTGAGCGCGAGCTCGGTCAGGGAGGAGTACTCGAACGGGAGCCGCCCGGTGAGGAACTGGTACCCGCACACCCCCAGCGAGTAGATGTCCGAGGCGGGTCCGGCATCCTCGCCACGCGCCTGCTCCGGAGAGAGGTAGGCGGCCGTTCCGAGCACCGAGCCGATCTGGGTCACCCGTGACTGCTCGGCCGCCTTGGCGATGCCGAAGTCGGCGAGCTTGACGGTGTCGGACTCCTCGGCCACGAGCAGATTCCCGGGCTTCACGTCCCGATGGACGACGCCGGCGCGGTGGGCGTAATCGAGCCCGCGGCACGCATCGCGCAGGTAGGACACGGTCGTCTCGACCGAAAGCGCGCTGCGGTCGCGCAACAGATCGGCGCAGGAGGGACCGTCGACGTACTCCATGACGATGTAGTGACGGTCGGAGTCGGCGTCGCGCCCGGAGTCGTAGACCTGAACGATGTTCGGGTGCTGGAGCCGCGCGGCGGCGAGGGCCTCGCGGCGGAAGCGGGCGACGAAGGTCTCGTCCTCGGCCAGGTGCTCGGCCAGCAGCTTGACGGCGACGCGGCGCTCGAGCACGGAGTCGAGGCCGAGGAAGACCGTCGACATGCCGCCGGCGCCGAGCCGGCGCTCGAGGCGGTACCGGCTCGCGACCTCGGTGGGGGTGCTCACGCCGAGCCGCCCCCGCCCGTGGCCGGGCGGGCGCCGGTCACCTCGGACGCGCCGTCGGAGTCGACGCCGGACGAGCCGCCGCCGGGCACGAGGCCGGCCCCGCCACCGTTACCGCCGCCGTCGCCACTGCCGCCACCGCCGTCGTTGCCACCGCCGCCATCGTTGCCACCGCCACCGCCGTCGTTGCCACCGCCGCCATCGTTGCCACCGCCGTCGTTGCCGCCGCCGTCATTGCCACCGCCGTCGTTGCCACCGCCGTCGTCGGGGATCTGCGGGATGTCGGGAATGTCCGGCTCCGGTGTGGTTGGAGGCTCGGGCTCGGGCTCGGGCTCGGGGTCCGGCTCGGGCTCGGGCTCGGACTCGGGCTCCGGCTCCGGCTCTGGCTCCGGCGGCTCCACGCACTCGGCCTCCACCAGCTCGGCGAGGCGGCCGAGCCCGTCCTCGAGCGTCGTGCGCACGTCCTCGTCGGTCCGCTTTGGAAGCCTCCCGACCTCGCGCTCGAGCGCGGGCAGCGAATCCTCGCGGATGTCGTTGCAGGCGTTCTGTGCGTCGATCCGGCGCTCGACCTCGTCGAGGCGTTTGACGATCTTCTGGGCCGAGCGCGTGGGAATCGGCTGGCCCTCGGCCTGGCCGCAGCCGGCGAGCACCCCTGCTCCCGCGACGGCCGCGGCGACCGCGACGGCAGCGCCGCTCCGACGCGGGCGGGGGCAGGGGCGCATGCTGCGAGAGTAGAAGATCACTGACCCTGGAAGAGCCGGTCGGAGAGGGCCGCGGGAAGGCCCGCGGCGCGGATCGCGTCGGCCGCCTCCTTGATCGGGTACTCGACCCGCCGCCAGGTCGCGGTCATGCGCTCGAGGTCGAGCAGGAGCCACGCTGCCCGCGGATCGCCGTCGCGCGGCTGCCCGACTCCGCCCGGGTTGATCAACCACCGGCCCTGGCCGAGCTCGGCCTCCGATCCTTCGGGCGCTTGGCGCCCGCTTGCCTGGTCTCCGTCCTGCTGCCAGAAGCAAAGCGCCACGTGCGAGTGGCCGATCGCGCCTATGCGGGTGTCCATGGCCGCGATGCAGCTCTCGGCCTGCGAGGTGGAGAGCACGTACTCCCAGACCGGATCGCGCGGGCTCGCGTGGTAGAGGCCGATCGCGTGCGAGGTGTCGAGCGGCTCGAGCCCCGAGAGGTAGTCGAGGCTCGCGTCGCCTATCCGCGCCCGCGTCCACTCCACTCCGGCGGCGGCCAGGCCCGAGAAGTCGCGGATGTCGAGCTCGCCGAGCACAGCGAGGTCATGGTTGCCGGTCAGGCAGACGTGACAGCGCTCGGCGGCGAGGGCGACGCAGGCGTCGGGCTGGGCCCCGTAGCCCACGAGGTCGCCGAGGCACCACGTCTCCTCGACTCCCGCGCGGTCGATGTCGGCGAACACGGCCTCGAAGGCGGGCAGGTTCGCGTGCACGTCGGAGACGAGGGCCACCCGTGTGGGGGCGGGTCGGCTGCCTTCTAGAGTGTCGTCGGGATGCGGAGAAATCGCCTGCGCCTGCCGTTCGCGGTCGTCGCCACGGTGGTCGCGGCCACCGTGGCCACCGTCGCCCTCCGTCCCCGATCCGGCCTGATCGAGCCGGCCACCGTCGACCCGCAAGATTACTTCAGCGCGGCCGAGATCGAGCGCGCCAGCGCCTTTCGCGGTCCCCAGCGAGCGCTCGCGATCGGCGGCCTGGTCGTATCCGGCGGTGTGCTCGCCCTGATCGCGCTGCGCCCCCCGCGTGCGCTGCGGCGGTCGCTCGAGCGCGCCGGGGGGCGACCCCTGGCCGGCGGTGCGGCCGTCGGCGCGGGGCTCTCGCTCGTGCTCGTGGTCGCGACCCTCCCGCTCGACGCGCTCTCCCACGCGCGCGCGATGGAAGTGGGGCTGTCCACCCAGGGCTTCGCTCCCTGGCTGACCGACGTGGCCAAGGCCGCCGGGGTCGGCGCGGTGCTCGCGGGCGCCGGAGCCGCGGGTGCGATCGCGCTCGTTCGCCGCTTTCCCCGGCGTCCCTGGATCCCCGCCAGCGTGGCCGCCGTCGCCCTCAGCGCCGCCTTCGTGTTCCTCTCTCCGCTGCTGCTCGAGCCGATCTTCAACCGCTTCACGCCGCTGCCCGACGGCGAGCTGCGCAACGAGGTGCTGCGCCTGGCCGAGCGATCGGGGGTCGACGTCGGCGAGGTCTACCGCGTCGACGCGAGCCGCCGGACCACGGGCGCCAACGCCTACGTCGGAGGGCTCGGCCAGACGAAGCGAGTTGTCCTCTACGACACGCTGATCGAGCGCTTTCCCGCCAAGCAGGTGCGCTCGGTGGTGGCCCACGAGCTCGGGCACGTCCGCCACCGCGACCTCGTCCGCGGGCTGCTGTGGATCGCGCTGGTGGCCCCGGCGGCGCTGTTCCTCGCTCAGGCGCTGGCCGAGGCGACGTGGACGTCGAGCCGTCACGACGAGGACGCGGGCGGGGGGTCCGCCCGCCCGGGGCTCCCCGCGACCCCTGCCGCGCTGCCGGCGCTCGCCCTCGCGCTGGCGCTCGTCTCGTTTGCCGTCGGGTCGGCCGGCAACGTCCTGTCCCGGCTCGTCGAGGCCCGCGCCGACGGCTTCGCCCTGCGACTGACCGCCGATCCCGAGGCGTTCATCGGGCTCGAGCGCGGCCTCGCGGTCAGCAACCTCACCGAGCCCGACCCGCCGAATGCCTGGCACCTCCTACTCGGTACCCACCCGACGACGATCGAGCGAATCGGCTTCGGCCTGGCCTACGAGCGCGAGCGCTGACCGCCGATGCGGATCGTCGTCCTCGCGGTCGGCCGCCTGCGTCCGCCCTTCGCCGACGATGTGCAGCACTACCGGACCCTGCTCGGCCGCCACGCCCGCGTAGACCTGCTGGAGGTTCGCGAGGGGGAGCGGGTCGAGCGCCTCCTGCCCGAGCGGGCGTTTCTGTGCCTGCTCGACGAACGGGGGCAGACGCTCAGCTCGGAGGACCTGAGCGACTTCCTCGAGGAGCGCCGCCAGTCGGGCCGCGACCTGTGCTTCGTGATCGGCGGGCCGCGCGGGCTCGACCTGAGCGGCGTCGACATGCGGCTATCGCTCGGGCCGATGACCCTTCCGCACCAGCTCGCCCGCGTCGTCCTGCTCGAGCAGCTCTTTCGGGCTCACAAGATCCTGGCCGGCGAGCCATACCATTACTGAGGGACCTCCTTGCCGTGACCTCCCTCGACGCCCAGAGCGACCGCTCCTCGCGCGCCCCTAGTGAGGCGCCGGCCGCCGACCCGCTGGCCGAGCTGCGGGCCGCGCTCGTCGCGGCCGCCACCGAGCTGCGGGGCTCGCCCGCCACCGCCGAGCTGCGCCTCGACCACCCGCCCCGCCCCGAGTTCGGCGACTTCTCGACCAACGCTCCGCTACAGCTCGCCGGGGGGCTCGGCGCCCAGCCACACGCGGTCGCCGAGCGGCTCGGGGAAGTCTTGGCCCGCGACCTCGGGCCCGACCTCGACCGCGCCGAGGTCGCGGGACCGGGCTTTCTCAACCTCTTCTTGTCCGACCGCTTCTGGCGCTCGTCCCTGGGGGCGGTGATCGCCGCGGGGGAGCGCTTCGGCGCGGGCACCACCGCCGTCCGGGGCGCCGAGCGCGTGCTCGTCGAGTTCGTGAGCGCCAACCCGACCGGTCCGATCACCGTGGCCGCCGCGCGTCACGCCGCCTACGGCGACAGCCTTTGCCGCATTCTCGCCTTCGCCGGACACGCCGTCGAGCGCGAGTACTACGTCAACGACGCGGGGGCCCAGATCCGTCGCTTCGCCGAGTCGATCGCAGCCCGCGCGCGCGGCGAGGAGCCGCCCGAGGACGGGTACCGCGGGGCCTACGTCGGCGAGCTGGCCGCCCGCATCCCCGAGGCCGCCGACCTACCCATCGACGATCTCGCCGCCCAAGGCGTCGAGCTCATGCTCGCGGGCGTCGCCGCCACCCTCGACCGCTTCCGCGTGCGCTTCGACCACTTCTTCTCCGAGCGCTCTCTGGAGTCCGACGGCGCGATCGACCGCACCCTCGCCCTGCTCGAGGAGCGCGGCCACGTCTATGCGAGCGAGGGGGCGACCTGGCTGCGCACGAGCGCGCTCGGCGACGACAAGGATCGTGTGCTGCGCCGCTCGAGCGGCGAGCCCACCTACTTCGCGGCCGACGTCGCCTACCACGAGGAGAAGCTCCGGCGCCGCCCCGACCGCGCGATCGACGTGCTCGGCGCCGACCACCACGGCTACGTGGCGCGCATGAAGGCGGCGTGGGCGGCGCTCGGCGGCGATCCGGGCGGTCTGGAGCTCCTGATCATGCAGCTCGTCAACCTCACCGAGGGCGGCCGGCGCGTCCAGATGTCCAAGCGCGAGGGCGAGTTCGTGTCCCTCGACGACCTGATCGGCGACATCGGCGTCGACGCCGCTCGCTGGTTCCTGCTGCAGCGCAGCCACGACACGACGCTCGACCTCGACCTGGCGCTCGCGCGCGACCAGAGCCAGGACAACCCCGTCTACTACGTCCAGTACGCCCACGCCCGGATCGCGGCGATCCGTCGCCGCGCCGGCGAAGAGCGGATCGCCGCGGCGGGCGTCGCCGACCTCGTCGCCGGCGGACCCGCGCTGCACCCCTCCGAGCGCGCGCTCGTGCGCCGGCTGCTCGACTTCCCCTCCGAGGTCTCGGCGGCTGCGACCCGTCGCGCTCCCCACCGCCTGACCGTCTACGTGCTCGCGCTCGCCCAGGGATTCTCGGCCTTTTACCGCGACTGTCGGGTCGTGGGGGCGGACGAGGAGGGCGGCGACGAGGCCTTCCGCCTTGCCCTCAGCGGCGCCTGTCAGGCCACGGTCTCGCGCACGCTCGACCTGCTCGGCGTCGAGGCTCCCGAGACGATGTAAAGGCCGTTCGCCGGTCCGGTGCGTCAGCGTGTGTCGACGCGAGCGGGCTCACGACCAACTTCTTCCCTCCCGCCGGGTCATAGGGGTAGGAGAGCGAGAGTCGAAGACGGGGGCCGGTGGGCATGAGGCTGGCGAGCAGGCCACACACGCGCAGGACCCGAGCCGCGGCAGCGTCGGGCTCCGAGTTCGGCCGCCTGCTGAGGCTGGCGCCCGTCTTACCTCGCCGCCTGCGCGACCACTGGCTCGATGCCCATGCCGCCGAGGTCGGCGAGCTCGCGATCGACCTCGGGCGCCGGGCCGGGCTCTCGTCGGCGGCGCTGGTCGAGCTCGAGCTCGCCGCTCGCCTCCACGACGTCGGCAAGGAAGCCGTGCCTAACGCCATCCTGTCCAAGCCCGCACCGCTGACCGACGCCGAGTGGGCGGTCATGCGGCGCCACCCGGAATGGGGCTTCGAGATGCTCGTCGCCGTGCCCGGACTCGAGCCGGTCGCCCGCGTCGTCCACGCCCACCACGAGCGCTGGGACGGCAGCGGCTATCCGCAGGGTCTCGCCGGCTCGGACATTCCCTCCGCGAGCCGCATCATCGCCGTGTGCGACGCCTTCAGCGCGATGACGACCGACCGGCCCTACCGTGGCCCGCGCTCGGTCACCGACGCGCTCGCCGAGCTGCGCCGGTGCGCGGGGAGCCAATTCGACCCGGCGGTGGTGGAGCCGTTCGTGGCGCTCTTTCCCTTGCACGAGGCCGAGGTCGCCTGAGCGAGGCGCGAGCGAGCGGCTACAGCTCGCCAAAGAAGTTGATCCCGAGGCGCTCCATGAGCGTGAGGGCCTCACCGTTCAGGCGCGTCAGCTCGCCCGCGAACAGAAGCGATCCCATGACCACGAGGACGACGCCCGACACCGCGGTGATCGCCTGGAAATGGTCGCGAAAGAACGCGAAGAAGCGAGTCGCTCGGGAGAAGGCGAGGGCTGAGAGGACGAACGGCACCGCGAGCCCCGCGGCATAGAAGGCGAGCAGGACGCCGCCCTGGCCGACCGAGGAGCGGGTGCTCGCGGCGGTGAGGATGGCCCCGAGCGTCGGTCCCGTGCACGGCAGCCAGGCGATGGCAAAGGCGACTCCCGCGACGATCGGCCCGCCCGTGGAGGCTCGCCGCAGGAGCAGCTCGGGTCGCCAGCCCCGCTTGAGGACCGGGACGAACAGGGTCCCGATGAAGAGCACCCCCATCAGCGCGATGGTGACGCCGGCGACCTGGCGCAGGGTAACCCGCTGTTCGAGCAGAGCCTGGCCGATCCCGGTCGCGGTCATGCCGAGGGCCACGAACATCAGCCCGAACGACAGGCAGAACAGGAGCGCGGGGGCGACGACCTGGGTGCGGGCTCGACCCTGCTCGAGGTCGGCGAACGAGACACCCGAGATCGCCGAGAGGTAGCCCGGCACGAGCGGGAGCACGCACGGGGAGACAAAGGAGATGAAACCCACGGCGAAGGCGGCGAGCACGGTGGTGTCGACGCTCGAGGTCATGGGCACGCGGTCACAGGTCGTAGCGCTCGAGATCGCGCTCGAGGCGGGCCGCGGCGCCGGGCTCGACCCTCCCGGCGGGCTCGGTCGAGCCGGTGGCCTCCCCGGACCCGCCCGCGGCCGCCACGGTGCGCGCGCGCCGGCCGCGCCAGCGTGCGATCGCCAAGGAGCAGGCCCCCAGCCCACCGGCGAGCCCCAGCAGCGGCACCAGGTAGGCGGCCAGGTCGAAGCCCTCATCCTCGGGCAGCGCCAGCACCTCGTCGCCGAACTCGGCGGCGAGCGCGGCCTTGATCGCCGGCTTCGACTCGCACCGCTCGACCCGCTCGAGGATGAATGCACGCTCGCGATCGGCCTGCGGCGCTTCCTGGGCGAGCCCGAGCGGTGTCTTGCAGACCGGGCACATCACCTCGTCCTCGAGGTCGGCGACGCTCGTGCGCGGGCAAGCCGCCGCGAGCGCGCTTCCGGGCCCCGCGGCGAACGCGAGCAAGGCGGCCGCGACGGCGACCGCGCGCTCGACGGCGCGACGGCGGCTCACGAGGGCTCCTCGAGCAGCGGCGCCACCTCCGCCCGCATGAACCCCTCGTCGACCGGCCCCCGCCTGAGCGCCGCGATCCGGCCCGCGCGGTCGAGGACGATCGTCTCCGGGTAGGCGACGATGCCAAAGCTCCGTTGCGTAGCGCCGTCGGCGTCGCGGAGCATCGGGTAGGTGAGGCCGAACTCGCGCACGAACGCGCGCGCGTCCGAGGAGACGTCCATCACGTCGACCCCCAGCACGGTCCCCCCGCGCCCGGAAATACGCCGGTGCCAGCGCTCGAGCAGCGGCGACTCGGCACGGCAAGGGTCACACCACGACGCCCAGTAGTTGAGCACCACGACCTGGCCGCGGAAGTCGGCGAGCGAGGCCTGGCCCCGCCCGTCGAGGCGCGGGAGCCGCAGATCAGGCGCTTGGGGGCGCTCTCCGCTGGCGAGCGCCTGCTCGATGCCGGCATCGGGGGCGGTCGAGCGGACCCCGTAGGCGAGCAGGCCGAGCAGGGCGGCGATCGCGATGACCACCGCGATCGGAACGGGGGAGAGGAGGCGGCGCATGCCCCTTGAGGTTAGAGCGGCGAAGAGGGCGGGCGGGCAGCTCGCCGGGGCTGCCGCGGTTAGAATCGGGGTTTGCTCGCCGTCCACGCGGCGGCGCCACGCGGACGTAGCTCAGTTGGTAGAGCGTCGGCTTCCCAAGCCGAAGGTCGCGGGTTCGAAACCCGTCGTCCGCTTTCAGAGAAAGCCCCGCTCGGCGGGGTTTTCGTTTGAGCACGACGGTGGGCAACGACCTAGCACTAGCTTAGTGCCAACGAAAGTGGCAACTCGCGACGAGGATCAGCATCGGGACGCCCAATTGGCCGTCTCGAGATCACTTGCTTCTTGAAGGTGTGCGCCAAGTGCGTCTTGACCGTCGCCAGGGAGATGACCACACGCTCGGCGATGCCCTCGTTTGCTAGTCGGTCTATCGCACGCCCACCGGCGCCCGCCCAACGAGCTCCTCGAGCTCCTCGGCCGAGATAGTCTCGCGCTCGAGCAGGACCGCGGCGATCCGCTCGAGCGTCGCCCGCGAGCCCTCGAGCACCTCGCGGGCGCGCTCGCCCGCCTCCTCGACGAGCCGCCGCACCTCGGCGCCGATCAGGCGCAGCTCCTCCTCAGAGTAGCTTTCCTCGACGGCGTGTGAGTCTGCAGCAGCTTGTCGCTCATCTCGTCCGGGATTCTACTCGAGGCTCGGCGGCAAGATCTCGACGCGCGCGATCTGGCCGGCGCTCAAGTAGACGCCGCGCGGTGGCTCGGTCGCCGCGCTCAGCTGACGTAGGCACCGCCTCCAGGAGGGGGCCCTGAGCGCATCTAAGACGCCGCCGCCGCCGGCGCCGAGCAAACTCGTGCCCGTCCCCAACAGCTCTCGCCCGACGTCACAGTCGGCTTCTCCGAGGGAGAAGAAGTGACGAAGCGACCTTCGCCGCCCCCCCGCGTCCGCGGACGTGGCCCGACAGGGAAGAGCGGGGCTCACTGACGCCGAGGACGACGCCGAGTATGCCACCGGCGACTACCTCGCTTGTGCCGCTCCAGCCGGGTGGCGACAAGCCCAAGGACCCGAAGAAGTAGCTAGCCTCCGCCCTGCGCCCGCGAGAAGCGGCGAGCAGGCGAGGCTCGGTGCAAGTTGGAGCTCGCGGCGCTCGTAGCGCAGGCGCGCGACCCGGTCTGGTCGCCGACGCCGACCGCGAGCGCGCGCAGCTCCTCGTCGAGGAGCGCCACGATCCGATCGCGCGCGTCGGGGGCGAGAGCTCGACCTCGCGGAGGTCGGGCTGGGGGAGAGGCGATCGGATGCCCAGAAGGAGCTCACTCGCATCGGACGGAAGAGGTTCCTGGAACTCCCTTTCCGGGGGGTATTGCTCGGAAGACAAGGCGCTTCTGAGCGCAGGTCATGAGCTGGAACTCTCCGGGCAAAGGACGGTGTTCGTCGAGGGGTAGGCACTCTGTCGCCCTCCCGCTCGACGCCGAGGTCCCCCGAGGAGCGCCTCGCGGAGGTGCAGGAGCACGCCGGCGCGGCGGCTACCGAACGTCCGTTTCGCATGACCGCGGAGGGCAACGCCCACAGCCGCCCGCCCGCGAGCTCGGCGGAGTGGCGTGGAGCGGCCGTGGGGGTGGACGCGCTTTCTTGACATTGGCCGCGAGGCGAGGGAGGAGCCGCCGCATCACTTCGTCCTGAAGGGGCGGAGACCGCGCAGCGCCGGTGGGTGAACTATGAGATCGATCGGAGCCTCGAGCGCGGAAACGGCTCGCTCGACGAGGTCATCGACGTCGCTCAAGGCACCCTCACGCGGCTCGCCTTCTCAAACGGTTGGCCGTGGAAAGGCGACGTCTTGCTGATGTGCCGACCGCCGGAGGCGAGCCGCCAACCGGCCCGCGGCGGTCGAGCCAGCTCGGGTAGGCCGAAGGCGGCTGGGTCCATGCCTACCGTACGCCGCTGATCCCCCTTGCCTGGAGGACTGCACTCGTCGAGAGTCCCGCTACGGAGCACGGTGCCCTCCCGCTCTCGGGCCGCCGGCCGGTCTTCTGCACGCCCGCCGGCCAGCCCCCCGGACATGGGAGGCGTCCAGCGGCCTCGACCCCTTGGGGCCCTTGTTCGCGCCGGTTCAGCCAGACGTCGCGGACGAGTCGCTGGCCTGAATAGTCTCGCTCTCGCTCTCGCAGACGTCCTCGCATCTGGCGGTGGGCGACGGCGAGGCGATAGAGGTGTCGGCGAGGATCAGCACCCGACGGGTGGTGCCGTCGCGAGTCGGGTTCTCTGCGGCATAGCGCCCAAGCTCGCGGTCCAAGTCCACCTTGCTAAAGCCATAGCCCTTCGTGCTGGCGAGGTCCTGCGCGACTGAGGCCAACCCCTTCTGTGACTGGGTCCGAGCCTGTTGGAGCTCTTCGACGGTGAGACCGAACTCGGCTCGTCCGTCTTGCCGGGCGAGTCGGCCGCTCGCCTCACAGAGCTCGCCCTGCGAGAAGTTGTCGGCCTCGATGTCATCCGCCCAAATCTCGGCCTCCGGCCGCCGCTTGGGGGCATACCCGGCGCCCGACCATCCCTCGGGCGGCTGCTCCTCATCTCCGGCCGCCAGCTCGGGCTCGGGCTCGAGCAGGGACGCCTCCGCGAACGGGGCGTGCTCGGGCTTGAACTGTTCGAGTCGGCTCACCCAGCGAGGCGCGGTTCCCTCATTGTCGAAGACGAGCAGGAAGTAGTTCGGAAACCGTCGCAGCGCTCCAAGCAGCTCGAGCAGGCGCTGATCGCGCTTCTTGGGGCTTCCCTTCATCACGTGCGGCACGATGCCCAGCTGCTCGAAGCTGGCGCCGCCGACGTGGTGGCTGACGATGGCCTCGAGCATCGCCACGTCGCCTTCCCCTCAGTGATGAGCATGACCTTCCAGGGGTAGATCCCGAAGTGGTCGAGGATCCCCGGCAGCGCGGCGCGGTTGGCGCGCAGCTCCTCGAAGCCATAGCGAGCCTGGTTGACCTCGCGCCGGGTGCGCCCGAAGTGGCGACTCTCGTCCCACTCCTCGAGTAGGTCTCGCTCCCCGGTGAGGCTGTGGTGCCAGCGGCGCAGGACGGCGGCTGAGCTGCTGCGTGCCGCCCGCGAGCATGACGAGCGGAGATCGGCCGCTGAGCGCCTCGTTCAGACGCGCAGCGGAGAGCAGCTGCCAGTGGGCGTACAGGGGCGTGAGGCCGTTTTCCTCCCACTCGAGGTATCCGCCCTCGTCCCGGAGGATGAGACTGCCCTCCTCGAGCGCCGCCAGGTGCATGGCGGACGCGAGCGACTCGATCCGCGAGTACGCGACCGGCGGCAGTAGCCCCTCACGATCGAGCGGCTCCCAGCTGAGGCCGATCGGGTGGTCGGCCAGCCCGCGCGCCCCGACGGCCCGCGTAAGCGCATCGACGCCGAAAAGCGGGACCTGAAGGAAGCAACCCTCCTTGATCGCCTCGCGGTAGGTGAACCGGCTGACCATCGTCAAGCCTAAGATTCTGAACGTCTAGGCGGACGCGGCGGACCGCCTGCGAGCGCGACGCGGCGGAGTGGGGAAGGGGCGCGAGGCGGTCAAGGGCACAGAATCGCCTT
>JAUJNZ010000017.1 GCA_030447905.1 Thermoleophilaceae bacterium
CGTACGTGGAGAAGCGGAAGCCCTTGCGCCAGTCGAACTTCTCGACCGCGCGGATGAGCCCCAGCATGCCCTCCTGGATGAGGTCGCCGAGCGCCAGCCCCTGCCCCTGGTAGCGACGCGCGATGGAGACCACGAGCCGCAGGTTGGAGTTGATCATCCGATCCTTGGCCGCCAGGTCGCCGCGCTCGATGCGCTTGGCGAGCTCGATCTCCTCGACGGGGCGCAGCAGCGGGTAGCGGCCGGCCTCGCGGAGCAGGAGCTGGAGGGAGTCGAGGGTGGTGTCGGCCTCCGCTTCCCCAGCACGCCGGGGGCGCGGGATGTCGGGGAGGGAGGTTGTCTTGGGGTCCTTTCGCATCACAATCAATGCCAATCTCTGTAGTCGGAATTATAGCCCCGAACCGTTGCTCAGGCAACCACTCGGGCGGGGAGGCGCCGGGGAGGACACCCTCGCCGCGGCCAGGGGACGGGGGCGCGAGCCGTGCCGCACCCTCATAGACACCAGAGGAGCACGGAAGTCTCACTCCACCCTTCCCGGATCGCGGGCGAGCGATTCCTACGCTCTTACGTTTCTCGCCGGCGAACGGATCGCCTTTTCTGCTACGTGCGCTGCACGAAGTGCGTCACGGACTCCGCGATCCAGTCCACCATCGGCTCGGTGAGCTGCTGATGGCAGCCCACCCACAGCGCGGCCTCCGTGATGCGGTCGGCCGCGGGGAGCGGCCCGGCGACGCGGTGCTGGAGGCCCTGGAAGCCGGGCTGCAGCGTCAGGTTGCCCGCGAGCAGCAGCCGCGAGTCGACCCGGCGCTCGAGCAGGTGCAGCTGCAGCGCCCGCCGCCGGCGCGCGTCGCCGTCGCGCAGCGCGAGGGGGAAGCCGAACCAGACCGGCTCGGCGCCCGGCAGGCTCCGCGGCAGGACCAGGCGGTCCTCCAGCGGCGCGAGCGCCGCCCGCAGGCGCCCGAAGTTGGCGGCTCGGCGCTCGGCGAAGGCGGGCAGGCGGTCGGCCTGGGCGAGGCCGAGCGCGGCCTGCAGGTCGGTGACCTTGAGGTTGTAGCCCACGTGGGAGAAGACGTACTTGTGGTCATAGCCCTCCGGGAGCGCACCGAAGCGACCGTCGAAGCGCCGGCCGCAGACGTCGTCGACCCCGGGCTCACACCAGCAGTCGCGGCCCCACTCGCGCAGAGAGCCGACGGCGCGTGCCCACGCCGGCTCGGTGGTCGCGACCGCGCCGCCCTCCCCGGTCGTCATGTGGTGGGCCGGATAGAACGAGTAGGTCGCCGCCTGCCCGAAGGTGCCCACCAGGCGCCCGGCGATCCGGGAGCCCAGCGCGTCGCAGCAGTCCTCGAGGAGCACGAGACCGTGCTCGGCGCACAGGGCCTCGATCGCCGGCCCGTCGAACGGGTTGCCGAGGCAGTGCGCCATGAGGACCCCGCGGGTCCGCGGCCCGATCGCCGCCGCCACCCCCTCCGGCGACGGGTTGCCGGTCTCGGCCTCGACGTCGACGTATACGGGCACCAGCCCGTGCTGGTAGAGCGGGGCGACCGTCGTCGGGAAGCCGACGGCCGCGGTGATGACCTCGTCGCCGGCCCGCAGCGGCCGGTCGTGGAGGTGGGAGCCCGCCGCCGCGACCGCGAGCAGGTTCGCCTGGGAGCCCGAGCCGACCAGCGCGACGTGCGGGCGGCCCGTGACCGCGGCCAGCCGCGCGCGGAACGCGCGCGCGAAGCGGCCCTCGGTCAGCCAGCCGTCCAGGGCGGCATCGACGAGCGCCCGCAGCTCCGGCGCGCCGATGACCTTGCCCGAGACGGGGACGGGCGTCGAGCCGGGGACGAACTCGGGCTCGGCGTCGAACGCCGCGCGCGCGTAGCGCTCGGTGGCCGCAAGGGCCTCGGCGCGCAGGACGTCGAGGTCGCTTCCATCCACCATCGCCACGTAGCCTACGGCCGGTGAGGGATCCCTCCTCGAGCGCGACGGTCGCAGCGACGGCCCGGGTCGTCATGCGCGAGCTCGACACCGGCGACCGCGACGAGCTGCTCGCCCTCGTCCTCGAGAGCCGCGAGCTGCACCGGCCGTGGGCGTATCCGCCGGAGCGCTCCGACCAGCTCGACGACCTGCTCGCCCGCTCGCGCGGCGAGGACTTCGTGAGCCTGCTCGCCTGCCGCGCCCAGGACGGGGCCATCGCCGGCGTCTTCAACATCTCCCAGATCGTCCGCGGAGCCTTCCAGTCGGCCTTCCTCGGCTACTACGCGCACGCGCGCCACGCGGGCCGCGGCTACATGCGCGAGGGGCTCGGGCTCGTGCTCGCCCACGCGTTCGGCCGGCTCGCGCTGCATCGCATCGAGGCCAACATCCAGCCCGGCAACGCCGCTTCGATCGCGCTCGCGAGGAGCGCCGGCTTCCGGCTCGAGGGGTTCTCGCCGCGCTACCTGCTGGTGGGCGGCCAGTGGCGCGACCACGAGCGCTACGCGATCACGGCCGACGAGGCTCAGAAGAGCCCGAGCTGACCGGCCGGCGGCGGCGGCTCGTCGGTCCGGTGGGCGACGTCCTGCTCGACGTCCGGGTCGCCGGCGAGCTCCGGCTCGGGCACCGCGGCCTCCTCCTCCTCGGCCCGCTCGGGCTGCGGCGGCGGGTCGATGGCCAGCAGCTCGGGCAGGCGGGCGAAGT
>JAUJNZ010000007.1:0-2162 GCA_030447905.1 Thermoleophilaceae bacterium
AGCGGGACCGCCGCGAGCAGTTTCTCGTCGTCCAGATAGCCCATCACGTTGAGCAGGAGCGCGGCGGCGCCGGCGCGTCGCTCAAGCTTTTGCCGGCTCAGCCCCAGCGGCTCGCGTCCGGGGACCAGAACCGCCCAGGAATCCCCGAGGTCGAAGCGGCGCATCACCTCGGCGAGATAGGCGACGTTGACCGACCTCTCCACCGGGCAGTGCTCTCCCGCGGCATCCCGGCACATCTCGGGCTCGAGCCGGTCGACCAGGACGACGTCATAGCCGAGGTCCCGAAAGCCCAGCAGGTACTGGAGGATCGCCCACGTGTGACCGCCCACGAAGGGCCGCTGGGCGACGGCGGCGGAAAGGACAATTCCGGGCCTCATAACTCGCCTTCGCGCGGATGACTACAACGAAGGCGAGGCCAGTCCACGCTCAGCTCCGGCCGGCGACGAGCGCGCCTGCCCCCGTTGCCCGGGGGAGTCTCCCAGGGCACGGCCGTGGCGCCGAGAGAGCACCCACCGGTCGTGGCTTGAGCGGGCCTCATCGGCATCGGGCGACCCGCGGCCGTCGTCGAGTCGGTACAGCTCGACCTGGGGGAGATACCAGTTCTCGAGCTCCAGATCGGCAAGGCGCAGGCATAGGTCGGCGCCGGCATGTTCGCTCGTCAGGTAATCGGCGGAGAGGCCACCCAGCTCGGCGAACGGCTGCGTTCCCACCATCACGCACTCGGGGCTCGCCGCGACCACCGGCCGAGCCACGTTCGCCGCCGGGAGGCGTCGCTCGAGGCCGCGGAACCGCGGCCGAAGCTGCCATTCGCCCTCCGGGGTCGTCGCGACGAACTCGACGCCGGCCTGGTTGATGATGCCGTCCTCGTAGAGGAGCTTCGGCGTCAGGGCACCGATCCCCGGCGTCGCCTCATGGAATCGACGCATCCTCCCGAGCCAACCGCGCCGATCTGGGATCATCGCCGCCCCGAGTAACAGCAGCCGCGGGGCCGACGCGCCTGCGGCTCCGAGATCGAGGGCGAGCGCCGGGTCGGCCACCGCCGCCAGGGTGATCACTCGCATGGGGAGTCCGTAGAGCTCGAACAGCCCGCGCGCCAGCTCGCGCAGGCGGTCGCTGTCCTCGGGGTGGCGGCCGACGTACACCAGCTCGCAGCCGTGGAGATCGGGATCGTCGGCGAACTGGGCGAGCTGATGCTCGAGCAGCTCGATGCGCTGGTCGAGGGCGACGATGATCGACAGGGCGGGGTTGCGGGGCGCAGCGCCGTGTTGGTCGCATGAGGCTGGCGCGACCCGGCCCCGGCATGCGGCCCGAAGCTGAGTCAGGGCGGGACGCGTGTGCTGTTCCATCAGCGCGTCGCGGTCGCCGCCCGCGTAGCGGAGATCGGCCAGGATCACATCCTCCGCCTCCTCTGGCGGTGCAGATCGGAGAGCCGTGCTCGTCTCGACGCCCCGGCCGTTCGCATTCACGAGCTCGACCACCCAACCCTCCAGGCGGCGACTGGGCGCCGTGGTCGAGAAGTGGGAGATGAACCCCCGCGCGTCGGGGTCTCGGGCGCCGTCCCGCACTCCGAGCCGCTGGCCCGCGTCGGGACGAGCGTGGTGATGGCTCGTATCGAGGATCGCAACGCGCTCCCCCTCCGGAGAGATCGCATCGAGCCGAGACACCGGCGCCGAGGTCTCCCACCACCAACCGCGCAGATAGAAGCCGTTCTCGTCGATGCGGTCGATCCACTCGACCTGCACGACGCGCTCGACCCCCGGAGCGAGCACGGAGAGTGGCTGACGCTCGCGCAGGGCTTCTCTCACAGTGAAAAGGCCATCGCTCAGCGAGGGGGATAGATCGCCGAGATCGAGACATGAGAGCCCGGAGAGGAGTCGCTCACGGCGCTCGGAACTCCACGCGGCGAATCGCTCGCGCACCAGTGTCCGAAGGTCGGTGACCGCCTCTCGAATCGAGGCGGCCTCGCACACCACCGTCTCATCTTCCCTGCGCATGGCAATCCGATCGGAGAGCGCGGCAAGACCCTCGACCGACAGTCGGGCGGCGTGGACGGCTGCCTCCGGGGGGCCGCCCCGCTCGGGCCCACCGGACGGGAGTCTCCGGGCTTCGACCGTGACCGCGCCGGCCTCGGGAGCCGCTGCGCCGGTGGCACCATCGGGCGC
>JAUJNZ010000007.1:2262-201174 GCA_030447905.1 Thermoleophilaceae bacterium
CCGTCCACGCCGTCTGAGACCTTCTCGGCCATTCCCCCGATGTCGCTACAGATCACCGGCCGGCGGTTCGCGAACGCCTCCTGGATGACGAGCGGGGAATTCTCCCACCAGATGGACGGGACCACGACCCAGTCGACGGCTGCCATGAGCTCGCCGACGCGTTCGGGCGCGTAGGCGCCCACCTGGGTCACGTCGTCGCCCGCCCGGTCGATCAGCGCCCGCACGCGGTCGCGGAATCCGTGCTCCTGGAGGTCGAGGTTGGCGCCGTGCAGCCGCAGGTGGGGGCGGACGGCCGGCCCGGTCGTCTCGTCTCCGGGCCCGCCCCCTTGCTCACGCAGCCGCTCGAGCGCGGCCAGGAGCACGTCGATCCCCTTGTAGGGATTGAGCTGGCCGAAGAAGCCGAGCGTGGCGTGCGGCGGCTCACGCTCGACCTCGGGCGGCGGCCCGGCGCGCCGCCCGTAGTCCTCGAGCAGGATCCGCTCGCGCGGGATGCCCCACTCGACGAACCGCTCGAGCAGCACGGCGCTGGGGGCGATGAACAGGTCGACGAGCCCGAGCTGCGCCTGGATGAAGCGCCTGCGCAGGAAGAAGCTCTGCGGGGACGTGTCGGGAAAGCACTCGTGGCATCGCCGCGGCGACTCGTGATCGCAGAGGGAATGGTCCATGGTCCTGACCATCTGGCCCTTGTGGTGGCAGATCGGGAGGAACTCGTGCAGCGTGTAGACGATCGGCACGCCGGGCAGCGTCCGCCGGACCTCGCGGATGGTGTCATAGCCCAGGAAGAGCGTGTGCTGGAAGTGGACGACGTCGGGGCGGACGGCGAGCAGGAACTCGCGGAGGTCCTCGGTGTAGAAGCGCTTGTCGAGGCGCATCGTTCCGTTGAGCCAGTCGAAGTCGTAGCCATCGGGATAGACGAAGTACTCGTCGTCCGCGCCGTCGACGGTGGCGAACCGGGTCTCGGCATGCGGCCGGGCGCTCCGCGACTGGGGCGGTCCGCTGCGGGCGAGGAAGATCGAGTCCCACTCGCGCGAGTCTCGGAGGGCGAGATGCAGTTCGTAGGCGTAGGCCTCGGCTCCTCCGGGCCGGACCTTCGGGTGGTTGTGGGAGATGAGGAGGACCCGTCGCGCGTCCCTCACGGGGTCGTCTCCCTGAGCTCGTAGATCTCCGCGAGGCGCTGCTGGCAGACGACCGTGAGGCCCTTTGTAGCCGACCGGCGCACGCGCTCGTCCACGTGCTCGCTCGGGCGATCGCTCTTCAAGAGGACGAGGTAGCGCGCTCCCCCGTCGTGCGCCTCTGCGATCCTCCTCAACACGTCGTCGGCGGAGGGAGTGACTTCGCCGTCGGGGGGCTCGAGCGCCCAGCGCGGACGGTCGCCCGCGTCCACGGCCTCCGCGGCCCTCCCGACGAGCAGCACTCCGTCCGAGTCGGGCAGAAGGAAGTCGATGAGCGCGCTCACCTGTGGAAGGGTCCGCGCCGCATCGAGTTCCTGGCTGCCGAGTTCCAGCGACGCCGCGATGGCGGGCTCGAGCGCGTAGACGCCGCAGGCGTCGGGATCGTCCACCACCTGCTCGCAGCGCTCGGCGAGGTACTCGCGCAACTCGGGGTAGTGGTCGAGCCACCAGCTCGCGGTAGCCGGTAGGACGAAGTACTCGGCACCCTTCAGGCGCAGGTCCTCCAGCTGCTCGACGGCTTCGTTTCCATCGGCGGGGTGGTAGCCGGCGTAGAGGCCGGTCCTCGTCTGGGGGAAGTGCTGGAGGTCCCGCCCCTGGACCTCCAACAGGCGGCTGTCGCCCCGGGTGACGACGAGCGCATGAGCGCCCGGCCTGAGGTGGCGGCGAAGATGGCCGTGGACTCGCTCGACCAGGCGGCGATAGCCCCCGTGGGAATCCCCGGTGGTGCCTTCGCCTGACCTCGTCACCTCGGGCGCCGGCGTCGACGGGGAGCGTTCACCGCGACCTCCGGCCTCATGCCGTACGCTCGGCCGCCGGTCCCGCCGACGCGGCTTCGGGTGCCTGTGGTGCGAGGAGCGGGAAGACCACGCAGGCGTCGTGGCGCGCAACCGCCGCGTCCGGGGCTCCGAGGTGCAGCGCGAGACCCTGGTAGTGGTCGAGCCACCAGTACGACGACCGAGGAAAGGCCAGGTACTCAGCGCCCGCCTCGCGGAGCGCGAGCAGTTGACCGATCGCATCCTCGCTGTCGGCCGGGTGATGCCCGGCCCACACGCCTTCCGGCGTGCGTGGGAAGTGCCACCCCTCGACCCCGTCCAGGTTGACGAGCCGGTCGTCTCCCTTGGACACGACGAGTACCGTCGAGCCGGCCGGGACGACCTCAGGGACGCGGCGGCGGAAACTATCCACGAGAGCCTCGTAAGCAGGGTCCTCGCGCCGTCCGTAGGGCTGCCACGGCTCGCCCCACTTCTCCTGGAAGCGCTCGCGGTTGCGGGCGATGACCCGGCTGTACTCGCCGTCAGCGAAGAGCTTGCCGAACGATGCCTCGCCAAAGTGATGCACGAGCACATCCTCGGCGCACAGGAGCCGCAGCCCCGCGCGCCGCGCCCGCTGCGAGTAATCGTCGTCTTCGAGCGTGCCGAGACCGAACCGGTCGTCCAGGGGACCCAACGTCTCGTAGGACTCCCGCGACATGGCCAGGCAGAACATCGTCAGGGTGGGGATCTCGAAGGCCCGGCCGCGGAAGTGATCGCCACGGCGACGCGCCTCTCGCAGGAAACCTCCCCACGTCTCGTACTCGACGGGTACCTCGGCCTCGTTGCCGATCCGGTTGGTGACCGGGCCGACAAGCGCGCCGGGGTCGCCGCCGAGGTGGGCGAGGAGGCGGGCGAGCCACCCGGGCGCCACCATCGTGTCGCTGTTGAGCAGGACGAGCGAGTCGCCGCGGGCGACGGCGAGGCCCTGGTTGCACGCGGTGGGAAAGCCGAGGTTGCGCCGGTTCGCGATCGCCTTCACGCGCGGGTCGCGCTCTGCCAGTTCGAGCAGATGCTC
Source organism: Thermoleophilaceae bacterium (assembly GCA_030447905.1). Classification (GTDB taxonomy): domain Bacteria; phylum Actinomycetota; class Thermoleophilia; order Solirubrobacterales; family Thermoleophilaceae; genus JACCUC01. The sequence continues at coordinate 5,262 of JAUJNZ010000007.1, forward strand.
GACGCTTCCGTCGCTCGATCCATTGTCGACGACGATGACCTCGAGCAGCTCGGCGTCGCCGGCGGCGAGCACCGTCTCGAGGCAGAGCCGTGTGAACACGTTGCTGTCGAAGGAGACAACCACGACGCTTGCGGAGCCTTCCGGGGCGGTCGATTGATTCGGTGCCGGCCGGCTTACGTGACGGACGCTCCCATTCGACTCGAGGACCGCCGCCACCGTCGCCGGGGGCAGCACCGTCGGCCGCCGCGACACCGGCGTCAGACTCATGTTGTAGGGGAAGGGAAGCCCCGGACGGAGCTCTCCGGGGCCGCTCGCCGAGCTGGGATGCACGGGGAGTCCCAGGTGCTCGAGGATCTGTCCGAGTACGACCTCGGGGGCGAAGAACTCGCGCGCGGTGTCGCGGGCCGCGCGGCGGTGTCGTTCGGGCTCGCGGTCGATCCGCTCGACGGCGTCGATCACACCCTCGGCCGACGAGAACGCGAACAGGCCCTCCCCGGTGGGAAGCACCCGGCCGAAGCCGGTGTCCTGTACGACGATCGGCCGCCCGCTGGCCAGATAGGTCGCGCTGCGATCGCTGAACCAGCCGGTCCGCATGCGGACGTTCTGATCCTTGGCCGCGCTGAACTCCCCGTAGGAGCTGCCGATGTACTCGCGGTAAGCGTCGAGGTCGGTCGAGAAGTCGAGCGCGTGGAGCACCCTCCACCCGCGATCCTCGAGCATTTGCCGGTTCTCGTCCTCATAAGAGCTCAGCGCAAGCTCGAAGCGCGGTCCGAGCTCGGTCGGCAGGTCGAGGAACTTCTCGAACTCGTGGTGCTTGCTCCAGGTGTAGACGTCTCCGCCGACCTCGACGTTGCGCCACTGCTGGCGCCAGTTCCCGATCGTGGTGAACCTCTCGTGAGCCGGTGGCCCGCTCGTCTGCCAGAGGTCCACCGCGACGGGTTGGCGGGTCGGGAGAAAAGGGAACCGCTGCGATACGGGGAGGCCGCAGTCGTCGGCGCCGAGGTTCTCGGCGAACGTGAAAAACGCGCAGTGCGGCTCGAGGAACTCGTACGTCGGCTGATACCCGCCGGCGAGCTCGTGCTGTAGCTGGACGGGATCCGTCTCGAGGTAGACGAGGCGGTCGGTAGCCCACAGCTCGGGCCGCGGCTCGGTACCCCCGTGCAGGTCCAGGATCATGGCCGCCGAGCCATAGAGGCGCTCGAGCTCCCGTTCGCTCAGGCCGAGCACGCGCCCGTCGTCGTGCAGGGCGTGAAAGGCCCACCGGTCGCCGAGGTCGAAGCGCCGCAGCACGTTCCCAATGAAGTTCGCCGCCAGGGCCGCGCCGTCGTCCTCCTCGCGCGCCATGAGCATTGACGGCGTCCGCCCGTGGGTTTCGACGTAGTAGGTCTCGTAGCCGAGTCGCTCGAACCCGAGCAGGTAGTGCAGCGTCTGCCACACGACGCCGGCCACCGGCATCTTCGTCATCATCCCGAGGACGACGATCCGAGGGCGGGGGCCTCTGTTCATCGGGTTGGCTCGGCGGGAGCCTCGGCCTGATCGCTTAGCTCGGCGTCCTCCTGGCCCGGTGCCCGATGGCCGGGCGGCGCCGAGAACGGGTCGGGGGGGACACCGCCGTTTGACCCCTTCAGTCGGGCCGCCCGATCGGGGTCGAGGCGGGCGCGGACCGTGCGGCCGGCGGTGCGCCGGACCGACCCTAGGAAGACGCGTGCCCGCAGGGCCCCGGCAAACAGCGCTTCGGTGGGAGTCGCGCGCACGTCCTGAAGAGCCCGGATATCTCCGGTTGAGGCCATGGAGGGGCCAGGCGACCTCTGCGGAACTGGTCCCGCTTCGGGCGCGGCGCTCACCGCCGGGTCGCCGTCCGGAGCCGCCTCCGGCTCCGCGGCGCCGAGCGCGTCGAAGTCGCCAGCCGCCAGGGCTTCTTCCCGGGTCTCCGCGGGTTCCTCGCCATCGTCTGACCCCGGGGGCGCTGTGGCCGGATGGACGTCGAAGTCACCGGCGGTATCGACGTCGGCCGGCGGGACCGATCTCCCACCATCGGCCGAAGCTCCGGCCGCGGCCGCGTCGCTGCCCGGTGCCGCCGCACCGTCCGAGGCCGCCAGGGCCTCCTCTCCGGCCTGAGCCGCCCGCCGCCGGCGCCGCTGTCGCGTCTGGGCGTCGTAGAGCTGGCGGTAGATCCCGCCAATCTCGACGAGCTCATCATGGGTCCCCTGCTCGACGATCTGCCCGTCGCTCATGACGAGGATCAGGTCGGCGTCACGGATCGTGGAGAGCCGGTGGGCGACCATGAAGGAGGTCCGGCCCTCCATCAGCTCGTCGAGCACGTCGAGGATGACGCTCTCGGTCTTTGAGTCGATCGACGATGTCGGCTCATCGAGGATCAGGATCGGGGCGTCGCGGACGAAGGCGCGCGCCACCGAGACCCGCTGGCGCTCTCCGCCGGATAGCTGCGCTCCGCGCTCGCCCAGCTCTGTCTCGTAGCCCTCGGGAAGCGATTCGATGAAGTCGTGGACGTTGGCCGCCTTGGCCGCGGCGACGACCTCATCGTCGGTCGCCTCGAGTCGCCCGTAGCGGATGTTGGCGGCGATCGTCCCGCTGAACAGCAGCGGCTCCTGGAGCACGACGCTGATCTGGTCTCGCAGCGCGGCGAGCTTGATCTTGCGTATGTCGACATCGTCGACGAGGACGCGGCCCGACTGGGGGTCATAGAAGCGGATCAGGAGGTTGGTCAGCGTCGTCTTGCCCGCACCCGTCGCGCCCACGAGGGCTACCCGCTGGCCGGGCTCGGCGGTGAAGGAGACGCCCTTGAGGGTGTCGGCCCTCCCCTTGTAGGAGAAGTGGACGTCGTCGAAGGCGATCTTGCCCCTGGCTCGGTCGATGTCGATCGCGTCGGGTGCATCCTTGATCTCCTGCTCGGTGTCGAGGAGGTCGAGCGACGAGTTGAACTGGACGAACTGCTCGTTGAGCTCTCCGATCGTGTTGCTGATCTCTTCGAGCGGCTGGTAGACAGCGGCGACGTAGGCGATGAGCACGAGCAGCTCCCCCACGGTGATCTTGCCTTGGAGCACATGAAGGGCGCCGAAGCCGAGGACTATGCCGGTGCCGAGGGCCGTGGCGGTGGAAACCCCCAGGGAGAACATCGTCTGGCGCACCGTGAGCTTGACGCGCTCGTCCACCGCAACCTCGCCCTGCTCCCTGAACCGGCGGAACTCGTGATTTTCCCGCCCGAACGAGACGATCACCCGCAGCATCCCCATCGCCTCGTGCACGATCGACAGCGACTGCCATTCGAGTGACTGCACGCGCTGCAGCCGCGGCACGATCTTGGTCCCGTAGATACCGAGCGAGTACCAGATCAGCGGGACCGCGACCAAGGAGGCCAGGGTTACCTGCCAGTCGATGAAGGCGGCGACGACGAGCATCCCGATCAGCGTTAGGCAGGCCTGGAGGATCGGGGGAAAAGCGACGACGATCCCGCCGATCGCTGCCGCCTGCATGTTTATCTGCTGCATGAGCTGACCGGTCAGGCGGCTGTCGTGGAAGGTCAGCGACAGCCCTTGGGCATGCCGGAATAGGTCGCTGCGCAGATCGAGGGCCATGTTCTGCTCGGTCTTGGAATTGACCCAGTCGGCGACGACGTTCATGGCCTGGGTGAGCACTGTGAGCGAGAAGCCGAGGAGCACGGCGACCATCAGGAGCTTGTAGGTGTCCGTGTCCTCGCCGAAGATCGCGCGGATGAGCCCAGGCGCCTTCTTGTCGCCCACCACGCCGTCGACCACGAGGGCGAGCGGCCATGGCTCGGCCAGAGCCAGGGCGGCTGCGGCGAACGTCGAGAGGATCGAAACGAAGATCAGCTTCCGGTGCGGCCGCAGGTACGGGAAGGTTCGCGGTAGCGTCGTCCAGATTCCGAACGCGTTCTTCACGACGCCACCTTCCGCTCCTCAGGCGTGGACTCCACGGCCTCCTGCGTGCGCGGCCCGGCGGCGTGCGCCGCCTCAGACGCCGCCGCGCTCACCGCACCTCCGTCCCGGCCGACCACGGGCACCTCGCGCCACATCGCCCGGGGCTTTCCCGCCACGGCGTCCGTTCCCTCCTCGAGCGCGCGCAGCACGGTCCCGACGGCGATGGAGCAATCGTAGAGGGCCAAGCCGGCCACGATGCCGGCGATCGCTCCGAGCAGGAGCGCCGCGGCCAGAGCGCCATCAAGCGCCGTGGCTACGCAGAGCGCTCCGAATACGGACGTGAGTGCCAACGCCCCGCGAGAGAGGCGCGGCCGGACGCGAAAGAGGAGAAGCTGGCGGCCGCCGCCATGCTCCTCCACCGCGGCGAGGATCCGCGCGACGCCGAAGAGCCCGCCGCGCAGCTCAAGGTCCCAGCGGTCGAACTCGGTGCCCCGCACCACGGCTCGCGACTGAGCCTGCAGCCGCTGCTCCAACTTCATCAGGCGCTGCTCGAGCGGCTGCCAGCCCTCGCTCCAGATGCTCATGGTCCGTCCCAACGGCGAACCGATCGCCCTCTCGCCACGACGGCGCCATGGGGACAGGCCCTGCCGAAGGCGTCCGGCCAGGCGCGCGAGCGGCTGGAGGGCGTGAAGGGCGATCGTAAGCGCTCGCCGGGTGGTGCGATGGCTCGTGTCCCCGCGGTATCTCTTCGCGTGCAGCGAGGTCGCTACCGCGGCTCGAAGAGCCACGCCGCCCAGGGCGAGGGCAAGCGGAATCAGCGCGGCGAGGAGGGGCGCCCAGAGCAGGCCGAGCGCCGATAAGCCGGCGAGCGCCGCGATCAGGAGGTAGAACTCGGGCATGCCCGGGAAAGCGCTCCACTTCCCGTGAGCCGGCTCGTAGAGCGACTGGAACAGGCGGGCGCCCCACGTCCCGTAGCCGACCTTGGCGCGCCTGGAGGCGCGCTCATGAGAGGCCCCGCGACCGTACACCTGGCCCGCCCAGCTGAGGTGGCCGGCGCGGTTGTAGCGCTCGGGCCACTTGCGCTCGAGGAGGCCTTCGGCCTTTCCATACTGGTACTGCTGCTTGAGATAGGCGCGCAGCGAGTTGCGGCGGTGATGCCACACGGTCGCCGCCGGACTGAACCCCAGGGTGTGACCCTCGGCCTGTAGGCGCCAGCAGACGTCCACGTCGTCGCCGGCGATTCGGAACCGGGGATCGAAGCCGCCGATGGCCTCGAGGGCCCCGCGGCGAACAGCCATGTTGCAGCCGGGGATATGCTCGGCGAGCTCGTCATCGACCAGGACATGGATCGGACCCCCCGGTGAGTCGGCGACGCAGTCCGCCACCAGGCCATCGCCCTCGGGCGCGATGTTCGGACCGCCGACGCCTCCGTGCGGGCGTCTCGAGAACGTTCGTGCGAGGTGGCGGAGCCAGACGGGCTCGGGTCGGGCGTCGTCGTCGAGGTAGGCCACGATCTCGCCCGTGGCCGCATACAGGCCGAGGTTCCGCGCCGCCGACAGGCCTCGGTTCTCCTCCGAGCTCACGAGGAGGACGTCGTAACGGCTGGCAATGGCCGCGGTCCCGTCGGTCGACCCGTCGTCGACGACGATGACCTCGAAGTGCGGGTAGTCGACGTGGGAAAGGGCCTCGAGGCAACCCGGCAGCCAACGCTCGCCGTTGAACGTGCAGACGACGACCGAGATCAGGGGGAGGTCGACATCCTCCTGCCCGACTCGCTCAAAGGCGCCGCAAACGGCTCCGAGCGCTTGCTTCGGTCGCCGCTCGCGGTCGACCAATCCGAAGTCCCAATCCTCGATCTCGAACCCCCCGCGGTACCACTCGTCAGTCCAGGCGAACAAGAATGCACCCGCGCACCCGGAGTCAAAGATCGTCTCTATCTGCCACTCCAGGACTCGCGCCTGCTCGGCTTCGCCATTGCGCCGGCTGTCCAAGCCGACCTCCGCCATGACGAGCGGCCGATCGCCCGCGATGTTGTGCAGGCGGGCGAGGTACGACTCGAGCGCTCGCTGGGCCTCCAGGTAGACGTTGAAGCACACGAAGTCCAGGAAGGGAAGCTGAAGGTACTCGGTAGTCGGGTAGTTGACATAGGTGACGAGCGCCTGCGGATCCTCGTCTTTGGCGGCGCGGTACAGCCGCTCGATGAAGCGTTCGATCCGACGGCGTCCGTACCAGCGGGCGAGGGGAGCCGAGATCTCGTTTCCGACCGCGTAGCCCAGAACGGCCGAGTGTCCAGCGCAGGCGCGAACGGCCTCGCGGACGGTCTTCTCGATCGAGCGCTTCATCGAGCGGCTCTCCAGGAAGGCGACATGGTCGGTCCAGGGGACGCCGATCAGAACCAGAAGGCCGTGATCGGCGGCAAGGTCGAGCAGCCAGCCTGGCGGGACGGTGTAGGTCCTGACGGCATTGATGCCGCTCATCGCCATGGTCGCGAAGTCTTCGGCGACCGTGGCCCGTGCTGGAAACTGGACTCCGGTCTCGTCGGGGGGGAAGGTCCCGTAGGTTACGCCGCGGATCTCGATCTTCTCGCCCGCCCGGTAGAGGAACTTGCCCCTCACCGTGACCCGGCTTTGACTTGGTCCTGTGTCTACGCCGACTTCCATATCACCGCTACGTGCGTGCGGCGAGGCAGCTGGGACCGCGTGTGGGACTCAAAGTAAAGGGTCGCTTCTGCATTTGTAGCCCGCCTCCCTCATGAGGTCCACGCGCAACCCGCCCCGAGGTTGGACGCAAGGCGAGCAGGGGCTCTGCTCCTGGCCCTACAGATGGAGGGAAAGGGTCACTCCGAGTACACCGCTCCAAGTTCCGCGATTCGTGCTAAGCGCCTAGGAAGCTCCAAGTCGATCCGGAGCAAGAGCCCTGACAGCGGACCCTACCCGCCCGAGCCTGCTCGGACCTCGGGTAAAACCGCCGCGATCTTGGAAGAGGCGGCGCGGAGCCGTAAGGAGGGGCTGCAAAGCACCCCCGCGCCCGCGCCCGAGATCGTCCGGCTCCGCCGCCGGTCGGGTAAAACCGCTTGATTCGTGGGGTAAGTGCCCGGCGGCCCTCCTTCCCTGCACGCGGTTCCGACCCACTCCTCTCTCCCCGCCGCCCTCGTCCTCGGGCGGCCCAATCGACGGTGTTACGGGGCCAAAGCCGCCGAGAACCTACAACGGCACGTCCCAAAGCGGAAACCAGCGCTCGAGCTCCGGCTCTATCGGCAGCTCGCCCGCCACCTGGGCCTTGAGGCGAAGCTCGCTCTCGGTGTCGCGCTGCTGGGCGCCCGACGCCGGCACGAATGGGTAGAAGGAGCCCCGCTTGAAGTTGTAGATGAAGTAGACCGACCGCGCGCTGGCCTCTTCGGTGAACGCGAAGACGCAGGCGAGCAGGCGGTCCCCGTAGCCGCCCGACTGGAGCTGGCCCGAGACCAGGTTGAGCGAGACGACGAGGTCCTCGAAGTCGGGGTCGTGGACCTTGATCCAGCGGTAGCCGTGGGCGTCGTCGGCCGACTCGACCTCCGAGCCCGTGTCCTCGGCGGCGCCTCGCAACAGCTCCTCGGCCTCGCGCACGATGCCTGTGAAGTCCGCGGTCGAGAGCGGCTGGAAGACGATCCCGGCGACCTCTCGGTGGCGCAGCCCGAGCTCCGACTCGAGCGTCACGTGCGCCGTCGTCATGGCGAACAGGCGATCGGAGGCGGGCGCCTTGAGCCTGCGGCCACCGCCGAACAGCGAGTCGAGGAAGCCCACGGCGTGCCCGGGAACGCTAGGCGCGGGCTCCGAGCTGGAGCTGGCGCTCGAGCTCCCCGAGCCGCTCGATGCGCTTCTCCATCGGCGGGTGGGTCGCGAAGATCGTCTGCAGGGCGCCCTTGACGCCCGTCGGGACGATGAAGAAGGCGTTCATCTCTCCGGCGGCGCGCAGGTCCTGCTGGGGCACGCGGTTCATCTGATCCGAGATCTTCATGAGCGCGGAGGAGAGCGCGCTCGGGCGGCCGGTTACGAGCGCGGCGCCGCGGTCGGCCGAGAACTCGCGGTAGCGAGAGAGAGCGAGCATGAGGAAGAACGAGATCACATAGACCGCGAGCGAGACGAGCAGGACCACGAGGAAGCCCGGTCCCTCCTCGTCGTCGCCGCCCATGCCGCCGCCGAAGAGGAACCCGAACTGGGTGATCATCGCGGCCACCGAGGCGAAGAAGCTCGCGATGGTCATGATCAGGACGTCGCGGTTCTTGACGTGCGCGAGCTCGTGGGCCATGACGCCCTCGAGCTCGGCGGGGGAGAGGAGGTTCATGATCCCCGTGGTCGCGCACACGGTGGCCTTCTTCTGCGAGCGCCCGAGGGCAAAGGCGTTGGGGACCTGGATGTCGGCGACGGCGACCTTGGGCTTGGGCAGGTCGGCCTGGATGCAGAGGCGCTCGATCAGGGCGTGGAGGCCGGGCGCCTGCTCGGGCGAGACCTCCTTGGCACCCATCGCGGCGAGCGCGATCTTGTCGGACAAAAAGAGCTGGGCGAGCACCATCCCGCCGATGATCACGAGCATCAGCGTGGCGCCGGCGCCGGCGGCCAGGAAGATGGCCACGAAGCCGACGTAGACCGCGCCGAGCAGGAGCAGCGTGAGGACCATCCGAGCCTGGAGGCCGGCGTCGCGGGCAAAGGCGGTGCGGGGACTTGTGGCCATGCCCACATTCTACTCACCCGAGAGGCCCGACTCCGGCGCCGGATACGCTCAGCTGGTGATCCCGCAGCTCGATCTCGGACCGGTCGAGATCCAGACCTTCGGGCTGATGCTCGCGCTCGCGTTGATCGCCGACGGGCTGATCGTCGCCAAACGGTTGCGGGAGCTCGGAAAGCCCGTCGACTGGGCCTACGAGGCCCTGGTCGCGGCGGGGGTCGGAGGCATCGTCGGCTCGAAGATCGACTGGATGCTGCAGAACCCCGACCAGGCGTTCGGCGGCAGTCTCGCCGACGCGGTCTTCGGCCCCGGGCTCGTGTTCTTCGGCGGGTTGCTGGGCGGCGCGCTTGCGGTGTCGGCCTGGGCCTACCGGCGCGGATTCCTCGGTCTGGCGCTGCTCGACCTCGGCGCCCCGGCGATCGCCCTCGGCTACGCCATCGGTCGCATCGGCTGTCAGCTCGCCGGCGACGGCGACTACGGCGTGGCGAGCGACCTGCCGTGGGCGATGGCCTACCCGGAGGGGACGGTGCCGACCACGGTCGAGGTCCACCCGACGCCGATCTACGAGACGCTCGCCATGGGAATGGCGACGATCGTGCTGTGGCACCTGCGCGGGCGGCTCGTGCGCGGCGTGCTGTTCGGTCTCTATCTCGTGATCGCCGGCGTCGAGCGCTTCCTGATCGAGTTCATCCGGCGCAACGAGACGGTGGTGGCCGGACTGACGCTGCCCCAGCTGATCAGCGTGGCGATGGTGGTGGCCGGCTCGGGGTTCATCGCCTGGCGAATGCGCGCGGCGCGGGTGGCGACGGCCTGAGCTTCGGGCCCGCGCCCTCGTACCGGCCTACGCTGGTGTGGTGATCGCACTACCTCTGTTCGCGGGCCCCGCCCTCGTGCTCGCCCACCAGATGGGCTCCGCGGAGTTCTACTGGGCGATCGCCGCGGAGCTTTTCCTCCCCCTCTGGACCGTCCTGCTGCTGGCGGCCCCGCGCTGGAGGCGGTCTGACATGCGCGGATGGCGGTTTCGGTTGGTCGGATTCAGTGCCGCGGTGCTGGCCTCCCTGCTCACGCTCGCCGGCAAGACGCTCGAGGTCTGGCCCGACCATCCCCTGTTTCCGAGCGGTCACACGGCGTACGCGGTGACGATCGCCGTCTTCCTGGTCGGCTGGGACCGACGCTGGCTGCGGTGGGTGATTCCCCTGCTCGGCCTGCTCGGACTTGCTCTGGTGCTGTCCTTCTTCCATATTCCCGCCGACATCGCCGGCGGGACGGTGGTTGGGCTGATCGTGGGCGTCGGGCTCTTTCGCTGGCTCGAGCGCTCGGAGCGCCGGCGGCTGGGCACGCGGCCCGGGAGCTCTGGAGCCGCCTCGGTGGGACCGAGTCGAGAAGCCTCCTCCGCTTGAGGCGGCGCCGAGGCGGGTCAGCGCCACGCGCGCCCGAGCAAGTTCACCGCCGCCGCTGCGCCGCCCGCTCCACGAACCGCAGCGACTGGTCCTGCAGGTCGCCGTCGTGCTGCACCGAGCGGTGGTCGCCCCCCGGCACGATCAGCAGGCGCTTGAGCTCGACCCGCGCGCGGGCGTGGAGCTCCTCGGACACGGTCCAGGGCACCTGGGCGTCGCCCTGGGCGTGCATGAGCAGGAGCGCGGTATCGCGGCCGAGCCGCGTCACGGCCTCGTAGAGGCTGATCGATCCAAGCCACCGCTCGAGCGTCGCGCGATCGGCGCGAAAGGCAAGCTCGTCCTCGGAACGCAGGCTCCGCACCAGCACGTCCTCGGGGGCCGGGCAGATCGCCACCACGGCCGCGATCGTCGGCTCGAGCGCGGCGACGTGGAGCGCGGTGAACCCACCCATGGACGAGCCGCGCAGGGCGACCGCGGGAGCGTGCTCGCACAGTACGTCGACCATCGCGAGCGCGTCGCCGAAGGCGGTGGGGCCGAGCTCGCCGGTCGAGCGACCGTGGCCGCGCGCGTCGAAGGCCAGGGCCGCCAGGCCGCGCTCGCGCGCCGCCCGTGCGAAGCCGTAGTGGCTCTCCTTCGCCGAGCCCGCGCCGTGGAGGATGAGCACGCCGGCGGGCGCGGGCTCGCTCGGCAGGAAGAGGGCGTAGGCCAGGCCGTCGCGAGTGCCGAGCTTCGGCGGCTCGGGCACCGGATCGACCTCGACTTCCATAATCTTGGCGATCATGGCACGCCCGCCGACCCCCGAGGCCGTCCCGCCGGCCGAGCCGACCGCCCACGCGGGAGAGGACCCGGCTTCCTCGCCGAAGCCACCGGAGGCCGCCCCCTCCCACGTATATCCGATCGGCTCCCGCCTGAGCGCCGCGGGCAGGCTCGAGGTCGGCGGCTGCGACGTCGTCGAGCTCGCGCGCGAGTTCGGCACGCCCGCCTACGTCTACGCCGAGGACCACATCCGCGCCCGGGCGCGGGCCTACCGCGACGCCTTCGCCGCGCGCACCGAGCGGTTCGAGGTGGTGTACGCCAGCAAGGCCTTCCCCCACCCCGCGGCGAACCGCGTGCTCAGCGCCGAGGGGCTCTCCTGCGACGTCGCCTCGGGCGGCGAGCTCTACATGGCCCTGCGCGGCGGCTTCGCCCCCGAGCGGATCTACCTCCACGGCAACAACAAGTCAGAGGGCGAGCTGGCCTACGCGCTCGCGCAGGGCGTGGGCCACGTCGTCGTGGACTCCTTCGACGAGCTCGAGCGCCTCGAGCCGACGGCGCCCGGCCAGTCGATCCTGCTGCGCGTCACGCCGGGGATCGAGCCCGCCACGCACGCCTTCATCTCGACCGGCCAGGAGGACTCGAAGTTCGGGTTCGGGCTCGACGAGCTCCCGCGGGCGATCGAGCGCTGCGGGCGCCTCGAGCTGTGCGGCCTGCACGCCCACATCGGCTCGCAGGTGTTCGACCTGGAGCCCTACGCCAAGCTCGCCGAGGTGCTCACCGCGATGGGCGACTTCCCGCTGCTCAACCTCGGCGGGGGCCTCGCCATCGCCTACACTTCTGACCAGGAGCCCCCCTCGGTCGACGACTACGTCGAGACCCTGCTGGCGGGCGCTCCCGAAGGGGTGACCGTGCTGTGTGAGCCGGGGCGATCGCTCGTCGGCAACGCGGGGGTGACGCTCTACACCGTCGGCACCGTCAAGGAGATCCCCGGCGTGCGGACCTACGTCGCGGTGGACGGGGGCATGTCCGACAACCCGCGCCCGATGCTCTACGGCGCGCGCTATGACGCCGAGGTCGCCGACCGCTTCGGGGGCGAGCGGCTGTGCACGGTCGCGGGCAAGCACTGCGAGGCGGGGGACATCCTCGTCAGCGACGTCCTGCTCGCCGATCCCCGCCCCGACGACGTCCTCGTGATGCCGGCCACGGGCGCCTACGGCCACGCGATGGCGAGTAACTACAACGCGCTCACGCGCCCGCCGATCATCTTCTGCCGCGACGGCGACGCGCGCCTCGTGACCCGCCGCGAGACCTACGAGGACCTCGCGCTCCGTGAGCTCGTTTAGGGTCGGCCTGCTCGGCCACGGGACGGTCGGGGCGGCCTTCGACGCCCTCCTGCGCGAGCGCGCCGACGCGGTGGCCGCGTCGACCGGGCGGCGGCCCGAGTTGAGCGGCGTCCTGACCAGCTCGCGCGGGGACTTCGACGAGATCCTGGACGCAAGCGACCTCGTAGTGGAGCTGATCGGCGGCCTCGAGCCGGCGCGCGAGTATGCGCTCCGGGCGCTGCGGAGCCGTCGTCACGTGGTCAGCGCCAACAAGCAGCTCCTCGCCCAGCACGGGGAGGAGCTCTTCGACGCCGCCCGCGAGGCCGGCGTCGACCTGCGCTTCGAGGCCGCGGTGGGCGGCGTCGTGCCGGTGGTCAGGGTCGTCCAGGAGACCCTCGCCGCGGCCCATGTCGAGCGCGTCCACGGGATCGTCAACGGGACGACCAACTTCATCCTCACCGAGATGGCGCGCACCGGGGCCTCCTACTCCGAGGCGCTCGCCGACGCCCAGCGGCTCGGCTTCGCCGAGGCGGACCCCAGCGACGACGTCGACGGCACAGACGCCGCGGCCAAGATGGCCATCCTGGCTCGACTCGCCTTCGGTGGGGCGGTGAGCCTCGACCAGGTGACCTACGAGGGAATCGAGCACGTCACCGCCGACGACATCGCCTACGCGCGCGAGCTCGGACTGTCGCTCAAGCTGGTCGGCACGGCGGAGCGGGTCGACGGCGGCCTGTCGGTGCGCGTTCATCCGGCGTTTCTCTACGCCGGGCACCCGCTCGCCTCGGTGGACGGCTCGTTCAACGCGGTGACCATCGAGTCGCCGACGATCACGGAGATCACCCTGTCGGGGCCGGGCGCCGGTGGCTCGCAGACCGCCTCGGCGGTGCTCGGCGACGTGGTGTCGGCGATGCTGCCGCCCGCGACCCCGCCCGCGCCGGCCACGCCTGTGGTCATCGTCGGCGACGTCGAGTCGGCCTTCTACCTCCACCTCGAGGTCGCCGACCGCCCGGGCGTCCTGGCTCAGGTGGCCGAGCTCCTCGGTCTCCAGGGCATCTCGGTGAAGTCGGTGGTCCAGCGGGGGCTCGGGGGCGACGCTCGCCTGACCATCGTCGTCCACCCGGTGCGCGAGTCGCGCTTTCTGGCCGCGGTCGGCCTGATCGGGCGGCTCGACTTCCTGCGGGTGCCCCCGCGCTGGATCCGCGTGATCGAGGAGGTCTTCGAATGAGCCTCTGGCGCTACCGGGACCGCCTGCCCGTCGAGCCGCTCGTGACCCTGAACGAAGGCGACACGCCGCTGATCCCGGCGCCGCGCCTCTCAGAGCGCACCGGCGCCGAGGTCTGGCTCAAGTTCGAGGGCGCGAACCCGACCGGCTCGTTCAAGGACCGGGGGATGACCGTCGCCGTCTCGGCGGCGGTGCGCGAGGGCGCGCAGGCCGTCATCTGCGCCTCGACGGGCAACACGGCCGCGAGCGCCGCCGCCTACGCCGCCCGCGCCGGCCTGCGCGGGGCGGTCATCGTCCCCGAGGGCAACATCGCCACCGGCAAGCTCGCCCAGGCGCTCATGCACGACGCGCGCGTGGTCGCCCTGCGCGGCAACTTCGACGAGGCATTGCGGCTCGTGCGCGAGCTCGTCGAGCGCCATCCCATCTCGCTCGTGAACTCGGTCAACGAGTTTCGGATCGACGGCCAGAAGACCGCGGCCTTCGAGGTCTGCGACGGGCTCGGCGAAGCGCCCGACGCGCTCTTCATCCCGGTCGGAAACGCCGGCAACATCACATCATGGCATCGGGGCTTCGAGGAGTACGAGGATGCGATCCCGCGTCTGCTCGGGTTCCAGGCCGAGGGGGCAGCCCCGCTCGTGCACGGTCGCGCGGTGGCGCGGCCGGAGACCGTCGCGTCGGCGATCCGGATCGGCAACCCCGCCCGCGGGGAGGAGGCCATGGAGGCGATCGCCTCCTCGCGCGGATCGATCCGCGCGGTCTCCGATCAGGAGATACTGGCCGCCTACCGGCTCCTGGCGGCCAAGGAGGGCGTCTTCTGCGAGCCGGCGTCAGCCGCCTCGGTCGCGGGGCTGCTCAAGTACGGCGCCGAGGGTCGGGTGGTGTGCGTGCTGACCGGCCACGGCCTCAAGGACCCGACCGCCGCGCTCGACCAGGCACGGTCGGTGATTCCCTGTGAGCCGAGCCTCGCGGCCGTCGAGGAGGTGGTGATGGGTTAGCGCAGCGCCTTCCTGGTAGCGGCGCGGCCGGCGCCGGCTGCCTACCGCGTCGGCCGGGGACGCGGGTCGGGCGTGCTCCGGCGGTGCGCCGTATCCCGCCAGCGCCGATACTGCTTCGGGTGCACCCTCGCCGTACCATTCGAGCTCCGGCCTCGACGGCCAACCTCGGCCCGGGCTTCGACTCGATGGCCGCCGCCGTCGGTCTCCACCTCGAGGTCGAGGTCGAGGAGACCGGCACCTTCGGCGTCCAGACCGACGTCCCGGGCGTCCCGCACGACCGCACGAACCTGGTCGTTCGCGCCTTCGAGTCGCTCGCGCCGGCCGACGGATTCAACTTCCGCATTCGCTCCCAGATCCCGCCGGTGGCGGGCCTCGGATCGAGCGCGGCGGCGGCCGTCGCCGGGCTCGTCGCGGCGGACCACCTCTTCGAGCTCGACGCCGACCTGCTCGCCGCGGCCACCGCGCTCGAGGGTCATCCCGACAACGCGGCGGCGGCCCTGCGCGGCGGCTTCGTCATCTGCCACGAAGGCGGCGCCGAGCGCTTCGACCCCGCGCCGGGGCTCGCGGCCGTCGCGGCGATCCCGCCTTACGAGGTCTCGACCGCGCGGGCGCGCGCGGCGCTTCCGCCCGAGGTGCCCTTCGCCGACGCGGTCCACAACGCCGCTCACGCCGCCATGCTCGTCCTCGGGCTCGCCCGCCGCGACCTCGACCTCGTGGCCCGGGGCCTGTCCGACCGGCTGCACCAGCCGCGCCGGGCGCACCTCTATCCGCACTCGATGGAGCTGCTCGAACGGGCGCGCGAGCTCGGAGCGGTCGGGGCCTCGATCTCCGGGGCTGGTCCGACCGTGCTCTTCTGGTCACCCGAGGACGCGACGGGACGGCTCGCCTCGCGCCTGGGCCGGGAGGTGCCCGACTGGCGAATCCAGCGAATGGCTTTCGAGCCCGAGGGGGCGACGGTCAGGGCGCTCGCGTAGAGCAGGGCCGCCCGTCGCGGCTCGCTAGATCGGGAGCCGGCGGAAGATCGGGCGCGGCACGTGGCGCAGGACCGACATCACGTAGCGCAGCGCCGGCGGCGCCCAGACGGTGTGCGCTCCGCGGGCCAGGCCGTCGAGGATCGCCCCGGCTACAACCTCGGGCGTCGTGGCGAGCGGCGCGGCCTCGAGCCCGGCCGTCATCCGCGTATGGACGAAGCCGGGGCGGACGACGAGCACGTTGACGCCCGTCCCGGCGAGCGAGTCGCCGAGACCCTGGACGAAGGCGTCGAGGCCCGCCTTCGACGCGCCGTAGACGAAGTTCGAGCGGCGCGGGCGCTCGGCGGCGACCGTGGAGAGGACGCACAGCGCCCCGTGACCCTGCGCGCGCATCCGCTCGGTGCAGGCGACGATCGCCGACACGAGGCCACCAAAGTTCGTCTCCACGACCGCCCGCGCGTTCGCGCCGTCGCGCTCGGCGGCGGCCTGGTCGCCGAGGACCCCGGCGGTCACGAGCACGAGGTCGAGGTCGCCGTGGCGATCGAATACGTCGTCGGCGAGCCGCAGGTGCTCGGATGCGTCGTCGTCGGCGTCGAACCGAACGGCCTCCACGACGGCGGCCCCGGCCCCACGCAGCTCCTGCGCGGTCGCCTCGAGCTCCTCCGGTCGTCTCGCCGCGAGCACCACGGTTCGCGCCCGTCGCGCGACGAGCGCGCGGACGGTGGCGAGCGCTATCTCGGAGCCCCCGCCGAGGACCAGCACCGACTGGACGTCGCCCAGGGCGTCCCTCATCGCGTGTGGACGAGATCGAGCCGCCGCGCGAGGTCAGAGCGCAGCGACCCGTGCGGATCGAGCTCTGCGCGCAGCTCCAGCCAGCGCTCGAGGTCGGGGTACATCCGCCCGAGCAGCTCCGGCGCCAGCCGCGAGTCCTTCGCCAGGTAGAGCCGTCCTCCGGCCTCGACCACCAACGTGTCGAGCTCGTCGAAGAACGGCGAGAGCTCGGCGTCACCGGCGGGCAGGTCCATCGTCAGCGTCCAGCCGGGGATCGGGAAGGAAAGGAGGCCTCGCCCGCCCCCGAAGCGCTTGAGCACGGCCAGGAACGCGGGACGGCGCTCGCCGGACAGTCGCTCGAGTATCGCGCGCAGCGTGTCCTCGGCTCCGAAGGGCACGACGAGCTGGTACTGGAGCAGCCCACGCGGGCCGTAGAGGCGGTTCCAGGCCTGGACGCCGTCGAGCGGGTGGAAGTAGGAGTGAAGCGGCTCGAGCCGGCCGCGCTCGCAGCGCGGGGCGTGGCGGAAGTAGGCCTCGTTGAAGGCCCGGACCGCCGGGACCGAGAGCAGGCCCGAGGGGACGCCGGCCGGCGCGGAGAGCACTCGCGCGGGGGCGAACTCGGAGACGGCTCCGTCGGCGCCCGCGCCGAGCTCATCCCGGCCGGCGTGGTCGCCGCGCATGAGCACCGACCGCCCGAGCGCCCGCCCGCGCGCCAGGCAGTCGATCCACGCCACCGAGTAGCGATAGCCCTCGTCGCCACGCTCCATCCGGTCGAGCACGTCGTCGAGGTCGCGCGCGCGCTCGGTGTCGACCCGCACGCGATCGGTCTCGACCGCGATCAGCTGGACGGTGGCCTCGACGACGGCGCCCGTGAGCCCCATGCCCCCGGCGGTCGCCGCGAAGACGCCGTCGCCGGGCGCGCCGGTCCGGCGCTCTCCGCCGGGGACCACGAGCTCGAGCGAGCGCACGTGATCGCAGAAGCTGCCCTCGCGGTGGTGGTTCTTGCCGTGCACGTCGGCGGCGATCGCCCCGCCGACGGTCACGTGGCTCGTCCCCGGCATCACCGGGGGAAACCACCCGAAGGGAAGCACCATCCGCGCCAAGTCGCCGAGCGACAGGCCCGCGCCCACGGAGATCACGCCGGTCTCCACGTCGAAGGAGCGCACCGCCCGCAGGGCGGTGAGCGAGAGCACCCGACCGCCGGCGTTCTGGGCCGCGTCGCCGTAGGAGCGCCCGAGGCCGCGGGCGATCACGCCGCGTGCCGCGGGTCGCGCGAGCAGCTCGGTGACCGCCTCGGCGTCGACCGGGCGGTGCAGGTCGGCGAGCGTCGGGGCCGTGCGTCCCCAACCGGTCAAGAGCGTCGGCTCGCCGGAGGCAGAGCCGGGGGGCCGGAGGTCGAAGCGGGTGCTCGGAGACGCGCGGCCGTTGCCCTCCGCCGCTCGGCCGCGGCGGCGTCCGAGGAGTGGCGTGCTAGATCCCGACGTAGACACCGAGACCGAAGATCGCCGCCCACGCGACGGCGGCCGCCTGCAGGCCGCGATCGCCGAGCACGAGGTCCTCCGGCGCCTGCTCGCGCTCGGCCTCGAGCAGCAGCGCCCAGCGCAGGATGAACAGCACGAAGGGGACGATCGACAGCTCGAAGAACGGTAGGGCCGCCTCGGACGGCGCCTGCTCGAAGGCCCACAGGCAGTAGGCGAGCAGGGTCACCGCCGCGGCGATCACCCTGATCTCGCGCAGGTAGGTGAGCGAGTACACACCGAGCGTCAGGCGCGTCGCCGTGCGCTCCTCGCCCAGCTCGGCGTGCTCGCCGGCGCGTTTACCGGCGACCATGAACAGCGACCCGAACGACGCGACGATCAAAAACCAGCGCGAGAGCGGCACGTCGACTGCGACCCCACCCGCGACCGCACGGACGATGAAGAACGAGGCCACGGTGACGATGTCGAGCACCGCGACGTGGCGCAGGCTGAGGGTGTAGGCGGTGGTCAGGATCAGGTACCCGGCGACCACGGCGAGCAGCTCGAGGCGGACCGCGGCGGCGACGGCGAGGCCGCCGACGAGCAGCGCGACGCCGACCACGACCGCCGTCCGCGGAGCGATCACCCCGGCGGCGATGGGTCGGTGTCGCTTGGTCGGATGGCGGCGGTCGGCGTCGATGTCGCGGGCGTCGTTCAGGAGGTAGGTTCCGCTGGCGACGAGGCAGAAGGCGACAAAGGCGAGCGCCACCGACAGCGCGGCGTCGGGCTCGGTGAGGACGCCGGCGGCTCCGGGGGCGGCGAGCACGAGGACGTTCTTCGCCCACTGCCGGGGCCGTGCCGCGCGCACGAGGCCGCGCAGGGACGAGCCGGAGGCCCGCGCGGGCGTATCCGCGCCGGCCGCGGGCTCGGGCGCCCGCGGGCCCAATCCGTGCTGCGGGATGCTCGCCTCGCCCGAGGGCGTGGCGTCCAGCGAGTTCGACAAGAGGAACGGCCTCCTGGGCTCGGGGAGCGACCCGAGAACCTTAGCTTCGCGGTCGAGTGGGCTCAGAAGGCGGGAAGCGACGCCCGGATCACGACGATGAAGGCGCACAGTGCGAGCGTCGCGCCGCGCAGTGCCCGCCCGGGCGTGGCCAGCGCGGCCAGGGGAAGCACCCAGACCACGTACCACGGCATCAGCCACGCGGTGGTGGCGAGCGCGACGATCACCGCCCACCCCGCCGCCGCGATCGGGTCGCCTCCGCGCCAGACACGGACGGACAACATCACGAGAGCCGCGGCGGTGGTCAGCGTCCCCGTCAGGCGCACGCCCGCGGTCGCGCCTCCGAGCCCGAGCGCCTCGCCCGCGAGCTGGGCCGGGCCGTAGACCGAGACGAGGTCGGCCTGACGGGCCAGCTCGGTCGGGAGCTCGGCCACCGCCGGGCCCACGACCGCCAGCGCCAGAAGGAGCGCGGCCGTCCCGCCGGCCACCACGCCCGCGAGCACCCGGCCCCTGCGGTGGGCGCCGAGGACCAGGAGCGGCAGCAGAAGCCCCGCCGAGGCCTTGATCGCCGTGGCGGCGGCCATCGTCGCGCCGCCCAGCGCGTCGCGCCGGGCGACCAGCAGCGCGACCGCGCCCGCGACCAGGAGCATCATCGGGAGGTCGTTGTGGCCGCCGCCCACCCCCCACACGAGGAGCAGCGGGTTCGCCCCGACGAAGAGCGCCGCCGGCACGGGATCGCGCCCGAGCCCGCGCGCCGCCCGCCACACGAGAGCCACCGTCCCGAGGCTCGCGGCCGCGGTCAGCGCCTTGATCGTCCAGAGTCCGGCGGCCACGCTGAGCGACGCGAGCGGGTAGGTCGCGGCGGTGAACAGCGGCCCGTAGGGGTTCGGCCTCGACCGCCAGACCAGGTAAGGAGCCACCGGATCGCCGTCGAGGGCTCCCGCGCTGGCCGAGTAGGGGCTCAATCCCTCGAGAGCACCGACGCGGGCGGCGGCGAGGTATCCGAACAGGTCGGTACTGAGCAGAGGAGGCGCGAGTGCGAAGAGCAGATGGAGCGCCGCGATCGACGCTACGGTCGCGCGCACGGTGATGCTGCCGGCGAGCGCCAGGATCGCGAGGTAGCAGGCTCCCATGGCCGCGAGGAGCAGCCAGGCCGCCGCCCTCGACAGCCCCACCCCGGGGAGGGCGGCCAGCGGGCCGGCGAACCAGGGCGGAAAGCCGCCAAGGCTCGAGGGCGTGAGCGCCGCGGAGGGAGCAGCTGCCGCGCCCGCCGCGATCGCCAGCCCTCCGACCAGCAGGCCGGCCAGGCAGGCGGCGGCGAGCGCCCGCCGCCGACGGGAGTCGCGCGCCCGAGGTGCGGTCGAGAGCCTCGCCGGGCGAGCGTGCCGTGGCGTGGCGGGCGATCTCAGGCCGGAACGAGCTCCGCCCGCAGCGCCCCCAGCCGCTCCCGCTCGGCCTCGAGCCCGAGGCGACCGAGCAGCTCGTCGGCGAGCGCGAGATAGTCGGCGCCGAGCTCGGGCTTGTAGTCGAGGATCGACAGGCCCCGCTCGGCCGATTCGGCGTAGCGGATCGAGGCGCGAATGACCGAGTCGAAGACCTTCTCGCCGAAGCGCTCGCGAAGCTGCTTGAGCGCCTCGCGCGAGTGCACGAGGCGCATGTCGGCGATGTTCATCACGACACCGAGCCACTCGAGGTCGGGGTGGAGGTTCTCCTTGGCGAGCTCGATCACCTCGAGCGCCTGCTCCACACCCTGGAGCGAGAAGTACTGGGCCTCGGTGGTCACGAGCGCGTAGTCGGCGGCGACCACGGCGTTGACGGTAAGCAGGCCGAGCGAGGGCGGGCAGTCGATGAACACGAAGTCGTAGCGGCGCTTGACCTCGCGCAGCGCTCGGCGCATCGTCATCTCCCGGCCCATCTTGCCGCTCAGGACGAGCTCGGACTCCGCGAGGCCGAGGTTGGCGGGGACGATGCCGCCCTGGATGGCGTCGACGGCCTTGGCCTGCCCGGCGAGCACGTCGGAGATCGTCGGGTCGGCGTCGGCGGGGATGTCGAAGTAGTCGGAGAGGTTGCCCTGGGGATCGAGGTCCACCGCGAGCGTCTCGAGCCCGACGCGCGAGAGCGCGTCGCTCAGGGTACGGACCGTCGTGGTCTTGCCGGTCCCGCCCTTCTGGCTGAGCACGGCGATCGTCGTGGCCATCGCGAGCGACTATAGATCGCTGTGGCGATTCTTCACCGGCTCTCACCCGGCGCCCGGCCGAACCCGGCCGAACCCGACCCGGGGCCCCGCGGGGCCCCGGGGCCGGACTCCTCCCTCGACCGGCTCATCGGACGGCCGGGCTCACGCCCGGCGCGCCCGCTAGGGGGCCGCAGTCCAGACCCCCTCGTGCGCACCGCGGCTCCGAACTCCGACCAGGCTCATGAAGTAGAGGTGGAAGCGACCGATGACGATCTCATCGCCGTCGGAGAGCTCGTGCCGCTCCGTGCGCTCACCGTTGACGAACACGCCGTTCAGGCTCCGGTCGTCGAGCACGCGGGCGTCGTCGCCCTCGCGGTGGACGACCGCGTGGCGGCGGGAGACGGTCGGATCGTCGAAGCGCACGTGGGCGGCGAGGCTGCGGCCGATCCGGGTGAAGCCCTCCTGCAGGGCGACCACGCGGATCTGGTCATCGGTCTCGAAGGCCAGGTAGTCGCCGTGCTCGGTGAGCGCCGCGCGCGTCTCCTCGAGCCACCGAGGGCGATCGCTGTCGGGCGTTCCCTGGAAGTCGACCGTCGTGCTCTCACCGAAGATCGACGCCCGCTTGAACTCACTCGAGCCGCAACTCGGGCAGGGAGGCACCTCGTCGCGCTCGAGCAGCGCGACGGGATACGAGCACTCCTGGCACCGAAAGGTCCCGGCGCCCGCGAGAGTTCCTGAAACAACCGTCTTCATGGCTCCTCCCAGAAGGGAGCGGGGAGTGTACCCGCTCTCGAAACCCGGCGCAAGCGCGCGCCCCGGCCCGGGCCGACCCCCTCTTCGCCGTAGAATCGCTGGCGATGGTCCCGGTGACAGTGCATGCTCACATCTCCGCTCCGCGCAGCGACGTCTACGCGTTGATCGCCGACGTGGCGGCTCGACCTGCCTGGTTCGACGACTTCGCCACGGATTATCGCCTCCTGTCACCGCGGTCGGTCGGGCCCGGCGCGGGCGGTCGCTTCCGCCTCGACGCACCCGGCGGGACCCGCTACGTAGAGTTCACGATCGTCGACGCGTCCCCCCCGGAACGCGTCGTCGACGAGGGCCGCACCGGTCGCCT
Organism: Thermoleophilaceae bacterium; assembly: GCA_030447905.1. Taxonomy (GTDB): domain Bacteria; phylum Actinomycetota; class Thermoleophilia; order Solirubrobacterales; family Thermoleophilaceae; genus JACCUC01. The sequence goes on from JAUJNZ010000007.1 coordinate 27,052, forward strand.
CGGGCGCACGCGGTGGGCGGCGGAGTACGAGCTGACCGAGCCGGCGCAAGGGGTGACGCGCGTCGACCTGACGATCTCGACCGAACCCGAGAACCCGATCGAGCGCCTGCGCGAGGCGCTCGGCTTCCGCCGGTTCGTGCGGCGCCGGTCGAGCCAGGCGCTCGAGCGCCTGCGCCGGGTACTCGAGGAGGGTGGGGACGAACCGCCCGCTCGGGCGACGATCGCCGGGTACGAGCCGCGCAAGGCATCCCGCTTCGGCACCCCATCCGCCCGGCGGTTCGGGGGCGAGCCGGAAGGGGGCGCTCTGCCCGCCGAGCGGCCCGGGCCCGGACGGATCGGCGAGTAGGCTGCCCGCCCCATGTCCGGCCGTCACTGCAGGGTCCGGCGCACCCTCACGGCCTCCCTCGTCGCGCTCCTGCTGGGGACGGCCGCCTGCGGCGGGGTGGCCGGCGAGGATCGCGCCTTCATCCCCGGCGACGCGGCGCGTGAGGGCATCGCCGCCGAGCTCGAGGGGATCGACTACGAGGTCTTCGTCACGCGCCAGCTCAACACCTTCGATCCCGAGGACGAGCAGTACTACCGGGGACCCCCGGCCCCGCCCGGGAGCGCCTACTTCGGCGTCTTTCTGCGGGCCTGCGCGCTCGAGGACCTGGAGCGCACGGCCACCACGTCGACGGCGATCAAGATCGTCGACACCCGGGGGCAGGAGTACCGGCCGCTTCCGCTCGATCCCGACAACCCGTTCGCCTACCGTCGCGAATCGCTCGGAAGGGGCGAGTGCCTCCCGAACTCCGCGTCGGCGTCCTCGTTCGGGCCCACGGGCGGGGCGATGGTCCTGTTCCGCATTCCCGTGATCGCGACCGAGAACCGTCCCTTCGAGCTCGAGATCGAGGGCGGTCCGCCCGCGCCTCGCCGCCCGCCGCGGGTGGCCCGCTTCGAGCTCGATCTGTAGGGCGTTCGAGCCGGGATACGACGGCCCGTGACCTGGCTCGACATCGCGATCGTCGGCTTCGCGCTGCTCATGGCCGGCTGGGGCTTCGCGCAGGGTCTCGTCGTCGGGGCGATGTCGCTGGCGGGCTTCGTGGGCGGTGCGCTGCTCGGCTCGCGCGTTGCCCCGCTGATGCTGGAGGAGGGGGCCCGGTCGCCGTATGCCCCCTGTTCGCGCTCGTCGGAGCGCTGCTGCTCGGCGGGGTGCTCGCCATGATCCTCGAGCTCGCCGGCTATCACCTGCGCCAGCGGCTCGGTGAGCGGCTCGGCGTCCTCGACGGCGTCGGCGGGGCGGGACTGATCGCCTGCTTGGCGCTTCTGCTCGTGTGGATCGCCGGCGCGGTCGCCCTCCAGACGGCGGGCATCCGCGAGGTGCGCCGGACCGTGCAGCGCTCGCAGATCCTCCAGGCCCTGAACGCGACGCTTCCGCCCTCGGGTCCGATCCTGAACGCTCTCGCGCGCTTCGACCCGCTGCCCGAGATCCAGGGCCCCGAGCCCGACGTGCGACCGCCGGACCGCAGGATCGCTCGCGACCCACAGGTGCGTAGGGCGGGGCGCAGCGTGGTGCGCATCATCGGGACGGCGTGCGGTCTGGGCGTGCAGGGATCGGGCTGGGTCGCCGACAGCGGCGTCGTCGTCACCAACGCGCACGTGGTCGCCGGACAGGACGACACGCGACTCGAGCTGCGCGATGGCAGCATCCACGACGCCGAGGCGATCTGGTTCGACCCGCGCAACGACCTCGCCATCCTTCGCTCGAGCGGCGTCGCCTCCGCGGGCCTCCAACCCCTCGATCTGGACGTGGGCGCCGAAGCGGGCACCTCGGCGGCGATCCTCGGCTTTCCCCAGAACGGCCCCTTCACCATCCGCGCGGGCCGGCTCGGCGAGACCCAGGCCATGCAGAGCCAGGACTCCTACGGCCGCGGACCCGTGCGGCGGCGGATCACCGCCCTGCGCGGGCGGGTGCGCTCGGGCAACTCGGGAGGTCCGATGGTCGACGGCTCGGGAGATGTGGTGACGACGATCTTTGCCGCTTCGAGGAGCCGAAGGAGCACCGGCTTCGGGGTCCCCGCCTCGATCGCGCGCGACGCTTTGAGGCGCGCGGACGAGCGGGTCGGGACCGGGCCGTGCGCTTCGGGTTGAGCTCCGGGACAGACCCGGCTCGCGACACGGCCCTACTAACCTGATCCGGGCATGGCCAAGACCCTCGTCATCGCCGAGAAGCCCTCCGTCGGCCGCGACCTCGCGGCCGCCCTTCCCGGCACCTTCAAGGGCAGCCGCGACAAGTCCCACCTGACCGGCGACGAGCTCGTGATCTCGTGGGCGGTGGGCCACCTCGTGGGGCTGGCTCCGCCCGACGACTACGATCCCAAGCTCAAGAAGTGGCGCTTCGCCGACCTGCCGATCCTGCCCGAGCGCTTCAAGCTGGTGCCAAACGACGAGCGGGCCAAGAAGCAGCTCTCGGTCCTCCACCGGCTCATGTGCGACGAGGACGTCGACCTGGTCGTCAACGCCTGCGACGCGGGACGGGAGGGCGAGCTGATCTTCGCCTACGTGCGCGAGACCGCGAACGTCGACAAGCCGGTGCAGCGGCTTTGGCTCTCCTCGATGACGCGCGCGGCGATCCGAGAGGCCTTCGAGCGGCTGCGCCCGGGCGAGGAGATGAAGCTGCTCGAGGCCGCCGCGCGCTCGCGCTCGGAGGCCGACTGGGTGGTGGGCATGAACGCCACGCGCGCGGCCTCCATCCGCCTGCGCGCGGCCTTCGACGGCGCGGTGTCGCTCGGCCGCGTGCAGACGCCGACGCTGGCCCTGGTGGTCCGCCGGGAGCAGGAGATCCGCGACTTCAAGCCCGAGCCCTACTGGCTCGTCGAGGGGCGGTTCGCCGCGAGCGAGGAGCGCCTCTACCGCGGGCGCTACCTCGGCGGCAAGCGTCTCGGGAGCGAGGAGGACGCCGCGGCGATCGTGCGCGACTGCCGCGACGAGCCGGGCGAGATCACCAAGCTCGAGAAGAAGGAGGAGCGCGATCGCCCGCAGCTCCTCTACGACCTGACGTCGCTCCAGCGTCACGCGAACACGCTGTTCGGGTTCTCGGCGCGGCGCACGCTCGCCGCCGCCCAGCGCCTCTACGAGGAGCACAAGGCGATCACCTACCCGAGGACCAACTCGCGCTTTCTCACCGGTGACCTCGTGCCGGAGATCCGGCCCATCGCCGAGCTCGTCGGGCGGGACGCACCCGAGTACGCGGCGGGCGCTCGCTACGTGGCGGGGCTCGAGAAGCTCCCGCTCGGGCGGGTGGTCAATGACGCGAAGGTCGAGGACCACCACGCGATCATTCCGACGCGCACCGAGCACGCCCTCGGCCGCATGGGGGAGGACGAGCGCCGCGTATACGACCTCGCGGCCAAGCGCTTCCTCGCCGTCTTTCACCCCGATGCGGTATTCGAGCGCACGCGCGTCGAGACGACGGTGGCCGCGCGGCACGTGTTTCGCACGAGCGGCCGCGTCCTGCTCGAGGCGGGCTGGCGCGCCGTCTACGGCGAGGAGGCCCGCGGACCTGGCGAGGCTTCCTCCGACGACGACACCGGCGGCGACCAGCTGCTGCCCCGGCTCGACCAGGGAGAGGCCGTCGAGACGCGCTCGGTGGAGTTCCTGCGCAAGGAGACCCAGCCCCCGCGGCGCTACTCGGAGGCCTCGCTGCTGGCCGCCATGGAGACCGCCGGGCGCGACGTCGAGGACGCCGAGGTGCGTGAAGCGATGAAGGACTCCGGCATCGGCACGCCGGCCACGCGCGCGGCCATCATCGAGCGGCTGATCGACGTTGCCTACATCGAGCGCGAGGGCCGCGCCCTCCATGCCACCGAGAAGGGCATGCAGGTCGTCGGGTTGCTCGGGTCGCACCCGCTGACCTCGGCGGAGCTGACCGGCGACTGGGAGCGCCGCCTCGGACTGATCGAGCAGGGAGAGGACTCGCGCCCCGCGTTCATGCGGGACATCGCCAAGTTCACCACCGACACCGTCGCCGAGCTCGACAAGCTCAAGGACGTGAAGATCGAGCGCGCCAATCTCGGTCCGTGCCCGGTCTGTGGCCGCGACGTGATCGAGAACCGCAAGGGCTACTCGTGCTGGTCGAAAGAGGATCCCGGCTGCGGCTTCGTCGTGTGGAAGCGCAAGGCCGGCAAGACCCTGCCGCCAGCCGTGGTCAAGGAGCTGATGGAGAGCGTGCGGCGCTCTCGGGAGGCGGGCGAGGAGCCGGTTGTGGGGAGGACCGAGAAGCCCGTGACGGGCTTCAAGGGAAGGTCGGGACGAACCTTCCGCGCCAAGCTCAAGCTCGAGCGGGACGAGGAGAGTGGGCGCTGGCGGGCGGACTTCGACGAGGAGTGGGCGCGAAGGCCGCGTGACGCCGGGGTCGAGGGTGAGTCGGCGGCCGTGGAGAGCGAGGACGGCGCAAACGCCGGCGGCGGGCGCCGGAGGTCATCGCGCCGGGCTGGTGACGGCGACGGGCGCGCGAGCGGCGGCAACGGCAAGGGTGGGGCCACCCGCAAGCCGGTTGGGACGACCAACGGTCAGGGCGCAAGGCGCCGGCGGGCGACGAGCCGCTGAGCCGTGTGGTCCGGGGCAGCGACTCCGCGCCCCATTCCCGCCTCCTCTCCGCCCCGCTCGACTCCGGTCGGGCGAACGAAGAACTCGTCAGCTCGTCGGCGCGAGCTCCTCGTGGCCCGCGTCGGCGAGGGGATGGATGAGCCTCGGCGCGCTGCCGTCCTCGACCACGACGCACCGTCCGGGCCAGTAGGGGCTGTCGCTCGGGTGCGTGGCCAGGAAGAGGGGCTGGTAGACCCAGCTTCCGCTGTTCAGGAGCCGGGTGGGAGGCCGGCCACCGCGGGCGGGAAGCGTCCACTCGTCCCCGTCGGTGGGCAGCGGACCCGGACGATGAGTGTGGCCGAAGATGATGTGCTCGGCTTCGATGTCGAGGCGGCGGACGACCTCGGCCATCGCCCGCAGGCCCGCGCGGCGCAGTGCCCGGCCCGAGAGGTCGGGGTCGAACGGGCCGAGGCCGAGCCGGTTGAGGGCGGCGACCGCGCCGGGTATGGCCCTCCTCAGCAGGCGGTCGCCGAGGTCGGCCGGGGTGGGTGTCGATCGAGGGCCCTCCGGGGTCGGCGAGGAGCCGCTTCCGTCGGCGCCCGGGCGGCGGGCGCGGCCGACCGCGTCGCCGGGCTCGACGTCGGTGGCGCGGCGGGTGAGTCGCGCGTAGACGCCCATCGAGATGCCTCCCGCCCGCCCCTGGCCGATCGACTGGCCCCGCCCGATCGTGGTCGAGGCCCGGTAGACCGGTGAGACGATGCGCTCGTAGTCGATCGGAGCGCTCCCGAGCCCGGGGAGACCTCCTCTGAGCCGGGCGGAGAGCGCGATGGCCAGGCACTCGACCATCGGGACGGGGGAGTGGACGTCCAGATAGTGACCGTGGGTCGCGTAGACGCCGTCGGCGACCCACAATCCGGGGTAGGCGAACTCGAGCCGGGCGGGAGCGAGGTCGCTCGCCAGGCGAGCGAGGGGGTGGGCGGGCGCCGGCCGTAGGCGGTGCTCGAGCGACCGCAGTCCGCGCTCGCTTCCGATCGACGGACGCAGCCCCCCGACCAGGGCGTGATCGTGGTTGCCGGGCACGAGGACGATCTCTCGCTCACCGGCGAGGGCATCCCCGAGCTCTTCGAGCAGCGGGCGAGCCAGGGCAAGCGCACCGGCCAGCGAGCGCTCGCGGAGCTCGAGGATGTCGCCGAGGAGCACGAGGCGATCGGCCCCCCGGACGGCCTCGACGAGGCGCGGGCGCACCTCGGGACGCCGCGCTACGTCGGTGCCGGCGCGAACGCCGAGGTGAAGGTCCGAGACGACGACGGTCCGCACGACGCGGTGATCTTCGCAGTCGGTGAGCCTCGCTCGGCGCGGGGGGTAGCCTCTCAGAGCACGTGGTCTCCCTCTTCTGCCGTCACAACCGGTTCACGGCCGACTGCCCGATCTGCTCCCGGGGGACGTTGCTCGACTCGGGCGCAGACCAGTCGGCGGGGGCACCGGCGCGGCGCGCCGAACGGCCCCGGCCCGCCCGGGGCGCAAACCGGGGCAAGGTGACGGCGCCGCACGGAGCGACGACCTACCGGGGCGCAGCCGTCGGCCCCTACGAGCGCGAGGGCGCGAGCTACGAGGTCCGCCTCGAGCGGGTCCCCGGCGCTCTGCGGCTCGCGGAGTGGTCGGGTGGTCGGCTCGAGCGGCGCGCGCCCGTGCTCGCCGCGGGCGACGTCGCGGCGCTCGTCGAGGCGGCCGCCGCGGCGGGGGTCCTCGAGGCCGAAGAGCACGAGGCGCTCGCCGAGGCCGTCAGTGCGCCGGTCGACGGAGGTCCGGCGGCGATCGACGCCCGCGGGGCCAGTCCGGGTCGTTCGGGGGAGCTCCGGGAGGAGCTGCGCGTGGAGCGAGTCGACGGCGACCGCGTGCGGGTGGCTCGCTGGGTGCTCCGCCCCGGCACGGGATGGGACCTGCTCGACGCGCCGACCATGCTCCCGGCGCGCCGCTACGCCGAGGCGCTCGCCGACGCCGCGCGCCACGGTCTGCTCGCCTGACGAAGGACGCGGCGCGGGCCCGGCCGGCCGTACCGTCGGATGGGGACTTTATACCTCGATGGGTGCCTCTCGCACTCGTCACCGGACCGGCCAACTCGGGCAAGGCCGGGGAGCTTCTGCGTGCCTACCGCGCGCGCCTCGACGACGACCCGATCCTCGTCGTCCCTCGGATCGAGGACGTCGAGCACACCCGCCGCGAGCTCGCCGAGGGAGGCGCGATCCTCGGCGTCCGCGTGCTGCGCTTCGCCGGCCTGTTCGAGCTCGTAGCCGAGCGCGTCGAGCCCGGGCTGGCCGCCACCCCGCGGGCCGGTGCCCTGACGCGCGAGCTGCTCGTGGCCGAGGCGGTGCGCCGGGCCGGGCTGAGGACGATCGGCGAGTCGGCCCGGCGGCCCGGATTCGCACGGGCGGCGGCTCGCTTCCTGGCCGAGCTAGGGCGAGCGATGGTCGAGCCGCCGCGCCTGCGCCGAGCGCTCCTGGCCTGGGCCGGCGACGGTCCGCGAAGAGCCTACGCCGAGGACCTCGCGGCGATCTACGACGCCTACCGGGTCGTCCTCGCCGAGGTCGGCCTGGTTGACGAAGAGCAGTTCGCGCGGCGAGCGCTCGACGCGCTTCGGCGCGAGCCGCGTCGCTTCGGCGCGACCCCGGTCTTCGCCTACGGCTTCGACGACTTCACGCGGCTCGAGCTCGACGCGCTCGAGACCCTGGCCCGCCAGGCCGAGGCCGACGTGACCGTATCGCTGCCCTTCGAGCGAGGGCGCGTAGCCTTCCGCGCCAACGCCGCGGCGTTCGCCGCCCTCTCCGAGCTAGCCGACGAGCACGTCGAGCTCGAGCCGAGCACGGCGCACTACGTGCCGGGTGCGCGGGCGGCGCTGTCGCGGATCGAGCGGAGCCTGTTCGAGCCGGGACCCGTGGCGTTCGGCGGCGGCTCGACCGGGGCCGTCCCGCCGGGAGAGGCCGTCGGCCTCCACCTCGCGGGCGGACGGCGCGCCGAGGTCGAGCTCGCCGGCGCGGAGGTGTTGCGAGCGCTGCGGGGCGGTGTCCTTCCCGGCGACATCGTCGTCGTGCTACGCGACCCGGAGGCCTGCGGGGCCCTCGTCGAGGAGGTCTTCGAGGCCTACGGGATCCCGGTCGCGCTCGAGCGGTCGCTGCCCCTCGGGCACACGGCGCTCGGGCGGGGCCTCGTCGCCCTGCTGCGCTGCGCCGCCGGAACGGGCTCGGCCGACGACCTCGTCGCCTATCTGCGCATGCCGGGCCGGGTGCGCCTCGCCTCGCTCGCCGACCGGCTCGAGGCCCGGGCGCGCCGTGAGGGAGTAGACGATGCAGCCGGAGCGCGGCGTCGGTGGGAAGGCAGTCACTGGCCGCTCGAGGAGATCGACCGCCTGACCCGCGCAGCGGGATCGTCCAAGCTGCTCGACGAGCTCGATGACCGACTGGAGCGCCTCTTCGCCGCGCCCTATGAGCGCGAAGCCCACCTCCTATCCGCCTCGGAGCGCGAGGACGCGGGGGCGCTGCGGGCGGCACGCGGCGCGCTCGCCGAGGTCGACGCCCTCGCTGCGGCCGGCCTCGACCCCGAGCTCGACCCCGCCGCCCTCGCCGATCTGCTGGCCGACGTACCGGTCCGAGTGGGCGAGCGCCCGGTTCCCGACCGGGTGCGCGTGGCCGCGCCCGAGGCCGTGCGCGCCCGCCGGTACGTGACCGTGCTGCTGCTCGGCCTCCAGGAGCGCGAGTTCCCGCGCCGGACGGTCGCCGAGCCGTTCCTCTCCGACGAGCTGAGGCGCGAGGTCAGCGAGGCCGCGGGGCTCGCCCTCCCGATCCGCGAGGACGAGCTCGACCGCGAGCGCCACCTCTTCTACGTGTGCGCCTCGCGCGCCGAGCGGCGGCTCGTCCTGAGCTCCCGGCTGACCGATGAAGAGGGTGCGCCGGACGCGCCGTCGTTCTTCGTGGACGACCTGCGCGAGCTGTTCCCGCCGGAAGCGCTCGACGCCGCGACGGTCCGCCGCTCGCTCGGCGAGGTGACATGGGAGCTCGCCCAGGCGCCGACCGAGCACGAGCACGGACGCGCGCTGGCCGCTCGCGGTCCGCGACGATCGCCTCCCGCGCCCAGCGGGCTGCACGCGCCACCGCTGCTGGCCGAGCTCGCGAGCCGCCGCGACTTCTCGGCCGGGGAGCTCGAGGCCTTCGCCGGCTGTGGCATCAGGTGGCTGGTCGAGAAGGTGCTGCGGCCCGAGGGCCTCGAGCCCGAACCCGAGGCGCTCGTGCGCGGCCGCCTCGCCCACGCCGCCCTCAAGCGAGCGCTCGAGCGCCTGCGCGAGCGGACGGGTTCGGCACGCCTGACCCCCGCGAACCTCCCTGACGCCGAGACGATCCTCGTCGAGGTGCTCGAGGACCTGGGGGAAGAGCACCGCATCTCGGCTCGCGAGGGCCGCCGGCGCGCGGCCCGGGCTCGTCTCGAGCGCGAGCTCCGGCGCCACCTCCGGCGCGAGGCTGGGGCGGACAGCGCCTTTGAGCCGCGGGAGCTCGAGCTGGCGTTCGGGCTCGACCGGAACGGCGAGGAGGGCGGCGAGGCGCTCCCTGCGCTCGCGCTCGAACCCGAGGGCGTGAGGGTGCGTGGGCGCATCGATCGCGTCGACGTCTGCGGGGATCGGGCGCTGGTGCGCGACTACAAGGCGGGTTCGCGCGCCGAGGGCGTGGACACTTGGGAAGGCGCAGCCCGCCTTCAGGTACCGCTCTACATGCTCGCGGCGAGCGACCTGCTCGGCCTCGAGCCCGCCGGCGGCCTCTACGTGCCGCTCTCCGGGGGAGGCCGACCGCGCGGCGTCGTGTGCGCCGCCGACGCCGAGGCGATCGGGGGGGACCTGCGCGGGTCGGACGTCCGTAACGAGGCCGCCGTCGAGGCGACGCTCGCCTCGGCCCGGCGCCGGGTCGGCGAGGTGGTCGAGCGGATCCGCACCGGTGACGTGCGCCCATGTCCCGAGCGCTGCGGGCCTAACGGTGGCTGTCGGTACCCGACGATATGCCGCGCGGAGGGAGCGTGACGGCCCTCCCGCTCCAGCTACCGCTCGTCGAAGAGTCCGCAGGCGGGGCGACCCGCCGCGGCCTCACGCCCGAGCAGCGGGAGGCGGTCGAGCGGCGCGGACCGCTGTTCGTCCACGCGGGGGCGGGGAGCGGCAAGACGAGCGTGCTCGTCGAGCGATTCGCGCGCGGGGTGCTCGAGGACGGCGTGGCGGTGGAGCAGATACTCGCAATCACCTTCACCCAGAAGGCGGCGGCGGAGCTGCGCGCCCGTATTAGCGAGCGGTTCCTGGCGGCGGGCGAGCGCGAGCACGCACGCGCTGTCGAGTCGGCCTGGGTCTCCACCATCCACGGCTTCTGCTCCCGGCTGCTGCGAACGCACGCGCTCAGCGTCGGGCTCGACCCCGATTACCGCGTCCTCGACGAGCACGAGGCCGAGCGCCTCGCGTCCGAGGCCTTCGAGGCGGCGCTCGAGGATCTCCTCCGCCGACCGGGCGACCGACGGCGGGTGGACCTCGCCGCGGCCTACGGGCCGGATCGCCTCGAGCGAGCGCTGCGGAGCGTGCACGCCCGCGCCCGCGGGCGCGGCGAGCCCGAGCCCCGGCTGCCGGAGCTCACTCGCCCCGGCGCTGCCGAGCTGGTGGCCGCCCATCAACGGCTCGGGCGAGCGGTGCGCGCGGCCCGAGAGAGGCTCGGCGCCGAGCGTGAGCCGGGGCCCCAGCTTCGGTCGGCGCTCGATCGACTCGGGCGCTGCGCCGGCGCGCTCGGCCGCCTCGAGCCCGGCGGGACCCTCGAGCCGCTCGAGCTTCAGGGCGTCGCGATCAAGCGCGGGAACCTCAAGGCGTTGCGCGGGGACGTCTTCGACGAGCTCGAGCGGGCGCACTCAGCCTGTCTCGACCTGTGCGGCCGCGACCGGGCCATGGCCGACCTGGACCTGATCGGCGAGCTCCTCGAGGGCTACGGGCGACGCTACGCGGAGCTCAAGGCCGAGCGGTCGGCGCTCGACTACGACGACCTCGAGCTCTGCGCCCGCGACCTGCTCGTCCGCCGCCCCGCCCTGGGCGAGCGGGTTCGCGGGCGCTTTGCGCACGTGCTCGTGGACGAGCTTCAGGACACCAACCGGCTCCAGAACGAGATCGTCGACCTCCTCACCGACGAGAACCTCTTCACGGTCGGCGACGAGCTCCAGTCGATCTACGGCTTCCGGGGCGCGGAGGTCGGCGTCTTCGCCGCGCGTCGCGATGCCGCGGCACGAGCGGGACGGGAGGTGCGACTGACCGCCAGCTTCCGCAGTCGCCCCGAGATCCTCGACGCGCTCGATGTCGCGTTTGCGCCCGTGTTCGGGAAGGGGTTCACGCCGCTGCGGGCTCCGGATGATGACGCGTGCGGCACGGTGGCCGGCCCGCCGCGCGTCGAGCTGCTCGCCGTCGATCGGGACACTGGCCGCTGGAACGAGGTGTCGGCGCCCGGGGGCAAGGCGTTCGGGGGGGCTATGGACGGCATTCCGGCCTGGCGCGCCGCGGAGGCCCGCGCCTTGGCCCACCGGATCCACGAGCTGGTCGCCGACGGAGAGTTCGCCCCCGGGGAGGTGGCCGTCCTGCTGCGGTCCTGGAGCGACGTCGAGCGCTACGAGCGGGCCATCGCCGAGCGCGGCCTGGCGACCTACGTGGCGGGGGGCGGTGGCCTCTGGAGCAGCCAGCAGGTCGCCGACCTGCGCGCCTATCTCGCCGCCCTGGCCAACCCGGAGGACGAGGAGGCCCTCGTCTCGACGCTGGCCTCGCCGCTCGCCGGCGTCTCGCTCGACGCGCTCGCCCTGCTCCAGCTGTGCGCCGGGCGAGGGCGCGGGCTGTGGTCGGCACTCGTCGCGGCCTTCGTTGGAGAGGATGCCCCGGGCGCCGAGACGATCGGTACCGAAGGGCTTGCGGGCGCGCTTCCCCCCGCCGACCGCGACCGGCTCGCCGCCTTCGTCCCCTGGCTGCTCCACGAGCGGCGCGAGGCTCCGCGTCGCTCGCTCGCCGTGCTCGTCGAGCGGGCCCTCGCGGCGTCCGGCTACGACCGGGCGGCGCTCGCCATGCCGGGGGGCGAGCGGCGCATGGCCAACGTGCGCAAGCTCAACCGCCTGGCGCGCGAGTTCGAGGCCGCCGAGGGACGGAACCTGCGCGGGTTCCTCGACGCGCTCGCCCGGCGCGAGGGCGCGGCGGCCCGGGAGGCCGAGGCGCCGCTCGAGGGCGAGGGGCTCGACGCCGTCCGGCTCATGACCATCCACGCCGCCAAGGGGCTCGAGTTCCCGCTCGTGTGCGTCGCCGACCTCGGTCGCGCCGAGCCGCGCGACTCGGTGGCGGTGGACATGTCCGCCGACGGCCGCGTCGGACTGCGGCTACCCGACCCGGAGGGGGGCCCGGGACTCGCCGTGCTCGACGCGCCGACGCTCGCCGAGGAAGCCGCCCGGGCCGAGCGAGAGGAGGAGCGACGGCTGCTGTGGGTCGCGGCCACCCGCGCCAAGCGGCGACTCGTCGTGAGCGGTGCACTCGACCTCGACGAGCCCGGATCGGGGCGCCGCTGCGGACCGATGGACTGGCTGGCCCCGGCGCTCGTGCCCGACCTTCGCGAGGCGGCGGGGAACGGGCGACGAGCGGGGGTCTGCCGGCGTCCCTGGGAGGGGCGCCAGGCGCGGGTCGCCTGGCGGCTGCTCGTGCCCGAGGCCGCGGGCGAGGAGCTTGGGGCCAGAGACGGCGCTCCTACTGGCGAGGAGCCCCATACCGACCGGTCCGCGACGCAGCCGGCGGTCGTGGCGACGTCGGTCGTCGCGAGCCCGGAACCGGCCCTCTCGAGCATCAGTTACTCGGCGCTCGACAGCCACCGCCGCTGCGGGTATCGCTACTACCTGGAGCGAGTCCTCCGCTTGCCGGCGACCCGAGACCTCCCCCCCGAGCGCGGGGCGCGCGGCTCGCTCGACGCGCTCACGCGCGGGACGATCGTCCACGAGCTGCTCGAGGGGGCAGACCTCCGCCGTCCCGCGCCGCCCACCGACGCACAGATCTCCGCTCGTCTCGCCGCCCATGCAGCTCCCGCGACGCCCGAGAACCTCGACGACCTGCGCGGCCTCCTCACCGGCTTTTTCGGGTCGGGGTTGCGGGAGCGCATGGCGGGCGCTCACCGGGTGCGCCGCGAGCTCCCCTTCGCCTTCGCCCTTCCGACCGGCCATGAGGACGAGGGAGCGCGTCCACCGCTGGTCGAGGGTGTGATCGACGCGTACTGTCGCGAGGTCGACGGGACGCTCGTGGTCGACTACAAGAGCGATCGGCTTGCGGCCGGTCAGGACTTGGCGGCGCTCTGCGACGAGGCATATTCGACCCAGCGGCTGGTCTATGCGCTTGCCGCCCTGCGCGCCGGGGCCCTCCGGGCCGACGTCGCCCACGTCTTCCTGGAGCGCCCGGACGAGCCGGTGCTCGTCCGCTACGAGGACCACGAGCGAGGCCACCTCGAACGCCGCCTTAGCAATGTCGTGGCCGACCTGCGGCGGCGTCGCTTCCCCCCGAGCCCGGAGCCGCACGCCGGGCTCTGCACCGGCTGCCCCGGCCGCGCGGCCCTGTGCTCCTGGCCGCCCGAGCGCACCGCAGCGCCGCACGCATAGGGAGATCGGGAGCGTTCGGCGAGCCTCGTGGAGGCACCGTGGGGGCGATCGAGCACGAGTTTCCGTCCGCCTTGCGACGTACGCTGACTTCGTCACCACTCCCCGGGCCTACGGAGATCAGAGTCCTCACATGCCTCTCTGTTTCATCGAGCCAGAGCAAGCGATTCGCCTCGTCGTCGAGTCGGTAGGTCGGGAGGCGCGCCGGCAGCTCCTCGGCGGCGTGGTCCACGCTTGGGTCGACGAGATCCCCGAGGACGAGCTGGGAAACCACTACGCCCAGGCGGTCGAGGACCTCGACGACGATGACCTGTCCATGCTCGCCGCATGGCATGCGTCGCTCGACGTCGGCCGTCCGGTGGCGAGCAAGGAGTTCCTGCTGGGCGCGTTCCCCAGCCTCGGAGAGCATCGCCGCGACGCCCTCAAGATCGCCGCCGGCTTTCGCGGGGACGAGGCATTCGACGCGGGCATGGGGGAGGAGCAGGCGCTCGACACCGTGCTCCCGTGGCTGTCGGCGGAGCGGACGATCGCGCTGGCCGCCGAGGCGGTCGACGTCTACTGCTGGGACCGCCTCGGCTCCCAGAACTGAGGGCCTGCAAACGGCGCTCAGCCCGCGCCGACCGCCGCCTCGACCTCGGCGATCGCCGGCTCGGTCTCGACGAACTGGACGGCATACATCCCCAGCTCGCGCGCGGCGGCGCAGTTGGCGTCGCTGTCGTCGATGAATACGCACTCCTCGGCGGTGACGCCCCCGCCGAGGCGCTCGACGGTCAGCTCGTAGATCTCGGGTTCGGGCTTGCGCATGCCGACGTATGCGGAGTCGACCACGACCTCGAAGGTTCGGTCGAGCTGGGGTAGCTTGGCCCGCCACAGCGGCTCCCACTCACGCACGTTGTTGGTGAGCAGCGCCGTCCGCAGGCCGCGGGAGCGCAGCCCGGCCATGTAGTCGATCATTTCCGGATTCGGGTGGAGCGCCGAGAAGTAGGTCTCGCGGAAGCCACGCAGGGTCACCTCGCCGTCGAGCTGCGCTTCGAGCATGGACAGGAAGTCCGACTCGGTGATCAGCCCCTTCTCGAGCTCGGACAGCGGATGGCGGCCGGTGGCCTCGGCGATCCCCGCCATCGCGCCCGACAGCGCCTCGACGCTCGCCCCCGACTGCTCCTGGACGGCGACAAAGGCGCCGATCAGCGGCGAGGTGAGCACGCCGCCGAAGTCGCAGATGACCGCCCGCCGCGAGATCGCGCTCATGCTGCGACCCCCGGCCCCTCGCGAACGGTCAGCTCGTAGGCGCCGGCGCCCTCGCGTCCCTCCATGCGCCAGCCGAACACGGAAGCGTGCACGTGCAGGCCTTCGAGCGCGAGCGACACCCCGGCGCGCGCCTCCCCGATGAGCCGGCGCGGGAGGTCCTCTCCCGGCAGCCACAACTCGAGGCGGGCGCTGCGCTGGCGCCCCTCGCCGTCGTAGACCGTCGAGAGACGAGCCTCCTCCACCGAGAGCAGGTTCTCGTCTTCGAGCACCCAACCTACGGTCCGCTCCTCTCCGTGCCCGGCCGCGCCCCGAGGGCGCCGTGAGCAGGCGAGCAGGGCGTGGGCGGAGTCGAACAGCGCGGAGATCCAGCGGGTCGCGTCGAGCTCCCGCCACGCGGGCGGCCGGCGCGTCTCGGTCACCGTTCCCAGGCAGTCGATCCTCCGCTCGCCGGCCCGGCCCCGGACGCGGCACAGTCGCGCCCGCGCCCCGCTGAGCTTCGCCTCCGGGGACACCGGCTCGAAGACGATCTCCGCGCGCCCCGCGAGGTCGACCCGCCACCCGGCGCCCTCCCGAGCGAGGGCCGGTGGCCCGGCGAGCACCTCCGGCTCGCCGCCCTCGAAGAGGATCGCGACCCCCGAGCGAGCACTGCCGTGAAGTCCGTGGGCGGGGTCGAAGAAGGCGACGGAGATCGCCGGCTCGCTCACCGCTCGAGGCGGGGCCGCTCCGGCCCCGTGCTCTCCTGCTCGACGGCCTGGCCGTCGATGTCGAACGCCTTCCCGGCGGCCGGCGCGCGCCCGCCCCGGGGACCGGACGTACGCCACGCCGTCCCGCCCGCGGCGCCCGAGAGCCCGGCCTCCATGCGCCGCGCGACCAGCCGCTCGAGGCCCCGCCGCACGATCGCCCGCGAGGGCGGCACGAGCAGCAGCAGCCCGACTGCGTCGGTCAGGAAACCCGGGGTCAGCAGGAGCGCCCCGCCGACGACGATCAGCAGGCCGTCGGCGAGCTCGCGGCTCGGGACCCGAGCGAAGCGAAGCGCCTCGACGAAGCGTCGCCACGCTCCGCGCCCCTGCGCCCGCAGGAGCAGGGCCCCGAGCACCGAGTCGGCCAGCAGGATGAGAACCGTGGGCAAGGTCCCGATCGCGTCGCCCACCGAGAGGATGGCCCACAGCTCGGCGAGCGGCACGACCACGAACGCCATGACGATGAGCAGCCAGCGCATGGCCTGAGGCTACATGCGGTATGGATCGCTGATCACGCGGCGCTTCGCCGCCCACCCGACCCACTACCCTTGGGGCCATGCCCACCGTCGAAGATGTCCACGAAGCCCTCACCAACGTCATCGATCCCGAGCTCGGGCTCGACTTCATGGAGCTCGGCCTCGTCTACGAGGTCACCGTCGAGGAATCCGAGGTCTACGTCACGTTCACGCTGACCACGCCCGGGTGCCCGATCGGACCGCAGGTGACCGAGCAGATGGAGGAGTACGTCGGCGAGCTGGAGGGCGTCGAGCGCGTGTATCCGAAGATGGTCTTCACCCCGCCCTGGACGCCCGACATGATGAGCGAAGAGGCTAAGTTCGCACTCGGTTACTGACCCGGGACACGCCGCCCCGCAGCCACCGGTTTCGGGCCAGCGGCCCGCGGGAAGCAGCCATGCCGAGCATCCCCGAGCGAGGAAGGACAGCGATGGAGGCGAGCGCCGAGCATGAGATCACCCCGGGCGAGATCAAGGTCCGCGAGGTAACCGACTACCAACCGACGTGGACCGAGAACGCGCCCGGCGCCGCCGGCGTCTGGACGGTCCAGCTCGTGCTCGACCACGGCTGCGAGGAGCACGTCTTACGGCCCACCGCCGACGACCTCGATGTGCTCAAGAGCCTCCTCCGCGACAGCGACAACGTCTACTTCGATCTCGAGCGCAGAGTGCTCATGTTCGGGAACCGGAAGGTCGGGAGCTAGCCTCAGCCCGGCTGGCCGCCCGCTCTCGGGGCGAGCGGCGTCAGCGGCTCCACGTCGGTGACCCTCGGCAGGGCGTCACAATGGCCCCGTGCGTGCTCTGGCCATCGTCCTGATCGGCCTCGGCGGGGCCGGGCTGCTTGTGGCCGTCGCCCTCGTCGCCGGATCGGAGCCGCCCCCTCCCGGCTTGCGCGGGGCCTCGCGCGCGCCGGTGCCCGACGAGTCGCCCTGTCCGGGGGGTCGCCCGCCCGCGGCGCGGGCCGATCGTCTCGACGAGAACCGGACCTTCGCCCTGCTCAGGGAGCAGGTCGAGCTCGGTCCCCGTCCGGCTGGGTCGGAGGTCTCGCGGCGGCTCGCCGATGGGCTCCGCCGCCTGCTTCCCAACGGCGAGCTCGAGGAGATCGATGCTCGCGGTCCCGACGGTCGGCCCCTGCGCAACGTGATCGGCGCCGTGCGCGGCCGCGACCCGATCCGGCTCGTCGTCGTCGGCGCCCACTACGACACCAAGGATCTGCCCGGCTTCGTGGGGGCTAACGACGGTGCCGGCGGCACGGCGGCGGTGGTCTCGCTTGCGCGCTCGATCCGGCCCGGGCGGCTCTCGCCCACGGTCGTCTTCGTCCTCTTCGACGGCGAGGAGGCTCCGGCGGACCCGCTACGGGACGACGTCGAGCGCTACGGCCTGCGCGGCAGCCGTGCGGCCGCGCGCGACTACGCCGCCCGGGGCGCGGCGGCGATGATCCTGCTCGACTTCGTGGCCGACCGCAACCTCTCGATCCCGCGCGAGGCGAACTCCACGCCCGCGCTGTGGGAGGAGCTGCGGGCCGCCGCCGCGCGCGTCGGCGTGGGATGCGCCTTCCCGGCGGCGACCCAGCCCGCGGTCACCGACGACCACGTGCCCTTCCTGCGGGCCGGCGTCCCCGCGATCGACTTGATCGACTTCAGCTACCCGTGCTGGCACCGGCGCTGCGATGACCTGTCGGCGGTCTCCAAGCGCAGCCTCGACGCCTCCTCCGAAGCGGTCTACGAGCTCCTCGCTAGGCTCTGAGGCGATGCCGAGCGCGACCGCCGACCTCTCCGCCAGAACGGCCCCCGAGCGCCTGCTCCTGGCCGCTCCGCGCGGCTACTGCGCGGGCGTCGATCGTGCCGTCCAGACCGTGGAGCACGCCCTCGCTCTCTACGGCGCGCCGATCTACGTGCGCAAGGAGATCGTTCACAACAAGCACGTCGTCGAGCAGCTGCGCGAGCGCGGGGCGATCTTCGTCGAGGAGGAGGACGAGGTCCCCGAGGGCCAGACGGTCGTCTTCTCCGCTCACGGCGTCGCCCCGAGCGTGCACGCCGGCGCGGCCGTCCGGCGCCTGACGACGATCGACGCGACCTGTCCCCTCGTCACCAAGGTGCACGTCGAGGCCAGGAGGTTCGCTCAGCAGGGCTACACCATCGTGCTCGTCGGCCACGCCGGCCACGAGGAGGTCGAGGGCACGATGGGCGAGGCACCGGGCGAGATTCTGCTCGTCGAGTCCGAGGAGGACGTCGACCGGCTCGAGGTCGAGGATCCCCAGCGCATCGCCTACCTCACCCAGACCACCCTCTCGGTCGACGAGACGAGCCGGATCATCGGCCGCCTGCGCGAGCGCTTCCCCGGCATCGTCGGTCCCCGCACCGACGACATCTGCTACGCGACCACCAACCGCCAGGCCGCTGTGCGCCAGCTCGCCCGCGAGTGCGACCTCGTGCTCGTGATCGGCTCGCGCAACTCCTCGAACTCGGTGCGACTGGTGGAGGTCGCCCGCGACTACGGTGCGGACGCGCATCTGATCGACAACTCGGGTCAGGTGGAGGAGGAGTGGCTCGAGGGGGCGCGGGTCGTCGGCATCACCTCCGGGGCAAGTGCGCCGGAGGAGCTCGTGTCGGGGCTCGTCGCGTACTTTCGCGCCCGGGGAACCGAGGACGTATCGGAGCTCGACGTGGTGCGGGAGGACGTGCGGTTCATGTTGCCCAAGGAGATCCGCCAGGAACTGGGGACGCGGGACGCCGGCGCCTGACGCTTCACGCGGCGTCACTCGGGCCCCACGGCAGGAACTGGAAGCCGTGCAGGCGGACGCCGGGGGTCTCGGCCACGACCCGTCCGTCCGACTCGTAGGCCCCAGGGTGCAGGTCGCCGCCCGACAGCACGGCATAGGCCGCTCCAGCCGAGAAGGAGGCCTCGGCTGCCGCGCCGGCGTCCCGCGCCTCGATGAAGTCCTCGCCGTCGGTCCAGTCGCGCACGAGCTCGAGCCGCTTGCGGTCGCGCGGCAGGACGATGTCGGCGGTCTGAGGCTCGAGTAGAGCCCCCGGAGCGTCCTCGGGGCGGAGCGGGTCGAGCGGGGCAGGCAGCTCGAGCTGGAGGTCGATCTCGAGCAGGAGCTCCTGGATTGCGAGCTCGGTCTCGAGATACTCACCCTCGCCGAAGTGGACGTGGCGCAGGCGGGCGCGCCGATCGAACAGGAAGCGGCCCGGCCAGCCCTTGTTCCCGTAGCGGCGCCAGACCCCGGCCGCGGGGTCGAGGACCACGGCATAGGGGATATCGAGGCCCTCGACCGCCCGGGCGACGGTCTCGGGGTCGCGGCCGAACGAGTACCCAGGGGTGTGAACGCCGATTACCCGCAGCCCCAGGGGCGAATACCGGTCGTGCCACGCCTTCAGGTAGGGAAGGGTGCGCAGCGAGTTGACGCGCGCGAAATCCCAGAACTCGACGAGGATCGCGTTGCGGCCGATCAGCTTGTCCACCCGCAGGAAGGCGACGTTCAGCCATTCGAGCTCGGAAGCGAACTCCGGCGCGATTATCTCGCTGTCCCCGGGAACCCGCACCGGAGCACAGGATGCCGCAGTGGCGCCCGCTGGCTCGCGCGCACCCGTCCCATGGTCGCTCGACGCGCCTACCTGCTGGAGGAGACGCCCATGTCCATCAGTCCTCCGACGCGCTTGCCTGGGCGCACGTCCGCCCGCCGTGGCCCCACCGCAGGTGACCAAGGACATTTGCGGGCGGATCCGGCGCCGGGCGCTAGGGGAGAGGGTTCGTTTGCTCTGCCAGCCGTCCGCGCAGCCACCCTTCCCCGGCGAGCATCACTCCACGGTCCGCGAGCTCAAGGAGCATGCGATTGCGTCTGGCCAGCCCCGCCTCGAGCTCGCGAGGCGTGAACCCGACCGGTTGAACGCTTGCGGGCGCCCCGGACAGCAGCAAACCTGTGCGCTCGGCAGGGTCGTCGGGAAGCTCGTCGGCGACGACTACGACGTCCACGTCGCTCCAGACGTTGAAGTCTCCACGGGCAACGGACCCCACCACAGCGGCGGCTCGGAGCGGGAGCCGCCGCGAGAGCTCGCGAACGTACTGCCTGGCGAGCTCGAGCAGCCGCTGCTGCTCCTCGCGCCGCTCGTCGACCGCCCTAGGCATGCAGCTGTTCCCAGGTCTCGTCGGCGAACGCGAGCACGAGCTCCCCATCGAAGAGGGCCTCCTTGGAGGCCCGGTGCCCGTAGCGGGTGGCGGGGCTCCCAGCGGCGTGCGCGTCCGGATAGCGTGCTGGTATGTAGTGGCGGGCGAGGCGCTCGAGCGCGTCGGCCACCGGATCGGAAAGCACGAGGCCGGCTTCCTCAGCCATGGCGCCCAGGCGGAGGAGGTCGTGTCCCCACGGCCCGCGTCCGAGGCCGTGCAGGAGCGCTTTCATGGCGAGCTGGGCGGCCTGCTCGGCGCCGAAGCACGCCCAGTTGTGGATACCGACCTCGGCCTGCGCTCGCGCGCCCGCCAGGGCTTGGTCGGCCTCATCGCGCCAACGGCGATATTCAGGCTCGTCCAGCGGCGGGGTCGGTGTCACACCCGACAGTATCGCCCTCCAGGCTGCTAGGGCGGGGGAGTCGCCTCGCCGAAGGCCACGGCCAATGGTGAGGGCGTTAGGATCACCTCCCGTGTCGATCCGGCTCCATCGCTGCCCGATTCCGATCAAAGCCGACAGGCACCCGTGCTGGCGAGTCGAGAAGGCACTCGAGGAGGCCGGCGTCCCCTACGAGGTCGTCAAGGGACCGGTCCGACCCGGTAAGCGTGACGAGCTCGAGCGGCTCAGCGGCCAGCGCAAGTACCCGGTCATCGAGCTCGCTGACGGCTCGGCTTACCGCCGCGAGTCCAAGGAGATGGCTTCGGCGATCAGGGCGGGCGGGCTCGAGGACACGCTTTCGAGCAGCTCGCGCTCCGGCTTCCACGCGTCTTGACAAGCTGACCGAAGTGGCGGTGAAGTTGGACGGTAGGGCCCCCGGCTTGGGCTACGAGCGCGCGCGAAACTCCCGCTCGTGAGCCCCCTCGTCATCGGCTTCGGCCTCGCGGCGCTCGCCGCGATCCTCTACGCCGTGGCCGTCGCGCTCCAGGCCCTCGAGGCCCGCGAGGCGCCGGCGCGCGAGCGCCTGCATCCCAAGCTCGTCCAGCGCCTCGTCTCCCAGCCGCGCTGGCTGGTCGGCACGGTCTGCGCGGTTCTCGCGTGGGGAGCGCAGACCGCGGCACTCGCGTTCGTCCCCCTAACCCTCGCCCAACCGACGCTCGCGCTCGCTCTGGTCGTGCTGCTCGTGATCGGCGCCTACCTGTTGGACGAGCGTGTCGGCGTCCGCGAGATCGCCGGCGTCTCGGCGATCGTGATCGGCATCGCCGGGCTGGCGTGGTCGAGCCCGGCGGGAGGCGCGGCTCCTCCGCCGAGCGGGATCCTGCTCGTGGCGATCGCATGCTTCGCCGCGGCGGCGGCGACGCCCTACCTCTTCCGCCGGCACCTGCGAGGGCGCAACTGGCTGATTACGGTCGCTGCGGGCCTCGGCTTCGCGTGGGCTGCGCAGGCGAGCAAGTTCGTCGCCGACGCCGCGAGCTCGGGAGCCTGGCTCCTGCTCGTCGCGGCGCTCGGGGTGAGCGCGACCGGGGCGGCGGTCGGCCTGCTCAACGAGATGACCGCTCTCCAGTCCTCGGATGCCGTGCGCGTCTACCCGACCGTGCTCGTCATCCAGATCCTCGTCGCGGTCCTGCTGGCGCCCGTCCTCCTCGGTGAGAGCTGGGCGGGCACGCCCTTCGGCGGGCTGGCCATCGTCGGCTCCCTGGCCGTAGTGATCGTCGGGGCGGTCGGCCTGTCGACGGCGCAGGCGATCGGGCGGGCGAGCGCACCCTCGCGGGCATAGTCAGTCGGTCGAGCGTTCGGGCCGCTCGCCTCAGGTGGCCACGGCCGCGGCGATCGCGCGGGCGTCGCGCGCGATCTCGTAGAGGTGAGGAAGCTTGTAGCCGATGAAGTGGAGCCCGGGCGCGTTCGGGCTGGTCTCGGGTCCACGCGACGCCGGCGCGCCGTCGGCGTCGAGCACGCCGAGGTGCCCAACGAGGTCCTCGAGCCCGTGGCGGTAGCCGGTGGCCGCGATCACGGCGTCGGGCCGGGCGCGCCCGCCGTCGCCGAAGACGACGTCGGCTCCGTCGAAACGGACGAGCTCGGGCCGGACCTCGATCCGTCCGTCTCGCAGTGCGTCGATCACCCCGTCGACGATCACCGGGGTGCGCGCGCGGGTGCGGCGGGTGGTGGCGATGCCGTAGGGAGCGGGGTCTAGCCCGTACGAGCTTCGCGGCCCGTTGATGAGCCGCTGGAGGAAGCGCCCGGAGGCGTCGCCCACCTCGGCCGGGACGCGCCCCCGCCTCCGTTCGCCGGTCTCGAGCAGGGCGGCCGCAGAGATCGGAAACCCGAGCCACTGGCGCGGGAAGATGTTGGGTGCGGTGCGACAAGCCACCGACACACCGCGCGCACCGCCCTCGAGCAGATCGACCGCGATTTCCGCGCCGGAGCTGCCGAGCCCGACGACGAGCACCTCACGCCCGCGGAACGGTCCGGGGCGGCGATAAGCAGAGGCGTGCAGCAGCTCGCCCGGGAAGTCGTGCGCGCCAGGCCATGACGGCACGTTCGGAACGTTGTCCCATCCCGTCGCGACTACGACGATCTGGGCACGAAGCTCTCCGGCCGAGGTATGCAGCCACCATCCCTCCCGGTCACCGTCACGATCGATCCGGTCGACGCTCGTATCGCCGCGAACATCGATCTCGAACCGTTCGGCGTAGCGCTCGAGGTAGGCGACGTAGTCGTCGCGGCCGACCCACCGCCCGAGCCTGCGCTCGATCGGGTAACCCGGTAAGGCTGACATCCAGCGCACCGAGTTGAGCCGCAGGTGGTCGCGGCGCTCACGCCAGCGTTGGCCGACCCGACCCGAGCGCTCGAGCACGACGGCGCGCAGCCCGGCGCGGCCGAGCATGGCCGCGGCCGCGAGCCCGGCCGGCCCCGCGCCGACGATGCAGGCGTCGGCCACGCCGACCACCCCCAGGACCGCGGGCAGGACAGACGCGAGTTCCACGCCCGGATTATGACGTCTGGACGCTCCCGGCGCGGCGCACCGCGCGAGGGGCTAACCGATCGAGCCCTCCATCTCGAGCTGGATCAACCGGTTCAGCTCGACCGCGTACTCCATCGGCAGCTCCTTGGTCACGGGCTCGATGAACCCGTTCACGATCATCGAGGCCGCCTCCTCCTCGGTGAGCCCGCGGCTCTGGAGGTAGAAGAGCTGCTCGTCGGAGATCTTGCCGACCACGGCCTCGTGGGCCACCGTCACGTGCGGGTTCTGGATCTGGATGTCGGGCCAGGTGTCAGAGCGCGATTCCGGATCCATCATCAGCCCGTCGCACTGCACGCGCGCCTTCGAGCCCTGGGAGTTCGGGCCCATGCGCACGAGGCCGCGGTAGCCCATCACGCCGCCGTCCATGGAGATCGACTTGGCGAGGATGTTCGAGGTCGTGTTCGGCGCGAGGTGCATGACCTTGGCGCCCGTGTCCTTCCAGACCTCGCCCGAGGCGACGCCGACGTTCAGGTGGTCGGCGCGTGCGCCCTCGCCCATGAGGAACGACCCCGGGTAGAGCATCACGAACTTGGCGCCCATGGAGCCGCCGACCCACTCGACGGTGCCCTCGGCGTCGACGCGCGCCCGCTTGGTGTTGAGGTTGTAGACGTCCTTCGACCAGTTCTGAACGGTCGTGTAGCGCGCCTTGGCGCCCTCCTTGACGAAGATCTCGACGACGGCGGAGTGCATCGAGTTGACCGAGTAGGTCTGCGCGGTGCAGCCCTCGATGTAGTTCACCTCCGAGCCCTCGTCGGCGATGATCAGCGTGTGCTCGAAGGTGCCCTCGCCGGCGCCCTCCATGCGGAAGTAGGCCTGGAGCGGCAGGTCGACCTTGACGCCCTTGGGCACGTACAGGAAAGAGCCGCCCGACCACACCGCGCCGTGCAGGGCCGAGAACTTGTTGTCCTGGGGCGGCACGCATTGATTCATGAAGTAGGGCTCGACGAGCTCCGGGTAGTCCGTGACCGCCGTGTCCATCGAGCAGAAGATGATCCCCAGGTCCGCGTACTCCTTCTTGAGCCCCTCGTAGACGGGCTCCTGGCGCCAAACGCCGACGACCCCGGCGAGGTGCTCGCGCTCGGCCTGGGGGATGCCGAGCGCCTCGTAGGTCTCCTTCATCTCGGTCGGGACGTCGTCCCAGGAGTCGTAGCGACCCGCGGTGGGCGGGGAGTAGAGGACGAGCTCGTCGAGGTCGAGGCCCGAGAGGTCCACGCCCCACGTGGGGACCGGCTTGCGCTCGTAGATCTCGGCCGACTTGCGGCGCTTCTCGCGCATCCAGTCTGGCTCGCCCTTGACCTTCGAAAGCTCCTCAACCACCTCGCGCGAGATGCCCTTGCGCGCGACGAGCTGACCCTGGTCGTCCTCCTCGATCGGACTCGGCTTGGCGATGCGGGGGTTCTCGGTGATGGCCATGGTGTCAAATCCTCGCTACGGGGTCGGAAATGGGTATTCTAGCGGGGATGGGGGTCGCTGCAGTCGCGGACCACGGTCGGCGCGTCCTCCCCTTGGGCGACCGGGCGCAGGGCCCTTTTACTCAAGCCGGTGAGCGCGAAGCTTCGTGCAACGTTTCTGAAAGGTCGAGCCCCCACAGTGGCCTCCTTCGCCCGTCTGGCGTACTTCAACCGAGGGAGTTCTCATGGTCCGCACGTTTACCGGCACTTGCGCGGCAACGCGGTCGCTTACGTTGCCCTGTTCTTCGCGCTCGGGGGGACCGCTTACGCTGCCGCCACCGTGGGCAGCGCGCAGGTCGTGGACAACTCGCTGCTGAGCAGGGAGTTGAGGGATAACGCCGCGGTCCTCGGTCGAGATGTGGTGAACGACAACGTGCCCGGCGGCGGGCTGACGGGGTCCGACAACCATGAGACAACGCTCGGGCCGGTCCCCTGCGGCCGGGAGCGCAGGCTTCGCCGGTTGTGCCGACTTTTCGAATTACGCCGGTGCCGCCGGCGTTATAGGCGGTGGCCAGGAGATCGGCGACGTCACCCCGATCGGGGGGTTTGACAATGGAGAGTCGTCCGCCAGCTGTCCATCGGGCTACCTCGCAACCGGGGGAGGGTACGCGCGAGACGTCGATCAGGCGCTCAAGCTCGCCTATGCGGTGGTGGGCTGCGAGCTCCTGGCGATCGCCTGGCTGCGCAGGCGATACCTGCGCGTATCGCTCGCGGGGTCGCTGACCCAGGTGACCCTCGCCGGAGGGCTCGTGGCGGCCGTCGGCGTGGCCGTCGGGCATGGCTGACCGCGAACGGGCGCTCGCGGCGCGCTCGGAGCGGCGTCGTGGTGGCGAAGAAAGCCCTCGCTCTGCCCAGACGCGCCCAGGCCTGTGTCGCCCTCGCCGAGATCTCGGACGTGGGGGCGCTTCGAACTGGTCAACCGTGGCTCGCTAGCGCCCCGGGTCGGCCCCGCGTACGGTGTCGTAGGTGGGCGCAGCGAAGGTCCCCCGGCCGAGCGAGCGGTCGCCGGGCTCGGTATGCGGTCGCCGGCCGGCGGAGGTCTGTCCCTCGAGGCCGAGCCTCCTCTTCACGCGCTCTGACCTCGGCGTCGCCGTCGGCCTCTCCGCAGCGCTGGCCCTGGCCTCGCTCGCCCTGCCCTCCGCACCGGGCTACGACCCGTGGTCGTGGCTCATCTGGGGCCGGGAGCTGGCGAGCCTTGACCTGAGCACGAGCGAGGGACCGGCGTGGAAGCCGCTGCCGGCGATGGTGACCGCAGCGATCGCGCTCTTGGGTGAAGAGATCGCGCCGCCGGTCTGGCTCGTGATCGCCCGAGCCGGCGCGATCCTCGCCGTCCTCGTCGCGTTCGTGCTGGCCCGGCGGCTCGCCGGAGGTTCGATCGCCGCGGGGGTCGCGGCCGTCGCCGGGGTCCTCCTGATCCCGGGCTGGATCGAGCACGCGGCGACCGGCAACGCCGAGGGGCCGCTGACCGCCCTCCTCCTGCTCGGGCTGGCCGGACTGCTCGAGGGGAGGCTTCGCGCGGCGCTCGCCCTGCTCGCGGTCGCAGCGCTGATCCGGGTCGAGGTCTGGCCGTTCCTGGCCCTTCTCGTGGCGGCGGTGTGGCGACGAGACGGGAAGGCCCGGCCCTGGCTGGTCGCCGGGAGCGTCGGCGTGATGGCGCTCTGGTTCGTCCCCGAATGGCTCGCCTCGGGCGACCCTCTTCGTTCCGCCGACCGTGCCCGGATGCCGAACCCGGGGGCTCCCGCGCTCGCGTCGCGTCCCGCGCTGGCCACGCTGGCCGAAGCGGCCCGCGGCCCCCACCCGGTGGCCCTCGTCGGCCTGGTTCTGCTCGCGCTCCCCGGATCGGGACGCCGGGGGGCCCGCGAGGCGCTTCTGGCTGGCGTCGCCGGAGTCGCCTGGGCCCTCCTCGTCGCCGCCATGAGCGAGCTCGGCTTCTCGGGCGAGGCGCGCTACCTGGTGCCCGGGAGCGCCCTCGTCGTCGTCGCGGGGACGGCCGGCCTCTTCCTCGTCGCGTCGGCGGCTCGGGAGGGTAACGCGGGAGAACCGAGCCTGGCGCTCGCGGGAGTGGTGGCGACCGCGGTTGCTCTGACGGCGCTCGACCGGACCGACATCATCGGCGAGCAGAGCGCCCGCGCAGCGCACGGGGCGCTCCTTGCCGCCGATCTCGACCGGGCTATCGACCGCGCGGGCGGGGCGGGGCGGCTTCTAAGGTGCGGGCGTCCGTACACCGGCCGCTACCGCGGTCCGCTGCTCGCCTGGGCGCTCGGCGTCCCCAAGGCGGCCGTCGACTTCTCACCGTCCCGGCCGGGGGTCGCGTTTCGCTCGCGCCTGACCCCGGCGAGCCGCGTCGAGCCCCCGATGCCCCCGCCGCAGTGGCGTATCCGAACCGCCCGCTGGGAGATCGCCGGGTCCTGCCGGCGCACGGCGGCGCAGCGTGGCAGTGGGTTAGGGTACCCTAATCCCTAGTGCGCCAGTATGCTTTGCCTACGTCTTCGCCCCTCGCCCGCCCGCCGGGGGCCTCGACCGGTCGTCCTCGGTGAGCGGTGCCTCGAGTCACGCCCACCGAGTCGGACGGTCACGCTCTCTGCGAATCGGTGCGGCGGTTCTGCTGGCGCCGATCGCCGCGGGCGTGGCCTACGCCCTCGACCGGGAGGGAGACGTGAGCCGGCCGGGCCCGCACCGAGACGAGCTGCGCCTGGTGACGCTCGCTCAAGGGCTCGAGGGGCCGACCGGCCTCGCGTTTCGCCCCGGCGATCCCGACGGCCTCTACGTCACCGAGCAGACCGGGCGCATCCGGGTCGTCGAGGAGGGCCATGTTCTTCCTCGACCCTTCCTCGACCTGCGCTCGAGGGTGCTCTCGGGTGGGGAGCGCGGGCTGCTCGGCTTGGCGTTTGCGCCCGATCACCGGCGCTCCGGGCTGCTCTATGTCCACTACACGAACCGCCGCGGCGACACCCGGGTTGTTCGCTACCGCGCTCGCGGCGATCGCGTCGAGGCCGGCTCGGCACGGACCCTGCTCTCGCTCCGCCAGCCGTACGAGAACCACAAGGGCGGTCAGCTTGCTTTCGACCGCCGCGGCAGGCTCTACGTCGGCCTGGGCGACGGCGGCTCGGCCTTCGACCCCGAACGCCGCGGGCAGGACCTCGGCACGCCCCTGGGCAAGGTCCTGCGTCGCGAGGTCGGGCGTCCCGGAGCGAAGTGGGAGACGGTGGCCTACGGGCTGCGCAACCCGTGGCGCTTCTCCTTCGACCGCGCCACCGGCGACCTCTGGATCGCCGACGTCGGCCAGGATCGCCAGGAGGAGATCGACCTGCGGCCGGCCGGCGAGCGCGGCCTCGTGAACTTCGGGTGGAGCGCGTACGAGGGCACCTATCGCTGGCGTACGCGGGCGGTCAACCCGCGCGGGAGGCTCGCCGCCCCGGTCACCGCCTACGGGCGCCGCGACGGCTGCTCGGTGACCGGCGGCTATGTCTATCGCGGCCGGGCGTTGCCCCGCCTGCGTGGGCGCTACGTCTACGGCGACCTGTGCACGGGCACGATCTGGAGCCTGCGCCGGCGACCGGGCTCTCGACCCCTGGTCCGCCGCGAGCGGGTGAAGCTGCCGCTGCTCACATCCTTCGCCGAGGACGGAAGCGGCGAGCTCCACGCCGTGAGCCTGGACGGCCGGGTCGTCGCCCTGCGGGCCCCCCGGACACGATGACTCGGTCGGCGCCACTCGCCCTGCTCGCCCTGGTGCTCGCTGGCGCCGGCTGCGGCGGCGCCGGCGGCGGTGGAGAGGACGACGCCCGGCGCCTGACCCTCTACTCCGGTCGCTCCGAGGAGCTCGTCGGGCCGCTCTACGATCGCTTCGAGCGCGCCACCGGCATCCAGGTCGAGGCCCGCTACGGCGACAGCGGCGAGCTCGCGGCCACGATCGGCGAGGAGGGCACTGGCAGCCCGGCCGAGGCCTTCTTCTCCCAGGACGCCGGTGCGCTCGGGGCGGTGGCGGCCGGGGGGCGCCTCGAGCCCTTGCCGCCAGAGCTCCTGCGCCGCGTCGACGCGCGCTTCCGCGACCCCGAGGGGCGCTGGATGGGGGTCTCCGGGCGGGCGCGCGTGGTCGCCTACGACACCCGCAAGCTGCGACCCGCCGAGCTCCCGGACACGATCTTCGCCTTTACCGACCCCCGCTGGCGCGGGCGCATGGGCCTGGCGCCGACCAACGCCTCCTTCCAGGCCTTCGTGAGCGCCATGCGGCTTGCGGTCGGCGACGAGCGCACGCGCGCGTGGCTCGAGGGCATCGCGCGAAACCGCCCGGTGCTGCTCGAGAACAACATTCAGACGCTCGAGGCGATCGCCCGCGGGGAGATCGAGGTGGGGTTTGTCAACCACTACTACATGTACGAGCTGCGCCAGGAACGGCCCGACCTGCCGGTCGATAACCACTTCACGCGCCCGGGGGATCCCGGGTCGCTCGTGAACGTCTCGGGGATCGGCCTGCTCGAGGACAGCCCCGAGGCGCGCCGGTTCGCCGAGTTCCTGCTCGACGTCGAGGGCCAGCGCTACTTCGCCACCGACACCGACGAGTACCCCCTGATCCCCGGCGTCCGCCCCGACGAGGCGCTGCGCCCGCTCGCGGAGATCCAGGGCCCCGACGTCCGCCTCGGCCAGCTCGGGGCGAAGCTGCCCTCGACCGTCGAGCTCATCCGTGAGGCCGGCCTCACCCCGTGACCGCCCTGCGGCGTGCCGGGCGGTCGCCGCGACTGCCCTCGCCGCTGCTGACCGCCGCGGCGGCGCTCGTGGCTGCCGCCTGCGCGCTGCCGCTCGCCTACCTCCTGGTGCGGGCCGCCTCGGGCGGCTCGGCGGCGTGGTCGGTGCTCGCCCGGCCGCAGACCGCGGAGACAGTGGCGCGCACGGTCGCGCTCGTGACGGCCGTCACCCTCGGGGCGACCACGGTCGGCGGAACGCTCGCCTGGCTCGTCGAGCGCACCGATCTGCCGCTGCGGCGGATGTGGGCGGTCGCCGCGGCGTTGCCGCTCGCCATCCCGAGCTACGTCGCGGCCCTGGCGCTGCTTGCGACGCTCGGGCCGGGCGGGGCGCTCAGCCGGGCGGTTCCCGGCGCGGGCGCCGTCGACATCACCGGCTTCCCGGGCGCCGGACTGGCCTTGATCCTCTCCACCTACCCCTACGTCTACCTGTTGACCGCCGCGGCGCTGCGCCGCGCCGATCCCGCGCTCGAGGAGGCGGCCCGCGGCCTCGGGCGCTCGGTTCGCGCCGTGCTCTTCCGGGTGACCCTTCCCCTCGCCCGTCCCGCGCTCGGAGCGGGAGCCCTGCTCGCCGCGCTCTACGCCCTCTCCGACTTCGGCGTCGTCTCGCTGATGCGCTTCGACGCCCTCACCCGCGTGATCTTCCAGCAGTACCGGACGCTGTTCGATCGTACCCCGGCGGCGGTGCTCGGGTTGGTGCTGGTCGTTCTGACGGTGATCGTCCTGGTCCTCGAAGCGCGGGCCCGCGGACGGGCGGCATCAAGAGCCGCGTCGACCGCCTCGCGGCCGGCGCCGCCCCAGGCGCTCGGGCGCTGGCGACCGGTGGCGGTCGCTTTCTGCGCCGTGGTCGTTGGCCTGGCGCTTGTGCTGCCACTCGGCGTGCTCGGCTTCTGGACCCTGCGCGGGGCGGCGGGCGCCGGCCTCTCGGCCGAGGTCGTTACACCGGCGGTCAACTCGCTTGCGGTCTCGCTCGGCGCGGGAGCGGTTGCGACCGTCGCCGCCCTGCCGGTGGCGTTGCTCGTCGTGCGCGATCCGCGCGCGCTCACGCGCGGCCTCGAGCGCCTGGCCTACGCGGCCAACGCCCTGCCCGGAGTGGTGATCGCGCTCGCGCTCGTCTTCTTCGCCGCCCGCTACGCCGGGGCGGTGTACGGAACGCTGGCAGTGCTCATGTTCGCCTACCTCGTCCGTTTCCTGCCCCAGGCCCTGTCGGGAGCCCGCACGGCGTTGCTGGCCGTCAGCCCCCAGCTCGAGGAGGTCGCCCGGGCGCTCGGCCGTGGGCCGCGGAGCGCGTTTGCCGCGGTGACCCTGCCGCTCGCCGCACCCGGCCTGCTCGCCGGCGCGGCGATCGTCTTCCTGAGCACGATGAAGGAGCTCCCGGCGACCCTGTTGCTGCGCCCGATCGGCTTCGACACGCTCGCCACCGAGGTCTGGACGGCCACTTCCGTCTCGGCGTACTCGCGGGCGGCCCCGGCCGCGCTGTTGCTCGTGGCCGTCGCGGCCCCGATCGTGCTGCACTTGACCGCGCGCCCGGACCGGCACTCCCGGAGGGGGGCCGAGGGGTTGGGCGCCGGATGATCGGCGCCGCATCGGCTATACGTGCGGACATGACCGGGTTGCGGCGATCGCCGAGACGCCCATGAGCGTCTGCCTGCGAGGGGTGGCGAAGGCCTTCGGCACGACCGAGGCCGTCCGGGAGGTCGACCTCGACATCGGCCGCGGCGAGCTCTTCACGGTGCTCGGACCGAGCGGCTGTGGCAAGACGACCCTGCTGCGCCTCGTCGCCGGGTTCGAGCGACCGAGTGCGGGCGAGGTCCGGGTCGGCGACCGGCTGGTCGCCGCCGACGGCGCCTGGATACCGCCCGAGCGGCGGCGGATCGGGATGGTCTTCCAGGACTACGCGCTCTTCCCGCACCTGAGCGTCGAGCGCAACGTCGCCTTCGGGCTGTCGCGGCGCGAGCGCCGGCGCGAGGGTCGGGGCGGCGCGGCTCCGAAGGCTCGCGCCGCACTCGAGCTCGTCGGCCTCCAGCACAAGGCCGAGCGGCTCCCGCACGAGCTGTCCGGAGGGGAGCGCCAGCGGGTGGCGCTCGCCCGCGCGCTCGCGCCGGAGCCCGAGCTCGTCCTGCTCGACGAGCCGTTCTCGAGCCTCGACGCGACCCTGCGCGCCGACCTGCGCCGCGAGGTCGAGCTCATTCTGCGTGAGGCCGAGGCGACGGCCGTCCTCGTCACCCACGACCAGGAGGAGGCCCTGTCGCTGGCCGACCGGCTGGCGGTCATGCGGGCGGGGCGGGTCGTCCAGACCGGGGCGCCCGAGGAGGTCTACGCGCGACCGGCCGATCGCTGGGCCGCGGGGTTCCTGGGGGAGGTCAACGTCGTGTCGGGGGTCAGGCGCGGGGACCGGGCGGTCGAGACTTGGCTGGGGAGCTTCGACGCGCGTGGCGTCGCGGCGGGCGTGGGCGGCGCGTCGGCGGCCGCGGGTAGCGTCCATGTGGCCGTTCGCCCCGAGCACCTCGCCCTCCGGGTCGACCGCCTCGGCAACGCCGAGATCGTCGACCGCGAGTTCCGTGGACACGACGTGCTCTACCGCCTGCGCCACGAGGTGGGGGGGACGGTGTTGGTGCAGCTTTCCTCGCTCGAGCTGTTCGAGGTGGGCGAGCGGGTGCACGTGCGACCGGCGCGGGCGGCGGTGGCTTCGGTGGTGGATTGAGAACCGCTTCAGGGCGACGGCCGGCTGCCGCCACCTCGAGGGGAGCGCGGGGGGAGCACGTGGAGCCGGCGCCGGTGCGGGCTCCGCCTCGCCCGGGGTGGCGGACCTGAACGGTGCACCCCCGGGCGCGGGCGGTCCTCGTCCTCGGTCGGCGACGGAGATGGCGCGCGGCCGAGCCCAGGAGTCGTAGGCGCCTGCGGCGTGCGACCGGCCGCACGTTGAGGATTTCGCGGCGGCTCAGACCGCCGACTAGGAGGCGCTCTCGGGCCACGTGGCCTCGCCGCCGGCCGCCCCGCGCATCACCTTCAGGCTCAGCAGCGCGCACTTGCGGCGGGTGGGGGAGATGTCGATCCCGAGCTGCTCGAGCACCCAATCGGCGCTCAGCGCCGGGATCTCGGCGACCGGCTTTCCGATCAACTCCTCCGAGGTGATCGAGGCCGCGGCCTGGGAGATCGCACAGCCCTGGCCGTGGAAGCGCAGGTCGGCGATTCGGCCCTCGCCGTCGACGGTCAGGTGGACACCCAGCTCGTCGCCGCAGAGGGGATTGTGGTCGTGGAAGTCGAGATCGTGGGGGTCAAGCTCGCCGAAGTTGCGCGGGTTCTTGTAGTGGTCGAGGATGTAGTCGCGGTAGAGCTCGTCCATGGCTACGTCAAGGCTAGCCGCAGGACCCGCGAGAATGTGCCCGTGGGCGCCACGACCTCCGAAGGGCGCCTGGTCGTCGGCGTAGACGTCGGCGGAACCAAGATCGTCGCCGGCGCGGTGCGGGGGACCGAGATCGTCGAGACCGTCGAGCGCCCGACCGACGTCTCGAGCGGCGAGTCGGTCCTCAGCGGGATCGAAGACGCGGTGCGCGAGATCGCGGCGCGTGACGAGCCGCCCGCCGCAGTCGGGATCGGGGCACCGTCGCAGATCGACTACCCCGCCGGCCGCGTCCTCTCGAGCGTCAACATCCCGGTCTCCGGGGTCCGCCTGCGCGACGACATCTCGGCTCGCCTGAGCCTACCGGTCTACCTCGACAACGACGCCAACTGCGCCGCCCTGGCCGAAGCCGAGCTCGCCGAGGGAGGATCGATCGGCCATCTCGTCATGCTGACGCTCGGAACCGGCGTGGGCGGAGGCGTCGTCGTGGACGGCCGGGTCTTTCGCGGCGCGAGCGGTCTCGGGGCCGAGCTCGGCCACCTCGTAATCGAGACCGAGGGCCCTGAGTGCCCCGGGAACTGCCCCAACCGCGGCTGCCTCGAGGCCCTGTGCAGCGGTCAGGCGCTCGCGCGCGACGCCGGCGCACTGGGTGCGACTCAGCCGGATTCGCGCCTCGCCGAGCTCGCGCGGGAGCGCGGCGGTCCGCCGACGGGGACCGACGCGGTTACCGCGGCCCGCGAGGGCGATCCCGACGCGGTCGGCCTGTTCGAGCGCTTCGGGACCTCGCTCGGCGTCGGCATGGCGGGCCTGATGAACGCCTTCGAGCCCGAGCGCCTCGTGATCGGAGGAGGCCTCTCGGCCGTCGCCGAGCTCTACCTCCCGCGGGCGGAAGAGGAGGCCCGCCGGCGCGTCCTGCCGGAGATCGGCGCGCGCGTGGAGATCTCGGTGGCACGTAGCGGAGCGCTCGCCGGGCTAATCGGGGCGGCCAGGCTCGCCGTCACCGAACGAGCGAGGGCCCTCAGCGGCTGATCCGCAACCGTCCTACAAGAGGCGATCCGCTCAGGCGCCAGGGAGGCGTCGCAGGCCAGTCGCCGCCCCCGGACCGAAGGGCCGCGTCGCCCGCCGGAGGCGTCGCTCGCCACGTCCACCGCGCCGCTACGGGCCGAAGATCTCCCTCGCCCGCTCGAGCGCCCCCACCAACCGGTCCACGTCCTCGCGCGTGTTGTAGACGTGGAAGGACGCCCGAGCGGTCGCCGGCACTCCCAGCCGCCGCATGAGCGGCTGCGCGCAGTGGTGGCCCGCCCGTACGCAGACTCCCTCGCGGTCGCAGATCTCGGCGATGTCGTGGGGGTGGATCCCGTCGAGGGAGAAGGAGATCGCGCCGCCGCGGCGCTCGAGCTCGAGCGGGCCGAGGACGCGCAGGCCCGCCAGCCCTCCCAGGCGCTCGAGCGCGTAACCCGTCAGCGAGCGCTCGTGCTCGCGGACCCGCTCCATGCCGAGCTCGGCGAGGTAGTCGATCGCCGCGCCGAGCCCGACGCCCTCGGCGATCGGTGAGGTACCGGCCTCGAACTTCCAGGGCAGGTCGTTCCAGGTCGAAACCTCGTAGCCGACATACGAGATCATGTCGCCCCCGCCGAGGAAGGGCGGCATCTCCTCGAGCAGCTCGCGCCGCCCGTGCAGCACGCCGATCCCCGTGGGCCCGAGCGCCTTGTGTCCCGTCCAGATGTAGAAGTCGCAGCCGATCTCGCCCACGTCGACCGGTATCTGCGGGACCGCCTGTGAGCCGTCGACGAGGGTCACCGCGCCCGCCGCACGCGCCCGCGCGCAGATCTTCGCCACCGGGTTGATCGTCCCGAGCACGTTCGAGACGTGGACGCAGCCGAGCAGCCGCACGCGCCCCGAGCCGAGCGCGGCGTCGAGATCGGAGAGCGACAACTCTCCCTCCTCCGACACCGGCAGCCATCGCAGGGAGGCGCCCGTCGCCTGGCAGGCGAGCTGCCAAGGGACGATATTGGAGTGATGCTCCATCTCGGTGATCAGCACCTCGTCGCCGGGGCCGAGGCTCGAGCGGCCCCACGCGCTCGCGACCAGGTTGATCAACTCGGTGGCGTTCTTGGCGAAGACCGTGGCCTGCGACTCGGAGCCGCAGAAGCGCGCCACCCGCTCGCGGGCGCCCTCGTAGAGGTCGGTCGCCTCCTGTGCGAGACCGTAGACCCCGCGGTGGATGTTCGCGTTCGAGCGCTCGTAGTAGGCGCTCATGGCATCGATCACCGCGCGCGGCTTCTGCGACGTCGCCGCCGAGTCGAGGTAGGCGATCGGGTTGCCGTTGTGCTCGCGGCGCAGGACGGGAAAGTCGCCGCGTAGCTCGAGCGGCGGAGCGGTGGGCGTCCCGGTCGCCGGCGCGGCCATCGCCCTCAGCCCCGCTCGGCGATGAACTCGACGACCTGTTCCTCGGCGGCCTCGAGCTTCGCCGCGATCCTTCGCCGCACGAGCGCCTCGAGCGACGGATCCTCGAGTGCTTGCACGACCTCCTCGAAGTAGCCCTCGACGAGGATCCGCACCGCCTCCGAGCGGGGAATCCCGCGGGTCATCATGTAGAAGACCAGCTCGTCGTCGAGCTCGCCGACGGTGCCGCCGTGCGAGGCCGAGACGTTGTCGGTCTCGACGATCAGCGACGGGATGGCGTCGGTCCTCGCCCTGGGGGAGAGCAGCATCGAATGGGTCTGCAGGTAGGTGTGCGACTCCTGCGCGCCGCGGACTATCTGGATCAGCCCCTCGTAGGAGGCCCGGGACTCGCCGGTAAGCGCTCCCTTCCACACGGTGTCGCCGTTGGTGTGGGGCTGCTCCTTGAGGTCTGTGGTGAACAGGTCGAGGTGCTCGGCGCCCTCGGTGAAGTAGATCCCCTTGTGGCGCATGTCGGAGCCGGAC
Organism: Thermoleophilaceae bacterium; assembly: GCA_030447905.1. Classification (GTDB taxonomy): domain Bacteria; phylum Actinomycetota; class Thermoleophilia; order Solirubrobacterales; family Thermoleophilaceae; genus JACCUC01. The sequence goes on from JAUJNZ010000007.1 coordinate 62,375, forward strand.
TCGGCGGTGACGATGTCGAGCGTCTGCCTGGTCAGGTGGCCGCCCAGGTGGATCGGGGTCCACGCGCAGTGGGCGTCGCGGGCGATCTCGACGCGCTTGGTCGAGATGTCGTGTACCTCGCCGGCGCCCCAGTCCTGGAAGTGGGCGAGTCGGACCTGCGAGCCGGCGCGGCAGTAGAGCTCGAAGGCGCCCGAGTGGAGGGCCTGGCCGTCGAGGTCGGGGGCCAGGTCGTACTCTCGAATGCGGCACTGAGAGAGCTCGCCGACCACCCCGAGCGTGTGAGCGTACTGGGCCACTCCCGGCTCGTCGAGCAGGTAGACGACCTGGAGCGGCTTCTCGACTGCGACCTCGGGCGGCACCCATACGAAGGCGCCGCCCGTCCAGAACGCCGCGGTCGCCGCGGGGAACTTGCCCTCCCCCTCGGACAGGCGGCGCATGTACCACCGCTCGACGGCCTCGGGCCGCTTCTCGAACGCCCGCTCGAGGGAGGAGAGGACCACGCCCTGCTCGGCGACCTCGGGGTCGAGCCAGCAGAGCACCGTGCTCGCCCCGCGCTGGACGATCAGGCCGCCGAGCTCGTCGGGCTCGCCGATCGCCTCGGCCACGACTGGGTCCAGATCCTGCACGGAGTCGAGGGGCTCGTACCGGCGTGGCTCGAGCTCGTCGAGGCGCAGGCGCTTGAGGGAAGTCGTCCAGAAGCCCGAGCGTCGCCAGGTCGGCACGGGCTCGCGCTCGTAGACCTCGAGCGCGGCGCGCCGGCGCTCCTCCAGGAAGCGGTTCGTCGATGCGCTAGCCGGCACTCGCCGCCACCTCCGCGCGGATGCCCTCGTAGCCCTCGGCCTCGAGCAGGTCGGCTAGCTCGGGGCCACCCTGGCGCACGATCCGCCCGTCGAGCATGATGTGCACGAACTCGGGTCGGACGTAGCGCAGGATCCGCGTGTAGTGGGTGATGATGAGCGCGCCGAGCTCGGGGCCGCGAAGCTCGTTCACCCCGTCGGAGACGATCCGCAGGGCGTCGATGTCGAGCCCCGAGTCGGTCTCGTCGAGGACGGCGATCTCGGGACGGAGCATGGCGAGCTGGAGGATCTCGGCGCGCTTCTTCTCGCCGCCCGAGAAGCCCTCGTTGAGGTAGCGCTTGTTGAACTGGGGGTCGATCTTCAGCATCTCCATGTTCTTGCGCAGGAGCTCGCCGAACTCCTTGACCCTGATCGGCTCCTCGCGTCCAGCGTTCACGGCCAGGCGCAGGAAGTTCGCCACCGAGACGCCCGGGATGGTGGCCGGGTACTGGAAGGCCATGAAGATCCCGGCCCGGGCCCGCTCGTCGGGATCGGCCTCGGTGAGGTCCTCGCCGTTGAGGAATATGCCGCCCTCGGTGATCTCGTAGCTCGGGTTGCCCATGATGGTGTTGGCCAGCGTCGACTTGCCGGAGCCGTTGGGTCCCATCAGCGCGTGGGTCTCGCCCTTCTCCACGCGCAGGTCGACGCCGTGGAGGATCTCGTCGGCGCCCTCGACGCGGACGTGCAGGTTCTGTATCTCGAGGCTCATGCCGCGGTCTTCTTCCTCTCGGGTGTAAGTGGCCGCCGCCTCAATACGGTCGGTTTCGGCGGCGCCTGGACGCGCCTGGCGGCGTTCACGATGCTCGTCGATGCTCTGGCATCGACTGCGCTCGTGAACTTGCCAGCCGACGCCCAGTCACTCGCCGACTCCCGACCGTATTCTCGGCGGCGACCACTGGCTGGATCAGATCGGACAGGGTCATCTCCCGCAGGGTGGCGACGATCGAGCCGCGCACGCGGGTCCACAGGAGCTTCGTGGGGCAGGTTCCGTCGCCGCTCGACTCGCGCGCGCACACGAGGTCGCCGTCGGCGCCCGCCGAGATGCATTCGATCGGCGCGATGTCGCCCTCGAGCGCCTCGACGACCTCGGCCATCGAGATCGCCTCGGCCGGGCGGGCGAGTCTGTAGCCCCCGTGGGCGCCGCGGCGGCTCGCCACGAGGCCGGCGCGGCGCAGGCGCGCCACCAGGTGCTCGAGGTAGGCGAGCGGCAGCCCCTCGGCCGTCGCGATCGCCCCGAGCGCCACCGGCCCGGCGCCGGCGCGGCCGGCGAGGTGGGCCATTACGCGCACGCCGTACTCGGCTTTGGTGGAGAACATCATCGGGTCGAATACCTACCTGCGGGGTAGGATACTCGTCCGGCTAGTCCGACTCAACCAGGCGGCACGGGGTGGTACCCGCGCGCTGTTCGCGTCAGCTCGTCGTTACCGCGCGCTCCGCCGCCTCGAGCACGCCCTTGCGGGCCTTGTGGCGACGCTCGTACTCACGCACCTCGCGCGCCTCGTCGTCGTCGGCGTCGCGCACGCGCGACTCGATCTCCTCGGCGTTCTGCTCGTCGTAGCCGGCCCAGGGAGCGTCGCCCTGCAGCGAGTCGATCTTCGAGAGGATCGTTTTGCGGTTGCCGTGGCGGCGCTCGTAGGCGTCGACCTGAGCGAGCTCGACCTGGCTCAGGCGCGGCAGCCGCTCGACGATCTCGCCGGCCTTGAGCGAGTCGTAGTCGGCGAGCGGCAGGTCGTCCTCGCTGGCCACCGTGCCGCGGGCCTCGCCCTCGACGGCCTCCACGCCGGGGACCCGGCGAGCCTCCTTGGCGGTGCTCGTGACCTTCCGCGCGGCCCCCTCGGCCTGCTGGGCCGCTCCGCCGGCAAGGCTCGAGGCGGCCCGTGAGGCGGCCTCGGCGGCCTCCTCGGCGGCGTGGACAGCTCCCACCTCGGAGGTGGCGTAGGCCTTGCGTCCGTAGACCTCGGCCCCGACGGCGTCGCGCGCGAGGTGGGGGATCTCCTCGCGCAGGCCGGCGAGCATCTCCTCCTCCTCCGCGCGGTGATCGGCCGCCAGCTCGGCCGTGACCTCGTCCGCCAGCTCGAGGGCGACCTGCTCGAGGGCGTCGTAGGTGGCGATCTCGAGCGCCTCGGTCGCGCACTCGTCCTTGGCGTTCTTGAGCAGCTTCTCCTCGCCACCGCCACCGCGCAACAGGTCGATCGGACCCTTGCCGAGGGCGAGCACCTGGCCGAGCAGGCTCTGGAAGGCGCCCACGCCGGTCTGAACCAGGCTTTTGCCGACCCCGAGCTCGGCCAGCCGTCGCTCGAGCCGGTCGGCCTGGCGGCGGGTGACGTCCAGATGGTCGTCGAGGAGGCTTCGGTAGCTGCCCTCCGGCGTCATCGCGATGTGCGCCCGCAGCGTGCTGACGAGCGCGAGCTCGGTCGCGTGGGCCTCGTTGAGGTACTGGATTATCATGTCCTCGGACCTGCTCATCGGAGGCTGCGCGTCTCCTCGATTCGGGTGCGAAGCGGAGCCTTCCCGCTCCCCCCGGCCGCGAAACGGGGCCGACGGAGAGCTACCCCGCCGCCTCGACCCACTCGCGCGGCACCTCGTCGCGCTTCTCGGCCACCATCGCCACGTAGTGCAGTGGGTCGCCGTGCACGGAGAGCCGATGGCGGTAGTGGGTCTCGTCGCGGTGCTCGAGGATGCCCTCGTCGAGCATGCACCGGATCAGCTTCGAGAAGCCGCTCTCCTCCTCCTCGAGGAAGCGATCCTTGATGTTGAAGGCAACCCAACCGTGATCGGTGATGAGGTTGAACGCCTCGGCGAAGGCCAGGGGCGGGATGTCGCCGAAGCCGAGCGCGGCCACGGTGACCAGGGTGTTGAGCTCTCGCCGCTGGAGGTCGCGCCGGACGTCCCTTGGCATCGCCGTCAGGTCGACCGTGTGGTAAGCGTCGTAGACGCCCGGACGGTCTCGCTCGGCGGCCATCTCGGCCTCTTCGATGATGTCGACGCCCACGAGGGTGCGTGCCCCCAGAGCCTGGAGCTCCTCGCCGACCATGCCGTTCCCGGCTCCGACGTCGAGCACCCGCAGATCGGAGGCGTCGCCGTCTGTCTCCTCGAGCTGCTTGTGCAGGAGCCCGCAGACCGTGCGGGGCGAGTCGCACTTGAGCTCGGCGTAGAAGAGCTGCTCGTAGAGGCCCGGGATCGAGTAGACGGCGTGATAGTCGTGGAACCGGAAGCGGCGCCAACCCGCCGCGAGCCGGACCTCGCACCATTCCTCGTCCTGGTCGACGGCCGCGCCGTTGCGGGCGGGAAAGCGGATCTCAAAGCTCCGTTCGCCGGCGCGCTCGTCGGCCTCGAGGATCTCCTTGGTGCTCAAAAGCGTCTCCTTGCCTTGGTGACAGAAACGCCGCGCCGCCCAACTGGGTCCGTGGCGCGGGCGGGCCGCTCGGCCCTCCGCACGCGCCGGCTCCCCAGCGTCCGGCATGCACGGCCCTGCTCAATGCACCGGGAAAGATTACCGCTAATAAGAGAGGAGGGTGGCGCGGGGGGCCGAGCGGCCGCCCTAGCGGCCCCCGCTCAGCCCGCGGCTGGTCTGCCGCGCGCCTCGGCGAGCAGGGTGCGAGCGTCCTTGGCGAGACGCTCCGGGGTGAGCTGGTCGATGGGGAAGCCGACCCGCTGGTAGCCGCGCGCGTCGACCAGGACCGTCCGGGCCTGGTGCTCCACGCCGGCGACCTGAGGCTGGATGGCGAAGCCCTTCCAGAGCGGCTCGAGCTCCTTGCGCGAGCCGAGGGCGATGTCCATGCGGCCGACCATGCCCTGCTTACGCAGAAAGCGCCGGGCGTTCGCCGGAGTGTCGGCCGCGGGCTTGACCGCGACCGCGAGAACGGGCAGGTCCGCGCCCAGGCGGTCGAGCCCGAGCTTGATCTGCTGGGCCTGGGCGGGACAGCTCTCCTCGCAGGTCGTGTAGAGGAAGGTGACGACGGCCGGCCGCCCGCGCAGCGCGCGCATGCTCACGCGCTCGCCGTCCTGGTCGCGGAGCCTGAAGTCGGGGGCGCGTACGCCGGGAGGCATGAGCGAGCCCTCGAAGCGCTCGGCCCGCGGCGTGCGGGTGAGCCCGGAGGTCCCGGTCGAGCCGGTGTCCACGCTCGCGATCCGCTGACCCGCCACGCCGATCGCTATGCCTGCCACCGACATCAGGCCCACGGCGAACAGGGCGATTACGGCGCGACGACGCACGGGCTCAGGTTATCGTCGGAGCGCGGCTCCCGGGTGGTTGACAGCCCGGTCGGGCGGGTCCGGGCGCTCCGGCCACGCCGCTATACTTTATGAAGCAATAAGGCGATCGGATTTGAGGAGATTTCGAGCGATGGCAAGCGGCGCGGAGCTCATCCGCCAGGTCAAGGAGCGCATCAGCGAGGTCGACCCGCGCGAGGTGCGCGAGCGCCTCGACGGCTCGCCGAGCGGCGTGAGCGCCAACGGCTCCGGTCCCGGTGGCCAGCCCCCCGTGGTCGTCGACGTGCGCGAGCAGCACGAGTTCGAGGAGAGTCACATCCCGGGGGCGGTGCACGTCCCGCGCGGGCACCTCGAGTCCCGGATCGAGGGCGCCAGCGCGGACCGCTCGCGGCCAATCGTGCTCTACTGCGCCTCGGGCAACCGCTCCGCGCTCGCCGCCGACACGCTCGAGCGCCAGCTCGGCTACGAGCACGTCGAGTCGATGACCGGCGGTATCACCCTCTGGAAGGACCGCGGCTACGACGTCGAGGTCCCGCGCGCGCTGACCACCGAGCAGCGCAGCCGCTACTCGCGCCATCTGCTGCTGCCAGAGGTCGGCCTCGAGGGCCAGATCAAGCTGCTCGAGTCGAAGGTCCTGCTGCTCGGCGCGGGGGGGCTCGGCTCGCCGGTGGCCCTCTACCTCGCGGCAGCCGGAGTCGGACGGCTCGGCCTCGTCGACGACGACGTGGTCGACGTTTCGAACCTCCAGCGCCAGGTCATCCACACCGGCACGCGCGTCGGCGAGCCGAAGGTCGACTCCGCCGAGAAGGCGATCCGCGACCTAAACCCCGACGTCGAGGTCGTCAAGTACAACGCCCGCCTCGACGCCTCGAACATCATGGAGATCATCGAGGGCTACGACGTGATCGTCGACGGCGTCGACAACTTCCCGACGCGGTATCTCCTCAACGATGCGACGGTGCGGCTGCAGATCCCCGTCGTATCGGCCTCGATCCTCGGCTTCGACGGCCAGCTCGCGGTGTTCAAGCCCTACGACGGCCCCTGCTACCGCTGCCTCTACCCGACTCCGCCACCGTCTGAGCTCGCGCCCTCCTGCGGGGCCAACGGCGTGCTCGGCGTCCTGCCGGGGACGATGGGGCTCCTCCAGGCCACCGAGGTGATCAAGCTCGTGACCGGCTCGGGCGATCCGCTTGTCGGGCGCCTGGTCCTCTACGACGCCCTGGCCACGGCCTTCACCGACCTCAAGGTGCGGCGCGACCCCGAGTGCCCGATCTGCTCGCGGGATCCCGACTCGATCTCCGAGGAGGAGATGGGCGTGTTCCCGGATTACGAGGCCTTCTGCGCGGCGGCGGGCTGAGGCCGCGCCGAATCCGCGCTGATCGGCCGCGGGCTCGCTCGTGCCTCGACTTCGGTGGGTTGGAGTAGAGGACCTGTCGAGCCCTCCTCTGAGCGTCGAAGCCGACCGTCCCCTGGAATCCCCTCATGATGAGGAGGTTCGCCCGCTCCTTGCCGTCCTCCTCGATCGTCTGGTCGGTGACATCAGCATTGCCGCGATCGAGCGAGACCGAAGCGGGAGCCGCCCTGGCATCGGCGCCCCAACGGACCACCATCCGCGCTTCCCTCGCCGAAGGGAGCGCTAACGTCCGCGTCCCCATGAGCACCGTAAAGATCCCGCCGGTCCTCCGGGCCTCCACGGGTGGAGAGCGGGAGGTCGCCGCCGAGGGTGCCAACGTCGGCGATGTGCTGCGCTCGCTCGCCCGCCAGCACCCCGCGACCGAGTCCCAGCTCTTCGCCCAGGACGGAAGCCTCAACCGCTATGTCAACGTCTACCTGAACGACGAGGACGTGAGGGTGCTCGATGGGCTCGAGACGCCCGTGCGCGAGCGCGACACGCTCGTGATCCTGCCGGCGATGGCCGGCGGCTGATCTCCTGCCAGACGCACCGCCTCAGGTGGATGAGTAGGTAGGCGGCGAACGCGTTGGTCCGCCGTTCGACCTCGTGAGGCAAAGCTGGCCGTCGCCGAAGATCGGGGCGCCGGCCGGCGAAACAGCCCGCCGCCGCGGCTCGTGCCCTCGCTCGCCGCTGCCGCGGTGTGCGGGGTTGTGGGGGTGGTCGCCCAGGTCGCGGGCCTTCCCGCTCCATGGCTTATCGCCGGGCTGCTCGGTGGACTGGCGGTCGCAGCGACGCGATCGGCGGCGCCGGCGCTCCCGCGCCCGCTCGTCGTGTTCTCGCGGGCGGCGGTCGGCGTGGCCATCGGCGCTCAGGTCCGTCCGGAGGCGCTGATCGGCGTGGGCGGTGCGTGGTGGCCGGTTCTCGTCGTCGTCGCCCTGACGCTCGCCTCGAGCGTCGTGGTGGCGCTCGTCGTCGCTCGCCTGACCGACCTTGACCGCCTGACCGCTGTGATCGGGATGCTGCCGGGCGCCGCGCCCGCCCTGATCGCGCTCGGGGACGAACTCGGGGCGGATGGCCGCCTGGTGGCGACCATGCAGTTCGGACGCGTCCTGCTCGTCGTCGCCTCGGTGCCGCCGCTCGCCCTCCTGCTCAGGTCCGGGGCCGCACCCGCGGTGGACGGGGGAGCGGGCGCGGCCGCGGTGGGCGGCTCGCCGAGTGGACTCGAGCCCTTCCTGACCGCGGTCGGCATCGCGGTGGCCGGGGCGCTTCTGGCCAAGGTCGCTCGCGCACCCGCGGGGACACTGGTCGGGCCGCTCCTCCTCGGCGCGGCGGCGAGCGTGACCGGCGTCGTCTCGATCGCCGTCCCGCCGCCCGTCGCCGACGTGGCGTTCGCTCTGGTGGGCGCGACGGTCGGTCTGCGCTTCGACCGGGAGTCGCTGCACCACGCCGGCCGGCTCGCGCCGGCGATGGCCGGAGGCGTCATCGGGGTCATCGCCGCGAGCGCGGCGATCGGCGCGCTCTTGCTCGGGGTCCTCGCCACCGATCCTTTGTCCGCCTACCTCGCCACGACGCCAGGCGGTATCAGCGGCGTGCTCGCCGCCGCCTTCGACAGCGACGCCGACCTGACCATCGTCGTCGCCGTGCAGACGCTGCGGCTCGTGCTGCTGGCGCTGGTCGCGCCGTTTGCGGCCCGTTTCCTGCGGGTAGGGGCGGCCATCTGAGTCCACCGATATCGTTTCTGAAGTGATGCTCGGGCCCGACCTCGAGAATCGCCCCTGCGGGGGTCGCTATTCGGACATCGTGCGGGCGATCGGCCACACCCCCCTGGTCGAGCTCAAGCGCCTCTCGCCCAAGCCGGGCGTGCGCATCTACGCCAAGCTCGAGTCGCACAACCCGACCGGCTCGCTCAAGGACCGGGTGGCCCGCGCTCTGATCGAGGACGCCGAGGAGCACGGCCTGATCCGCCCCGGCCAGACCATCCTCGAGCCGACCTCGGGCAACACGGGGATCTCGCTGGCCATGATCTGCTCGCGCAAGGGCTATCCGCTCAAGGTCGTCATGCCCGACAACGTGACCGAGGAGCGCGTCCGGCTGCTGCGCATGTACGGAGCCGAGATCGTCTACTCACCCGGCGAGCAGGGCTCAAACGGGGCGGTGGCGATGGCACTCGACATGGTCGGCGCGGACGCGTCCTACTACATGCCCTACCAGTACGGCAACGAGGCCAACCCGCGCGCCCACTACGAGGGCACCGCGGTCGAGATCCTCGAGGAGCTCGACGAGGTCAGGATCTTCGTGGCCGGCCTCGGGACGGGCGGGACCCTGATGGGCCACGCGCGGCGCTTCAAGGAGGAGGACGCCGAGACCAGGATCGTCGCCGCCGAGCCGCTTCAGGGGGAGCTCGTGCAGGGGCTGCGCTCCCTCGATGACGGCTTCATCCCGCCGATCATCGACCTTTCGCTGGTCGACCGCAAGATCTTCGTCTCCAACCGCGACGCGGTGGTGTGGACGAAGCACCTGCTCGCCGAGGAGGGTCTTTTCGCCGGTGTATCGAGCGGCGCGATCGCCAAGATCGCGGTGCGCGTAGCGTCTGAGATCGACGAGGGGAACGTGGTCTTCGTCGTCTGCGACGACGGCTGGCGCTATCTGTCCTCGGGCGTCTACACCAAGCCGCTCGAGGAAATCGAGGAGGCGATCGAGACCACGACGTTCTGGTAGGAGGCTCCTAGGCCTCGGGACCGCCTCCGGCCAGCGCCCTCTCGCGCTCCTCGAGCCGGCGCTCTCGAGCGGCGAGATCGCGCTCGCGCTCCAGCTCGTCGTCGAGCTCGTCCTCGTCGTCACCGTGGTCGGAGCTCGTGGCGCCGCTGAGCGCGCCCTTGAACTCGCGCAGCCCACGGCCGACCGACCGCCCGAGGTCGGGCAGCCGCTTCGGGCCGAGCACCACCAGGGCGATGATCAGCACGATGACGATCTCGAGCGGGCCGATGTTGGGCATGGCGTCGAGCGCAAGGGTACGCGACCTGGCCCCGCCGCGGCTACCTCCGGGCGCGGACTACGCTTGCTCGACATGCGAATGAGGAGCGATCAGTGGCAGCGCATGGTCGATCACGCCGCGCGTGAGGCTCCCAACGAGTGCTGCGGGTACCTGCGCGCGCGTGACGGCCGGGTCGAGGAGGTCGCCGAGGCGAGCAACCTGCGCAACTCGCCCTACGGCTACGAGCTCGACGGCCCGACGCTGCTCAGGGTCAACGAGCTCGACGACGAAGGGTGGGAGGTCGGCATCTACCACTCGCACCCCCGCAGCCCGGCCGAGCCGTCGCAGACCGACATCAACCTCGCCACCTACCCGCACTGGACCTACCTGATCGTCTCGCTCGCCCAGCCGGACGGCGCAAGCGTGCGGGCCTGGCGGATCGCCGACGGCCGTGTCGAGGAAGAGCCGCTCCACGTCGAGTAGGGACGCGGGTCGGGTCGCGCCGGCGGAGCCGGCCTCTGCCCTCGTGTGCCCAGCCTGTGAGGCCTCGCACCTCGAGGAGGAACGCTTCTGCGCGCGTTGCGGGATGCCGCTCGTCGTCGCGGGTGATGCCGGCGCGGCCGAGGCCCCGCAGAGCGAGGCCCATGCTCGGGCCCGTAAGGTTCGTCCCGAGTACTCGCGCGGGGACCTCGTTCGGGTCGCCGGTGGTCGCAACCAGGCCGAAGCCGAGCTGATCCACGGCTTCCTGCTCGAGGAGGGCATCCCGAGCCTCGTGCGCCGGTCGGCGGCCTTCGACGTGCCGGACTTCCTCGCCGCCGGACAGCGCGACATCCTGGTGCCCGAATCCGGCTCCGGGGCGGCACGCGAGCTGTTGGTCGAGGCCGAGCTCGCGTCCGCGGCCGGGGAGGCCGGGGCGGGGCGGGCGAGGCCCACCGAGCTGCGGGCGCCTCACGTCGTTCGCCTGACCGCGGCGATTCTCGGAGGCGGGCTCACCGCCACGCTGGTCGCCTGGGGGCTGAGTCAGATCGCGCACTGAGGTTGGGCGTTTGCGCGGGGAGCCTGCTCCAAGCGGATAGGCTCGATCTCAGTGACTTCCGCGTCCGGTGCCCTCGGCGACTCCGACCTCACCGAGGAGCAGCAGGACTTCGCCCGCGCGCTGCGCGACTACTGCGAGCGCGAGTGTGGACCCGAGCGGCTCAAAGAGCTCACCAGCGGCTTCGACGATCTCCACAACGACGACGTCGCCCGCCAGATGGCCGAGCTCGGCTGGTACGGCGTCGCGATCGAGGAGGCTTACGGGGGCTCGGGGGGCGGCCTGCTCGAGGCCTGCGTGTTTCTCGAGGAGACGGCTCGCGGCGAGGCGCCGATCGGCGCCTACCCGGTCACGCTGATCGTCGCGGGAGCGCTCGCACGCTTCGGCACGGAGGCGCAGAAGCGGAGGCTGCTCGGGCACGTGGCCGGGGGCGGGGCCCTGGCGATCGCGATGTCGGAGCCCGAGGCCGGGTCCGATGTGGGCGCCCTCTCGACCCGTGCCGAGCGGTCGAACGGCGAGTGGGTTCTGAACGGCGCCAAGATGTGGTGCTCCTACGCTCACAAGGCGAGCGAGATCCTGATCGTCTGTCGCAGCGAGCGCGGTGAGTCGAAGCACGAGGGCCTGTCGATGGTTCTCGTGCCCCGCGAGAGCGACGGCCTCACGGTCACGCCGATCGAGACGCTCGGCGGCAAGGAGACCAACGAGCTTCACCTCGAGGACTGCCACGCCCCCGAGGATGCGCTGCTCGGCGAGCCGGGCGCGGGCTGGACGCAGCTCATGGCCGGTCTCAACTACGAGCGCGTGATCCTCGCCGCCTCCGCGCTCGGCCTCGCCCAGCGCGCCTTCGACGAGGCGCTCGCCTACGCCAAGGAACGCAAGCAGTTCGGGCGCCCGATCGGCTCCTTCCAGGCGACCCAGCACAAGCTCGCCGACCTCGCCACCGAGCTGGTGCAGGCTCGGATGCTCGTGCGCTCGGTTGCGCGCACGATCGACTCAGCCCCCGAGCGCATGCTGCCCCGGGAGGCCTCGATGGCGAAGCTCGCCTGCACCGAGCTCGCCAAGCGCTGCGCGATCGAGGGCGTGCAGATCATGGGTGGCTACGGCTACGCGACCGAGTATCCGATGGAGCGCTACCTGCGGGCGGCGGTGGTGACGACGATCTTCGGCGGCACGTCGGAGATCCAGAAGAACATCATCGCCAAGACGCTGGGGCTGTAGGCGGGCGACGGGGCGGTCCGGCTACCCGGTCCGCAGGCCGTTCCAGGCTCCGGCGCGCCCCCCGAGGCAACGAGGCATGGAATCGACCGGCGAGGGGCCCGAAACGGCACCGAGCGGTAACGTCCGCAACGGTGCGCGTCGCCCTCGTCGCCAACCCGGAGTCAGGTCTCGCCACCAACCGCGCGGAGCTCGAGCAGGAGCTTCGGCGCGCCGGAGCGCAGGTCACCTGCTTCGACCTCGAGCAGCTCCAGCAGGCCGCGGCCCGCGGGGTCGACCGGCTCGTGGTCGCCGGTGGCGACGGCATGCTGGGTCCGGCCATCGAGGCCGCGCGGTCGGCCGACATCCCGCTCGCCCTGCTGCCGACGGGCACCGCCAACGACTTCGCCCGCGGGATGGGGCTCCCGCTCGAGCAGCTCGCCGCCTCGAGGCTGGCCGTGCAGGGCGAGCGCATCAAGGTCCTCGACCTCGCGCGGATGGACGGCCGGCCGTTCCTCAACACCGCCTCGGTCGGGCTGTCGGTACAGGCGGCCGGGCGCGCCGTGCCGCTGAAGAAGCTGATCGGTCGCTTCGCCTACATGCTTGGTGCCCTGCGGGCCGGGTTCACGGCGTCGCCCGTGCCCTGCCGCGTTCTCTGCGACGGGGAGGAGCTCTTCGCCGGCAAGGCCTGGCAGGTCATCGTCGCCAACTCCGGACGCTTCGGCGCGGGCTCGAGCGTCGAGGAGGCCGACCCCGCGGACGGGCTGCTCGATGCCACGGTGATCCCGGCGGGCTCGCGCGTCCGGCTGCCTTCGTACGCCTACGCCATGCGGCGCGGGAGGATCGCCTCGTCCGGCGGCGCCCGCCACGGAAGGGGCCTTCGCGTCCGGCTCGAGGTGCCGAGCGGCGAGCCCTACAACGTGGACGGGGAGGTCGTCCGTCACGGCTCGGCCGACTTCCGCGTGGAGCGAGCCGCCGCCCGCATGGTCGTGGGCTGAGACGCGGCGGCCCGAGCCTCGCCCGCGCGCTGTGCCTCTGACAGCATGCACCCGCATGGGGAGTGACAAGATCGGCGCCAACGGAATCGAGCTCGTCTACGAGGCCTTCGGTGACGAGGCGGATCCGCCGTTGCTCCTGGTCATGGGCCTCGGCGTCGGGTGGGACGACCGCTTCTGCCGCGCGCTCGCCGAGCGCGGGCTGTGGGTCATTCGCTTCGACAACAGGGACGTCGGCGAGTCGACACATCTTCGCGCCGCGGCGCGCCCCGACCTCGGGGCGGCCCTCATCGGCGACACCTCCTCGGCTGCGTACCGGCTCGAGGACATGGCCGACGACGCGGCCCGCCTCCTCGACGCGCTCGGAACCGAGTCTGCGCACGTCGTCGGCGCCTCGATGGGCGGCATGATCGCTCAGGTCCTCGCCATTCGCCATCCCGAGCGCGTACGGAGCCTGACGTCGATCATGTCGACGGTCGGGCCTACGGTCGGACCTCCGCGCCCGGAGGCGGTCGAGGTCCTGCTCGCCCCGCCGGCGCGTACCCGCGGCGAGTACGAGCAGCGGATCGTCGACAACTGGCGCATCATCGGCTCGCCCGGCTTCTCGTTCGACGAGGACCGTCTCCGCCAGCTCGCGCGGCGCTCGTGGGACGCCGGCTACGACGGCGACGGCGTCGCGCGCCAGCTGCTGGCCATCCTCGCCTCGGGCGACCGCAGCGAGGCGCTGGGCGCGGTGGAGGTCCCGACCGTGGTCATCCACGGCGACTCCGACCCCCTCATCCAGCCCGAAGGTGCAAGGGCCACCGCGCAGGCCATCGCGGGCGCCGAGTTCGCCATGGTCGAGGGCATGGGCCATGACCTCCCGGTCGAGCTGTACGAGCGCTTCTCCGACCGACTCGCCGGGCTCGTGCAGCGCGCCGAGGCGGGGCGCTCCGACGGCGAGCTGAGCGGCACGACCGGTAGGAGCGGCGGTCGGGGGTAGCAGCCGGGCAGCGACCGGCGGCGGCCCTAGACCAGCACGGGGACGGCGTCGGAGGCGATCGCCTCGATCTGTGCCGCCGCGCGCTCGAACTCCTCGTCGGCGAGCACCGGCGTGCCCTCGAAGGGAAGCTCGCGGTGAAGTTCTAGCCAGGAGCGACAGCCGCCGTACTCGGGGCGGACCTTCACCGTCACCGGACGTGGGATCCGGTAGGTGCGCAGCAGCATCACGTGGAGTGGATGGCGCGGCTTCCAGCGCAGGCGCTTCTCGACGTAGTCGCTCGTCCAGACGTGGTAGGGCGCGAGCGCGTCGACGCAGCGCGGGTCGGTGATCAGGTAGCTCGCGGCTACCTCGGCAAAGGCCCGGATACGCACCCGCGCGGGCTGGTCGATCTCACCGTCCTGGGTGAGGGCTCCCGGCGGGACGTCGCCATCGGGCCAGACGCCCTCCTCGAGCGCTCGCTCGAGCTCCGGCCGGTGCGACTCACGCACGAGCTCGCCCCGCTGGTGGTCGAAGGTCGGATAGAGAAAGAAGCGGTCGTGCTCGATCTCGAAGTGCTTGCCCTCCTCGCGGATCCCGCCCTTGCGCAGGGTGACGAGCTGCTCGCCCTCGGCTAGGGCGCGCACGGTCACGGCCCACTCTTTGAAAGCAATCGGCATGGCGTGGATGGAGGAAGGTGATCCGGTCGTCGCACAGGACGGTTCCTGCGGCCCGGGAGGCGGATGTTACGGGCAAGTCGTGCTCAGGTCAAGGCCGAGATACCTCCGGCTCGCCATGCCCGCCGCCCCCCGGCGTCTCGATTCGCAGCCGGTCGCCTGGCCGCAGGGTTCCGCTCGTCTTGGGGCCGATCGGCTCGCCGTTGAGGAGGTTGCGGCCCGGGGCGCCGGGAGATCCGCCGGCGGCTCCCGGAGGCCCGTGACGCCGGCGGTCGGTCAGCAACGAGTACTCCATCTCGGCGAGGGCCTCGAGCTCGCGGACGACGCCGTCGCCGCCCCGGCGGGCTCCGGCGCCGCCCGACCCGGCCCGCCGGGCGTACGTGAGCGCCCGCACCGGGAACTCGAGCTCGAGCGCCTCGATCGGCGTGTTGAGGGTGTTCGACATCGCCACGTGCACGGCGCTCGGGCCGTCGGCGTCCGGGCACGCGCCCTGGCCCCCGCCGAGGGTCTCGTAGTAGGTGAAGTCGGCGTTGCCGAGGGTCAGGTTGTTCATCGTCCCCTGGCCCAGGGCGCGGCCAAAGGCCGCGAGCACGAGGTCGGCGACGCGCGAGGAGGTCTCGACGTTGCCGGCGACCACGGCGGCGCCCGGGCGCGCGTTCACGAGCGTGCCCTCGGGGGCTGTGACCTCGAGTGGGCGGTAGGCCCCGGCGCAGGGAGGCACGTCGGGATCGGCGAGGACCCGCAGCGCGAAGATGCAGGCCGACGTCGTGACGGCGAGCGGGGAGTTGAGGTTTCCGTCGTGCTGGGGGGCCGAGCCCGAGAAGTCGAGCGTCAGCGAGTCCGCCGCGACCGTGGCGCGCAGCCGCACCTCGAGGTCGCCGTCGGGGGCCTCGAGCACGTCGGACGCGGTGCGCTCGCCATCGGAAAGCTCGGCGAGCCGGGCACGCGTCCGCCGCTCGGCGTAGTCGTTGGTCTCCCGCATCCCGTCGCGCAGGGCCCCGAGCCCGATGCGCTCGACGAGCTCGACGACGCGCGCTGCGCCCGCGCGATTGGCGGCGAGCTGGGCGCGGAGATCGGCGCGGCGCTGCGCTGGGGCGCGCGTCGAGGCGACGAGCCGCTCGAGCAGGTCCTCGTCGAGCTCCCCCGCGCGCACAAGCCGGCGCGGCTCGATCACCACGCCTTCGTCTTCGAGCGAGCGCGAGTCGGCGGGCATCGAACCCGGAACCGACCCGCCCACGTCCGCGTGGTGGGCGCGGCTCGCGGCGAAGGCGGCGAGCTCGCCGGCGCAGAAGACCGGAGAGATCACGGTGATGTCGGGCAGGTGGGTGCCACCGCGGAACGGGTCGTTGAGGATCCACACGTCGCCGGAACCGTGGTCCTCACCGAGGACGGCGGCGACCGCGGCCGGCATCGCCCCGAGGTGGACCGGGATGTGCTCGGCCTGCATGGCCATCTCGCCGTCGCCGTCGAAGAGGGCGGTCGAGGCGTCGCGACGCTCCTTGATGTTCGCCGAGTGCGCCGAGCGCACGAGCACGGCGCCCATCTCGTCGCAGGCGGCGCGGAGGGCGCCCAGCATGACCTGGAGGTCGACGGGATCGACCCCGCTCACCCGGTCTCCTCCGAGCGCTCCAAGACGATGGTGCCGTCGTCACGGGCGCCGCCGGACCATCCCGGCGGCACGGCCAGCGTGGCCTCCGGCAGCTCGACGACCGCCGGTCCCTCGACCCGGTCGACGCGACCGCGGTGCACCGCGGCCTCGAGGCTCTCCCCGCCGAGGTGAGCGCGCCGCGACCCCACCGGCTCGGGTTCGCCGACCGCGGCCGCGCGGGGCTCGGTGCCCGGGAACGCGACCGCGACCCGCACGGTCACGAGCTCGAGCCCGGCGTCGTGATCGGCGTACCCGTAGCGCCCCTCGTGGGCGGCGTCGAAGGCGGCGCGCAACTCGCTCGGCTCGGGTTCCCGGGCGCCGGGCACGCTGAGCTCGAAGGCCTGCCCGCGGTAGCGCAGGTCGTAGGCCGGGCGGATCTCCGGTGAGCCTTCGCCGTTCTCGAGCTCGTGGTGCCCGCGCTCGGCGAGGCGAGCGACCACCTCGGAGACCGCTTCCCGCGTGAGCTCGTCGCCGGCGAGCAGCACGCTCTCAACCAGCTCCCGCCGGCGCTCGGAGACGATCAACCCGAGCGCCGAGAGCACTCCCGAGGCGCGCGGAACCACGACCTGCCGCATGCCGAGCTCATCGGCGATGGCGGTGGCGTGCAGGGGCCCGGCTCCGCCGAAGGCGACGAGCGCGAGCTCGCGGGGGTCGGTGCCGCGCTCGACGGTCATCACCCTCACCGCACCCGCCATCTCCGCGCTGGCGACGCGCAGCATTCCCGCGGCGAGCTCCTCGATGGAGTCGAGCCCCAGCTCGGCGCGCAGCCGCCCGAGGACGCGCTCGGCGGCCTCGGTGTCGAGCTCGATGCCGCCGGCGAGCGGCGAGCCCGAGTCGAGCAACCCGAGCACGAGGTTGGCGTCGGTCACCGTCGGCTCCTCGCCGCCACGCCCGTAGCAAGCCGGGCCGGGATCGGCGCCCGCCGAGCTCGGCCCCACGCGCAGCGCCCCTCCGGCGTCGCGCCAGGCGATTGAGCCGCCACCTGCCCCCACGGTGTGTACGTCGACCATCGGCAGGGCGAGCGCTCGCCCGCCGACCTCGCGCAGTCCTGCGGTGGCGACCGCGCCGCCGAGCGTGACCGACACGTCGCACGAGGTTCCGCCCATGTCGAGGCAGACCGCATCGGGGGCGCCGGCCTGCCCCGCTCGGTAGGCGGCCCCCACGGCGCCGCCCGCGGGGCCCGAGAGCACCGTCCATGAGCCGTGGCGAGCGGCGGTGCCCGCGTCGACCACCCCGCCCCCCGACAGCATCACCTCCGGAGCCGGAAGTCCCGCCTCGCGCGCGCGGTCGAGGAGCCGGCCGAGGTAGCGCCGCGTCGGCGGGGAGAGGGCGGCGTCGACGACCGTGGTGGCGCAGCGCTCGTACTCGCGGAACACCCCGACGGTCTCGTGCGAGCTCGAGACGTGCACCTGTTCGGCGACCTCGGTCACAAGCTCCGCGCAGCGCTGCTCGTGCCCGGGATGGCGAAAGCCCCACAGCAGGCAGATGGCTGCGGCCTCGAGCGGGCCGTCGAAGTGCTCTTGCGCGAGCTCGCCCAGACGCGCACGCAAAGGCTCCTCGTCGAGCTCGCGCAGCACCCCGACGGGGCCCGTCCGTTCCGCCACCGCTACCCGCAGATCCGCCGGCACGAGCGGCGGGGGGTGCCCGGCGCACAGGCGGTAGAGCTCGGCGCGAGCCTGGCGCCCGAGCTCCTCGAGGTCGGTGAAGCCCTCCGTGGCCAGCAGGGCGGTGCGCGCGACCTTCCGCTCGAGCAGGGCGTTCGTACCGACGGTCATGCCGTGCACGAAGCGCTGGACCTCGTTTGCCTGCGCTTCGGCGCGCTCGAGCACGGCCTGGACCGCGTCGATCGCTCCTGTCGACTGGTCGTCTGAGGTGGTCGGCGCCTTGGCGGTGATGAGCTCGCCCGCGCCGGTCAGAAGCGCCGCGTCGGTGAACGTACCGCCGACGTCGACGCCCAGGAGCATGGTGGGAACCTATCCCCTGGGCGGCTCGACGCGACGGGCGATCAAGTTTGGCCCTGGTTGGGAACAAGGGAGGCGACCGGGCGGCGGAACGGACGAGACGGGGGCCTCAGAGGTGACGAGCGGTGCAGGGCAGGGAAGTTTGGGCCCCCAGGCCGTCTTGCCGCGGCGCGTGGGCATGGGAGGAGCTGCCCTCTCGCTCCCGCGCGATCCGCGACGGGCCTCCCGCTCGCTGTCGCTCCTTCGCGACGATCGCCTAACGGCGCGCGCCTCGAAGGGCGACCGCGCCGCGTTCGCCGAGCTTTACCGGCGCCATCACCAGCGGCTCTTTCGTTACTGCCTGGCCATACTTCACGATGCCGAGGACGCCGCCGACGCGCTCCAGACGACGATGGCCAAGGCGCTGTCGGCGCTCGAGAGCGGAGAGGCCGTCAGGGGCGTGCGCTCGTGGCTGTTTCGCATCGCCCACAACACTTCGATCGACACCGTGCGTGCGCGGCGGCCCCAAGCCGACCTCGACGACCTCGGCGAAACGGAGTCCTCGACGCTCACCGCGCCGAGTGCTGCGAGCGAGGCCGAGGGTCGGGCGGAGCTCATCCAGGCGGTGGCCGACATCCGCGACCTGCCGCACCGCCAGGCCGGCGCCCTCGTCATGCGCGAGCTGGCGGGGCTCGCGTATCCGGAGATAGCGGCCGCATTCGACACCTCACCCGGCAACGCACGCCAGCTCGTGCACGGGGCTCGCTCTGCGCTCCACGCGACGCGCCGCGGGCGTGACATGGACTGCGAGGTCGTTCGCCTGACTCTGGGCGAAGCCGACGGCAAGACTCCCCGCGACCGCCGCGTGCGCGCCCATCTGGCGAGCTGCGAGGACTGTCGCGACTTTCAGCGCTCGATCAGAACCCGTCGCTCGGCGCTCGCCGGGGTGGTGCCGCCGCTGGCTCCCTGGGCCGCCGGGGACATCCTCGGACGCCTGCTCGAGCGGGGATCGAGGTCGGGAGCCGGTCTGACCGCAGGGGGAGGGAGCGCCGTGGGCGGGCTCGCGAAGATCGCCGCCGCGCCAGCGGCCGCGAAGCTCGCGGCGGGCGCCGCCGCGGTCGGGACGGCGGTCGTGGCCGGTGGGTTCATGGCGGCGGATGCAGGCCTCCTGGGCGATGGGGACCGGAGTGGACGCGCCGCTCCGGGGTTCTTGACCCCTGGCGCTCCGAAGCTGGGGCCCGTGCCCAGGCCGGCACCGGGGCCCGGGCGTGCCGAGAGACGGAGGACCCCGGCGAGCGAGCCTTCTCCCGCCGCCGCCGCGCCGACGCCCGCGGTCGACCCGGCGGCGCTGGTGCAGCGCGGTCCGGTCTCGCGCATCGAGCCGGCGGTCTCGGACGGAGGGGCGGAGTCAAGGGTCGCCGTGCCCGGCGAGCCTCCGCTCGAGCTCGATACCGTCCCTCTTTCCGACCGGCCCACCCTGAACGCCTCCGGAGCCGTCGAGGTCCGGGTCGACCGGGATATCCGAGTGGACGTAGAGGAGGACGTAGAGGTCTTGGCCAACCGAGAGGTCCGAGTCCCCCGAGAGGTCCGAGTCCCCCGAG
This sequence comes from Thermoleophilaceae bacterium, assembly GCA_030447905.1. Taxonomy (GTDB): domain Bacteria; phylum Actinomycetota; class Thermoleophilia; order Solirubrobacterales; family Thermoleophilaceae; genus JACCUC01. The sequence continues at coordinate 81,836 of JAUJNZ010000007.1, forward strand.
AGGTCGGCGACCCACCTGATCTCCCCGCCGCGCCCGACGTCCCGGTTGTCGATCCGCCGGACGTCACGCCCGTGGACTCGCCGGACGTCACGCCCGTGGACCCGCCCGACTTGCCTCCGGTGGACGGCACCGAGCCACCGGTGGCCGGCGCCGCCGCCGACTCGCCCGGCGCCGACTGGGGCGGCGAGAGCTCCGGGAGCCAGGCGGCGCCCGACTCCTGAGCTCGTCGGCTCCCGCCGCGAGGACCTACGCCGCCGCGACGACCTCGAAGTCGTCGTCGAGGTGCTGGTGCGACGGACAGTAGAGGCTGCCCGGCACCGGCGTGCGCTGACAGGCCCCGCCCTTGCGCGTCGTCGCGTTGCAACAGAGCGGCGTCCCGTCGCAGCTCATGCCCTGCTCGGCGTAACGGTCGACCAGGCTCGCGGCGAGCGTCATATGGCGCTCGATGACCTGGTGCACACGCAGCTGTCGCGAGAGCGGAAACAGGACGCGCACGTCGTTGAAAAGCGTCCGCGTCGGATGGGCGAAGTAGTGGCGGTCGCTCGCGAGCCGATTCACGGAGGCCTCGCAAGCCCGGAGCAGCCGTTGCCGGCTCGCGACGGTCGAGCCTCGCCGGTCGGGGGCGACGTCGTCGCAGAGCTCCCGGTACATCGAGCGGCTGATCTGGTACAAGCGGCCCTTCCCTTCCTCACGGCGCTCGGCGCCCTTTGATTGCGGGCGATTGTGCCAGGCAGTTATGAAGGCTCTTCGGTGGCTCGCGTTAAGCGGTGTTAAGGCGCTCCAGCAGGTAATTAGCGGCCTGGGCGGCGTGCCCGCACTCGGCCGAGCTCAGTCCCAGGGCTCCGGCGCCGGCGGCTGGCCGGGGCGGACGATGAAGTGCTTGCCGTCGAGGACGGGGTCGGCTCTCGGGCGATCGGTACGGCGGTGGGCGCCGCGGCTCTCGGCCCGGGCGAGCGCCGTGGAAGCGATCGCCCGGGCGAGCGGGTAGGAGTCCCGAGCGAGGACCTGGAGGCCGACCTCGGTACGCTCGAGGCCGGCGTGACGCCACAGCGCCCGCCGGGTGGCCGCCGGCGGCGGCTCGAGCGCCGCGGCGAAATCACGGTCGGCTGGCGCCGCCGCGGTGGGCGGCGGCTCGGACAGCGCCGCGGCGGCCGCGCGGCGGCCGAACACGAGGCACTCGGCGAGCGAGTTCGAGGCCAGCCGGTTGGCGCCGTGAAGCCCCGTGCAGGCGCATTCTCCCACGGCGAAGAGGCCCGGGACGGTCGAGCGTCCCTCGAGGTCGGTAGCCACTCCGCCCATCGTGTAGTGGGCGGCCGGCGCGACCGGTACGGGCTCGTGCCGAGGATCGAGGCCCGACTCGCCGAGGGCGGCGGCCACGTTCGGAAAGCGTGTGGGGTCGATGGAGCGCATGTCGAGTCGCACTCGGGCCTGCGGGCGAGCCCGCAACTCGGCCTCGATGGCGATCGCCACCTCGTCGCGCGGAGCGAGCTCGTCGACGAAGCGCTCGCCGGCCTCGTTGACGAGCACAGCACCCTCCCCGCGGAGCGCCTCGGTGAGCAGGAACCCGTCACGGCCGCCACCGCAGGCGAGCGCGGTGGGATGGAACTGGACGAGCTCGAGGTCGGCGAGTGCGGCTCCGGCGGCGGCGGCGAGGTTGAGGCCCGCGCCGACCGCGCCGGGAGGGTTCGTCGTGCGCTCCCACAGGGCGGCGGCCCCGCCCGTGGAGAGGACGACGCCGGGGGCGCGGACCTCGACCACTGCCGGCCGAACCGAAGCCTCTCCGGCCAGCGAGGCCACGAGCCCCACGCACCGTCCCTCGTGGGTGCGGAGCGCGACCGCGGTCGCCTCCTCGACCATCTCGACGCCCTGGTCGGTTGCCGCGAGCGCCGACAGGCAACGGGTGATACGGCGACCGGTCGCGCTACCGTCCGCGTGCGCTACCCGCCGTCGCGAATGACCGCCCTCGAGACCGAGGCTGAGCGCGCCGCGGCCGTCGGCGTCGAAGCGGACGCCGAGCCCCTCGAGGTCGAGCACGCATTCGGCCGCCTCGCCGCAAAGCACTCGCACGGCGCTTTCCCGCGCGGCGCCCCGGCCCGCCGCCAGTGTGTCCCGGGCATGAAGCTCCGGCGAGTCGTCGGCCGCGAGGGCCGCGGCGATCCCGCCCTGGGCCCAGTAGCTGGCCGAGGCCGAAAGCGGCGAGCGCGATACGAGCGCCACTCGAGCGTTCGCCCGGCGCGCGCAGAGGGCGGTGTAGAGACCCGCCACCCCGGCCCCGACCACGGCTAGGTCAACCTCGAGGGCACCGCCGGTCGCCGCCGGTGGATACGAGGGAGTGCGGGCGGCCACTGTCGGGAAGGAACCGTACTCGCATGGGGCAGCCGATCCTCTTTCGCCACGCCTCCTCGCTCGAGCACAAGACCGGCGGCCACCCCGAGGGCTCGGGTCGCATCGAGGCGATCGAGACCGAGCTCTCCCGGCACGACTGGCTGGATTGGGAGCAACGCGAGGCCCCGGCGGTCGATCTCGACGTCCTGAGGGCCGTCCACACCAATGGCCACGTCGAGGCCGTCGAGGCCATGAGCGAGCGCGGGGGAGGGGCCTTCGACGCCGACACCGTGGCGAGCGAGGGCTCCTACGTCGCCGCGCTGCACGCCGCCGGTGGGGCCTGCGCCATGGTGGAGGCCCTGCTCGGCGGCGAGGCGCCCGTCGGCTTCTGTGCCCTGAGGCCCCCTGGGCATCACGCCGAGCCCGGCCGGGCGATGGGCTTCTGCCTGTTCAACAACGTCGCCGTGGCCGCGCGTCACGCCCTCGACGCGCACGGCGCACGGCGGGTGTTCGTCCTCGACTGGGACGTCCACCACGGCAACGGTACGAACGACATCTTCCACGCGAGCGAGGAGGTCCTGTTCGCGAGCATCCATCAGTCGCCGCTCTTTCCCGGCACGGGTAAGCTCGAGGACTCGGGGTCGGAAGCGGGGGAGGGCTTCACGATCAACCTGCCGGTGCCCGCGGGCTCCGGCGAGGACGTCTGGCTGGGCCTCGTCGAGCACGTCGTCGCACCGGCCGCGCGCGCCTTCGAGCCCGACCTCGTCCTGGTCTCGGCCGGCTTCGATGCCCACAGCGCCGATCCGCTCGCCCAGTGCCGGCTCGAGGAGAGCTCCTTCGCCGAACTGGCCCGCCACGCGCGGGCGATCGCCGACGCGGCCGGCGTACCGGTGGGAGCGGTGCTCGAGGGGGGTTACGAGGTAAGCGCGCTGGCGGCGTCTGTGGCGGCGACGCTCCCGGCGCTCGCCGCGGGTGGCGAGCCGCGCTCGGTTGAGCGCGACGGGCACGCCGAGCGTGCGGTCGAGCAGGTCGGCCGCTTCTGGGCCCTCGGCTAGACCGTGGGGCGGACGTGGTCCCACGCGTGGGCTCACCGCGGCTGTCGCGTAATCCGACGCCGACGAGCCCTCGTCGCGTGTGCCGCGGTAATCGGCCCCGGTCGCACGGAAGGAGCTACACCGTCTTTTTACCCTGTCGCACCGAGCCGTGCCACCATGGACGCATGGCCGAGCGGCCCCGTCCCGACCTGCCGATCGCGGTCTTCGACTCCGGCGTCGGCGGGCTGACCGTCTTGCACGAGTGCCTGGTCTCGCTTCCGCACGAGGACTTCGTCTACCTCGGCGACACCGCGCGCTTTCCCTACGGTCGCCGTTCGGTGGACGAGCTGCGCGCCTTCACGCTGGAGCTCGCGGACCTGCTGCTCGCCGAGGGGGCCAAGCTGCTCGTCGTCGCCTGCAACTCGGCGACCGCGGCGGCGGTGGGCAGTCTGCGCGAGCGTCTGGCGGGACGCGTCGGGGTGGTGTCGGTGGTCGGGCCGGAGTCGCGGCTCGCTGCTGAGGCTACCCGCAACGGCCGCATCGGCCTGCTGGCCACTCCGGCCACCGTCGCGAGCGGCGCTTACGACCGCGCGCTCGCCGCCGAGGCGCCCGCGGCCACGCTCGAGTCGGTGGCCGCCCCCGAGCTCGCCCCCCTGATCCAGGCCGGCGGCGAGATCGACGCGCTCGTCGTCGACTGCGTCGAGCGGGTGTGCGCGCCGCTGCGGGCGGCGGCGGTCGACACGGTGATCCTCGGCTGCACCCACTACCCGCTCGTGAGCCCGATCCTCCAGCGCACGCTCGGTCGGGGCGTAGAGATCGTGACGTCGGGCGCGGCGATCGCGGACGAGATCGACCGCGAGCTGTGCGCGTGGGGTCTCGAGCGCCCTGAGTCGCGCCGCGGCTCCTACCGCTTCCGGTGCTCGGGCGACCCCGAGGCCTTCCGGAGGGCCGGAACACGCTTCCTTCAGCTCCCGCTCGGCGAAGTGCGCCACGTCGAGGTCTCCTCATGCGGGGCCGACGAGGCGGACGAAGCTTCGCGGTCCCAGCGGGCAGCCGCATGAGGCCGGACGGCCGCGAGCCCGGCGAGCTGCGTCCGGTCGAGATCGCTCCGGGCTTCGTGCGGACCGCGACGGGCTCGGCTCTGATCGCCCAGGGCGGTACGCGCGTGATCTGCACCGCATCCGCGGTCGACTCGGTTCCCCGCTGGATGTCCGGCCGCGGCCGGGGATGGGTGACCGCCGAGTACGGGATGCTTCCGGCCTCGACCGGCGAGCGCAAGCAGCGCGACGTCTCGCGCGGGCGCCCCGACGGACGCACCGTCGAGATCCAGCGGCTGATCGGCCGCTCGCTGCGCGGCGTCGTCGATTTCGAGGCGCTCGGAGAAAGGACGATCTATATCGACTGCGACGTGCTCGAGGCGGACGGGGGAACCCGCTGCGCAGCCATCACCGGGGGCTATGCTGCGCTCCAGCTCGCCCTGGCTGCGCTGGTCGAGCAGGGAAAGCTCGCCCGGCTGCCGGTCAACGGCTCGGTGGCCGCGGTCTCGTGCGGCATGGTCGAGGGGGAGGCGCTGCTCGACCTCGACTACGCGGAGGACTCGACCGCCGACGTCGACATGAACGTGATCATGGCCGGCGATGGCGGGCTGTTCGAGGTCCAGGCGACGGGCGAGCGCAACCCGCTGTCGCGCGCCTCGCTCGACGCCCTGCTCGAGATCGCCGCACAGGGGATCGAGCGCCTCCGGGACGCACAGGCCGAGGCGACCGGCGGCCTTCCCCGGTGAGGACGCTCGGCTGACGCCGCTTCTGACCCCGATGGTCGCCACGCTCGTGCTCGCCTCGCGCAACGTCCACAAGGTGCGGGAGCTCGGGGCCCTGCTCGCTCCTTGGTCGCTCGAGCCCCTTCCCGCCGGGATCGATCTTCCGCCGGAGAACGGTGAGACGTATGCGGCGAACGCCATCCTCAAGGCGGAGGCCGCCGCACTCGCCACCGGCCGCCTGACCCTTGCCGACGACTCCGGGATCGAGGCCGCCGCCCTCGCCGGCGCCCCCGGGGTGCGCTCGGCCCGTTTCGCCGGCGAGGGGGCGAGCGAGGAGGAGAACCTGGCCAAGCTCCTCCGGGAGGTCCCTCTCGCCGGCGATCGCCGCGTCGCCTACGTGTGCGCGCTGGCCTTCGCCGAGCCCGCGAGCGGCGATCCGCCGCACGTCTTCGAGGCCCGCTGTGAAGGTCTCCTCGCCCCGACGCCCCGGGGAGGGGAGGGCTTCGGCTACGACCCGGCCTTCCTCCCGCTCGACGGTGCCGACGGGCGCACGATGGCCGAGCTCACTCCGGCCGAGAAGGACGCGATCAGCCACCGGGGTCGGGCCGCGCGCGCGCTCGTCTCCTGGCTCGCCGAGCGCGGGGGCCGGGGCGAGTGACCCCAGCGGCCTCGCCGCGCGAACGTGCCGGCCGGAGCGGCGGCGGAGCCCGGCCCTCAGCCGGTCAGCGCACGTTGACAGCGGCCGCCGCGGCCACGGCGAGCAGCACGAAGAAGTAGCCCACGTAGCCGCTCAGGAACACGAGCACGGCGGCGATGACGAACACCGCGACGGTTATGAGCCACGAGATCCTGATGGGGTCCACGGAGGTATTCTCGCCTTACGTGCCGTCCGCTCTCACACCCGAGCTGGCGCTGGGTCACCTCGGCGAGCTGTCCGGCGACGTGCGTGCGGCGGTGCTGCTCGACGCGAACGGAGAGCTCGCGGCCGGAGACCCGGAAAAACGTGGGACCGCAGATGAGCTGCGGGAGCTCGTGCTCGAGCTGCTCGCGACCGCCGATGCCGCCGACGAGAAGGCGGTCGCAGAGATCGAGGTCACCGGCCCGACCGGCGCGGTCTTCGTCGTTCGCGGGCGGAGGTTCACGCTCGCCGTCGTTACGGACCGGTTTGCGCTCTCGTCGCTGATTCGCTACGACCTGCGCCGCGTGCTGGCCGACCTCGATCGGGGACCGGGGTGAAACACCGCGGCGGGAGGGTCGGGCGAATCACCGGGATCGCCGAGGGCGTGGCGGCGGCGGCGCGCCGGCGACAGCGCGGGCGAGCGCCGCGCGTCGTCCTGTACGACGAGCGCGGTCATCCACGGCTGCTCCCGCCCGGGGCGCCCGCCTTCGAGGACCTCGTAGCCGCCGCCGCCCGGATTGGCGAGCTTTCGGAGGAACGGCCGGAGTCCGGTCCGGCTCCGAGTGCAGACCAAGGAAGCAAAGCGTCCACCGGCGATGTTAGCGTGCCATATCCGCAGGTGGGGAAGCGCCACGAAAAGGTACGCCAGAGGAGGAACGCGTGACGAAGGCTGAGATAGTCGATCAGGTCGCCGCCGAGGCCGATCTATCCAAGGGGGAGGCGAGCAGGGCAGTCGACGCCGTGCTCAACGCGATCCAGGACGCGCTCGTGCGCGGCAGCGAGGTGAACTTCACCGGCTTCGGCAAGTTCTCGTCGTCCGAGCGCGCGGCGCGCCAGGGGGTCAACCCGCAGACCGGCGAGCGGATCGAGATCGCCGCCAGCCGCGTGCCGCGCTTCAGCGCCGGCTCAGGGCTCAAGAAGTCGGTGAAGGGCGGGTAGCCAGCCGTCGAGCCCGACCGGTCGCCGAGCCCGGGGGCCGAACCCGGGCATTTCGCCGACCGGCTCGCGGCGCTCGTGGTCGAGCGCCGCAGCCAAGTCGTGCTCGGGCTCGATCCCGACCCCGCGGCTCTGTGGCCGGTCGCCCTGAGCCGCCCGCTGGCCGCCGACCCGGCGAGCCCGGCCGAGCTCACCGCCGCCGCGGTCGTCCGTCACGGCCGCGCCGCGATCGAGGCTGCGGGACCGGCCTGCGTGGCGGTCAAGCTCCAGCTCGCGTGCTACGAGCGGCTTGGTGCGCCCGGCTGGCAGGCGCTCGCGGAGACCGCCGCCACGGCTCGCGACCACGGGCTCCTCGTGATTGCCGACGGCAAGCGCGGCGACGTGCCCGTTACCGCTCGCGCATACGCGCAGGCTCTGGTGGGGACGACCACCGGACCCTACGGCCCGGTGTGGGGCCTCGGCGCGGACGCCTTCACGGCGAGCCCGCTGCTCGGCTCCGACGCCCTCGAGCCGCTGACGACCGCGGCAAACGCGGTCGGGGCCGGGTGCATCTGCCTCGTGCGGACCTCTAACCCCGGCGCGGCGGAGCTCCAGGACGTGCCCGCGCCGAAACGGCCCCTGCACGAGCGGCTCGCCCAACTCGTGGACGAGCTGGGGCGCGAGTCGGTCGGCGCGAGCGGGCTCTCGAGCGTCGGAGCGGTGGCCGGGGCGACGCGTCCGGAGCTGCTGGGGCGCCTGCGCGAGCTGATGCCGCGCGCCGTGATCCTCATACCCGGCGTGGGGGTCCAGGGCGGAACGGTCGAGACGCTCCGGCCCGCCTTCTCGGCCCACCCGGCGGCCGCCCTCGTCACCGCCTCCCGCTCGATCGTCGATGCACACCGATCGGTCGGAGGGGATCCGGCGGCCGCGGCGCGCGACGCAGCGGAGGAGCTTCGCGCCGCGACGTGGGTGCTGACCTAGCTAGAGGATCTCTCCGCGCCTGCGCCGGCGCCGCATCCGCCGAGCGCGCCGAGAGCGCCGGTAGGATGCCCCGGCAATGGACGACAGCCGGGGCTCAAACCTGCGGATGCTCGCGCCTGTGGCCGTCGGAGCCTTCGCCGTTGCCCTGCTCGCCGTCCTGATCGGTTCGGGAGCGCTCTTCGGCGGCGATAGGCCCGATCGGGCCAGCACCGAGCCTCCCCAGCGGCGGGGTGGCGACGCCGACCGCCGGCGAGACCGCCGCGAGCGCTCGCGCCCCACGACCTACACCGTCCAGGCGGGCGACACGCTCGGATCGATCGCCGAGGAGACCGAGCTCAGCGTCGAGCGTCTGCGGCAGTTAAACCCCGAGCTCGACCCCCAGGCGATCTCGACCGGTCAGCGGATCCGCCTGCGCGAGTGATGCCTCTGGCGCCGAGTGAGCGCCGCCGGGCCGCGGCCGCGGCGGCGCTCACCGTCCTCGGGCTCGCGTTCCTGCCCGCGGGCGCCGGAGCGCGTGCTCCGCGTCCAGACCCCCAGGCGGAGGCCGCGATCGTCGTCGACGCCCGGTCAGGTGAGGTTCTGCTCGCCGAGGATGCCGACGAGCGCCGTCAGATCGCCAGCACGACTAAGCTGATGACGGCCCTGCTCGTGCTCGAGCGCGCCCGCCTCAACGAGGTGTTCCGCGCCCCGCGCTACGAGGCGGACGCGCTCGAGTCTCAGATCGGACTGCGCACGGGCGAGCGCATGCGCGTCCGGGACCTGCTCGCCGCCTTGTTGCTCGAGAGCGCGAACGACGCCGCAGCGACGATCGCCGTCAACGTCTCCGGGTCGCGCCGAGCCTTCGTCGCCGACATGAACCGCCGCGCTCGCGAGCTCGGGCTGCGCTCGACGAGGTACCAGAACCCGATCGGGTTCGACTCCGCCCGCAACCGTTCCACGGCTCGCGACCTGAGTGCCCTCGCCCGCGTGGTGATGGGCAACCGAACCTTCGCTCGCACGGTCGATCGCCCGTCCGCGCGCCTGCGCAGCGGCACGCGGAGGCGGCGCGTGCACAACCGCAACAACCTGATCGGCACCCACCCGTTCGTTGAGGGCGTCAAGACCGGTCACACCGACGCGGCGGACTTCGTGCTCGTGGGGGCGGGAGAGGGTCGCGGAGTCGAGGTCGTGTCGGTCGTGCTGGGCGCGCCGACCGAGGCGGCTCGCGACGAGAGCACGCTGGCTCTGCTGCGCTGGGGAATCGATCAGTTCCGCCGCGTGCGGGCCGTCGCTCGCGGGCAGAAGGTCGCGCGTCGTTCCGTGGAAGGCCGCGACACCCCCGTCGACCTCCAGACGCGGCGCGCAGTCACCGTCCCCGTCCTGCGCGGCCGGCGCCCGGCGGTGTCGGTTCGCGCCCCCGAGGAGGTCGAGGGGCCGCTCCCCGCGGGACGGCGGGTCGGGACGGTGGAGGTCCGTGACGGCGCGCGCGTGCTGCGGACGGCGCCACTTGTGACCGCCACGGCCGTGCCCGCTCCGGCGCCTCTGTCCGCCCTGGGCTCACCCGCGCCTCTGGCGGCCTTGACGGGGCTCTCGGTGGTCGCCATCCTGTGTGTGGCCAGGATCGTGGGGGTCCGGCGGCGCCGTCGCCGCACCACCGCGGCCGGACGATGATCATCACCGTCACCCTCAACGCGGCGATCGACAAGACGCTCGCCGTCCCGAACTTCGCCCTCGGGCGCCGCCACCGCGCCGTCGAGCAGGCCTCGATGGCCGGCGGCAAGGGCGTCAACGTCGCGCGCGCGCTCAAGGCGCTCGGCCAACCGGTCATCGCCACCGGCGTGGCCGGAGGGCCGACGGGGACCCGCATCATCGAGCAGTTGACCGCCGAAGCGGTGCTCAACGACTTCGTCCGCATCCGCGAGGAGTCGCGGACGTCGACCGCCGTGGTCGACCCCACTTCTGGCGAGCAGACCGAGATCAACGAGCGCGGACCGGCGGTCTCCGAGGCGGAGCTCGACCTGTTCGTGGACAAGCTCCTCTACCTGGCCAAGGGGGCCGCGATCTGCGTCTTCTCGGGAAGCCTTCCCCGGGGAATCGGAGCCGATCTCTATGCGCGGCTTGTCGAGGAGCTCGTCAGGCTCGGGGTGACCACGGTTCTCGACGCCGAGGGAGAGCCGCTGCGGCTCGCAACGCGGGCCGAGCCGTCCGTCGTGAGCCCCAACGAGCCCGAAGCCGAGGAGCTCGTAGGCCATGAGTTCGGCGACGAGTCCGATCGCACCGGGGCGCTCCGGTCGATCTCGGAGCTGGGCGCGCGCGAGGCGATCATGACGATGCCGACGGGCTGCCTGGCCCTCGTCGGCTCCGGGTCCGAGCGCTCCCTGCAGCGCGCGACGATCGAGGCCCTCGAGCCCGTCTCGGCGGTCGGCTCGGGCGACGCGTTCCTGGCGGGTTACGTCGCCGCTCGCTACGGCGGGGACTCACCCGAGGGGTGCCTGCGCTCCGCGGTCGCCTGCGGGGCCGAGTCGACCCAGCACTTCGGAGCGGGCGTCGTCGACCCCAACGACGTCGAGCGGTTGCGCGGCGAAGTGCGCGTGGAGCGGGTGGAGGAGCCGGCGCTCTCGTAGCCCTGTGGCCAGCCGGATTGCGGGGGGCGCACTGGTAGGCTCGCCGTTCAGTCCGCTACCCCACCTAGGATGCCGTCATGGAAGTAGAGATCGGCCGAGGCAAGAAGGGTCGCCGCGCCTACGGGTTCGACGACATCGCGATCGTGCCCTCCCGGCGGACGCGCGATCCCGACGACATCGACATCACCTGGACGCTCGGGCCCTACCGCTTCGAGCTGCCGCTCGTCGCGGCGGCGATGGACGGCGTCGTCTCGCCTCGGACCGCGGGCGAGGTGGGCCGCCTCGGAGGATTGGCCGTGCTCAACCTCGAGGGCATTTGGACCCGGTACGAGGACCCCGACTCAGAGCTTCGCCGGATCGCCGAGCTGCCGCCCGAGCGCGCCACCGCCGAGATGCAACGGGTCTACGCCGAGCCGGTGCGCGCCGAGCTCATCGCCCAGCGGGTGGCGGAGATCAAGCAGCAGGGCGTGGTCTGCGCCGCGTCGCTGACGCCCCAGCGGGTGCGCGACCACTGCGAGGTCGCGCTCGAGGCGGGCCTCGACATCCTCGTCATCCAGGGCACGGTGATCTCCGCCGAGCACGTCTCGGCGAGCTCGGAGCCGCTCAACCTCAAGGACTTCATCAAGGAGGTGCCGTGTCCGGTCGTCGTCGGAGGTTGTGCGTCCTACTCGACTGGGCTGCACCTCATGCGTACCGGGGCGGTCGGGGTGCTCGTCGGCGTCGGCCCGGGGGCGGCTTGCACCACCCGCGGCGTGCTCGGTATCGGCGTACCGCAGGCCACTGCGATCGCCGACGTGCAAGCCGCGCGCTCCCAGCACATGCTCGAGACCGGCGAGTACGTCAAGGTCATCGCTGACGGGGGGATGCGAACCGGGGGCGACGTGGCCAAGGCGTTCGCATGCGGGGCCGACGCGGTCATGATCGGCTCGCCTCTGGCGCGCGCCTACGAGGCGCCGGGAAGCGGCTTTCACTGGGGCATGGCGACCTTCCACTCCGCCCTGCCCCGCGGCGCCCGCGTGAAGACGACTCAGAACGGCTCTCTCGAGCAGATACTGCTGGGCCCCGCGCACGAGAACGACGGCACCTTCAACCTCGTCGGCAGCCTCCGGACGTCGATGGCGACCTGCGGCTACGAGGACATCCCGTCGTTTCACCGCGCCGAGGTGATGGTCGCGCCCGCACTGCAGAGCGAGGGCAAGGCTCTCCAGCGCGAGCAGTCGATCGGCATGGGCGCGACGCGTGCCGCGGCACCGGCGCCCGCGCCACCGTCGGTCGACGGGGTGGTCGGTTCGGGGGACTCGCCGGCGGGCATCCCGGGGGAGCCGTCGGTCGAGGACAGCCACGGTACCCAGGCGCCCGACCTCGAGCCCACGCCGGCCGCTGAGCCGGCCGGCGCACCGGCGGGCTCCTTCCTCCACGGGTGACCGACATCGCGACGCTCCGCCCCGGGGCGTCCTCCGTCGAGGCGAAAGGACCGGGACCTCCGCCCGACGCCGCACCGGCCGACGCGGTCGCTCAAGGCCTGGCTGCGGCGGCCCAAGAGGTCCTCGTGCTCGACTTCGGCGGTCAGTACTCGCAGCTGATCGCCCGGCGTCTGCGCGAGTGCGGGGTCTTCTCGGAGCTACTGCCCCACGACGTTCCGCTTGAGGAGGTCCGCCGCCGCGCGCCGCTCGGCCTCGTCCTCTCGGGCGGCCCGGCTTCGGTGTATGCCGAGGGTGCGCCGACCCTTCGTCTCGAGCTGCTCGAGCTCGGGATCCCCGTGTTCGGGATCTGCTATGGGATGCAGGTCATGGCCCTGGCCCTCGGCGGCCACGTGGAGCTCGCCGAGCGCGGTGAGTTCGGTCGCTGCGACCTGCACGTCCACGAGTCGGGGCGGCTGCTCGCCGGCCTGCCACTCGAGCAGAGCTGCTGGATGAGCCACCGCGACAGCGTGTTCGAGCCGCCGTCGGGCTTCACGCCGCTGGCCTCCTCCCCAAGCTCGCCGGTCGCCGCCTTCGAGTCCCCGGATCGGGGCCTCTACGGCATTCAGTTCCACCCCGAGGTCGCACACACGCCGTACGGAACGGCGATCCTCGAGAGGTTCCTGACCGACGTCTGCGGCGCCGACCCCGACTGGACCCCCGCACGGGTCATTGAGGACCAGATCGAGCGGGTGCGCGATCAGGTCGGGGAGGGGCGGGCGATCTGTGGTCTGTCCGGGGGCGTCGACTCCTCGGTGGCCGCGCTGCTGGTCCACCGCGCGATCGGCGACCGGCTGACGTGCGTCTTCGTCGACCACGGGCTCCTGCGCCGCAACGAGGCCGACCAGGTCGTCGCCGCCTTTCGCGACCACTTCGGCGTGCCGCTGGTCGTCGCGCGCGCCGAGGACCGCTTCCTGGCGCGGCTCGCGGGGGTCGTCGACCCCGAGCGCAAGCGCAAGGTCATCGGCGAGGAGTTCATCCGCGTCTTCGAGGAGGAGGCCGGCCGGCTCGGCGATCCAGGCTACCTGGTCCAGGGCACGCTCTACTCGGACGTGATCGAGTCGGGCGGCGGCACGGGCGCTGCGACGATCAAGTCTCACCACAACGTCGGCGGCCTCCCCGAGGACCTCGAGCTCGAGCTCGTCGAGCCGCTACGGGCTCTGTTCAAGGACGAGGTGCGCGCGGTCGGCGCCGAGCTCGGCCTGCCCGAGCGCATGGTCTGGCGCCAGCCCTTTCCGGGGCCCGGCCTCGCGATCCGGGTCGTCGGGGGAGAGGTCACGCGCGAGCGGCTCGCCCTCCTGCGCGACGCCGACTTCGTCCTCCAGGAGGAGATCCGTGCCGCCGGTCTCTACAGCGAGCTGTGGCAGTCCTTCTGCGTCCTGCCCGCGGAGCTGCGGACCGTGGGAGTGCAGGGCGACGAGCGCACCTACGGACACGTCGTCGGCGTCCGCGCGGTGACGAGCGACGACGCCATGACCGCCGACTGGGCCCGGCTGCCGCACGATCTGCTCGAGCGGATCGCGGCGCGGATGGTCAACGAGCTTCCGGCGGTCAACCGCGTGGTGCTGGACATCACGTCGAAGCCGCCGGGGACGATCGAGTGGGAGTAGCGGCCGGGCTGCGGAGCGGTCGCGCCGATGGACGCTCCTTTCTGCGTCTGCCAACATAAGCCGCCGCGCGCTGGAGGGCCGCGCCGCCGACCCATGAAGACCTTCGTCGCCACCCCCACCAACCGCGAGCGCAACTGGCTCCTGGTCGACGCGACCGGGCACACGCTCGGTCGCCTCGCCACTCGCATCGCCGACGAGCTGCGGGGCAAGCGCAAGCCCGAGTACACGCCGCACTGCGACACCGGCGACTTCGTGATCGTGGTCAACGCCGAGAAGATCGAGGTGACCGGCAACAAGCGCCACCAGAAGCGCTACTACCGCCACTCGGGCTACCCCGGCGGTCTGCGCGAGCGCACCTTCGCCGAGATGCAGGCCCGCCGGCCCGAGGAGATCATCCGCCTCGCGGTCAAGGGAATGCTCCCGCGCAACCGCCTCGGGCGCGCCCAGCTGCGAAAGCTCAAGGTCTACGTGGGTCCCGAGCACCCGCACCGAGCCCAGCAGCCACAGCCGCTCGAGGTCGCCACCCGATGACCGACGCCGAGCACCCGGGCGACCCTCAGGGGGAGGAGCGGGCCGGCCCGGAGGAGGGCGAGCCGACGGCTGAGGACGCCGAGGCGGCGCCCGCGACCACGGACGCCGGGCCCCATGACGCCGAGGAGAGCACCGAGGCCGCCGAAGCTCCCGAGACCGCGGAGCCGACGGCGGGAGGTGACGAGACCGTAACCGAGTCGGTCGAGGCGTGGGAGCCAGAGCGCCGCGAGTCGGCTGTGCCCGATCAGGCGCCCGAGCCCCTCCCCGCCGAGGACCCTGAGGAGGTGGCCGCCTCCGACGCTCCCGCCGCACCACCCGAGCCGGCGCAGCCCGAGCGCCCCGAGCGTGCTCGCGCCGAGCGCCGTCGCGACCTCCCCGAGGACCCCGCAGCGGGCGAGGAGGCCATACCCGGCGCCCATCTCGAGCCCGACCTCGTCCTCGAGGAGGATGAGGAGCAGACCGCCGAGCAGCCCGACTTCTCCCGCTACGCCGACATCGATCCGGAGGCCGAGCTCGACGCCGAAGCGGCGGACGCGGGCGACCCCGACGCCGCCACCCAGCCGTCTGAGCGCGAGGAGCCCACGCCCTCCGCTCGGTCGGCGCTCGATCTCGCCGCGGACGCGCGCTACCGGGCCACCGGCAAGCGCAAGACCGCGGTGGCACGCGTGATCCTCCGCCCCGGCAGCGGGACCTATACCGTCAACGGTCGTCCGCTCGACGCCTTCTTCCCCCGCGCGACGCTCCAGCTCGCGGCGCGCCAGCCCCTCCAGACCGCGGGCTTCGAGGGGCGGATGGACGTCAACGCGCGGATCCACGGCGGCGGGGTCTCCGCGCAGGCCGGGGCGCTGCGCCATGGCGTCGCCCGCGCGCTCGTCGAGGCGGACCCCGCGCTGCGGGGCGAGCTCAAGCGCCGCGGGTTCCTGACCCGCGACGCGCGCGTCAAGGAGCGGCGCAAGGCCGGCCTCAAGAAGGCGCGCAAGCGTCCGCAGTTCTCGAAGCGCTAGCCCCCGTCCGCCGTGGTCCCCGCCTCGGTTGGTCCGCCGGCCGGGGACCGCGCCGCCCCCCAGTCATCCTCTCGACGCCTGTTCGGGACCGACGGAGTGCGCGGTCGGGTCGGTGAGGTCGTCACCCCCGAGCTCGCCCTCGCGCTAGGGCGCGCCGCCGTCGAGGTCGCTCGGGCGGCCAACCCGAGGGCGCTTGTCGTTCGTGACACCCGCGAGTCGGGTCCCATGCTCGAGAGCGCGCTCGCCGCGGGGATCGCCGCGGGAGGAGGTCACGCCCTGCTCGGTGGAGTGCTCCCGACCCCGGCGTGCTCGCTGCTCGTCCCGCACTTCGGGTTCGATCTCGGAGCCGTCGTCTCGGCATCGCACAACCCCTACGAGGACAACGGGATCAAGTTCTTCGGGCCCAGCGGCATGAAGCTCTCCGACGACCAGGAGGCCCGGGTCGAGGCATCGCTTGCCGAGACGACCCCCACATCCGGCTCGACGCCGGCCGGCTCTCCCGCCAGCGGCCGCCTCGAGGCCCTGCACGGTGCTGCCGCCGACTACCTGCGTGCCCTCGAGACGCGCTTCGAGGGTCTCGACCTGGCCGGACGCCGGATCCTGCTCGACTGCGCCAACGGCGCCGCCTACCGCGTCGGCCCCGAGATCCTCCGGCGACTCGGCGCCGACGTCGAGGTAGTGGCGGCGGAGCCAGACGGGCGCAACATCAACGCCGCCTGCGGCTCGACCCACGTCGAGGCGCTGGGCGAGCGTGTCGCCGAGGACGGCTTCGACGCCGCCTTCGCCTTCGACGGCGATGCCGACCGCGTCCTCGGCGTCGACCGCACGGGGGCGATCGTCGACGGGGACGAGTTGATCGCCCTCGCGGCGCTCCACCTGCGTGCCGCCGAACGGCTCCCCGGAAACGGCGTCGCGGTCACCGTGATGACCAACTACGGCTTCCATCAGGCCATGGAGTCCGCGGGGATCGAGGTGGCTACCACCCCGGTGGGCGACCGACACGTTCTGCTCGAGCTCGAGCGCCGCGGCTGGGCGCTCGGCGGGGAGCAGTCCGGGCACATCATCGATACGAGCTTCGCCGGCTCGGGAGACGGCATCGCGGCTGCGCTGCTCGCCCTCGAGGCACTCGGCGGACGGGATCTCGCCGCCCGCGAGGCCATGGAGAAGCTGCCCCAGAGCCTGCGCAGCGTGCGCGTGCGAGACCTCGAGGCGGTCGGCGACGCCGCGGCGGTCTGGGAGGCCGTCGAGCGCGAGCATCGAGCGCTCGCCGGCCGGGGACGCGTCCTCGTGCGCCCGTCGGGGACCGAGCCGGTGGTGCGCGTGATGGTCGAGGCGCCGTCGCGCGAGGAGTGCGATGCGACGCTGGTGCGGCTCGTCGCGGTAGTCGAGCGCGAGCTCGCCTGAGTCGCAGCTCGAGGGCGCTCCGAGCGGGAATACCGCTTCGGCGAGCGAGCTGACGTAGGGGCGCTCTCCTGTTAGCATCCCGCCTCGCTCGCCAGAGGGACTTCGAGAGCCGCGTCGAAAGCGGCTCTTGACGTTAGAGGGGCCGTCGAGCGAGGTGCGCAGACAGGCCAGGCGACACGGAAGACCGAACGGAGAAGGTCAGGCACAGACGGTGTGCGGCATCGTTGGATACGTCGGCTCTCGGCCCTGCCGCGAGCTCCTGCTGCGCGGGCTCGAGAAGCTCGAGTACCGCGGGTACGACTCCGCCGGGCTGAGCCTGGTCAGCGACGGCGACCTCGAGCTCGTGCGCGCGGTCGGCAACCTGTCTCACCTGCGTCGGACGGTCGCGGCCCGAGCCGCCGCCCAGTTCGCGGGTGTCGGAAGCTCCGGGTCGGCACTCGACGCCTCACCGGCCGAGCCGAGGACCGGCATCGGCCATACGCGCTGGGCCACCCACGGCACGGTCACCGAGGTCAACGCCCATCCGCACTCCGACACCTCGGGTCAGATCCACGTCGTCGTCAACGGCATCATCGAGAACCACGTCGAGCTGCGCCGGCGCCTCGAGGGCGACGGGGCGAGCTTCACCTCGGAGACCGACGCCGAGGTGGTCGCTCACCTGGTGGCCAGCCACTACCACGGAAACCTCGTCGAGGCCGTGCGCGCCGCCTACGCCGAGCTCGGCGGGCACTTCGCCTTCGTCGCCGTCTGCGCGCTCGAGCCCGAGCTGCTCGTCGGAGCCCGCCGCGAGTGTCCGCTCGTGGTCGGCGTGGGAGAGGGTGAGCACTTCATCGCGTCGGCGATCCCCGCCTTCCTGCGCGAGACCCGCGAGGTCAAGCTCATAGAGGACGGCGAGATCGTCGCGGTCCGCCCCGACTCCGCCGACTTCCTCGATGCCGCCGGGGTACCGATCCCGCGTCGGACCGAGCACATCGACTGGAGCGAGGAGGCCGCCGAGAAGGCCGGCTACGAGACCTTCATGCTCAAGGAGATCCACGAGCAGCCCGCGGCGCTCGCCGAGACCATCACCGATCGCATCTGCGGCGACCGCATCGAGCTCGGCGACATCGGCATCTCCGACGAGGAGCTGCGCGCGCTGCGCCGCATCGTCGTCGTGGCGTGCGGAACCTCCTACCACGCCGGGCTCGTAGGACGCTATGCGATCGAGGCGTGGGCTCGCGTGCCGGTCGAGATGGACATCGCCTCGGAGTGGCGCTACCGCGACCCGATCGTCGGGCCGGGCGACCTCGTCGTCGGCATCTCCCAGTCCGGCGAGACCGCGGACACGCTCGCCGCCATGCGCCTGGCGCGCGACCGCGGTGCGCGCGTGCTCGCGATCACCAACGTCATGGGAAGCCAGGCCACACGCGACTCCGACGGCGTCGTCTACACCCGGGCCGGGCTCGAGATCGGCGTCGCCGCGACCAAGACCTTCGTCTCCCAGGTGGCCGTCATGTACCTGATCGGCCTCAAGCTCGCCGAGCTTCGCGGGACGCTCAGCCCCGTCTGCCTCTCGAACCTCCTGCGCGACCTCGAAAGCCTCCCCGATCACGTCGCCACGCTCGTCGAGCAGGCCGACGGGCCGGCCAGCGCGATCGCCGAGCAGTGGCAGGACGCGGCCTTCTTCCTCTACCTCGGTCGCCACATCGGCCTGCCGGTGGCGCTCGAGGGGGCGTTGAAGCTAAAGGAGGTCTCCTACGTTCCCACCGACGCCTACGCCGCCGGGGAGATGAAGCACGGCCCGATCGCGCTGCTCGACGAGCGCACCCCGGTGGTATGCGTGGCGACGGACTCGCCGGTGCTCGAGAAGGTGCTCTCGAACGCCGCCGAGGTCAGGGCCCGGGGCGCCCAGGTGGTGGCGGTGGCAACCCACGGGGACGCCCGCGTCGCCGAGTACGCCGAGGACGTGCTCTACGTCCCCCGCACCGACTGGCTGCTCCAACCCGTGCTCGCCACGGTGCCGCTGCAGCTCCTGGCCTACCGCATAGCCCGCGCGCGGGGGCTCAACGTCGACCAACCCCGCAACCTGGCCAAGACCGTCACCGTGGAGTAGGCTCCGCTCGGTGAGGTCGCGCGCGCCAGGCCTGGGGATCGGTCTCGACCTGCTCGAGGTCGACCGCCTCGAGCGCGCGCTCGCCCGCCGGCCACGGCTCGCCGACCGCCTCTTCACCCGCGGTGAGCGCGACTACGCCGAGGCGCGTCCCCGTCCCGCCCGGCACCTCGCGGCGCGGTTCTGCGCCAAGGAGGCCGTGGCCAAGGCGCTCGGGATGACCGTGTGGAGCTTCCGCGACGTCGAGGTCGTCGGGGGCGGAGGGCCGCCTCGCGTCCGGTTGCACGGCTCGCTCGCCGACCGTGCCCGGGAGCTCGAGGTCGCCCCCGTCGTCTCGCTGACCCATACTCGCACGACGGCGGGGGCGACGGCGCTGCTGCGCCGCGAGCGGCGCGAGTAACAGCCGGCACGTGGCCCTCCCCCCCTGGCTGGACCCGCTCTTCGACGCCGAGGAGATGGGCGCGGCCGACGCCTTTGCCATCTCCGAGCGGGGGGTGCCCTCGCTCGAGCTCATGGAGCGGGCGGGGGAAGCGCTGGCGCGGGTCGTTGCCGAGGTCGCGGACGCCCGCGGCGCAACCGGCCCGATCCGAACCGTCATCGGCAAGGGCAACAACGGCGGCGACGGCCTGGTGGCGGCGCGCATCCTGCGCGAGGGGGGGCGGGGAGTCGAGGTACTGTCGACCGCCGCGCTGGAGGAGCTGCGCGGGGACGCCGCCACCAACCTCGAGCGCCTGCCCGGCGACCCGCCGGTCGAAGGCGCCGACGCCGAGCGCCTGCGCGGCTCGGCCGCGGTGATCGACGCCCTGCTCGGCACGGGCTTCTCCGGCGAGCCGCGGGAGCCCGTCGCCGGCGCGATCGCCGCCATCAACCACAGCGAGGCCCCCGTCGTCGCCTGCGACGTCCCGTCGGGGGTCGACGCCACCAGTGGAGAGGTCCAGGGCGACGCGGTGCGCGCGGTCGCCACCGCGACCTTCCACGCGCCGAAGATCGGACTGCACGTGGCGCCGGGCGCTCTGCACGCCGGCGACGTTCACCCGGTCGAGATCGGCATTCCCCGCGACGCGCCGTCGGCCGGCGGTGCGGGGATCATCTCCGATCGGGTGCTCGAGCTGGTGCCCTCGCGGATGCGCGCCGGGTCGAAGTTCGACGCAGGCACGGTGGTGATCGCCGGCGGCATGCGAGGGCTCACCGGCGCCCCGACCATGGCCGCGCTCGCGGCGCTGCGCACCGGCGCCGGCTACGTCCAGCTCGCGGTCCCCGAGTCGACCGAGACCGTGTTCGCGCTCAAGCTCCTGGAGGCCATGACCGCCGGCCAGCCGGAGGCCGACGGGACCCATTGCGAGTCGGGCGCCGACGGGGTCGCCGCGCTCGCCGAGCGCGCGGGCGCGGTCGTCGTCGGCCCGGGGATCGGACGCTCGGACGACGCGGTCTCGTTTGCGCGGGCGACCGCCGAGCGGGTCGACGTTGCGCTACTGATCGACGCCGACGGCCTAAACGCGCACGCCGGAGCGCTCGAGCTCCTGCGCGCGCGGCGCGCGCCGACCGTCCTAACGCCGCACGCCGGGGAGCTCGCCCGCCTGCTCGAGACCGACTCGGCGAGCGTCGGGGCCCGGCGCCTCGCCTCGGCCCGGGAGGCCGCCGACCGCAGCGGCTCGATCGTCGTCCTCAAGGGCGACGACACGATCATCGCCGCTCCCGAGGGGCTCGTCGCGGTCAGCCGTGGCGGCTCGCCGTCGCTGGCCACCGCCGGGACCGGAGACGTGCTGAGCGGGGTGATCGCCACCTTCCTGGCCAAGGGGCTCGACGCCTTTGCGGCCGCGGCCGCCGGCGTGCTGGCCCACGCGCGCGCCGGGCGAGTCGCAGCCGCTCGGTTCGGTGCCGACCACACGATCGCCTCCGACGTGATCGACGCCGTGCCGGCGGCGCTGCGCGGTCCCGCGACCGCCCGCGAGCGGAGGGCAGCCGACGGCACTCGGGCCACTGGGCGCGTTCGCCGGAACCGCTAGGGTCGAAACGATGGCCGTCGCGGTGCGCGAGATCATGGACCCGGAGCCGGTCACCGTAAGGCCCGACACGCGCGTCGAGGACGTGATCCGCCTGCTCGGCGAGAGCGAGCTGCCGGGCGTCCCGGTCGTCGACGCCGACGGAACCTGCGTGGGGATCGTCACCGAGGCGGACCTCGTGATCGCCGACGACCAGGGCGACCTCCACCTGCCCCACTTCATCGAGCTGTTCGGCGGCGTTGTCTTCCTCGAGCCGCTGAAGCGCTTCGAGGACCGCCTGCGCAAGGCGTTCGCCGCCACCGCCGCCGACATGATGACCGCGAGCCCGACCACGGTCGATCCCGAGGCGACGGCCGAGGAGGCGGCGAGGATCGTCTACGAGAGCGGCCACAACCGGCTCCCCGTGATCGAGGAGGGACGGCTGGTCGGGGTAGTGAGCCGCGCCGACGTGCTCGGCGCGCTCACGCGGTAGCGGTGCCCACCATCCCGGCCGCCGCGGCGCGCGCGGCGGTGCCCACCCCGGGCGCCGAGCGGGCGCTCGCCCGCGTCGACCTCGGCGCCGTCGAGCAAAACAGCGCGCGCCTGCGCTCGTTGCTCGCCGGGGGTGGGG
The DNA here is from genome assembly GCA_030447905.1 of Thermoleophilaceae bacterium. Classification (GTDB taxonomy): domain Bacteria; phylum Actinomycetota; class Thermoleophilia; order Solirubrobacterales; family Thermoleophilaceae; genus JACCUC01. Next base: position 103,062 of record JAUJNZ010000007.1, read on the forward strand.
AGCTGTGCGCCGTGGTCAAGGCCGACGGCTACGGCCACGGAATGGTTCCCTGCGCCCGGGCGGCCGTGGCCGGCGGCGCGAGCTGGCTGGGGGTGGCCACCGCCGCCGAGGCGGTCGAGCTGCGGGCGGCCGACTTCGAGGTCCCGATCCTCGTGCAGGGAGCGCTTACCCGTACCGAGGCACGCGCGGCCGTCGAGGCCGGCGCCGACGTCGTCGCCTGGCGCGAGGGCTTCGCGCGCGCGGTCGCCGCCGAGGCCGGCGCCGGGACCACCCGAGCGCGCGTGCACGTGAAGCTCGACACCGGCATGGGCCGGCTCGGGACCGCCGACCCGGTCGAGGCCCGCGCGGTCTGCGAGCTCGTGGCCGGCGACGCCCGACTCGAGCTCGTCGGCCTGATGACCCACTTCGCGACCGCCGACGAGCGCGGCGACGACCACTTTCCGGCCCAGCTCGAGCGGTTCCGGGCCTTCGTGGACGAGATCAGAAGCGCGCACCCCGCGGTGATCGCCCACGCCGCCAACAGCGCCGCCGTCTTCCGCGACCCGGCCGCGCACTTCGACCTGGCTCGCTGTGGGATCGCGGTCTACGGGCTCGACCCCTTCGGAGAGGACCCGGCGGCGCGCGGCCTCGAGCCCGCGCTCGCGCTCGAGTCCCACCTCGCCGCCGTCAAGCGGTTCGAGCCCGGATGGAGCGCGGGCTACGGTCGCACCTGGCGCGCGGAGCGCACGACCTGGGTCGGCATCGTCCCGCTCGGCTACGGGGACGGCTGGCGCCGTGGGCTGTCGAACCGCGCCGACGTCCTCGTGGGAGGCCGCAGGTGCCCTCTCGCCGGCACGGTGAGCATGGACAACGTCGCGGTCGAGCTGGGCTCGGAGACCGATGCCCGGGTCGGCGATCCCGTCGTCCTGATCGGAGCCCAGGGCGAGCAGCGCATCCTCTGCGAGGAGGTGGCGCAGCGCCTCGGGACCATCAACTACGAGGTCACGTGCGGCCTCCTGCCGCGCGTCCCGCGACTCCACGAGGCCAGGTGAGCGAGCTCGCCGAGCGCCTCGGCGCCGAGGGACCGGTGCAGGCGGTGCGCGCGGCCCTGGGCGTGGACGGGGCCGGGGCCTGGCTCGTCGGCGGCACGGTTCGCGACGCCGTGCTCGGCCGGCCGCTGCGCGACGTCGACCTGGTCGTTCCCGGGGCCCCGGAACCCGCCGCGCGCGCGGTCGCGAGCTATGTGCGTGGAGCCGTCTTCCCGCTGTCGGAGGCCTTCGGGGCCTGGCGCGCACTCGATCGCCGCGAGGGGTGGTGCTGCGACGTGTCGACGATGCGCGGGGCCACGATCGAGGACGACCTCGCCGACCGCGACTTCACGGTCAACGCGGTCGCGGTGCCGCTAGCGGGCGGCACTCCCGTCGATCCCCTCCACGGGCTTGCCGATCTCGCGGACGGTCGCCTGCGCGTGCTCGGCGGGCCGGACCTCGAGAGCACGGCGTATGCGACCGATCCGCTGCGCCCGCTGCGGCTCGCCCGACTGGCCACCGAACTCCCGCTCGTTCCCGACCCCGAGACCGAACGGCTCACCCGCGAGGCCGCGGAGCGGGTCATGCGATCCTCGCCCGAGCGGGTTTTCGCCGAGCTCAGGCGGATCGTGGTCGCCGAGCGGGCGTTGGGTGGCATCGCACTCGCCGACCGCCTCGGACTGCTCGGCGCCGTCCTACCCGAGCTCGACGCCCTGCGCCAAGTCGAACAGAGCCACTACCACCATCTCGACGTCCACGGTCACACGCTCGAGGTCCTCGGTCGCCAGATCGAGCTCGAGGCCTCACTCGCCGCGACGTTCGGCGTGGAGATCGCCGAAACCCTCGCGAGCGTGCTGGCCGAGCCCCTCGGTGACGGGCTGACCCGCGGGCAGGCGCTGCGCTTCGGCGCACTCCTCCACGACATCGGCAAGCCGGCGACCCGCGGGGTCCGCCCCGACGGGCGCGTGACCTTCATCGGACACGACCGGGTCGGAACGGAGATGGTGGCGACCGTCTGCCGCCGGTTGCGGACGAGCGAGCGCCTGCGCTCCTTCCTGGCGGGCCTCACCGCCCACCATCTCAGGCTCGGCTTCCTCGTTCACGAGCGCCCGCTCTCGCGCCGCGCCGTCTTCCGGTACCTCGCCGCCTGCGAGCCGGTCGAGGTCGAGGTGACGCTGCTCTCGTGCGCCGACCGGCTCGCGACCCGCGGCCGCCGCCACGAGCCCGCCATCGCCGCTCACCTCCAGCTCGCGCGGGAGCTCATGGCCGAAGCGCTCGCCTGGCGGGCGCAGGGTGGCGCGCCACGCCCGCCCGTGCGTGGCGACGAGCTCGCCGCCGAGCTTGGCATCGCGCCGGGACCCGAGCTCGGCCGTCTGCTCGGCGCGCTGGCCGAGGCCCGCTTCGCCGGCGAGGCGGACGACCGCAGCCAGGCGCTCGCCCTAGTTCGGCGGCTGCGCGACAATCAGCAGCCATGATCGTGGACTGCGCCGTGTACGACGACGGACGCCGCCGCTCCGGGCGGCTCTCGCTCGAGGACGCCTTCGAGGCCGGTCGTGACGCCGGCGCTTTCGTGTGGATCGGCCTGCACGAGCCGACCGAGCAGGAATTCGACGCCGTGAGGCGCGAGTTCGGGCTACACGAGCTCGCCGTCGAGGATGCGATCAAGGCTCACCAGCGCCCGAAGCTCGAGATCTACGGCGACACGCTGTTCGTCGTCCTCAAGCCGGCGGTCTATCACGACGATCGCGAGGAGATCGAGCTCGGCGAGACGCTGCTGTTCGTCGGCGAGGGGTTCATCGTATCCGTTCGCCACGGTGAGGCCACGGCTCTGGCCGAGGTTCGCCGTACCGTCGAGGCCGAGCCCGAGCGCCTGCGCCGCGGGCCCGACGCGGTGCTCCACGCCATCTTCGACCGCGTAGTAGACGACTACCTGCCCGTCGCCCGGAGCCTCGAGGAGGACATCGAGGAGGTCGAGGCCGACGTCTTCTCGCCCGAGCGCTCGAACCCGGCGGAGCGGATCTTCAAGCTCAAGCGGGAGGTGCTCGAGTTCAACCGCGCGACCGGCCCGCTCGCTGAGCCGCTCGACCTCCTCTGCGAGGGCGACCTCCCCATGGACGGATCGATGAGCTCCTACTTCCGCGACGTGCGCGACCACCTCGCGCGGGTGGTCGAGCAGGGAGACAACCACCGCGAACTGCTCACGAGCGTCCTCACCGCCAACCTCACCCAGACGGGGGTACGCCAGAACGAGGACGTGCGCAAGATCTCGGCCTGGGTCGCGATCGTCGCCGTCCCGACCATGATCGCCGGGGTCTACGGGATGAACTTCGACTACATGCCCGAGCTTCGCTGGAGCTTTGGGTACCCGCTCGTGGTCGCGCTCGGTCGGGATCTGCACCTTCCTCTACCGGCGCTTTCGCCGCAGCGGCTGGCTCTAGGTCGCCACCCAACCCGGGGCGGTAGCCTGCACGCCCTGGTGGCCGAGGGCGACTGCATATTCTGCTCGATCGTCGCCGGCGACCTGCCCGCCGAGAAGGTCGACGAGGACGAGCACACGCTCGCGTTCATGGACCTCAACCCGTGGACACGCGGACACGCGCTCGTGATTCCGCGCCGCCACACGCCGAACCTCTACGAGATCGACGACGACGAGCTGCGTCACACCGCGGTCGCGGCGCGGCGCCTGGCGCGGCGGATGCGCGAGCGCCTGGACTGCGACGGGATCAACGTCCTGAACGCTGCCGAGCCCGCCGCCTGGCAGACCGTCTTCCACTTCCACCTTCACGTGATCCCTCGCTACGAGGACGACTCGATGGAGGTTCCGGCCCGGCCTCGGCGGATGGGAGCCGACGAGCTCGCGTCCGTGGCCCGCGAGCTGCGAGGCTGAGCCCGACGGGCGGCCTGCATGGCGGAGGGCGCTCTGCCTCCCCCATGGTGCTAGCGTTTCGCGCTGCAAAGTGGCCGGGGCCCCCGGCTGGAAGACGCACGAGCGAATGCTGGGACGCCCTTGGCGTGCCGGCGGAGCTGTGCATGACAGGAAGGTGCACGACGGAATGCCAAGCGGAACCGTCAAGTGGTTCAACGACGAGAAGGGCTACGGCTTCATCACACCCGACGAGGGTGGCCGTGACCTGTTCGTCCATCACACCGGTATCAACGGACAGGGCTTTCGAACCCTGCAGGAGAACGCCAAGGTCTCCTACGAGCAGGAGGAAGGCGACAAGGGCCCCAAGGCCGTGAACGTCGAGAAGCTGTGAGGGATCGCGCGGGCGGGGCTCGCAGCACCGGCGGTCCCGCCCGACGCGCGTGAGCGCCGATTAGATGGCGAAGGAAGAGAAGATCGAGCTCGAGGGCGAGGTCACCGAGGCGCTACCCAACACCATGTTCCGGGTGCGGCTCGACAACGACCACGAGGTCCTCGGCCACATCTCGGGCAAGATGCGGCGCCACTACATCCGGATCCTGCCGGGCGACCGGGTCAAGATCGAGCTGTCGCCGTACGACCTCGACCGGGGTCGAATAACCTACCGCCACAAGTAAGGACGTCGGCTGCCGGCGGCAGAGCGGCGTCGAAGGGGCGTCGGCGCGGCTTGGCGGCAGGGGTTGACTCTGAGCCGGCGGCGGGTACCATCGCTAGGTGACGATGGAGGGGTGGATCTTCATGGTCGGCCTGCGCGTCTTCGACGTCGGGCTGCTGATCGTCTGGCTCGTGTGGTTCTTTCGCCTGCGCGATGACGACGACCCCTCCGACGAGGACGGCGGCGGGGGCGGTGGCTCCGGTCCCCAGCCCCGGGACGAGGGCGGAGGCGGGGGGCTCGGCCTGCCGCTTGGAGACGCGGCTGCGTCGCGTCGCCGGGTGCGCGACGGTCACAAGCCACCGCGGCCTCCGCGACGCCGTGGGGGGGCGCCGGTGCGACGGCCGCTACCGGCGCGCGTGCGCCGGCGACCGTCTCCGCTGCCCGCTCACCGTACGCGCTGACGCTGCGGGCCGTGGCCCGCTGGAGCTCAGCCTCGGCGGATGCTCAGTCGCACGCCTGCGGGTCCTCCTCGCAGAAGCGCTCGAAGCGCTCCGCGGGGCTACCGGTGGGCGGGGGGACGTCGTTGTCGGGGGCGTCGGCGCGCTCGGGATCGTAGGAGCCACCGCCCCCTCCCGAGCTCCCGCCCCCGCCCGGGTTCTCGCCCCCGCCCGGGTTCTCGCCCCCGCCCGAGCTGCCTCCGGTGCCCTCGTCGCCTGCGCCGCCCGTTCGCCCCGCGCCAGGGGTCGAGGGGCCGCTCCCTCCCTCGCGTCCCTGTTCGCTCGAGCCGCCGCCGGCATCCTTCTCCGGCCGCTCCTGTGCCTTTGGCGTCCGCTTGGCAGCCGGCGGGGGAGGCGACCCGGCGGGAGGAGGCCCGCCGTCATCCCCGCCGCCCCCGCAAGCGGTCGGCGCCCCGAGGAGCGCGAGCGCCAGCGCTAGCGCCTTCAGCGACCGGGGAGAGGGCCCGGCCATAACCTCAGCGCTCGACGGCGGGTAGGCGACGCCCGCAGTGCGGGCAGTCGTTGAGGTCCTTCTGGACGAGCTGCTCCAGGGAGCACCCGCACAGGCGCAGGTTCTCGACGCTGTAGGGAAGCTGGCTGGGCGAAGGCGCGAGCGGCAGCACGCGGCCGACGACCTCGAACTCCTCGCCGGTATCGCGATCGACGTAGTTGCGAGCGGGCTCGACCTCGCGGATGATCTCCCGGTTGGAGGCCGAGCGCAGGCGGTAGAGCTGTCGGTCGGGCACGGCGGCGAGAATACCAGCGGCCCATGCGGATCCTGGTCTTCCACGGCTACCTCCTCCGGGGTACCGGAAGCAACGTCTACAACGCGGGGCTCGTGCGTGCGCTCACGGGTCTCGGGCACGAGGTCCACCTCCTGTGTCAGGACCGCGAGGCCGAGCGCCTGCCCTTCGTCGACGCGGTGGGAGACTGGGAAGGCGGCGAGCTCGGGGTCCGGGTCCTGCGCGAGCCGGTCGAGGTGACCGCCTACCGCCCGGACATCGGCGGCCTGCTCCCCGTCTACGTTGCCGATCGCTACGAGGGCTTCGAGGCTCGTCCCTTCCCGGGGCTCTCCGACACAGAGCTCGAGCGTTACATGGAGAGCAACGTCGCCGCCGTTCGCGATGTCGTGGATCGGTCCGCGCCCGACCTCGCCCTGGCCAACCATGCGGTCATGGGTCCCGCCATCCTCGCTCGGGCTCTCGGCGACTCGATTCCCTACGCCGTCAAGATCCACGGCAGCGCGCTCGAGTACACGGTTCGCCCGGACCCCGACCGCTTCGCCCCCTACGCCGTCGAGGGCCTCGCCGGGGCTCGCGGCGTGCTTGTCGGCTCCCGCCACACCGCCGAGGCGCTGTGGGAGCTCGTCGATGTGCCCGGCCTGCGCGAGCGGACGCGCCTCGGCCCCCCGGGCGTCGACGTCGAGGCCTTCCGGTCGCGGCCCCGCGCGGAGGCCGCCCGCCGCCTCGCGACCCTCGCCGATCGCCTCGAGGGCGCTGAGGTCGTCTCCTGGGGCGGCGAGACGAGCGCGGCGGCGACCCTGCGCGAGCTCGATCCCCGCCGCCACCGGATCGTCAGCTTCGTGGGCAAGCTGATCGTGTCGAAGGGGGTCGATCTGCTGCTCGCCGCCTGGCCGCTCGTGGTGCGCGAGGTCCCGGACGCACGGCTCGTGATCGTCGGCTTCGGGGCCTATCGCGACGGCCTCCTGCGGTTGCTGGGCGCGCTGGTCGAATGCGACCTCGCCGCGGCGCGCGACGTCGCCGCACGCGGCCGCGAGCTCGAAGGCGGGCGGACGGGCGAGCTGGGCTACCTCGCCGCCTTCCTTGACTCACTCGAGGGGGAGCGCCGCGGCGCCTACCTGGACGCGGCGCGCTCCTCTGCGAAGACGGTCGGCTTCACCGGCCGCCTCGAGCACTCAGACCTTGCCGACCTCCTGCCCGCCTGCGAGGCCCAGGCCGTCCCGAGCACCTTTCCGGAGGCCTTTGGCATGGTGGCGGCCGAGGCCGCGGCCTGTGGCGCGCTGCCCCTCTCGGCTGCCCACTCCGGCCTCGCAGAGGTCACGGCGGTGCTCGCAGCCGCCCTCGAGGAGCGGCTGCGGCCACTGCTCTCCTTCGATCGCGGTCCGCGTGCGGTCGACGAGATCGCCGCCAAGCTGGTCGGGTGGCTTATGCTCGAGCCCGCTCGGCGCGAGCGGGCCTCCGAGGCGCTCGCCGAGCTGGCGCGCGAGCGCTTCGGCTGGGAGGGCGTCGCGAGCGGGGTGATCGCCGCGGCGGAGGGCCGCCTCGGGGAGCTTGTCGAGCCACTCGGCCTCTCCGACGGCGGCGGTTAGCGGCAAGCCGGGGGGGGAGTGCTCAGAGGACGCGCACGAGCGCTACCACGCCCAAGACCAACAGCACCCCCACCACCACGTAGAGGAGGAATCGAAACGCCTCACGCTCAGAGCGCAGCGGGTTCAGCACGGCGCTCGCCGCCCCCGGTCGGCCACGATCCGGGCGGCGGATCTCACCTCGAAGCCCCGGGCGGCGGGCGGATAGCGGCGGCCGTCCCAGGACCCGAGCTGCCGGCGCTCGCGCGCGCGAGGTAGTCGACGAGCGTGTCGATCTCCGCTCGCGACAGCTGCCGAGAGTAGTTGGCGGGCATGCCGTCGGCGCGGAATCCGGGCACCACGAGCGCCCTGGGGTCGACGATCGATTGGCGTATGTAGGCCTCGAGGGAAAGCCGCGGATTGCGCTTGTCGTAGACCTCGGCGAGGCCGTCGAGCGACGGACCGGTCGCCGCGGCCGCACCGGCGTCCTCGAGCGTGTGGCAGCCGGCGCACCCGTAGGTCGTGTACGTCTGGCGTCCCGGCTCGGGGGCCGCGGCGAGCGCCTGCCGCCGCGCGCCGATCCAGCTCGCGAACTGCTCGCCCTCCAGCACGTGCACCTGCTGGCGCATCGTCGTGTGGCCGAGTCCGCACAGCTCCGCGCAGACCACGTTGAAGTTCCCCGCCCGGTTCGGGACCGTCAGAGAGGTGGTGACGATGCCCGGAACCGCGTCCTGCTTGATGCGGAACTCGGGGATCCAGAAGGAGTGGACGACGTCGTCGGTCCGAATCCGAAACCGCACCGGCCGGTCCTTCGGTAGGTAGAGCTCGTCGGAGCGGACCGACTGGCCGCCGGGCTGGGGATACTCGAAGCGCCAGGCGAACTGACCGGCGCGGACGTTGACGTCCATGGTGTTGGGACGCGGATCCTCCTGTTCGTCGAGCACGATCCAGCCGTAGACCGCGAGCGCCGTGACGAGCACGAACGGGATGGCGACCCAGGCGACCTCGAGCTGGGCGTTGCCGTGGAGCGGCTCGCCGTCGCGCTCGTCGCCCGGCCGGGCGCGGAACCTGATCACCGAGTAGATCGCCACCGACATGACGAGGACGAAGATCGGGACCGAGACGATCAGGAGCACGTCATAGAGCAGGTCGACGTCGTCGGCTGTCGTAGAGGCCTGCTCGGGGAACCAGTCGATCAGCAGGCTCAGCGCCGTGATGATCACCGAGGCCACGACCCCGAGAACGGTCATCTGGATCAGCGACCTACGCATCCGCTGGGTGGCCTCCGCTGCCGGGCACGCGCGGAAGTCTAAAGCGACCCCCCGGGTTTCTGGCGCGGTGTCGGTCCGGGAGCGAGCGCCCCGGCGCCCACTCCGACCAGGCGCCCGTGCCGTGCGCCCGGGCTGGTCACTCAGCTAGTTTTTGGCCTGTGAGCCCCTTCTTCTTCGCCGCCATACTGGCTGCCCTCTGGGCGCTGGGGCTAACCGTCCTCGGCCTGCGTAACTCGAGGTTTCCGGGCGGCGAGGGCGGCGCTCGCCTCATCGCCGCCGTCTCCTTCGTGCTCGCGGGTGCCGGAATCGCCACCGCGGTCATCACCGGCGTGGAGGAGGAGAGGAAAAAGGAAGCCGAGGCGCGCGCCGAGGAGCCCGAGGCCGCTCCGCCCGAGCCGGGGACGATGAGGGTCGCAGCGGACCCCCAGGGCCAGCTTCGGTTCGAGCGCGAGCGCCTCGAGACCACGGCGGGGACGCGAACCCTCGAGCTGACCAACAGCGCCCCCCTTCCCCACAACATCGCGGTCGCCGGCCAGGGCGTCGACGTCGTCGGACCGACGGTTCCGCGCGGCGGCACCTCGCGCGTGACCGTGCCGCTGCGGCCCGGGCGCTATACGTTCTACTGCTCGGTGCTGGGGCACCGCGAGGGTGGCATGGAGGGCGCCCTCGCGGTCCGATGACCTCGACCGCAACCCGTCGCGCGGCGAGGGAGCCCGGACGCCGAGCGGCTTTGCTCGTCCTCGTGCTGGCGGCGATAGCCGGGCTGGCCGCAGGGTGTGGCCGCGACGACCCGCCCGACCTCGTCAACGGCAAGCGGCTGTTCACGGGGGAGGGGAAGTGCGGAAGCTGTCACATCCTCGCTCGCGCCGGAACGGGGGGGACGATCGGTCCGAACCTCGACCAGGCCTTCCTGGCCTCCCGCCGCGCCGGCTTCGGCGAGCAGACGATCGAGGAGGTCGTGCGCAACCAGATCGACGAGACGCTGAACAACAGCCTCATGCCCGAGGACCTCGTCGTCGGCCAGGACGCCCGCGACGTCGCCGCCTACGTCGCCCAGGCCGCGGGCAGCCCCGGCGAGGACCCGGGCGGCACGGTCCCCGGCGACCCGCTCGCCGAGCCCGGTCAGGAGGGCAAGCGGATCTTCAACGCCGCGGGGTGCGCGAGCTGCCACGCCCTCTCCGACGCGGGCGCCTCGGCGGCGGTCGGCCCGAGCCTCGACGACGCGGCGCGGGGGACGGCGGGCGGGTTACCAACCCGCGAGTGGCTGCGCCAGTCGATCGTCGAACCCAACGCCATCCTCGCCGCCGGGTACCCGCGCAACCTCATGCCGGACTACGGGCGGCGGTTGAATCCCCGCCAGGTCCAGGCGCTCGTCGACTACCTGATGCGCGCGGGCAACCGTTGACGGGGAGGGGGAACGCGATGGCTCAAGAGGCGCAGGTGCTCGTGGTCGCCAACCTGGGACCCGCCTCCGACGAGCTCCTCAGTGCGCTGCGCGCGCGGGCGGCGGAAGGCCCCGCGCGGTTCAACCTCGTCGTCCCCGCTACGCCTCACGTCCGGGGCGTGCCCGACGCCGCCGCGCCGGGCATCGCCGCCGGCGAGCAGCAGGCCGAGGAGTATCTCGAGGAGGCGCTCGAGCGGCTGCGCTCGGCCGGTCTCGAGGTCGAGGGCAATGTCGGCGATGCCGAGCCGCTCGCGTCGATCGAGGACGCGGTCAACCTCGGCCACTTCGACGAGGTCATCATCTCCGGACGGTCGGGCCCCGTCTCGCGCACGCTGAGGACGGATCTCGCGAGCAAGGCCAAGCACGCGACCGGCCTGCGGGTCCGCTACGCCGAGGAGCTCATCTGACGGTCCCTGTCGCTCACAGGATTCCCTGCGCCGAGAGCAGGTAGAGCGACGAGAACACGAAGACCCACGCGACGTCGACGAAGTGCCAGTAGATCCCTGGGATTTCGACGCCGCGGTGCTCCTCGGGGCTGAAGTGGCCGCGGAAGGCCCGCACGGAGGCAAAGGCGAGCAGTAGGAGCCCGACGGCGACGTGGGCGCCGTGCAGTCCGGTGAGCCCGTAGAAGATGGTCCCCTGAGCGCTGTCAGCGGGTGCGAAGTCCAGGAAGACGTACTCGTTGACCTGCACGGCGAGGAACGTCGCTCCGAGCAGGAGGGTGGTGAGCAGGCCGAGCTTGAGGCCGAGCCGGTTGCCCCGGCGCGCCGACTCGAGCGCCCAGTGCATGGTCCCGCTCGACGAGAAGAGGATGAAGCTGTTGGCGATTCCCGTCTCGATCGGAAGGTGGTCGCCCTCGGCCGGCCAGGGCGCGTCGAGCGCCACGCGGATGAAGAAGTACGCCGTGAAGAAGGCGGCGAACAGCATGATCTCCGAGATGATGAAGAGCAGCATTCCGAGCAGCTGCGGGTCGACGCGCGACGACCGGTTGGGGTCGGGCGGGCCGTGATGCTCGTGCGCGTCGGCGGCCCTGCCCGGAAGGGCGGCGGACTCCATCAGGCGCGCACGGGCTCGTCGGCCACCACGTGCTCGACGGGCTTGGCGGTAGCAGACCGCACGCGCTCCACGAGGTCGGTCCGCAACCATCCGGAGCGCGTCTCTGGAAAGGTCGAGATGACGATCTCGTCGACCGCGTAGTACTGGAGCGCGTTCTGGATCGCCGTGAAGGGATCGGGGTCCATGGTCTGACCCACAACCTCGAGGCCGGCGTCGCGCAAGCGGTCGACCGCCCGCTCGAGGCGCTCGTGGGCCCGCTCCCGGAGATCCTCGTTCTGGGGACAGATCAGGATGAAGCGGTGGCGGCCGTCCTCGGACTTGGCCTTGAGGGCGTCGAGCAGGTTCTCCCCGCCCGCGGTCTCGTTGGCGACGACGAGCGTCGAGGTCAGATCCTTGCGCCCAGCGGACTCGAGGTCGACGACGACGTGCTCGACAGGCAATCCGATGTCACGCTCGACGCGATCGACGAGGTCGCGCCGGAGCCACCCCGAGCGGGTCTCGGGGTGGGTCGAGATGACGATCTGGTCTATGTGGTCGGCTTCGACGGCGTCTTCGATCGCCGTGTACGGGTCGGGGTCGACCACCTCCCCGGGGGCCTCGAGTCCCGCTTCGTGCAGGTCGGAGAGGGTCAGCGTGAGCCGGTTGCGCGCGGCGGCGAGCACGGAGTCCTCGTAGATCACGTTGCCGTGCCTGGGCCAGTTCTGGGGGCAGATCACCCGAATCGAGGCCCGCCCGTCATCGGCGTGGCGCCGCACCGCGTCGATCAGCTCGGAGCCGCCCACCGTCTCGTTGGCGACGACGAGGATCCGACGCGCACGGTCGTCGGTCACGGGGTCGTCGCCCCCACCCGCTCTCCGCGCTGCGGCGCGATCTTCTCGGGCCGCTCGTCGAAGGTGCCGTGCACCGCTCCCGGGATGCCGTACTCGTAGGGCCCGCCGACCACGGTCGGGATGCGGTCGAAGTTGAAGACCGGCGGCGGCGAGGAAACCAGCCATTCGAGCGTGTGCGCGCGCCATGGGTTGCCCTCGGCCTGTCGACCGCGGCGCCAGCTCATGATCATGTTGTAGAGGAAGATGAGGAACGAGAGGCCGAAGAGGAAGGACGAGACCGAGATGATCGCGTTGAGCGTGGCGAACTGCTCGGCGTAGTCGGCGACCCGCCGTGGCATCCCGTCGATCCCGACCAGGTGCATCGGCCCGAAGGTCAGGTTGAAGAACACGAACGACAGCCAGAAGTGGATCTTGCCGAGGCGCTCGTTGTACATCTTGCCCGTCATCTTCGGGAACCAGTGGTAGATCCCGGCGAAGATCGTGAACACGCTGCCGCCGAACAACACGTAGTGGATATGGGCCACCACGAAGTAGGTGTCGGAGACGTGGACCACCACGGGGATGACCGCGAGCATGATCCCGCTGATCCCGCCGAGGGTGAACATGGTGATGAAGCCGAGGGCGAACAACAGCGGCGTTCGCAGGTGGATGACGCCACGCCACAGGGTCGCAAGCCACGAGAAGACCTTGATCCCGGTCGGGACGGCGATCAGCATCGTCGTGATCATCATCGGCACGCGCAGCCACGTGGACATGCCCGACACGAACATGTGGTGGGCCCAGACCGTGAAACCGAGCATCACGATGGCCATCAGCGAGAACGCCATCATCCGGTAGCCGAAGACCGGCTTGCGCGCGTGCGTGGATACGACCTCGCTGACGATCCCGAACCCGGGCAGCATCATGATGTAGACCGCGGGGTGGGAGTAGAACCAGAAGACGTGCTGGTACATGAGCGCGTCGCCGCCGTTGCCCTCGTCGAAGAAGTTCATACCGAGCGCGCGGTCGAGCAGGACGAAGAACTGCGAGCCGGCGATGAAAGGCGTGGCGATCACGACGAGGAGCGAGGTCGTGAAGTTGGCCCACACGAGCAGGGGCATCCGGAAGAAGGTCAACCCCGGCGCCCGCATCGTGACGATCGTCACCAGGAAGTTGAGCGCGGTGGCGATCGACGAAGCGCCCGCGAACTGGACGCCGATCGTGAAGAAGTTCTGCCCGAGCGGGGTCTGGGTCGAGAGCGGCGCGTAGGCCGTCCACCCGGTCGCGAAGGCTCCGCCGGGGGCGAAGAAGGAGGCCGCCATCATCACGCCGGCGACCGGGAGCATCCAGTAGGAGAGGGCGTTGAGGCGCGGGAACGCCATATCCGGCGCGCCGATCATGAGCGGGATCACATAGTTGGCGATCCCCGAGAAGGCGGGGATGACGAACAGGAAGATCATCAGCGACGCGTGCACCGAGAACAGGCCGTTGTAGGTGTTGGCGTCGACGAGCTGGGAGCCGGGGGCGGCGAGCTCGGCGCGGACGATCATCGCCATCAGCCCGCCGAGGATGAAGAAGACGAACGTGGTGACGATGTACTGGATGCCGATCACCTTGTGATCGGTGTTGACGCGGAAGTAGTCGTGCCACGTGCGCGCGCCGTGTCCGGAGTGGTCCTCTGGGACGGTCGGCGCGCCGGAACCCCAGCGGAACCAGTAGTCGAAGCAGCCGATCCCGATCAGGAAGGCCATCGGAACCGTGATCAGGGAGGCGGTGGTCATCGCCTCGCCGTCGAAGGCCGGCTCGTAGCCCTGCAGCGCGCGAACGGCGACCACGAGCCCCGCCCCGATCGCGAATCCGATCGGCAGAGAGAGCGCCGCTCGCCACCACCCGGGGGCGGCCAGTCGGGCGGCCAGTGTCATTCGCCTGTCCTCTTCACGATAAAGGGATTCTAGGAGGCCGCCGCGCGGATCGGGTTCCCTTCCGACTCGCCACGGGCTCCTGTTCCCGCCGGCGCTTCGGGTCTCCCGCCACTCCTGTGCAGTCTAGCCCGACGCGCCGGGAGCCGAGGACGCGCGGGGGTCAGGCGGCCAGCGGCCGGGCCACCGCGTGGCCGTCGTCCGGACCGCCGCCCACCTCGCAGTCGCCGCCGCCGCGCAGGGCGGACGGCGCCGCGCCATGGTGTCGCCGGAAGGCCTTGGCGAACTGCGCCGGCTGGCGGTAGCCAACCGTCATCGCCACCTCTCGCACGGGGGCCGAGCCGGCGCTTAGGAGCTCCAGGGCATGCCGCATCCGGACAGCTGCGAGCTGTGCCCGGAAGCTCGTTCCGCCCACCTCGGCAAAGGCGCGCTGGAGCTGGCGACGCGAGGTGGCGATGCGCCGGGCAACGCCCTCGAGCTCGAGCTCGAGGGCGTATTCGCGCTCGATTATCGCGACGGCCTCATGAAAGAGGTCGCGCCGGCGAGCGATCGTGGTCGGGCGGCGGGCCACGTCAGGTGATACGGACGACCGGCTCGGGCGGATCGCATTCACGGCGGGTGCCGTCCGGGGCCTCGAGCGCCCGCAGGATGGCCCACCCCTCGCGTCCCGCCTATCGATGCTCGAGCGGCAGCTCGGCTATCTCCTTGCGGGCCGCGCGGACCCAGAGCACCACGGCGACGACCCACGTCACCATGCCGAGTAGGACGGCGACGAAGGTGACGAGAATGCCCGCCAGGGCGACGGCGATGCCGCCCGCGACGATTACCGGGAGGTAGGTCGGACCGGGAAGGTGGATCTCCTCCGAGGCGGCGGGCGGCGCCTGCGCGCGCAGGCTGCTCTGCTCCGGGGCCGGCTCGGCCACGTCAGCTGTAGATGAGCGCCGCGACGAAGGCGGCGGCGAAGACGAGCATCGAGATCGCGCCGGCGAACAGTCCGGTGCGCACGTTCTTCAGCGCGAGGCGACGGTCCATGAGCGCGGGAAGTCTAACCGCGGCGCAGGGTCGGCGCCGCCGGCGCAGCGGTCGGGCCGCGGTCCGATGCCCGAAGAGGCCATACTCAGCGTTGTGGCGAAGACGGTCGCAGCGGCGGAGGGCGCCGGGGTGGCGCCGGGCTCCCCAGGCGCACTCGACGAGCTGGGTCTGAAGCAAGCGCCGTTCGAAGGGTTCGGCTTAGATCGGGCACCAACCGCGCCGCGAGCGGCTCTCGAGCGGATCGGGGCCGCCGGGTCGAGGCCGGCAGGGGGGGCCGCCGATGGCTGACTCGGTGCCCGTCGAAGCCTCCACCGCACCCGCGGAAGGCGGCCTTGGGGTATGGGTGTCCGACGATGTGCGAGAGGAGGTCGGCGGCTGGCTGCGCCGCGCCGTCGCCGAGGACGTGGCCGCGCGTGTGTGGCGGCGCGACGACACGCTCTGGGGGCCGGCGGGAGCCCCCGAGGTGGCCGACCGCCTCGGCTGGCTGGACGCTCCCCGTACCGCGGCGGAGCGGGTCGAGAGGCTCGAGGCGTTCGCCCGGGAGTGTCGCGCCGACGGGCTCGAGGAGGTCGTGCTGCTCGGGATGGGGGGTTCGAGCCTCGCCCCGGAGGTGCTGCGGCGCTCGCTCGCGGCGGGGGGCGGGCCGCCGGGCGCGGCGCTCCGCCTCCACGTGCTCGACTCGGTCGATCCAGAGGCCATCGCCGGCATCGAGCGATCGGTGGAGCTCGAGCGCGCCCTGTTCCTCGCCTCCACCAAGTCGGGCGGGACGGTGGAGACCCTGTCGCTCGCGCGCCACTTCCTCGCGCGGGTCGAGGAGCGTGTCGGGGGCGCTGAGGCCGGACGAAACTTCGCCGCGATCACCGACCCGGGTAGCCCGCTGCTCGAGCTCTCACGGGAGCGCCGGTTTCGCGACCTCTTCCTGGGCGACCCGGAGATCGGCGGTCGCTACTCCGCGCTTTCGGTGTTCGGGCTCGTCCCCGCGGCGCTGGGCGGCACCGACCTGCGTGCGCTGCTGGACGGCGCCGCCGAGGGGGCGCGCCTCTGCGCCCCCGCGCGCACCGGGGCAGACAACCTCGGCGTTCAGCTCGGCACGATCCTCGGCGCGCTCGCCCGCGCGGGCCGCGACAAGCTGAGCCTGCTGATCGACGAGCCGCTCGCGAGCCTGGGCCTCTGGCTCGAGCAGCTCGTGGCCGAGAGCACCGGCAAGGACGGGCGAGGAATCGTCCCGGTCGTCGACGAGCCGCCGGAGGCGATCGAGGGGGTGGGATGCGACCGCCTCTTCCTGGCGCTCGGCGAGCCGGGCGGGGAGGCATTCACCCGCGCGCGCGAGCTCGGGGCGGGCGGTCACGCCGCCCTCGCGCTCCCCGCCGGCGGCCCGGCCGACCTCGGCCGCATCTTCTTCGTGGCCGAGGTGGCGACCGCGGTGGCCTGCTGGGTCCTCGGCGTCAACGCCTTCAACCAGCCTGACGTGCAGGAGGCGAAGTCCCGTACGAGCGCGGTGCTCGAGCGGTCCGAGCCTCCGGGCGACCGCTTGGCGGGCGACGCAGAGCCCGACGAGCAAGCCGAGGCCGCGGCCGCACGCGACCTCTTCGACGGCCTTCGGGCGCCCGAGTACGCCGCCGTGCTCGCCTACGTCGCGCCCTCCGAGGCCTTCGACGCGGCCGCCGCGCGGCTGCGCGCGGCGATCGCCCGCGGAACCGACGCCGCGGTCACCTTCGGCTACGGCCCACGCTATCTGCACTCCACGGGCCAGCTCCACAAGGGCGGTCCTCCGACCGGTCGCTTCCTCGAGCTCGTGCAGGAGCCCGACGAACCAGATCTGCCGATCCCCGAAGCCGGCTACGGCTTCGCGACCCTGCTCGCCGCGCAGGCCGAGGGTGATCTCGAAGCGCTGCATGCCGCCGGGCGCCCGGCCGCGCGAGTCGTGCTGCGCGGCGATCCGGTGCGAGCGGCGGAGCGGCTCGCCGAGGAGCTCTCCTGATCTCGGACGCTCGTCAGAACTCGGCCGGCGCGGCGAGCGGTCAGAGCCGCGCGCCAGCCACCGTGGCCGCGAACAGGGCCGCCAGGTAGGTCAACGAGAAGAGGTAGGCCCGCAGCGCCGAGCGGCGATCGGCGCGCCGGCGTAGGCGCTCGGCGAGCACGACGAAGGCCAGCCCCAGGATCGCCGCTGCGACCAGGTACACCGGGCCGAAACCGAGCGCGGGCACGAGCACCGGCAGCATGGTCCAGGCCAGGAGGATCATCGTGTAGAGGAGGATCTGCCAGTGGGTCTCGGCCTCGCCGCGGACCACCGGCAGCATCGGGACCCCCGCGCGCGCGTACTCGTCCTTCATCAGCAGCGACAGCGCCCAGAAGTGGGGCGGGGTCCAGAAGAAGACCACGGCGAACAGGTAGATCGCTTCTGCCCCCACCGTCCCGGTCGTCGCGGCCCAGGCCACGAGCGGGGGAACGGCACCCGCCGCGCCGCCGATGACGATGTTCTGGGGTGTGCGGCGCTTGAGCCACAGCGTGTAGACCCCCACATAACCGGCGAGCCCCCCGAACGCGAGGGTCGCCGCGAGGGTGTTGACGGTCAGCGCCAGCAGGGCGAAAGAGGCCGCCCCGAGCGACACGCCGTAGAGCAGGGCGGCGCGCCCGGGAATCCGGCCCGAGGGCACCGGCCGGTCGCTCGTCCGCCGCATGACCGCGTCGATGTCGCGGTCGAGGTAGTGGTTGATCGCCCCCGCCCCGCCGGCCGACAGGGCGCCGCCGATACACGTGAGCGCGATCAGCCCGAAGGAGGGATCGCCGGCCACGAGCATCGTCGTCACCGTGGTGAAGAGCAGGAGCGACTGGACCTTGGGCTTGGTGAGCGTGAGCAGGTCCGCCGCGAGCACGCGCGCCCGTGCTGGCCGTGCGGTCGCCGCCGCTGCGCCGGCGCTGGTGACCCCGGCGCGGGCCTCCATCACGCCGCCACCGGCTCCCCGGCGGGCCGGGCACCCCCGCCGCGATCGCCCCCGCCGGCTGCCTCGAACGCGCCGGCTCGACCGGCACGCAGCTCGAGCGCCAGCTCGGCCACCGACATCCACAGCAGGGTGGCGACCGTGAGGTGGGCGAGGATCAACAGCTCGAGCTGCTCGGAGATCCACACGTTGAGCGCACCGAGCAGGATCTGAAGCAGGAGCAGTCCTATCGACCGTGCGGCCAGGCGAGCCTCGCGCCCGCCCGGGCGCCGCCGCAGCGTCCAGATCGCCAGGGCGGTCACGAGCGCCGCGGAGAGGTACATGAAGGCCCGGTGGGTGAGGTGCACGTCGGCGAGGCTCGACTGCCCGAACGGCATGAAGCTCCCGTTGCAGGCCGGGAAGTCGGTGCCGCAGGCGTAGTGGGCGCCCACGCTCTCGCCCCGGTCGGCGCGCCCGTACTTCTCGGTGCCGGCCACATAGCCGCCGGCCACGATCGTGCACAGGACCGCGGCCGAGGCGGCAAGGCCGAGGCGCCGCAAACCAGGTCCGCCGCCGGGCTCGCCACCGCGGCCGCCCTCCGGCCGCACTCCCCGCCACACGTAGAGCAGCAGCCCGAGCAGCAGCATCGCGAGCCCGAGGTGCGCGGCGACGAGCGCCGCGTCCAGGTTGAGCTCGACCGTCACCGCGCCCAGCAACCCCTGGGCGACGACGAGCACGACGCCGGCGAACGTCGCCCACACGACCCCGCGCTGCGAGCCCCGCAGCCCCCGCCACGCCAGCACGGCGAGCGCGATCATCAGCAACCCTACGGCCGAGGCGAGCGCCCGGTGCGAGTACTCGATGATCGCGTTCAGTTCGAGGCCGGGCAGGAGATCGCCGCGGCAGAGGGGCCAGCCCGCCAGGCCGCTCCCCGCGGGCCCGCACCCCAGGCCCGAGTCCGACAGGCGCACGACGCCCCCGACGAGGACGAGCGCGAAGGTCGCGGCGAGCGTGACGAGCACGAGCCGGCGCAGGCCCGCGCCCGGTCCCGTCTCCGTCCCGGAATCGGTTCCCGCGCCCATCTAGCTCGCTCGCGAGGCCATGGGTTGGGCCACCGAGCCCGCCGGACGCCCCTCTCGCTCGAGGATCTCGCGGCGGATGTCCTTCATGGGCTCGACCGAGCGCACGCGCGGGATGACGTCGAAGTTGTTCTCGGGCGGCGGCGACTGGGTGAACCACTCGAGGGTGTTGCCCTTCCACGGGTCGTTTCCCGCGCGCTTGCCCTTGCGAAGGCTGAGGCCCACGTTCACGAGGGTGATCATCACGCCGATTCCGAGCATGAAGGAGCCGATCGTCGAGATCAGGTTGAACGCCTCCCACCCGGCGTCCTCGGGATACCAGTAGATCCGCCGCGGCATGCCCGAGAGACCGGCCGAGTGCTGGACCAGGAAGGTGAGGTTGAAGCCGACGAACATGACCCAGAACGACAGCTTCCCGATCCCTTCCGACAAGAGCCGCCCGGTCATCTTCGGGAACCAGTAGTAGAGCCCGGCGAAGATCCCGAACACCGATCCGCCGAAGAGCACGTAGTGCAGGTGGGCGACCACGAAGTAGGTGTCGTGGAGCTGCCAGTCGACCGGGAAGACCGCGAGCTGGACGCCGGAGATGCCGCCGATCACGAACAGGGCGGGCAGGGCCGCCGCGAAGTAGAGCGGCGTCCTGAACACGATCGTCCCGCGCCACAGGGTCGCCAGCCAGTTGAAGATCTTGATACCGGTGGGGATCGCGACCACGAACGAGGAAAGCATGAAGAAGGCCAGGACCACCGTGGCCGTCGGAGTGGTGAACATGTGGTGGGCCCAGACGAGCAGGGCGTAGAAGGCGATCGCCGCGGTAGCCCCCGCGATCGCCTTGTAGCCGAAGATCGGCTTGCGGGCGAAGACCGGCAGGACCTCGGAGATGATTCCGAACGCCGGCAGGATCATGATGTAGACCTCGGGGTGGCCGAAGAACCAGAAGAGGTGCTGCCACAGCAGGGGGTCGCCGCCCGCCGTCGGGTCGAAGAAGGCGGTGCCGAAGTGGCGATCCGTGAGCAGCATCGTCGCCGCGGCCGCAATCGAGGGCAAGGCGATGATCAGCAGGTAGCTGTACACGAGGATCGTCCACACGAACAGGGGGATGCGGCCGAGGCCCATCCCCTTCGCCCGCATGTTGTGGATCGTGGCCACGAAGTTGATCGCGCCCAGAAGCGACGAGAGGCCGGTGAGGTGGACGAGGAAGATCCACGCGTCGACGCCTCCCGAGGGGAGGAAGGCGTCGTCCGAGAGCGGGGTGTAGGAGGTCCAGCCCGCCTCGGGCGGGGTGAAGAAGAGGCTCATGTAGAAGACGATGCCCCCGAACACGAACAGCCAGAAGGAGAGCGCGTTCAGGCGCGGGAAGGCCATGTCGCGAGCGCCGATCATGAGGGGCACCAGGTAGTTTCCGAAGCCCGCGAGCACGGGCACGACGAACAGGAAGATCATCGTCGTGCCGTGGAGGGAGACGAGCCCGTTGTAGGTCGTGCCGTCCATGATCGTGTTCTGGGCGGCACCGAGCTGGAGGCGCATCATCAGCGCCTCGACCCCGCCGACGACGAAGAACATGAAGGTCGCGACGAGGTAGAGGATCCCGATCTTCTTGTGATCGGTGGTGGTGAGCCACTGAAGCCAACCTCCCGGCCGGCGCGGAAGCCCTCGCTCGACGATCTGCGGGCGCGCGCGCTCGGCGAGCCGGCCCGGATCGACCGTTCCCTCCTGCGCTCGGTACTCGGCTGTCGTCACGGCTGGTCTGCTCTCCCGGGTCTACTGGCGGATCAGCGAGCCCGCGCCCGCTCCCTGCTGGGCCTGCATGCGCCGGCGCTGGTCGGTGAGGGCGCGGGTCGCGGCGCGGATGTCCGAGCGCTGGCGGTCGGCCCAGGCCCGGTAGCGCTCGGGCGACACGGCCTCGACCTCGCCGATCATCTCTGCGTGGTTCTCGCCGCACAGCTCGGCGCAATTGCCGCGATAGACGCCCTCCTCGGTCACCTTGAACCACATGTCGTTGACGTGCCCGGGCACGGCGTCCGCCTTGCCGAAGAGCTCGGGAATCCAGAAGGAGTGCTGAACGTCCTGGGAGGTGATGTCGAGGGTGATCGTCGTGTTGGTGGGGACGACCATGCGGTGATAGGCGAAGAGCCGGCCGGGTCCGGGATAGTCGTAGCGCCAGATGTACTGCTGGCCGACCACGCGGATGTTCAGCGACGGTCCGCCGGGGGGGACGTCCGGCTGGTCGATGGCGGCGACCGCGACCGCCCCGCCTCGCTGCGGCCCTCCGCGCTCTGGATCGCTGATGCCCGGCAGGAACGCGAAGGTGATTACGGCGAGCACGACGAGGATCGCCGCCGCGCCGAGCGTCCACCCGATCTCGAGACGGGTGTTGCCGCGCACCTGGACAGGCTCTGGGGCGCCGCGGCGGAAGCGGTGCTTGACCAGCGAGTAGACCAGCACCCCCTCGACGAGCAGGAAGATCGGCAGCGCCATCCACAGGGTGATCTCGTAGAGCACGTCGGTGCGCTCGGCCTGGGGCGAGCCGCCCCCGTCCTCGGGGGTCAGGATGTCGGCGAACGCGTCCGGGGCGGCGGCCAGCAGCCCGACGAACGCTCCCAGCACGAGCAGGCCCGCCACGTGGCGGCGATCGATCCGGCGAGGGGGAGCCAAGGCGTGAGGGATCATATCCGGGGGGATCGGCGCTCCGGAGCCCTCCAGATTCCCAGCGCAGAGCCGCCCGCGGCCTTCCCGGGTCGTTCATCCTCGAACGCGGCCGGCCGCCCTGGACGAACGGGGTCGAGTCGATCCTCGGGCCCGTACCCTCTCGCGATGCTGATCGACGCGCTCGAGTGGCTCGGGCACTCGGGCTTTCGCGTGCGGGCCGGCGGGGCTCGCGGTGCGACGGTCTACATCGATCCCTACCGGGTCGCCACCGGCCCGAAGGCCGACCTCATCCTCGTCACCCACGGCCATTACGACCACTTCTCGCCCCGGGACGTGGAGCGCCTGGCCCACGAGCGGACGTGGCTTGTGGCCCCGCCCGCGGTGGCCGAGCGGCTGTCCGGCCGCGTGCTCTCGATCGCGCCGGGCGAGGCGGTGCGCCCCGACGGCATGGAGGGGGTCGAGGTCAGCGCCGTGGCCGCCTACAACACCTCCAAGCGCGACGGAGACGGGCGCCCGTTCCACCCCCGCCACGCCGGCGGGGTGGGCTACGAGCTCAACCTGCGCGGCGAGCGCCTCTACCACTCCGGCGACACCGACGTGATCCCCGAGATGGACGCCGTGGCCGGGTGCGACGTCGCCCTGCTCGCGGTCAGCGGGACCTACGTGATGACCGCCGCCGAGGCCGCCGAGGCCGCGCGGCGGATCGGCCCTCGCCTCGCCGTGCCGATGCACTGGGGAGAGCACATCGGCACGCGCGCCGACGCCGAGGAGTTCGCCCGCCTGGCTCCGGTCGACGTCCGCATCCTCGAGCCGGTGCGCCGCTGAGCCGCCGTTCGGGCCGACCTGGCGGGGCATCCGCAGCGGTCCGGTCTACGATGCGGGGAGGATCCGCTCGCGCATGACATCGTCTCCCCTCGTCACTTCGCTCGCGACCGCTATCGCCCGCGCGGATGCCGGTCTCGACCCGGGGTGCCGGGCGCGCGCGTGCGCGGGAGCGCGGCGGTGAGCTCCCCGGGCGCGGCCTCGGACGGACGCGGGGCCGCGAGGGCCGCCGACCCCGACGGCGACGTCGCCACCCCGACCTTCCTCCACGACCATCGCCGGCTCGCGGTGGCCGGCGCCGCGATGGTGCTCGCGGTTGTGGCCATCTACGTCCTCCTGCCCCAGGTCGTGGGACTGAACGACGCCCTGGCACGGCTCGGCGCGGCGGTCTGGTACTGGCTGGTGATCGCGGTCCTGTTCATGATCGCCTCGTTCGCCGCCTACGTCGCGCTGTTTCGAGGCGTGCTCGGGGGGACGAGCGCCGACGACGTGCGACGCCGGCTCGACATCTCCGCCTCCTACCAGATCACGGTCGCCGGGTTCGCGGCCACCCGGATCTTCTCGGCCGGCGGGGCGGCGGGGATCGCGCTCACCTACTGGGCGCTGCGCAAGGCGGGCATGGAGCGCCGCCAGGGAGCCTGCCGGATGGTCGCTTTCATCGTCCTCCTGTACGCGCTCTACCTGCTGACGCTGCTCGTCTTCGGGACTCTCCTGCGGACCGGTGCGCTGCCCGGACCCGGCCCGGTGGGGGGCACGATCGTTCCCGCGTCGATCGCCGGGGTCGTGCTCGTGGGCGTCGGTCTGATCGCGCTCATCCCCGGGGACATCGAGCGACGCCTGACCCGCCTCAGCGGCGATCATCGCCGGCTCGGCCGCCTGCTCGGCCGTCTCGCCACCGGCCCGGCCACGGTGGCCACCGGGGTGCGCACGGTGATCGACTACCTCCGCCACCCCCGCCGCGGCGCCCTCGCCGTGGCCGGGGCGATCGGCTACTGGGCCGCCCAGATCGGCATCCTGTGGGCGAGCTTCGAGGCCTTCGGCGGAGAAGTCGCCTTTGCGGTGCTCGTGCAGGGGTTCTTCGTCGGCATGGTCGCGAACCTGCTCCCCTCGCCGGCCGGTGGGGTGGGGACCATAGACGCGGGCATGATCGGCGCCTTCCTGCTGTTCGAGCAGCCGGCCGAAATCGTGTTCCCGGCCGTGCTCGCCTACCGCACGATCGCCTTCTGGCTGCCGATACCGCCCGGCGTGGTGGCTACCTTCCAGCTCCGGCAGACGGTCGCGGAGTGGGAGCGCGAGCGCCACGGAAGCTATACTTCAGAAAGTAAAGTGACGGTGGAGGCCACATGAGCCAGCACGACCAGGACATCGAGGACGTCATCATCGTGGGGAGTGGGCCGGCGGGCTATACCGCGGCCCTCTACACCTCCCGCGCCGACCTCAAGCCGCTCGTGATCGAGGGCTTTCTGTGGGGCGGCCTGCTCCAGCAGACCACCGAGGTCGAGAACTATCCCGGCTTTCGGGACGGGATCATGGGTCCTGCGTTGATGAGCGAGCTGCGGGCTCAATCCGAGCGCTTCGGGACCCGCTTCATCACCGACGAGGCCACGCGCGTCGAGCTCGCCCGCGACGGCGGTCTCCACCGCGTGTGGGTGGGCGGCCGCGAGCTCCGGGCTCGCTCGGTGATCCTCGCCATGGGCGCCGAGCCGCGCAAGCTCGGGGTCCCCGGGGAGCAGGAGCTCGCCGCGCGCGGCGTCTCCTACTGCGCGACCTGCGACGCGGCCTTCTTTCGCGACAAGCCGACCCTGATCGTGGGCGGCGGCGACAGCGCCATGGAGGAGGCCATCTTCCTGTCGAAGTTCGCCAGCGAGGTCAAGCTCGTCCACCGCCGCGACGAGTTCCGCGCGTCGCAGATCATGATCGATCGCGCGCGGGGGATCGAGAACATCGAGTTCCTCACCCCTTACCTGGTGGACCGCTTCGAGGAGGACGGTGGCGGCTCGCTGTCGCGGGCGGTGCTGCGTAGCCCGAATGGGTCGGGCGACGGCTCCGGCGACCTCCTCGACCTCGAGGTCGTGGGGGCCTTCATCGCCGTCGGCCACCAGCCGAACTCGGCCCTCGTCGAGGGTCAGGTCGAGACCGACGAGGACGGCTACGTGCTCACCGAGGGCAAGTCGACGCGGACCAACCGGGAGGGCGTGTTCGCGGCGGGCGACCTCGTCGACCACACCTACCGCCAGGCGGTGACGGCCGCGGGCACTGGCTGCCAGGCGGCCCTCGACGCCGAGCGCTACCTGCGCGACGCACCAACGAGCATCGAGGGGCACTGGGTATCGCACGACGAGGTCGACGCGGCGACCGCGGGGGCGGGAGCCGAGGCCGCGGCGTAGGCGAGCCCCCCTCCGCCGTCCGGGCGGCCGTGGGTAGCCTCGGCGCCCGGCCATGACGCTCACCCACCACGAGCTCTGCTTCGGCTGCGGCCCCGCGAACCTCTTCGGCCTCCAGATGGAGATCGAGCCGGCGGAGCGGGGTCCGGGAGTGAGCGGTCGCTTCTTCGTCAAGCAGGACCACCAGGGCCCGCCCGGCCAGGCCCACGCCGGGGTGCTTGCCTGCGCGCTCGACGAGGCGATGGCTCTGTGCGTCCTGAACGAGGGCGAGAGCGTGCTCACCCGGCGCCTCGAGGTCGACTACCGTGAGTCCGCGCCCGTGGGAACCTTCGTGCGCGTCGACGCCCGGGTCGAGCGGCGGGAGGGGCGCCGGCTCGAGGTCAGCGCCGAGGCGCGCGGTGTGGGCGGAGAGCGTCCGACGCTCGCCCAGGCGCGTGCGCGCTTCGTGTGCGCCGGGGGAAACGCCGGACAGGCCCGCTAGGTTTCGCCTCGAGCCCCGACGCGGGAAGCAGAGGTCCCATGCCCGAGAACCTGACGCGCCAGATCCTCAAGGACCACCTCGTCGAGGGCGAGCTCAAGCCGGGCGCACCGATCGCGCTGAAGATCGACCAGACGCTGCTCCAGGACGCCACCGGGACGATGGCGCTGATGCAGTTCGAGCAGCTTGGGGTCTCCCGCGTGGGGGTCGATCGGGCGGTCCAGTACATCGACCACAACGTCGTCCAGCTCGACTTCAAGAACCCCGACGACCACCGCATGCTGCAGGCGCTCGCACGCAAGTACGGGATCCACTACTCGCGGCCGGGCAACGGGATCAGCCACTACATCTCGATCGAGCGCTTCGCCAAGCCGGGCCAGATCATGGTCGGGGCGGACTCCCACACGACGACGAGCGGGGCGATGGGGATGATCGCCATCGGCGCCGGTGGGCTCGACGTGGCCGTGGCCATGGGCGGCTACCCGTACGCGATCGCCTGTCCCGCGGTCGTGGAGGTTCGTCTCGAGGGGACCCTCGAGCGTCCGTGGGTCCAGTCGAAGGACATCATCCTCGAGCTCCTGCGCCGGCGCTCGGCGAGCGGGGGGAAGGGCAAGGTCTTCGAGTTCACGGGGCCGGGCACCGCCGACCTGTCGATCCCCGAGCGAGGAACGATCGCCAACATGATCGCCGAGCTCGGAGCGACCTCGGCGGTCTTTCCGCCCGACGAGAAGACCCGCGAGTGGCTCGAGACCCAAGACCGCGAGGGCGACTTCTCCGAGCTCGGGCCCGAGAGCGGGTGCTCCTACGACGAGCGGGTCGACATCGATTTGAACGAGCTGGGGCCGCTCGTGGCCAAGCCCTCGAACCCCGACAACGTCGTACCCGTCGAGGAGGTCGTGGGGACCGAGCTCGCACAGGTCTGCTTCGGCTCGTCGGTGAACTCCGCCTACGCAGACCTCGCTCTGCCGGCTGCCGTGCTCGCCGACAACGGCGGCCAGATCGTGCACGCCTCGCTGGCTGCGACCGCCACGCCAGGCTCGCGCCAGATCCTCGCCGCGATCGCCGAATCCGGCGTCTACCGCCAGCTCGTCGAGGGCGGCGTGCGCATGCTCGAGCCGGTCTGCGGGCCGTGCGTGGGCATGGGAATGGCGCCGCCCTCGGACGCCAACTCGCTGCGCACCTTCAACCGCAACTTCCCGGGGCGCTCGGGCACGCCCGAGGACTCGGTGTACCTGTGCTCGCCCGCCGTGGCGTCGGTCTCGGCGCTCAGCGGAAGGATCTCCGACCCGCGCGAGTACGGCGACGCGCCCGAGCTTCTGCCCATGCCCGCGCTCAAGCCCTATATCGACGACGTCCACATCTTCCCCCCCGCCGAGAGGGAGGAGGCCGAGCGGATCGAGATACCCCGCGGCCCGAACATCAAGACGCCGCCCCAGCACACGCCGATCGAGGAGTCGCTCCAGGCGCGGATCGCGACCGTCCAGCCGGACAACATCTCGACCGGCGACCTCGCGCCCGACGGGGTCGAGGTCATGAGCTACCGCTCGAACATCCCGGCGATCGCCGAGTTCACCTTTCGCCACCGCGATCCCGAGTTCCGCCGCCGGCTCAAGGAGTGGGGCGAGGGCTTCATCGTCGGCGGCCACAACTACGGTCAGGGGTCCTCGCGCGAGCACGCCGCGCTCGCGCCGCTGCAGCTCGGGGTCAAGGCCGTGTTCGCCAAGTCGTTCGCGCGGATCCACCGGCGCAACCTGGTGGCCCAGGGGATCCTCGCACTGCTGTTCAAGGACGATTCGGACTACGACCGCGCGGAGGTCGGCCAGCTCTGGTCGCTCCCTCACATCCGGGACGAGCTCGAATCGGGATCCGAGGAGATCACCGTGCGCATCGACGACTCGGGCGACGAGCTCAAGGTGACCCATGACCTGGCCCCGACCGAGCGGGAGATGCTCGTGCTCGGCGGGCTGCTGAACTACCTCAAGGAGAAGGGGCGCCAGGTGTCCGGCGACGGGGCGGCTCGCAACGGCGCGGCCGCCGCCGGCACCGGAGAGGAGAAGCAGCAGGAGGGCGAGACCGTCGACCAGGGCGTCGGCGGGCAGTTCGAGTAGCGCGCGGGGGGCCGCCGGGGCGGCCGAGCGCGCGGAGTCAGCCGTCCAGAAGTTGTCGTCGCGGACGATCTCGCTCCGGGCTTATCCCTCGAGGCGCTCGTCCACGGCGCGCTCCTTGTCGGCGAGCGTCTGCTCGGGCCGGTCGCGGCGCTCGTCGAGCTTGAGCACCGTGTAGGCCCGGGGCAGGCCCAGCTCGAGCGGGACCGCGTGCATCTGGCCGACCAGGGCGAGGATGTCGGCGACCGAGCCCTCGAGCGAGGTGCCCATGGCGTGCATCCGGAAGCCGACGCGGTCCTGGGCCTCGAGGCGGCGGTGAATCTCGGCCAGGTACTCGGAGGCGCTCGCCTCCGAGCCACCGAGGCCGAGGACGGAGAAGTCGGCGGTGGCCACGCTCAGACGATCGCTCCGGGAGGGCTCAGCAGCGCTCACCGCCCCCGGAACTGCGGCTGCCGGCGCTCGAGAAAGGCGCTCACGCCCTCGATGCGATCCTCGGTCGCGACCGCGCGCTCGAACAGCCGCCGCTCTTCGGCGAGGCCGGCCGCGAGCGAGGTCTCCTCGGCCACGAGGACCGCCTGCTTGGCGAGCCGCGCGGCGAGCGGGGGCCGCTCGGCCACGGTACGGGCCAGGTCGAGCGCCTCGTCCAGCCAGCGGCGCTTGGGCGCCACGCGGTTCACGAGGCCCATCCGCTCCGCCTCGGCCGCGTCGATCCGCCGGCCGGTGAGGACGAGCTCCATGGCCCGCTGCTTGCCCACCGAGCGCGCCAGCCGCTGCGTCCCGCCCCCGCCCGGAATAAGCCCGAGCATGATCTCCGGCTGGCCGAGCTCGGAGCCCTCCGCGGCCACCACGAGGTCACACGCCAGCGCCAGCTCGAGGCCGCCGCCGAGCGCGTATCCGGACACCGCCGCCACGAGCGGCATCCGGCAGGCGGCGAGCCGCGACCAGAAGCTGGCATGGCCGGCCTGGGCCAGCGCATCGCTAGCGTTGCGGGCGCGCAGGGCCGGGATGTCGCCTCCGGCGGCGAACACATCGTCGCTGCCGGCGATGATCACGCAGCGAACCTCGGCGTCGGCGTCCCACTCCTCGATCCGCGCCAGCAGCTCGTCCATGAGCTCGGCCGAGAGCGCGTTGCCGGCATCCGGGCGGTTCAGGCGCGCGACGGCGATGGCGCCGTCGCGCTCGGCCAGCACGAGCGGCTGCGACCGGTCGCCGGCGCTCACGTCGTCGCGGTGACGCCGGGCGGGGCGTCCTCGCCCAGCCTCGTGAGGGCGGTTCGGCGCTCGGCCGCCCGGCGCCGAACCGCGTCAAGGAGGTCGATGTCGAGCCGGATGGTCGTGCGCACGCACCAGAGCATGCCTCAGCGGGCATCAGCACGTCGACCGGCTCCACACGCTCGGCGCCCCAGGGGCGAGCATTGGATCGACTGGATGGCGCCAGTGCGGTCGCGGCTCGGGTCGCCTTAGACTCGCGCCGGCATGGAGGAGGCGCTGTTCGCGACCGGGTCAGGCTGAGCGGCGGTGGCGCGCGTTCTGATCGTCGGGTGCGGCTGCCGCGGGCGCGAGCTCGCCGCCGGACTCGCCGCCGAGGGCCACGCCGTCCGGGGCACCACGCGCGACCCGGGCATGCTCGATGAGATCGAGGCCGCGGGAGCGCAGGCCGTGGTCGCCGATCCGGATCGTCTCTCGACGTTGCTTCCCCACCTCGGCGGAGTGAGCGTGATGTGCTGGTTGATGGGGACCGCCGCCGGCGAGGCGGAGGCGGTCGCCGCGCTCCACGGCTCACGCCTCGAGTCGATGGCCTCGAAGATCGTCGACTCGGGCGTTCGCGGGCTCGTGTACGAGGCTGCCGGAACGGTCGAGGGCCAAGTGCTCGCCGAAGGCGCGGCGATCGTGCGCCGCGTGGGGGAGGCCAACCGGATGCCGGTCGAGATCGTCTGGCAGGATCGGTCCGACGTCGATGCCTGGGTCGGGGCGGTGCGGGCCGGCGTAGACCTCGTGCTCGGGGCCTGAGCGGGTAAGACCCCGGCGAGAGTGGTAGAAAGGGTCGAATGCCAACCGACTTTGATCCTTTTTCTCTGAACCAGCGGAGGTGAGCTGACCGTGGCGGAGTACGCCAAGGACGTTCTCGTCGAGACCGAGTGGGTGCAGGAGCACCTCAACGACGACTCGATCAGGATCGTCGAGGTCGATGAGAACCCCGGCCTCTACCGGGAGGCCCACATTCCCGGGGCGATCGGATTCGACTGGAAGCACGACCTTCAGGATCAGGTCAGGCGCGACTTCCTCGGTCCGCAAGAGTTCGGCGACCTCTTCGGCAGCCGCGGGGTATCGAACGACCA
Organism: Thermoleophilaceae bacterium; assembly: GCA_030447905.1. GTDB lineage: Bacteria > Actinomycetota > Thermoleophilia > Solirubrobacterales > Thermoleophilaceae > JACCUC01. The sequence goes on from JAUJNZ010000007.1 coordinate 132,696, forward strand.
CACCATCGTCCTCTACGGCGACCGCAACAACTGGTTCGCCGCCTACACCTACTGGTACCTCAAGTACTACGGCCACGACAAGGTCCTGCTCATGAACGGTCCGCGCGAGAAGTGGATCGAGGAGGGCCGCCCGACCACCAGGGAGGAGCCCGACCACTCGCCCGCGACCTTCGTGGCCCGCGGCCCCGACGAGACGATCCGCGCCCGCCGCGACGAGGTTCACGAGGCGCTCGACTCCCGCACCAAGCTCGTCGACGTGCGCTCCCCCCAGGAGTTCTCCGGCGAGCTGATCTCCATGGCCGGCTACGAGCAGGAGGGCGCGCAGCGTGCGGGCCACATCCCGGGCGCAGCCTCGGTTCCGTGGGCTCAGGCGGTGCGCCAGGACGGCTCCTTCAAGGACGCCGGCGAGCTGCGCGAGCTCTACGGGGGCAAGGGGGTCTCCGACGGAGACGACGTGATCGCCTACTGCCGCATCGGCGAGCGCTCGGCCCACACGTGGTTCGTCCTGCACGAGCTGCTGGGCCAGGACAGCGTGAAGAACTACGACGGATCGTGGACAGAGTGGGGCAACCTCGTGGACGTCCCGATCGAGAAGGACGTGTAGGAGGGGCAGACGAGCGCGCCCCTCCTTTGGTGGCGGCGGGCCTCGGCAGCGGCGTCAGATCACCGGCGACAGCCGGTCGAGCAGCTCCTCCACGATCCGGGCCGTCGCCCCCCACACGAAGTCACCGTCGATCGTGTAGGTCGGGGTCTTGAACGGCACGCCCCTGCTCCACAGGCGCTTGGCCTCATAGCCGCGCAGGAGCGCTGGGAGCGACAGCTCGAGCACGGCCGCGACCTCGGTCGGCTGGAGCACCCACTCGGGTTCCGGCTCGATCACTCCGACGAAGGGATGGATCCGGTAGCTCGTCACGAACGTGCCGGTGGGAGACAGGGCCCCCACGAGCTCGACGGCCTCGGGCGCCAGGCCGATCTCCTCCTGGGCCTCGCGCAGGGCGGTGGCGCGGAGATCCTCGTCGGGGCGGTCCCGGCGCCCGCCCGGGAAGGAGATCTCGCCACCGTGGCGGTGCAGGTCGGCGCCGCGCTCGGTGAAGACGGCGTGCAGCTCACCCTCCCGCTCGAAGAGGGGGATGAGCACCGCCGCGTCGGTCGAGCCGGGGGCGTCCATCTCGGCCGCCGCCTCGGGGGTGAGCAGGAGCTCGCGGAGTCGGTCGCAGCTCGCCATCGGCGGCGTATTATCGAGCCATGCCCGAGGCGCTCATCATCGTCGACTTCCAGAACGACTTCACCCCGCCCGCCGGCGCGCTCGCGGTTCCCGAGGGTGACGAGATCGCCGGCCGCCTGAACGAGCTCGCCGGCTCCGACGGCTTTGAGCTCGTCGTCGCGACCCGGGATTGGCATCCGCCCGACCACTCCTCGTTCGCGGAGCAGGGCGGCCCTTGGCCCGTCCACTGCGTGCAGGGGACCGAGGGCGCCGAGCTTCACCCCGCCCTCGAACGCGAGCACGTCGACGTCGTCCTCGACAAGGGCCAGGACCGCGAGACCGAGGGTTACTCGGCGTTCGAGCGGCCGGACCTCGGCCGCCTGCTGAGCGAGCGGGGCATCGACTCGGTCTATCTGGCGGGACTCGCCACCAACATCTGCGTCCGGGGGACGGCTCTCGATGCTCTCGCCGAGGGCTACTCGGTGACCGTCGACACCGGAGCCTCACGCGGTGTCGACGCCGAGGGGATCGTCCCGACCGCCGAGGCGGTCTCAGAGCTCAGCCAGGCGGGCGCGACGGTGCTGTAACGCACCCGGCCGACGCGGCCTACCTGACCTTGAGCCGCTCCTCGAACATGACCTCGCCCTCGAGGGTTCGATGGACGGGGCATTTCGCGGCCGCCTGCATCAGCAGCGTCCGCTGTTCCTCGGGCAGCTCCTTGGGCAGCTCGACGACCATCTCGAAGCGGGTTGGGCAGCCGCGCTGGGCCGGCTGGTAGTTGACGCCGACCACGACCTCGCCGATCTCCCACCCCTTGCGGTCGGCGTACATCTGCATGGTGATCGCGGTGCACGAGGCGAGGCTCCCGGCGAGCAGCTCGAGCGGGCTCGGTCCCTGGTCCTCCCCGCCCTGATCGGTGGGCTCGTCGGCGAGCAGGCGATGGCCGCGGATCTGGACGGTGTTGCGCACCGCGCCGTTCTCGCGGCGCGAGACCGCCTGCATGCGGCGCTCGCCCTCGTCGGCCTTGCGCGAGAACGGTTTCACCCGCGTCCCTCGAACAGCTCGGGCTCGGACTCGTCGGCGTAGCGGGCGGCCGCGAACAGGAAGTCAGAGGCACGGTTGACGAACCGCAGCACGGTCTCGTCTTCGAGGTCCCCGGCGAGCTTGAGCGCGACCACGCGCCGCTCGGCGCGCCGCATCGCCGTGCGCGCGAGGTCGAGGCGGGCCGAGAGCTCGGTTCCACCGGGGATTACGAACTTCGGGGGGAGGTCAACCCGATCCATGTAGCGGTCGATGTCGGCCTCGAGGCGCTCGATCATCTCCTCGGTCAAGCGCGAAACGCCCTCCTCGAGGCGCTCGACGGCCTCCGGGGCGGTGGCGAGCTGGGCGCCGGCCACGAACAGCTCGCCCTGGAGGCGCAGCAGGTCGTCGTGGAGCTCGGGGTCGTCGTGGGCCGCGGCCCGGCAGAGACCTAGGGCGGCGCCGGCCTCGTCGACCGAACCGTAAGCCTCGGGACGCGCGCCCGACTTCTGGACCCGCCCGCCGTACCAGAGCCCGGTCGTGCCGTCGTCCCCCCCGCGCGTGTAGATCTTGACCATCGTCGGGGGCGATTCTACCCCCGGCGGCGGCAGACCGGGCCGCTTCCGGCGCTCGGAGAGCACCCCTTCGATGAGCGCCGGTCCGGCGGTCCGGTGGACGGCGCCCCGCCAGAGGCCCGCCCCAGCGCAGGAGCGCCTGTGGCTCGGCGGCCGGCGGGGTCAAGGCGCGAGGGCGGCGGTCACTCGAGCGGATTGAAGACCAGGCCGGTCGGCACCTTGGGGTGGAAGAAGGTCGACTTGGGGGGCATCGACTCTCCCACCGCAGCGACGGCCTGAACCTGCTCGACCGGGGTCGCGCGCATGAAGAAGGCGGCGTCGACGTCCCCGGACTCGACGGCGTCGAGCGCCTCGGCCGTGCTCTTCGCGTAGCTCACGCCGCGCTGGGCGGCGACGTCGGCCTCACTGAGCCCGAGGACCCCGCGCAGGATGAGGGCCTCGAGCAAAGCCGTGTCGAGCGCGCGGTAGGCATCCGAGCGATCGGGCAGGGCCTCGGCAGCGATGCCGGCGTCCCTCAGCGTCAGGCGATAGGGCTGTCGAAAGTGGGAGTCCATGTACCCGAAGGCCACCCCACCCGAGTCGGCCGGAGGCTCGATCCGCGAGCGATCGACGCGCACGACCTCGAAGTCTCGCCTGAGCGCCGCTCCGAGTCGCTCCTGGACCGCGGGATCGCCGAGGCCGGTCAGCAGGCGGTGCATCGGGAAGACCTCCAGACCGGGGTCAGACAGCGCGCACAGGAACATGAGCACGTAGGAGTGCTCGCCCTCGCCGCCGATCTCGTCCGCGTAGAGGCGCGCGGTCTCGTAGCGGTGGTGGCCGTCGGCGATCAGGAGCTCCCGGTCCGCGAGAGCTCGCTGGACGGCCCCGATGGTGGCCGGGTCGCCGACGCGCCAGAGGCGGCTCTCGGTCCCCTCGTCGTCGGTCGCCGTCGCGAACGGCTTCTGCTCGGTGGCGGGGTCGAGCGCCGTCGCGGCCGCACCTTCGGGGTCGTCGAACAGGCTGAAGATGGGCGAGAGGTTCGTGCGAGTCGCCCGGGTCAGCCGCAGGCGGTCCTCCTTGGGCGCCGGCTGTGTGCGCTCGTGGGGGCGGATTCGCCCGGGGCCGTAGTCCTCCACGCGCACGCGCGCGAATAACCCCCGGCGCGTGCGGCGGCTGCCGTCGGGAGCCGTGAAGTCCTGGGCGAGCGCCCACACGGCGGGCTCGCGCTCGTGGACGAGGATGCCCTGCTCGCGCCAGGCCTCGAGGACCGTCGTCGCGTGCAGGTAGGGATCGCCGCCGTCGCCCGGATCGGGAAGATCGATCTCGACGACGTTGAACGGGCTCCGCGCCGCGAGCTCGGCGCGGCGGACCGAGTCGATCACGTCGTAGGGCGGCGCGATGACCGCGTCGAGCGAGCCGACCGAGCGAAGGTCGTAGCGGAGGGTGTGCAGGGGCTGGACATCGGCCATGGCGGGGCGGCACCCTAGCGCCCAGAGCTGCCGCCACGCCTAGACTCCACTCCGGACGGGGCGTGGCGCAGCCTGGTAGCGCGCGTGCTTTGGGAGCACGAAGTCGCCGGTTCAAATCCGGCCGCCCCGATGCGCAACGAGCAGGAAGGACACCAACCCACTGCGCTACTTCGGGCGCTCCGCCGGGTTCGGGCTTTTCGTGCGCCACGATCGGCACCTGATCAGAGGATCGAGGCGCGCGTGGCTCGCGACCCTAGCGGCATCGCTCGCCGCCCTCGCCGTCGCCCTCGCGCCCGCCGCCGCCGAGGCCTCCAGCGCGCGGCCGACCGCGCTCGTCTCCTACTACCCCTCGGACCGTCTGCCGGTCATCGTCAGGAGCTTGAACTCGGCGGGGTTCCCATCGAGGGCGCTGGTGTACTTCGGCAACTACTCGGCCCAGCCGCGCTACGGCGCCAGGCTCGCGACGAGTCCCTCGCCCGCCGAGATCGCCGGCGAGCGCTACGGCTATGCCCCGATACTGCAGATCAGCGAGAGCACGCTCTGGGACCGCCGCCGGGTGAGCCGCCGGGAGGCCGAGACGCTCGCCGCTACCGACCAGAGCGATCTCACCGGGTCGATGCCCTCGCTGGCTGGGGTGCTCAGGGGTCGGAGCACACGCGGGTGCGCTGGGGCACGGAGCTCGGCCGGCGCTTCCGCGATCGCCTCCGCTCCCGCATACGCGAGGGCGAAGTCGCCGCCTGGCAGTTCGACGAGATCCTGACCGAGGTCGCCGGCTCCAGCGGGCGACGCTACCGCGACTTCACCCGCGGGATTCTATTCGGCCTCTACGAGGGTCGCGAGCCGCTCGGCGATCGACCGATGCGCGGGCTCGTGCACATGTCGCACGACGCCTTTCCGATCGCGGGCGCGCGCCTCACCTACGAGCTTCAGGCGCTTCTGGAGGCGGGTAAACATCTCGAGCGTCCGTCTCGTCGGCGAGGAGTACCCGTTCTTCGCGGACGGGCGAGAAGTGCCGCCTACCAGCGGGCCGCGGGCCAGCGCGCGCTCGCGCGGGGTGGCGGCGACCGAGCGGCCCTATCGCGCCGATACCTCGTCGGCCTCACGCCCGGCTACATCGTCACCCGCTCCCTCGGCGGCAACGTGGATCGGCGCTCGCGCGACTGGGTCAACCGGTGGCGCGTGGACTACATCAGGGCGCGGGCGGCGATGGGGGTGGCCGGTTTCGGCGAGTTCAATTTCATGCCCCCCAACGATCGCTCCTCGGTGATCGGCGACGTGATCCGCGCGCTCGCCGTGGGCGTCAGGCGGCTCGGATGAGACGTGGTCGGCCGCCCCTCCCGACTACGATCCGACCGTGGACGGTGGACCGCCGCCCGGCTCGCCCCCGTAGCTCAGCGGATCAGAGCGAGGGACTTCTAATCCCTAGGTCGCAGGTTCGAATCCTGCCGGGGCGTTTCGAGAAGCTCGCCAACGAAACCCGTACAGGCCGCTGTTGCTGCTGATCGCCGCGCTCGCCGCGCTCGCGGGGGCGCTCGCCGTGCCCGCCGGCGCGGCCGCACCCGGCGGCCTCGCCGCTCGCCCCAAGCCGCCCCTCAGCTCCGAGCTGCGCGAGGCGACGCCCGAGCCGCACGGCTCGGTCGGCGCCCGCAGTGACCTCGGCGAGCCGACGCGCCTGCCCAACGGGGCAACCGAGATTCTTCCTCCCACCGGGTGGTCTCGCTCTACGGCGCTCCGCAGATGAAGGCGACCGTCCTGGGCCGCCTCAGTCCTTTGGAGGCCTGGCGCCGGGTCCGCACCGAGACCGAGCGTTATCGATTCCCCCGCTATCGCCCGCCGATCCGCGCGTTCGAGCTCGTGGTCACGATCGCCACGGCGGACCGGGGCGCGGACGGGCTCTACCGCTTCCGACAGTCCCAGAGCACGATCGCCAGGTACCTGGGCGCGGCCCGGCGGGCGAACGCGCGGCTGGTCCTCGACATACAGCCCGGCCGCTCCCCCTTCTCCTCCGAGGTCAAGGCGCTCGAGCGCTGGCTGCGCGAGCCCGACGTCGACCTCGCGCTCGATCCGGAGTGGAACGTCGGTCCCTACGGTCGTCCCGGCCGCACCGACGGGTCCGTCGACGCGCGGACGGTCAACGGCGTCTCCGACCAGCTCACGCGCATCGCGCGCCGGTACCGCCTTCCGCAGAAGCTGCTCGTGATACATCAGTTCCGGCGCGAGAGCGTGCGGTACGAGTCGCGGATCCGGCGCAGCTCGGCGGTCGCCACGACGCTGAGCTTCGACGGAATCGGGAGCGCGGGTGCCAAGTCCGCCGGATACGAGGCGTTGAGCTCGTCGCATCTGTTCAACGGCTTCTGCCTCTTTTACCGGCTGGACCGCGGCCTCATGAGCCCGTCGAGCGTTATGCGGCTCGACCCGAGGCCCGACTACGTGCTCTACCAGTAGCGTCTCGACGACGCTTGCGTGCCGAGGTACAGTCAGAGCATATGCCCACCTCACTCGTCACCGGCGGCGCCGGGTTCCTCGGCTCCCACCTCTGCGACTACCTGCTTTCACGCGAGCATCGGGTGGTCTGCGTCGACAACCTCGAGACCGGCAACCTCGCCAACATCTCCCACGTACGCGAGGGCGCGCAGTTTCGCTTCCTAAACCTCGACATCACCTCGCACTACGAGATCGACGAGCCGATCGACTTCATCTACCACATGGCCTCACCGGCGAGCCCGATCGACTACGCGCGCCTGCCGCTTCACACCCTCAAGGTCGGCGCCTACGGCACGCACAACTCGCTCGGCCTGGCCAAGCGAAAGCGAGCCCGCTTCCTGCTGGCCTCGACATCGGAGGTCTACGGCGACCCGCTGATCCACCCCCAGGCCGAGACCTACTGGGGCAACGTCAACCCGATCGGTCCGCGCGGCGTCTACGACGAGGCCAAGCGCTACGCCGAGGCGCTGACCATGGCCTACCTGCGCCAGCAGGGGCTCGACACCGCCATCGCACGGATCTTCAACACCTTCGGCCCCCGCATGCGCCCCAACGACGGCCGCGCGATCCCCACCTTCCTGCGCCAGGCGCTCGCCGACAAGCCGGTCACGGTCTTCGGCGACGGCTCGCAGACGCGATCCTTCTGCTACGTCGACGACCTGATCCGCGGGCTTGTGGCCCTGGCCGAGTCGGGCGTGCACGAGCCGGTGAACCTGGGCAACCCCCACGAGATGACCCTGCTCGAGATGGCCGAGGCCGTCGTCGAGCTGTGCGAGTCGCGCTCGGAGATCGTCTTCGAGGCGCTGCCCGTCGACGACCCGAAGGTGCGCCAGCCCGACATCGCGCGCGCTCGCGACCTGCTCGGATGGGAGCCCCAGCTGAGCGTGCGCGACGGCCTCGAGCGCACGATCGCGGCGGCGCTGCCGCGGTTCGAGGCCGCCGAGCCGGCGGCGCCTCCCGCCCCGCCGGCGAGTACGCCGGCTCCGCGGAGCTAGTCATGGTCCGGGACCGCACATGAGCCTCCGAAGCCAAGAACCTCGAGGCGATCTCCCGGGCGATCGACCAGCACAACGCCACCTGCGAGTGGCCGGCGGTCGCGGTCGTGATGAACCCGTTCGAGGTCGATCGGCTCGGGTGGGACTCGATCCGCGGGCTGCCGATCGAGGCCGACCCGGCCATCGGGACGGGATCGTTCCGCATCGTCTGCGCCCGCGAGGAGCGCGAGCCGGAGGCGGAGGTCGTCGAGGCAGTGGCGGACGAGCGCGAGGTCGTGCCGGTGCGGTAGCGACGGGCCCGCCGGGGGCGAATCGATGGGCATCTTGCGCTGCCTCCAGCCGGAGATCGGCCGTGCTCTTCCTCGACCGCGTCGGCTCCTCGAGCACGACGTCCTCGGGGCGCCAGGGCTACGGCGGAGCGGGCGGGAGTCCCGCCCCGATGCTAGATTCCGACCTCCCTGGTGGGCGTAGCTCAGGTGGTAGAGCTCCTGGTTGTGGTCCAGGCGGTCGTGGGTTCGAGTCCCATCGCTCACCCTCTGGCAGAGCGCCGGGGAAGCTTATGGAGGGGCGACGGTGACGCCGCCTACCCGACTGCTTCTAGCTCGGCCTCGCCCACGCGATTCCGCCGCCCGGGCCGCTGGGCGCGGGTAAGCACCACCGTCGGCACGAGCGCCACCGCGACGCCGACCGCGCCCATCGCGAAGGCGGCGGTGAACCCGACCTCCGCGGGCACCGCGTGCCCGCCAGCGTGTTCGCCGAGATGATTGTCGCCGCGATCTGGGCCCCGAGGGCGCGGCGACCGTGCGCATGTTGATCCCGGTCGCGACCCCGGTCCGTGCGCCTGCGCGTTGTCGACGGCGAGCTTTCCGATCGCGGCGAACGAGAAGGCGATGCCGAGGTGACGAAGAGGATCGCGCTCGCCGTCAGGAGGCCGAGGACGCCACCCGAGGACCAGCCCCACGAGTTGCCCTGGCTGATCCCGAGCAGGAGCGACGCCAGCGCGAGCGACAGCGTCGCCGCGCCCGCGTAGTCGGGCCTCGTCGGGACGCTCTTCGGCGACTTGGGCACGAACAGGGCTATCAGCGCAGGCGGCGACGAGCACGGGGATGCCGCCGATGAGGAACAGCCAGTGCCAGTCGAGGTGCTCGAGGATCACACCGCTCGTCACGAGGCCGACACCTCCACCCGCGCGAACACCGAGCCTCACCGTGCCGATCGCGAACCCGACCTTCTCCGGGGGGAACTCGTCCCGGATGATCCCGAAGGAGAGGGGAAAGACGGCGGCGCGGGCACCCTGCGCACGCGAAAGGCGACGAGGGAGCCGAGGCTCCACGAGAGCGCCCCGCCGAGGGCCCGAGGCCGAAGACCGTGAGCGAGAGCCCAGCATGCGCTTCTGGCCTAGGCGTCGCGGAGCTTGCTGAGCAGCGGAGTAAGCACCGAGGAGAAGAGGAGGAAGTCGGTGGCGCTCCACGTGGCCCCGTTGGCCGTGGTGGCGAACTCGCGCTGAAAGAAGGGCAGCGCGGGTACGACCAGCGTCTGCATCAGGGCAAAGGCGATGCCGCGGTCGTGAGCAGGGCGAGGGTGGAACGCCAGCGGGGCGACCCGGTCGGAGGGGGTCGGAGGAGGGAACCTTGGCCTCTCTCCGGTGGGCTGGAAGGTCGGCTGGGAGTTGGGGGCGAGGCCGAACGTCAGAGCTGGTCGATCAGCTCGGCGAGCCGGCGCAGGCAGGCCTCCCAGGTGGCGGCGACTCTTCCGCCTCGCGCCTGTGGGCGCTCGCGAGGGACGCTTCGGCGTCTAACGGTCAAGGGAGGACCATAGCGACCTGAACACCGTCTTAGCTAAGGCGCACTCGGGCTCCCGTCGCTGCCGGCCGCTCGCATGGCCAGCGCGAGCTCGAGCCGTGACGCCGGCTCATCGAGCGCGGGGCCGAATAGCTCCCGCAGCTGGGCCACCCGGTAGCGCACGCTCTGAGGGTGGACGTGGAGCGCCTCGGCGACGGGGCGGACCTCGCCGGCGTAGTCGAGCCAGGCGCGCAGCGTCTCGGTGAGCCGGCCCCGGGGGCCGGCCCTGAGCTCACGCAGCGGCGCGAGCCGGGTGCGGACGAGGTCCGCCGTCAGTTCGTCGTCCCTGGCGAGCAGGAGCTCGAGCATGTGCTCGTCGGCGACCACGAGCTCGGCCCCTCCGCCCGCCCTGGCCACCGAGAGGGCGAGATCGGCTCGTCGGACCGACTGCGCCGCCTCGGGCCACGCGACCACCGAGCCGAGCGCCGCCGCTGCGGCGCCTCCCAGCGCGCGCTCGAGCTCGGCGCGGCGCCCCGGGGCGCCGGGATCGGGGACGAGTGCCCACGTGACGGGCTCCGCCGCAGCGACGAGCACGTCGGGCGGGAGGCGGGTGGCGATCCGGTCCGCCCGCTCGCTCTCGAAGGCCAGCGCGGCGACCCTGTCCGGCAGCGGCCACGCCGCCTGCTCGGCCGCAGCCTCGATGTCGCTGGGGGACGCCGCAGACTCGCGGGACAGCAGTTCGAGCAGGCGCCGGCGCCTCGCTCCGCGCTCGCCCGCGGTAGCCGACTGCTCTTGAGCGAAGCCCTCGGCCGACGCCGCCGAGAGCTCGTCGATGTAGGCGAAGATGGCCTCGGCGAGCGTGTAGAGGACGGGCGGCTCGAGTCCGGCGGCGTCACCGGCGGCGGCGAGACGCCGCCACGAGAGCTGCGCGCCGGCGCGATAGGCGGCGAGCAGGGCGTCGAGCGAGCGCCCCTCGCGCAGCTCCCCGCGGCCGAGCGCGACGTACACCTCGCGGCCGGGCAGTCGCGCCTCGTCGCCGGACTCCACGAGCTCGAGGAAGCCGCCGAGAGCCTGCTCGACTCCGATCCGCACGTTGCGCCCGAAGGCGCCCTCCAGTGAGCGCCGGTAGGGCGGCACGTTCTCGCGCACCGCGGCGATCACGTCGTCGACCAGGGCCGGGAGCCCCGGCCGCAGGACGCGCGCGACCGCGGGGTCGAGTCGCTCCCAGGGACGGCGAGACGGGTCGTTCTGTGGCATGGGCAACAAAGACCGGGCGGGGGATGTGGCGATCGACGGAGACTACGCTTCGATCCGTAGCGATGCTCAAAGGCATGACCAAGATCGAACGCTCCGTCAACCTCATCGCCGTCGCCCTGCCCTTCGCCGGCTTCCTGCTCGCGGTGGTCCTGCTGTGGAACCAGGCCGTCGGCCCGCTCGACCTCAGCCTGTTCGCGGGCCTCTACCTGCTCACCGCCTTCAGCGTCACGGTCGGCTTCCATCGCCTGCTCACCCATGCGGCGTTTCAGTCGCCGCGGCCGGTGCGCTATGCGCTGGCGGTGCTCGGCTCGATGGCGGTCCAGGGACCGGTCATCGAATGGGTGGCTGACCACCGCAGGCACCACGCGCATACCGACGAGGAAGGCGATCCGCACTCCCCGCACGGCCATGGGGCGGGCTTCGCCGGCATGGTCAAGGGCTTGCTGTATGCCCACATGGGCTGGCTGCTCGACACCCAGGGCCAGGCCCGCAAGCGCAAGTACGCGGCCGATCTGGTCGAGGATCCGGGCATGCGCCTCATCAACCGACTGTTCATCCCGCTCGCCCTGCTGGGCCTGCTGCTGCCCTTCGGGCTCGGCTGGGCGATCGGCGGCGAGCTCCGCGACGGGCTCACCGGCCTCCTGTGGGGCGGCCTCGTGCGCGTCTTCCTGCTCCACCACGTGACCTGGTCGATCAATTCGGTGTGCCACTTCTTCGGCCAGCGGCGCTTTGACACCGACGACCACTCGACCAACGTCGCATGGCTTGCCCTGCCCTCGCTCGGGGAGTCGTGGCACCACAACCACCACGCCTTTCCGCGCTCCTCACGCCACGGGCTGAAGCGCCTCGAGCTCGACCCGTCCGCGGTCGTGATCGCGGTCATGGAGCGCCTCGGGCTCGCGCGGCGGGTGGTGCGGATCACCCCGGAGCGCCAAGAGCAGCGGCTCGCCTGACGCGACGCTCCTCAGGCAACTACCGCGACGGCGGCCGCTCCCTGAGGAGCTCGAGCGGCGCGCGGTGAACGCACGCCGCTCTCGACCATGGAGAGCGGCGGTCGGATGTTGCTGGTCCCGGGCGCCGCCGTCGCCGTCCGGTCCCCGACGACCTCGCTCACTCCTCGACGAACCTCTCGAGCTCGGCCTTCCCTCCGGTGACGATCGGGTCGCCGTGGGCGAACAGGACGGTGTCGAAGTCGCGCGCGAGCAGCCGGCGCACCGACTCCCGCACGCCGCGCTTGACGGCCTCGGGATCGTCACCGAGCAGGAAGTCGGGGACGAAGCCGATCTCGCCGCCGTAGCGAATGATCCCGTCGGCGAAGGCCAAGACCCCGTCGCCGACGGCGATGTGAAGCGCCGTCTCCTCCGGGGTGATGGCGCCGACCTCGACGGCCTCGACGCCGGGGCGCAGCTCGTCGCCGAAGCGAAAGCCGGTGACCGAGGGACCGCCGTCGGCGAACTCGTGCAGCCCGTCCTCGTGGCAGCGGATCGGGCAGCCGAACGCCTCGGCCAAGCGCTCTGAGGCGCGCAGGTGATGCCGGTTGGTGAGCACGATCGCCTGCGGGCGACCGATCGCCTCGATCGCCTCCACACCGCCATTGGGAAGCTTGGGGTCGACGAGCATCGCGGCCTCGCCGCCGAAGAAGTACGAGCTGACGTCCCTCCCGATGCCCTCGTGGAAGGCGGTCCAGGCAAAGAGGTCGGTAAGCAGCTCGTTCATCGCTCGTGGAACTGCCGGGCAGGGTAACGGGGCAGGTGTTTGCCTCGTCACCCAGGCGGTTCCCAGACCACCGTGCGCGCCGCCACACACGCCCTCGCGCGACTGCTATACACGGCTGCGAACCCGACGCGGACGGAGGAGTGAGCGCCGTCACCACCGCAGCGGATCCCACAATCGGAGAGGGAAGCTGACGTGGCCGCTAGACCTCAGACCGGTGGGGGAGAAGGGCTCTCCGTTCAGACGCTCCTGATCGCGGCCCTCGCCTCGGGGGGCGCGGCCGTGATCGTGTCGCAATTCTGGGAGGCGGGCACGGTGATGGCTGCCGCCATCACGCCCGTGATCGTCTCGCTGCTGCGCGAAGCGGTGCTGCCGAAGGCCATCGACCGGCCCGCCCGGGCTCTCTCCGAGGTGCGGGCGGTGCGTCGGACGACGGACGTCCCGGCCGTGGGGGCGTGGGCAGGCTCTCCCGCAGCAGGGGCCGGGTCTGCGGAAAGCCGGTCCGGAGGCGCCGGCGTGACGACCCCAGAGAGCCAGCCGGCCACGGAGCGGCTTACCGCCGGGGAACCCGGGCTCGAGGATCTCGACGCCGAGACCGGTCGGCTCGAGGATGAGGCGTCTTTCGAGCGCGAGACCGAGCCGCTCGATCCGGCGACGAGGCGAGTCGACGGGCAGATGTTCCCACCGGAAGGCGAGACCGAGCCCCCGGGCGGTTCGCCGCCGCCGGTCGGCGAAGGGCTTCCGCCCCGGTCTGCGCCCACCGAGCGCCCGCCTCGAGCCGCCGATCTCGGCCGCAACGGCCGCTCCGCCGCCACCGGACCGGTCCCTCCGCCCTCTCCGGCAAGGCGTCGCGTCTACGGCGCCAGCCGGCGACCGCCGATCCGACTCGCGGTCATCACGGGCCTGCTCGCCTTTGTCATCGCCGCCGTGGTCCTGACCGTCCCCGAGCTGATCGCGGGTGGATCGGTGGGGGGAGGAAGCGGGCGGACGACGCTCTTCAGCGGCGCCGGCGGCGAGGACTCGCGCCAGGGCGACGGAGCCGAGGACAGCGTCATCGACGGGGGCGGGGGCGAGTCACCGGGCGGCGAGGGAGACGGCGACGGAGGCGGAGAGGACCCCGAGCCCATACCCGGAGGAGGCGACGGCTCCTCGGACCCGGAGGAGCCGAGCGGGGAGGAGCCCCGGCAGAACCGGCGTTCGATCGAGCGCCCGGACCAGTCCGACCAACCCCAGGGCGGCGGGTCGGGCGCCTCTCGCTCGCAAGGCCAGCGCGCCCCCGCCCAGCGCGCCGCGCCGACCAGCCCTTCGGGCGGCGGCGCCTCTCCCTGATCCGGCGGGTGAGCTTGGCCTTCGCCGGGATCGCGTTCGACGCCTTTGGCACGCTGTTCGACCTCGCCGGCCTGAGCCCGCGGATCGTCCGGCACGTCGGCGAGCGGGGCGGGGCCGTCTTCGAGGGGTTTGCCGCCCGCCTCGTGCCATACACGTGGCATCTGACCGCGTCCGAGCGCTACCGGCCGCTGCCCGAGGTCGCCGAGGAAGCCCTGCTCGCCGCCGCGCGGGAGGCCGGAGCCACGCTCGACGAGCAGGGCGCTCGAGAGCTCGCCGCCGAACTCACCGAGCTTCCGGTCTACCCCGGCGTCGCGTCGATGCTCGAGGGCCTCGCCGGCACCCCGCTCGCCGTGCTCTCGAACGGAACCGGCGAGGGGGTCGAGGCGCTCTTCAGCGCTGCCGGCCTGCGCGAGCGCTTCGACCACCTGCTCGCCGCCGACGTCGTCGGGCGCTACAAGCCCGCTCCCGAGGTCTACGCCCTCGCCACCACGGCCTTCGGCGCCGCGTCGAACGACGACGTGCTGCTCGTTTCCGCCCACGAATGGGACGTCGCGGGCGCGCAGGCCGCGGGCCTGCGCGGGGCGCTCGTCGCGCGCGAGGCAGCTCCGACCGGCTTCCTCGGTCACGAGCCGGACATCGTGGTCGACACGCTCGCCGCGCTGCCTCAGGCCGTTAGAGAGACAACCTGAGCGGAGGCGCCCGTCCCTCGAGCAGCGGGCCGCGGGCTCCTTCGGGGGGCGCGAGGCCGCGGATATAGTCTCGGCCCGATGAGGGTCGGCGTCATCACCGGCACCGGCACCTACGCGCTGCGCGGCTTCGGCGAGGCGGCGCCCGAGGAGGTGACTTCCCCCTACGGGACCGCCCTCGTCGCGCGCGGGGAGATCGATGGCGTCGAGGTCCTGCACCTGTCGCGCCACGGGGAGGGCCACCGGCGTCTGTCGAACCACGTCCCCCACCGAGCGAACATCGCCGCGCTGGGTCAGCTCGGGGCCGAAGGAGTCCTGGCGGTGACGGTCTGCGGGGCGGTGGACCCCGACGTCGAGCTCGGCTCGCTGATCGTCTTCGACGACCTCCACTTCCTCTCGAATCGGCTCGCCGACGGATCGCTGTGCACGTTCTTCACCGAGCCGGGCCAGCCCCGACGCGGGCACTGGATCTTCGAGCGGCCCTTCTCGGAAGAGCTTCGCTCGGCGTTCGCCGCGGGCGCGGAGGCCGCCGGCCACCACTCCCGGGACGGTGGCTGCTACGGCCACGTCGACGGGCCGCGCTTCAACGCCCGCGCCGAGATCCGCGGGCTGGCCGCCTGCGGGGTCACGGCGGTCAGTCAGACCGCCGGCCCGGAGGCCGTCCTCTGCGGCGAGGCCGGCCTGCCGTACGCGCTGCTCGGCTACGCGACCGACTATGCGAACGGGGTGATGGCGGAGGCCACGCCGGTCGAGCGCCTGCTCGAGCTCATCGAGCGCAGCACCGAGACCTTCGCGTCGACCCTCGCGGCGGCCCTGCCGCGGCTCGCCCAAGCCGAGCCGCGGCCCCCCGGAGTCGTCTACCGCTTCGAGGAGTAGGCCCTACGGCGCCGAAACACCGGTTCGCGTCGGCCTCCGCGCCGGTCGGTCAGCAAGCTGGCACGGGATGGTTGGCGCAGAACAGGTCGTCGGGGTCGTACTTCGCCCGAACTTCCTGCAGGCGCCGGTAGACGTCCGGCGGAAAGGCCGTCTCGGTGTCGGTGGGGCGCTCGGCGAAGTTGAGGTAGGCGCGGCCCGCGGCCCAGGGGGAGAGGACCTCGCGGACCTGACCTGCCCGACGCTCGATCGCCTCGGCGACCTCCGGGCTGATCGGCATGCCGACGCCGAACATGAGGAACTGGCCGTCGAGCGAGGCGAGCGGTCCGCCGTTCTCGGCCGGGCGGGCGAGGGCGCCGCCGAGGTGGCGCAGCTCGACCGACAGCAGCGGCGAGTCGGTCCCCGGCCCGGACGCGGCCACGAGCGCGTCGATCGCCTCGGGCGGCGCCTCGGACAGCATCAGGTGGTCGCTCAGCCCCGGCACGGGCTCGGGCGGATCCATGTGGAGGTCCTGCAGCGCGGGCACTGGGACCGTGGCGAAGGTATCCATGTCCGGGGAGAGCTTGCGCAGCGGCCGCAAGAGCTCGGCCCCCTCCTCCTCGGGCCCGAGATACGCCGCCTCGACGAGCGCGAAGGACTGGCCGCGCAGGAAGTCCGGAAGCTCGGGCATGGGTGGAAGGTTGAGCATGCGTCCCACCGACGTGAGCTCCTCCGGCGTCCCGGGTGCCCACTCGGCCCAGCGGTGCAGAACCTCCCTCGCGCGCTCGAGCGGGAAGAAGAGCGCGCCGGCGTAGACGCTCTCGACGGGAAACAGCTCGAGCTCGAGCGCGGTGATCGCCCCGAAGCTCCCCCCGCCTCCGCGCAGCGCCCAGAAGAGGTCCGGCTCGGTGTCGGGGTCGGCGCGCAGGAGCTCGCCGTCGGCGGTCACGAGCTCGGCACCGACGATGCTGTTGCAGGCGAGCCCGTAGCGGCGGGCGAGCCAGCCGATCCCCCCGCCCAGGGAGTAGCCGACGACCCCGACGTCGGGCGCCGAGCCGGCCAGCGCGGCGAGGCCGTGCTCGCCGGCGGGTGCAGTGACCTCTCCCCACCAGCCGCCGGCAGCCACGCGCGCGCGTCGCACGCCAGGATCGATGGCAACCTCCCTCATCCGCAGCGTGCGCAGGAGGATCGTGTCGTCGAGCGAGGCGATCGCGCCCGCGTTGTGGCCTGTCCCCTGCGCCGCCACCCGCATGCCGTGGTCGCGGGCGAAGCGCACGGTCGCCTGCACGTCGGCGGCTGACTCGGGAAAGGCGACCGCCGAGGGGCGCTGGTCGACCGCGAGGTTCCAGGCCCGGCGAGCCTCGTCCCAGTCGGCCTGCTCGGGGGACACGACCTGCCCGGCGAGCGAGGCGCGCAGGGCAGCGATGGGCTCCATCGTCGTCACGGGGCTCGTCCTCTCCGCATCGAAGGACCTGTCGGTCTGATCGGGCAACCTAACCGGTCCCGTCCGGCGAATCAAGAGCTTCTGGAGGCGCAAGCGGGCCGCTCGGATGCCGGCGCGCCCCCCCAGACTGACGGCCTCGGCGAAGAACCCGACCAGGTGCCCGACCGGTCCGGTGACCAGCCACGCCGCGCTTCGCTCGGCCGCAGATCGCCGCCCGAGATCGCCGCGTCCGCTCATCCCGGCCACGCTATCGTGGCGCTCGCCATGGCCGCGAGCCTGACCACGACCAAGCAGGACCTCGACGACTCACGCGTCCGCGTGGAGGTGGAGGTGGAGCCGAGCGCCGTGGAGCACGAGGTCGAGGGAGCCGCGCGCTCGCTCGCGGGCGACATGAAGGTCCCCGGCTTTCGCCAGGGCAAGGTCCCGCCGCCCGTGGTCATCCAGCGCGTGGGCCGTCAGGCGGTCCTCGACGAAGCCGTCCGCCGGGCGCTTCCCGGCTGGTACGGCCAGGCGGTCCAGCAGGAACACATCGCCGTCGTCGGCGAGCCCCAGGTGAACCTCGCCGACCTGCCGGAGAGGGGAGCCCCGCTCTCCTTTGCCTTCGAGGTCGGCGTGCGACCGAGTGCGAGCCTCGGAGACTACAGGGGCCTCGAGGTGGCGCGCCGCGACCGCGCGGTCTCCGAAGAGGCGGTCGACGCCGAGGTCGACAGGTTGCGAGGGGCCCAGGCCGCGCTCGAGACCGTGGAGCGCGCCGCCGCCCAGGGCGACTTCGTGGTCATCGACTTCGTCGGGACCGTCGACGGGGAGGAGTTCGAGGGCGGCCAGGCTCGGGGACACCTGCTAGAGCTCGGCTCCGGCCAGCTCATCGAGGGCTTCGAGGAGGGGCTCCTGGGCACGACCGCGGGGGAGGAGCGCGAGGTGCGGGTGAGCTTTCCGGAGGACTACCGCAATGAAGGCCTCGCCGGCCGCGAGGCCGCCTTCGCGACCACCGTTCGCGAGGTCAAGGAGAAGCGCCTTCCCGAGGCCGACGACGACTTCGCGCTCGAGGCCGGCGGCTTCGACACGCTCGCCGAGCTGCGCGACGACATCCGCGGCCGGCTCGCCGAGCGCGAAGGACAGGCGATCAACCATGAGTTCCGCGAGGCTGTGGTCGACGCCGCGGTCGAACGCGCCCGGATCGACGTCCCCTCCGAGCTCGTCCACGCAAAGGCCCACGAGCTCTGGGAGCGCACCGCGCGGCGGCTCGAATCCCAGGGCATCGACCCCGCCCGCTATCTCGAGCTGACCGGCAAGGATCAGGAGGCCCTCATCCACGACTCGGAGCCCGAGGCCGAGCAGGCCCTGCGCCGCGAGAGCGTGCTCGCGGCCATCGTCGCGGCCGAGGGCATCGAGGTCTCCGACGAGGAGCTCCTCCAGTCGCTGCGCGAGGCTGCGACCGGTCCGGGCTCAAAGCCCCCAAGCGAGCGCAAGCTCGCGCGTTCGCTAGAGCGCGCCAAGGCGGACGGGCGCGCCGACTCCCTGCGCGAGGACATCGCCATGCGCAAGGCGGTCGACCTCCTGGTCGAGTCCGCGAAGCCGGTTGCCGCCGACCGGGCCGAAGCTCGCGACCGGCTCTGGACGCCCGAGAAGGAGCGCGAGGAGCGACCGACCGAGCTCTGGACGCCGGGCTCCTGAGGGAAAGCTTGACGTAGGACCAGGCGACGGCCGCCTCCGGCTGTCCGGGGGACGACCGGCTGGAGAGCGTTAGAAACCCCCGCGGCGCGCCTTTCGGGCGCGGCGAGAGCGCCCTCGAGCGGGGCGCATAACCGCCGCAAGGCGGCGAGGGGCCATTGCTAGAGTGTCCGCACTGCCGAGCCATCCGGTGCGGCGGCCGCGGCTTTTCAGGGTCGCCGGCAGGATTCCGAACGGAAAGGCGAAACGGAAGCGCGCATGAGCCCTCTTGTTCCCATGGTCGTCGAGCAGACCTCGCGTGGCGAGCGCGCCTTCGACATCTACTCGCGCCTCCTCAACGAGCGCATCGTCTTCCTCGGCACCCCGGTCACCGACGAGATCGCCAACCTGATCGTCGCCCAGCTGCTGCACCTGCAGGCCGAGGACCCGGACAAGGACATATCGCTCTACATCAACTCGCCGGGCGGGTCGGTGTATGCGGGCCTCGCGATCTACGACACGATCCAGTACATCAAGCCCGACGTGCAGACGATCTGCGTCGGCATCGCCATGTCGATGGGCGCGTTGCTGCTCGCCGGCGGGGCGGAGGGCAAGCGCATGTCGTTGCCCAACGCGAAGATCCTCATCCATCAGGTGTCATCGGGCTTCCAGGGGCAAGCGACCGACATCGAGATCCACGCGCGCGAGATCATCGACGTGCGCCAGCGCCTCGACCGGATCATCGCCAAGCACACCAAGCAGGACTTCGAGAAGGTCACGCGCGACACCGAGCGCGACTACTTCATGAGCGCGGAGGAGGCCACGGAGTACGGCATCGTCGATCGCATCATCGAGCAGGTCTAGCTCGGAGAGCTAACCGGCCGGGGAGGGGGAAACAATGGCGCGGCCCACCGAACAGAACGAACAGCTCCTCTGTAGCTTCTGCGGCAAGTCGCAGCGCCAGGTCAAGAAGCTGATCGCGGGACCCGGGGTCTACATCTGCGACGAGTGCATCGATCTCTGCAACGAGATCATCGACGAGAGCTCACCACGCCGGCGAGCTTCGACCTCGACAACCTGCCCAAGCTCCGCGCGAGATCGACTCCGTGCTCCAGGAGTACGTGGTCGGCCAGGAGCCCGCCAAGCGCACGCTCTCGGTCGCCGTCTACAACCACTACAAGCGCGTGCAGATGATGCAGGCCGAGGAGTCGGACCTCGAGCTGCAGAAGTCGAACATCCTCCTCCTCGGACCGACCGGGTGCGGCAAGACGCTGCTCGCTCAGACGCTGGCGCGCATCCTCAACGTCCCGTTCGCGATCGCCGACGCCACCGCGCTCACCGAGGCCGGCTACGTCGGCGAGGACGTCGAGAACATCCTCCTGAAGCTCATCCAGGCGGCCGACTTCGACGTCAAGAAGGCCGAGACCGGGATCATCTACATCGACGAGGTCGACAAGATCGCGCGCAAGGCCGACAACCCCTCGATCACGCGCGACGTCTCGGGCGAGGGGGTCCAGCAGGCGCTGCTCAAGATCCTCGAGGGCACGGTCGCCTCGGTACCGCCCCAGGGTGGGCGCAAGCATCCCCACCAGGAGTTCCTCACCATCGACACGACGAACGTCCTCTTCATCTGCGGGGGCGCGTTCGCGGGCCTCGATAAGGTGATAGAACGCCGCGTCGGGCACAACGGCGTCGGCTTCGGCGCCTCGATCACCTCGAGGCACGACAAGGACACCGGCGATGCGTTCGAGGCTGTCCTGCCCGAGGATCTCGTCGAGTACGGGTTGATCCCCGAGTTCATCGGCCGCCTGCCGGTGATCTCGGTCATCCACCAGCTCGAGCGCGACGACCTCGTCACGATCCTCACCGAGCCGCGTAACGCGCTCGTCAAGCAGTTCCAGCGCTTCTTCCAGTTCGACGGCATCGACCTGGTCTTCGCCGAGGAGTCGCTGCGCTCGGTCGCCGACCGTGCCCTCGAGCGCGAGACCGGCGCGCGCGGCCTGCGCTCGATCATCGAGGACGTGCTGCTCGAGGTGCAGTTCGAGCTGCCCTCGCGGCGCGATGTGACCAAGTGCGTGGTCACCAAGGAGACGATCGAGCGGGGGCTCAAGCCGACGCTCGTGACCGAGGCTGCGCGGGACGAGCCGGAGGAGGAGGGCGATATGGCAGAAGAGTCGGCCTAGGCGCTGTCTGCCTGCGGTCGCGGAGGCACTTAGGCCACCGGCGTCCCGTGCCCGGGGTGAAGCAGCTCGCGGCAGGGGTCCTCGGGCTCGGCGGCTTCCCGCCGAACGCGATCAACACCTACCTCGTCGAGGATGTGCTCGTCGATGCCGCCACCCGCCACGCCCGCCGGCGCATCCTTCGCCGGCTCCGAGGCCGAACGCTCGCCGCCCACGTAGTAACCCACGCACACCCCGATCACCAGGGGGCCAGCCGCGCGGTCTGCGAGCACTTCGGCGTGCCGCTCTGGGCGGGCGAGCGGGATGCCGACGCGCTCGAGGATGGTCAGCTCGCGGCGCGCCAGCCCGACCACCTGCTCAACAGGCTCTCCGAGCGCGCCTTCGCGGGGCCGACGCATCGCGTGGCTCGGCGGCTGCGCGAGGGCGACCGAGTCGCGGGCTTTGTCGTCCTCGACGCGCCCGGACACTCCGCGGGCCACATCGCCCTGTGGCGCGAGCGCGACCGCACCCTCATCCTCGGCGACGTGCTCTTCGGCTGCCATCCCCTGACCGGGGCTTCGGGGCTTCACGAGCCTCCGGGCTTCTTCACCCCGGACCCCACCCGCAACCGACAGTCCGCGCGCCGGCTCGCCGGGCTCGAGCCGGCGCTCGTCCTCTTCGGGCACGGGCCGCCGTGGCGGGATCCGGAGGGCCTCGCGCGTTTCGTGCGTTCTCTCGAGGCCTGAGCGGGCGGCCCGGTGGTCGGCCATGAGCGCGGCGAAGGCGCTTCCGCGGATATCCGCTCGAGCTGGGCGAGAGCGCGCGTGCCGACATCGCCGAAGGTCTGCGGCGCTGGGGGACGGGGAGGTCAGTGACGGAGGCGCCACGACGAGACGCGGCTCACCGGTCGAGCGTAGCCCTGCTCACGACCGAGCGAGAGGCCCCTCGGACGCGCTGTCGGCAGATCCGGCCGGGGCGGCTCGGTCTACCCCGCCGGCGACACGGGGCTCGCGGTCTCACTCGTCCGGGCTGCGCCGTTCATCCGCGCGCCTCCGTTCGACGAGGCCGCTCCGACCGCGCGTTCGCCTGACCCCGCGGCCGCCGATGGCGCCGGCTCGAACGAGGGATCGACGAGAACCCCCCAGTCGCCTTGTGAGAGCGATTCGAGGTGGCCGCTCAGGTCGCGGCGCTCCCGCGCGGCGGCGAAGACCCCGCCGGCGTCGGAGGCGTGACCGAGCAGGATCGCCCCGACGATGCGACCGTCCCTGAGGACGAGCTTGCGGTAGCGCCCTCCGGACTCGTCGGCGAGCGCGATCTCGACGTCCTCGGGCTCCGAGTGCGGACGGCCGATGGAGGTCAGGTCGACGTTGGTCACCTTCAGGTGGGTGGCGATTAGCGAGCCCGTGTACAACCGCCGCCCGCCGATGCAGTTGATGGCGGCGACCTCGGCTTGCTCGACCGCGGCCGGCCAGTGCCCGTAGACGCGGCCGGCGTGCTCGGCCACGTCGCCCGCCGCGAAGATCGATTCGTCGCTCGTCCGCATGGTGTCGTCGACGGTCACGCCGCGGCGCACCGCGAGACCGGCGTCGCGGGCGAGCTCGAGGTTCGGGACGATGCCCGTGCAGACGATCACGATGTCCGCGTCGCGACGGGTGCCGTCGTCGAGGGTGACCCCGGCGACCCGACCGGCCTCCCCGGTCACCGACGACACGCTGCGGCCGAGCATGACTTCGATCCCGCGGGATGTCACCTCACGCTGGAGGAGCCGGGCGGCGCCGGCGTCGAGCTGGACAGGTGAGAGCCGGTCCGAGAGCTCGACGATCGTGGTCTCGAGGCCGAGCCTGCGCACCGCGTCGGCCGCCTCGAGCCCGAGCACGCCTCCGCCCAGCACCACCGCTCGGCGTGCGGAGTGGCGCTGCGCGTACCCGCGCAGGAGCATCGCGTCGTCGGCTCCGCGCAGGACAAAGGCGCCTTCGAGCCCGAGTCCCTCGATCGGCGGGTCCGGGAGCGGCTTCCCGTGGCGAGGACGAGCCGGTCGTAGCTCAACTCCTCGCCGGTGCCGAGGACGACGCGACGGCGCGGCCGGTCGATCCGCGTCGCGCGCGTGTTGAGCCAGGTGGCGATCTTGCGATCCGCGTACCAGGACGGGGGCAGCAGATACATGCCGCTCATCCCCGCGCGGGAGTAGACGAGGCGTGAGACGCTCGTGCGGTTGTAGAAATCGTGACGCTCTTCGGCTACGAGCGTGAGCTCGCAGTCGGGATGGTGGCGGCGGACGTGGTCGGCGGCCGTGACCCCGGCGATTCCGTTGCCCAGGACGACCACCCGACCCACCGACGGGTCGGCGACGGCCGTCGGTGCCTTGCCCTTCGTTCGGACGCGTGGCAGCCCCTCGTCTGCTTCAGTCACTGTTGCAAGCGGCTTGACCGCTGGTTCGGGCGCGGGCGCGACGTCGGCCTCGAAGGAGACCACGACGTTGCCGAGCACCCGGGCGGCGCACGCCATGCGCGCATGCTCGGGGAGTCCCAGCCGCTCGAGCGTGCTCCGCTCGTCCGGCCCGGGCGGCGAGAGGCTGTGGCCGCCCTCGAGGACCTAGAGGGGTCGTTGCCGCACACGCCCATGCGGCAGCCCGGCTCGATCGGTACGTCGGCGGCGCGGCAGGCGTCAAGCAGGCTCGAGCCGGCCGCGACGTCGAACACCCGGCCCTCGGGCTCTACGGTGACCGAGAAGCGGGCGGCGCGGCGATCGCCTCCGGGTCGCTCGCCGGCGCGGCGTTCGCGCGGCTCGGGCGAACGGCGGTCTGGGATGGGGACGGGTGGATCGCCCGCGGTCGGGCGGAGCGCGGCCGCAGGAGTCGCGCACGGCGTGCCGGTGCGCCCGCCGTGGGGGGAACTTCGGTGCTCGCGCGTGCCGGGCTCGCCGGACGACCGCGCGCTCCCCTGGAGGAATCGCCGGTCGCCGAGGCGGGATCGGGGACCCCGGCCGGTGCTGTGCGGACGCGATCGGGAGCCCGATCTCCGTGCTCTGCGTCCCCCTGGCCAGGCGGCCCTGCTTGCGCAGCGTGACGGCCAGCCAGGCGAGCGCGACAGCCGCGAGGACCAGGCGACCTTCCCAGACCGCCCACGCCGGCGGCTCCCCCCCGAGCAGCTGCGTCACCGCGCTCGCGACGACGGGCACGTTGAACCAGTAGAAGAGACCGAAAGCGCTCGCGGCGAAGACCGCCGTGGTCGCCCCGGGCGCCGCCCGGCCCGCCAGCTGGTCGAGCACGAAGAAGGCCCCGAGGCTCGCCAGGAGGAAGGCGGCGAGCTGCCCGAGGACCCCGGCCATGCCGACGGCGTCGATCGCCGGCACCGTGAAGAAGGCCAGCGTGAAGCCGGGGAGGGCGCCGGCGAACAGCCTCCGGTAGGCCGCCCGATACGGGTCGGAGTCGCCAAGGTCGGCGACGAAGGCTCCCGAGGGCTTGAGCGGTGCAGTTCGGAGTGCAACCGACGCACGACCGGCAGTGGCTGGGCGCGACCTTGATCGCCGGCGTCTGACCGAACAGCCCCTGGGTCGGGCGAAGCGGGCAGATGCCGCCGCAGAAGGCGCTCTTGCCTCGAAACACCGCGCCGCCGACCGTGGCCAGAAAGATCGAGCCACCCACGAGCGCCGCGACCGCGGTGCCGCTGCCTTCGAGACCGAGCTTGCGGCTCGTCGCCAGGGCGACGAACAGCAGAGCCGCGACGGCATAGCCGTGGCGCTCGAGCCAGCGGGGGAGGGCCAGGCCGCGGGTCAGACGGGACATCCGCGGGAGCTGGTTCGCGGCGGCCATCGGACACAGGTTGCGCCACAGTCCCGGGGCGAGCAGGAAGAAGAGGGGCAGAAGAGGCACGAGCAGCGACCAGAAGACGAACAGGCCGGTGCGCGGGCTCAGCACGAGCGCGATGAGAGCGCTCCGGCGGCCGCGACGCTCGCGACCCGCAGGACCGGCCAGACGCTCGCCGGCCGCCGCAGGCGCAGCTCGAGGAACCTCGCGTCACGCGTGGCGCTCGGATACGCTCGCTGGCGGCTCTCGACCTTTCCCTTAGCCGCACTCATAGCTCGAGTGGCTCGTTCGAGCGCTAGCCCGGGCGAGTGTCGGCGTCGCCGACCGCGGCCGACGCCGAGGCGCTGGGGCCATCGCGGTGGCCGTCGGCGTTAACGTGGCCGTGGCCGTTGACCGCGCCGTCGAATGCGGTGGCGGCTGCCTCCTCCAGGACCGTCGTTCCGTTGGGCTTTCCCGCGCCGGCGCCGTTGCCGTTCGCAGAGCCCGCGCTACCGAGAGGCGTGCCGGCCCGGGTGGCGTAGTCCCCCGCCTCGCTCGAAGCGACTGCGCCCACCAGGTTTCCACGCAGGGAAAGCACATCGAGGCACTCCTGCTCCTCCTGTCTGCCCACCTCGAGCCGGCCCGACCGCACGAGCTCGACCATCAGGGCGGCCAGGTCGGGGTCGAATTGCGTGCCCGCATGCTTCTCCAACTCACCGAGCGCGGTCTCGAGCGGCAGCGGCCCGCGATAGACGCGGAGGAGGTCATGGCTTCGAGGGCGTCGGCGACGTGCAGGATGCGGCTCTCGAGTGGGATCTCGGCGCCGGCGACTCCCTCGGGGTAGCCGCGCCCGTCCCACCGCTCGTGGAGGTGGAGGACTATGTGCCCGATGTCATCCATGCCCGCCCCGGCGATGATGTCGCGGCCGAGCTCGGAATGGCGGCGCATGACCGCAAACTGCTCTTCGCTCAGCGCGCTCGGCTGGAGCAGCAGCACGTCGGAGATGCCGATCTTGCCGACGTCGTGTAGGACCCCGGCCGTGCACACCTTCTCGACGCACTCGTAACCGAGCTCCGCCGCCTCGGCGAGCTCCGCGGCATAGCGAGCGACCCGCTGGGAGTGCGAGGCCGTGTAGCCGTCCTTGGCGTCCACCGCCTTGGCCAGCGCGTGGACCGTGTTGACGAGGCCCTCGCGCGCGACCCGGTCGGCCGCCTCCTGGGCGGACAGCGCGAAGTCGGAGTCCGACGTGTACACGAAGGTGCGGTTGCGCCCGTTCGACTTGGCCCAGTACATCGCCCCGTCGGCGAGGTGCATGAGCTCCTCCTGGGAGAGGGAGTGGCGGGGGAACTCGGAGATGCCCACGCTGAGCGTCACGCGTTCGCCCGCCGGGCCGAACTGCATCGAGGCGATCCGCTCGCGCAGCCGGTCGATGATCTGCTCGGTGCGCTCGAAGCCGGCGCGGGCGATGGCGAGCATGAACTCGTCGCCGCCGACGCGTCCGCAGATGTCGCTCGGGCGCAGCTCGCCGCGGATCGAGGTCGCCAGCGCGCGCAGCACCTGGTCGCCTGCGGCATGGCCCCAGCGATCGTTGACCTGCTTGAAGTTGTCGACGTCGAGCGCGACGACCGACACCGCGTAGGACTCTCGCTCGGCACGGCGTAGCTCCTGGCGCATGCGCTCCTGGAAGGCACGGTGGTTGAGCAGACCGGTCAGCGGATCGGTCAGCGCGAGCTCCTCGAGGTGGCTGTGGGCGGCATCGAGCTCGGCGGCCATGCGGTCGAAGTCGCGCGCGAGCGCTCCGATCTCGTCCCCACGCTTCCAGTTGAGGCGGGCCGCCACCTCACCTCCGCCGATCCTCCGAGTCGCGGCCCGCAGGGCAGGCGGTCGAGCGGGCTCAGCACCGCTCGGGAGAGCAGCAGGCTGATCAGGACGGCGGCGGTCAGCGCGGCGAGGGCACTCGCCATGGTGAGCGTCCGCTTGTCGGCCGTCAGGGCGGCGTCGAGCTGCTTGAGGTCGTAATGCAGCTCGAGCGCCCCGACGATCTCGCGCCGTCCGGCGCGGAAGCGACGAAGCGGGTAGTTGAGCTCGGCGTAGTGCGCTCCATCGGTGGCGCGGACCTCGTGATAGGTGAAGTTGCGCTCGTCGATGGGAGCGGGGTTCGCCAGGCTCTCGCCCCGCGTAACGGCGCCGGTCACATCTTGCTTGGTTCCATCGGGATCGTGCTCGTGACCGCTCTGGACGAGCCACGTCCCTCCGCCGGGATCGTGCCAGGAGACCGACAGCTTGTGCAGCGTCTCGTTCTTCTGGCGCAGGGCGTTGATCCGCCGCTGGATCCCCTGCGGGTTGGCGAGCTGCTTGAGCCGGAAGGAGTCGTCCCACAGGCTGGCGATCGCTCCGAGCTGTGCACGCCCCGCCTCGCGGTCATGAGCTCTTGGCGCCTCCGAGCGCCCCTCCGTGGTTTTCGAGCAGGTCTTGTTTCGACCAAACGGATGGAACTTGACCCCGTGATCGGGAGCGAGCCATCCACGGCGGTGCACGTAGACTGCGCAGGGATGTCCCTCGCCCGCCCCGACGAGCTCCGCGAGCGCACGCGCTACGAGCCGTCGGAGGTCGAGCGGCGCGTCTTCGCGCGCTGGGAGGAGGCGGGGATCTTCCGCCCCGCGCCCGCCGCCTCCGGCGACGAGGACAGCGTCCCGTTCTCGATCGCCATCCCGCCGCCCAACGTGACCGGGGCGCTGCACATGGGCCACGCGCTCAACGGGACGATCCAGGACGTGCTCGTCCGGCTCAACCGCATGCGCGGGCGCCCCACGAAGTGGGTCTTCGGGACAGACCACGCCGGCATCGGGACCCAGGTGCAGGTCGAGAGGGCGCTCCTGGAGGAGGGCACGAGCCGCGAGGAGCTCGGGCGCGAGGCCTTCATCGAGCGCGTATGGGAGTGGCGTGCGCGCTACGGCGGCACGATCGTCGAGCAGTACAAGCGGCTCGGCGCGTCCGCCGACTACGGCGACGAGCGCTTCACCATGGACGACGACTACGCGCGCGCGGTCGCGCACGTGTTCGTGCGGCTGTTCGAGAAGGGACTGATCTACCGCGACAACCGGTTGGTCAACTGGGATCCAGGCACCCGCTCGGCCCTCTCCGACCTCGAGGTCGAGCAGCGCGAGGTCGAGGACACGCTCTACTCGATCGACTATCCCCTCGCCTCGGGCTCGGGCTCGATCACGATCGCCACCGTCCGGCCCGAGACGATGCTGGCCGACACGGCGATCGCGGTAAACCCAGACGACGAGCGCTACACCCGCCTGGTGGGGGAGACCGCGGTCCTGCCGCTGGTCGGTCGCCGCCTGAAGGTCATAGCCGATCCCTACGTCGACCCGCAGTTCGGGACGGGCGCGCTCAAGATCACGCCCGGCCACGATCCCAACGACTTCGAGCTCGGCCGCCAACACCGGCTCGAGGAGATCACGGTGATCGGCGAGGACGGACGCATGACCGAGGCGGCCGGGCCGCGCTTCGCCGGGCTCGACGTCGACGAGGCCCGCGAGGCCGTCGTCGCGGCGCTGCGAGAGGAGGGCCTGATATCGGGGACGGAACCCTACGTCCACGACGTCCCGCACTCCCACCGCTCGGGGCGCCGGATCGAGCCGCTCATCTCCCTGCAGTGGTTCTGCGACATGGAGGGCCTTGCCCAGCCGGCGATCGCCGCGGTCGGGGACGGGCGGGTGCGCTTCCACCCCGACAAGCCCTGGAGCGGTGTCTACCTCGAGTGGCTGAAGAGCATCCGGCCGTGGTGCGTCTCACGCCAGCTGTGGTGGGGCCACCAGCTTCCGGTCTGGTACTGCGACGAGTGCGACGAGACCTTCGTCGCCGAGCCCGCGAACGCCCCCGAGCGGTGCGGCATCTGCGGGGACGAGCTGCGCCGCGACCCGGACGTTCTCGACACCTGGTTCTCCTCGGCGCTATGGCCCTTCGCGACGCTCGGCTGGCCCGAGCGCACGCCCGAGCTCGCGACCTTCTACCCGACGAACGTGCTCTCGACGGCGCGCGACATCATCTTCCTGTGGGTCGCCCGCATGGTGATGATGGGCATCGAGTTCACCGGCGAGGTGCCCTTCGCCGACGTTCCCATCCACTCGGTGATCCAGGCCCCGGACGGACGGCGCATGTCGAAATCGCTCGGCACGGGCATCGACCCGCTCGAGGAAATCGACCGCTACGGCGCCGACGCCGTGCGCTTCGGGCTGATCGCCATGGCGTCCTCCCAGGATGTGCGCTACTCGGCCGACCGGGTCGCTCAGGGCCGCGACCTCGCCAACAAGCTCTGGAACGCATCTCGGCTCGTCCTGCTCCAGGCCGGGGAGGCGCTCGGGGAGGGGGCCGCGGCGGCGAGCTTCCCAGAGACGGCGGGTCCGCAAGCGCCCGAGGACGGCTGGATCCTCTCCCGCCTCGAGCGGGCGCAGGAGCGAATCACCCACCTGATCGACGGCTTCGAGTCCGCCCAGGCGGCACGCGAGCTCTACGCCTTCGTGTGGGCCGAGGTCTGCGACTGGTACCTCGAGCTCGCCAAGCCGCGCCTCTACGACGAGCCGGCCGACCGGACGCAGGTGGCCGCGACGGCGCTCGGCGTGCTGCGGCGCGTACTTGTCTTCTCCCATCCGATCCTGCCCTTCGTCACCGAGGAGATCTGGTCGCTCTTCCCAGACGCCGCAGAGCGGGGCCTGCTCGCCGTCGAGCGCTGGCCGACCGCGGACCCCGGTCGGATCGACGAGGGCGCCGAGGCGGAGATCGACCGGGTGATCGGGGCGGTGACCGCACTGCGGCGCTACCGCGACGAGGTCGAGGCGCCGGCCTCCGCCCGTCTTGCTGGCCGTCTCGAAGCCGGCGGGTACGAGCGGACGGCCGCCCAGGTGGAGCGACTTGCCCGCTTCGACCTCGCGGTGGACACGGCCGGGGACGGAGCGCAGGCGAACGGGGCCGGTGCCCCCTCGCCGATCGCCTCGGTGGCTGTGCCCGGAGGCGTCGTCCACGTGCTTCCCTCCGAGGCGCTCGACCTCGAGGCGATGGCGCGGCGGCGCGCCGCGCGCCGCCGGGCGCGCGAGGACGAGATCGCGCGCGCGGAGGGAAGGCTCGCCAACCGCGGCTTCGTCGAGAAGGCTCCGGCGCGGGTGGTGGAGGCCGAGCGCGAGAAGCTCGCTAGGTTCAAGGAGGAGCTGGCCGGCCTGTAGGGGGCGCTCGGAGCTCCCTCTCTCGGGTACGCTCGCTTCGCTTGCTCAGGGGAGCCCCTCGATAGGGAGCTCCAAGCGCCCCGCAACCGTTTCAGCTCTCCAATGAACTTCGCTCAGGCCGAGAAGCACCTCTTGGACCTCGAGCTGTTCGGGATGCGGTTCGGGCTCGACCGGATGCGCAAGCTGTCGACCGTGCTCGGCATGCCCCAGCGGCGCTTTGCCAGCGTGCACGTGGTCGGGACGAACGGCAAGTCGTCGACGGCACGGATGATCGCGGCCATCCTCGAGCGTGCGGGCCTGCGAACCGGTTGCTATACGTCGCCGCACCTGTGCTCCTTTCGGGAGCGGATCGAGGTCTCCGAGCAGCCGCTGTCGGAGGCCGGGCTCGCCGAGGCGGTCACGCGCGCGAGCCGGGCGGCCGAGCTCGTCGACCGCACCCTCGGCGGCGACGATCGCGTGACCCAGTTCGAGCTGCTCACCGGCGCCGCCTTCCACGCGCTCGCACGCGCGCGGGTCGACGTGACGGTCGTCGAGGCCGGGCTGGGCGGTCGCCACGACGCGACGAACGTGATCCCCTCGAAGGTGCAGGTCCTGACCGGCGTGGATCTCGAGCACACCCGCTGGCTCGGCCCGACCTTGCGCCACGTCGCCGAGGAGAAGCTGGCGGTCGTCCCCGCTCACGGGTGTCTCGTCTCCGGCGAGTTGCCTGCCGAGGCCGAGGCCGCCGCCGCGCGCGTCACGCGCGAGCGCCCGGCCCGGCGCGTACGCGTGGACCCGAGCTCCCAGGCTCGGGTCCCGAGCCTCCCACGTGCCCCCGGCGCCTACCAGCGGCGCAACTTCGCGCTTGCCCGCGCCGCCGCCGAGGCCTTCCTCGAAGGAGCGCTCGACGAGGAGGCGGTGCGCGCGGCCGCCGCGGCAGTCTCGATTCCGGGACGCCTCGAGCGGGTGGCCGAGCGCCCGCTGGTGATCCATGACGGCGCCCACAACCCGGCCGGGGCGACGGCGCTCGCCGAGTCGCTGCCGGAGATCGTCGGGTCGCGACCACTGGTCGGGCTCATGGCGATCCGCGACGACAAGGACGCCGCCGGCATCCTCACGCCGTTATTGGGCCGGATGAGCGAGGTCGTCTTCACGCAGGCGAGCTCGCGCGGGCTGGCGGCCGCCACCCTGAGCTCGCTGGCCGGTCAGATAGAGGCGGCCCTTCGGGCGGAGGTCGTCCGCGGGCCGACCGCCGCGCTCGCCCGCGCGCGAGAGCTCGCGGGGCCCGAAGGGGTGGTCCTCGTCACCGGCTCGCTCGGTCTCGTCGCCGACCTCGTTCGCGCCCCCGGGTCGCGCGCGTCATCGTTGTGAGCTCGGGACCGCCCCCTCCGTCCCGGCGCGCCGAGCCTTCCGGAGGGCAGACCGCTCCGCGCCCGCGGCCGAGCGACCGCGAGGCGCCCAGCTTCATGGCCATGATGGGCGTCGTCGCCGCCGTCGTGGCCGCCGTGGTCGTCGTCTTCTTCCTGATCGGGTACGTGCTCGGGCGGATCTTCCTCTGAGCGGCATCGTCGGACTGCGGTCCGGCACCCCCCTTGGGAGTAGACTGGCGGGCCGTGAGTTCGCTCGCCCTCTTCGGCATCGAGAACAACACGCTCGGCCTCGTCGCGGGGCTGGTGCTGTTGTTCCTCGGGGCTCTGTGGCTGGCGCTCGTCTTCTACACCTACATGGATTCCCGCCGCCGGGTCGGCGATCCCATGCTCGTCGGCACCGCGACGGTGGCGGCACTGCTGTTTCCGTTCATCGGCACGATCGTCTACATGATCGTCCGGCCGCCGGAGTACCTCGAGGACGTGCGCGAGCGCGAGCTCGAGATCGCCGCTGCGGAGGCTCGCCTCGACCAGCTTCAGGCCGCCACGTGCCCCTACTGCGAGTTCGAGGTCGAAAAGGACTTCCTGCGCTGTCCGAGCTGCCTGCGGCGGCTCAAGGAGCCCTGTCGCACCTGCGCCAGGCCGCTCGACCCGCGCTGGAAGATCTGCCCCTTCTGCGAGGCCGAGGTGGCGAGCGGGGGGTCGCGCTCGCGCGGGCGCCCCGGGGCGCGAGCCCCCTCGCCCCGCTCACGACCGGCCGCGGCCGGGCGAGCACCGGCGGGCGGTGAAGCGCCCGCCGGCGAGGGAGCGCGGGCCGGCGGCCCTGCCGGCTGATCCTCCGCTCCCGACCGTCGGCCAGCAGTCTCCATGGAGCGCACGCTCATCCTCGTGAAGCCCGACGCCTTCTCCCGGCGGCTGACCGGCGAGATCGTCGCCCGCTTCGAGCACAAGGGCCTCGGGATCGTCGCCCTCAAGCTCATGCAGGTCGAGCGCGATCTCGCCGAGCACCACTACGAGGAGCACCGCGAGAAGCCCTTCTTCTCGGACCTCGTCGAGTTCATCACGAGCGGTCCGCTCGTGGCCATGGTGCTCGAGGGCGTCTCGGCCGTGGTCGCGGCTCGTCAGGTCATCGGCGCCACCAATCCCCTCGAGGCCCACGCGGGTTCGCTGCGCGGCGAGTACGGGCTCGAGGTCCAGACGAACCTCGTCCACGGATCCGACTCGCCGGAGTCGGCACGGCGGGAGATCGGACTGTTCTTCCCCGAGCTCGAGTAGGGTCGTGACCGCGATCTCGAGGCTCGGTCCTTGACCGCGCCGCTCGTGCTGGCCTCTGGCTCCCCTCAGCGGCGGGCCATTCTCGAGCAGCTGGGGATCGAGTTTCGCGCCGTCGCCCCGGCGGTCGAGGAGCTGAGCGAGGGATCGCCCGAGTGGCTAGTGACCGAGAACGCCCGGTGCAAGGCCGAGGCGGTCGAAGGGCCGCTCGTGCTCGGGGTCGACACCACCGTCGCCCTCGACGGCCGCACCTACGGCAAGCCCCCCGACCGCGACGCGGCGGGCGAGGTCCTGGGCGCCCTCTCGGGACACGAGCACGAGGTCTGGAGCGCTATCGCGCTGCGCGAGGGCGGCGAGGTCGCGGTGCGCTCGGTCCGAACCCTCGTGCGCTTCCGTAGGCTCTCCGCCGTGGAGATCGATTGGTATCTCGCCACCGGGGAGTGGCGCGAGCGGGCCGGCGGCTATGCGATCCAGGGTCGGGGCGCGGCGCTCGTCGAGGAGATCGAGGGCGACTTCTGGAACGTCGTGGGTCTGCCGGTGGCGGCGCTCGTGGGGCTTGCGCCCGAGCTCGTCGTGGGCGGTCGGCGGAGTCGCTGAGGTCAGGCCGACCACCGGGGTGCCACCCCCCGGTCGGCGAGCAGGTCGCGCAGTTCGAGCAGGGCGGTATAGGTGGGAAGCGCGTAGAGGGCGCGTCCGTCCCCGGCGGCCAGGGCTCGGTCGAGCGAGCGCTCGAGGTCGCGCTCGACGACGATCGGTCCCTCGACGCCGGCGTACTTCATGCGCAGCGCCATCTCCTCGGCGCGCGTGCCCGAGCAGGTGACCCGTCCGATGCGGTCGGCCAGCCCCTCGAAGTCGGCGTCCCACACCCATGAGACGTCGCGCCCGTCGGCGGTGCGGTCGTTCAGCGCGACCCAGAGATCGAGCTGGCCGTCCTCGAGGGCGAGCGTGCGCAGGACCTCGTTGGCCCCGGCCGGGTTCTTGACGAGCATGATCGACACGGGCCGGCCGCTCACCTGGAGCGTCTCGACGCGCCCGAAGGCCGCCCGAGTGCCCTCGAGGCCGGTCGCGACGTCGGCGAGCGGCGTGCCGAGCGCGTGTGCGGCCGCCGCGGCGGCCAGCGCGTTGTAGACGTTGTAGAGGCCCGGGAGCGGGAGCCGCAGGTCGACCGTCTCACTAGGCGTGCGGATACGGAGGTCCGAGCCCGCCATTCCGTGCAGGACCACGCGCTCGGCCACGATCCCCGGCTCGGGGCGCCGCTGCTGGCAGCCGGGGCACGAGTAGCGGCCAAGATGGGCGAGGTAGACGGACTCGTAGGCGTAGGGATGCCCGCAGCGCCCGCAGCGCTTGGAGTCGGCGGCGTGCTGGAGCTCCGGAAGCGCCAGCGAGTCATCCTCGACCCCGAAGTAGGCGACCAGCGGCCGCCCGCGGCCGAGGTCGGCCACGAGCGGGTCGTCGGCGTTGAGGACGAACCGGGCGGTCCCTGAGTGCTCGCCGGCCATCTTTTGCCAGCGCTCGGCGAGCACGGCGAGCTCGCCGTAGCGGTCGAGCTGGTCCCGGAACAGGTTCGAGAGCACAAAGACCCGCGGGCGCAGCTCGCGCGCCACGGCGGGGAGCCAGGCCTCGTCGACCTCGAACAGGCCGAGCTCCTCGCCGCCGAGGCGGGTGTCCAGCATGGCGGTCGCCACGCCCCAGCTCATGTTCGAGCCCGTGTGGTTGTGGATGGTCCGGACGCCCTCGCGCTCGAGTATGCCGGCAAGCATCGCCGCGGTCGTCGTCTTGCCGTTGGTGGCCGATATCACGATCGAGCCGGCGCCCAGCCGCGGCGCCAACGCGGCGATCGCGCGGGGGTCGAGGCGCAGCAGCAGGCGGCCGGGCACGGTCGTGCCGCCGCGCCGCAGGCGCCGCGAGGCGACGCGCGCCGCGCGGGCGACGGCGAGCTTGGCGGCGAGCATCACGCCCGGCGTGGGCTGACTAGGCTCGAACCGAGTCGACGGCAGCCCGGGCGGCCTCGAGCGCGATCCAGTAGGCGTCCTCGGGGTCGGCGCCGGTGTCGTCGGCGGAGGTCCGGCTGTGGAGGTCGAGCCCGTCGGGCTCGGGGGCGCCGTCGGTCTCGACCTCCTGCACCGCCCAGCGGTAGGCGGGCGATCGTTCCCGGTCGCGCGGCCATACCTTGCGGATCGTCACGTCGAGCCGGCGCCGGGCCACCAGAGCGCGCACGGTTACGCCGCCGGGGGCATCGGGCCGGGCGAGCCCGCGAAGGCGCTCGAGCGTGCCCTCGGTCGCGAGCACCGCGATCCGATCGGCGCAGTCCATTCGAGGTCAGCCCGAGGAGGCCGCGGGCGCCGCCAGGTCGCGCCGCGCCTCCGCGCCGGCCGCCGCTTCGGCGGACGACGAGGCGGCCGGGGCGGCGCCCTCGCGCTTGAGCGGCTCGCAGTGCAGGCGGCGGTCGTCGGAGGTCAGGCACCGGCCCGTGGCGAGCTCGAACTGCCAGCCGTGGAGGGTGCAGGTGAGGATGCCGTCCTCGACAACGCCGAAGCGCGTCAGGTCGGCCTTCAGGTGAGGGCAGCGGCGCTGGACGAGGAAGTCGCCGCACTCCCACATCTGCTGCTCGTGGAACTGCTCGGCGTAGTAGCCCTCGGCGTACTGGACGCGCTCCTCGGTGAGCGTCTTGAAGAAGTTGTAGACGTACTCGTTGAACGGGCCCTTGCGCTCGGCCTCGAAGCGGCAGGAGAGGAAGAGCTGGTTGATCCAGTCCTCGTAGCGGTTGAGAATGCACGACTCGACCAGGGCAGGGTCGACGCCGAGCCGGTACTCCCACTCCTCGCCGCGCCATGGGTACACCCGCCGCTGCTGGAAGTCGATCACCGTGGCCTGCTCACCGCAGTCGAGCAGGAGCCGCCCGTTGACCCCTACGCAGGTCATGTCGGCCTGCTCGAGCAGCGGCTCGAACCACTCATGCAGCGACGAGACGATGTCGACCCGGCCGCGCGGCCAGGAGGCCTTGGCCGCCTCGATCGCGGGTTGCTCGCGCGCCTTGTAGGCCTCGAGGTACGCCCGCTTGTCGGCGAAGATGGCGTGGACCTCGTCGTCGGGGATCGGGTGCTCGACCGTGCACTGGCCCTCTCCGAGCGTCGCGGTGCTACCGGGGACCAGACCCCGCCCGCCCGCGCGACCGTGCTGGTCGAGGTACTCGAGGAAGACGGTCTGGTCCGGAAAGATGTTCGCCGGGTCGCGGTCGAAGTCGTTGAAGTCAAAGAGGTCGTCGTCGAGGAAGCACGGCGGGCCGGCGGAGGGAAAGACGAAGTCGGCGCCGATCTGCTCGACGTAGCGCAACGCGCGCTGCATCTGGTTCTCACGCTTCTGGCGCCCGAGCATCTCCTTGCGTTTCTCGGGGAAGCGGTAGACCATCGGATACCAGATGGCGCCCGAGAACTGGAGGAAGTGGGCGTCGAAGGGGCCGAGGGCCTGGAGGGCGTCGAGGTCGACCGGGCGCGAGTCGTTCTGGTCGAAGATCCGCGACTCGCCGTCGTCGAGGATCAGACCTGAGTCGCCGAGCGGCCCGTCGGTGGGTGCGACCGCCGCGGTGATCGTGACCGTTAGGCCGTCGAGCTCGACCGGCTCGAGGTCTCGGGTATGGACGAACCGCGCGAAGCCGAGGTCGCGCAGCGCCCGCTGCATCAGCGGCAGCGGATAGTCGGGCAGCAGCACGGTCGTCTCCTTCGAGACGTGCTCGCGCAGGAAGCGGGGGTCGAAGTGATCGTGGTGGAGGTGAGAGAGGTAGAGGTAGGTCGGGCTCCCGATCCGCTCGGGGTCGATCTCGCGGTTGCTCGGGAACGGAAACCACGACTCGAAGTAGGCTGAGTTGAACCACGGATCGCAGAGGACCGAGCCATGGCGGGTCTCGACGAAGAGCCCCGCGTGACCTACCGACGTGATGCGCACCGGCGCGAGTCTAGATGCCGGTTCACGGCGCGCACGCGTTTCAGGGCAAGATCCCGGCGCGCCGGTCGCGAACCAGGCCGGCTGACCTCGGCCGAAGCGGCGCAAGGCTCCGGTCGCTCGGCAGTCTCCGCCTCTGCGTCCGCTAGACTGCCGCCCGCAGAGGGCGCTCGACTCGTCCGCGCGGAAGTCCACGGCCGGTGGCGAAGGGGTCGG
The DNA here is from genome assembly GCA_030447905.1 of Thermoleophilaceae bacterium. Taxonomy (GTDB): domain Bacteria; phylum Actinomycetota; class Thermoleophilia; order Solirubrobacterales; family Thermoleophilaceae; genus JACCUC01. Next base: position 169,078 of record JAUJNZ010000007.1, read on the forward strand.
GCTTCCGGAGTGAGCGCGCTCGGAAAATCTGCGTGTGCACCAAGCCAGGCGGCGGCTAGTCTCGACACGATATGGGTTTCTTCTCCTACCTCACCGGCTTCGGCGGACGCGACATGGCGGTCGACCTCGGCACCGCCAACACCCTCGTCTACGTGCGCGGCCGGGGTATCGTCCTCTCCGAGCCATCGGTGGTGGCGATCGACTCCCGCAACGCCGACGTCCACGCCGTCGGCATCGAGGCCAAGCGGATGCTCGGTCGCACGCCCGGCACGATCTCGGCGATCCGCCCGCTCAAGGACGGCGTGATCGCCGACTTCGACGTCACCGAGCAGATGCTCCGCCACTTCATCCAGAAGGTCCACCAGAACCGCTGGGCCCATCCGCGCGTGGTGGTCTGCGTCCCGAGCGGGGTGACCGGGGTCGAGAAACGAGCCGTCGAGGAGGCCTGCCTGTCGGCCGGAGCGCGCCAGGCCTACCTGATCGAGGAGCCGATGGCCGCCGCGATCGGCGCCGGCCTGCCGGTCGGCGAGCCGACGGGCTCGATGGTCGTCGACATCGGCGGCGGCACGAGCGAGGTCGCCGTGATCTCGCTCGGGGGGATCGTCGTCTCCCACTCGTTGCGGATCGGCGGTGACGAGCTCGACGAGGCGATCACCAACTACGTCAAGCGCGAGTACAAGCTCATGATCGGCCAGCAGACTGCCGAGGAGGTCAAGCTCGAGATCGGCTCGGCCCACCCGCTGGGCGACGAGGTCCAGGCCGAGATCCGCGGCCGCGACCTGGTCTCGGGCCTGCCCAAGAACGTGGTGCTCACGAGCGAGGAGGTCCGCCACGCGCTCGAGGAGCCGATCCAGCAGATCGTGGACGCCGTCAAGGAGACGCTCGACCGCACCCCGCCCGAGCTCGCGGCCGACATCATGGATCGCGGGATCATGCTCGCGGGAGGAGGGTCGCTCCTCCAGGGCCTGGACGAGCGCCTGCGCGAGGAGACCCAGATGCCGGCCCACCTCGCCGAGTCTCCGCTGACGTGCGTGGCCGTGGGGTCCGGGCGCTCGCTCGAGGAGTTCGAGGCGATCCATCGCTCGAACAAGAACAACTCCCGACCGCGCCGGCGTCCCTAGCCGCGCGCGCCCCGAGGCGTGTACGACCGCAAGACGATCCGGCGCAGGCGGGCGGTCCTCGCAGGCTTCGTCGTCGCCTCGGTCGCCCTGCTCACGGTCTGGTTCGGGGAGCCGGTCACCGGCACCCTGCACGTCCTCCAGCGGGGCGCCCAGGAGGTGCTGGCCCCGATCCAGAGCGGGGCGAGCCGGGCGCTCAAGCCCTTCCGTGACGCGATCGGCTGGACCGGCGACACTCTCTCAGCCAAGGGCGAGAACGACCGGCTGAGGGGCGAGGTCGGACGGCTGCGGCGCGAGCTCGCGGCGACCCAGACCGCCCGCCGCGATGTCCAGCAGCTGTCTGGATTCGCCGAGATCGCCCGCGCGGACGGCTTTCCCCAGGGGACGGCGCCGGTGACCGCCCGCGTGATCGCCCGCTCGCCGACCGTCTGGTGGTCGAGCGTGCAGATCAACAGGGGCTCGGGCGACGGGATAGAGGTCGACCAGCCGGTGATCACGGGCGACGGGCTCGCCGGCAAGGTCACCGCCGTCACGGGCGGCACCGCGACGGTGACGCTGATCACCGACGAGCGCAGCTCGGTCTCCGCGCAGGTCATGCCGGCGGGCGCCGACGGGATAGTCCGCCCCAAGGTCGGGGATCCGGACGACCTGCTGCTCGACTTCGTCGAGAAGGGCGGTCGCATCAGGAGCGGCCAGACGGTGGTCACCTCGGGCTTCACCGCCGCGCCCGGGCTCGAGTCGCTCTTTCCGCGCGGGATCCCGGTCGGTAGGGTCAAGAAGGTCGACCGCTCGGAGCTCGACATCTACCAGACCGTTCACATCGACCCGTTCGCGGAGCTGCGGCGGATGGACTTCGTCCAGGTCCTGACCGTGGCTCGGCCGGGGGCGCGCGCCGAGGTCCCGAGTCAGTGACGCTCTCACGTCAGGCGGCCCTGCGCGTCGGCCTGCTGCTGCTCGCCGCCGTCCTCCTGCAGGTGTCGGTGGTCGCGCAGGTGACGCTCCTCGGTGGGCGGGCCAACCTGATACCCGTGGTCGTAGCCGCTCTCGCGCTGCTCGGCGGGAGCATCGCCGGCGCCGCGGCGGGCTTCGCCGCCGGCCTCCTGCTCGATGTGGCGATGGGCATGAGCCTGGGCGGCTCGTCGCTCGTGCTCACCGGCGTCGGCTACGGGGTTGGGCGCTTCGGGGAGCTGCGTGACGTCTCGCACGGGTTGCTGCCGATCGCCGTCGCCGCCGCCGCGACCGCGGGGTACGACTTCGCCTACGGGGCGGTCACCTTCCTGCTCGACATCGGCGCGAGCGTGAGCGCGCTCGTGCTGCGCGACATGCTCATGGGCATCCTCCTGAACGCCGCGCTCGGGCTGCCGCTGTTCGCGCTCGTGCGGCGAGTGGTGCGCCCGGTCGTCGCGGCCGGTCGACTCGAGCCGCGCCGGCGCGGACGGACCCGCGAGAGCGGGCCGATCGGCCTGCGCGGCCTCGAGGTCTCGGGGAGGTGAGGTAGCGCGATGTACCTCGACGACCGCCGCCCGACCATCACCCCCGCGCTCGCCTTCCGCGTGGCCGTCCTCGGGGGGATCGCCTTTCTCATGTTCAGCGTGATCTTCTTCCGTCTGTGGTATCTGCAGGTGCTCTCGGGCGATCGCTACGTCGCCGAGGCCAACGACAACCGGGTACGCGACATCAAGGTCCAGGCCCCCCGGGGCCAGGTCGTCGATCGCGAGGGGCGGATCCTGGTCGACAACCGCACGGCCCTCGCCGTGAAGGTCACGCCCACCGACCTGCCCAAGTCGGGCCCCGCGCAGGAAGACCTCTACAACCGCCTCGGCGGCGTGCTCAGCCGCTCCCCCCGGCGGATCCGCGAGGACATCAACGAGCAGCTCGCCGCCGTTCCCTTCTCGACGGCGACGGTCAAGCAGGACGTCGACCTGCCGATCGTCCAGTACCTGCTCGAGAACGGCGACGACTTCCCGGGGGTGACCGTCGAGCGGGTGTTCCTGCGCCGCTATCCCCACGACGAGGTCGGCGCCCACCTGTTCGGGACCGTCGGCGAGGTCACCAAGGAGCAGCTCGACGAGAAGGACTACAGCGGGGCCGAGATGGGCGACCGGGTCGGCCAGTCCGGCGTCGAGGCGACCTACGACCGCTACCTGCGGGGACGCAACGGCGCGACGCGCGTGCAGGTCGACGCCATGGGCACCGTGACGGGCTCGCTCTCGGCCAAGCAGCCGCGAGCGGGGAGGCAGCTCCGCCTCGGTGTCGACCTCGACGTGCAGCGCACGGGCCAGCAGGCGCTCGGCGAGGGCCGGCGGGGGGCGTTCGTGGTCATGGACGTAAAAGACGGCGAGGTCCGCGCGCTCGGCTCGACTCCCTCGTTCGACCCCAACCTGTTCGCCAAGTCGATCAAGCAGTCGGACTACGACCGCCTCAGCGACCCCCTCAAAGGCAACCCGCTCTCGAACCGCGCGATCCAGTCGCTCTATCCGACGGGCTCCACCTTCAAGCTGATAACCGCTACGGCGGGCCTGGAAGGGGGGCTGATCGATCCCGACACGCCGATCTCCGACCCCGGCTCCCTCAACGTGGGGGGGACGGTGTTCAAGAACGCCGGTGGCGCCGTCAACGGGGTCATCGCCCTGCGTCGGGCGTTGTCGGTTTCGAGCGACGTCTTCTTCTACAAGCTCGGCCTCGAGGCCAATGGCGCGGGTGACGGCCTCGTCCTCCAGCGCTGGGCGCGCCGGCTCGGCATGGGGCGCAGGACGGGGGTCGACCTCCCGAACGAGCTTCCCGGGCTCGTCCCGAGCCCGAAGTGGCGCGCCAAGGTCAACCGCCAGGGGATCGGCGACGGGCGCCCGTGGTCGGCGGGCGACAACATCAACCTCTCGGTGGGCCAGGGCGACCTCCAGGCTAACCCGCTCCAGATGGCGGTCGCGTACGCGGTGGTGGCCAACGGCGGTCGGGTCGTAACGCCCCACCTCGGCAACCGCATCGAGGACGCCGACGGGCGGGTCCTCCAGGAGCTGCCTAGCCGCGCCCGCCGTCGCGTGGACATCGACCCCGAGCACCGCGACGCCATCCTCGAGGGACTGCGTGCGGCGGCGAGTGAGCCCGGCGGCACCTCCGCCGACGTGTTCAAGGACTTCCCGATCCCGATCGCCGGCAAGACGGGCACCGCCGAGAAGGGGCTCGGACGCCCCGACCAGTCGTGGTACATCGCCCTCGCGCCGTATCCGAACCCCCGCTACGTGGTCGCCGTGACCGACGAGGCCGGCGGGTTCGGTGCCGAGACCGCCGCCCCCGCCGCTCGCCGCATCCTCGCCTCCCTGTTCGACGTGCGCGGGCAGGAGAAGAAGGTCGTCAAGGGCGACAGCCGCACGTTTTGAGAGGCCACTCTCACCGCTCGAGCCCTTGGTGCCGCGACCGGCGCTAGGGTCCACTCGCCATGTACGCAAGCCCCGTCAAGCAGGCTGCCGGCGACGCACGCGCCCCGCGGGCGTGGCTCGAGGGGCTCGACTTCGCCATGGTCGCGGCGGCGATCGGGCTGGTCGCGGTCAGCGTCTACACGCTCACCATGGCGACCCAGGACGACGTTCCGGGCAGTCCGCTGTACTACGTCGTCCGCCAGGCCGTCTACGGAGTCGTCGGCCTGGGCCTGATGTTCATGGTGGCGCGATTCGACATCTCGCGTCTGCGCGAGTACCAGCGGCTCATGTACGCGACGATGGTCGGCCTGATCGCGCTCGTGTTCGTGTTCGGCGTTGCCGCGCGCGGGTCGAAGCGCTGGATCGAGCTGCCGTTCTTTCGCTTCCAGCCGTCGGAGCTCGGCAAGGTGCTGCTGATCCTCGCCCTCTCGGCGTTCGTGGTGGATCGCATCCGCCGCCTCGGCAACCGCGACGTGACCGGCCGGATAGTCCTCCTAGCGCTGTTTCCCGCCATACTCGTCGTCGCCCAGCCCGACCTCGGCAGCGGGCTCGTCTACCTGGCGATCGCCGCTGTGATCATGTTCGTCGCGGGTACCAAATGGACCCATCTCGCGGCGCTCGCCGGCCTAGCGACGGCTTCGGTCGGGATCGCCCTCCTCGTCGCTCCCGCGGTGGGCGTCGAGGTGCTCAAGCCCTACCAGGTCGACCGCCTCACGGCGTTCGTCAATCCGACCGAGGACCCGCAGAAACAGGGGTACCAGCTGCGGCAGTCGATCACCGCGATCGGGGCCGGCCAAAAGCTCGGCCGCGGACCCGATGGCGCGACCCAGACCCGGCTCGACTTCCTGCCCGAGCACCACACCGACTTCGTGTTCTCGGTGGTCGGGGAGCAGCTCGGCTTCCTCGGCGCCGCGCTAGTCTTATCCCTCTATGCGCTCTTGCTGTGGAGAGCGCTGCGTATCTTGACCTCGGCGAAGAACCTCTACGGCGCGCTGGTCGCCGGCGGCGTCATCGCGATGCTGATGTTCCAGGTCTTCGTCAACGTCGGCATGACCGTCGGGATCATGCCGATCACCGGCGTGCCCCTCCCGCTTATGAGCTATGGAGGCTCGTCGGTCTTCGTGACCTTCCTCGCGATCGGCCTGCTTCAGTCGGTGAACGCGCAAGCGCGCGCGGCGGAGCTTGCCAAGGCGCGAGAGCTAGCAGCCGCATAGGCATTAGGAGATGAACCTTTTCAGTGAGAAAGCAAGTGCTCGTCGCGGTCGACCGCGGCGAAACCAGAGTCGGCATCCTCGAGGCCGAGGGAGAGCCGCAAGCCGTCACGACGGCTGACGCGCAGGAAAGCGAGGACGGAGGGAACGGCAGCCGGCGTCGTCGCGGCCGTCGTCGCGGTCGCGGCGGCGCGCCGGCGGCGGGAGGGCCCGAGGAAGCGCACAGCGCCGACGGCTCCCCGTGGCGCGCCGCCGAGCTCTACGTCGAGCGGCGCGGCCGTCGTTCGATCGCGGGCAACATCTACAAGGGGCGCGTCGACAACGCTCTCCCCGGGCTCGAGGCCGCCTTCGTCGACATCGGCCTCGAGAAGAACGGCTTCCTGCACGTCGACGACATCGTCATGCCGGGAGTCGAGGTGCAGCGCCGGGGGCGGGGAGGCGGGAAGGGCCAGAAGATCGCCCAGCTGCTCAAGCCCGGCCAGGAGATCCTCGTGCAGGTGGTCAAGGACCCGCTCAAGACCAAGGGCGCCCGCCTCTCCATGGAGCTCTCGATCGCCGGGCGCTACCTGGTCTACGTACCCAACGGCGAGGGGGTGGGAGTCTCCCGCCGCCTCGATGACCGCGAGCGCGAACGCCTGCGCCGGGCGGCCAAGGGGCTCGAGCTCGGGGAGGGTGGCGCGATCGTCCGCACCGCCGCGCAGGGAGCGACCCGTGAGGACCTCGAGCGCGAGATCCGCTACCTGCACAAGCTGCACGAGATCCTCGAGCAGCGCACGCAGGAGAGCCGGGCTCCGGCGATGGTGTTCCAGGAGGCCGACCTCTCGGTCCGCGTCGTGCGCGACATCTTCTCGGCCCAGTTCGAGCGCGCGGTCGTCGACGACGAGGGCCAGCACCGCCGACTGACGTCCTTCTTCACCCGTACGGCTCCCGAGCTCGTGGACCGCGTGGACCTCTACACCGGCGAGGAGCCGCTCTTCGAGCGCTTCGGGGTCGAGGAGGCGGTGCTCTCGACGCTCAACCGCCGCGTCGACCTCCCCTCGGGCGGCTACCTGATCGTCGACTACGCCGAGGCGATGACCGTGATCGACGTCAACTCGGGCTCGTTCACCGGCCGAGGCCGCGGCGCTCGGCTCGAGGACACGATCACCCGGACCAACCTCGAGGCCGCCGATGAGGTCGTGCGCCAGCTGCGCCTGCGCGACATCGGCGGGATCATCGTCATCGACTTCATCGACATGGCGCGGGCGCGCAACCGTGACCAGGTCCTGAAGGTGCTGCGTGGCGCGCTCGACCAGGACCGCACGAAGACCTACGTGGTCGAGATCTCGCCCCTCGGCCTCGTGGAGATGACGCGCCAGAACGTGACCGAGGGGGTCCGCGAGATCCTCACCAAGGAGTGCCCGACGTGCGAGGGCGAGGGCGTCGTGCTCTCCGAGGAGACGGTGGCGCTGGACGTCGAGCGGCGCCTGCGCGAGCTCGTCGCCGAGCGGCCGCAGCCCGACGCCTTCCTGGTCGCCGTGCATCCCGCCGTGGCCGGCGCCCTCCTGCGGGGTCCGGGCGTGCCGCAGCTGATCGAGCTCGAGCAGGAGCTCGGCCGCCACTTCCACTTCGAGGGCTCGGAGTCGCTGGCAATCGACCACTTCGAGGTCATGCTCGACGGCTCGCGCGATGAGGTCGAGGAGCGCGCCCTGCCCTTCCAGACCGGTCAGGAGGTCCTCGTGACCATCGACGAGCCGCATATGTACAACGACGACGACGCGGTCGCCAAGGTCGACGGCTACATCGTCTCGGTGGCCGGCGCGGGGCGCATGATCGGCGAGCAAAGGCTTGTGCGCATCGAGCGGGTGGGGCGTGCGGCCGCGGACGCCTCGCTCGTGGACTCCGCCGACGGCGCCGAGCCGGCGGGCGCCGACGATGACGATGATCGTTCCGCGCGCCGGCGCCGCCGCCGCGGGCGGGGCTCGCGGTCGCACGCGGACGCGGTGGCCGAGGGGGCGGACTAGATGAGGGGTTCCGACTCTAGGCCTTCGACCGATCAGCCAGCTCGCGCACTCCGATCAGGCACCGAGGTCGAAGCCCGACCCGTCGGCGAACCGGTAGCGGGTCACGGGCTCGACGCGCACGAGCTCGAGCTCGTCGGCAAGCGGGCGCCGGTGGCCGCGAAGAGCTTCTCGAAGACCCACGGCATGGTGAGCAGGGAGGGGCCGGAGTCGAAGCGGTAGCCGTCGACCTCGACGAGGCCGCACTTTCCTCCGGCGGTCTCGGCCTGCTCGAGGACCGTCACAGAGTGGCCGCCCGCCGCGAGCCGCGCCGCCGCCGCCAGGCCGCCGACCCCGGCTCCGACGACACGATCCTCATCCCCGGTGGCGATGCCGGCGGGGCACGCGAGCCCGACGCACGAGTGCCCTGGCGATCTCCCGTATTCCTCGCAACCATGCGGGGATCGAGGAAGACGTCCCAGGCGGTGAGCGCCCCCGCTGCCAGCGGCACCCGGACGGCGGGCCGGAGGTCGAGCAGGCCGGCGACGACCCACGCCGGCCGGGCCATCATCGCCCAGGCCGCCGCCGCGAGAAGCGGCACGCCGCCCACCCGAGGGCCGAGCTTGGCGGTGTAGACGTAGTGGCCGAAGGGCCTGCCGGTCGCCACCCCGACGAGCTCCGCGCCGAACCCGACCGCCGCCGCGCCGGCCACCGCCGCGACGCCGCGGCGAGCACCGCGGGCGGCCACGGGCTCGACGCTCGACGTGGCCAGCATCAGTCCGACGATCGAGGGCGTCGCTGCGGTCAGGCGCCGCTCGGGCACGAACGAGTAGGCCACCTGCGCGGCGACGAGCAGGCCGAACGGCCGGCGGAAGGTGGTCGCGGCGCGAGTCTAAGGCGAGCCCGGCGACCGCTAAACTCCCGCGCTCTGGCGCCCGGGGGGCGCCTTCTGTCTGCCATGTACGCGATCGTCAAAGTCGGAGGCCGCCAGCACCGCGTCGAGAAGGGAGATTCCCTGCTCGTCGACCGCATGCGCGCGGAGGAGGGGGCCAAGGTCGAGCTGAGGCCGGTCCTGTTCCGTGACGATGAGCCGGTCCTCGACCCCGACGGGCTCGCCAAGGTCAAGGTCGAGGCGGTCGTGCAGGGGCACGAACGCGGGAAGAAGATCCACGTGCTCAAGTTCAAGCCCAAGCGCGGTTACAAGCGCCGGATGGGCCATCGTTCGGAGCTCACCCGCCTGCAGATCAGCGAGATCAAGATGATGTCGCGCAAGCGCGACACCGCGGCCGCGGAGGAGGCTCGTCATCGCGCATAAGAAGGGACTCGGATCGAGTCGCAACGGACGCGACTCCCAGGCACAGCGCCTCGGCGTCAAGATCTTCGCCGGCCAGCGGGTGACCGGCGGCGAGATCATCGTCCGCCAGCGCGGCACGCGCTTTCGCCCCGGCGACGGCGCCGGAATCGGCAAGGACGACACGATCTTCGCCGCGCGGGCAGGCACGGTCGAGTTCAAGACCGGCCGGCGCGGACGGACGATCTCGGTCGTGGCGCCGGAGTAGTTCACGGGGCGTCTCTGCGCCCTCGCCGCGTGCTCCAGGACCGGGCCAAGATCTTCGTCCAGGCCGGCGCCGGAGGCGACGGCGCCGTATCCTTCCGCCGTGAGGCCCACGTTCCCCGCGGCGGGCCCGATGGGGGCGACGGCGGACGGGGCGGCGATGTGGTGCTCGTCTGCGATCCCTCCCTGCGCGACCTCGGTCACTTCCGTGGCCGCGCCCACTTCAGGGCGGCGCGCGGCGGGCACGGCGAGGGCTCGAACCGCCACGGAGCCAGTCCGGGTCCGCTCGAAGTACCCCTTCCACCCGGCACGCTGGTCGAGGACCCGGTCCACGAGGTCACCTACGACCTGCGGGCGGCCGGGCAGCGGGCGCTGGTCGCCCGCGGCGGCTCGGGCGGGCGCGGCAACCGCCACTTCACGACGCCCACGCGCCAGGCCCCGCGCTTTGCCGAGCGCGGGCTGGCGGGCGAGGAGGGCTGGATCGAGCTGCGGCTCAAGCTGCTCGCCGACGCGGGTCTGGTCGGGCTTCCGAACGCCGGCAAGTCCTCGCTGCTCGCGCGGCTCACGCGCGCGCAGCCCCGGGTGGCCGACTATCCGTTCACGACGCTCGAGCCGGTGCTCGGCGTGCTGGACGCGGGAGAGCGCCAGCTCGTGCTCGCCGACATCCCGGGGCTCATCGAGGGGGCGCACGAGGGCGCGGGCCTGGGCCACGACTTTCTCGCCCACGTCGAGCGCACGCGCCTGCTGGTGCACGTGCTCGATCTGGCGCCGGTCGACGGGTCCGACCCGGTGTCCAACCACGCGACCGTCGAGGCCGAGCTCGCCGGCCACCGGGCCGGGCTCGAGCGCCTTCCGAGGGTCCTCTGCCTGTCCAAGGCCGACCTCGTCCCCGACGAGGACGCCCGAGCCGCCGCGGCGGCCTGGCGCGAGCGGCTCGGGGAGGCAGTGCTCGAGGTCCTCGTCACCTCGGCGGCGACGGGGAGCGGGCTCGACGAGCTGACGAGCGCGATCCTCGGGGCCGTGCCGGTCGATCCGGCCCCCGCCGCGGAGCTCGGCGCGCACGACGTCGACACCCCCGCATGGCACCGCGTCTACCGCCCGGGGCGCGGCGAGTCGTTCGCCGTCGAGGCGACGGGGGAGAGAGCGTTCCGGGTCACCGGCGCGGACCTCGAGCAGCTCCTCGCCCGCCACGACCTCGCCAATCCCGACGCCCTGCGCTACCTCGAGGAACGGCTGCGCGGGATGGGGGTGATCCGCGCGCTCGAGGCCGCGGGATTCGAGCCGGGCGACGACGTCGAGATCGCCGGCACGGTGTTCGATCTCGATCCCGGCGCGCCGCTGCGCTGAGTCGTCAGCCGAGGTCCGCGGTGAACCGCAGGTGGTCGGGCTGAAACCGGTAGCCCCGCGCTGTCCAGAACCCGAACGCGGGCTCTTCGTCTCTGGCCACGATCGCGGCCAGCCGGACGGCCCCGCGCGCCCGTAAGCGGTCTTCGCCGATTCGCACGAGCTCGGTGGCGAGCCCACGGCGGCGGTAGTCGGGCCTTACCGCCAGCCGGTGAAAGCTTCCGCGCCAACCGTCCCAGGCCGCGATGATCGAACCGACGAGCGTCCCCTGCGACTCCGCGACGACGAGGGCGGCGGGATCGTGGTTCAGGAGGACCGCGAGCGACTCGCAGTCATCGGTGGGTGTCGGGACGCTGTCTGCGGCCCGCCACAGCTCGAGCAGGGCGGCGATGTCGGCGCGAGCTCCCTCGCGGGTGTGCCAGCTGGTCAAGGGGCCAGAGATATCAGGCGGCCGCGAGGCGGCCGCGGCCTAACCTCTGGCCATGCCCCCCGTCGTGGTCAAGCTGGGCTCGAGCGTGGTCTCCGAGGAGGCGGGCCCTGTCCGCCCCGACGTGATCGGGCGGATCTGCTCCGAGGTGGCGGAGCTGCACGCCGGCGGCGACGCGCTGGTGATCGTCACCTCGGGCGCGATCGCCCGGGGGATGGGAGTGATGGGGCTCGCCGTGCGCCCCCGAGACATGGACGAGCTGCAAGCGGCCTCCGCGGTCGGGCAGGGCAAGCTGTATCGCATCTACGACGACCTCCTGCAGGGCCACGGGGTGCCGACCGCCCAGGTCCTTCTGACCTTCTTCGACATGTCGGCACGCACGCACTACCTCAACGCGCGCGGGACGCTCCGGCGGCTGATCGACTGGGGCGTCGTCCCGGTGATCAACGAGAACGACACCACGGCCACCGACGAGATCTCCTTTGGCGACAACGACTTCCTGGCCGCCCAGGTGGCGATCCTGGTCGGCGCCGAGCTGCTGCTCCTGCTCACCGACACCGACGGGCTCCACACCGCCGACCCCAATCGCGACCCGGAGGCCGAGCTCGTGTCCGAGGTGTCCGACTTCGAGGCGCTCGGAGACCTCCAGATCGGCGCCGCGAGCTCGCCGCTCGGCTCGGGCGGCATGCGGTCGAAGGTGGTGGCCGCCGAGATGGCCACCGCGGCCGGCATTCCCACGAGGATCCTCAACGGCCTGCGGACCGGTGCGCTCCTCGCCGCCCGCCGCCGGGAACCGATGGGCACGCACTTCCATCCCCAGTCGACGCGGGTCTCGAGCTTCAAGCTGTGGCTGAAATACGCAAAGCCGAGCCACGGACGCCTGCTCGTCGACTCCGGCGCCGAGCGCGCGCTGCGCGAGCGAGGGACGAGCCTGCTGCCGGTGGGGGTGCGGGCGGTCGAGGGCGACTTCAACGCCGGAGACGCCGTCGTCGTGGTCACCGACGGCGCCCGCCTGATCGGCAAGGGCATCGTCAACTACTCGGCCGGCGAGCTGCACCGGATCAAGGGGCTCAAGACCGCCGACGTGCAGGCGGTGGTTCCGCGTCCGAGTGCCGCCGCGGTACACCGCGACTACTTCGTGCTGGACTGATGAGGGGCTCCGAAGCGCGGCCTCCGCAGGGACGGGTACGCTTGACCGACATGGCCGTCGAGACCTTCTCCGTCGCCGAGACCTGCGCCGAGGCCAAGCGGGCTTCGCGCACGCTCGCGCGGCTCGACGCGGCCGCCAAGGACGCCGCGCTGCTGGCCATGGCCGACGCTCTCGAGGAGCGCGCCGACGAGGTGCTCGAGGCCAACGCGCGCGACGTGGAGGCCGGGGCCGAGGGCGGCCTCGGCGACGCGCTGCTCGACCGGCTCGCCCTGACGCCCACCCGCCTCGCGGGGATGGCCGGCGACGTCCGCCGCATCGCCGCCCTGCCCGACCCGGTCGGCGAGGGGATCGAGGCGCGCCGGTTGCCCAACGGGCTCGACCTGCGCAAGGTACGCGTGCCCCTCGGGGTCGTCGCCGTGATCTATGAGGCGCGGCCGAACGTGACCATCGACTGCTCGGCGCTGTGCCTGAAGTCGGGCAACGCGATCGTCCTGCGCGGCTCCTCGATCGCCGAGCACTCGAACGCCGTGCTCGCGGCGGTGGCGGCCGAGGCGGTCGCCGCGGCCGGGCTGCCGGAGGGATCGGTCTCGCTCGTCGCCGGGGGCGGACGCGAGGCGCTCGCCGAGCTCGCCACCCGCTCGGAGTCGGTCGACCTGATCATCCCGCGGGGCGGGGAAGGGTTGAAAGCCGCCCTCTCCGCGGTTGCGACCATCCCGGTGATCTACGCCGCGGCGGGCAACTGCCACGTCTACGTCGACGCGAGCGCCGACCTCGACCAGGCGCGGGCGATCATCCTCAACGCCAAGCTCCAGCGCCCGGGCACCTGCAACTCCGCCGAGACCCTGCTCGTGCACCGCGACGCCGCTCCCGAGTTCCTGCCTGGCGCGCTCGCCGACCTGTGCGCCGCGGGCGTAGAGCTGCGCGTGGACGGGCGAGCCCGCGCGCTCGCCGGCGCGGCGGAGGACTCGCTCCTCGACGCCGAAGAAGAGGACTTCGCCACCGAGTTCCTCTCCCTCGTGCTTGCCGTCGGCGCGGTCGACTCGGTCGAGGAGGCGATCGAGCACGTGAACCGCTACGGCAGCGGCCACTCCGAGGCGATCGTCACGTCGTCGGTCGAGGCTTCGCGCGCCTTCACGGCCGGAGTTGATGCGGCCTGCGTCTACGTCAACGCCTCGACACGCTTCACCGACGGCGGCGAGTTCGGCCTGGGCGCCGAGATCGGCAACTCGACCCAGAAGCTCCACGCCCGCGGACCGATCGGGCTCCGCGAGCTCTGCACCTCCAAGTACGTGGTCGAAGGCGCGGGGCACACGCGCGCTTAGCGAGGTCGCGAGCGCTTGCGGCTCGGCATCCTCGGCGGCGCCTTCAACCCGCCTCACCTCGGCCACCTGGTGTGCGCGCAGGAGGCGGCCGTCCGGCTCGAGCTCGATCGGGTCCTGCTCGTGCCGGTGGGCGAGGCACCACACCGAGAGGTCGACGAGGATCCCGGGGGGGAGGCCCGCCTCGAGCTCTCTCGGGCGGCGACCGGCGACGACGACCGGCTCGGCTGCTCGCGGGTCGAGCTCGACCGTGCCGGTCCGTCCTACACGGTCGACACGCTGCGGGCCCTGCGCGACGAGGGCGACGATGACGAGGAGCTCGTGCTGATCCTGGGCGCCGACCAGGCGGCCGAGCTGCCGAGCTGGCGCGAGCCCGAGGGCGTCCTGGGGCTAGCCGAGGTGGCGGTCGTAGAGCGTGCGGGTCTCGGGGCGGAGCCGGTGCGCGCCCGCGTCGAGGGCTTGGCCGGCGCGGAAAGGGTGGGATTCTTCTCGATGCCGAGGATCGACGTCTCCTCAACGCTCGTGCGCCAGCGGGTGGCCGACGGGCTTCCGGTCCGCTACCTCGTGCCCGACGCCGTGCGAAGCCTGATCGCCGAGCGCGGCCTCTATCGCCCGAGGGTGGGGACGCCGTGAGCGCCCCGGACGCGGCACGCGGTCCCCGGCGCGCCGGCGAGGCCCCTCGGGCGGCCGCGACCGCTCTCGACAGCCTCGCGCTCGCCGAGCTGATCGCGGAGATCGCCGCCGACCGTAAGGCCCTCGACATCCGGCTCGTCGACCTCCGCGGCCTCGTGGCCTACACCGACACGCTGGTCGTCTGCAGCGGCAACACCGAGCGCCAGACCAAGGCGATCCACGACGCGATCTACCTCCGGCTCAAGGACGACCACGGCTTGCTTCCGCGCCGCGTCGAGGGCGAGCGCGAGGCGCGCTGGATCCTCATGGACTACCTCGACTGCGTCGCGCACGTCTTCACCCCGGAGGCGCGGACGTTCTATCGGCTCGAGCAGCTCTGGGGCGAGGCGCCGGCGCGGTCGGTGGGGTAGGCGTTTACGTCCGAAGTGGGTGCGAACCTACGTTCGCTCGTGCTCTCCACGAACCAGAAGGGAGCGATCGCCGAGGCAAAGATCACCGCTGCCGCGATCGACCTTGGGATCGAGGTCTACCGACCGTGCGTCGAGGGCGGGCGCTTCGACCTCATATTCGCCTTCGGAGCTGAGCTCGCGCGTGTTCAGTGCAAGTGGGCGAGGAGACGACGAGAGACCATCGCCGTCCCCGCCGAGACGTGCTGCGGCACCCGGGATGGCTACCTTCGGCGCCGGTACACCGAGGACGAGATCGACCCTTGGCCGCCTGCTCGCCTGACACGGGACGCTGCTACCTGCTCCCGGCCGCCATGGTCGCCGGCCGAGCCGAGATATCGCTTCGACTGTCTCCGACTAGAAACGGCCAGCGCGCCGGGATACACTTGGCCTCGGACTACGAGCTCGGGGCTATAGCTCAGCTGGGAGAGCGCGTGACTGGCAGTCACGAGGTCGCCGGTTCGAGCCCGGCTAGCTCCACTATCGAAGGCCGCCCCCCGAGGCGGCCTTCGTACTACCTGAGCGGGCTTGCCGCCGGGGAGATCTCGCCTACTCCTCGGGCTTCACCCGCTGGCCGGTGAACGGTTTCGGCGTATCCGCGCAGTCCGCTCAAGCTCCTCTTGTACCGAACCTTCCGCTGCCCGTCGTTAGCCACTCGAACGAGGTCTCGAGAGCCTGGCGGGCTCGTCTTGCACGTAGGAGGTAACCCGCCCGCCGATAACCTGCTCAGCGCCATGCGTCGCTACGAGTCCACCGAGATCGAGCCGAAGTGGCAGCGCATCTGGGCCGAGGAGCGCACCTGGGAGATATCCGACGAGCCAGCCCCTTCCCCGGGCACGGGGGCGGCCGACAAGTCCTACGTCCTCGAGATGCTCCCCTACCCGTCGGGCGAGCCGCACATGGGACACCTCAAGTGCTACTCGATCGGCGACGCGATCGCCCACTTCCGCCGCCGCCGCGGGGAGCGCGTGCTGCACCCGATGGGCTACGACGCCTTCGGGCTGCCGGCCGAGAACCACGCCATCAAGACCGGTCGCCATCCGCGTGAGTCGACCGAGGCATCGATCGACCAGTTCCGCGAGCAGTTCCGTTCGTGGGGCATCTCGATCGATTGGTCGCGCGAGTTCGGAACCCACCAGCCCGACTACTACCGGTGGACGCAGTGGATCTTCCTGCGCCTGTTCGAGCGAGGGCTCGCCTACCGGCGCGACGCGGCGGTCAAGTGGTGTCCGACCGACGAGACCGTGCTCGCCAACGAGCAGGCGCGGGACGGGGTCTGCGAGCGCTGCGGCACGCCGGTGGTCGCGCGGCAGCTCGAGCAGTGGTTCTTGCGGATCACCGACTACGCCGACCGCCTGCTCGACGACCTCGACGCGCTCGACTGGCCCGAGCACGTGAAGACCATGCAGCGCAACTGGATTGGGCGCTCGCACGGCGCCGAGGTCGTCTTCCGTTGCGAGGAGCTCGGCACCGATTATCCGGTGTTCACGACCCGCCCCGACACGCTGTTCGGGGCGACTTTCTTCGTGCTCGCTCCCGAGCATCCCGACGTGCTGCGGCTGAACGACTCGCCCGAGGTGCGTTCCTACGTCGACCGGGCGATCGCCGAGCCGCCCGAGCAGCGCGGGTCAGAGCTGCGCGAGAAGACCGGGATCCCGCTCGGCCGCACGGCGACCAATCCGGTCAACGGCGAGCAGCTCCCGATGTACGTCGCCGACTACGTTCTGATGGAGTACGGGACGGGCGCGATCATGGCCGTCCCCGCCCACGACGAGCGCGACCACGAGTTCGCTCAGGCCTTCGAGCTGCCAGTGCGGGAGGTCGTGCGCCCGCCCGGCGGGGAAGGGGGCGAGGACCCCGCCGACCTGCCTTACACAGGTGATGGCGAGATGGTCAACTCGGGCCGCTTCGACGGCCGCCACAACCGGGACGCCTTCGACGAGATCGTCGATTGGTTGGCCGCGGAGGAGCGCGGGCGCCGTGCCGTCAACTTCCGCCTGCGCGACTGGCTCGTCTCGCGCCAGCGCTACTGGGGCTGCCCGATCCCCATCGTCCACTGCGAGCGCTGTGGCCTGGTCGCCGTTCCCGACGACCAGCTGCCGGTCGAACTCCCCGACGTGCAGGACTACGCACCCAAGGGCCGGTCCCCGCTCGCCGCCGCGACCGAGTGGGTGAGGACCGACTGCCCGACCTGCGGCGCCGCGGCTCGGCGCGAGACCGACACCATGGACACCTTCGTCGATTCCTCGTGGTACTTCCTGCGCTACTGCGATGCGCGCAACCCCGAGGCAGCGTTCGATCGCGACACCGTCGACTACTGGATGCCCGTCGACCAGTACATCGGAGGGGTCGAGCACGCGATCCTCCACCTGATGTACGCGCGCTTTTTCGCCAAGGCGCTCGCCAACCTCGAGCTGCTCGGCTTCGAGGAGCCCTTCGCCAGCCTCTTCACCCAGGGAATGATCACGCGCGAGGGGGCGAAGATGTCGAAGTCGCGCGGCAACGTGATCTCGCCGAGGGAGTACGTGGAGCGCTACGGGGCGGATACGGCGCGCTGCTACATCCTCTACATCGGTCCGCCCGACCAGGATGCCGACTGGTCAGACGAGGGGGTCGGGGGCATCCACCGCTTCCTGGCGCGGCTGTGGCGGCTCGCCGCCGAGGTGGCCGACCACACGCCGGAAGAGGGCGACGGCGACCTCGGCCAGCCCACCGCGCTCCTGCGCAAGGCCCACTGGGCGATCGACAAGGTCACGTCCGACCTGCGCGACCGGTTCGCCTTCAACACCGCGATCGCCGCGGTGATCGAGCTCGTCAACGACGCCTATCGCTACAGGGACGAGCTCGCGGACACGCCCGCCGGCGCCGCGCAGCTGCGGTTTGCCGTGGCCACGGCGGGCTCGCTCATCTTCCCCTTCGCTCCTCACGTCGGCAGCGAGGTCTACGAGCTCCTCACCGGTGCGCGCGTGTGGGACGAGCCGTGGCCGCGGGCCGACCCGGGCCTGCTCACGAGCGAGACCTTCGAGCTCATCGTCCAGGTCAACGGCAAGCTCCGCGACCGCGTCGCCGCACCGGCCGACGCCTCGCAGGAGGACCAGGAGCGGCTCGCACTGGGCTCCGCGAAGGTCGCGGCGCAGCTCGACGGCGCCCAGATCGTCAAGACCGTCGTGGTCCCGGGCCGGCTCGTCAACTTCGTGGTCCGCTGACGCGCCGGCCGGGCGGCATCCAGCCTTAGGGGTGCGAACGCTCAGGAGGGAGCAGATCGCCCGAGGCGGGCCCGACTACGGGCCCGGCCTTGCCGCTATCCGGAAGGTCGCTCGGGAGCGCCGAGCCGCGCGCCACGGCCCCGGGACGCGCTAGTGCCGGCGGTCCGGCAGGCCTCGCCTCCCCAGATCGCCGTGGTCGGCGCGGGCGACGCCGAGTCCGAGCTCCTCGCGGTGGCCGAGCAGGTCGGGCGCGGGCTCGCCGAGGCGGGGGCGGTGCTCGTGTGCGGCGGCCTCGGCGGGGTCATGGAGGCGGCGTGTCGCGGCGCGCGCGAGGCCGGCGGGCTCACCGTCGCCCTCCTCCCCGGGACCGACCGCGGGGCGGCCAACCCGTTCGTCGAGGTGATCGTGCCCACCGGCCTCGGTGAGGCGCGCAACGCGATCGTGGTCCGGGCCGGGGAGGCGGTGATCGCGGTCGGCGGCGGGTACGGGACCCTCGCCGAGATCGGCTTCGCGCTCAAGGCGGGGCTCTCGGTGATCGGGGTCTCGACCTGGGAGCTGTCGCGGGAGGGCCGGGCGGTCGACGGCGTGGAGCGGGCCGGGTCGGCCGCCGCGGCGGTCTCGCGGGCGCTCGAGCTCGCGCGGGAGCGCGACTAGGCGACCAGGTTCACGCCGCCCGCGGGGCGGGTATCGGCGCGACCATGCGGAAGCTGTCGCAGCCGATCGGTCGCCCGCGCGGCCGCCGACGCCCCGGCGGGAGGCGATGAGCGACGGCAGGGCACGCCGCCGGGTCGTCGTCCGGGGTCAGGTCCAGGGCGTCTTCTTTCGCGACTCGACGCGCGACGAGGCCGAGCGCGAGGGCCTGGCGGGCTGGGTCTCAAACCGCGACGACGGCAGCGTGGAGGCCGTCTTCGAGGGAGACCCCGAGGCGGTCGAGCGGCTCGTGGATTGGTGTGGCTCGGGTCCGAGCAGCGCCGACGTCGAGGATGTCGAGGCGACCGAGGAGGAGCCCGAGGGGGACTCGGGCTTCGAGCTCCGCTAGCGATCGCGGCCGCCGACCGCGCTGACAACATGGACGCGATCGTCGACCCCGAAGTCGAGCGCTACGCCGAGGAGCACACGACTCCGCCGCCCGAGCACCTCGTGGCGCTCGCCGAGGAGACCCGGGCCAGCCTGTCGACCCCGCAGATGATGACCGGGCCCGTCGAGGGCCGGCTCCTCGAGCTGCTCGTGTTCGCCACCGGGGCGCGCCGGGTACTCGAGATCGGTACTTACAGCGGCTACTCCGCGCTGTCGATGGCCGCGGGGCTCGTGCCCGAGGGGAGGATCGTGACCTGCGAGATCGACCCGCAGGTCGCGGAGGTCGCGCGCCGCCACTTCGCTGCGAGCCCGTACGGCGACCGGATCGAGCAGCGGGTTGGTCCTGCGCTCGATACCGTCGAAGAGCTCGAAGGCCCGTTCGACCTGGTCTTCATCGACGCCGACAAGGAGGGGTACGCCGGCTACGTCGAGGCGGTCCTGCCGAAGCTGGCGCCGAGGGGGCTGATCGTCATCGACAACACCCTCTGGAGCGGACGCGTGGTAGGGGACGGGAGCGACGCCGACCAGACCACCCGCGCGCTCATGGTGCTCAACGAGCGACTGCGGGAGGATCCCGGCCTCGTGTGCGCGCTGCTCACCGTCCGTGACGGCGTCACGCTCGTGCGACGAGCCGACGACGCGGGAGCCGCCGGGCCGGGCGGCTAAGGAGCGACGCGCGCGCCGTTGTTGCGCCCGCCGAGCTTTCCTGGCGCAAACTTGTAACGCTGTTTTCCCCGCTGTAGCGGGGATTCGCCTAGCGTCCCGAGCGTCCATGAACGGCTCGGGAAAGGGACAGATGGCGGCGTACGCGGTGGCGGCCGTGTTGCTCGTGGTCGGCGGCGCCTACCTCCTTCGCGCCGACTCCGGCGGCGCGCCGGCGGGCGCCGGTGGCGTCGCGCTCGACGGCGCGGGTGGCGGTGCGGCGGGCGCCGGGGCGAAGGCGCAGCCTGGCGGCGGGGCGGGCGACGGGCCGGTCTACGTCCACGTCGCCGGCGCGGTGCGCCGCCCCGGAATCTACCGCGTACGGGCGGGCTCGCGGGTGGCCGTGGCTGTGCGCCGGGCGGGCGGCCTCACCCGTCGCGCCGATCTGACCGCCTTCAACCTGGCGAGCACGGTGCGCGACGCCCAGCAGGTGATCGTTCCCCGCCGCGGGCAGGGCGGCGCCACCGCCGCCGCGGCGCCGCCCGGCGCGGCGGGCGGTGCAACCACGCCCACGGGAGCTCCGCCCGGTGGCGCGCCCGGTCGGCCGATCTCGCTGAAGACGGCCACGCCCGAGCAGCTCGACTCGCTCGACGGGATCGGGCCGAAGCTCTCCGCCGCGATCATCGCCTACCGCAACCAGCACCGGGGGTTCAAGTCGGTCGACGAGCTCCAGGAGGTCGACGGGATTGGCGAGAAGCGTTTCGCCGCGCTGCGCAAGGCGGTGCGTCCCTAGTCGCTGGACAGACCCCGTCGCCTCCCTCTCCGCCCACCTCCGTGGCCGTCCCTACCACGTCGGCCTGGCCGCGCTGTGCGTCGGCCTGGCCCTCGCGCCTCTGGGGCGTCCGGCCGCCGCCCTGGGCGCCGCAGCGGCGCTCGCCGCCCTCGTCGTCCTGCGCGCGCCCGCCCTCGGACTGCTCGCCGTGGCGCTCCTGGTCGGCGGGGCGGGAATCGGGGCGGCCCGGATCGCCGCGGAGGATCACTCGACGCTGATCGACCGCGCTCCCGGGTCGCTCGAGGGACGCGTCGTGCTCGTCGAGCCGCCGCGCCCGTCGCCCTTCGGCTCACGCGCGACGCTCGAGGTCGCCGACGGGCGCAGCGCCGGTGAGCGGGTCATGGCCTACGCCGACCGCGATCAGCGCTGGCCGGCTCGAGCGGGGGCGGGGCTGGAATTCGAGATCGCCGGCAGCCTTCGCCGTCCCCGGTCGAAACCCGGAGCCGACTTCGACTGGCCGGCCTACCTGCGCCGCCGGGGGATCGCCGTCGAGCTGAGCCTCAACCGGCTGCGACCCACCGGCCGGCGGCGCGGCGGCCCGCTCGGAGCCATCGACGCCGCCCGCCGGCGCGCCGAGGCCGGGATCGCCGCCGGTCTCTCGCCACCCCGCGCGGCGCTCGCCCGGGGGATGGTCCTCGGGCAGGACGAAGGCGTCTCCGAGTCGGTGCGAGAGGACTTTCGCCGCTCCGGCCTCGCCCACATCATGGCGGTCTCCGGCCAGAACGTGATGCTGCTGTGCGCGCTCGCGCTGCCTTTCCTGATGGCCTCGGGCTCCGGACCGCGCGCCCGCGCGGCCGCGATGCTCGTGCTGATCGCGATCTACGTGCCGCTGGCCGGAGCGGGTCCCTCCCTCCAGCGAGCCGGGGTGATGGGAGCGGCGGGGCTCGTGGCGCTCGGGGCCGGGCGCCCGTCCTCGCGCTGGTACGCCCTCCTGCTCGCCGCCGCGGTCACCCTCGCCCTCAATCCCCTGGTCGCCGCCGACCCCGGCTGGCAGCTCTCGTTCGCGGCGGTCGTCTCCATCCTCACGATCGGCCGCCGATTGCGGGCGGCGCTCGCCGGTCTCCCCGGACCGCTCGCCGAGGGCATCGCCCTGACCGTCGCCGCCACGATCGGGACCGCGCCGCTGCTCGCCCACCACTTCGACACGGTCTCGCTGTCGGGCCTGCCCGCGAACGTCGTCGCCATGCCCGCCGTGGCGGTGACGATGTGGCTCGGTATGCTCGCCGCCGCCATCGGGCAGCTGAGCGCCGCCCCCGCGCCGGTCGCCGAGCTCGCCCACGCGATCGCGGGCGTGCTCGGCCTCCTCAACGGCGTCTGCATCGCCTTCATCGAGGCGGTCGCGGTCCGGTTCTCCGAGGCGCCGGGCGCCGCGGTCGCGCTCCCGCTCGCAAGCCCCGGCGCCGTCGCGCTCGCCTATCTCGCCATCGCCGCCGCCGTGCTCGCCGTGGTGAGGATCGCGCCCCGCCTCGAGCCGTGGGTCACGAGTGCCCGCGCGGCCTTCAGGCGCCTGCCGGCCCGGCGGCGCGGTCCGCTCGTGGCCGGCTGTGCCGCCGCCCTCGCGCTCGGGTCGCTGAGCCTGCTCGCACCGCCGAGCCCGCCCTCGGTGCTGACGATCTCCTTTCTCGACGTCGGCCAGGGCGACGCGACGCTCGTCCAGTCGCCGGAGGGCGGGGCGATCCTGTTCGACGGCGGGCCTCCCGAGGGCCAGGTGGTCCGCCTCCTGCGCCACTCCGGCGTGCGGCGCCTGAGCGCGGTCGTGGCCACGCACCAGTCCCGCGACCACCAGGGCGGCCTGCGCGAGGTGATCGAGAAGGTCCCGGCCGACCTCTACGTCGACGGCGGCGACGGCAACCGCGACCCGGACTTCCTGGCGATCGCCGAGGCCGCGGCCCGGCGCGGCGTGCGGCGGGTCGTCCCGCATCAGGGCAGCGTGCTGCGCGCGCCCGGACTCGTCGTGCGCGTGCTCGGGCCGAGCCCGCGTGCGCCCGGACCGCCGCCCGAGGACCCCAATCCGCGCGCCCTCGTCACCGTGGTGAGCGCGGGGGACTTCGACTTCTTCCTCTCCGGCGATGCCGAGAGCCCCTCGCTCGTCTCGCTTCCCCTGCCCGACGTCGAGGCGATGAAGGTCTCTCACCACGGCAGCAAGGACCCGGGCCTCCCGGCGCTGCTCGCGCGCCTCAGGCCCCAGGTCGCCGGCATCGAGGTGGGGGAGAGCAACACCTACGGCCATCCGGCGCCGGCGACCCTCGCCGCCCTGCGCGCCGCGCGCGTCGACGTCCACCGCACCGACCGGGAGGGCACCGTGGCGTTGCGAGTCGAGGGCGGTCGCCTCGCGGTCGAGAGCGAGCGCTGAGCGCCGTGCGTCGATCGCCGCCGCGCCCAGCGGCCGCCCGAGGCGTCAGCGGGTCGCCGTAGAATCGCGAGCGTGTCCGAGCTGAAGGCCGCCTACCTGGTCGCCGGCGACGACGACGCCAAGATCGACGCCTGGCGCGCGCGGGTGCGTGTGCGCGCTGAGGCCGAGGGCGGAGCGGGAGCGCTCGAGCGCTTCGACGCGGGCGAGTCGACCCCCGGCGACGTCGCGGCGGCCGCCCAGACCATGACCCTGGTTGGCGGTCCGCGCTACCTGCTCGTCGACGACGCCGGTGCGTGGAAGGCCGGAGACCTCGAGCCGCTCGAGCGGGTGCTCGCCGCGCCCGCCCCCGAGACCGTGCTCGTGCTCGTCGTGCGCGGCAAGCCGCTCGCGCGCCTGCGCAAGGCCGTGGAGGACGCCGACGGAGAGGTGCGCGAGCACACGGCGCCGAAGCCGTGGAAGCTGCCCGGGTGGGTCGTCGAGCGGGCCCGCGAGCAGGGGCTTCAACTCGATACCGACGCGGCCAGGACGCTCGTCGCGAGCGCGGGACCGAGGCCGGCGCGCCTGCTGCGCGAGCTCGAGAAGCTCGCGGCGGCCGCGCACCCCAGCACTCGCGTCGGCAGCGAGGAGATCGAGGCCCTCGTACCCGGCGAGGCCGGGCCCGGCGTCTACGATCTCGCGGACGCCCTCGTGGCGGCGGATCGGGGCCGAACCGTCGCCCTCGCCGAGCAGGTCGTCGCCCGTGAGGGGCGGCCGGGCGCCCTGCTGTTTCCGCTCGTGCGGCGCCTGCGCGACGTCCACCGGGCCAGCGAGCTTCTCGACGCCGGCGTTACCGAGCAGGAGGTCGCCGGATCGCTCTCGATGCCGCCGTGGGCGGCCAAGCGCACGGTCGCCCAGGCTAAGGCCGCGGCGCGCGAGGCGCTCGAGGAAGCGCTGTGCTCGTTCGCCGACCTCGAGGTGCGGATGCGCAGCGGGGAAGGGCTAGACGAGGCGACCGAGCTGTCGCTGACGCTCGACCGCGCCACGGGCTCTGGCGGTCAGCCGGCGTGAGCCGGCCGCAGGCCGGACCCGCCCGTGCCGCGCCGTCCGCAGCCGCGACCCCGCTCAGCGAGCCTGGGCCCGCAGCCGCGCCGCCTGGGACTTCTTGCGGGCACCGCTGTTTCGGTGCAGCGCCCCGCAGCCGACCGCCCGGTCGATCCGGGACTCGAGCCGGCGGTGCTCGGCCTCGACGGCCTCGGCGTCGCCCGCCTCGACGGCCGCGCTCAGGCGCCGGAAGTAGGTCTTGACCTGCGAGGTGTAGACGCGGTTCTGCTGGCGCTCGCGCTCGGAGCGCTTGATCCGCTTGAGCTGTGACGCGATGTTGGCCATAGACGCACGTGCGCCGCGAACCCGGTCGCCCGGCCGCGGCGGGCGCCTACTATAGCGCCCGCGTGCCGCCCGACGAGCGCCACTCGACGCCCGCCGAGCCCACCGCAGCCGACGCGGACGAGGCCGCCTCGAGCACTCCCGGGCCTGCCGAGGAGCCTCCCGAGGGCGCCGCCGGCGCCGGCGCCGAGGCGTCGGCGAGCCGGGGGCGGCTGGCCCTGTCGACGGCGTTCTTCTCGTTCGCCACCGGGCTGTCGCGGGTCGCCGGCCTGGCGCGCGAGATCATCGCCGCGGGGATCTTCGGCGTCTCGGGGGCCATGTCGGCGTTCACGATCGCCTTCCAGGTGCCCAACCTCGTCCGCGCGCTGGTCGCCGACGCGGCGCTGCAGGGCGCCTTCGTGCCGGTGTTCACCGAGCTGCTCGAGAAGGGCGAGCGCCGCGAGGCTTTCCGCGTGGCCTCGGGCCTCTTCTTCCTGCTCACGCTCGGCCTCGGCGCGCTGACCGCGGTCTTCGTGCTCGCCGCGCCGGCGCTCATCCCGCTCGTCGCGCCCGGCTTCGACCCCGCGCTCGAAGCCCTCACGGTGTCCCTGGCGCGGCTCATGTTCCCGATCGTGCTGCTACTGGCCCTGTCGGGGCTGGTCGTCGGCATGCTCAACTCGTTCGAGCACTTCAGCGTCCCGGCGCTCGCGCCGCTGGCCTGGAACCTCGTGATCATCGGCGCGCTCGTCGGCCTCACGCCCGTCCTGTCGGAGGGCGCGGAGATCTACGCCTACGCGATCGGCGTACTCGGCGGGACCGTGGTCCAGCTCGTCCTTCCGGTGCCGTGGCTGCGCGGCCGCGGCGGTCGCCTCATGCTCTCGAGCGGCTGGCGCAGCCCCACGTCTGGCGGGTCCTCAAGCTCATGCTGCCGGTGACGATCGCCCTCGGGCTGATCAACTTCTCGCTGCTCATCAACTCCTTCTTCGGGACGCTGGTGAGCGCCGAGGCCCCCGCCGCGATCGACAAGGCGTTTCGCATCTACATGCTTCCCCAGGGCCTCTTCTCGGTGGCGGTGGCGACGATCCTCTTCCCGACGCTGTCGCGGTTTGCCGCCCGCGGGGCGCTCGACGACCTGCGCGCGACGATGGCCAACGGGGTGCGCGGGATCTGCCTGCTGCTGATCCCCTCCGCCGCGCTGATCGCCGTGCTCGCCGAGCCGATCACCCGGCTCGTGTACGAGCGCGGCGCCTTCGACGCCGAGGCCACCGACCTCGTCGCCGCCGCGCTGTTCTGGTGGGCCTTCTCGCTGCCCTTCCAGGGAGTCAGCCTGCTGTTCTCGAGGACCTTCTTCAGCCTCCAGCGCCCGTGGGTCACGACCGGACTGGCGGGCGCCAACCTGGCCCTCAACGCGGTGGTCGCGCTCGTCCTCTACCGCCCGCTCGGGGTGGCCGGCATCGTGATCGCGACCGCCGTCTCGACCGTCGCCATGGCCCTCGCCCAGGGTCTTCTCCTGCGCCCCGACCTGGGCGGCATCGAGGGTGCGCGCACGCTGTCGGCGGTGGGGCGGGTGATCGCCGCCGCCGCGCTGCTCGCCGCGGTCGCCTACGCGGCCTGGGCGCCGCTCGACGCCGCGCTGGGTCGCTCGCTCGCTGCCCAGGCGGCCTCGGTGGGGGCCGCGATCGCCGCCGGCCTCGCGGTGTACGGCGGCGGTGTGTGGCTGCTGCGGGTACCCGAGGCGCGCCAGGTGGCCGGGCTCGTGCGCGCGCGCCTGGGGCGCGGGGGCTGACCGAGCCCCGAGCCGAGCCCGCGGCGGCGGATCCCGCCTCTAGCATCTCGGCGGCATGGCGAGCCCCGCCCCCAACATCCGCAACTTCTCGATCGTGGCCCACATCGACCACGGCAAGTCGACGCTCGCCGACCGCATCCTCGAGGTCACCGGGTCGGTCGACCCGCGCAAGCACCGCCCCCAGCTGCTCGACTCCATGGAGCTCGAGCGCGAGCGCGGGATCACGATCAAGGCCCAGGCCGTGCGGGTCGAGTACACCGCCCGCGACGGCGAGACCTACCGCCTCCACCTGATCGACACTCCCGGCCACGTCGACTTCTCGTACGAGGTCTCGCGCTCGCTCGCCGCCTGCGACGGAGCGCTGCTGCTGGTCGACGCCTCCCAGGGCGTCGAGGCCCAGACGGTGGCCAACACCTACCTCGCAGTCGACGCCGGGCTCGAGCTCATCCCCGCCCTCAACAAGGTCGACCTGCCGAGCGCCGAGCCCGAGCGGATCGCGGGCGAGATCACCGAGCTGATCGGCGACGACGCCGACGACGTCATCCGCCTGTCGGCCAAGAGCGGCCTCGGCGTCGAGGACACCCTCGAGGCCATCGTGCAGCGGATCGACCCGCCCGAGGGCGACCCCGACGCCCCGGCCCGCGCGCTCATCTTCGACTCCCAGTACGACCAGTACCGGGGGGTCGTCGCCTACGTGCGCGTGGTCGACGGCGCCCTGAGAAAGCGCGACGCCATCGTCGCCATGCAGGCCGGCACCGAGGCCGACATCGACGACATCGGCTTCTTCGGGCCGGACATGACGCCGGTGGCCGCGCTCGAGGCCGGAGAGGTCGGCTACGTGATCACCGGGGTCAAGGACGTCTCCCAGCTGCGGGTCGGTGACACGCTCACCACCCGCTCGGCGCCCGCCGCAGAGCCCCTCCCCGGCTACCAGGAGGTCAAGCCGATGGTCTTCTGCGGGCTCTTCCCGGTCGACTCCGACCAGTTCTCAGAGCTCCGCGACGCCCTCGAGAAGCTCGCCCTGAACGACGCCGCCCTCGCGTATGAGCCCGAGACCAGCCAGGCGCTCGGCTTCGGGTTTCGCTGCGGCTTCCTCGGCCTGCTCCACATGGACATCGTGCGCGAGCGGCTCGAGCGCGAGTACAACCTCGAGCTCCTGGCGACCACGCCCAACGTCGAGTACTCGGTGACGCTCAGCAACGGCGAGGAGGAGAAGGTCCACTCGCCGACCGAGATGCCCGACCGGGCGCGGATCGCCGAGATCCGCGAGCCCTACATCCGCGCCACCGTGCTGTGCCCCAAGGAGTACGTGGGCCAGGTCATGGAGCTCTGCCAGGAGCGCCGCGGCGAGCACGTCGACATGAGCTTCCTCTCGCCCCAGCGCGTGCAGATCCGCTACGACCTGCCGCTCGCCGAGATCGTCCTCGACTTCTACGACCAGCTCAAGTCGCGCACGCGCGGGTATGCCTCGCTCGACTACGAGCTCGTCGGCGAGCGGCCCTCGGACCTCGTCAAGCTCGACATCCTGCTCGCCGGCGAACCGGTCGACGCGCTGTCGATGGTCGTCCACCGCGAGAAGGCCTATCCGGCGGGGCGCTCGCTCACCGAGCGCCTGCAGAAGCGGATCCCGCGCCAGCAGTTCGAGGTCCCGATCCAGGCCTCGATCGGCTCGAAGATCATCGCCCGCGAGTCGGTCAAGCCGATGCGCAAGGACGTGATCTCGAAGTGCTACGGGGGCGACATCTCGCGCAAGCGCAAGCTGCTCGAGAAGCAGAAGGCCGGCAAGCGGCGGATGAAGCACGTGGGGCGGGTGGAGGTGCCGCAGGAGGCGTTTTTGGCGGTGCTGGAGCTGGACGGGGGCGGGGGGTAGGTCGTCGGGCTGCTCGCGGCCCGACTGCACACGCGCATACTGCCGAATATGCTGTTGTGCGTGCGCACTACCGTCGAGTTCGATGCCGACCTTGCGGCCGAGCTGTCTCGCCGGCGGCGGGAAGGAGGGAGGACGCTCCGAGACGACGTCAACCGGCTCGTCCGACTCGGGCTGGCACATGAGCGCGAGGAGGCACAGCGTGCGGCGACCGCGGCGTTCTCGACGCCGACGTTCGACAGCGGTCCTCCGCTCGTCTCCATCGACGATGTCGAGGCGGCCATCACGCACGCGGAGGGCGACGACCACCGGTGATCCTCGTCGACGCCAACCTGCTCGTCTACGCGGTACACCGGCAGTTCGAGGCACACGGTCGCGCCAAGACCTGGTTGGACGCGCGGCTGAACGGCGCCGAGCGGGTCGGCCTTGCGTGGGGCGCGCTGCTCGCGTTCGTGCGGCTCTCGGCCAGTCCCCGAGTGCTCAGCCGGCCGATGCCGCTCGCCGACGCCGCCGCGGTTGTGCGGCTCTGGCTCACGCTCGCCTCCACATGGGTGCCCGAGCCCACCGAGCACCACGCCGAGACGCTGGCCGAGCTGCTGGCCGGCGAGACCAAGGCCGATCTGGTCCCCGATGCCCACCTCGCCGCCCTGGCGATCGAGCACGGCCTCACGCTGTGCAGCACCGATCGTGACTTTGCGCGCTTCGAGGGGCTGCGCTGGAGCGATCCGCTGCGCGGCGGCTCCTGACCCGTCAGCGCGGCGAACCGGCCCGTGCTCCTGCTCGAAGGCGACACGCACCGCTCCTGGTCGACCAGCCCGCTCGCCGCGGGCAGCCCCGGCTCACGGCGTCGAGACCAGGGCGCCCAACGATCCCGCAGGTGCGGGAGCGGGTGCGCCGCAATGCGGCGGGTCTTTGAGGGAGCGTTTCTCCGGACCGGGCCGGGCGAGGGCGGATAGAATCGACCGCGCATCGGGGCGTGGCGCAGCCTGGTAGCGCGCACCGTTCGGGTCGGTGAGGTCCCCGGTTCAAATCCGGGCGCCCCGATTGGAGCCAAACAGACGCGCGAGCTGCCGGCGTCTACGCAGACAATGCTCTGAGGTCTGATGGACGCCGTGGGCGCTGTCCGTGCAGCTGCGGGCGCGGATGGCACGGAGCCTCCCGGGTACACTGCGGCCCCATGGCGGGCGACGCGCCGGTGCTTGTTGCTCCCGATGACTTCAAGGGCACGCTTTCGGCAGCGGGGGTGGCCGGTGCGCTCGCGCGAGGACTGCGTGGCGCCGGCCTCGAGGCAGAGGAGCTCCCGGTGGCCGACGGTGGCGGCGGCACCCTCGACGTGCTGCTCCGCGCGCTCGGGGGCGAGCGGCGCTCCGCGCGGGTCTCCGACCCCCTTGGCCGTCCGGTCGACGCCGAGTACGGGCTGCTGCCGGGCGGGCGCGTGGCCGTGGTGGAGATGGCGCAGGCAAGCGGCCTCATGCGCGTGGCCGAGGGCGAGCGCGACGCCTGGGCGGCCTCGACGCGGGGGACGGGCGAGCTGGTCGCTGCGGCCGTCGCCGCGGGAGCCGAGGAGGTGATCCTCGGGGTGGGCGGAAGCGCCACCACCGACGGCGGGCAAGGCGCCGTCGAGGCCCTGAATGAGGCCGGGGTGAGTCCTGAGCTCGTCGTGCTGTGTGACTCCGACGTCGCCTGGGAGGACTGCGCGCGGGTGTTCGGGCCGCAGAAGGGCGCCGACGAGGAGATGGTCCGGCGGCTCGAGGAGCGCCTCGACGAGCTCGCCCGCACCGCGCCGCGGGACCCCCGCGGCCTACCGCTGACCGGCGGCGCCGGCGGTATCGCCGGAGGTCTGTGGGCGCACCATGGGGCGCGTCTCGCGCTCGGCTCGGCCTACATCCTCGACGCCATCGGCTTCGATGCGCTCATGCGCTCGTCGTGGTTCGTGGTCGCCGGCGAGGGCACCCTCGACGAGCAGACGCCGACCGGCAAGGCAGTCTGCGAGGTCGCGCGCCGCTGCCGTGAGGCCGGCGTCGACTGCCATGGGGTGGTGGGACATAACGAGCTCGAGGTCGCCGATGCACGGGACCTCGGACTGGCGAGCGTCCGGGAGGCCGGCTCGCTCGAAGAGCTCGAGGCCGCGGCGCGGGCGATCGGCGAGGAGGCGCTGGCCGTCGCCTGAGGGTCGGGTGCGACGATGGTCCAGTCGCGTCCACCGCGCTGCCTTCCCGCCACACTCCCGTCGCAACAGGCCTCCGCCCGCAGGCGCTTCATTCACATGAGGTTCGGCGTGTGAAGGCACCCTCGACTCCGCCGACTCCGCGCCGGAGGCCGGCGGAAGTCGATGCGGAAGCGCCGGCCCGCCGCAAGGAACGAGGCCCGGCCTGTCACTCACCGGCGGCTCACTCCTCCCGGCGGCTTCGGCGATCGCCGCGAAACGGGGCGTCGAGGGCGGCGAACAGCGCCAGGGCGAGGATGGAAGCGACGAGGATGTAGACGGGCCACGGGCCCATCACGTCGAGCAGCGATCCCGAGACGGGCTTCTCGCGCAGGTACATGTAGTTGCCGCCGGTCGCGAGGTTGGCGATAGCGGCCAGCGCAGCCACCGCGATCGTCGCGGCGAAGGCGCGCCGCACGGCCCCCGGGCGCGGCCGCAGCCGCCGCCCGAAGACCAGCAGGCAGGCGGCCACCACGGCTCCGGAGTGGGTGAGGAAGTAGGTCCAGAAGTAGAGATCGGGAAAGCCCTCCGCGAGATCCGGCGTTAGCACCGCTTGTAGCGACGCCGTCAGTCCCCAGAAGTATGTGAGCTCGACCGGCAGCGGCCGCGGCGTCCACAGGGCGATCGCACAGACGATCGTGACCGTGTCCGTGAGGTGGAACGGCAGGTAGCGGTCGGGCGACCAATCGTCACGGACGGCGGCGGCAGCGTGGTCGGTCCCGTAGGCGAGGATGATCGCCACGCCGAGCCCGCGCGAGGCGGCGCTGACCCAGCCGCGCGAAAGCTTGGGGGCGACCCAGATCGCGAGCGCGGCCAGCACTGCGGTGGCGCCGACCGCGACGACATGCTCTGTCTCCAAGGGTGCCATCGAGTCTCCGACGGATCGCCGAGCTTACGACGCCCTGCGCCGGCGCCTGCGCGGCTACGACGGCGACCTCGGACCGACAATTGGGGCTCGCGTGGCCTGAGCCGCGCGGCCGTCCGCGCTTCACCAGGTAGCCACCGTGGGCGCGATATGGCTACGCACCAGCAGTTCCTCGTCGAGATCTCGGCAAAGCTCGACGAGAAAACAGGGGTCGAGGAGGTGTTGGCGCGCCACGACGACCGCGTCGGCACCTTGCGTCCCATAAGCGAGCTCGCCGCTGGAGCAGGCTGCAGCGAGTCGGGGGCTACCTACCCGAGCCGGGACGAGGGGGACGACGGGGACGCGCGCACGGACACATCTACGCGCAGCGTTCTCGGTTCAAATCCGGGCGCCCCGATTGGGTCTAGTAAAGCGGCACGTTCGGGACGGGACGACGCTCGAGGCGCGCCGCACGTCAGCCCGCCGACGCGCCGAAGCTAGCGGTTGCGGGCGCCGTCGGCGAGCGGGTCGAACCAGCGCAGATCGGGAAAGCGGGCGAAGCCGCGGTCGCGCGTGGCCACGTTCGCGCCGTGCTCGAGGGCGATCGCCGCGAGGTGGGCGTCGGGGACGGTGTTCGCCCTTGCGTCGCCGCCGAGGAGCAGCTCACGGA
The DNA here is from genome assembly GCA_030447905.1 of Thermoleophilaceae bacterium. Lineage (GTDB taxonomy): Bacteria > Actinomycetota > Thermoleophilia > Solirubrobacterales > Thermoleophilaceae > JACCUC01. Next base: position 200,500 of record JAUJNZ010000007.1, read on the forward strand.
GAACGCCCCAGTGGCGCTCGCCGGCTGATACGGGAAGACACGTCGGTTGGGCGACCAAGCCGTCGACGAAGTCGACTGCTGTCGCGAGAGGCGTGGGACGGCGGAAGATGCGCGAGCTGGTGACGATGCGAAGGAAGCCGGCGACGACAAGATCGGCGAGCATGAAGGGCCGGTCGGAATTCACCTCTTCCTCTAGCCACGCCCGCATACGCGGGTGACCCTCGACGTCCGAATGGTGGGCAAGCACCAGGACGTTGATGTCAGGGAGGATCAATCCTCGTCCATAAGGTCGCGCACCGCCGCGTTGTTCGTCAGGTCGACCCCCGGCAGCGTCCCGCCACCCGCCCAGGTCACCGGCTCATAGCGGTCGCGGCCAGTGAGTGGACGCCGGGCCAGACGCTCCCGTAGCGCCTCGGTGACGAGCTCGCCGAGGGTCAGAGCCTCGTCGGCGGCGCGCCGCTTCGCTGCGCCGAGGACGTCGTCATCGATGCTTAAGGTCGTGCGCAGGCATCAGAGTGTACTAACACTACATCAAGATGCACGGCGTGCTCACCGCGGCTCGCGAAGAACGCCCGCCTCTCCTGCTCGCTCTCGCGCTCGGCGTCTCCGTTCCGGCGCGCCCGCTTCGCGACACGAGACGGCTGACCGACTGCGCGCCGTGATCGACGAGCGCCT
>JAUJNZ010000018.1 GCA_030447905.1 Thermoleophilaceae bacterium
ACGCAGAGGACGAGCTCGGGGTAGGCGGGCGCGCCGAACTCGTCGACGCGGAACTCGCGGATCCCCGGGCGCTCGGCGCGCGCCGCGACGCCCTCCACGTTCCAGAGCGCCGTCGCGCCGTCGACCCGGCGCGCCAGCAGCGCCTTGACCGCCTCGGAGCCGAGCGCGGCCACGCGCACCTGCCGCGGGTCGCCGCCTCCGCCGCGGACCACCGAGCGCAGGACGGCGCGGTCGGAGGGCTCCCCCGTGACGCCGACGCGCCCGCCCTCGAGCTCGCGCGGGGTGCGCACGCCGGGCCGGGCGAGCACCGCCGCGAGCGGCCGCTGGACGAGCGCCATCACCCCGACGAGGTCGGCGCCGCGCTCGCGGGCGAGCCCGAGGTCGTGGATGTCGAGGATCGCGAGGTCCACCCGCCCCGTCTCGAGCAGCCGCGGCGCGTCGGTCGAGGCGCCGGGCTTGCGGATCCTCAGCCGCACGCCCTCGGCGGTGTCGAAGCCCCGGTCCGACGCCAGGTAGATCCCCGCGTGCACCCCGTTGGGTGCGAAGTCGAGGAGGAGCGAGGGCTCGGTGTCCGGGCGGTCCGAGCCGGTCGTCGCGCCGCAGGCGGCGGCCAGGAGGAGCGGCAGGAGCAGGAGGAAACGCGCGGGGCGCACGGGGCGCACGAGAGTAGTGTGCGGGCCATGGCCGGCCTCGTCCTAGGTCCCCTCCTGCGCTACGTGGGCGAGACGGACGCCACCGTGTGGGTGGAGACCGACGGGGCGTGCGAGGTCGGGATCCTCGGCTGCTCGGAGCCGACCTTCGAGATCGCCGGCCACCACTACGCGCTCGTGCACTGCCAGGGGCTCGAGCCCGGCTCGGTCACCCCGTACGAGGTGACGCTCGACGGCGTGCGCGTCTGGCCCGAGACCGACTCCCGGTTTCCGCCGAGCGTCATCCACACCCCGCGCCGCGACGGCCGGGTCAAGCTGGTGTTCGGCTCCTGCCGCGTCGCGGCGCCCCACGAGCCGCCCTACTCGCTGGGCAAGGACGAGGACGAGCGGGGCCGGGAGGTCGACGCGCTGCGGGGCCTCGCGATGCGGATGCGCCGCCGCTCGCCGGAGGAGTGGCCGCACGCGCTGATCATGCTCGGCGACCAGGTCTACGCCGACGAGGTCTCGCCCAAGGTCCATGCTGCGCTGCACGAGCGCCGCGACGTGACCGTCCCGCCCTACGACACGGTGGCCGACTTCGAGGAGTACACGCTCCTCTACCACGAGGCCTGGGGCGACGACTACATCCGCTGGCTGCTCTCGACGGTGGCCACGGCGATGATCTTCGACGACCACGACGTCCACGACGACTGGAACACGTCGCAGGACTGGGTCCGCGCCATGCGGGCCCAGGGGTGGTGGGACGAGCGGATCGTCGGGGGCTTCGCCTCCTACTGGCTCTACCAGCACCTCGGCAACCTCTCGCCGGCCGAGCTCGAGACGAACGAGCTCTACGGGCGGGTCCGCGACCCCGAGGAGGACGCCGAGGCGCTGCTGCGCGAGTTCGCGTTCAAGGCCGACCGCGAGGTCCAGGGGACGCGCTGGAGCTTCTGCCGCGACATCGGCCCCGCCCGCCTCGTGATGATCGACTCGCGCGCGGGCCGGGTGCTCGAGCCCGGGGCGCGCGCGATGGTCGACGACCACGAGTTCGCCTGGATCGAGGAGCAGGTCCAGGGCGACTACGAGCATCTGCTGCTCGGGACGTCGCTGCCGCTGCTGCTCGCGCCGGGGATGCACGACCTCGAGGCCTGGAACGAGGCGGTCTGCGACGGCGCCTGGGGGCGGTCGGCCGCCCGCGTGGGTGAGCGGGTCCGGCAGGGCCTCGACCTCGAGCACTGGGCGGCGTTCCGCGGGTCCTTCGAGCGCGTCTGCGGTCTCCTGCGCTCCCTGGCCACCGGCGAGCTGGGCCACGGGAGGGCGCCCGCCTCGATCATCGCCCTCTCCGGCGACGTCCACCACGCCTACCTGGCCGAGGTCGGCTTCCCGCGCGGCACGGGCGCCCAGTCGAGCGTCTGGCAGGCGGTCTGCTCGCCGTTCCGCAACCCGCTCGACCACTCCGAGCGCCGCGCCATCCGCTTCGCCGCCTCGGCGGGCGGGACGCTCGTCGGCAAGCTGCTCGCCCGCAGCGCGCGGGTCCCCGCGCCGCCCGTCCGGTGGCGCTTCGTCCACGAGGCGCCGTGGTTCGACAACCAGGTGGCAACGCTCGAGCTCGAGGGGCGCGCGGCGCACATGCACCTGGAGAAGACGGTCCCCGCCGACCACGACGGCCTCCGGCTCGAGCGCGTCTTCGACCGCGCGCTGAGCGAGCGGCAAGGCGCCTGACCTCCGTCGCGACATGGTTTGCGCGCTCGGTGCATAGTGAGGTAGGCAACCCACCCCGGGGAAAGGGCAGACCCACCGCGTGTTGAAGACGGACGCCGAGCTGCTGGCCGCGGCCCGGAGCGAACCACAG
>JAUJNZ010000019.1 GCA_030447905.1 Thermoleophilaceae bacterium
GCCGACGCGAAGCTCGCCAAGCACCCGAAGCCCTACTTCATCCTCCAGCTCGCCTACTACACCGAGCAGGTCGCGCGGATCCAGGGGCGGATGCCGGAGCTGATGCACCTGGTGCTCGGCGACCGCGAGCAGCCCTCGTTTCGCTACCGGGACTTCGACGCCTATGTCCGGCGCGTTCGCAGGCGGTTCCTGGAGGAACTGGAGGCGGGCGCCGATCCGCCGTACCCCTATCCGGTCGACCACTGCAGCTACTGCGACTGGTGGCGCCGGTGTGCCGACAAGCGTCGCGCGGATGATCACCTGTCGCTCGTGGCACATCTGCAGCGCCAGCAGGCCATCCGCCTCGAGGAGGCGCGGGTCCCCACGATGGCGGCGCTCGCCGCGACGCCCGACGACATCGCCGTTCCCCGCTTGCCAAGAGGCACGCTCGACGATCTTCGCCTCCAGGCGAGACTGCAGGTCGAGTCGCGCGCCACGCAACAGCCCACCCGCAAGCTCCTCCCGCTCGAGGAGAACCGCGGCCTGAAACGCCTGCCGGTCCGCTCGGACGGCGACGTCTTCTTCGACCTCGAAGGCGATCCCTACTCGGGCGACGAGGGGCTCGAGTACCTGTGGGGCTCGGTCACCGTCGACGGCGAGTACCGAGAGCTCTGGGCGCACGACGACGCGTCGGAGCGCAAGGCGTTCGAGAGCTGGGTCGACTCGCTCACCGACCGGCTCCGGCAGCACCCCGACCTCCACGTCTACCACTACGGCGCGTACGAGAAGACGGCGCTGCGCCGGCTGATGAGTCGCTACGGCACGCGCGAGGCGGAGATCGACCACCTGCTGCGCCAGGAGGTCCTCGTCGATCTCTACGCGGTCGTCCGGCAGGCGCTGCGAGTCGGGGAGGAGCGGTACTCGATCAAGAACCTCGAGCGCTTCTACGGGTTCGCGCGCGACGCCGAGGTCACGGAGGCCGGCGGGTCGATCCTCGCCTACCAGGAGTACCTGGAGAGCCGGGAGGAGTCGAAGCTCGAGGCGATCGCCGCCTACAACGCCGACGATTGCCGCTCGACGCTCGCCCTGCTCGACTGGCTCCACGACCTGCGCGTCGAGGCGGCCCAGGAGTTCGGTGAGGTGCTGCCCGACCGCGACGCGAAACCGGCCAGAGATCTCGACCCCGAGGCGGCGGAGCGGATCGCGGAGCTCGATCGCCTCAAGGCGGCGCTGTCCGATGGGGAGGACGAGGACTCGGCGCGGACGCTGACGGCCGACCTCCTCGAGTACCACCGCCGCGACGCCAAGCCGGAGTGGTGGGCGTACTTCGACCGGCTCGAGCGCTCTCCGCAGGAGCTCTGCGGCGAGGACACTGAAGCCATCGGCGGTCTCGAGCTGGCAGAGGAGATCCCGCGCGGTGAGGAGGCCAGGTCGTGGGTCTATCCCCTGCGCTTCCCCGCTCAGCAGCACAAGATGGGTCCGGGGAGCGCGGTCGACCCGGAGGGGGAGAAGGGCGTCAAGATCAAGGCGGTCGACGACGAGCGCGGGATCCTCTGGATCGCTCGCGGCAAGACCGGCCACGGCAAGCCGCTGCCGAGGGCGGTGATCCCGGGCAAGCCGGTGCCCGCGAAGGAGCAGGCCGGCGCGCTCAAGCGGCTGGGGGAGCGGGTTCGCGATCACGGCGTCGAGCCGATGGGCGAGCTCGACGCCGGGTGCGATCTCCTCACCGGGCGGGCGCCGCGCATCGCGGGCCCGCCCCTGATGGCCGGGCCGGTCGAGCTCGAACGGCTCTCCGCCCAGGTCGAGGGCCTCGAGGACTCGGCGCTCTTCATCCAGGGCCCGCCCGGCGCGGGCAAGACCTACATGGGCGGCCGGCTGATCGTCGACCTGCTCGCGCGGACCGACCTGCGGATCGGCGTCGCCGCGACGTCGCACAAGGCGATCCACAACCTGCTGGAAGAGATCGACGAGGTGGCGGCGAAGCGGGGCGTCGACTTCGCCGGGCTCAAGAAGTGCACCGAGGGCAACCCGGAGTCGCTCTACGAGAGCGATCGGATCGGGACCGCCTCGAAGACCGCCGAGTTCGTCCGCGGCACCGCGCCGCGGTTGATCGCCGGCACGCCGTGGCTCTACGCGCCGGAGGAGATGGCCGGCGCGGTCGACGTCCTGTTCGTCGACGAGGCCGGGCAGGTGGCGCTCGCCGATGCCCTCGCCATGTCGCAGGCGACGCGGAGCATCGTCCTGCTCGGCGACCCGCAGCAGCTCGCGCAGGTCTCCCAGGGGACCCATCCGCGCCGGTCGGGCGTCTCGGTGCTCGAGCACCTCCTCGCCGGCGAGCGGACGATCCCGCCCGATCGCGGTGTCTTCCTCGACCGGACCTTCCGCATGCACCCGGACGTCTGCAGCTTCATCTCCGCCGTGATGTACGACG
>JAUJNZ010000020.1 GCA_030447905.1 Thermoleophilaceae bacterium
GCCAGTACGGCTCCGTCCAGCCGCTCTACGAGATCCACCGCCACATCGGGATGGGCGGCGACCAACTGGTCGCCTCGCTCGCGGGCGAGGAGTTCGACCGCGAGCACGGCGACGACGTGCGCCTGGTCGAGAAGGCGCTCTACATGCAGCTCATCACCGAGATCGAGCCGCTCGAGGGCGCGCGCGAGCTCATCGAGCGGCTCAAGGAGCGGGGCCACACCGTCGTCCTCGCGTCGTCGGCCAAGGCCGACGAGGTCGACCACTACCTCGACCTGCTCGACGCGCGCGAGATCGCCGACGGGTGGACGACCTCGGCCGACGTCGAGGCGACCAAGCCCGAGCCCGACCTCGTGGTCGCGGCGGTGGAGAAGGCAGGCGGCGGGGACGCGGTGATGATCGGCGACTCGATCTGGGACTGCGAGGCCGCCAAGCGGGCCGGCCTGCCCACGCTCGCGGTGATGACGGGCGGGTTCTCGGAGGCCGAGCTGCGCGAAGCGGGCGCGGAGGAGGTCTTCAAGACGCTCCCCGAGCTGCTCGGCGCGCTCGAGCGCACCTCGCTGACATAGGCCCGATCCGCCGCTCCGATAGCGTTCGGGGCGGCTTGGAACCGCTCCGTGATCATGTGGCTGCGGGGATGCCGCCTGCGCGCGCCCGCCCGGTGGCCGGCAAGGCACGCCTCGACGAGGATCGCCGGCTGCTCGTCCGCTACCACCGCCACGGCGACCGGGCGGCCCGCGACCAGCTCGTGGAGCGCCTGCTCCCGCTGGCCAAGCGGATGGCTCGCCGCTACCGCCGCTCCGACGAGCCGCTCGACGACCTGGTGCAGGTCGCCACGCTGGGGCTGATCAAGGCGATCGACCGCTTCGACCCGGCGCGCGAGACCGCCTTCTCCTCCTACGCGGTGCCGACGATGCTCGGCGAGCTCAAGCGCTACTTCCGCGACAACGGCTGGGCGGTCCACGTCCCGCGCGGGATGCAGGAGCGCGTCATGCAGGTCGACGGCGCGGTGAAGACCTTGTCCCGCGAGCTGGGTCGCTCCCCGTCGGTGGCCGAGATCGCCGAGTCGATCGGCTCGACCGCCGAGCTCGTGCTCGAGGCGATGGAGGCGTCCTCGGCCTACGACGCCGTCTCGCTGGACTCCTACCGCTTCGGCGACGAGGGCGACGGCGAGACCTACGCGGAGTCGATCGGCGCCGAGGACGAGCGCTTCGAGCTGGTCGAGTACGGCGCGACGATCGCCCCCACGCTGCAGGCGCTGCCCGTCCGCGACCGCATCGTGCTGCACCTGCGCTTCGTCGAGGATCTCACCCAGGCGGAGATCGCCGAGCGCGTCGGCGTGTCGCAGATGCACGTCTCGCGCCTCATCCGGCGGGCGCTCGACCGGCTGCGGGCGGTCGCCGAGAGCGCCTAGCGCCGCCCCCGTCCGGGGGGTGATCCCGGGTTTGGGAAGCGCCCCTGTGGAGAACCGGTTCTCGTGAGGGTCCTCGGGGTCAACGCCGTCTTTCACGACCCGGCCGCCGCGCTGGTCGTCGACGGCGAGATCGTCGCCGCCGCCGAGGAGGAGCGCTTCTCCCGGCGCAAGCACGGCAAGGACCCCGTGCCCTTCTCCACCTGGGAGCTGCCCGAGCACGCGATGCGGTGGTGCCTGCGGACGGCCGGGCTCGAGCCCGCCGACCTCGACGCGGTCGCGTACTCCTATGACCCCGAGCTCGCGAGCGCCGACGGCACGGGCGACCTGACCGCGGACGAGTGGGAGGGCCTGCGGACGCTCTTCGTGCGCCGTGCGCCGCTCTTCCTCGAGACGGCGCTGCCCGGGCTCGATCCGGCGAAGGTCCGCCACGTCGGCCACCACCTCTCCCACGCGGCCTCGGCCTACGCCGCCTACGGGCGCGACTGCAGCGTTCTCGTGCTCGACGGCCGCGGCGAGCGCTCGGCCCACCTCGCCGGCCGCGCGGTCGCCGGCGCCTTCGAGCCGCTGGCCTCCCAGCCACTCCCGCATTCGCTCGGGCTGCTCTACGAGGAGCTGACCGCGCACCTCGGCTTCCGCCGCTCCTCCGACGAGTACAAGGTCATGGCCATGGCCTCCTACGGGAGGCCGGCGTTCCTCGAGGAGCTGCGCGCGCTCGTGCGCTCCGACGGGGCGGGCGGCTACCGCACCGACCCGGTCGACTTCTCGCGCTTCGCGCCCGCGCTCGGCAAGGGGGAGGCGTGGACGCCGGCCCACGCCGACCTCGCCTCCTCGGTGCAGAAGCGCGTCGAGGAGCTGATGGTCGAGCTCGCCACGTGGCTGCACTCGCAGACGGGGGACTCAGACCTGGTGATGGCGGGCGGCGTGGCGCTCAACTGCGTGGCGAACTCCGTGCTGTGGGAGCAGGGGCCGTTCGAGCGCATCTGGGTCCAGCCCG
>JAUJNZ010000021.1 GCA_030447905.1 Thermoleophilaceae bacterium
TCGGCGAGCACGCCGAGGTGGAGTTCCGCGTCGCCCCCGGCGCGCTGCGGGTCGTGTCCTAGCCGGACGTCTTAGCCTGGATCCAGGCTCAGAACCGGCGTGCCCGGCTCAAGCCGAGCGCGCCGACTGCCGATCATCGCAAGCATGACCCTTCTCGTGCTCGTCCTCGTGGCGCTCGGAATCGCGCTGTGGGTGACCGGGCTCCTTCGCAAGCGCTCCGCCGACAGCCGCCGCCAGCTCGTGCCGCTCGCGACGGTCTGGCAGCCCCCGCGCGGCGGGCGCGCGCGACGCGTCAGCCGCCGCTCGGGGTCACCCGGTAGGCGTCGAACACCGCCTCGATCGCGCGCAGGCGGTTGATCGCGCCCTTGAGGGAGGCCGTGTCGCCCACCTCGACGACGAAGCGGTTCTTGACCATGGGGTGCGAGACGATGCAGCGCGCCTCGACGATGTTGATCCCCGCCTCGGCGAAGGTCCGCGACAGATCCTCGAGCAGCCGGTGGCGATCCCAGGCGTCGATCTGCAGCTCGACCTTGAACGACGTCTCGTTGTCGCCCTCCCAGTCGACCGGAACGAAGCGCTCGGGGTCCTTGCGCAGCGCGACCGCGTTGGAGCAGTCCTCGCGGTGGATCGTGATCCCGCGCCCCAGGGAGACGTAGCCGACGATCGGGTCGCCCGACACCGGCCGGCAGCACTTGGCGAGTCGCAGCGGGACGTCGTCGATGCCCTCCACCCGGATGCCGTAGGCGCTCGAGCTCGAGTCGGGGCGCCGCCGCGGGGGGCGGCGGCGCTCGGAGATCAGGTCCTCGGCGGCGGTGGTGACCGAGTCGTCCTCGACCGCCTCGCCCTGCTTGAGCCGCTGCATCACCTTGTTGACGACGACCTTGGGAGAGACCTTGGCGCCGCCGAGGGCGACGTAGAAGTCCTCGGCCTTGCGGAAGCCCATCTCGCGGATGACGGCGGCCAGCAGCGGCGAGCCGGTGATCCGCTGGGCGGGGAGTCCCTGCTTCTTGAGGTGCTCCTGCAGCAGCTCGCGGCCCGTGTGCTCGGAGTCCTCGCGCGACTCGGCCTTGAACCACGCCTTGATCTTGTTGCGCGCGCGGGTGGTGCGCACGACGGCGAGCCAGTCGCGCGACGGGCCGCGGTCGCGCTTGGAGGTCAGGACCTCGACGATGTCGCCCGACTTGAGCTCGTAGTGCAGCGGCACGATCTTGCCGTTGACCTTGGCGCCCACGCAGCGGTGCCCGACGTCCGTGTGGACCTCGTAGGCGAAGTCGAGCGGGGTGGCGCCGACGGCCAGGTTCTTGACCTCGCCCTTCGGCGTGAAGACGAAGACCTCGTCCTCGACGAGCTCGTTGCGCAGCTGGTCGGTGAACTCGGCGGGGTCGGAGACCTCCTGCTGCCAGTCGAGCAGCGACTTCAGCCACTTGAGCTTCGCCTCGGAGGAGTCCGACTTGGCCTTGCCCGAGCCCTCCTTGTAGGCCCAGTGCGCGGCGACGCCGAACTCCGCCGTCTCGTGCATGTCGCCCGTGCGGATCTGGATCTCCAGCGGCCGCCCCTCGGGCCCGATCACCGTGGTGTGGAGCGCCTGGTACATGTTGAACTTGGGCATCGCCACCATGTCCTTGAAGCGCCCGGGCAGGGGCTTCCAGAGCGAGTGGATGACGCCGACGGCGCCGTAGCAGTCCTTGACGGAGTCGACGATGACCCGCATCGCCGTGAGGTCGTAGATCTCGTTGAACTCGCGGCCCTTCTTGGTCATCTTCGTGTAGATGGAGTAGAAGTGCTTCGCGCGGCCTGAGATCTCGGCCCGGATGCCGAGCGCCTCGAGCTCCTTGGAGAGGTAGCCGCCCGCCTTCTCGACGTAGCGCTCGCGCTCCTCGCGCTGCTGGCTGACCAGGCCCTTGATCTCCTGGTACTTGCGCGGGTGCAGCGCCGCGAACGCGAGGTCCTCGAGCTCCCACTTGATGGCGTGGATGCCGAGGCGGTGCGCGAGCGGCGCGTAGATCTCGAGGGTCTCCTTGGCCTTCTCGATCTGCTTCTGCTTCGGCATCGCGCCGAGCGTGCGCATGTTGTGCAGGCGGTCGGCGAGCTTGATGAGGATGACCCGGATGTCCGTGGCCATCGCGACCATCATCTTGCGGTAGTTCTCGGCCTGCGCCTCGTCGCGCGACTGGAAGGTGATCCCCGTCAGCTTGGTCACGCCGTCGACCAGCCCGGCCACCTCCTCGCCGAACTGGGCCTCGACCTCCTCGAGCGAGGCCGAGGTGTCCTCGACGGTGTCGTGCAGGAGGGCGGCGCACAGCGTCTCGGTGTCCAGCCGCATGCCCGCGCAGATCTTCGCCACGCCGACGGGGTGGTTGATGAAGTCCTCGC
>JAUJNZ010000022.1 GCA_030447905.1 Thermoleophilaceae bacterium
CGCGCCACCCAGGCGGCGGGATCCTCGAGCTCGGCGGCGCTCGGCATCCGCTCCGGCGCCTCCCAGACCCGGTTGAGCACGGCGATGCCGCCCTGCTCGACGACCGCGTCGCAGAAGGCCTTGCCGAGCTCGTACTGGCGCAGCTTCATGTCGAGGCCGATCAGCCGCTCGAACAGGCGCAGCAGGCCGGTGCGCTCGCGCCGCCGGCGGTCCATGGCCGCGCGCAGCTCGGGCAGGCGCGGCAGCAGGTCGACTCCGACCACGTCCATCACGTGCTCCGCGTAACCCTCGAGCACCGCCATGAAGGCCTGCATCTCCTCCAGCTGGGCGCGCTGGGCGTCGCCGAGCACGAGCGTCGCCAGCTCCCCGCGGCGGACGGCCTCGGCGAGGCCGCGCAGATCGTCGGCACTGGGCATCCGCGACAGGCGCCGGAGGTCGACCTGGACGTCGAGGGCTCCGAGCAGCGCGCGCACCCGGCCCGCGAGGTGCTCGCGCAGCCACGGCACGCCGCCGAACTGCAGGGCGTGCGTCATCTCGTGGAGGGCCACCCAGCGCTTGAGGTCGTCGGGGTCGGCCTCGAGGGTCCGGGCGGCGTGGGCGAGGTTCGGAGCGACGAACAGCAGCCGCGCGGGCGCCTGGGCATCGAGGATCGCGAACTCGTACTGGCCCAGGACGCGCTGGGCGAGCATGCCGCAGACGGCGCCGACCTCCAGGGCCAGCAGCGCGCCGGCCGCGACGCGCAGGGGCGCGGCGAGCGGGCCGAGGTTCCCGCCCAGCTTCTCGATCACCGGGTCGAGGAGACCGCGCATGCCGACCAGGCTCGTCTCGATCCAGGCGTCGCGGCCGATGCCCTCGGCGCGGGGGACGGGCGCCGCCGGGACCAGACCGGTGTAGGCCTCGACCAGCCGCCTGCTCTCCTGCGCCGGGTCGCCGAGCGACTCGAACCGCGCGGCGGCCTCCGGCGGGACGGACGGGCCGAGGGCGGCCACGCCCTGGGCCACCACCGTCGCGAGGCGCCAGTCGATCATGCCGCTCAGGATGGCATCCGCGGGATGCGGGCCAGCTCGGCCAGCCCGCGGCGCGTGCGCGCGGCGACGACCGCCGAGTGCGGCTCGAGGTCCAGCGGCGCGGCGAGCGGGTCGTCGAAGCCGGGGAAGGAGACGAGCCCCCCCGCTTCGCGCACGATGAGCTGTCCGGCCGCGGCGTCTACGGCCCGGCAGCCCTTGATGGTCGCCATCCCGTCGAGCCGCGCGCCCGCGACCTGGCAGAGCGTGACCGCGATCGTCCCCAGCGCGCGCACGCGGTGTGCCACCTCGACGAGCGAGTCCGCCGCCTGCGCCACCCAGCGCGGGTCGGCGGACTCGAGGCCGATCACCTCGAGCAGCCCGTCCCGCGTCCGGCGCTCGCCGGCCTCGCGCCCGAGGGCCACGCCGTCGAGCTGCGCACCCTCGCCCCGGCGGGCGGTCCACTCCTCCCCCGGCCCGAAGTCGTGGACGAAGCCGAAGAAGACGTCGGCCATCGTCGGGCCGTCGGCCACCGCGATCGAGATGGAGTGGTGCGGCAGCCGGCGCTTGGCGTTGAGCGACCCGTCGATGGGATCGACGACCACGACGACGTCGCGGCCGCCGAACTCGACCGTGCCGCGCTCCTCGCTGACGGCGGTGAAGCGGGCGCCCGCCCGGTGCAGGCCCTCGAGCTCCGCGAACACCGCGTCCTCGGCGGCCGCGTCGATCACGAGCGTCCGGTCGCCGCCCTCGCCGAGCGTGCCGGTCTCCGAGACCCGCTCGGCCGTGGTGGGGGCACGGCGCAGGAGCTCCCGGACGGCCTCGGTCGCCCGGCGCGAGGCGCCGAGCCAGTCCGTGTCGCGCGCGGGTTCGGGATCGTGGTGGGGGAGGCTCAGGGAAGGCTTCCGGATCCGCCGGCTCGGTCCGGCCGAACCCTATTGCGAGGCCACGGCGGCGGTCGCGATTGCCCGGAACGGCCCTACCCTCTGCCGGCAGTGCCCTCGCCGTCCGACACGAGCCCCCTGCACGGACCCGTCGTCGTCATCGGCGGCCCCGGCACCGGCAAGACCGCCGCACTGGCCGGCCGGGTGCGGGGCCTGGTCGACGAAGGGGTCGCGGCCGACGCCGTGCTCGCGCTCGTCCACTCGCCGGCGGCCGCCGACCGCTTCCGCACCGCGGTCGGGGCCGGGGAGCCGACGGTCACCACCTTCGAGGGGCTGTGCGCCCTCGTCCTGCGCGACGAGGCGCACGAGGCGGGCGTCGACCCCTTCGCCGTGCC
>JAUJNZ010000023.1 GCA_030447905.1 Thermoleophilaceae bacterium
GGGCGTCGTAGCGGCTCGCGCTCTGCCACAGGCGCACGAAGGTCTCCTGCACGAGCTCCTCGGCCTGCGTCTCGTCGGCGAGCAGCCGCAGCCCGAGGGCGTAGACGCGCCGGCCGTAGCGCGCGTAGAGCTCGGCCATCGGCGCCTCGCGCTCACCCGCGGCGAGCCGCCCGACGAGCGCCGCCTCGGCCGGATCGGAGACCTCCGTGCTCACGGGCGGGGGGCGATGACGGGGAGAGGGAGAGGGGGCTTGAAGGAGGACAGCCGTGCGGAGCGGTCGGGAGGAGGAGTGGACTGCCCCCTCCCCTTCGCAGCCTCCGCCGCAGCGGTTCAGTTGTCGGAGCCGAGGCGATCCCAACAGTAGAGCTCGAGGCACTCGACCGCGAGCTCCTCGCAGCGGGCGGTCGACAGCCACGGCAGCACCGTGTCGAGCGTCTGCTCCTCTGCCACGCCGGCGTTGAACGCCTCCTCGCCGCGGAAGCCGGCCGCGATCTTCAGCGCCTCCCGGCGGTTCTCGCCCAGCGCCGGGAACGCGTTGACGAGGAACTCCTTGTTGGCGATGGGATGACCCACCTCGAGCGAGGCGTGCCACGCGGCGAGCATGGAGAGGTCGTGCTCGTCGAGGTCGTCCACCGCCTTGGCGTAGTGGGAGGCCAGCTCGCTCTCGGGGATCTCGTCGACCCACGCGCGCACCAGCTCGCCCAGCAGCTGGCGCCGCGCCTCGCGCCCGATCGACTCGACCATCACCCGGATCGCGTCCTGCGGCTCGATGAAGCACAGTGGCATGGCGCCACGGTAAGCCACCCGTCGGACGGCACAGGGATCCCCGAGCGCCCGGACAGGTTTCCGCCGCGCGGCGGAACGGTAGGCCTCGCTTTCGGAGAGCCGAGACCGCGAACGAGGAGGACGACATGCTGGACGAGGACCAGGTCGCCGAGCTGAGGGGCCAGACGCTGCTCGACGCATCCGAGCAGGAGGTCGGGCCGGTCGAGGAGGTCTTCCTCGTGCCGGGCGACGACCAGCCCGCCTTCGCGGCGGTCGCCTTCGAGGGCCGGCGCGTGATCGTGCCGCTCGACGAGGCCGACATCTCCGACGGGCAGATCACGGTCCGCTACGACCGCGACGCCATCGAGGGCGCCCCGGAGACCGACGCCGAGGCGCTCGGCCCCGAGCTCGAGCGGGCCGTCTTCGATCACTACGGCATCGCCGACTCGGACATCCGCGACGACAGCGGCTTCTCGGCGCGCGCCGAGTCGCGCGACCAGCCCGACTCCTCGCGCGACCCCCGCGGCGGCCAGAAGGCCGACGACAGCACGCAGGCCCACCCGTAGGCGCATGGCCGCCCCCCGCTACGACCTCGTCATCGTCGGGATGGGGTCGGCGGGCGTGGTGGCGGCCGAGTTCGCGGCTTCGCTCGGCGTGAAGGTCTGCGCGGTCGAGCGCAGCCGCGTGGGCGGCGACTGCCTGTGGACGGGCTGCGTCCCGTCCAAGGCGCTGCTGGCGGCCGCCCACGCCGCCCACGCCATGCGGACCGCCGACCGGCTCGGCCTGCCGGCGGTCGAGCCGGAGATCGACACGGCGGCGGTCTTCGCGCGGGTCCGCGCCGTACAGGATCAGATCGCGGCCACCGACGACGACCCGGAGCGCTTCCGCGCCCTGGGCGTCGACGTCCGCCTCGGCGAGCCGGCGCGGCTCGAGGGCCCGCATGCCGTCCGCGTGGGCGATCAGGTGCTCGAGACCCGCCACGTCCTGCTGTGCACGGGCTCGGAGCCCGCGGTCCCGCCGATCGACGGGCTCCGCGAGGCCGGCTTCCTCACGAGCGAGTCGGTCTGGGAGCTCGAGCGCGCGCCGGCCTCGCTGCTGCTCGTCGGGGGCGGGCCGATCGCGGTCGAGATCGCGCAGGCGCTGCAGCGCCTCGGCTCGCAGGTGACGATCCTCGAGCGCATGGGCCGGCTCCTGCACCGCGACGAGCCCGAGCTCGCCGACCGCCTCGTCGCGCGGCTGCGCGAGGAGGGCGTGCGCATCGAGCTCGGGGTGGAGCTCGACCGCGTGACGGTCGAGGACGGCGCCAAGGTCGTCCACGCGGGCGAGCGCCGCTGGGCGGCGGAGGAGATCTTCGTCGGCGCCGGGCGCCGCCCCGACGCCGAGGGCCTCGGCCTCGAGACGATCGGGGTGGCGCCCGGGCCCGACGGCACCGTGGCGGTCGACGACCGCTCGCGCACCCAGGCGAGCTCCGTCTACGCGGTGGGCGACCTCACGGGCGGCCACCAGTTCACCC
>JAUJNZ010000008.1:0-44603 GCA_030447905.1 Thermoleophilaceae bacterium
CGGTCTTCAAAACCGGCAGGGCGGAGCAGCCCTCCGCTTGGATGGTTCGATTCCATCGCCGCTCCGTGGGGCGAAGTGCCTGCACAGTAGCTCTTTCTGCGAGCTGGGTGGCACACGGACGATGTGCCGCCGTAGCGCCTTCTGATGACGAAATCGCCGTGTGCGGGCACTCCTGACGATCGCAAGCCGATCGCCGGGGCGCGGTGCTGCGGCCCAGAGGCGCCCCCGGCCCCGGCGCCTAAGCAGGCCGCCGGCCTAGTAAGTAGACCGCGGCCGCTCCCCTCGAGGCGAGCCTCCTGTACGTAGCGATTCAGCACGCGCTGCTCGCCGCGCGGCTCGAGCTGCTCGCCGACCGCGCGCTCACGGCCGGGGTCGGGGTGGCCACGCTCGCCCGTGATTCGTCCGCCCCTTCGCCAGACCCAGGCATGCGGCGGGGAGGGAACGGTCTCGTAGGCGCCAGCGCGCAGCTCGCCGACGCCGCGCCGCAGGGCGATGAGATCGCGGCAGAGGTTGAGCACGGACGCGGGGTCGTCGTCGGAGAGGAGGGGTTGCGTGGTCGAACCGCTCCAGGGTATGCGGAGGGACCTCTTCCGCGAACACCGCGCGAATCTCGGGACGGCGCTCCAGCGCCCGGAGGCCCTCCTGGTTGGCCACCACGATGGCGAGCTTTGGTGGGAAGCGCTGAAGGATCTGGACGCCCGGAGAAACAGCGTTCTCCACCGCCGCTCCCGGCTGCACCTCGACCAGCGCCTCTGAACGGAAGGGCGCCACCGGAACGCCAGAAGCGCGTCAAGCCCGAAGGTGCCGGCGAGGCCCTGCGGGCTTCGGCTGCGTCCAGCGTCGCCCATACCGGCTCCATCGCCCTGCCGGGTCCTTGCTTGGCGGTGCGGCCTCGAAGAAAGAGCGGACGGGGCTGGCGCTGAAACCCGCCGGCCTCTGACCGGGCCTGTGCAGATTTCGAACCTGGGACGGCGCTCGCAAGAGCCGTCGTGTGCGGGCCGGCTCCTAGGTAGGCGACGGATCCCTCGTCGGGAGGCTGTACCCAAGACGCCTGGCGATAGAGGCGCCTGCCCTCAGAACTGCCGCCTGTACCCGCGAAGGCGCGCGGATGTCCGCTGGATAGGAGGAGAAGAGCAGAGCCAGGTGCAAAACAGCCCGAGGGTGGACGAGCGAGTCGAGCTTGCCCGCGCGAGCAAGAAGGTGAAACTGCTCGAGGTGGTCGCCAAACGAATACGCGGGCAGGTGCCTATTCACGAACCGCACCGGTTCCTTACCGGGGTTGCGCAAAGTGTGGACGGTCCCGGCGGGAATAGTGAGTTTGTCGTCGGCACTGAGGTCGCGCCAGCGCCGTCCGTCGAAGACCCGCAAGTGTCCCTCGATCACGGTGAACTCGTCCGACTGGCGCGGATGGAGGTGCCGTGGCGGCCCTCTGCGCTTTCCCTCGAATACGAACTCGACGTCGAGGGGCTCAGAGGCTGGCTCGGCCGGTGCCTGCACGACCCTTCCCACCACCCCGAGTCCCGGCCCCAGGTCCACCTGATCCCCCTCGCGCAGCACCGCCTCAGTCCCGACCCTCTTCCGGACCCAAGCCAGGCCGGTGCGCGAGCTCGATCACGGCCACACGTCGCTTCCTCGGGACCGCTTCAGCAGCTCCTGCGCCTTCCTTTGTTGGCGATCGCCCGGGGTGGCGATTGCCAGAGGCCGCGTCGAGGGTGAACGTACGGGTGCCGGTCTGGCCGTCGCCCCATCGCTCCTCGGAGGGTGGCGTGCGCCACCTCGCCGAGGCGGGTGCCGCAGTCGATTCATGCTTCGTCTTCGGCGTTTCGCCCCCACACACGGGAGCGTACGCAGCGAGTGTCGGCGCCTGCGTCGACCCGCGGGTCGCTCCAGCCGGCCGGCGTGCTGGAGCGCCTGCTCGAGCCCCTGCTTGCTCGCCCCCAATCTCCGCTCCCCTGAATCGGCTCGGCCGACAGTGGGTGGTGGCGCGCCGTAGGCGATCGACTCGGTGAGTCCGTCCGCGTCGCCCTTTCCAATCACGTCGAGAAGCTCTCTAGGACCTGGAGGCATCGGGTGGTGGAGAAGGCCCGGTTGGATCTCCGCGTTACCTCCGTGGGTCGCCGAGGACTTCCTACTGCCTCGACCCACCGAGCTGAGTTCGACGCCGTAGAGGTGCTCCGACTTTCTGCGCTCGCTCTTGGGTCGTCCTGCACGGGTGTCGAGAGCCCCAGGCGCGCCTACCCGCCCCGGAGCCGAGCGGCCTCGATCGCCGCGTGTAGGGCCCCGACCTCAGTCCCGGCCTCGGCGAGCGCCGAAGAGATAAGCCTCTCGGGCTGCTCGAGCAAGGCGATGATGAGGTCGCCGGCATCGAGGGGGCGATCGCCGGCCGCGGCCGCCGCCTGCTCGAGGGTCCGCGCCAAGACCCGGGCAAAGGAGGTGGGCGTCGGCGTCGATGCCTCGGCGGGCGGCGCGGGCTCGGCTTGTCGTACCGACAAGGCCTGGCGGACCGTCTCCTCATACTCGGGGCCGGACATGACCCGCATGACCCCGCTGCGGACCTTCTCAGAGTCGGCGTCGGAGTCGAGTAGGACCCGCGCCGCAATCCCCTCGTTCTCGCCCACGAGGCCGAGCAGAAGGTGCTCGGTGCCGATGTAGGTGTGGCCACGCGAAAGCGCCTCGCGCAGGGCGCGCTCGAGGACCTTCTTGGCGCGCGGGGTGAAGGGGATTTGGCCCGAGGTGACCTCCTCGCCGGAGCCGGCGATGGCCACCACCTGGGTGCGTACGCTCGGGGCGGTGATGTAGAGGGACTCGAGCACGCGGGCGGCCACCGCATCCTCCTCGCGCAAGAGCCCGAGCAGGATGTGCTCGGTGCCGATGTAGTCGTGCTTGAGGATGCGGGCTTCCTCTTGAGCGAGAACCACAACCTGACGGGCCCGTTCGGTAAAGCGCTCAAACACCCCGCCGTCACCCTACAGGCGTCACCTCCCCCTTGTCGATCACCCTCCTCTCACACGGAGCGTGACGGTGGCGACGTCGCAACGGGTTGGGGGGACAAGGTGGTCGCCGAGGAGCGCCTCGACGGCAAGTTCTCTTTGGCCGAGCCGCGTGACTGGCTCGCGAGTTGTGGTCGACCATCGGGGCCGAAGACGGACAAGGTGTCTCCTGGTTATCTATCACCGCCGCTCGCCCGATCGGCCGCGAGTTTGTAGCGCGCCGCCCTGCGACCCCGGTTATTGCCGTAGGTCGCCTTCACGTCGTCGCCTCCCCCTTCGACGTGAGCGCTCGAGCAGGAAAGCCTCGGCGCGGTCGATCACCTCCGGGCGATCGAACCACGACCAGTGACCCGCCCCCTCGACCGGCTCGAGGGTGACGTCGCCGCCGAGCGCCTCCTCGTAGGCCTGCCCGAACTGCGCCTGCAGGTTAGATGTCCTGCTGCGCCCACAGGATGAGCGCCGGGCAGCGCAACTCGCCCAGCCGCCCTCCCGCGCGCTCGAGCTCGGACTCGGACCGAGAGACCTCGTCGGTGGCTGCCATCTCAGCTAGTCGGTCAAGGGTGGCCGCGAGCTCGGCGGGAGAGCCGAGCGCCTCGAAGAGGGCCACTCTCCTAGGATCTGCTTGCCGGCGCCCGTGGTCGTAGAGTACGAATGGCCGACGTGGGTCCCCTACTCCACGGATCTCCCGACGCGGCAAGCCGGCACGAAACGGTGACTCCTGATCGGAAGTATATACTTGACAAACCCACGCTGATCCCTTAGAGTAGGGGAATGGCGAAGGACGACGATCTCAAGCTCACTCTCGGCGACCTCGATGAGCGCTTCACGGACCCGAACGCTGCCGCCGCCTACCTAGAGTCGATCCGCTGGGCGGACGGCGTCGTCTGCCCGAAGTGCGGCGAGTCCGAGCGCGAGCCCTACCGGCTCAAGAATCAGAAGCGCCGCCTCTGGAAGTGCCGGGCTTGCCGCAAGCAGTTCACGGTCACGGTCGGGACGATCTTCGAGTCGAGCCATATCCCGCTCAACAAGTGGCTGCTCGCCTTCTACCTGCTCTGCGCCTCCAAGAAGGGCATGAGCGCCCACCAGCTCCATCGGATGCTCGGGGTGACCTACAAGACCGCGTGGTTCATGTTCCACCGCGTGCGCGAGGCCATGAGCGATCCCGCCTTCTCGGCCAAGCTCTCGGGCGTGGTCGAAGTTGACGAGACCTACGTGGGCGGCAAGCGCAAGGGCAAGGTAGGCCGGCCGGCGCAGGGGGACCCTAAGAAGGTGCCAGTCGTCGCCCTGGTCGAGCGCGGTGGACGCGTCCGATCCTCGCACGTCGCCAACGTCACCGCTCCCGTCCTACAGAGCGCGATCCGGGAGAACGTGGATCGCAAGGCGCGGATCATGACCGACCAGCTCGGCTCCTATCGCGGGCTCGACCAGGACTTCGCGGCCCATGAGGTCGTCAATCACTCCGAGGGCGAGTACGTGCGGGGCGACGCGCATACGAACACCGCCGAGGGGTACTTCGCCAACCTCAAGCGCGGGATCAACGGGAGCTATCACCACGTATCCCAGCGCCACCTTCACCGCTACCTGAGCGAGTTCGACTTCCGCTGGAACGCTCGGGAGGCGAGCGATAGCGCCCGGACGGTGGCGGCGCTCCGCGAGGCCGAGGGCAAGCGGCTCAAGTACCGCGAAAGGCCTACTAGGAGGGTCTAGCGAAACTCGCTAGCCCAGTCGTGGTGCGGGATTGCGGGGACGGGTGCATGGCGGTTACCCCAATTCTCGGGTCGTTTTACCCCACGGCTGTCGGGTAGAGGGGTCATCGGGTGGGCGCGGGGTTCGACCATGCCTGGGCCTCCGCTTGACTCCCTTCTCGCTATCATCCCGTCACGTTCGACTCACAAGGGAGGACCATGGGTTTACTGGGCAAGGCTCTGGGCAAGGGCAAAAACAAGGCCAACGCGCTCTCCAGGAAGAAGGGCGGCAAGGCGACGAGCGGGCGCCAGAAGAGTAAGCCGAAGCGTTAGGAGGGATTGGCGAAACTCGCCAGCCCGCTCCTAGAGCGGGATTGCAGGGACGGTCAGTTCACGGCTACCCCAACTTTCGGGTCGTTTTATCCCTCGGCTGAGAGCGCCATCTGAACGAGATAAGGCTCCCGGATCGGGAAGGCGACATTGCCGTCCCACTTGAGCAGGTCTCCGTTCTACCGGGGCCGTGCCGCAGTCGAGCGCGAGTTCGGCAGGCTCAAGAATGAGTGGGCGCTACTGCCGCTCCGCGTACGCGGTATCGAGCGGGTCCGGCTCCACGCCGACTTGACGATACTCGCCAAGCTGGCGTGCGCCCTTGCGAGGGCGCGAGCCGTCCCGCTGGCTGCGTAACGCCGCATTCCTATAGCTGCGCCGGGAGCAATAGGCCCCTGCGCGCTTCTGCCCAACCTTCCACCGGGCCGCGCGTTTTACCTCATGAGGCGATAGGAAGGGCTTGCGCTACCGCACGAGCGCGCATGCCGCCGTCTCGCGGAACGGCCGGGTATGGAAGCTCGGCCGTTTCGCTAGCCGTTTCGCCGATCCCTCCTAGCCCCTAGCTAGCAGCTTGTGCATGTCGCGGGCAAGCTGCACGAACTGGTGGGTCTGCTCCGCGGACCACTCTTGACCCTCGTTTAGCAGCCGTAGCCACAGCTCAGGAAGTGGAACACCCGAGCCGTCAGTCGTTCCGGTCACTAGCGGAGCGACAGCACCACGATCCTTCTGGCCGCGTTCAGGAGCAGGCGACTCGGGGGCGTCTGCCCCGTTCGCGGGCGGTTGCACGAGACGGTGTCGTCCGTGCTCAAAGAACCCAGCTTGCTCGGCTGACCGCTGGAACGCCTGGCGAGCCTTGTCGGTTTGCTTCGAACTCACGCCGAACTCGGCCATCTGCTGCTCGAGTCCCTCGTCGGGAGGCAAAGAATACCCCTTCCAACTCTCGAAGACCTTCGCGAAGAGAGGCACGGCGAGAAACGCATCCACGCGCGCAGCCGCGCGCGACTGAGGGTCGACGATCCGTCGTCCAAGGGGAGTCAGCGCGATGTTGCCGCGGCTGACGCTCACTAACCCGAACGTTCGGGCAGTAGCAACCTTCCCACGGAACGCGCCGCTGCGAGGGTTGCTGTCGAGGCCACCCGCAAGCTGCTCCGGGCTGGTGGAGCCACCCCACGTCTCGTGAAGCTCCTGTGCGATTTGCTCGGCATCCTTGAGTGAGCCGTAGGGGAACGCGATGGTCGAGCGCTCGTAACGCCCCTTCTCTGGCGCTTGGTCAGTTGCTTCTACGGGGTCCGTCTCGGGCGGGGTGTCGTCGCCCTGGGCAGCCTCATCGGCGTACTCGTCCTCTAGGGCCGGTGTGCTCATGGCGGGCAGTTTAGGGACGGTGGCCTGCGAAGTCAAGGCCATTTCGAGGCGAGGCAGAAATCCGCAGACATTCCGCGGGCCAAGTGCGGTATCATGTCTGCCGAAGGCAACCCAGGAGGTGATCCAGGATTAGGAGAGCAGCACCGAGCGCGCTCCGTAGCTAGACCCTGAGCGCGCTCGGCACTTGATGAGACACCCGTGGTGGCGGCCCGCTGGGGTCGCGGGTCGCCGCCACACCGTTGGCCGGCGCCGCGAGTGGACGCGGCAGTCGGAGGGTGCTGCCTCCGGCTGAGGTTCGACCCCTTCGCCGGTCCCTAAGGATAGCCCTTGCTCCGGCGCTAGCGGTACCCTGAGAGGATGCCTGCGCCGAAAAGCGAACCCCCGAGGCGCAATGGCAAGCTCGCCATCCCACTCCCCTTCGAGGACGCAATCCGCGCGGCCCTAGAGGTCAAGCCCCCGCCGAAGCCGCCGAAGAAGAAGCGGCAGGCGAAGAAGAAGGCGCATCCGCAGACCGATGGCTAAGCGGTGCCCCAACTGCGCGACTGAGGAGCACCCTGGCACCTGCCCCTGGTGCCACGGGACCAACGACCGGGGCGACGGGTTCTCGAAGGCAGAGTGCGGGGCCTGCGGGCACACTGGTAAGTGCCCGACATGCGGGGGCGAGGGCTGGTTTGCCGAGACCCCGTCTATGGGTTCGCAAAGTATATAGTTCCGCTCCTGATTCAGATGGAGGTGAGCTTGACGATGGCGGACAGGCACGGTGAGTTGAGCGGCAGGGTGGCGATCGTCACGGGGGGCGCAGCGGGCATCGGCGCCGCTGCGTGCGATGCGCTCGCCGAGCGGGGTGCGGCGGTGACGGTTGCGGATGTCGCGGAAGAGATCAACGAGGTGGCCGACCGGATCAAGAGCTCCGGCGGCGCGGCACAGGCGGTGACGACGGACGTCTCCGACCAAGGGCAGGTCGAGGGAATGGTTCAGCGCACCGTCGACGAGTTCGGCCGGTTGGATTTCCTGCTGAACGTCGCTGCGGTGTCGGGACCGATCGTGAACGTGTGGCTAGCCGATCCGCAAGCATGGGGACAGGCGGCCAGCGTCGACCTGTTCGGCACGTTCATGCCCACCCGCGCGGCCCTGCCCCACATGCTGAAGCAGGGCTCCGGGCGTGTGCTCACTCTGACTTCCGGCCTTGGCTACATCCCCACCCCCAGACCAGCGCCTACGGCTCGTCGAAGGCCGGAGTGATCCACTTCACCCGGGTTCTCGCCACCGAGCTGCTCGGGACGGGCGTGACGGCGAACGCCGTGGATCCCAGGCTCGTGGGGACCCAACTGGCGCGGCAGTTCGGTGAGATGGGCGGCGGGGGAGCGGGCCCCCAATTCGCCCCGAGGCCTCAGGATCCGTGGGAGCCGGCGAGTCTCTTGGTATGGCTGTGCGGGCCGGTTGGCTCTTGGATCAACGGGCAAGTGGTGGACGTCTACAACCCGATCGTGCGAGGGCTCCTTCAACTCCCGGTGCCGGTGACCTTCTCCTAGGGTCATGGTATGAGCCAGCCGAGGAGCCGAGGAGCCGAGGAGCCGAGGAGCGGGCCGCGGTCGCTTCACGTCCAGGCAACGCTCGAAGAGGATGGCGGCGCAGGTGTGCCGGAAGGTGTGGAAGCCCGCCCACGGAGCGCCGGCCTCCTCCGCAGCAGGCCGGAGCACTCGGCGGCGCAGGTTCTCCGGGTTGAGCGGCGTGCCCTCGAGAGACGGGAACACTAGGTCCTCGTCCCGGCCCCACTCGGCGCCTCGTCGACGTTCGCGCAGCTCCGATACGAGCGCGGGGTCGAGCGGCACGTCGCGGCGCCCATAGCGCGACTTTGGCGGCTCGATCCGACCACGCACGAGCGCGCGGCGCACCCTCACTGCCGGCTCTGAGCCGTCGAGGCGAAGGTGTCGCCACTCGAGCGCGAGGAGCTCTGAGACGCGAAGCCCGGTCGCGGCGAGGACGCGGAACATCGTTCGGTGCCTCTCGTGGACGATGGCCAGGAACGCGGCGAGCTGCTCGCGCGTAAGCGCGCGCACTTCCTCATGGTCCTCGTCGCGGACCCGCTCGCGGTGAGGGAGGCTCGCGCTCGTCGTCACGACCGGTGCACGCCGGGTGCGGACAGCGCCGCGCCGGCATCGCCCGAGCCGGTCAGGAGCGACGGATCCGCGGGAACGCCTCCCCGGGGAGCACCTCGACGAGCGAGCGTCGCTCGCGTCTCACGCGGCGGTCAGCGAGTATTGCCGGTGTGCCCGATCGAGTAGCGGCCCGGCTGCGGCCACACCGCCATCCCGTGCGGTCCGTTTCCGACCGGTATCCGCGCGCGCAGCTTGCCGGTGTGCGTGTCGATCCCGTAGACCTCGCTGTTGTAGCGCCCGCTGAGCCATAGCCGCTTGCCGTCGGGCGATACCCCGCCCATGTCCGGGCTGCCGCCAGCCGGGAGCCGCCACTTCCTCTTGATCCGCCCGGTGGCGAAGTCGATCACCGTGATCGAGCCCTCGTCGCGGTTGGAGACGAACAGCAGGTGGGCGTCGCGGCTCGGGTAGAGGCCGTGAGCGCCATTGCCCGTCCGCAGCAAGCGCTTGATCCGGAAATCGTCGGCTGACACGATCCACACGCCGTCGGCCTGCATGTCGGCGACGTAGAAGAGCTTGCCATCGGGCGAGAGCTTGACGTCCTGCGGCATGCCCATCCGCGGGAGGGAGCGACGGCCGACCACCTTGCGCCGGCGAGTGTCGACCTCGATCAGGGCACTGTCGAACTCGCAGCTTGCGACGAAGGTGCGGCCGTCGGCCGAGAAGTCGAGGTGGTTCAGCCCCTTGCAGGGAACCTCGACCGACTTCTGAAGCTTCATGGTCTTCGCATCGCGAAAGTCGAGCCGTGCGAGGCGCTCGGCCATGACGATCGCCGTCTTGCCGTCGAGGGTGAAGTAGAGGTTGTAGGGATCCTCGACGGGGATCGGTTCGCCCGTCGGGCGCGCCGTCCTCGGGTCGACCCGCCTGAGCGAGTTGCCCTGGTTTGAGTTGACATACAGCGTCCGCATGTCCGGAGCGGGCGTGACGTGCTGGGGAAGGCCGCCGACCGAGAAGCTGCTGACGATCTCCTTCCTCTCCGGATCGATGACGTCGACCGTGTCGCTCTCGCTGTTGGGCACGTAGAGGCGATAGGGCACGCCGCGGGCGGCGGCCGCCAGCATGCCGGCATGCGTCGCGGCGTAGACGTTCGCGTCCTTTCTGGCGGAGGCTTGAGGCGCATTGTCCGTCCGGTTTGGGTCCGCACTCTGAGGCAGCACACCCGAGTCGCCCCCGCAGCCGGCGAGGGCAGCGGGGAGGAGAGCGAGGCAGACGATGGTGAGGAGCTTGAGGAGGGCCTGCATGGCCGGGTACATCTAGCAGCCGGGGCGGCCGAACCATCGGCGTTGCTGGCTCTGTTGGCGCAGCGACCGCGACAGCGCGCAGACGACGCGCGAGCCGTCCGTCGACCTCCTGCTCGACGCGCGGACGCTCCGCGCCGCGATTGCACTCACCCATCCCGATCGACAGCCGGCCGAGCGTGCGACGAGGCAACGCGCGTGACACAGGCGCTCACCGCCGCCCTGGCGCGCGAGCTCGAGGCCGCGGCATGAGATAACGCCGCCTTACCTGGTCCGACGACGGCCGCACGCTCGCCAAGTGCCCGCGTTGCGAACAGGCCGTCCGCGTCGACCTTCACGGCGACCGGCTGGGGGTTCGCTGCTTCGGTGGATGCGGGGAAGCCACAGTCCTCGAGGCGCTCGATGTCGAGCGCGTCAGGGAGGAGATACGGACGCGGAGTGCGAGCGTGAACGGCGCGAGCCGCCCAGCCGCGGCAGTCGAGGATGGCCTCCCGCTGTACCGGACCGACCTCCATGCAGGAGAAGGTCAGCATCACCGTCCCCGTGGAGCACACGGCCGCCGTTCGGGACTGTCCCCGTCGAGGATCTCAGCGTCCTCGCCGATTCCGTGCAAGGGAGGCTCGCGGCGATGAATCGCCTCTCCGACGCCCTCGCAACCTCGCACCGCGACGACGCGCCGTTCAGCTCAAGGCCTCGTCGCCTGGCGACCGTCTACATCTGCGCGAATGGGCCAAGGCGGCGAAGAGAGACGCCGAGAACACCCTCAGACCTCGACAACTATCCGGAGCGCGACTGGTGGGAGCGGCGCTCGCGCAGCCTGCTCGCGGTTTCGGGGCAGATCCTCGAGGCGGTGGCGCCCGGGCCCGGGGAGAAGGTGTCCCCGCCCGGGGACGACAAGACCATCATCAGGCTCACCCGCGAGCAGCGGGACGCCCTCCTGGAGCAGCTCGATTCCGAGGTCACCCATGCACTTGACGGATTCGAGTCCAACCTCAACACCATCGCCGCCGAACGCCAGATCGTCCAGGATGCCCTCGAACTCGAGGCGGACCTCGCAGGGGACGAGCAGGAGTACCCGCTTAGGACACGGCTCGCCTCAGGACTGGAGGTCGATTCGGGCTGGGATAGCGCCCCGCGAAGCGTGCGTCTCAAGCGGCTCACACGGAGGATGTCCGCCAGCGCCGAGGCTCATCTGCAGAAGTTCCCCGAGGGGCGCCCCCTGCCCCCGTGGGCGACCGGCCCCCTTCATCCCGAAGAGTCGGAGGAAGAACGAGCGGCCATGCTCGACGAGTACCGGCGGGACGTGCGGATCGAGCACGAGCACAAGCTCAAGGTCCGCGAGACGTGCATCGCCGTCCTCGCGGCGCTCGGCCGAGAGGACGGCCGCTGATGATCGTCGACCTCGCCCCACTCGCCCGCATGTTCAGCACCCTCTCCGACCAGCTCGTCTCGATCCGTGAAGAGGGCGACATAGACGCCCGTCAAGCGAGCGCCTGCCGGTCTTTCTCGATGGTCGTCGGAGACCGCCGCTTCCCTTACCGTGCAACCGCACTCCAGGAACTGACTGAGACCGATGACGAGGAGGCTTGGTATCGCTCCTGGAGGGACCACGTCGGCGCGTTACCCAAGGTCTGGGGCGGGATCCTCACTCCGTGGTGGGCCAGAGCCTTAGCCGCAAGGAGCCGGCTCGTGTGGCTCGACGAACTCGACGCGATGAGCGATCAGTCGCTCCGCGAGTTCCGCGGCCTCGGGCCGAAGTCCCTCGCGAATATCAGGGCGGTCCTCGACGCCTACTACTGGCGGGCTGATCGGGTGGCCAGCCGCGAGATGTGGGCTCACATCCTCGACAGGATGCGCAAGGTGGCGGAGTACGAGCACCTCTGCGAGGATCGGCGTGAGCGAGTTCTCCACGGGAGCGCGTTCGCTGAGCGCGTCCTCGCCGAGGACGGCGCGCCGCTGGCCGATCCGAAGGCGCCGAGGATGGTCCCCTGATGGCGGCCGCCCGCGAGCCGCTCACGTGGGAGCGAGACGCTCTCAGGCCGGCATGGACCCCGCCGAGGTCGAGAGGCGGCGTGTGGCCGAAGAGCGCCTCCACGAGGCCGCTGAGGACGCGCAGGAGGCAATCGAGCGGGAGAGGGCCTTCGTGTCCCTCCTGCTCGAGAGCTCGCCCTCGAGCGAGGCTGAGTCGAAGGCCAAGCGCGGCGAGCACCCGCTCGACGCGAGGCTCGCCGCCTTCCGACTCGAGGTCAGCCGGGCGCTAAGGACAGCCGGGACAACGGCGACCCGAGCCACGGAGGTGCGCTGATGGAGCAAATCAGCCGAGCGGCTGCTGGTGCCTGTGCTCGGTGATCACCCCGGGATGGGCGGCGTCTGCACCGGGCAGGTGGACACGCGTTTGACCTTCGATAGCCCGTCTGTGGGCAAGGTCGATGTCCCGATGTGCTCGGCCTGCGTGGCCGTAACGTTGGCGGCCACCGAACGAGGGGCGGCCTGATGGGCAAGCGCTCGAGGAGGAAGGGCGGTCACCCGGCGGACTCGCCCCGCGCGCGTGCCGATCGGGAGCGACGGGAGCCGCATGCTGAGTGGGACCAGCTCGCCCGTGCCCACGGTCTCGAGCCTGAGGAGATCGAAGAGCGTCGGGAGCAGCTCGTGCGTCTCTTGGAGGCGGAGGCGGAGATGTACGCCGAGGTCAAGCAGGAGGTCCGAGCACAGAGCACCATGCTCGCGGGCGTGGACGCTGGAACGGCGGAGAAGGCCGGCCTGGATACCGGCGAGGCCTTCAGGCGCGAGCGAGAAGCTAAGCCGCGAGCTCATGCGGTCACTCGAGCTCTTGGAGGAAAGCGGAGCCCTGGAGGAATCATCGGGCGACAACGAAACGGCCGAGCGGCGCGCGAACGCCCTCGGCCACGACATCGGAGAAGGGGGTAACTCCGATGCAGGGCAAGAGTAGAGCCCTCGCCGCTCGCCACGACGCCGGCGAGCTCGAGACGCTGGCCGACGAGATCAACGCCGAGCGCCGCAGGCGGAAGCACTCGAGAGCCTCGAGATCTGCTCGGCCGCGTCCTCGGCTTCGACCGCGAGGGAGGCGCTCGGCCGGCGAAGCCCTACTTGGCGACGCGCCCGGCAGCCGATCGAGCGCGCCGCGCATCGCGCTCCCTGAGATGTGCGTCGAGGTGCCTTTCCGTTGCTTCAGCCCGCTGCTCAGGGGTCTGCTCGCGCGGATCGGACTCGCGGCGGCGCTGCTCTGCGGTCGGGGCGACGAGGGCGCGGACGACCATCCTCAAAGGGAGGGTGACCATGTCCCTCGCTGCCCCGAGCATGCCCATCGGAAGGAGCGTAGACCTTCGCCCTCTCTCGGCCAAGCAGCCTCGCTCAGGTGCGCCGTTCCGGGAAGGGAGCCCTCCCCGATCTCAGGACACCGAGCCACGGCCTATCCGACATGTCGCGCGATCGGGCGCGCCGCTCGAAGGCTTCCGCCACTCGGTCGAGCTTGCGCCTGCGGTCTGCGCGCTGATGATCGGATCGCTGGCGCTCGGTCTTGCGGCGGACGCCTCCCAGCGGGAAGTCGATCCTCTTCGGCATGTCCTTCACCTTCCTGCCCCTCTGGAATGGTCGCGCGGGAGGAAGAGAGGGAGATCCAAGCGGGCGGTTCGGAGCACAGGACTCTACTCCTCCCCACTGCCCGACTTCTCGACCGCGCGGGCAAAGACTGATGGCCGCCCCCATGGAGAAGCTCAATAAGCACCCCGGCATCTACAAGCGTGGGGGGCGCTACGTGTTCTCCTACCGCGTGAACGGAAGGCAGCGGTGGGAGTCGCGCGAACACTCGACGAGGGTCGCAAGCTCAAGGCGACCAAGACGGCGGACCTGGCGCGCGGTGAGTTCGCCGAACTCTCGACCCTGGCCCTGCACGAGTACCCGCGCGAGTGGATTGAGCGCTACCAGGGAGGCTTCCGCGAGGAGACGCGGGGCGAGTACCGCGCCCTACTGGAGAAGTACGCGCTCACCTACTTCTCCGAGGGGACGGGCTTGTCGGAGCTCACGCCGCGCGCCATCGCCGACTTCATAGGGTGGCTCGTGCGTCAACCGAACCGCTCCGGCGGCTCCCTGGCCGATTCGTCTGTCAGGACGCGCTCAAGCCTCTCTCCGCGTGTCTGGCGACCGCTCGACGCGAGGGCCTGATCCGCCACAACCCAGCCGCGGACGCGACCCTGCCGCATCGCCCCCGGCATCGAGGAGCAGGATGAGGACCGCCGGCCGCTCTCATGCGAACAGCTCGAGGCGTTCCTCGCGGACGTGCCGCTCGCCCCCGACCTGGTGGACCAGCTTCGCGCGGGGAGGATTGCCGCCGACGCGCCGGTATTCTCATCGACCACGGGCGGGCGCCTCGACCGAGACAACGTGCTCGCTCGCGTCATCAAGCCCGCCGCCCAGGAGGCGGGGGCGCCGTGGGCCGGCTGGCACACCCTCCGCCATACCTGCGCCTCGGTCCTCTTCGCCGCGGGACGGAACGCCGTCCAGGTGCAGCGGTGGCTCGGACACCACTCGCCGAGCTTCACGCTCGACACCTACGTTCAC
Organism: Thermoleophilaceae bacterium; assembly: GCA_030447905.1. Classification (GTDB taxonomy): domain Bacteria; phylum Actinomycetota; class Thermoleophilia; order Solirubrobacterales; family Thermoleophilaceae; genus JACCUC01. Next base: position 14,337 of record JAUJNZ010000008.1, read on the forward strand.
CTGCTCGAGGAGGACCCTCGGTGCTCCGCTCGGGCCTCTCGGTGTGAACGGAGTGCCAACATCGGCCGCGTTCCGGGCGTCTGAGCTTGAGGCAGCCGAGGCCCTCGAAACCGTCAGCTAGCAGGGAAACCTCATACCGCCCGAGTTGGCCCGAAACGCTTGAGGGTCTTCCCAAGCCGAAGGTCGCGGGTTCGAGACCCGTCGTCCGCTTGCAGACGCCCTGCTCAGCGGCCTAATTTCTTCGAGCCGGGTCTGAGCGAGTTGGGGAGGGGCACCGGGGCTGCGGACACCGTCAGAGCCGGCGCCGAGGGGCGAAAGTGGCGGGCGCAACTGCCGTGGTCCTTGTGGTCGCCGGAGCCATCGTTGAAGCAAGGCGAGCGCAATCTTCTTGCTCGCTCTCGGCCCCTTTTGGTGATGGCGTAGCCGCTTGACACCGACCGTAGCCGTAGCTGGCCCCACCACCACCGCCGCCGCGGTCAAAACCGCCACTTAGCAAATCGCTCACTCCGAAGTCGCCATGTCGCCGGACAACAGCCCCTCCAACAGCTCGGCCACCAGGTCCCTGGTCATACGCATATCGACGCTCCCTAGCACGGAGACGCCCCACGTAATCGACGGCTGGTCCCCGTGAGCCGCGGGATGAGACTCGCTCTCTGATGAGACCGCACGAGCGTCCGCAGCTGACGCGCAGCGAGGGGCCGCTCGGAATAGGACAGCCCGTGAGCCAGCACCCCCGACCCTGCGAGCAGCAGTAACTCCACGCGGTCACGCGGGTCGGTGAGGTTGTCCTCCCGAACGCAGCGAATAAGCTCGAGAAAGCGCTCTAGCCGATTGATCGCCAAGTCGCAGGCGTCCGAATAGACGCCTCGGCTCCATAACACCGGCGCGCTCCAGCTCGCGGACTGCTTCCCGGCGAGCCCGTCCGGCGTCCCAGAGGGCCGCGCGTGCACCACCGCGGTCCGCCCGGTTGGCGAGTGCGAGCGCCTTGCGAAATCGGCGACGATGGCGTGGGAACAGCCCGCCTTCGGCGGGGTCGCTGGGCCAGCAAGAGCAGCTCAGCCGAGAGCGAAAGATCCTTCGCGCTGAGGCGCCGCCCGTAACCACCCCGCCCGTATTTAAGGTGGGAGCTGCCTATGTTCCCGCCGAACAGCAGGTCACTCTTACCCGACGCTTTTCGATCGCCCCATCATCTCACTTTGGAACAGGCCCGGCGCTTCCCGCAGTCCCTCCGGCGATCTTGAGGGCCGCCGGACGCCCCGAGCGGCTCGATGGCCGCGGCACGGGCTCTCAAACGCGCCTTTCGCTTCCCCGCACTTCCACGCCGGAGCTTTCGTGCTACAACACTCCTAGCCGGGGAGAGCGGCCTGCCAAGCTGCCCGCCAAGGTCAAGCAGGAAGAGACGGACGTGACCGCCCGGCGGCCTCGGACGGCTCCTCGCAGTCCTCGATGACCAAGGAGCTCCCTCGTGACCCTGGCCGTGGAAGCCGCCGCGATGCCGCAGCAGCCCGCCCCACCCAAGCCCGCCGCCCGGGAGGACCGCCGCCTGCTGCTGCGCTACCACCGGCAAGGGGACTCGCGCGCCCGCGATGAGCTGTGCGAGCGCTTCCTGCCGCTAGCGCGCCAGCTCGCCCGCCGTTACCAGCGCGGTACTGAATCCCTGGACGACCTCGTCCAGGTGGCGAGCGTCGGCCTCGTCAAGGCCATCGACCGCTTCGACCCGGATCGCACGACCGCCTTCTCGAGCTACGCCGTCCCGACCATGGTCGGCGAGCTCAAGCGCTACTTTCGCGACTTCGGCTGGTCGGTGCACGTGCCCCGCGGGATGCAGGAGCGGACCGTGGCCGTCCAGGCCACGGTCACCCGCCTGGCCAAGGAGATCGGGCGCTCGCCCTCGCCGCGGGAGATCGGCTCAGAGCTCGACCTCGGCGAGGAGGAGGTGCTCGAGGCCATGGAGGCGGCCCTGGCCTACGACGCCCTGTCGCTCGAGGCTCCGCGGCCAGGCGGCGAGGAGCCTGGCGAGGCGGTCTTCGGCGACACGATCGGCGAGGAGGACGGCCGCTACGAGCTCGTCGAGCTAGCGGTCACCATCGCCCCCACGCTGCGCGCCCTTGACGCCCGCGACCGGCGCATCTTGCACATGCGCTTCCTCGAGGATAAGACCCAGTCGGAGATCGCCGGGCGGATCGGCGTCTCCCAGATGCATGTCTCGCGGCTGATCCGGCGGGCGCTCGGGCGCCTCGAGGCGGCGGCGACTGAGGCAGATAACGAGGGTCAGCAGCCCGCGGCGACGAGAGCAGGCTGATCCGGGGGCGCAAGCGCCGACAGCCTCGATAGGTCGGCCGCCAGCGTAGGAGTCAGCCGGCTCTGAACGCGGCTTCGCGCCAACGTCTTTGCGGTCCCCTGCCGCTCGACGTAGGGTGGGACCAATGATCCGCACGCCCCAGGTGCTCGCACCGGCCGCCACCGGCCTCACCGCTGCGGGCGGCCTCGCGCTTGCCACCGCTGGGCGACGCAGCGGGGGCTCGCCGCTTTTCCGAGCAGCCGGTTACTCTGGTGGGCACGCCATGCGAGCGATGAGCCACCTTTCAAGCGGCCGGGAGTGCTCCCGAGACCCCACGTCCACGGTGCGGGCCCGCAGGCACAGGGTCGAGGAGCGCGCGGAGGCGGCCCAAAGGTCGCCCAGATGACCGCGCCCGCCGGACCTGGCCGCCGGCTGGCCGCGCTCGCCGTCGCCGGCGTGCTCGCCGCCGCCGCCGGCTGCGGTGATGAGAGCTGGGGCCGCTCACCGGTGGTGCAGGAGCAGGCGCGCGGCGCCATCGAGACCTGGCTCGGCGCCTGCTCGGAGGAGGACGGCGAGGCGGCGGTCGAGGTCCTGACCCCCGAGACCGAGAAGCTCATCTTCTCGGCACCGAGCGTCCTCGCGGGGTGCCAGCGCATCGCCCGCCTCGGGCTCCCTCCAGACGCCGACCCCAAGCAGTTGAAGGGGCAGTTCGAGACCGCGATCGTCGAGCGCGTCGACGTCGACGCCGGCTTCGGGACGGCGGTGCTCCGCAGCGCCAACGGGACGGCGTCCGAGCTACAGCTCGAGTTGGACACGGGCCGGTGGATCCTCTCGAACCCGCCGCTCGTCCCGCCCCCACCGCCCCCACCGCCCGAGCAGTCGCTTCTCCCGGGGCCGAACGGCACATGACCCGGACCCCGCTGGCCGAAGCGGGTGGGGTGAGCCGGCTTTCCGGCATACTTTCCGTCCGGATGTCAGCGGACGGAGGGCCAGCGGTGACCGAGTGCTGAAGCGGCTTTGTCGGCGTTCTGACGGGGGCCGCGTGCCGCTGTGGCGAGCCGCCTGGCTGAGCTTCACGCTCGTGGGCACGCTCGCTCTCTCCGGGTGCGGGCAGCAATCCACGCTCGATCCCCACAGCGAGCCCGCACGCCAGATCGAGACGCTGTGGTGGGTGATGCTCGTCGGCAGCGTCATCGCGTTCGGCGGGGCGTGCTACCTGCTCGTGATCGCCTGGCGGCGCCCGGAGCGCACGGGCCTGCCGGTGGTCGGCGACAGCCCCCGGGCCATCGAGGCGACGGTAGCCGTCTTCGGCATCGCCATACCGGTGGTCGCCCTCATCGCGCTCTTCGTGTATTCGAACGTCAGCGTGATCCAGGCGACCGAGCCGCCCGCCCCTGAGGAGACCGCCATGACGATCGAGGTGACGGGCAGCCAGTGGTGGTGGCAGGTCCGGTATCCGGGCACGCCCGCGATCACCGCCAACGAGATCCACATCCCCGTGAACACGCGCGTGAACATCGTCACCGAGGCGGAGGACGTCATCCACTCCTTCTGGATCCCGCAGCTCAACCGCAAGGTGGACTCGCTGCCGGGTAAGCCGAACCGCGTCGAGATCTTCGCCGACGAGCCGGGACGCTACCTCGGGTCGTGCGCGGAGTTCTGCGGCGTACAGCACGCGCAGATGGACGTCGCGGTATACGCCGACACCCCCGAGCGGTTCCGCGCGTGGCTCGACAACCAGGCGCGCCCGCGACCCACTCCGCCGACGCCACTCGCTCGCAAGGGCGAGCAGGTCTTCCTCTCCAAGCAGTGCGCAAGCTGCCACACAATCCGGGGCACTTCCGCGCGCGGAGAGGTCGGGCCGGACCTGACCCACCTCAAGAGCCGCGAGACGCTCGGGGCTCTGACCATCCCCAACCGCAAAGGCTATTTGGCGGGTTGGGTCATCGATCCCCAGACCATGAAGGAGGGTACGAAGATGCCCGCGCTCGACATCACGGGCCCTGAGCTCCAGGCCCTCGTGGAGTACCTGGAGAGGCTGCGCTAGCGCATGGCCACCGTCGCCCCACCACCCGCCGCGCAGCGGCGCCTCGACCGGCTCGAGCGGATCTGGAAGGAGCCCTCGGGACTCGTCGGCTGGCTCACGACCCTCGATCACAAGCGGATCGGGATCCTCTACTTCTTCACGTCGCTCGCCTTCTTCGCGGCGGGCGGCATCGAGGCGCTCATAATCCGGACCCAGCTGATCGGGCCGAACGGGGGGCTCGTCTCTCCCGAGGCCTACGACCAGATCATGACCATGCACGGGGTGACCATGGTCTTCCTGGCCGTCATCCCGATGCAGATCGGCGCCTTCGGGAACTACCTCCTGCCGCTCATGATCGGGGCGCGCGACATGGCGTTCCCGCGCCTGAACGCACTGTCCTACTGGATCTTCCTCGCCTCCGGGCTGTTCATCTACTCGAGCATGGTCGGTGGGACCGCCCCAAACGCCGGCTGGTTCAACTACGTCCCGCTCGCCTCCCGGCAATACGCGCCGGGCCCCAACATCGACTTCTACACGCTCGGCCTCATCTTCACCGGCATCGCGACCTCGGCGACGGCGATCAACTTCATCGTCACGATCTTCAAGCTGCGGGCGCCGGGGATGTCTCTGAACCGGATGCCGCTGTTCGCGTTCGCCATCCTCGCGGTCTCTTTCGCGCTCGTGTTCGCCCTGCCGCCCCTCACGGTGGCGCTCACCTTCCTCGAGCTCGACCGGGCGCTCGGGCTGCACTTCTTCGACGTGGCCCTCGGAGGCGACACGCTCCTGTGGCAACACCTGTTCTGGGTCTTCGGGCACCCGGAGGTCTACATCATCATCCTGCCCGCGTTCGGCATCGCGACCGCGATCATCCCGACGTTCTGCGAGAGGAAGATGGTCGCCTTCCCGCTCGTCGCGCTGGCCGAGATCCTCGTCGCGTTCATCGGGTTCGGCGTGTGGGCCCACCACATGCTGGCCGTCGGCCTAGCGACCGTGACGACGATCTACTTCACGGCGGCGAGCATGATCATCGTGATCCCGAGCTCGATCCAGCTCTTCGCCTGGACCACCACGATCGTCACGGGGAAGCCACGCTTCCAGACGCCGCTGCTGTGGATCATCGGCTTCATCGTCCTCTTCATGATCGGCGGGCTGACGGGGATCATGTTGGCCGCCATCCCGTTCGACCAGCAGGTCCACGACACCTACTTCATAGTCGGCCACTTCCACTACGTGATCTTCGGCGCGGCGGTCTTCCCGGTTATCGGGGGCATCTACTTCTGGTTTCCGAAGGTGACCGGCCGCATGTACGACGAGCGACTCGGGAAGCTGTCTTTCTGGGTCACCTTCGCGGGTATGAACCTGACCTTCTTCCCGATGCACATCTTGGGGCTGATCGGGATGCCGCGACGTCAGTACACCTACCCGGCCGGTCTCGGGTGGGAGTTCAGCAACCTGCTCGAGACGCTCGGGGCCTACCTGCTCGCCGTGGGCCTCCTGATGGTGGTGGCGAACCTCATCCGCAGCTACCGCCGCGGCGCGCCCGCCGGCGACGACCCGTTCGGCGGCGACACGCTCGAGTGGTCGGTCAGCTCACCGCCGCCCTCCTACAACTTCCCGTCCATCCCGAAGGTCTCGAGCCCGTATCCGATGTGGGACCGCGAGGACCGCGACAGCGACGCGAAGCGGCTCGAGGAGGGAGAGGCCGTGCTCGAGGGCGGCCACGAGACGCCAGCCTCGACGGTCCTGGACGCCGACTGGGACGAGATCCTCGACATGCCCTCGCAGTCATGGACGCCGTTCCTGATCTCGGTCACTCTCCTCGGCATGTTCACCATGCTCCTCCTCCAGCACTACGTAGTCGCCCTCGGGTTCGCGGTTCTCACCGGGCTCGTCCTTGCCGCCTGGCACTGGAAGGAGCCACAGGTCGCGTGAACGACGTAACCCGCAGCATGCAGGCGACGGACGCCGCGGCGGCGTCGGTCACCGCGCGGCAAAGGAGGTCGCGCCCGAGCGGATGGTGGGGGATGGTGGGCCTGCTCGCCACCGAGGCCGCGCTCTTCGGGACGCTGATCGCCTCCTATTACTACCTGCGTTTGCGGGTCGTCGAGTGGCCGCCCGCGGGGATCGAGCCCCCGCCTCCGGAGGGGCCGCTGCTCCTCACGGCGCTACTCGTGGCGACGAGCGTGCCGCTCTTCCTCGGCGCCCGCGCCGCTCGGCTCGGGCGCCCCCGGGCGGCATGGAGGTGGCTGGCCCTGGCCCTCCTCGTGCAGTGCGGGTACATGGCGGGCCAGGCCCTGCTCTTCGTCGAGGACTACAACAAGTTCGCCCCGACCATGAACGCCTACACCTCGATCTACTTCACGCTCGTCGGCGCGCACGCGGCGCACGTGGTCGTGGGGATGCTCCTGATCGCCTTCATGGTCGTCCGCCTGGTCTCGGGGCTCACGAACTACCGGCTCACCGGCGTCCGGGTGGTGGCGTTGTACTGGCACTTCGTCAACGTGATCGCAATCCCGGTCGTGCTCACCCAGGTCTATCCGTCGCTGTGAGCCGGCGCCTGTCCTTGTTGATGTGGTTCGGGCTGTTCGGCGCGCCGTTCGCGTGGGCCGCCCAGCACGTGTTTGGCCTCAGCCTGATCGAGGCGGCTTGCAACCCCCCGAGTCCCCAGTGGGGCGTGCCGGTCGACGGCTTGACGGTCGCCGCGACCGCGGTGGCCGCCATCGTCGCGGCCCTCTCCGCCGCTGCGGCGTTCATGGTCTACAGGGCCACCAAGGACGCCGGCACACAGATCCCGGAGGCCAGAGTGCACTTCCTGGCGATCATCGGAATCGTGGTCGCGCCGCTCTTTCTCTCGATCGTCCTCATGAGCGGCATCACCGTCGTCGCCTTCCCGGAGTGCACCCAGTCATGAGCGGGGCCGGACCGGCGGTGGCGGTCACGGCCTGTCTGGCGGCGGTCGGCCTCCTGGGGGGCTGTGGGGGCCAGTCCGATCCCCTGGCGAAGCGTGCTGAGCGCGGCCACGACCTCATCGTGACCAACGGGTGCGGCTCGTGTCACCGGATCGGTGGAGTCGAGCGCGCGAACGGCGACGTGGGGCCCTCGCTGACCGAGTTCCAGTCGAAGCCCCAGATCGCCGGCCGGCTGCCCAACAATCCCGACGAGGTCGTGCGCTGGCTCCTCAACCCGCAGGCGATCGACCCGCCGACCCTGATGCCGAACCTCGGCCTGACGCCCGAGCAGGCCCGCGACATCGCCAACTACCTCTACACCCAGTAGCCGATGGCGCCGCGCCGGATACTCCTCGCCACCGCCGTCACCGCGCTCGTGCTCGCCGGCGCGGCCTACGCCCAGCCGAGGAGCGGGGTCGTCCGCCCGCCCGACGAGGCCCGACTGCCCCTGCGCGAGCTCGGCTCGCAGCTCTACGCGGGCAACTGCTCGGCCTGTCACGGGATCGACGGGAGCGGCCAGCGAGTGCCTCGCCGGACGACCGAGGGCATCGAGGGCCAGGGGCCCTCGCTGCGCGGGGTCGGCGCGCGCTCGGTCGACTTCTACCTGCGCACGGGCTACATGCCGATCTCCGAGCCCGAGGAGCAGCCCACGCGCCGCCGGCCGCTCTTCAACGAGCGCGAGATCCGGGCGCTGGTCGACTATGTGTCCTCGCTTCCGCCTCCTGGTCCCCCGATACCCCAGCCGCACCCGGAGCGAGGCAACCTCGCGGAGGGGTACGAGCTCTTCGTCGAGCACTGCGCCGGCTGCCACCAGGCGACGGCCCAGGGCGGGGTAACCACGGGCGCCCGGGTTCCCCCGCTCGAGGACGCTTCGGCCGTCCAGATCGCCCAGTCCGTTCGCATCGGGCCGTACCTCATGCCCAAGTTCTCGGAGCGCCAGATCAGCGACGAGGAGCTCGACTCGATCATCGCCTACGCCGAGCTCGTGTCCAAGAGGCCCCCCGACGAGGGCGGGTGGGGCATCGGTAACCTCGGTCCGGTCCCCGAGGGAATGGTCACCTGGTGGCTCGGCGCCGTAGTCTTGGTGCTGGTCTGCGTACTGATCGGAAGGAGGTTGCGCGCGTGACGACTAGCCCCGACGGCGAGCCCGAATCGCGCGACATCGTCGCGGCCGGGCCGGAGAGCCCCCGCTCGGAGGTCACCGTCGCTGCCCTCCTCGTCGGCGCGGCGGTCAGCGCCATCGCGTTCATCGGCGTCTACTCGGTCGAGAAGTTCTCGACCCAGCACGAGCTGATGGGGCTAACGCTCGCTGCCTCGTTTGCCTTCGTGGCGGCGGCGCTGATCCTCCTCGGGGAGCGCGTGCTGCCCTCCGAGGAGGTCGCCGAGGACTACCCCGAGGTCGCCGCTCCTCAGGAGGAGGAGGAGGTGGCGAAGGTCATGGAGGAGAGCGCGGCCGGGATAACGCGCAAGCGGCTGCTCGTGGGCGCCGGGGGGACCGCGGGCGGCGCGATCGGCCTCGCCGCGCTGACGCCCGCGCTGTCGCTCGGACCCTGGTTCGAGGTCGCTCCCCTCTACCGCACGCCGTGGCGTGCGGGCCGCCGCCTCGTCGACGACGAGGGCAAGCCCTACAAGGCCGAGGAGATCGAGCAGGAGACCTTCTACACGGCGTTCCCGGAAGGCTCCTCCCACCGCAACCTCGGTGCCTCGATCGTCGTCGTCCGCGTCGACCCGGCGGCGCTCATGCTCCCTCCGGAGCGAGCGGGGTGGGCGCCCGAGGGCATCCTCGCCTTCTCGAAGATCTGCCCCCACGCCGCCTGCGCGGTCGCGCTCTATCGCAAGCCGACCTACGGCCCCACCCAGCCCGGTCCGGCCCTCGTGTGCCCGTGCCACTACTCGACCTTCGACCCGGGGAAGGGCGGGGAGGTCCTGTTCGGCCCCGCCGGGCGACCGCTGCCTCAGCTCCCGCTGACCGTGGACGCGGCTGGCGAGATGCGCGCAGGCGGTAACTTCTCGGATGCGATCGGCCCCTCTTGGTGGGGCATCGACATGGAGCAGCCGCATTGATTCGCCAAACGGTCCACTTCCTCGACTCGCGTACGGGCGCCGTGCCGTTCATGCGCAAGAGCCTGCGCTACATCTTTCCGGACCACTGGTCGTTCCTGCTCGGAGAGATCGCGCTCTATGCGTTCATCGTGCTCGTCGGGACCGGGGTCTACCTCACGCTCTTCTTCGAGCCCAGCTTCGCCGAGACGACCTACACCGGCAGCTACAAGCCCATGCAGGGTCTGACCATGAGCGAGGCCTACCGCTCCGCCCTCGACCTCTCCTTCGACGTCACCTCCGGCCTGCTCATGCGCCAGGCCCACCACTGGGCATCCAACATCTTCGTCGCCGCGATCGTGCTGCACCTCCTGCGCGTCTTCTTCACGGGCGGGTTCCGCAAGCCGCGCGAGCTGACCTGGGCGCTCGGGCTGATGATGCTCTTCGCGTCGCTTCTCGAGGGCTACCTCGGCTACTCGATGATCGATGACCTGCTTTCGGGCATCGGGCTCGCGATCGGCTACGGGGTGGTGCTCTCGGTCCCGGTCGTCGGAGCCGATCTCGCGCTCGGGCTCTGGGGAGGCCCGTTTCCGGGCGACGCCGCCTGGGAGTCGCGCATGTACGTCGCGCACGTCTTTCTGCTGCCGATCCTCATCGGGATTCTCATGGCCGCTCACCTCGCGCTCGTCGCGTCACGCCATCACGCCCAGTTCAAGTCCGCTAAGCGCGCGACCGAGCGCAAGCTCGTCGGGATGCCGGCCTACCCGGCCCAGGTGCCGCGCTCGATCGGGCTCCTCTTCGCCACGGCAGCGCTCATCTTCCTGCTCGGCGGGCTCGTCCAGATCAACCCGATCTGGCAGTGGGGGCCCTTCGAGGTGGCGCAGGGAACGAACGGGGCCCAGCCGGACTGGTACCTCGGCTGGCTGATCGGGTCGCTACGGCTCGTGCCCGGCTTTGACGTGACGATCGCCGACTACAACCTCATCCCCAATCCCTTCTGGGGCGGGGCTCTGTTCCCGATCATCGTGATGGCCGTGCTCGGCGCCTGGCCGTGGCTCGAGCGGCGCTTCGGCGGCGACAGCCACTCCCACAACATCCTCGACCGCCCGCGTGACGTCCCGGTCCGGACAGCCTTTGGCGTCGCCTTCTTCACCTGGGTCGCCCTCATCTTCATCGCCGGCTCGGCCGACCGCGCCACCGTCTTCTTCGGGCTCGACTACGAGGCGCAGGTCATCTTCTTCCGGGTGGCCGTGATCGTCATCCCCCTCGTCGCGTTCTTCACGACCCGACGGATCTGCCGTGAGCTCAAGCGAAGCGAGGAGATCGGGTTCGACCAGGAGCGTGCCGAGGAGGAGGCCGAGGAGGAGGAGGAGGCTCAGGAAGCCGAGCGGGAGAAGGAGGCCGCGCCGGCGTAGGGGCGGTGCATACGGGCAGCGAGCCGCGCGCGGCTGGGCTGGCTGGGCTAGGTTTGGTCTGGCGGTGGCGCTCCGGCCCGAGCGAGCGCCGAGCGTCCGTAGCGAGCCGCCCGCGCGGCCGTCTGGCGGTCGTGCCCTCTGTCCACGAGGGTTTGGCGCAGCTCGGCCTCCCGCAGCCAGCGCAGGAAGAGCCACCCAAAGGCGATCAGCGTCACGACGCCCCCCTCGACGAACATGATCAGGCCGCCGATCGTCTGATCGGTTACCGGGGCGATGCCGGAGCGCGCCTCGCCGGCGGCGTACCACGGGTAGAACGGGCGCGCGCCCCAGATGAACACGCTGGCGAGCGCGGCCCCGGCCGTCCGCACGACGACCACGTAGATCGCCTTGGGGCCCGTCCCGAACCAGGCCGGTCCCGGTAGCGGCTCGACCACCGCGGCCCACATGAGCGCGCCCGTGGCGAAGAACAGCCCGTGTTGAAGGGCATGCACGAATCCCTGCGCGAGCGCCGACTGGTAGAGGTCGGGAACATGCCAGAGGAAGAGGTTCGCGGTCCACAGGGGGAGCGCGACGAGCGGGTGGGCGAGCCCGCGCAGGTGGCGCAGGAGCGGAAGGGCGAGGATCGGGCGGAGCAGCGGTCCGCTGAGGCCGAGCACGACCGCCAGCGCGGCGACGTCGCCGATCAGGAGGTGCTGGATCATGTGCGCGTAGAAGAGACGGTCCTGGCCCAGCGTGTGGAGTGGCGAGACGAGCGCGAGCAGGAGCAATACGATGCCGCCGTAGAACCACGCCTGCTTCTTGGCAGAGACGGGCCGCCCGCGGCGGGCGAGCGTCCGCGTTCGGACGACATAGGCGATGGTGACGAGAAAGAGGAGGAGGGCCTGAAGCGGCTCGACGGTTCAGCCCTCCGGAACGATGGGGGCGAGCACGCGCGCGATCACCCCCTCGTTTGTACCACGCGCCGGCGAGCTCGCCAGCGGAGGGGACCGGCTCGCTACCGTGCATTGGGCGCCCGCGCGCGCGACCGATGAGCTCGAGCGACCGCCCCGACTGGCCCCAGACCGCGGCGACCGCGCCATCCCTGAAGCAGGCGCCTGCGGTGTCGTCAGGCGCCTGCGCACGCGACCGCGCATTCCGGCCGGCAGGTCTTGCGCACGTGTCCGCCCTCTCGTTCCTGGCCGCCCGGGCGAGCCCCGCCGGGGCCTTCGTGCTCGCGCTCGCCGGCGGGGTCTCGCTCGCCCGCGCGGGAGAGCGCTTCGGGGCGCGGATCGGCTACGGCGCGAGCCTCGCCGCGATGATCCAGACGGTCGCCTACCTGGGGCCGGCCCGGGTCAACGGACCGCTCACCCAGGCGTTGACGGCGCCGATGATGGGCGCGCTCGAGCGGCGGGGGGTCGGCCGGCTCGGCCAGTTCCTCGCGTGCGCGGCCGGCCGCATCGCCCACAACACCCTCGCGACGGCGTTCTTCGTGTTCGTCCTGCTCGGCGGCCTAGACGCCTACGCCGGCACCTACGACAAACTGCTCGGCTGGCTCTCGCTTCCGCCGCCGGGCGTGGGCGGTGCGCTCGCGCTCACCGCGATGATGATCATCGCCTGGGCGGCGCTCGCCAGCGCGATCCAAGTCCACTTCTACCGGCGCGGCTTGCGCCGATGGCCGACCACCGTGGGCCCCGATGACCACGAGGAGGCAGTCGGGGACGCCGGTTCGCGCCGCGAGCGACGGTTCGATCCGCGCGCGGTGGCGGTGGCGGCCGCGGTCGCCTTCGGCCTGCTCCTGGCCACCACCGACTGGCCGTTGCTCGCCGCGGTGGCGGCGTGGCTCGCTGTCGCCTGGGCGGTCTCTCGGCCTGACCGCGAGGCCGTTCCCACCGGAGTGGTCCTCGCCCTGCTCATCGGCGGTGCCTCTTTCGGCTTTTCGCTCATGGGCGGGCTGGGCGTCGAGGAGGGGCTGAGGCGTGCAACGCGCGCCATCCTGCTCGTGCTCGTCGCCACCTGGCTGCGCGCCGCCGCGGGCTCGACCGGCGTTCGCGAGGTCGCGCGCCGGTCGCTCGGGCGGTTGCGGCTCGTGCCGGCGGTGGCCGAGGCCGGGGATCTGCTCGACGAGCTCGGCACCGGCGGGAGGCTCGCACCGTCGGGGCGCGCTCTGCTCGGAGCGCTCGGTTCGGCGCGCAAGCGGCCGCTGGCGGTGATCGACGCCGTACTGGGGTGGGTGGCGACCGAGTCCGACCGCTTCAGGGCGAGTGCCGCGGCGCCGGTCGCGCGACTGCGCCTCCGCCCGAGCGACGGGGCGCTCGTGGCGCTCGCCGCCACACCGGGAGTCGCCCTCATGGTGGGATGAGCGACGTTGGCGCCGCTGGGCGGGGCGGCTCAGCAGGCGTTTTCGCCAAGCCGATGGATCGGCTGTATAGTGGATCTCAAACGCGAATCCAACACGGTTCCGTCCCGACGCTGACTGCGAAGGCGGGCGGACGACCACGGACGTACATGCCCTACCTCGCCTGTCCCAGCTGCAGCCTCATCGTCTACTCGGCGGCGAAGGTCTCGACCGTCGACGCTTGTCCGCGCTGCGGTACGCCCCTCGGGCGCACCGGCTCGATCTTCCGTCCGCCCCTGCCCTCCCGCCCGCCGTCTCGAGCCGATTCGGCCGCGAAAGGCTCACCTCCGGCCCCCCCGGTGTCCGGGCACGGGCCGCGCCCGGCACGGTGAACCCCGTGCGGCCGACCGCCGCCTTCGTGGCCGGCTCGGTCCCGATCGGCGGTGGGCCGGTTCCCCGCGACACCGCCGGACACGAGTAAGCGGCGACCCGTCGCGCCGCATGGCCCGCCCGACCGACACCCTGGGAGGTGCCCTGGCGCTGACCGCGGAGGCGCTGCGGCGTGAGGCCCGCCGGCTCGCGAGCGCTCCGGGGGCGCGGCGTTCGATCCGCGCCTACCTCGACTCGAACCCCCAGCCGAAACTCCAGCTCGGCTGCGGGGCCAACCTCCTCCCCCGTTGGCTCAACACCGACCGCGGCGCCCACGCGGCCGGGGCGACCTACCTCGACGCCGCCCGGCCCTTTCCGCTCCCTGCTGCGAGCTTCGAGCGCGTGTTCTGCGAGCACCTGATCGAGCACCTCGACCGCGAGACCGGCGCGGCCATGCTCGCGGAGTGCGCCCGGGTGCTGCGCCCCGGCGGGCGGATCCGGGTCTCCACGCCCGACCTGGCGGTGATAGCCAAGCTCGTCGAAGAACGGGACGGCGACGACACCGCGGCACGGTACGTGCACTGGTGCACCGAGGGCTTCTTGCCCGGGGCCGATGGCGACCGCCCCGCCCTCGTGGTCAACCAGCTCTTTCACGGCTGGGGGCATCGCTTCCTCTACGACGAGGACACCTTGGCCGCGGCCCTGGGAGCGGCCGGCTTCGGGTCCGCCTCCCGGCATCCCTACGGGCGCAGCGACGACCCCGAGCTCCACGGCGTCGACTCCCACGCCGACGAGGACAACCGCGAGATGGTCGCTTTCGAGACGCTCGTCCTCGAGGCCGAACGGCGCTGACCGCTCTTGCGACTGCCGAACGCGCGAACCTGAGCGCCCCCGCGAGTCTCGCTCCGCTCGCGCGGAGACCGGTCTGGCGGGGTAGGCACGCGCCCCCGCCGGAGTGCCAACACGCCAGTCTGGTCCTCGCCGAGTTTCATCCTCGGGTTCGCGGTGAGTGGGGGCGACAGGCGCGGCGGGAGGTTCGGCTTCGGGTCGCGTCGGGCGGAACAGGCAACCGAGAGGAGCAAGAGAGATGACGAGCGACAAGCTGGCCGAGGGCGCCCGGGCGGCGCACGACCTGGGCCTCGCGAGCTGGTTGGGCGGGAGCACGTTCGGCCAGGTCGCCCTCAATCCGGCGGTGCGGAAGGTCTCCGACAAGGGCGAGCGCGGGCAGGTCGTGAACGCCGCGTGGGGGGCGTACAACGTGATCAACATGCTTTCGCTGGCCGCGGTGGCGATCGGCTGGTTCGGCGCGCGCCTTACCGAGTCCGCGCCCCCTCAGCTCACCGACCGCGAGAAGCGGCTCGCCAAGGCCAAGGACGTCCTCACCATCGCGGCCGTCGCCACCGGGGTGGCGAGCGGCGTGCAGGGGGCGCGCCTCGCCTCGGAGGGTCCCGACGGAGCGGTGCCGGTCGAGGGCGGGACCAAGCCGGCCGACGAGACGCCGAGGAGCGCCGCGCGCGCGCAGCGCGGCCTGCGGGTGAGCGGTCCGCTCAACATCGTCTCGGGAGTCGGCCTGGTCGTCGTCAACGCCCTGCTCGCCCAGGCCGCTCACAGCCGTCCGCCGCTTCGGCGCGGGCTTCGCCGCAAGAGCCGATAGGCCGCTCGCCCATGGACGGCGTGAACGCCGGTCGAGCCGCACGGCGTGAACTGCGAGCACGGCGGGCGCATGCCGCGGGTCAGGGCGGGTAGAGCCGCGAGACCCCGACGACGCTCCGTCGCCCGCCATGCAGACGCCTCGCCCCTTTCCCAAGCGGTCGCCGTTCCGGCGCGACGTTGCCGCGCGGCCCGTGGGCACGATCCACGTCGTCGATCCGAGCCCGCTCAACTGGCTCTACATCACCTACAACACCGTCGAGGAGCTGGTCCGCGTCAACCCCGAGGGCAAGATCCGCCCGGCCGCGATGCGACGCTACCGGTGGGAGGACGACCGCACACTCAAGGTCGACGTGCGCCGGGGCGAGCGCTTCCCCGACGGCGAGCCGGTGACCGCCGCCACTGAAGCGGGCCTTCGACGAGCAGGGTCGCTGGGTCGCGCCGCACCCGCCGGGAACCCACTTCAACATCGACGAACGGGCGACCTGCGAGGTGGCGGGCGAGCACACCTTCCGGATCCGCCTGCCCGAGCCCGACGGGCTCGTGCTCGGCAAGCTGCGTGCCATGCACATCATGAGCACGCGCTTCTGGGAGGAGATCGGGTTCGGCTACGCCCGCGACGGCAGCGGTGAGGGACACTGGTGAGTGATCGACGCCCCGGGCCCGTGGGGCACCGGTCCCTTCCGCCTCGCTGACGGGCGCTCCTCGCTCGACGTCGAGCGGGCGGTGATCAACCGCGATCCGTTCGCATGTACCTGCTGCCGACCGAGGACCGCACGCCGCGGGTGCGCCTCGTGGCCAACACCGGCTACTGGGACCGCCGGCGGGGACCGCGCCTTGAGCAGGTCGTCTTCCGCAACGACGTCTCGTCCCCTCGCGCGCTCGAGCTCGTGTGCGAGACCGAGGGCGAGGTCGACATGGTCACCGAGGTCCCGCCTGCGCAGGCCGCGCGGGTCGAGCGATCAGAGCACGCGCGGCTCGTGGCGGTCGACTCGGTCCAGGTCGTCGCGGGCGTGATAGACCGCGCTGCCGGGGGACTGCCGCTCGCCGACCGCCGGGCGCGTCAGGCGCTCAACCTCGCCGTCGACCGCGATGCGCTCGTCCGTGACGCGGCATTCGGGCGCGCCCGTCCGCTCGCGGGGCTCACCCCGCCCACGCCGCTCACCTTCCTGCACAGGGCTCGGTCGCGACTGCGACCGTACCCGCACGACCCGCGCCTCGCGGCCGAGCTGTGGCGGGCGGCCGGAGGCGAGGGAGCCCGACCGCTGCGCGTGGCGGGCCCCGAGCACGTCGACCGGGTGGTCCAGAAGGTCGCCGCCGATATCCGGGCCGCCCTCGGTATAGAGGTGGAGGCCGAGCTTCTCGCAGCCGACGAGCTCCCCGACGCCCGACGCCGCCTGATCGAAAAGGTCGTTCCCCACGAGTGGGACGTCCTGATCCAGCACCAGGGCGTCCAGTCCGCGGACGCGCCGCCGCTCGAGCTGCACCGCGCCTTTGTCGGGCTGACCGGCGAGCATCGTGCCGGCCCCGCGGTGCCCGAGTTCGAGACCCTGTACGCCGACCTCCCCCGGCACACGTCTCAGCTCGGATTGGTGAAGGCCGCAAACCGCATCGACCGCTTCGTCCGGCGTGAGGCGCTCGCGCTGTTCCTCTACGCCCCGCAGGCTCTCTACGCGGTCAACCGGCACGTCGACTTCACGCCCTACCGCACCACCTTCGAGCTCGCCGAGTGCGAGGTGGGGGAGGGGCACTGGTCGCGGCGCCATGTCGGGGGCTGACCGGACTTACATGCCCCCGACGAGGTCGGCGTAGCGGTCCGGCCCGTTTCGCGCCCGCCGCGAGCGTCGTCTGACCTCGCCGCCACAGTACAGCGCATGAGCGCCGGGCGCCCTACTCCGGACCGCGAGTCGAGGTCGAGCGTCCTCCACGTCTACGCGGGCGAGGTGCGCGCCTCGCTTGGCACCAACGCCTCGGCCTTCGCATACTCGGTGATGATCACCGCCACCTACGGCGTGCTCACCACCATCCTCGGAGCGAGCACCGTGCTCGAGACCTTCACGTTCCTGGTCGGTGCGGCGACGGGCTTCACGCTGACCGAGGCCGTGGCCTCGCGCGGCTTCCGCGTGCGAATGCGCGGGGAGCGGCCGGACGTCGTCGTCCTCGGCAGCGCCATCAGCTACCCCTCCACGCTCCTCGCCGTCGGCGTGGCTGCGCTGGCGGGCGAGGTGCTCGGCACCGGCGTGGCGTGGCCCGCCGGCTCGTTCCTCGCGACCACGTCTTCCTGCTGGTCGGCGCCGTCGAGCTCCTTCTGGGCAGGCGTGCGGCGAGGCTGAGAGGGGTCGAGGACCAGCCGGGCTAGATGGCTGAGCGGGTGGTCCTCACCGCCTCCGGGCGCCGCTCGTCGCTCGTTCGGTCCGGCGCCGCGACCGTCAGCGCCCGCAGGGCGACTCCGTAGGTGATGGTCTCGTGCTCGCCGGCGTGCTCGCCGTCCACCTCGACCTCGAGCGGGCGCGCGTCGAGCGTCCGGACCCGCGCCTGGCGGATCTCCGGGACCGACTCGACGGCCTCGTGGCCGAGCACCGCACGGCCGCGCCCGAGCACGATCCGCGGCATGATCACGCTCGCGACGCGAAAGGAGGCTCGGCGCAGGATCGCGAGCGAGAGCGTCCCGGTCTCGAGCCCCGCGCCCGCGCACAGGGGGAGCGGCCGGCCACCGAGGTAGCTCAGCGGGTCGGCGTTCTGGGTCATGAGCGACACTCCCTCGATCGAACCCGGGCGTCCGTCGACCTCGACCGCGAGCCGCGGCGGGTCGCGCAGGTAGCCGGCGACGACGGCCATCAGCTCGGCCACGAACAGATGCCCGCCGAGCCGGCGGCCGGCTACGCCGCGTCCGCTCAGGCGCCGGTTGGCCACCGCGCTCAGCCCGATCCCCGAGGCGAAGGTAAAGCGGCGGCCGTTCATCGTCCCGAGGTCGATGCGCCGGGTCGACAAGCGCCCGCCCCCCTCGGCCAGCGAGGCGGCCGCCGCGCGCGGATCGCGCGGAAGACCGAGCATGCGGGCGAGGACGTTGGTCCGCCCGCCGGGCAGCACGGCCAGGGGAACCGCGGAGCCCGCCAGCGCGTTGGCGACCTCGTTGACGGCTCCGTCGCCCCCGAGCACGCCGACCGCGGCGAGGGCCTCCGTCCCCGCGGCAGCGCGGGCGACCGTGGTTGCCTGCCCCGGTTCCTCCGTGCGCACGAGGTCGACGGCGAAGGCGGCGCCGAGCTCCCGCGCCACCGCGGTCTCGAGGCGCTGGGAGTACCGGCTCGCCGCCGGATTGGTCACGAGCAGCATCGCCGGGCGGGCGGCCACGCCTGCCCGGCCGCGCTTCTCTCCCTCACCCGGCGAAGCGCTCAGGAAGGCGTCCGCTTCGCCGCGGGGACGGTGCGCGCGGCGCGCGCCCGCAAGGGCTCGACCCGCCCGCGGCGCCGGACGGCCACGAGGATGACGAGCGCCCGCGCCAGGGTCAGGGCGTTCGGCAGGCCGGGACCATCCCGCCGAGTCGCGCAAGGTAAGCGACGCCCTAGGTTCCGCCAACCGGGGCCGGGGCGCTGGCCGGGGGACTCGACCGCCCGCGCCAGCCGGTGGCCACTCCGGCCAGGTACACCGCAGCGCCGCCGATCGCGAACCCGGCGATGTCGTCGAGCACGTAGTGCCAGCCGAAGTAGATCGTGGCCACGACGGTCAGCGCGAGCATGGTCCACAGCCCCCAGCGCAGACCCCGGCGTAGCCGCAACAGGTGGGCCATGAGCGCGGCCGTGAACAGCACCGAGACGTGCAGGGAGGCAAAGCCGGCGATGCTCTGGATCGCTCCGCTGCCCTCGGGGTCGGCCAGGAAGCGCACGCGATCGACGAGCAGGAGTTGCTGCAGGTTCCAGACAGCGGTGAGCGGCATCTGGTCGGCGAGCGGAGGGTCGACGAACACCGGCCCCAGCGACGGGACGAGGTAGTAGCTCAGCAGACCGAGCACCCAGTTGACGTTCACGGCGGTCACGTACCACACCCCCGCCGCCACCCGCCGGCTCCACACGACCGCGGCCACCACCGAGAGCGGAACGAACGTCAGGTAGAGCAGATAGACACCCGAGAGCACCTGCCCGGCGACACCGGTGCCGAGCAGGTCCTGGAGGAGCGCCGCCGGCTCACGACCGCCGAGGAGGGCACGGTCGAAATGGAGCAGCACGCCGTCGAAGGTCGCCTCGCGCAGGACGGGAAGGAAGCTCTTGAGGTTGCGGTAGGCGAAGTAGGTGGCGTAGAAGGAGAGGACGGTGATAAGGGCGACGAGCAACCGCCTCCGCGTCCAGCGCTCGCGCCGGACCGCCACCATCCCGTCGCGCATCCGGTCACGGGACCAGCCCACCCGCGACCCGGCCCGAACCACGACGTCGAGGACCAGGAACAGCGCGAGCCCCATCCCGATGATGAAAAAGCGCGACCGGTAGGCGACCACGGCATCGGGGTCGCGGACCGGTAACTCGGTGGCCGCGGCCACCGCGAAGGTGAGCAGCAGCATCCCGACCGCGAGCAGGACGCCGGAGGCATACGGCGCGCGCGCGAGCACGTTGAAGCGGGACGCGCGCGATGCGCCGCCAGCGGAGGGAAGGACGGAGTTGGGGAGCCTCATCGGATCGGGCGAGAGTAGCGTGGCGCGTGCGGAGCGTCGAACGCCCGTTGCGGGCGCGCGGCCGGCCGGTTGGCGACGGCGCGGGCTACGGCGTGAGCTGGATCACCCCCATCGCCGCGGTCAGGACCACCGCCGCTACCCGCAGCCGTGTGCTCTGCGAGAGCGCGGCCAGCGGCAGCAGGCCGACGATGTACCAGGCGTGCAGCCACGTGGTGGTGGCGAGCAGCGCGACCGTGACCCAGCCGGCGGCGTCGATCCAGCGGCGCGTTCGCGCGCCCCAGGCCAGCAGACCGATCGTCGATACCACGAAGATCGCCGTGCCGAGGTGGCGGATCAGCGGCAGCGGGTATTCGCTTCCCAGCAGCCGGCTGAGGTCGCGCGGCAGGCTCTGCCGCGAGGATCCCTGGCCCTGCTCGAGCAGGCTCGAGACGCTGCCCATGAGGTCGGGACCGAACACGGCAAAGGAGAGCGCTGCGACCAGGGCGGCGCCGGTGAGCGCGCCGACGAGCGCCCGCCCGCGGCGGGCCCCGCCGACGACGAGCGCGAGGAGAGCGATCCCCGCGGTGGCCTTGACCGCGACCGCGGCCGCGAGCACCCCCGCCCCGAGCCGCTCCCGCGACGCCACGGCCAAACACACGCCGCCGGTCATCATGAGCACCATCGGCAGGTCGTTGTGAGCGCCTCCCACCGCCCAAGCGAGCCAGAGGGGATTGAGCCCCACGAGCGCCACTGCGGGACGCGGGTCGCGGCCCAGCAGCCGGGCGCCCTTCCAGACGAGCGCGACCGACCCGAGCGCGGCGACGACGGCCGCCGCCTTGAGCGTCCACATCGCTGCGGCGAGGCCCATGGCCACGAGCACGGGGCTTCCGAGCAGGAGGAGCGGTCCGTAGGGGGCGGCGAGGGCCTTGGGCCACGTCTGGCCGAGGTACTGGTTGACCGGGTCGCGCGGGATCTCGGCAACGACGTGGGTGTAGGGATTGAGGTCGTGCACCGACCACAGCCGCGCGTGAGCTAGGTAGCCGAATATGTCGGTGGAGAGGAGGGGAGGGGCAATCAGGAAGACCACGTGGAGGGCGACGACGGCCGACGCGAGGCCGCGAGCCGAGACGGCGGTCACGTAGCGGACCGCGGCGACGTAGCAGGCGATCATCACCCCCAGGGCCACCCCGAAGGCGACGATGTTCATCTCCGGACTGAGACCGGCGAAGACGCCGGCCATCCAGTCGGGGAACATGAACCGCCCCGAGGGCACGAGCCGCGACGGGTAGGCGGCCGCTCCCGCGGCGACGACCAGGCTGGTCACGAGCAAACCCCCGATCCCCGCCGCGGCGAGGCGCTGGGCGGCGGTACGCGGTGCGCGCACGAGCCGAGGCCGGTGGGTGAGTGCGGTGGCTTCCATCGTCGACTGGCTTGGACCGGCTGAGCAGGCGCCCCTGCACCGGCGGGCGGCTCCGCCCAAAAGCCCGCGACGCCCGGCCGCCTGGCTTGGCCGTCGCCGCGAGAAGCTCAGAGAGGGTAGCCGCCGGTGCGCGGACCGACCGTGCGGGCTCCCATCGCCGCGCTGCGCCATGATGCGCGCCGCGCGCCGAGCGCCAGCGAGCGACCCACGACCACCCGAGGAGAAGAGAGCGATGGAGAGCTGGGACGTCAGTTCCCTCCAGGTAGAGCCCCACCACCCCCAGGTCCTGCGCTCCGACGAGCACAGCCGCGCGATCGCCATCGACCTCCCCGCGGGCGAGCAGCTGCAGGATCACCAGACCCACGAGGCGGCCTGGCTGCTCGTGGCCGACGGCGAGGTCGAGATCGACGGGGGCGGGGAGACGCAGACCGCGGGCCCCGGCTTCCTCGCCCACTTCGAGACGGACGAGCGGCGAGAGGTTCGCGCCCGCGCGCACGCGCGCGTCGTGATGATCCTCGAGCCCTGGCCGGGTGCCGGGCATCCGAGACGGCGGGACTAGGGCGCTCGTTCAGGCTCGCGCGACGAGCCGCACGGCGATCTCCCATGGGTCGCGCACGGCGAGGCCGTGGTCGATGCCCTC
Source organism: Thermoleophilaceae bacterium (assembly GCA_030447905.1). Classification (GTDB taxonomy): domain Bacteria; phylum Actinomycetota; class Thermoleophilia; order Solirubrobacterales; family Thermoleophilaceae; genus JACCUC01. The sequence goes on from JAUJNZ010000008.1 coordinate 36,082, forward strand.
GGCCTCGAAGCCGGCGTGGGCGAGCCGCTCGCCCGCCGCCGCGAGATCGGCTTCGCGCGGCAAGAGGATCGTCCAATGGCGAAGTCCCAGCGCGTCGGCCGGAGCCGGCGGGACGTCCCGCCCTCGCCAGACGTTGAACCCGAGATGATGGTGATAGCCGCCGGCGGCCACGAACGCCGCCCCGGGCAGCAACGCCATCGCCTCGAATCCGAGGGCGTCGCGGTAGAAGGCAAGGCCCCGATCGATGTCTCCGACGTGGAGGTGCACATGCCCGACGACGAGCCCTTCGTCGGCGTGGCGGCGCGGTTCCCCACCTGCCACCGACTCGACCAGACCGCGCACGTCGAGCGGGCGGGTGAACATCCCGACACGCTCCCCCGGCCGCGGAGCGGGCCAGCGCTCGCGCGGGCGGTCGGCGTAGAGCTCGACCCCGTTGCCGTCGGGATCGGAGAGGTAGATCGCCTCGGATACGCCGTGGTCGGCGGTGCCGTCGATCGGGACCGCGGCGGCGCCAAGGCGGACGACGGCGCGGGCGAGCTCCTGCCGCGAGGGATGCAGCAGGGCGACGTGGAACAGACCGGCGTGGCGACCGACGGGCCTCGCGGCGGGCTCCTCGACGAGCACGACGGCGTCTTCTGCCCCCGTGCCCATCGCGGCGGCGGGATCGTGGCGGCGGTGCAGGCGCAGACCGAGCGCGTCGCCGTAGAAGGCGACCGAGCGATCGAGATCGGCCACGGTCAGGTGGACTGGACCGAGGCGGAGTGCGGCGGGCAGCGTGGCGCCTGGGGCGGTGTCGTCGGTGGCCGCCGTCGGCATCGGCTCCGACGGTAGCGGGCGACGCGAGCGCTCCGAGCGCGGATGCGCGGCTGCGATAATCGGTGTCCGTGGACCCCGCCCGCAAGCGAAAGACCCGCGCCGTCACCCTCCTCACCGTCGCCCTGCTGCTCGCGGGCGCGCTCGTGTACACGAGCTTCAGCGCGGCCACCGAGGCCGCCACTCCGTCGCAGCTCGTCGCCAGCGCCGACCCCGAGCGCTCCTACGAGCTCACCGGCAAGGTCGTCGACGGCTCCGTGCGGCGGGAGGGCGAGCGGCTGCGCTTCTCCGTGCGCGACCGCGGGGGGAGGACCGCCATCCCCGTCGCCTACGCGGGCGTCGTGCCGGACCCCTTCCGCGAGGGCCGCGAGGTGATCGTCAAGGGCCGCGTCGCCCACGGGACGCTCGTCGCCGAGCGCGACTCGCTCGTCACCAAGTGTCCCTCGAAGTTCACCGAGAAGGAGGCCGCCCGGGCGTGAGCGCGCGTCGCCCCTCGACCGTGCGAGCTGATCGCCCCTTCGTTGGCGGCCTCGTGTAGATAGATGGCCGCCGTCGGCTCCGCCTGCCTGTTCGTAGCGCTGCTCAGCGCCCTCTTTGCCGTCGGCGCCTCGCTGTACGGCGTTCGCCCGGGGAGGCGACGCTGGATCGACTCGTCGCGACGGGCCATCTACGCCCTGGCCGCGCTCGTCCTCGTGGCCTTCGGCCTGCTCGAGGCGGCGTATGTGACCTCCGACCTGTCGTTCGAGATCGTCACCCAGAGCTCGTCGACCGACACGCCGACCTTCTACAAGCTCACCGGCCTGTGGTCGACCCAGGAGGGGTCGCTGCTGCTGTGGGTGATGCTGCTGTCGATCTTCTCGAGCGCCGTGCTGTTCGCGACGCGCCGACGACTGCGCGAGATCGTCCCCTACGCCACCGCCGTGCTCGGCGCAATCGCCGCCTTCTTCCTCACGCTGAGCGTCTTCGCCGAGAGCCCGTTCACCCTGCTCGCGGCGCCCCCCGCCGAGGGCAACGGACTGAACCCGCTGCTGCGCCACCCGGCGATGATGATCCACCCGCCGATGCTCTACTCGGGCTACGTCGGCTTTGCGATCCCGTTCGCGTTCGCGGTCGGGGCGCTCGTGACCGGCCGCACGGGTGCCGACTGGATCCGCGCCACGCGCCGCTTCGCCCTCGTGGCCTGGACCTTCCTGGGCCTCGGCGTCATGCTCGGCGCGCTGTGGTCCTACTCCGAGCTCGGCTGGGGCGGCTACTGGGCCTGGGACCCCGTAGAGAACGCCTCGATCATGCCGTGGCTCACCGGCACCGCCTTCCTGCACTCGGTGATGGTCCAGGAGAAGCGCGGCATGCTCAAGGTCTGGAACGTGTCGCTGATCGTCGCGACCTTCGTGCTGGCCCTGCTCGGGACCTTCCTCGTCCGCTCGGGGATCCTGAGCTCGATCCACGCCTTCGGGGCCTCGACCCTCGGCCCTCCCTTCCTCGCGTTCATCGCCCTCGTCCTCGTCGGCTCGGTGGCGCTCGTCCTGGCGCGGCTGCCCGTCCTGCGCAGCGAGGCCCAGCTCGACTCGCTCGCCTCGCGCGAGGCCGTCTTCGTGCTCAACAACCTCGTGCTCGTGGGGCTGTGCTTCGTGGTCTTCTGGGGCACGTTCTTCCCGCTCATCTCCGAGGCGGTCACGGGGACGGAGTCGAGCGTCGGGCCGCCCTGGTTCAACGGGTACGTGACCCCGCTCGCGCTCGTGCTCGTCCTGCTCGCGGGCATCGGGCCGGTGGTCGCCTGGCGGCGTGCGACCCCCGCGAACCTGCGGCGTGCCTTCGCCGTCCCGACGGCGGTCGCCGCAGCGACGCTCGCGGCGCTGCTCCTGCTCACCCCCGCGGCCGAGAGCGCCCCGTCGCTGATCATGTTCACGCTCGTCGGCTTCGTGCTCGCGGTCGTCGCGCAGGAGCTCTGGCGGGGGACCGCTGCGCGGCGTACGATGACCCGCGAGCCCGCTCCCCTCGCGCTCGCGCGGCTCGTCGCGCGCAACCGCCGCCGCTACGGCGGCTACATCGTCCACGCGGGGATGGCGCTGCTCTTCCTAGGCGTGGCGGCCTCGTCGGCGTTCGTCGATCAGCGCGACACCCGCCTCGTCCCGGGCCAGACCGCGACCGTCGGCGACTACGCGGTCACCTACCGCGCACCGACCGCTCGCTTCCTCGACGACCGCTCGGGCACGGGCGCTCCGGTGACCTTCGGCGCCGTGCTCGACGTCCGCCGCCGCGACGGGGGGGAGAGCTTCAGGCTGCGGCCGTCGCGCAACTACTACGCGGCCTCCGAGGGTGGTGGACCGATGGGGACCTTCGGACGCTTCTTCCAGGGCGAGTCGACGACCGAGGTCGACGTACGCTGGGGTCTGCGCCGCGACCTGTGGACGGCAGTCCAGCCCGACCTGCGCGCGCTCATCGGACCGATCCGCGAGGCCAACCGCCGCTTTTCCGGAGTCCCCGTCGAGGCCCAGGCGTTGATCCTCGCCGCGATCGTCGAGCGCTACCGCCGCGAGGCTCCACCCGCCACCTTCCGCACGCTCGTCTCGCCGATGATCGCCTGGATCTGGATCGGCGGCTCGGTGGCGCTGCTGGGGGCGCTGCTCGCGCTGTGGCCGACCGCGGGCGCACGTTCCCAACGGGTCACGAGCCTGTATGCGGCGCGGCTCGGACGGGAGCTGTCGCGCGCGTAGGCGCACCCGACCGACCGGCTCGGATCGGACGTTCAGCCGACGAGGTTGACCGTCGAGACGGTCACGAAAATCGAGAGCACCAGCCACACGAGGAAGCGATGCCAGGGCAGGGTGAAGAATCGCTGGGCATAGAGCGTCGCCAGGGTGGCCAGGACGTCGATGATGAAGTGGCCGACGTACTTGCCCCAGTCGGTGCTGAGGGCGGCGAGCACCGTCTCGGCCGGGGCGAGCATCGGCGTGATGATACTGAGAATCGGAATCATTTGCCGCGAGGCGGCAAGGGAACGGCCGGGCGCCGCCTCCAGGCGGATCGATGGCTGGGCCGGGTGCCGCTCAGCAGCGGGTCGCTGCGCCGGCCGCGACGCAGGCGACGCACTTGCCACGAAGCACGACGTCGTGGCCCTCGACGCGGAAGTCAAGCCGTCGAGCGAGCTTGCCGAGCGAGCGCTCGACGCCTTGGTCCTCGAATGGGCTCACCCGCCCGCACCGCTCGCAGACGAGGTGGTGGTGATGCTCTCCCGTGGGGTGAGCGGGCTCGTAGCGCGTCGGGCCCTCGCCCGTCTCGAGCCGGTGAAGGAGGCCGAGGCCCTCGAGCAGCTCGAGGGCCCGGTAGACGGTCGCGACGCCGACGTCACGGCCCTCCGACCGCAGGCGATCGGCGATCTCGCGGGCGGTGAGCACGCAGTCGTGGCGTCCGAGCGTCTCGACGACGGCCATCCGTGGGGCGCTCGATCGATGCCCCGCCCGCCGCAGGGCCTCGGCCGCGTGCTCGACCCAGCCTTCCATGTCCGTCGCGGCCGCTGCCTGGGTGACCATGATCCCAAGATACCGCGCGTTCGGGCGACCGCTCTGTTGACGGCGGGGCAGCGCCTCGCTCGCCGGCTCTCGGTGCCCCGTCCCCGCTCGGGTCGGGGCGTTCGGGGGAGGCGGCGCCGCCGCCCTGCGGTCACAATCGACCGCGTGGAGTACGCCCTCGCCCTGCTCGTGCTGCTCGCGCTCGTCGCGGTGTTCGTGAGCGCGCCGCTGCGCCGCGACGAGTGCGCCCTCGAGGCCGCCGAGGCCGACCGCCGCGGCGAGCTCGAGGCCGCCAAGGAGCTCAAGTACCGCGAGATCCGCGACGCCGAGCTCGACTTCCGCATGGGCAAGGTCTCGGAGGCCGACCACCGTGCCACCGATCGTGAGCTGCGCGCTCAGGCGATCGCCATCCTCGAGCAGCTCGACGCGCTCGAGGACGGCCGGGCGCCGTCCTCACGAGACGAGCCTTGAGCCATCCGCGAGATCTTCCTCTAGGCTTGCCCCAGCATGGAAGCTGTCCTTAGCGCCCTTCAGGTCCTGTTCTCGGTCGTCCTGATCGTGCTCATCCTGCTGCACTCGGGCAAGGACGCCGGGCTGTCCGGCGCGTTCGGCGTCGGTGCGGGAGGCGGTCGCTTCGGGGGTGGGGCGCTCATCGAGCGCAACCTCACCCGCTGGACCATCGCCTTTGGGATCCTGTTCGTCCTAAACGTGATCCTACTGCTGAAGATCTAGCGCTTTCGTCCGCCAGGGCGATCCGGTAGCGCACTTCGCGGATCCGCCAGCCGAGGAAGTCGCGGACGCGGCTGGCGCCGTCGAGCCGCCAGCCGGCCGTCTGGTAGATCCGCCGGGGGCGCTCGTTGCGCTCCTCGGTCCAGAGGACGGCTTCGCGGCATCCGGTCGCCGAGAGGGTCTCGAGGGCGAGGGCCAGCAGGGCGCGACCGACTCCGCCACTCCAGCGCGCCGGATGAACGTAGAGGGCCCTTACCTCGCCGACATCTCCATCGCCCGAGCGCACCGACACGAACCCGACGACTTCCCCGGCCTCGGTCGCCACGTAGATTGCGCTGCCCGGGTCGGCGTCCCCGCCGAGCGTCTTCTCGTAGCGCCGGACCGGCGGCTCGAAGGTGGCAAGCCGCTCGCGGGGGAGGAAGGCGCCCCAGCCGGCCCGGCCGGCGGCGGCGTTGATCGCGGCGATCGCCGGGGCATCCTCAACAACCGCCGGGCGAAGCGTAAGCCCTCCTCGATTACCCATCCTCACCCTGTGAAGCGCAGCGACCCGACGCGCATCGCCGGGCACACGACACCCGTCGCAAAGCGCCGTCCGTAGAACTCGCCCTCGCTGGTGAGCACGGGACGGGCCGAGAGCTCCTCGGCGCGCTCGAGCACGCCGAGCACCCGGTCGGTGAAGCGCAGGTCGGCGAGCGGGCGCGTGACCTCGCCGTCCTCGATCAGGAACGTGCCGTCCCGGGTCACCCCGGTGAGCAGGGTCTCCTTGGGCCGGACGGGGTTCGTGTACCAGAGCCGGGTCACGTACACGCCGCGCTCGATCGGCCGGCAGAGCTCGCGCTCGTCAGCCGCCGCCCCGCCGGCGAGGACGAGGTGGGTCGGGGCCGGGCCGTCCGGAGACCCACCGGGCGCCAGCGCGTGACCTGTCGACTCGGCACCACCACCCGCCAGCGCGGCGCTGCGGCGATCGTGGACGAGCCCGTGGGCGACGCCGTCCTGGATCAGGGCCAGCGGCGCCTTGGGTACGCCCTCCAGATCGAAGGCCCGCGGGAGCGTCCCGGGGTAGCGGGGCGAGTCCGAGAGGTTGATCCGCGGTGCCGCGACGCGCGCCCCGAGCCGGCCCTCGAGCGCGCTGGCCCCCTCAGCGAAGGCGAGCCCGTTCAAGGCCAGCAGGCCGAGCCAGGTGATGAGCTCCCCCACCGCGAGCGACTCGAGCACCACCGGGTACTCGCCTGGCTCGAGGTGCGGCGCTTCGGCCGCGACTCCGCCGAAGCCCGCCTTGACCGCCGCCCGCTCGGCCAGGCCGTGGGGATCGAGCGCCTTGGAGTCGGTGGCCGCGGCGGCGGCGTAGCCGCTGCGCCCGCTCGGCGCAAAGGCCGTGACCTTCATGAAGGCATCGGTCAGCCGGTCCGCCACGGCCACCCCGCTCGTCGAGGCGATCGCGGTCTCGGTCTCGGCCGCTGTCCAGACGCCGTGGGCTTCGGCGCCGTGGGCGGTGGCGGCCGCGAAGGCCGCCTCGAGGGCGGTGCCGCCGCGGGCCGGGTCGAGGAGGGCGGTCTCGGGGTCGTGGCCGGCGTGGCCCCGCAGGGGGCCCGGGGCGGGAAACCCCGGGTGGGGACCGGGAGAGCCGTCGGTGTCCCCGCGGCTCCGCGCCGTCGCCTCGGCCCCCTCCTGCGCCGTCCGCGCGCACGCGGCGAGGCCATCCGCGTCGGTGCGGTTGGTGGTCGCTCCGGCGGCGTGGCCGTCGCAGACGACGGTCAGCTCGACGGTTCGGTCGTCGATGGCGGTCGCCTGGCTCGGATGCGAGCGGGCAAAGCGAAGCAGCAGGGACCGCTCGGTCGTCACGGTCGCCTGGGCGCCGTCGCCCGAGCGGACGGCTGCGAGGGCGCGAGCGGCGAGATCGAGGGGAGATTCGGGCATGGCTCGAGGGTGGGTGGCGGTTCGCGCAGGTGACCCCGCGTGAACCGGCGGAGGGTGCTAGGCCACGCCGACCTGTACGTCGCGAAACCGCGCCGGAGCCGTTCCGTGCGAGACCCGCATGGTCTGGCCCGGCTCGCCCTTGCCGCAGTTGATCACTCCCCATAGCCGCCACTCGTCCGCGGAGCAGACGGCGTCGAGGCCGGCCCAGAACTCGGGGGTCACCCCCGCGTAGCTCGGGTTTCGCAACAGGCGCCGCCGCTCGCCGGCCTCGATCTCCCAGGCGACCTCGGTGGCGAACTGGAAGTGCAGGCGCCGGGAGTCGATCGACCACGAGCGGTTGGTCTCCATGAGGACGCCGCGGTCGGTGGCGGCCACGAGATCGGCGAGCGAGCCCGCATCGCCCGGCTCCAGGTTGACGTTGGTCATCCGAACGACCGGCTGGCGGTCGAAGCCGCTCGCCCGCATGCACCCGCCCGAGCGCTCGAGCCCGATCCCCGCCGCCGATTCCCGGGACGAGAGGAAGCCGCGCAGTACCCCGTCGCGGATGAGGTCGACCCGCCGCGCGGCGACGCCCTCGTCGTCCCAGCCGAAGGTACCGAGCCCGCCCGCCACCGTCGCGTCTGCGGTCACGTGCATGCGCGGCGAGCCGTAGCGGCGATCGTCGAGGTCGCCGGGGGAGAGGAAGCTCGTTCCCGCATACGAGGCCTCGCCGCCGAGCACCCGGTCGAGCTCGGTCGCGTGTCCGACCGACTCATGGATCTGGAGGGCGAGCTGGCCACCGTCGAGGAGGAGCGTCGTTCGCCCGTCCGGGCAGGCGGGAGCGGTCAGGAGGGCGAGCGCCTCGTCGGCGACCCGCGGGGCGTGTTCGGCCAGCGCGAGCCCGGCGAAGTGCTCGTAACCGGCCCGAGCGACGTCTCCGCGGAAGGAGGCGGGATGGGAGCGGACGTGAGTCTCACCGTTCGCCACCGCGGTCGCCGAGACCCCCCCGCCACAGTCGACGGTGCGCTGCTCGTACAGCGCCCCCTCGGTCGAGGCGAAGACCGAGTCCTCGGAGAAGGCAAGGTGATGGGCGCGGATCACGGCGATGCGCGGATCGCCGCGCATCCCCTCGTCGGCGGCCAGCAGGACGCCGAGCTTCTCCTCGGTCGACACCTCGAAGGGGTCGTGGTCGCAGGGGCTGTGGTAGCGCCCGCGCGCCGGCGGCTCGGGGGCGAGCTGGGTCGCGGGCGCTCCCGGCTGTGCCTCGGCGACCTCGAGCGCGCGCTGGAGTGCGCCCTCGAGCCCGGCGCGGGTGAGCTCCCGCGTGGCCGCGAAGCCCCAGGCTCCGCCGCGGCGCACGCGAACCCCGACGCCCTCGCTCTCGTGGCGCTCGACCTCGTCGACCTCTCCGTTGCGCGTGGCGAGCGACTCCGCGCGCGAGCGCACGTAGCGCGCGTCGGCGTAGTCGCAGCGGTCGGCGGCCGCCTGGGTGAGGTTGGTGAGAAGGTCGCGCATCGCCTGGGACGACAGCCTAGGGCCGACCCCGACGGGAAGGTGTTCCGTTCCGTCCGGTAA
>JAUJNZ010000008.1:44703-157332 GCA_030447905.1 Thermoleophilaceae bacterium
CGTGAGCACGGTGCATCGCGTAGGGCCGGCGTTTTCCGGCTTCGACCGTGGGAGAATGAGATCGACAGGATTTCGGTCAAGCGTGAGGAGGGGCGGGAAGTGGATCTGGAGACCATCGCGCAATTCCTCCTGACGCTCGCGATGCTCGTGCTGCCTGCCCCCGTGCTGGTGGCCCTGGCGCGCCGACAGTCAAGGAAGGAAGCAAGGGTGGGCGGGGTAGCTGAGCCCGAAGACCCCGAGCCCGATGAGGCCCACTAGATCGGGCGGACGAATTCGACCGGTCCCGGCTGCTTTCGGCCGCTCGACGACCAACTTCAGCATGCCGCAAGAGCGACCCGCCCGCTCGGCCTGGTCAAGGCGCCGCAACATCCGGTCCCCTAGCTGCGTTAGAGTAGGGCTTACAACCTTGCCGAACCGCTCGTGCGCCCCGGTGCGCAGGCGGCCGGGGGATCCGAGTAGGTGGGGCGAACCGCCGCGATGCGGTGGGGCGCAGCTCTTTCAGCGCCAGCCCGTCAGCTAACCCCGGAGGCTGTCCGAAAGAGAGGTAGGTCCTCCGTGGTGGCATGTCGGCTTCGATATCCCCTCGCGCTGACCGTGGCGGGGCTGACGCTGCTCGCCGTGTTCCTGGCGTCACCGCGCGCCGACGCGGATACCGCGACCCACGCCTTTCCGATCCGTGGCTCGCACTCCTACGGCAGCGAGCTGTCGCGCTACGGCTATGCGCGCGGACGCCTGCACCGCGGTCAGGACATGGCGGCCGCCTCCGGCACGCCGCTCGTGGCCGTCACCGGTGGCCGGGTGTCCTACCGCCAGTACCAGGGCGGCGGTGCGGGCTACTACGTCGTCATTCAGGGCGACGACGGCCGCGACTCCGTCTACATGCACCTGCAGAGCGCGGCGTTCGTCGCGCCGGGGCAGCGCGTCCGCAAGGGTCAGGTGGTCGGGCGGGTCGGCTCGACCGGCAGTTCCACCGGCCCCCACCTGCACTTCGAGCGGTGGTCGGCGCACTGGTACGACGGCGGGAGCGCCTACGATCCCCTGGCCGCCCTGAAGAGCTGGGACGTTCCGCTCAGGCCGTCCGGTCTCACCGCCCGCCCCGGCTCGGACCGGGTCTCCCTCGACTGGGCCGACAACCCGCCGGAGGGTGACCTCGCCGGCTACCGGATCTACCGCCGCACCGCCGACACCGGCTACGTCCGCATCGCCTCGACGGGCGCAAGCGCCTACGTCGACCGCGCAGCCAGCCGCAACACGAACTACGACTACCGCCTGAAGGCCGTCGACCGGTTGAGCAACCTGAGCGGCTACTCGAACTCCGCGAGCCCGTCAGCGGAGGCGGCCCCGACCGCCTACGCTCAGACCGTCGACAACGCCGACCCCGAGCGCTTTTTCGCCTCGGCGAGCTGGAGCCGGAGCACCTGGAACACACAGCGCAGGGGCGCCGACTACAGATACGCCCGGCCCGGGGCCGCCAGCGACAGCGCCCGCTTCCGCCTGCGAGTGCCCCGCACGGGCCGCTACGAGGTCTATGTCTGGCACCCGTCGGGCTCGGCCTACTCGGCCGCCGCGCCGATCGGGGTGAGGACGACCGAGGGGATGCGCTGGCGAAGGATCGACCAACGCACCGGGGGCGGGCGCTGGATCTCGCTCGGTGTCCATCCGCTGGCCGCGGGCGACCGGGAGTCGGTCTTCGTCTCGCGCTCGACGAGCGCTCCGGGCTATTTGATCGCCGACGCGGTGCGGATCGTGGAGCGGTAGTTCGGCCGCGGGTCCCTCAGGGCTCCGCGGTCGTCGTCTCTCGCACGGCCGTGACGAACCTGGAGAGGACGCGGGATCTGTCTGCTGCGCGCCAGGCGAGCGCGAGCGGCACGGCGGCTTTCGGCCTGTTTTTTAGCCTCCATCTTCGATGAGCGAATACTCGAATCGCTTGACCGTCGGCTCGAAGCAGAAGGAACGACGCAGGGAGCCCTCTTGACCTCTTCTTCGCGCCCCGCCGACTCACACGACGCTCGCGTCGAGCGCCTCCGGGATCAGCTCGTAGCGCTGGCCGGTCTCGTGACCGTCCTCGCGCTGATTCATCACACCGACCATGTGCTCCGCGGAGACATCGTGCTCTCCAGCCGGCTCGACCCGAAGTGGAACCACAGTGGCTGGCCGTTTCAGGCGCCGGTCACGCCGTTCACCGCGAGCCTGGCGGTCTACCTGATCCTCGTCCCAGGCGTCGTCTTGACGCTCCGGCGCCGTCTCTGGGCCAGGTACTGGATAGGAGCCGCGATCGTGCTCGCGGCGATCATCGTCGTCGTCCACTTCGTCCCGGGTCCCGAGACAGAGACGCCTGCAGGTATCTTCGCGACCTAAAGGAGGGCTCTGGCAGCGTCTGGCAGCAAGAACCCGCGCCAGAGTCCCGGTGGCGCGTCGGAGTCCTCGCGCTCGTCGACGTCTTCGCCATCGTTGCCAGTTTGTTCGCCCTGATCGCCGTGGCGATGCGGGCACGCGTGTTAGGCCGGAAGTAATTTCGAGCGCTACAGGGACCCGGCTCCCAACGAAGAAGCCCCGCCGGCGCGGGGCTTCCAGTGCGCCCAGGGAGACTCGAACTCCCACGGACCATAGGGTCCACAAGGCCCTCAACCTTGCGCGTCTACCAATTCCGCCACAGGCGCGTAGCCGAGCGGATTATAGACCCGGGAGAATGCCGTCCGACGAGCGACGTAGTATACGAACAGATGTTCGTTCGAAGCCTCGACACCCCGGAGGTGCCCCGAGTGACGGAGCAGAGGCTGACCCAGCGCCAGCGCGAGGTCCTCGACTTCGTTTGTGGGCTACGCGCATGAGCACGGCTATCCGCCGGCGGTGCGCGACATCGGCCGAGCGCTCGGCCTAGCCTCGCCTTCGACGGTGCACGGGCACCTCGCGAGGCTCGAGCGCGCCGGCCTCGTGCGGCGCGACCCGACCAAGCCGCGGGCCCTCGAGCTCCTCGCCGGCGCGGCCAGGAACGCCGTCGCGGGTCCGGGACTTCCCCTCGTGGGGCGGGTGGCCGCGGGACGGCCGATCCTTGCCGAGGAGAACGTTGAGGACTACGTCGAGGTCCCGGAGCTCGCCGGGGGAGGGGAGGGCGAGTTCGTCCTGCGGGTGGCCGGCGATTCGATGCGGGAAGCCGGCATCCTCGAGGGAGATTTCGTCGTGGTCCGGAGACAGGAGACCGCCGACGACGGCGACATCGTCGTCGCCCTCCTCGAGGACGAGGCGACGGTCAAGCGCTTCTACCGCGAGCACGACCACGTGCGCCTGCAACCCGAGAACGCCGCCATGGAGCCGATCCGAGCCCGCGAGGTCCGCGTGCTCGGCCGAGTAGTCGGCGTCTGTCGGAGGGTGTCGTGAGCTCCGTCCTGCTTGAGGGAACCCGGCTACCGGCGGGGCACGACCCGCACCAGCATCCCTTATTCGATGATCTTCGCCGTGCCGAGCCTGGGGCGGAGCCCCGGCGGCGTCCCGAGCCCACTGCTCCTGGGCCGGCGAGCGAGCGCGGCGAGCGCGGTCCGCGCTCCGGCGGCGACAGGCTGACGCTCGAGCACCACCTCGAGCGGATCTGGGAGGGCCTGCTCGCCGCCGGAGCCGCGGAGTGCCCGATCTGCATGAGCGGCATGGAGGCGGCCGGGGACTCCGCGGCCTGCGCAAGCTGTGGCACCACCTTGGCCTGAGGGGGTATCTCGTCTCTGCTAGGGGCGAAAGAACCTGGACACTTCGCCCCGGGCGACCTACCATTCGATCGCTTGCCAAGCAGCCGCGGGAGGTCGGAGAGAAAACCGGCCCTCGAGGAGTCCGGACACCGCAGGGCAGGGTGGTCGGTAAGGCCGACCCGGGGAAACCCGCGGGAAAGTGCCACAGAAAGGAAACCGCCCAAGCGGCGGGGTCGCGGCGCCGGCAGGCGCTGGGACCGGTCTGGCGGACGCGCGCGCGCCCGTCAGGCTCCGCCGCCGGCAAGGGTGAAAGGGTGCGGTAAGAGCGCACCGGCGGCGCGGTGACGCGCCGGCCAGGCAAACCCCACCCGGTGCAAGGCCAAGCAGGGGCGAAGACGCTGCCCGCCGAGCCCCAGGTAGGCCGCAGGGCCGCTTAGCGGCCCGCCGCGCGCCCGGCGCGCGGCAGATGGATGGCTGCTCACGACAGGATCCGGCTTATCGGCGAGCTAAGGAGAGGGCCCGCAATGCGGGCCCTCCCTATTTCACGGGTCGGCGGGCGACTCAGGCCGTCAGTCGATGTCGACGTCGACGTCGACGTCGGGAGCGTTGCGCCTTCCACCCGAGTTCCGGACGTGGAAGTCGGTGTAGACCCTCGGCCTGTCGAACTCGGTGCGGACCCTCCGCCTGTCGACGCTCGTCCTGTCGGACTCGTCGGTGCGTTCATGGTCGTAGGTCGGCTGGCGCACGAGCGAGCTCCGCGGCACGCATCCGATGTCCTCGAGGCAAACCACATCGGTCTGGGGATCCTCGGTGTACGGGGACGTGTCTTCCGCGGGCGCCCGGTCGGAGCTCGCGGTGGCGCGCTCCTCACGGCGCCTCTGAGCAGCCGCGCGCCGGCGTCGTGCCCTGCGGCGACGGGCCTCGCGGGCTTCTCGGGCCTCGCGGGCTTCTCGGGCCTCGCGCGCCCTTCGAGCCTCGCGCGCCGCGGAGTCCGCGGCCGGCTGGTTGGCGGCCCGTTCCGGTGGCAGGCCCGCTACGCGATGCTCCTGGCCGCCGGGGCCTGCACCCAGCCCGGCGACCAGCACGAGGACGACCAAGCCCACGGCGAGCGCGCCAAGCCCCAGCCGGCGCTCGCGGCCTCCCAGCCCGTCTGCCGCACGAGCCCGCGCCGAGTGGACGGCGTCACGAACGCTCTGCGCGCGAGCAGAGTGGAAGACGTCATCCAGCGCATGTCCCCAAGTCGAGCGGGCGGCGTGACGCTGACCCTGGGGTCGGGACGAGCGGAGCGCCTTCTTCACGCTTCGAGCGCCTGCGACCGCGGCCAGGCCGAGCGCTTCGAGTCTGCGGGGGCGGGGCGGCTCCAGCTCGGGATCCTCGCGAACGGGGCGCGTGCGGTGGTCGCCGTCGATCACGCGCGTCGACCCCGGATCCCCCGGATCCTTCGGCTCGCCGTAGAGCTGGGCGTAGATCTCCTCTTCGACGTCGCGGCGAGGTGTCACGCTCGATCGTCCTGCGCTCGGTGGCTGCTCCTACCGCTCCGCGATATTACTCCGATCGTCCGTGATGTCGAGTGTTTCCGCGGAAGTCGATCGCCGCGATGCTCCCACCGCGCCACCCGCGTCCCAGGACACCGACGGTGACCGACGGAGAGCTCCCGGGCGTCGCGGGGTCGCCAGACCCCGGAAGCTCTCGCCGGACGCGGACGGGATGACCAGTCTTGTGGGTCGGCCTCTGCGCCGGTACTATTCGCAGGCCGGCCCCGCGGCCGGAGGCCGTCCCCTACCTCCCTCGCCCACCATGACCGCTCCGAAGCGATCCGGGGCCGCTGGCCTCTACGACCCTCAGTTCGAGCACGATGCGTGCGGCATCGGTGCCGTGGCCGACCTTTCGAACGACGCCTCTCACGCCACGGTGATCAAGGCGCTCGACGTGCTCGACCGGCTCGAGCACCGCGGCGCCAGCGGGGCCGAGATCGACACCGGCGACGGCGCCGGCATCCTGCTCCAGATCCCCGACGAGCTCCTGCGCGGCGCCGTCGACTTCGAGCTGCCTCCCCGCGGGCAGTACGGCGTGGGCGCGCTCTTCCTGCCCGCCGAGCCCGCACGCCGCGCCGAGCTCGAGCAGCTGATCGAGGAGACCGTCGCGGCCGAGGGGCAGACCGTGCTCGGATGGCGCGACGTTCCCGTCGACGGCTCAGTTCCGGGCCGTAGCGCTGCGGCCGTAGAGCCCTTCATCCGTCAGGTGTTCGTCGGCGCCTCGCCGCAGCTCGCGGCCGACCCCGACGCCTTCGAGCGCAAGCTCTACGTCGTCCGCCGCGTCGTCGAGCGAGCCGACCCTGAGCACGACCTCGCGATCCCCTCCTTCTCGTCGAGGACCCTCGTCTACAAGGGCATGCTGACCTCGCCGCAGCTCCGCCGTTACTACCCCGACCTGCGCGACGAGCGCACCCAGACCGCGCTGGCGCTCGTCCACTCGCGGTTCTCGACCAACACGTTCCCGAGCTGGGAGCTCGCCCACCCCTACCGGCTGATCGCCCACAACGGCGAGATCAACACCCTGCGCGGCAACGTCAACTGGATGCGCGCCCGGGAGTCGCAGCTCGCCAGCGACCTGTTCGGCGATGACCTCGAGAAGGTCTTCCCGGTCGTGCGCCCGGGCGGCTCGGACTCCGCCACCTTCGACAACGTGCTCGAGCTCCTCACCCTGGCCGGGCGCTCGCTTCCCCACGCGCTGATGATGATGGTCCCCGAGGCGTGGGAGCGCAACCCCGACATGGGCCAGGAGGAGCGCGACTTCTACGCCTACCACTCCTTCCTCCTCGAGCCCTGGGACGGGCCCGCGGCCATCGCGTTCACCGACGGCCGCGTCATCGGCGCGACCCTCGATCGCAACGGGCTGCGTCCCGGACGCTGGCAGCTCACGCGCGACGACGTCGTCGTGCTCGCCTCGGAGACGGGGGTGCTCGAGGCACCACCCGAGGAGGTCGTCGCCAAGGGGCGCCTTCAGCCCGGACGCATGTTCCTCGTCGACCTCGAGCGGGGGCGCCTCGTCGAGGACGAGGAGATCCGCCACGAGCTCGCCACTCGCCGGCCCTACGGCGAGTGGGTCCGGCGCAACTCCGTCCACCTCGACGACCTCCCCGCCAGGGCACCGCAGGAGCTCGCGACCGCGCCCCTGCGCACGCGCCAGCTGCTGTTCGGCTACACCCAGGAGGACCTGCGCATCACGCTCGCGCGGATGGGCGGCGCTTCCGCCGAGGAGCCGACCGGTTCGATGGGCAACGACTTCGCGCTCGCCGTCCTCTCCGACAAGCAGCCGCCCCTCTACTCCTACTTCAAGCAGCTCTTCGCTCAGGTCACCAACCCGCCGATCGACCCGATCCGCGAGGAGATCGTGATGAGCCTGACGACCGGAGTGGGCGCCCAGCGCAACCTCCTCGACGAGACCGCCGAGCACGCTCACCAGCTCGCCATCGGCCAGCCGCTGCTGACCAGCGGCGAGCTCGAGAAGCTCCGCCAGGTCGACCATCACGTCTTCAACGCCGAGACCCTCGACGCCACGTGGCCGGTGTCGGAGGGTGGCCCCGGTCTGGAGCGGGCGCTGGACCGCTTGTGCCGGGAGGCCACGGAGTGCCTCGCCGCCGGGCGCAACATCCTCATCATCTCCGACCGCGCCGCCGGCTTCGACCGCGTGCCGATCCCGGCACTGCTGGCGGTCGGGGGAGTTCACCACCACCTCGTGCGCGAGGGAACGCGCCTGCAGACCGGGCTCGTCGTCGAGTCGGGCGAGCCGCGCGAGGTCCACCACATCGCCTGCCTGCTCGGCTACGGCGCCTCGGCGGTCAACCCCTACCTGGCCTTGGAGACCCTGCACGACATGCTCGACTCCGGCCTCCTGCCGGGCGTCGAGGGTGCCGATGTGGCCGAGCGCCACATGGTCAAGGCGATCGGCAAGGGACTGCTCAAGACCATCTCGAAGATGGGGATCTCGACGATCGCAAGCTACTCGGGCGCGCAAATCTTCGAGGCGGTGGGGCTCGAGCCCGAGCTGATCGAGCGCTACTTCACCGGGACGACCTCGCGCATCGGCGGGATCGGCCTCGACGTGCTCGCGCGCGAGGCGCTCGTGCGCCACGATCGCGCGTTCCCGCGACGCGGCCCGGATGCGATCCCTTCCGAGCAGGCGGCACGTACCGGCGCCGCGACGGCGCCCCGGATCGACGTGGAACCGGGGGCCGCCGAGGCGCCGCTCGGCACCACCAACGGCGATGTCACGCGCGCGGCAGCGGCGGCGGCTGCGGGGGACGGCGCCTCGGCTAGCGGACCGGACGGTGACGGGGCGGGCCCCGACGGCCAAGACCCCCGCCACCGCGCCCCAGTCGAGACCACCGGCCGCGAGGCCCAGCGCGCCGGCGCGGAGCTGTCGGGCGAGCACGCCAGAACCGGCGGCGTGATCGGCACCGGCGCTCCCGAGACCCCGGGCGGAGCGGCCGCCGGTCCTGCGGCCACCCGGCTGCCCGTGGGCGGCGTACACGCCTGGCGCCGCGACGGCGAGCGCCACCAGTGGAACCCGGAGACCATCGCGACCGTCCAGCACGCCGTCCGCTACGGCGGGACGCCTGCCTACGAGCAGTTCTCGCGCATGGTCAACGACGAGTCGAAGCGGCGCGCCACTCTCCGTGGCCTCCTCCAGCTCCACTTCGGTGCCGAGCCGATCCCGCTCGAGGAGGTGGAGCCCGCCGCCGAGATCGTCAAGCGCTTCGCGACCGGGGCGATGTCGCTCGGCTCGCTGTCGGCCGAGGCCCACGAGACGCTGGCCATCGCCATGAACCGCCTCGGCGGTAAGTCGAACACCGGAGAGGGCGGGGAGGACCCGCGCCGCTACACCGCCGATCCCAACGGCGACAGCCGCCGCTCGGCCATCAAGCAGGTCGCCTCGGGCCGCTTCGGGGTGACCATCCATTACCTCGTCAACTCCGACGACCTCCAGATCAAGATGGCCCAGGGGGCCAAGCCCGGCGAGGGCGGCCAGCTTCCCGGCCACAAGGTCGATCCCTACATCGCCTGGATCCGCAACTCGACGCCGGGGGTGGGGCTGATCTCGCCGCCGCCCCACCACGACATCTACTCGATCGAGGACCTCAAGCAGCTCATCTTCGACCTGCGCTGCGCCAATCCGGCGGCGCGCGTCAGCGTCAAGCTCGTCTCGGAGGTCGGGGTCGGCACGGTGGCCGCGGGCGTGGCCAAGGCGAACTCCGACCACGTCACGATCGCCGGTCACGACGGCGGCACCGGCGCCTCGCCCGTGTCGTCGATTCAGTCGGCTGGCGTGCCGTGGGAGATCGGCCTGGCCGAGACCCAGCAGACGCTCGTCCAGAACCGGCTGCGCGATCGGATCGTCGTCCAGACCGACGGTCAGCTCAAGACCGGCCGCGACGTGGTCGTGGCCGCCCTGCTCGGCGCCGAGGAGTTCGGTTTCTCGACCGCCCCGCTGATCTCGATGGGCTGCATCATGATGCGCGCCTGTCACCTCAACACGTGCCCGGTCGGCATCGCCACCCAGGACCCCGAGCTGCGCAAGCGGTTCGAAGGGACGCCCGAGAACGTCGTCAACTACTTCTTCTACGTGGCCGAGGAGGTGCGCGGACTGATGTCTCGGCTCGGGGTGCGCCGCTTCGAGGACCTCGTGGGCCGCACCGACCTGCTCCGCGCCGACCAGGCGATCGAGCACTGGAAGGCACGCGGGGTCGACCTCTCCGGCCTGCTGGCCGAGCCCGAGGCCGGCCCCGAGGTCGCGCGCCGGCGCGTGCGCCCGCAGGACCCCGTGCTGGAGGATCACGCCGACCACATGCTGATTGCCGTGGCCGGCCCGGCGCTCGAGCGCGGCGAGCGGGTCGAGACGACCTTGCGCGTCGAGAACAAGAACCGCACTGTTGGGGGGTTGCTGTCGGGTGAGGTCGCGCGCCGTCACGGCGCCGACGGGCTTCCCGAGGGGACGATGGAGATCCGCGCCGAGGGCTCGGGCGGTCAGAGCTTCGGCGGCTGGCTCGCCCCGGGGATCACCCTGACCCTGCACGGGGACGCCAACGACTACACCGGCAAGGGGCTCTCCGGCGGGGTCCTCACCGTGCGCCCGCCCGAGGGCTCGCGCTTCGTCGCCGAGGAGAACGTCGTGATCGGCAACACCGTGCTCTACGGGGCCACGGGTGGCCGGGCCTTCTTCCGCGGGCTGGCCGGGGAGCGCTTCGCCGTACGCAACTCGGGCGCGCGCGCGGTCGTGGAGGGCACGGGTGACCACGGCTGCGAGTACATGACCGGCGGGCGCGTCGTCGTGCTGGGGTCGACCGGACGCAACTTCGCCGCCGGGATGAGCGGCGGAATCGCCTACGTGCTCGACACCGAGGGGAGCTTCCCGGCCCGCTGCAACCAAGGGCTCGTCGACCTCGAGGAGCCGACCGAGGACGACCTCGCCGAGCTGTACGAGCTCGTCGAGGAGCACAGGGCCCGGACCGAGAGCCCGGTCGCCGCGCGCGTGCTCGACGACTGGGCGGGCTTGAGCGGGACGTGGGTCAAGGTCATGCCCCGCGACTTCAAGCGCGCTCTCGCCGAGGCCGCCGCGGCGGACGGAAAGGTGGACGGTGAAGCGAAGGCCGTGGCGGTGCGGGGGGTCCAGCCGCCCGGCGACGGGGCGATCCCGGAAGGGGAGCCGAGTGGTCCGGGCGCGGCCGACGGAAGCCCGGTCCACGCCGGCCAGCAGGAGGACATCGCCGATGCCGCGGAGCGCGAGGCCGAGCGGGCGGAGCGTGCGGGGCTTCCCCGCGCCCACGAGGCTGCAGCCGCCGCGGCCGGCAAGGACCGCGCGGAGCCCTCGCATGGGTGAGCTCGGCGGCTTCCTGAAGATCCATCGCCAGGACGGCCGCAAGCGCCCGATCGGCGAGCGCGTGCACGACTTCCGCGAGTATCAGAAGGGGCTGGCCGCAACCGAGCTGCGCGCCCAGGGCGCGCGCTGCATGGAGTGCGGGGTTCCCTTCTGTCACTCGGGCTGCCCGCTGGGGAACCTGATCCCCGACTGGAACGACCTCGTCTACCGCGACCGCTGGCGCGAGGCGATCGACGCACTGCACGCGACCAACAACTTCCCGGAGTTCACCGGGCGAATCTGCCCCGCCCCGTGCGAGGCGGCGTGCGTCCTCGACATCAACGACGACGCGGTGACCATCAAGCAGATCGAGGTGTCGATCGCCGATCGTGCCTTCGCCCAGGGCTGGATCACCCCGCGGACGCCGGCGTGGCGCAGCGGGCGAAGCGTGGCCGTGGTCGGCAGCGGGCCGGCCGGGCTGGCGGCGGCGGCGCAGCTCAACCAGGCCGGCCACTCCGTGACCCTCTACGAGCGCCAGGACCGCATCGGCGGACTGTTGCGCTACGGGGTGCCGGACTTCAAGCTCGACAAGGGCGTCGTGCAGCGGCGCGTCGACATCCTCGCCGTGGAGGGTGTCGAGATGGTGACCGGGGTCGAGGTCGGGCGCGACGTAGACGCCCGCGAGCTGCTCGAGCGCGTCGACGCGCTCGTGGTCGCCACCGGCTCGACGGTGCCGCGCGACCTGCCGGTGCCCGGGCGTGAGCTCGACGGGGTGCACTTCGCCATGGAGTACCTCGAGCAGCGCAACCGCTTCGTGGCCGGTGATGCGAGCCCCGGGCGGCCGATCTCGGCGGCCGGGCGCCACGTCGTGATCATCGGCGGCGGCGACACCGGCGCCGACTGCCTCGGCAACTCCCACCGCGAGCTGCCGGCGAGCGTGACCCAGATCGAGCTGCTCGCCGAGCCCCCGCCCGAGCGCCCGGACGACACGACGCCGTGGCCGACGTGGCCGCTGATCCTGAGGACCTCGCCCGCGCACGAGGAGGGGGGCGACCGCCGCTTCGGGGCTATGACCACCAGGTTCTCGGGCGAGAACGGGCGCGTCGCCCGCCTGCACGGCCACGAGGTCGGCGGCCCGCCCGACTTCGAGAAGGTCGAGGGCTCGGACTTCGAGTTGCCCGCCGACCTCGTACTGCTGGCGATGGGCTTCCTCCATCCCCAGCACGAGGGGCTCGTCGAGCAGCTCGGCCTCGAGCGCGACCGGCGCGGCAACGTCCTCGCGAGCGAGGAGGAGTGGGCGACTTCGGTTCCGGGGGTCTACGCCTGCGGGGACGCCAGGCGCGGCCAGTCGCTGATCGTCTGGGCGATCGCCGAGGGGCGCAAGTGCGCTGCGGCGGTGGATCGCCATCTCGCCGGGCTCGACGGGGCCGTGACGGGGGACGATCTCGCCCCGGCGCTCGCCGCGGGCTAGCGCCCCGCCGTTCGCGATGAGCGTCTGGGTCTGGGTCTTCATGGTGCCTTGGGTGCTGTTGGGCGTCGGGGCGATCGTCTTTGCCGTTGCCGGCGGGCGCGAGCGCCGGCGCGGTATCCCCCTCCCGAGGTGGGGTGGCTCGGTCAGGGTCCTCATCCCGATTCTGTACCTCCTGCTCGGGCTCGCCGTACCGGCGATCGCCATCATCGCCCAGGAGGAGGCGGTCGGCGGAACAGGGACGCTCGCCGCGGAGGATGGCAACGAGGAGCTCGAGCGCGGCAAGGAGCTCTTTCGCTCGAACTGCGCGAGCTGCCACACGCTGGCCGCGGTCCAAGCCAAGGGCGTCACGGGCCCGAACCTCGACCGGCTCGGCAGCGTCAGCAGGCGCCGTGTGCTCGCGGCGATCAGCAACGGCGGGACGGGCAAGCTGCAGATGCCGGCCGGGCTGCTCGACGGCGAGAACGCGCAGGCGGTCGCCGCCTACGTATCGCGCGTCGCCGGTAAGTAGCGCAGTCGCCGCCGGCTTCGGCCGATCCCGGCGGCCCGGTATCTCTTAGACAGGGTTTACCGCCCGCGGGTAGAAATCCGATCGAGGTCGGCGGCGCGTACCACGAAGCGAGCCCCTCGAAACGCTCCGGCGGCCGCCGCCCCAGGCTATACTTACCCCTCGTAAGCAACATGCAGAAGGCTAAGCGATGAAGACCCAGGAGAGCAGGTTCCAAGTCCATGACGATCTGACGGCGCCCGAGCGCAGCCTGCCCGTCCTCAAGGGTGCGCTGGCCGGGGGCGGACAGCTGCCGAACTTCGTCGGCGTCCTCGCCGGCTCGCCCGCGACCCTGCGGGCCTACGCGCGCCTGCGCTCCGAGCTTCGCCACGGCGCCCTGCCGCTCAAGACCCAGCAGCGGATCGCGCTCGCCGTGGCCGAGTATCAACGCTCGACCTACGCCCTCTCGACGCTCGCCCGGACCGCTCGCGAGGCCGGCCTCGGGCTCGACGAGATCACCCTCGCGCGTCGCTTCGAGTCGGGCGAGGAGCGTGAGGCCACACTCCTGCGCTTTGTCCGCAGCCTGCTCGAGAACGAGGGCGCCCCGCCTCGGCATCTCCACGAGGAGGCGCGGGAGGCCGACTGGACCGACGAGCAGATCCTCGAGGCGATCGCCCACGTCGGCCTCAACACCTTCTCTAACCTGATCACCCGCGCGGGCGACGTCCCGCGTGACGGATCGGGCGAGGAGGCCCGGCTGCTCCAAGCCGCCTGAGAGGGCCGCCCGGACGTCTCCGGGATAACGGCCGCTCACGCCGGCAACCACGTGGCTTCCCCCTCCGCGTGGTTGCCGGGGCGGCCGGAGAGCTACTCGCGCCGCGACGACCGACCCCTCAAGGCACTAACCTCTGACCATGGCCGCGCGCACGAGGGTCGCAACGCTTGAGCCGCCCCGACCCTCCCGACGCCCTGCGGCCGGCCAGCGGGAGGAGTGCTGTGCTCTCTTTCACCGCGCCGTCGAGCTTGTCGGCAAGCGCTGGAACGGGGCGATTCTCAGCGTCCTCCTCGACGGACCACTGCGCTTCTCGGAGATCCGCACCCTCGTGCCCTACATCTCGGACCGCCTGCTCTCGGAGCGCCTCAAGGAGCTCGAGGCGGAGGAGCTGGTCGAACGCGAGGTTCTCGACGAGCACCCGGTCGGCGTCGAGTATCGCCTCGCCGACAAGGGCGAGGCACTGGGGCCCGCACTGGGCGCGCTGAAGATCTGGGCGGAGGCCTGGATCCGGCGGTAGGCCCCCAGCCGGGGATCCGGCTACCCGAGGCGTCTCGTTAGCCTAGGGCAGGCTTCGCCCGCGCCCTTCCCCGCGACCCGACGAGGAGCTCATGGCCGACCAGCCCCAGACCGCCGACGACGTGATCGCGCTCGTCGACGAGCAGCAGATCCGCTTCATCCGGCTGTGGTTCACCGACATCCTCGGTCACCTGAAGAGCTTCTCGGTGAACAAGTCGGAGCTCGAGGACGCCTTCGAGGGCGGTATGGGCTTCGACGGGTCCTCGATCACCGGCTTCAACGCCATCGAGGAGTCGGACATGATCGCCATGCCCGACCCGTCCACTTTCGCGGTGCTGCCCTGGCGCCCGGACGCGGCCGGCGTCGCCCGGATGTTCTGCGACATCCAGACCCCCGAGCGCAAGCCCTACGAGGGCGATCCCCGCCACGTGCTGCGCCGGGCCCTCGAGCGGGCCGAGCGCATGGGCTTCGACGCCTTCAACGTCGGCCCCGAGCTCGAGTTCTTCTACTTCCGCAGCGCCCGTGGCGGCGACGGCGGCAGGCCGGAGATCCTCGACGAGGGCGGCTACTTCGACCTGACGACGCTCGACGCCGGCTCCGACGTTCGCCGGGACACGGTGCTCGCCCTCGAGCGGCTCGGGATCCACGTCGAGTACACCCACCACGAGGTCGGACCGTCCCAGCACGAGATCGACATGCGCTACGCCCCCGCGCTCAAGATGGCGGACGACTGCATGACCTACCGGATCACGGTCAAGGAGTACGCCATGAAGTACGGCTGGCACGCCACCTTCATGCCGAAGCCGCTGTTCGGCCAGAACGGGTCGGGCATGCACACCCACCAGTCGCTCTTCCAGGGCGATCGCAACGCCTTCTACGACGCCGACGACCAGTACTTCCTCTCAGAAGTGGGCAAGGCCTTCATCGCGGGCCAGCTGCGCCACGCCCGCGAGATCTCCTCGATCTTCGCCCAGTGGGTCAACTCCTACAAGCGGCTCGTGCCGGGCTACGAGGCGCCCGTCTACTGCGCGTGGTCGCGCCGCAACCGCTCGGCGCTCGTGCGCGTGCCGCTGTACCACCCCGGCAAGGAGCAGGCGACGCGCATGGAGCTGCGCTGCCCCGACCCGGCCTGCAATCCCTACCTGACCTTCGCCGCGCTGCTGCAGGCGGGGCTCGAGGGCGTCGAGAAGAGCTACGAGCTGCCCGAGCCGATGGACAAGAACCTCTACCACCTCTCGCCCGACGAGCGCAAGCGGCTCGGGATCGAGCAGCTCCCCGAGACCCTCGGCGAGGCGATCGAGCTGACCGCGGAGTCAGAGCTCGTGCTGCGCACCCTCGGCGAGCACATGTTCAACCGCTACGTCGAGATCAAGCGCAAGGAGTGGGAGGACTACCGCGTGCAGGTCACGCCGTGGGAGCTCGATCGGTACATGGCGGTGCTCTAAGGCGTCCCCGCCGCCACCGCGGTGGTGGCGCACTCAGCCCTCGTCGAGCAATGCGGCGAGCTCCTCGGGCTCGGTGACCGGCCGCCGGCAGGCGAAGCCCTCGCACACGTAGGCGGCGGCGCGGCCGTCGACGGGCGTGCGCCCCTGCAGGAGGGGGGGCCCCCGTCGCCGCCCGCATCGCGGTCGGCGGACAGCGATCCCGCCAGGACGAGATGGGGCCGAAACCGCGCCCGCACCGCTCGGTCGAGCGGCTCGAGGTCCTCGCCCACGAGCGCGACCTCACGGACGCGCGCGAGATGGAAGTCGATGGCCTGGAGCAGGTGAGCGAAGGCCTGGGGATGCTGAGGCGCGAGCCCTCCGACCAAGCGGAAGACGCCCTCGGCGTGGCGCTCGTACCCATGCGCTCCGGTCAGCGCCGCGAGGCGCAGCAGTCCGTAGGCGGCACTCGAGTTCCCTGCCGGGATGGGGTTGTCCTCGAGGTCCTTGCGTCGCGCGACGAGCTGCTCGTGATCGCTCGAGGTCTCGAAGAAGCCACCGCGGTCGGGGTCGGCGAAGCGGGAGATCGTCGTGTCGGCGATCTCCCGCGCGGCGGCGAACCAGCGGGGCTCGAACGTCGCCTCGTAGAGGGAGATCAGGGCCTCGAGCAGGTAGGCGTGGTCCTCGAGGTAGGCGTTGAGGCGGGCCTCGCCGTCCTTCCAGGTCCGCAACAGGCGTCCCGCCGGGTCGCGCATCGAGGTCAGCACGAAGTCGGCGCACTCGCGGGCGGCCTCGACGTAGTCGGGCGCACGCAGGACGGCGCCGGCGTCGGCGAGCGCCGAGATCATCAGGGCGTTCCAGGCGCACAGG
Source organism: Thermoleophilaceae bacterium (assembly GCA_030447905.1). Classification (GTDB taxonomy): domain Bacteria; phylum Actinomycetota; class Thermoleophilia; order Solirubrobacterales; family Thermoleophilaceae; genus JACCUC01. Next base: position 60,776 of record JAUJNZ010000008.1, read on the forward strand.
CGCTTGTCGTCGAGCCCCGGCCATACGCGCTGGGCCCGCACCCCGTAGAGGCGCTTCCGGATATCGGCGAGGTTGGCCGGAGGCTCGCCCTCGCCACGGGTGAGGATGTTGCGGCCCTCGAAGTTGCCGCGCTCGCTCGCGCCGAACCAGGCGATCGCCGCCTCGGCGTCTTCTCCCAGGACCTCGCGCAGCTCCGCGAGCGTCCACACGTAGAAGCGGCCCTCCTCGCCCTCGGAGTCGGCGTCGAGGGCCGACAAGAAGCCGCCTTCCGAGCCGCGCAGCTCGCTCAGCGCCCAGTCGAGCGTCTCGCGGCACACCTGCTCGAAGAGCGGCTCACCGGTCACTTGCCAGCCGTGGAGGTAGGCGCGGGCGAGCAGCGCGTTGTCGTAGAGCATCTTCTCGAAGTGGGGGACGAGCCAGCGCTCGTCCACCGAGTAGCGGGAGAAGCCGCCCCCGACCTGGTCGTACATCCCGCCGCTCGCCATGGCGCGAAGCGTGCCCGCGCTCATGTGGGTCTCGCCCCGGCGCAGCAGGAGCTCGATCGCCGAGGCCGGGGGGAACTTCGGGGCCCCGCCGAAGCCGCCATTACGGATGTCGTAGGCGGACGCGAGGCCCTCGACCGCGGCGTCGAGCGACTGAGGCCCGAGCCCGTCCTCGGAGGGCTCGAGCAGCGCTCCGCCGGCCAGCCGGCGGGCGATGCGATCGCCTCCCGAGCGGATCTCGTCGCGCCGGTCGCGCCAGGCCTGGGCCACGGCGTCCAGCACCATCGGCCAGCTCGGCATGCCGTGGCGCTGCTCGGGCGGGAAGTACGTGCCCGCGTAGAAGGGCACCTGCTCGGGCGTCGCGAACACGTTGAGCGGCCAGCCGCCCGAGCCGGTCATGGCCTGGCAGGCCTCCATGTAGATGGCGTCGACGTCGGGGCGCTCCTCGCGGTCGACCTTGATGCAGACGAAGCTCTCGTTCATGAGCCGCGCGATCTCGGGATCCTCGAACGACTCGCGCTCCATGACGTGGCACCAGTGACATGCCGAGTAGCCGATCGAGACGAGCAGCGGGCGGTCCTCTTCGCGCGCACGGGCCAGGGCCTCCTCGCCCCAAGGGTTCCAGTCGACCGGGTTCTCCCGATGCTGGAGGAGGTAGGGCGACGTCTCTTCGGCCAGACGGTTGGGCATGTCCCGAGGTTACCCGCCGGTCGGGGATCGGCAACCGGGCGGGTCGTTGGCCGGGGGCCGCCGACGGCCAGTCGGACGCCCGGCCGGGCCGCTCACCGCCGGGGCGGCTCGGGCCCTCGCAGCTGCGCCCGTCTGACCTTACCGCTCGCCGTCTTGGGCAGCGCCGCAGCGAAGTCGACGATACGGGGGTGCTTGTAGGGAGCCGTTCGCTCCTTGACGTGGTCCTGGAGTACCCGCGCCAGCTCTTCGCTCGGGCGCTCCCCGTCGCGGAGGACGACCACGGCGCGCACCACCGAGCCGCGCACTTCGTCGGGTGCGGCGACCGCCGCGGCCTCGGCCACCGCCGGGTGTGAGCCGAGCGCCGACTCCACCTCGAACGGACCGATCCGGTACCCCGACGAGATGATGAGGTCGTCGGTGCGGCCCTCGAACCACAGGTAGCCGTCCTCGTCGGCGCGGACGCGGTCGCCGGTGCGCCAGGGCCGGTCGCGGCTCCCGTCGAGGAAGAAAGTGGGGAGGGTGGCCGGGTCGGCGCACAGCTCCCCGTCCTCGACCCAGGCGTCGAAGCCGGGCAGCGGCCTGCCCATCGAGCCGGGACGGACCGGTTCGCCGAGTGGCATCCCGCAGATAGCGCCGGTCTCGGTCTGCCCGTAGCCGTCGTGGATTTCGACGCCGGTCGCCGCGCGCCAGTCGTGCACGACGCCAGGATCGAGCGGCTCCCCGGCGGCGACGGCGTGACGCAGGGCCGGCAGCCGTCGCAGCTCGGCGCCCCTGGCCACCGCGCGGTACTCGGTCGGGGCCATGCAGAGCACGTTCACCCCCTCGCGCTCGGCGGTCGCGAGCCGCTGCTCCGGCTCGAACCGCCGATCCTCGAGCAGGGCGCCGGCGCACCGCAGCCAGGGCGCGACGAACGCGTTGCGCGCCGACTTCGACCACCCGCTCGCCGCCGTGCACCACACGAGCTCGCCCGGGCGGGCGCCGAGCCAGTGCTCGGCCTGAACCCCCTGGCCCTCGAGGTAGGCCTGGCCGTGGCGGATCGGCTTCGGGTCGCCGGCGGTGCCCGAGGTGAACGTGATCAGCGTCGCCTCCTCGGGATCGAGCTCAACCGCCGGGGCCGGCGCGGCCTCGAACAGCGACTCGTCGGGGACGCGCACGAGCGGTCCGTCGAAGCCCGCCTCGATCACCGTCTCGACGTTGCGCTCCGAGGCCACCACGAGCCGCGGCGGCACGGCCTCGAGCCGGGAGTGCAGGTCGCCCGCGCGCAGCTGCTCGGTGCACGGCAGCGCGACGGCCCCGATGCGAAAGCACGCCAGGAGCGCCAGCACCCACTCGGGCGTCGACCCGACCACGGTCGTGACCACATCCCCGCGCCGCACCCCGCGTGCGGTCAGCGCTCCGGCCAGGCGCGCCGAGCGCTCCGCCACCTCGCCGAAGGAGAGCTCGCGGCGGGTGCCCGAGGACTCGAGCACGACCAGGGCGCGTCGGGCGCGCGGAGCCGACTCGACGACGTCGCGAGCGAAGTTCATCGCGCCGGATGGTAGGTGGGCCGCCGGTAGACTGGCGACCCCCCGAGTCACCCGAGCCGAAGAGATCCAGGAGGCCGCATGGCCGTCGCGACCACGATCACCGCCTACGCGGACAAGACCGAGGACCAGCGCGCGATCACCGAGATGGTGCACCAGTTCGTCGACGAGCAGGTGCTCCCGGTGGCCGGGCACCACGACCACGAGGACTCCTTTCCCGAGGACGTCGTCGAGCAGATGAAGGAGCTCGGCCTGTTCGGCGTGACCATCCCCGAGGAGTACGGCGGGATGGGCCTCGACCTGACGACCTACGCGATGATCGTCGAGGAGCTCTCGCGCGGGTGGATCTCGATCGCCGGTGTAGTCAACACCCACTTCATCGGCTCCTACCTGCTGATGAAGTTCGGCACCGACGACCAGAAGGAGCGCCTCCTCCCGCGCATGGTCACCGGCGAGCTCCGCGCCGCCTTCTCGCTGTCCGAGCCCGGGCTGGGCTCCGACGTGCAGGCGATCTCCACGCGCGCCCGGCGCGACGGCGACGACTGGCTCATCAACGGGCAGAAGACGTGGGTCACCAACGGCCTGCTCTCGGGCGTCGTCTTCCTGCTCGCGAAGACCGATCCGGACGCGAGCCCTCCGTACAAGGGGATGACCTGCTTCATCACCGAGAAGGAGCCAGGCGCCTCGGAGGTGCCGGGTCTGACGGTCCCGCCCAAGATCAACAAGATGGGCTACAAGGGCGTCGAGTCGACCGAGCTCGTCTACGAGGACTACCGCTGCCCGGCCGCGAAGGTGCTCGGAGGCGAGGAGCAGGGGCTCGGCCAGGGCTTCGGACAGATGATGGACGCGCTCGAGGTCGGCCGCGTGAACGTCGCGGCCCGCGGCGTCGGCATCGCCCAGCGCGCGCTCGAGCTCGCCCTGCGCTACTCCCAGGAGCGAAAGACGTTCGGCAAGCAGATCGCCGACCACCAGGCGATCCAGTTCAAGCTCGCCGACATGGCCACCAAGGTCGAGGCCGCACGCCTGCTCATGCTCAAGTCCGCCCGCCTCAAGGACGCCGGCGAGCGCTCCGACCTCGAGGCCGGCATGGCCAAGCTGTATGCCTCCGAGGCCGGCAAGGAGGTCGTCGAGGACTCCCTGCGCATCCACGGCGGCTACGGGTACTCGAAGGAGTACGAGATCGAGCGCCTGTACCGCGACGCGCCGCTGCTGCTGATCGGCGAGGGTACATCGGAGATCCAGCGCATGGTGATCGGGAAGAAGCTGCTGCAGCGGCACAAGGTCTGAGTCGGCGTCCCCCTCATGACCCAAGCCGACACAAAGACGCTCATCGAGCAGGCGGTGACGCGCTTCCAGGCAGATGTACCGGCTCTCAAGCCGCTGAAGCTGGTACTGCGGTTGGAGCTCCACGCGCGCGGCGACGTGCCCGTCTGGCGGGTTGAGCTCCCCGGCCCCACCGTCTCCAAGGATCCCGCGCGGGACGCGCGCGTCGACCTGTCCATCCCGCGCGTGTTCTTCAACGAGCTCGCGCGCGACGGTCGCCTGGCCGACTGGATCGAGGCCTACGAGCACGGGCACGTGCGCGTGTCGGGCGATCGCTCGATCATCCGGCTCGTCGGCAACGTGATCGAGCGCCAGCTCGCGCGGGCACGCTGAGCAACTCGCGCAGACGCCCCTGACCGCCTAGCCGTCCGCCTGCTCGCGCCGGCACCACCACGTCGTCCGGCCCCCCACCTTCCCGCCCTCGAGTGCGGCACCGCAGCGCGGGCAGTGCCCGCCCCGGTGGCGCTCGGCGATCAGGTCGCCGGTGTGGACGCCGCCCCTGCTGATGGCCGAGCGGGTGGCCGCGCGAAGCGCCCGGCGCAGACGGTCGAGCTCTGACTCGCTCAGCTCTCCGGCGGGGCGGCGGGGATCGAGGCGCGCCTCCCACAGGGTCTGGTCGGCCAGGAGATTGCCCACGCCGGCGATCGTCGACTGGTCGAGCAGCCGGGCCTTGACCGGAGCCGTGCCGTGACCGACCCGCTCACGGAACTCGGCTCGGGTGGCCTCGGCGGCGTCGGGACCGAGGCGCGAGAGGTCCGGATCGAGCACCGCCCGACTCAGGCGGCGCTTGTCGCGCAGGGCGAGCCGGCCACCGCCCTCGAACCCGAGCGTGAAGCGGTCCCACGCGTTTGGCGCGGGCGGCCCGTCCATGACGACTCGCCCGGCCATCCCGAGATGGAGGCCGAGGACGGGACCGCCGGTCTCTACCCAGAGCATCTTGCCGCGGCGGTGGGCGACGGTGAGGCGGTGACCCTCGAGCGCCGCCGCGAGCTCTCCGGGGGCATGCGGTCGGCATACGTAGGTGTCGGAGTCGTCGACCGCGACGATCGTGCGTCGCAGCCCGCGGTCCTCTATCAGAGAGCGCGCGCGCTCGGCTTCCGGCAGCTCGGGCATGTGGTGGAGGGGCGGCGGGGCACGCCCGACAGCGTAGGCATCGCGACCGCGACGCCGCAGCAGTGGTCCGCGCTCGTCGAGGACAGCCGTCGCTCAAGTTCCGGCGGACGGTGGCCGATCTAGGGCACGACACCTACTACCCCCCGACGCCTTCCTCCCACTCTCGCCATGGCCGCCCCGACGTCCACCCACTCCCTCCCCGAGGAGGAGCTCGACCGCTTCGCCTACGTCGCCTCGCACGACATGGCCGAGCCGCTGCGGATGGTCTCCGGGTACCTGGAACTGATACGCGACAGCTACGGGGACCGGCTCGACGCCGACTTCGAGGAGTTCATGCGACTCGCCATAGACGGCGTCGAGCGGATGCACGCCTACCTCGAGAGCCTGCGCACCCACTCGCGGATCGGTCGGCTCGAAAGCGATCGTCGACGAGCGCCTCGACCGCCGCGGAGGTGATCAGAAGCGTTCCGTCGCAGGGACCGGCGGGCCGGTTCGACGTCGTCCTCGTTGATCGGCACGCGCCTCGGGTGGACGGCCTCGAGGTCCCCCGCTGGCTGACCACCTATCCCCCACAAGGCCGCGTGCCGGTCATCCTGCTGACCTCCGGAAGGGACCCGGAGGGGGCGGCCCGCCGCGTCACGGCGGCCGGTCACCTCATCAAGCCGCTACGTCAGTCTCGTCTTCGCGAGGCGCTCTCGTAGGCCCTTGGGGGCGCATCGGCCGGCGGCCGCGATCGTCCTGCTTCGGCATCCGCGGTGGGTCGCAGGCCCGCGGGAGCCGACCCCGTCCTCGTCGCCGAGGACAATCCGACCAACCAGGCCGTCGCGGTCAGGTGGCTCGAGCGCCTGGGCTTCGAGGCGGAGGTCGCCAGCGACGGCGAGACGGCCCTCGAGGCGCTCGCCGCCCGGTCCTTCGCCGCTGTGCTCATGGACTGCCAGATGCCCCGCCTCGACGGCTACGAGGCGACGGGCGAGCTTCGCCGGCGCGAGGGCGACGAGCGGCGCACCCCCGTGATCGCCATGACCGCGCACGCCATGAAGGGAGACCGCGAGCGCTGCCTCGAGGCGGGCATGGACGACTACCTGGCGAAGCCGCTGCGCCCAGACACCCTGCGCACGATCCTCGAGCGCTGGGTCCCGGCCGCGGCCGCTGACGGCGGTGCGTCGCGGACCGAAGAGGACGGCGGCTGGGCGAACCCGGGTGGCGCGGGCGGGCAGCGACGACCGCGGTCTCCCCTTGTGAGCCCTGACACCACAGTCGGCGTCCCTCCGTGCACGCTCCTGCTGGTGGAGGACAACCCCGGCGACGCCCGCCTCGTCCAGGAGCGTCTCAAGCGGGGCTGGACGCGCAACCTCGACGTCCACCACGCTCCGCGCCTCGACGAGGCCGTCGGTCACCTCGCCGCGCACCGGACCGACTGCGTGACGAGACGAAACATCGCCTCCTCGGAGGGCGCACGCTCGAGCCTTCCAGAACGCGGCTCTGGACCGAGAGCGGTGTGGCGTGGTCGTGTCGACTTTGGAAGTTGAGCCTTCTTGCCGACGATAGTCGGAGCCGCGTGCCCCGAGCCCGTCGATGGATTGACGGTACCCCGGCGTGCGGGTAACAGGCATGTACTATTCCAGCAATCTCGACGCCCGACATCGAGCGATCACGTGTCCGATCGATCCTCCGTCAAGAGGGACACGGCCATCGGAGTGCACGCCGCCGTCGAGGCGCTGACTGCCGAGTGGGACGCACTCCGAGATCGAGTAAACGCGGCCCCTTCCGGCGACCCGGATGGGTCGACGCGTGGATCGAACCGTTCGGCGGACGCCCCCTCGCGCTGGTCGCACGCACCGACGGCTCGCTCGCGGGCACCGTTGCGCTCCTCAGGTGCTCGGCTGCTCGGGTGGTGACCGCACACTGCCGCCACACGCCGCTGCAGGATGCGCTCGCCGGGGACGACCGCACGTGTGTCGCGTTGGCGGCCGCCCGCACGCACGAGTGCACAGGGCGCCTTGACCTGGGCCTCGTCGACGCTGAGGATGCGCCGCCCCCGGGCCTGCGTGCGGCGGCTGGCGAGGCGGATTCGACACCAAGTCCCGGCGCTTCGACCCGGGGCCGCTCCCCGATCGAGCGAGCGTACCGCGAGCGCGTCCGTTTGCAGGCGTTTCGCCGCTCCGCAGGGGGCGCACTACAGACACCCGCCCGGCGTCACGGTCGTCTCCTGACCACGCGGACGCTTCGGTGCGGGCGGCTCACGTGAGCGCTCTCGAGCCGCGATTGCTCGCCGGGCTCATCAGCTGCGCGGGGGGCTCAGAAAGCCGCCGACGCCGCTTCGGCGCCCGGCTCGACCTCGCCCGCTCGATGGGCTTTCGCGCCGCGCTCCGCAAGGCCCGCGAACGGGCGCCGAGCATGCTGCCCGGGTACGTGAGGGACTCGGTCTACCGCGAGATCTGGACCGCCGCGGCCGCTCGGGCGGGAGCCGACTGCGAGGAGATCGGACCGGACGTCTTGAGGCTCGAGCGCGACGGAGCCTCGACCTTCGTCAGGCAGCAGGTGACGGCCCTTGACGACCCGGTCACGCTGGACCTGGCCCTCGACAAGCCGGCCGTGCATCGTCTCCTTCGGGGCGTCGGCGTACCGGTGCCCGAGCACGTCGAGTTCGGGTGGCGAGACCTCGCGCCGGCCGAACGCTTCCTCGCGACCGGCGGTGCGTGCGTGGTCAAGGCAGCCGACGGGACCGCGGGCGGCGAGGGCACCACCGCCGGGGTCGACACGCCCGTCCGGCTGCTGCGCGCGTGCCTTCACGCCGCTCGTTACGGGGAGCGACTGCTCATCGAGCGCCAGGCGCCCGGGCCCGTGTATCGGCTGCTCTTCCTCGACGGCGACCTGATCGACGTCATCCGGCATCTGCCCCCGCGGCTCGAGGGAGACGGTCGCGCCAGCGTCGAGGATCTCATCCGCGCCGAGAACGACCGGCGCCGGGCTGCCGGCGGAGCGGCGGGCCTGTCGCTGCTCGGCGTCGGGCTCGACACCGTCTTCGCGCTCGAGCGTCAGAGTCTCGCTCTGTCCTCGGTCGTACCTCGCGGCGAGGAGGTGACGATCCAGACGGTTACTAACGACAATCGCATCGAGGACACGACTACCGTACGTCACCCTCTCGAGGAGGAGCTGGTGTCGGCCGCCAGGCGCGCAGCCGCCGCGGTCGGGCTGCGACTGGCCGGCGTGGACGTCGTCACGCCGCACGCCGGCGTCTCGCTCGAGCGGGCAGGCGGAGTCGTGACCGAGGTCAACGGAACACCCGGCATCCATCATCACTACCACGTGGCGGACCCTCACGAAGCCACTCACGTAGCGGTCCCGATCCTCGAGCGCGTGCTGGAGGCCGCGCGCGAGGCAGCTGCACACCGACAAGAGCAGGAGGCGACATGAGAGTATTCAGCTTCGATCCGAGCGACTACCGCGATGCCTACGCGCGTGACGGCTACGTGCACATCTGCGCGGGACTCACGCCCGAGTTCCTCGCGTCGGTGGTCGAATATGCCGGGCGAGAGCTCGCCAGCCACAAGCTCGACCGCTTCGCGATCAAGGGAAAGAAGGAGCAGTCGCTCTACGAGCTCCCCGATGACATCGACATCGGCGAGGTCTATGAGGTGGTGGCCGCCGTGGCCGGCCTCGACCGCGCGACGATCACGATGTCCGAGCGTCACATCCAGATCTACGAGGCGACCGCGGCGCCGGAGCCGGCGGCGCACAAGGACCGGTACCCGTCGCAGGTCTCGGTCGGGCTCTCGATCCGGATCCCGGACGAATCGCGGCTCGTGCTGTATCCCTACTCGCACCGCGAGACCAACCCGTTCAACACGAGCGCCGGACTCCGCCGCCACCTCCAGCCCGAGCAGCTGCCGGAGAACGCGCTGCGGGGAGCGCGCGAGGTAGAGCTCGACGACCGCGAGGGCGACGTCATCATGTTCCCGGGGTCGACGACATGGCACCTCCGCCGCCGTGCCGCCGACGCGTTGAACCTCTATCTGAAGTTCAACGACTTCGGTTGTGATCCGCTCGGCGAGGATCCGTTCACCCAGCCGATTCGCGAGCGTACGCTCACGCTGGTCGAGTCCGGGGACGACGAGAAGCTCGACGGCCTCTCTCCGGTGCCCTCGCGCCGACTCGACACGGTCTCGCGTACCGCGACTCGCGACGGGTGGCGCGAGGTGCTCGAGGCACGCGTCTTCGGCGAGGAGCCCTTCGGGATCACCGAGATCCAGCAGGCGGCGCTGCTCTCGTGCGGGGGCGGCGAGAGCTTGGCGTCGTTGGCCCGGCGTATCGCGGGACCGGCGGGAGTCGCAGATGCGCGGCGCCAGATCCTGCGGCTGGCGAGCCAAGGGGCGATCGACCTGCTCGAGTGGGCGTCGCCGATGGCCACCGCTTCCGAGGGCACCGGAGGGCTCAGCGCGGCGATGTAGCGATCGCCGCTGGGTACGCGGTCACGCTGGGGGTGCGCCGCGCCGCGGCGAGGGGCGCGACGGCGCCTCGGCCGGGTCTCGGCCGGCCGGCGTCGCAGCAGCCCCTTCGATCGCGTCGAGCGTCGTACTGCCGGATGCGGGACGCTCGCCGCGCAGGCGCTCGCGCAGGTCGAGTACGGCCGGGTCACGAAGCCGCCGCCGCCCGGCGTCGGTGACGATCGGCTCGACCCCGGACTCGCGCAGTAGCGCGGCGCACGCGTCGAGCTCGTCGGCGCGTCGCTCGGCGTGGACCGCCAGGCCGGTGAGGACGCGCTCGACGAGCGCCGGAAAGGGAACTTCCTCGCCGGGGCCCGAGATCGATCGTGCCACCTCATGCTCCAGTCCGAAGGACCGGGCCGCGAGCATCGTTTCGAGCACCAGCGCGTCACGTCCCTTCATGAAGACGCTGCGCACCAGCTTCAGCCGCGCGGCGCGTCCGGCCTCTCCGGCGATGACGTCGATCCGCATCCGGGCCGGCCGCAGCAGCGCCGCGAGGCGTTCGGCGCCGTCCCCCGCGGCGACGATCGGCACCGACGCTCCGCTCGCCGCGACCGTCCCGAGGACCGCCGCATCCGCGTAGCTCACGCCGGCGCGCGCGGCAACTCGTGCCGCGTCCTGCTTTTGCTCGGGTGTGCTCGAGGCCAGGTCGGCCAGCAGCGTGCCGCTAGGTATGCGCCGCAGCACGTCCAGGGCCACGGTGGGGGCGACGGCCGCCGGGAGCGCGCAGAGCACAGCGTCGGCGTCCTCGACCGCTTCCTGGAGTGAGGCGGCCGGCGTGGCGCCGGCGGCCGCGATGCGCTCGCCGAGATCGGCGCGAGGCCGCGACCAGGCGACGACACGGTGCACCCGCGCGAGCGCTGGGGCCAGGGCGGCGCCGAGCTCGCCCACACCGATCAGCGCGACGTTCGTCACGGTGCTCAGGTGCCGGCTCGTGCCAGGCCGGTCTGCCCCACGACCTTGCGCTGCGCCGCGCGGGTCTTCAGCCCGAGGCTCATCAGCGTGGGACCGGGATCCTCGAACGAGAGCAGCGGGAAGTGCTGTCGGTGGAGCAGGCTCAGAAGCCACCCGCGCACCGTCATCTCCCCCTCGACCCGGTAGTCGCGAAGTGCGCGGAGGTCCTCGATCGGATGCCACATCCGCACCCCCGTGCGGAAGCCCGTCAGCGGCTCCGACGGCAGGCCGACGGCGCGTCGATAGGCGATCAGCGCCATGTCGATCCCGGCTCGGCGAACGAGTTCGGTAGCCGCGGTCAGGCGGTGGTTGCACTCGATGATCTTGTACTCACCGTCGCGCGGATCGAGCTTGAACTCGACGTTGCCGAGACCGCGCAGGCCGATGCCCTGGAAGAACCGCGAACCGAGCTCCGCGACGCGCGGATCCCAGACCGTCCGGTGGTAGGTCGCCAGGCCGAAGTGGGGGGGCCACTGGCGCAGCTTGTGCTTGCAGAGATGGAACAGGGGCTGGCCATGCTCGTCCAGGTAGCTGTAGTAGGAGAAGTACTGGTCGTCGCCGCCCGGGATGATCTCGGTGACGAGCATCTCGACCCCTAGCGCGAGGGTGGCCTCGAGCGCCGGCTCGAGCTCAGCGCGCTCGTTTACGAGCAGCACCTTCTTACGGATCCCGTAGTGAGCGGCGAACTCGTGCGCTGCGCGCGGCTTGAGCGCACAGGGGTACTCGAACTCGGCGGCCACGCTCTCGGCGTCGGCCGGGGTGCGAACGGTCGCAGTGCGCGGCGTCGGCACGCCGGCCTGGCGCGACAGCTCGTAGGTCCGGTGCTTGTCGAGCATCGAGCGCAGGACGCCGTCGTCTGCCTCCACAGGCTGGTACCCGAGCTCGATCAGGCGCGGGCGGCGGTTCGCCACCAGCTCGAGGCCGTCGTCGTGGCAGGGAATCACGGCTCCGCGCCGTGGACCGCGATGCTCGAGCCAATCAAGGTAACGCTCGGCGACGCCCTTCCCGGCACCGACGTCGGCGAACTCGCGGCAGTGGCGAGAAGCGCGGACCGGGTCGTCTCCGGCACCTAGGGCGTAAACCGGCGCCCCCGCGCGCGACAGGCTGCGAGCGGCGGAGACCGCGATGCTCTCGCCGCCGAGCAGGATGGCTGGAGGAGGGACCGGCAAGCTAGGGGGCCTCGGCGCTCTGCTCGAGCCCGGCCACGCCGCGCTCGTGCAGGAGCGCATCGACCCAGCCGTTGTTGAACTCACCGCGTGCCACCGCCGACGTGTAGTCCGACTCGGCGGCCGCCTTCGCGGTAAGGCGATCGAGGAGCTCATCGGAGATGTCGCGCGGTACGACCACGACGCCGTTGGCGTCACCGACGATCACGTCGCCCGGATTGACGACGATGCCGCCCGCCGAGATCGGGTAGTTGATCTCGCCGGGGCCGCGATGCAGCGGGCCGATCGGCGTGACCCCGCGCGCGAAGACCGGGAAGTCGCCGAGCGCTTGGATGCCGGGCAGGTCGCGGATCAGGCCGTCGACGAGGAATCCGGCGGCCCCGCGGTGACGCGCCTTCGTCGAGACGAGGTCGCCGAGCACCGCGGTCATCGTCGAAGCGCTCGTGTCGACGACCACCACGTCCCCCGGCTCGAGGATGTCGAGGCTCTTGTGGACCATCAGGTTGTCGCCCGGGTAGACCTTCACGGTGCACGCGGGCCCGAGCAGCTTCATGTGCGGGTCCGTCAGCGCGCCGATCCGCGGCTCCATGGTGTATAGCCGGTTCATCTCGTCGGAGATCGCCGGCGTCTCGAAGGCATGGAACGCCGACACCGTCAACGGATCCGGACGCTCGATCTCGCAGCGGATCCGCAGACCGGGCCCCGGATGCATCTCCGCCGACTTGGGCTTGCCAACCATCTCTTTGTCTCCTCGTCGTCGCGCTGTGCCGGCTCGCGGCTAGTATCGGCACCTCACGCAGGCGCCGAGAGCTTTTAAGGGCGCCTGACGCGCCCGCTGACGATAACGGCCGCCTGGCAGCAGGGTGGGAGCACGAGAGCGCTCCGCCTCCGAACGATCAGGCGCGCTCGAGCGCCGTGCCGTCGTAGAGCTTGAGCACGCGCAGCTTGCCGGGCGGCGCACCGCGGATGCACAGCTCGCACAGCACGCACTCGTCGAGGTTTTCCTCGACCACCTCGACATGTCCGTTGCGGTTCGCGTAGATGTCGACCGGGCAGGCATCGGCAAGTACCTGCGCCAGCTCGACGTCATCGCGGACGTCCTCGGCGACCTCGACGTCGATGAACGTCCCGGGCATCAGGCGTGCACCGCCTTTGCGAGCTTCGCCGAGACCAGATCCGGGATCTCCGATATCTCCTCGGCGACCGTGATCCCGGCGTCGTTCAGTCGCTTGATCTTCTCGGCGGCGGTGTCCGCCCTGCCCTCGACGATCGTGCCCGCGTGGCCGAAGCTCATGCCCGGCATATCGTCCATGAAGCGGCCGGCCATGAAGGCGACGATCGTCAGTTGCGAGTCGTTCTCGGTGACCCAGCGGGCGAGCTCTGCCTCCATGCGCCCGCCCGGCTCCGAGTAGATGACGATGGCCTCGGTCTGGGGGTCGGCCTCGAACAGCGGCATCAACTCGGCGTAGGTCGAGCCGATGATCGCGTCGCCGCCGATCGAGATCGCCGTCGAGACGCCGAGGCCGGTGGCGGTGAGCGTCGAGGAGATCTCGGTGGTCATTCCGCCCGAGCGAGACATCACCCCGACCGGTCCCGGCTGGTAGGCCTTGGCGGCGTCGCGGGCCGGGCCGCCGATGCCGCCCATCTTGCCGACGCCCGGGCGGATCACCCCCAAGCAGTTGGGGCCGATGACGCGGGCGCCGCGCATCGCCGCGAGCTCGACCATCTGGGCGACGTCGTAACGGGGGATGCGCTCGGTGACGACGACCACGAGCTTGACGCCCGCCTCGATCGCCTCGAAGACCGCGTCTCGGGCGAAGGCGGGGGGGACGGTGACCACCGAGCCGTCGGGTACTTGGCCGGTGGCGTCGACGAGCTCGGCGACCGAGTCGAACACGGCGACGCCGTGGACCTCGCGCCCACGGCGGCCGGGGGTGACCCCACCGACGATGGTCGAGCCGTAGTCGAGGCACTCGCGCGTTAGGTTGACCGCCTCGCGCCCGGTGATGCCCTGGACGATGAAGGTCGTCGACTCGTCGATCAGAACCGACATCTAACCCTCCACCACCTCGCCTGTGCCCGAGAGGCGCTCGGCCGGTGGCAGCTCATCGCCGGCGCGCTCGCCGGGCAGCGGCTTTGCTCCGTTGGAGCCCGAGGAGACCTTCTCGACGGCGATTCGCGCGGCCTCGTGCATCGAGACAGAGCGGTCGCAGTACTCGACTCCGTAGCGGGCGAGGATCTTGAAGCCCTCCTCCTCCCAGGCGCCGGGGATGCGGAAGACGGCGATCTTCTCGGCGGGGTCGTGGCCGAGCTCGATGCAGGCCTTGATGACCCCGCGGGCGACGATGTCGACTCGGGTGTTCGAGACGATCGACATCATCACCGCGATCTTCTCGACACCGGGCTTCTGGAGCACGAGCTTCGTCAGGTTGGCCGCCTTGGAGACGCTCGGGTTGCCGCCGATCTCGCAGTAGTTGGCCGGTTGCCCGCCTTGGCGGCGGACGGCGTCGAACAGGGTCAGCGAGCCGCCGCCGGCGCCGATCACCAGACCAAGGTTGCCGTCGAACTCCGCCACGTTGCCGGCGACGCCGCGGTGGTCGACTGAGTCGATTCGCTCGCCCTCGATCTCGAACGGCGTCGCCTCGCGGGCCTCGCGCGTCTCGTCCTCGCCGACGCCGAGCTCTGCGAGCAGGGCCTTCTGGCGCGGACGGGCCTCGTTCTCCATGTCCATGTGCGCGTCGACGGCGACGAACGAGCCGTCCTCGAGCTTCGCGAGCGGGTTTATCTCGGCGAGGGTCATGTCGTACTTGACGAACAGCCGCGCGAGCGCCGAGAGGACCGGGGTAAGGCGCGTGAGGTCCCGCCCGGTGACGCCGGTCTGGGCGATCGCGTCCTTGGCGCGGAAGTCCATCTGGGGCAGAACTGTCGAGAAGTGGCCGCGGCCGATGTGCTCGGGGCGAGCCTCGGCGATCTCCTCGATGTCGATTCCGCCCATGTCCGAGAAAACGAAGGTCGGCAGCTTGCGCACGCCGTCGTAGATGACGCCCGCGTAGTACTCGTGGGCGATCGGGGCCCTGGCGGCGACGAGCACGCCGCGCGGCACGTGACCGTTGATCTCGAGGCCGAGGATCTCGCGGGCGTGGGACTCGCACTCCTCAGGGCTATCGGCGAACCTGACTCCGCCGGCCTTCATACGCCCGCCGGTGAGGACCTGGGATTTGATGACCACCGGGCCGCCGACGTCCGCCGCGATCTTGCGGGCTTCCTCCGTTGTCGTCGCATGCCCCGACTGGGTGATCGGGATCCGCTCGCGCCCGAGGATCCGGCGGGACTCGTACTCGAAAAGACGCATGGAGGAGGCGAGAATCTAGCGGGGGCCGTGGCCTACCCGGCTCCGGACGCGGAAGCCGCGCTAGGCCGCGCCCCGGTCACTGCTCACCTCGCCGTGGGCGCCGCCTCGCCCAGCTCCACGCCCGCCTCCTCGGGACTCTTGCCCTCGAGCCCGTACTCCTCGGCGAGGCCGGGGTCCTTGTGGGCGAGCATCTCGGCCAGGGAGACCATGACCTTGCACTGCTTCCAGGTGGCGTCGTCCTGCATCTTGCCGTCGATCATGTGCACCCCGCGGCCGTCCGGGATCGCCTCGATGACCTTCTTGGCGAACCGGACCTCCTCGGGGTCGGGGCTGAACACCTTGCGCGCGACCTCGATCTGGCGTGGGTGGAGCGTCCAGGCGCCGACGCAACCCATCAGAAAGGCGGCGCGGAACTGGGCTTCGCAGCCGATGACGTCGCCGATGTCGCCGAACGGCCCGTAGAAGGGGAGGATCCCGGTGGCGGCGCAGGCGTCGACCATGCGGCCGATCGAGTAGTGCCAGAGGTCCTGCTGGGCGGACCGCCGCGGCGCGTCGCCGTCGCGGGGATCGGGATCTTCGATCACGCGGTAGCCCGGGTGGCCGCCGCCGACGCGCGTCGTCTTCATGCGCCGCGAGGCGGCGAGGTCGGCGGGTCCGAAGCTCATCCCCTGCAGGCGCGGGCTCGCCGCCGCGATCTCCTCGAGGTTGGTCACCCCGAGCGCGGTCTCGAGGATGGCGTGCACGAGGATCGGCTTCGAGACGCCGTGCCGTGACTCGAGCTGGGCGAGCAGGCGGTCGACGTAGTGGATGTCCCATGCGCCCTCGACCTTGGGGACCATGATCACCTCGAGGCGCTGGCCGAGCTCGCCGACGAGAAGCATGAGGTCGTCGAGCACCCACGGCGACTCGAGGGCGTTGACCCGCGTCCACAGCGCCGCCTCGCCGAAGTCGACCTCGCGGCCGAGCTTGACGAGCCCCTCGCGCGCGGCCACCTTGCGGTCGACCGGTACTGCGTCCTCGAGGTTGCCCAGGAGGACGTCGCACTGGCGGGCGAGCTCGGGGAGCTTGCCGGACATCTTCTCGTTCGAGGGGTCGAAGAAGTGGATCATTCGCGCCGGCTTGACGGGGATCTCGAGCGGGGGACAAGGGGCGCCGGCGGCGAGTGGGACGGCGAAGGTGCGGGGGTTGCGCAAGGGGTCTCCTGAAATCGATCGAGCGGGGCGCCGCGCGGCGGGCGCGCGGCGGGCGCCCCAAAGGTACCGACGGTTAGGCTTGACCGCCGCCTTTTCCCGCCCCCGACGAGATCTCCGAGGACCAGATGACCGACACCGCCGCCCCCGCTCTCGAGACGAGCCAGGCCGCCCGCGAGGCATCCGGCGCGCGCCAGTACGGCCGCTACCTCGAGGAGTTCGAGGTCGGCGCCGTTTACAAGCACTGGCCGGCCAAGACCGTGACCGAGGCCGACGACCACCTCTTCTGCCTGATCACGATGAATCATCACCCGCTGCACATAAACGACGTCTACGCAGCGCACTCCCAGCAGGGCCGGAACGTCGTGGTGGGGCCGCTCGTCTACTCGTTGATGCTCGGGATGTCGGTGGGCGATGTCTCCGGCAAGGCGATCGCCAACCTGGCCACGGAGGAGCTCGAGCACCCTGCCCCTCTGTTCCACGGCGACACGCTGTTCGCCGAGAGCGAGGTGCTCGAGGTGACGCCGTCGCGCTCAAAGCAGGATCGCGGAGTGGTGAAGGTTCGCACCGACGCGTACAAGCAGGACGGCACGCTCGTGGCGACCTTCCGGCGCAGTGTTCTCGTGCCGCGGCAAGCGGTGGGGAGCCCGGAGGAGGAAGCGTAGGCGCTGACGGCGAAGCCACTCGAGGGATTGCTCCCGTCCCGTGGCGCCCGCGCCGACGTTCACGAAGTCCCCGCAATAGCGGGAGTGGCGAACAGGGTCGATCTCGTGCCCCAGCGCGTAAACGTGGACGACGTGGACTTAAGGCCCGCGGTCGATGAGCCACGCGCTCACCTTGGGCGCCCGACCAGGCAGGCGACGCGACCCCATCGCGCCGCGGATAGCTGCCCGACCCGCAGGCGTGCGGGGTAAGGCGATCGTCTCGAGGGAGGTCTCGCCGTTGGCGAACCGCGCCTTGTACGGCTCGTCGCCCAACAGGAGACGGTACTCGGCCAGGCCGCCGACGCATGCGTCGCGAATCGTGTGTGCCATCAGCACGAAGCCGATCGAGGCCTGCTCCCAAGCTGGATCGCGGCCCGCCTGGTAGTACCAGTCGACGCCGGCGAATCGGAATCCGTACCAGGCTGCGATCGGCCGCCCCCCGATCTCCGCAAGCCACAACCGCAGCCATCCGCGCGCCAGGGCGGCCCGGGCGAACGAGCGGTGAAACGCGCGCCTGGCCGGGGAGAACGCCTGCGATTCGTGCGCCCATCGCTGCTCGTGCAGGCGAAAGAGGTGCTCGAGGTCGTCTGCGAGTCGTGCCGGGTCGTCGGCCAGGCGGTAGCTGACTCCGTGCTCCCGAACGAGCTTCCGTTCGCGCCGGCGCACCTGCTGGCGGAAGTTCGCGCTGCGGGAGGCGAGCAGCTCTTCCCAGCTCATGCCGTCGAGACGGAGCACCGGGCTCGGTTCGGTCCGCACGACCGTACCTCCGAGGTGGGAACGCCACCTGTGCTCGGCGGCAAGACGCTCCACGAGCACGAGATCGACCCGACCGGGGATCGAGTCGATCGCCTGGCCAAATGCCCGCCCGACCGCCGAGCGGTCGCCGGGCGCGCAGATCGGACCAAGGAGGTCAGCCGGGCCGTGACCGATGAACCGCACGGTCTTGAACGGCGCCTTCGAGGACGAGCAGAGCGGCAGGATCCCCACGATCGATCCATCCCGTGCCCGGCACGCGCGCACGAGCAACCGGTGGTTGCGGCCAAGCTCTGCCGCCCACGCCGATGCCCATTCCCAGGTCGCGAAGACGTTGCCGCTGGCTTCGGCCAGGCGTTGCCAGTCGCTGCGCAGAGCGTCGAGGTCGTCGACGCTCTCCACGCACAGCTCCTCCGGCTCGGCGCCAGATGCGGCTGAAGCGGAGGCGCGAGCGGTCCGCTGCGCCTCCTCCGACACGTAGCGAGCATAGTCACGCGCCGTGGCTCGGCGGGCCGTCGGCGAGCGTTGAGGTGCGAAACCTCAAGCCGAACGCCGAACGCCCGGATAGGGTGACCGGCGTGCCGGAGCTCCGCCTCGAGTGGATCGTCGACGAGCACCGTTTTGCCGCCGTCGAGGCGGCATGGGACCTGCTCGCGGCCAAGGAACCGAGCCCCTTCGCGCGTCATGCGTGGTTCGCGCATTGGTGGCGGGCGTTCGCCGTGGACGCGTCGCTAAGAGTCTGCGTGCTCTGGGAGGGCGACACCCTGGTGGGAGCGGCTCCGCTTGTTGGCGAGTCGCGCAGGCTCACCGCCATGGTCAACGACCACACCCCGCTCTACGCGCCGTTCGCTCGCGACGAACGGGTGCTGGCGGCCCTCGCCGAGGCCGTGATGGGGACGGGCTCCGGCGAGGTGGAGCTGGGTGCGCTTCCCTCCGACGGCGAGGTGCTCAGGCGCCTCCGACGGGCGAGCGACGAGGCGGGGCGCAGCGCGGTGGAGGAGCCCCAGCACGTCTCGCCTTTCGTCGACATGTCGGGCAGCTTCGAGCAGTTCAAGGCCGAGAGCAAGCCGCGCTGGGGAGCGCCGCTCGAGCGCTTTCGGCGCAAGATGGGACGCGAGCACGGCGCGACGTTCTCGCTCGCCGAGTCGCCCGTCGACCTCGACCGAGAGCTCGAGCGCGGTCTGCGCGTCGAGTCGAGCGGATGGAAGGGCCGAGCCGGGACCTCCATCCTCTCCCAGGCGAGCACCGCCTCCTTCTACCGCTCCGTCGCCCGCGCCTACCACGGCTTCGGAGAGCTGAAGCTGTCGGGGATCTCGCTGGACGGGCAGTTGGTGGCCTTCGACATGTCCCTGCTTCACAACAACCGGCTCTGGCTCCTCAAGACCGGCTTCGACGAGTCCTATCGCCGCCTCGCGCCCGGGCTCGTGCTACGGCTCTCGATCATCGAGCGGGGCTTCGAGCTCGGCCTGGCGGGACACGAGTTGCTAGGCGACGACTCGGAGTGGAAGCGCAAGTTCGCCAACGGGCACCGGGCGCACTGTCGACTTCGGGCGTACCGGGCCCGACCCGCTCCGATGTTCCGCTATGCCTACCGGCGCTGGACCCGCCCTCGCCTGCGGCGCATGTACCACCGCGTGCGAAGCCGTTGAGCGCCACTTCCTGGGGAGCGCGGGCCCTCCCCCGCCCTCGAGACCTGGCCATAGCACTCGAGCAGCGCCCGCTCCGACTGGTCCCACGACAGCGTGGTCTCGACGCGCCTGCGACCCTCGCGCCCCATCCGCTCGCGCGCGCCGGGGTCGTCGAGCAGACCGGCGATGCGCTCGGCGAAATCCCGCTCGTCGTTCGGCTGCGCATAGACGGCCGCCTGTGCCGCCGAGACCCGGGCCTCTCGCAGATCGAACGAGACGATCGGCTTGCTCATCGCCATGTACTCCATGATCTTGTTCATCGTCGAGGCGTCGTTCAGGGGGTTGAGAGGGTCTGGGGACAGGCAGACGTCAGCACTAGAGAGGTGGCGCAGGACATCGTCGTCCGAAACGCGGCCCGTGAACGTCACGTGGTCCGTAAGACCGAGCTCGCGAGCGAGGACGACCAGCGAGGGATACTCGTCCCCCGAACCCACGAAGACGGCGTGCCAGTCGCGGCGATCGAGTTCGTCTCGCAGGCAGGAGAGCGCGCGCAAGGCGTAGTCGACCCCGTCTTGAGGTCCCATCACGCCCAGGTAACAGAGCAGGTTCGACTTCCCGCGCTTTAGCGAGGGGTCCGGGGGTACGGGAACGAACCGGTCGAGGCGCGGCCCGCTGCGGACGACGAACACCTGCTCGGGCGACTTGCCCCCACGCGAGAGCGCGGCGGCGCGGTAGGTCTCGTTGGTGGCGATCACCACGTCTGCGAGCCGAAACGTGATCCGCTCGAGCGCGAGCAACGCCCGGTGAACTGGGCCTGGCCCGCGGTCGAAGCGCGACAGGTACAGCTCGGGAACGAGATCGTGGTGGTCGAAGACGATCCGCGCCCCCGCAAGCTTGTGGGGCAGGGCGGCGAGGAAGAGAAGGTCGGGCGGGTTGCAGATGTGAACGACGTCGAAGCGACCCAGCCGCAACCCGAGGACCATCATCCGCAGCAGGGCGGCGCCGTACTCGCGCCCGTAGCCGAGAGGCCCACCGGTGGCCGGGCGCAGGGGAAACCGATGGATCCGGACGCCTTCGAGCTCCGCATAGGCCTCGGTGTCATGGCGCTCGCCTCGCGGGCAGACGACGCTAACGTCGTACCCCGCGGCGGCGAGGGCGCGGCTCTCCTGCCACACCCGCCGGTCGAACGGGACGGACAGGTTCTCGACGAGGACGAGGACCCGGCTACCAGCCAACGCCCACGTACCCGGGCTGACCGCGGCGCTCCTCCGATCCGGGCAGGCGAACGAGGTCGACGATCAGCGAATCGCCGTCCGCACGCGCCAGGGCCTCGACGACCTCGGGCTCCCTGGTCCCGACGATGCAGACCTCCGCGTGGTCGACGACCTCCGCAGGGGATTCGGCCAGGAGACGGCTGAGGTGGGGGAGGTGCGCATCGAGGTATTCGCGGTTAGACCCGACGAGGCGAGACAGGGCGACGGTGCCGTCGTACACGCGGAGCTCATAGCCCTTGCCGAGGAGCCGTTCGGTGAGGTCGACGAGCGGACTTTCCCGCAAATCATCGGTCCCCGACTTGAACGCCAGGCCGAGAACGCCCACCCGGCGCCGGCCCGAGGCGGCGATGAGCTCGAAGGTCCGGCGCAGGTGCGCCTCGTTCGAGGCGAGCACGCTGCTCAGGATCGGCACCTCGACGTCCTTCCGGCCGGCCTGATGGACGATCGCCCGCAGGTCCTTGGGAAGGCACGACCCGCCGAAGGCGAAGCCGGGGGACAAGTAGGCGGAGCTGATGTTGAGTTTCGTATCGGAGCGAAAGACCTCCATGAGCTCGTGCGAGTCGAGGCCCAGGCTCCGCGACAGAGCCCCGATCTCGTTGGCGAACCCCACCTTGAGCGCGTGAAAGGCGTTGTCGGCGTACTTGATCATTTCGGCGATCTGCAGCGGAAGGCGGAAGCGAGGGCCGGGCAGGCCGTCGTAAAGCCTCGCCACCGGTTCGCCGCTCTCCTCGTCGAGCTCTCCGACGACGGTCTTCGGAGGGTCGTGGAAGTCGCACACGCTAGTCCCCTCGCGCAGGAACTCGGGATTGACGCACACGCCGAAGTCGCGGCCTGCGGTCCGGCCGGAGGCGCGCTCGAGCAGCGGCACGAGCCGCTCCTCGCAGGTTCCCGGGAGCATCGTGCTCCGAAAAGCGACGGTATGGCGCCCTTCTTTCTCCGCTAGTGCGGCACCGATCTGCTCGCTGACACGCTCGACGAATGCCGTGTCGATGCCACCGTTGGGAGCCGAGGGCGTGCCCACGCAGACGAGCGAGAGCTCGGAGCTCCGAACCGCCTCAGCGGCGTCGTCCGTCGCGCGCAACGCTCCCGAGCCGACCGCCTCCGCCGTGAGCGCCCCCAGGCGATCCTCGACCACCGGAGCCTCGCCGCGGTTGATCCTCTCGACCTTCCCGGGATCAACGTCGACCCCGACGACCTCGTGTCCGCGTGCGGCGAAGCACGCCGCCGAAACACACCCGACGTACCCGAGCCCGAAGACGCTCAGCTTCATGAGCGGCCGGACTCTCGATCGCGTGAGGCCATCGAGGTCGACCCCCACCCTGACCGGTCGGTGATCGGGGCCGCTGCGGGTGTGCCGCTCGGCTGCGGACCGTCGCGTCGCGAACGAACTCGGTCCAGCGTGTCCTTCCACGGCGAGAGGACGATGCGCCGTCCCGGGGGCGAGAGCTTGAGAGAGAAGCGCGCTCCGTCGTCGCGGTGGTCAACGGCTACGCGCGGGATGCTTAGGATGTCGTCGGGCTGACCGCGGTCGTTGCGGACGCTGAAGGCGAAGCGGTAACCGGCGGCCGCGGCGGCGTCCGCCACGCGAGCGTCCCACTCGCCGAAGGGATATGCGAGCACGTCGCATCGCCCGAGCCGCTCGCGCACACGCGAGCGCGAGTCGTGGAGCTCCTGCCGCAGGCCTTCGTCTCCGAGCCGGGTGAGGTGGGCATGGGAGCAGGTGTGGCTGCCGAACTCGATACCCGCTGCGGCCATCTCCTCGACCATCGGCCAGCTGAGCGACCGCATGATCTGCGGGTACGCCGCTGCATGTCCTCTCACCTCCGGCCAGGCGAACGCGGCCTGCCGGTCGACGAGATCCGGGAGAACGAAGACGATCGCCGGCCACCCATACTCACGGAGCAGTGGAAATGCGCTAGTGAAGTTGTCGACATAGCCGTCATCGAAGGTGAGGAAGACCTGCGGGGTGCTGAGGCGCCGCCCCGAGGCGAGCGCGTCGAGGGTGGGCCGGCCGCCCGGGGCCCAGCCTCGCCGCCCAAGCGCGGCGAGCTGGCGTTCGAACAACTCCGGGGACAGCGACAGGAACGGAGGACCACCCTCGGCGATCGAGTGGTAGCACAGGAATGCCGCCCGGCGCGTACGGTTGCTCATCGCCCGGGGCGTCATGGCGAGAGCTCCTGATAGACGGCCTCGAGCGGCGCGAAGACTTCGCGGTGGTTGAGGCGGCGGGCTCGCTCGCGGGCGGCCTCGCCCAGCGCCCGGCGCCGCTCGGCATCCTCGACCAGGGAGGCGATCGCCTCCGCGAGTGACCTCGGGTCGCCGGGCGGGACGAGCAGCGCCTCGCTGCCGTCATCGAGAACATCGGGAACGCCTCCGACCGCGGTGGCGACGATCGCCCGGGCATGCGCCATAGCCTCGAGCAGGGCGACGGGAAGCCCCTCGGACAGCGAAGGGAGCACGAAGACTCCGGCCGAGGAGAGAAGGCGCTCCTTGGCGCCCCGGTCGAGCCACCCCGCCCAGGTGACGGCATCCGACCGAAGCACCTCCTCCGCCTCCATCGGCGGCTCGCCCGGCCCCGCCAGGGTGGCTCGTGCCTCCGGGCAGCGCTCGACCAGCGACGAGAGGGCCTGGACGAGGACGCGTCCTCCCTTGGCGGGATCGACGAACCCCCCCATGTAGAGGATGCTCACGGTCCCCGCCTCGTCGTCAGGGCCGGCCGCGCGTCGCTGGGCGTCCACGAAGGGCGCGGCGTTCGGCACCACGATGACGTCTTTGGCCCCGAAGCGTGCCTCGATCTCTCGCGCACCGGCCGCCGAGACACTCACAACGCGATCGGAGGCGGCGAACGCCCCGCGGAATGTCGCGCGGGCGAGGCGCCCGATTCGGGCGTCGAAGGCCGCGATGTCTCCCACGCCCGCGTGCAGGTGCAGCAGCACCCGGCAGCCGAGGGCCTTGGCGAGCCAGACGACGACGGTCTTTCGGTAGAGGCTTCCCCGCACGGCGGTATGCACGTGGACCACTCGCCGACCGCCCCGGAGCGACCAGCCCAGAAGGCGGAGGAGCGCGAGTACGAACGTGCCCAGCCTCCCAAAGCGAGACGCGCCGCGATAGGTCGGGATGGCCTCAAGCCCGAATCGAGAGCCGAGCGGAGAAGCGAGCAGGTCGCGGATCACGGCGGCCATGCCTCCGTCGGTTGCCGGGTCCGGGCCGAGGTGGACGACCCGGGGCGCTCGATCCGCGGACGCGCGACCTCTCCGGGATCGACGTCGGGGCGGGGGGTGTCCCGAGAGGGTCGGCTGGGCCATCGACGTAGTTCGCTTCATCCGGAGCGTAGTCGCAACCCTCTCCCGAGCGCGAAACTCGAATGCCATGATAAACGCGGTGTGCGGCGTTGGCGTCATCCTCGACCCCGCCTCGACGGCTCCGGCGCGGGCGGCCCCCGCGATGACCGCAGCCCTCGGTCATCGCGGTCCCGACGGCACCGGCTCCTGCTCGATCGGGCCGACCCTACTCCTCCACACCCGCCTCGCGATCATCGACGTGGCCGGGGGAGACCAACCGCTCCGGTCAGAGGACGGCGCCTGCGCCGCCGTCGTCAACGGCGAGATCTATAACCACTCCGAGCTGCGAGCGGAGCTCGAGGCCAAGGGTCACCGGTTCGCCACCCGCTCAGACTCGGAGGTCATCCTCCATCTGTACGAGGAGCTCGGGCTCGATTGCGTCCGACGCCTGAACGGCATCTTCGCGTTCGCGCTCTGGGACGATCGGCGCCAGGAGCTCGTGCTCGCCCGCGATCACTTCGGCGTAAAGCCTCTCTACTGGTGGAGCGACGGGCGTCGTCTGGCCGCCGCTTCGGAGGTGGGGGCGCTCTTGGCGAGCGGACTGGTCTCCCCCGCCGTTGACGCCGTGGCGCTCGACCACTTCCTGACATGGCGCTTCGTGCCGTCGCCGCGGACCCTGTTCGACGGTATCTCGAAGCTCCCGCCTGCATCGTGCCTGGTCGCCCGCGAGGACGGAATGCGAGTGACGAGCTACCGCGAGGTACCCGGGTCGCCCCTCGCGGAAGCCACCTCGCGGGAGCTCGAGGTCACGTTTGGCGATCGCTTCGAGCAGGCCGTCGAGCGCCAGATGATGTCCGATGTTCCGTACGGCGCCTTCCTCAGCGGAGGGATCGACTCCGCGGCGGTCAGCGCCGCGATGGCTCGAGCGACCGACGCGCCCGTCAAGACCTTCACGATCGGATTCCCGGGTGCCGGTGGCGGGCTCGACGAGCGGGCCGCCGCGGCGGCGACCGCGGGGGCGCTGGGCACCGAGCACCGCGACGTCGCGATGTCCGAAGCGGACTTCCCAGCCCTACTCGCCGCGTGCGTGCGAAGGCTCGAGGATCCCTGCGGCACGCCGTCCGCGCCCGCGCTGCTCGAGGTCAGCCGCTTCACGTCCGAGCACGTAAAGGTCGTCCTGTCCGGGCAGGGCGCCGACGAGCCGCTTGGTGGATACCAGCGCCACCAGGCGGCGGCGTCGCTCGGGCTGGCGCGACGCCTGCCACGGCCACTCGCCCCACTGGCACGTGCCGCGGCCGACGCCCTACCGCGTAACGAGCGGGCGAAGCGGATGGCCCGCCTCCTGGGAAAGGGCGACGGGGAGAGTCCTCTGCTGGGTGTCTTCGAGATAACGACAGGGGAGGGGCGCCGCATGCTCGCCGGCTCGGCCGGCCATGAGGCGGCGGCGGAGAGGCGTGACCTGGCGCGGAACGTACTCCGCGACGTGGAGAGCCGCGGGATCCTCGAGCAGGCGCTCTATCTCGACACCCGCCTCTTCCTGCCCGACGGGCTGCTCGTGTACGGGGACAAGATGTCGATGGCCTGGGGCATCGAGCAGCGTGTGCCCTTTCTCGACGTCGAGCTGATGCGCTTTGTCGAGCGCATCCCCGCCGGATTGCGCGTAAGAGGGCTGACGCGGAAGTGGCTCTACCGGCGGGCGATCGAGCCACTCGTGCCGCCACAGGTACTGCGCCGGCGCAAGCACCCCTTCGCAACGCCCTACGACGAGTGGCTCAGGACATCGCTCGGCGTCGAGGTCGAGACGCGCTTCCGCGCGGGTTCGCCGATGGAGGGCCTGGTCGACCCCAAGGCGGCAGCGCAGCTCGTGGCGGCGCACCGCAGCGGCCGCCACGATCACAAGCGAATCCTCTACTGCCTCCTCGAGCTGTCCGAGTGGCACAGGACCTTCATCGAGGGTTCCGTCGACGAGCCTTCTGTGGTCGCCGAGCCCGTCTGAATCGGGGCTGACCGGCGGCGAGACGCCCTATGGGCGGTCGCGTGCAGGACTTCAGCACACGGGCAAAGTGGACGAACGTCCGAGTTGAGCAGGGATGGGCTCACGCCCGCGGGCGACGTGGCCGAGAGCGATGAATACATGCCCTCGACCCCCCCGCCCATGCTTGCCCATACCTCCCCGCTCCTCCCCGGCGCGACCTTTCGTCTCGGCGCCGCCGTCGCCCTCTGCTTCCTCGCCCTCTCGGCGGCCGTCGCGCCGGCGAGCTCGTCGGCCTCCCACCGCGTGCAAATCCAAGGCCCCGCCGTCCACACCCTGGACGGGGACCGCTTGCCCTTCTGGGCTAGGACGACCCCTCGCGCCAGAGCCGTTTCCTACTGGGTCGACGGGCGACACATGAACGTCGACCGTCGCGCCCCCTGGCGCTTTGACTCGGGTGGCCAAAGGACCCGAAGGGCTATGTCGCCCGGCCTACACAAGCTCAAGGTGCGCGCGTGGTGGCAGATCGGCTCCCGCCACTTCGCGCGCGAGACCAGCAGGTGGGTCAGGGTGCGGCCCAAGACGACCCCCCCGAATCCAACCCCCGCGCCCACCCCGAATCCAACCCCCGCACCCACCCCCAACCCGACCCCCACCGTCCCCAACACCTCGATCGCCGGAGCCGACTGGGGCTCGGACTTCGAGAGTGGCGGCTTCGGCGAGTGGAGCTGGTGGGGCCAGGGCGACTCAAGCTACACCGGCCTTTCGGTCGTCGACCCGGCGGACCGGGGCGCCCCCCGGCTGAGCGGCCGGGCGGCGCGCTTCCAGACGACCGACTCCGACATCGCCGCCGGACGCATCAACTCGAAGCTATACAAGTTCTTCCACAGCGGCACGGGCGATCGCACCAACTTCACGCCGAAAGCCGCCACCGGCACCTACAGCGCCCGGTACTACATTCCCTCGAACTACTCCATACCGAACACGCGGGTCAATGGGAGGAACCGCTACGTCAACATCTTCCAGTGGAAGGACAACTACTGGTTGGACTCCTCGAAGACCCGCGAAACCTCCGATCCGACATGGTGGCTCGAGCTCGGGAGCGCGGGGGCCTATGGGGTGGATGGCGTTCGCAGCGACCACCCGGTGGCGCTTGTCCACCACTGGCAGGACTGGACGAAGGGCTACTCCGACTACCGTTACCCGATGAACCCGGTACCCGTTCCGCTCGGGCGGTGGTTCCAGGTCGAGGCCAAGGTGGTCGAGGACCAGTACATCGACTTCTTCGTCGACGGGAAGCACCTCGTCCGCGCCGAGAACCGGTCGTGGCCGGTCGGCACCTGGCATCAGGGCTCCTTCCAGCAGATCTTCGGCGTAGGTCACTACGCGACCAACGCCGGCTCGCTCATGGTCGATCAGGTCACCTACCGCCGACCCTGAGCAGAGTGAGCGTCCGTACCGCTACGAGTCGTCGCCATGGAAGCTTGGTGCACGAGTGGCCAGGTACCGTGCTTGAACGCGACGACCGACACATCTCGAGGGAAGGCCGGAGCGCGGAGGACTGTCGCGACAGGCCGGCGACGCGGAAACGATAAGGCGGCGGAGCACCCGCTCGACCATGAGTACGTAGCGCAGGTAGGAGGCGCTTAGCCGAGGGCGGCGGTCTCCGAGTATCGGCCCGAGACGATGCGGTAGTCGCAGCGGAGCCACTACCCGAGGAAAACCAGCGCTTCGAAAAGCGGCGTCAGCTCGGAGTAGTCGTACTCCTTGAGATGCCCCACAGGTCGCTCGAAGCCAAAGACCCGACTGACGTCGGCTGGACCCAGGTACGCATGAGGAGTTCGGAGGACGTAACGGCCACCCGGCCGGAGGAGCTCGTAGACCTGGCTCAGGTGAACCGTGAGATCGTCGGGATGCAGGTGCTCTATGAGCTGACTGCTGAGTACAACGTCGAAGGTACCTGAGGTGAACCGGCGAAGATTAACGCCGTCAGTCGCCTGCCAGTCCATGCCTGGGCCACCCGCCCGGGTTCTCTCTTTGCTGATGTCAGTCGCGACGACGTGGTAGCCGGCCTCGGTCAAGGCCCTAGCTAACGCACCCGTGCCGGACCCGATCTCGCAGGTATCAAGCGGGGGAGAACGAAGCAGGGAGGGCCAGTCCCCGATACGCTCGGCGGCATTCGTGGGGGCCAATCACGGCAACTCAGATCTGTACCGGGCTAGTAGCTCGGAGGTGTAGCTACTCTCCATTAGGTCGCCCTCCTCGTCCCAGTGATCAGGCGGCTTTGGTGCGCCGAGTGAGCGATGGAGTGATCGACGGCAATGGGCTCGGGAGAACAGAAACGCTTCGCCAACAAGTTGTCGCGACTTGTACGCGCCCGCGCTGCCCCTCGGCGCGCGTGCTTGCTCGGTAGACTAGCACTCGTACCTAGATCTCACTCGAGGGCTGTTATAAATGAATCGGACTAGAGAGCGCGACGGAGCGATCGCAGCGGGTCTGCTCCGGCGCGTGCGGGCCTCGGGGAACCTTTGAACGGAACACGGCAGAGCCCCCGAGCCGGGTCCCCGGTCAGCGGAGTCGACACCTCGACGGCGGACTCATGACCGGCGTACGACTCAAGATTCGGAATCGCGTACGGGCCCGTTTCAGGCGGCAAGTGGCCGCCTGCGTACTGGTCGCCACTTTGCCGGGCGTTCCGCTCTTGGTGCCGCACCTCGAGCTCCTCCCGGTTGACCCACCGGAGCCAGGGCGGGCGGGCGCCGTCGACGCGCGTGGCTTCGACACGTCGTTTACCAAAGTCACGTGGGGGTCGAACTTCGAGCGCGGGAACTTCTCCGAGTGGGATTGGTGGGGCCAGGGCGACTGGACCTACACCGGCCTGTCGGTCATCGACCCCGCCGACCGCGGCCTCCCTGGTCTCAGTGGCCGAGCCGCTCGCTTCGAGGTGACCGACTCCGACATCGACGCCGAGCGCCTCAACTCGAAGCTCTACAAGTACTTCCACACCGGTACCGGCGACCGCGTCAACTGGGGGCCGCCAGACGTCAGCGGCACCTATCGCGCGTGGTACTACTTGCCGACCGAGTACTCAGTTCGCTCGGGCGGTTGGACAACGCCCTTCCAGTTCAAGGACCAGTACTGGTCTAGGGAGCGTGGCGGGTCAGAGCAGTCCGACCCGGTCTGGTACCTGGCCTTCGAGAACGCCTCCGACCACGGCGTCCCAGGCTCGCGCCCCGACGCGCCGGTGGCGATCGTCCGGCATTGGGAGGACTGGACGCGAGGGTACCCCGACTCCGTCTACCCGGGCCCGCGCGTCCTGGTGCCCCTCGGGCGCTGGTTCGAGATCCGAGCCGACGTCTTTCAGGGCGACCGCGTCGAGTTCTACATGGACGGAAAGCTAGTCAACGTCGGCCGCCACAATGACTTCCCGGTCGGGAACCGCCACCCCCTATCGTTCACTTGGATCTTCGGAGTCGGCAACTACACCAACTCGCCGAGCTGGGCGCTCGTCGACCAGGCGGCTGTCACCCGGCGCTGAGGCCGGGAGCCCGGCGCGCGTCCGTGCCCCGGCCGGGCCGTTCGGATCAGGGGGCTCCCACCGCTTGCTCGGGACGTTTGAAGAGGGGGAACTCGATCCGTTTCGGCAGTAGCCGCAAGCGACTCGCGAGCACCCAGTACGCGAGGCCGTAGAGCCCGGTAACCGCGAGCAGCACTGCGACGGCGGACGGGCGCGTGCTGGCCGATATACCGAAGAGCAGGTAGACGGCCAGGAAGGGCAGCGTCAGCCCACCCGCCAGGATGACCGGCGAGCGGATGGCTCGAAGGTAGATGTCGATCGGCAGCCCATAGGACCGATGGAAGTCACGAAGGAAGAGAAGGCTTCCGACGAGGAGAGCGAGGATGGTTCCCGCCAGGACGCCCCAGAGGTCGAAGAGAGGAGCGAGCGCGAGCGTGAACACCACGTTCAGGACGGCAGTGCGACCGGAGTTGATCGCCACCATGCCCGGTCGGCCGTCGGCGTTGGCGATGTTCATGCCGACCTCAATGGTCATGCGCGCCAGGTAGGCGACGCTGATCGCGATGACCACCGCCACTCCCTCCTCCGGCGTCGATCCGAGCCACGCCACGAGCAGGAAGGGGGCGGTCAGGGCCGTGACGATGAGGATGGGAAAGGAGATCGAGACGACACGCTCGGTGTAATGGGAATACATCCGGGCGATTACCGAGCGGCCCCGTAAGGCGATCTCGGCGGTCGCGGTGGGAAGGAGGGCGGAGATCGTGAGCACGCCGAGCGCTCGGACGGCGTTCGCGGCTCGTGCGCCGAGCTCGTAGGCGGCCGCCACGCGCACGCCGATCAGGAGAGCGATGATGATCTTGTCGGTCTGGTTGTTGACGATGTCGGAGAGGACATGAACCTGGTTTTGGAGGCTGTAGGCGATCACCTCCCGAGCCCTCGCCATCGACGGGAGGCTGACCTTCGGGCGGCGCCACACGTAGACCATGGCCGCGGCGCCGAAGGCGATGCGGATCACCTCGGCCGCGGCGTTCGCGAGCGCATATACGGTGAGGTCGCGGCTCGCGAGCAGAGCGGCGACGCTGAAGGCGAAGTTGAGCACGGCTCCGAACGAGCCGGCGACGTTGGGCGGGACCATCACGCGCATGCCCACCGGCACCGCGGCGAGCACGCCCCGGTACTCCTGGGCAATGAGGATCGCGGCGGAGGAGAGCAGCACGATCCGCATCTCGTCCGGGCTGAGCACGCCCAGCAGACGAGTCGCGAGCGGCGCCGCGAGCACCGCCGCACCGAAGACCAGAACGCCAAGCGCGGTGGTCACGAGCAGCCCGAGTCCCAGACACTCGCCGATCGCCTGACGGTCGCCGCGTGAGTCGTGCAGTGCGACGAAGCGGGCGAGTGCCCTGGTGACGCCGAGGTTGACGAGGCCGGCGTACGTCGCGACCGCTCCCGTGACCGCCCAGACGCCGAACTGATCGAGCCCCAGGCGGCTCAGCAGGAGCGGCGCGAGGAGGAGCCCGAAGAAGGAGGCGAGGAATATGGTGCTCGACTGAGCGAGCGTGTTCTTGAACACTGGGGTCGTCTCCGCTGCTTTCCCCTGACCGGGGACGGGTTCGTATGGGAGGGTAGGCCTGTCTCCTCGCCGCCGGGAGCGTCGTTCGCCTCCGGCGGCGGGTGTCGCAGGGGCAGGACTAGCATGGCGCGCGTGCCCCCGCGAAGAGTGTTACTCCTGCTCCCGCATCTCCGCCGAGCAGGAGCGGAGAACGCGCTGGTCCATCTGGCGGTGGGCCTCGCCGAGCGGGGTCACGAGGTCACCGTGGCCACCATGGTGGGTCACGGCCGCGATCCCGCGCCGCTGAGCGCGGCGGGCGTGCGTCTCGTCGATCTCGGTGCGCGGGGACGGCTCGACAAGCTGCTCGCCCTGCCCCGGCTCGTCGCCCTTGCCCGCGACGCCGACCTCGTTCACTGCGGGCTGTGGGACATGACCCTCTGGGGGCGGCTGGCGGCGATCATCGCCCGCCGCCCGGTCACGGTCTCCGAGCAAACGCCCGGACGCGAGTTCGAGGTGGCGTCCGGAGGCGCGCGACGCGCGCGCTGGGTCTCTCTCCACAACCGGCTGCTCGCGCCGTTCACCTATGCGGTCGGCGCCTGTGGGCGCTGGCAGATCGACCTGCTCGAGCAGGAGGGCGTCGGGCGTGAGAAGGTCCTCCACATTCCCAACGGGGTGCCGATCGACGAGCTTCGCACCCGCCGGCCCGGCGACGTCACCCGCGCGGGCCTCGGCATACCCGAGGATGCCCGCGTCGTCGTCCACGTCGCGCGCTTCGAGCCTCAGAAGAACCAGCGCGCGACGATCGATGCGGTCGCCGCCCTGCGCGCCGAGCTGGGCGACGTGCGCGTGCTGTTTTTGGGAGACGGCGGCGAGCGCCCGGAGCTCGAACGCTACGCGGAGCGCATCGGGGCCCATGACTGGGCGCTGTTCCTCGGGGTTCGCTCCGATGTCCCGGCCCTGCTGCGACTCGCTGATCTCGCGGTCCTCCCGTCGTTCGGAGAGGGTCTGCCGGTCGCACTCGTCGAGGGGATCGCCGCCGGCGTCCCCACCGTGGCGACCGACGTCGGCGACGTCCGCTGGGTCCTAGAGACCACGGGCGCCGGGCTGTGCGTCCCCCCGCGGTCTCAAGCCGCCTTCGAGGCCGCGTGTCGAGACGTCCTGACCGACGTCGCGCTTCGTGAGCGACTGGCCGACCGGGCTCGTGCCAGCCGCGACTTCGACGCGTCCACCATGGTCGACCGCTATGAGGTGCTGTTCGAAGCGGCTATCGAGGGACGGCAACCGCCCGGCCGAGTAGACGGGGGCGGGGCGCAGGAGCCGGATCGCCCGGAGGCGCGAAACTCTGGCCGGCCCTCGCTGCGCCGAAGGGCGCACGGCGCGGGGCGAGAGATAAGGTCCCTGACCAAGGAGGTCCGGAAGGGCTACGACGCGGTCGTGGGCAGGGGCGAGGACTTCACCCACCAGGCCCATGGCCGCCATATCGACCCCGAAGGGCTTCGCGGCTACTACTGCGACTTTCGCCACAAGGCCCTGGCGGCCATGGCCGACAGCCCGGACGGCTTTCCCCGACGGTCCTCCGGCGAGCCCTGGGACCTGGTCATCCCGGTCGCCCAGGCGGCGCTCGGCTACTGGGAGCTGAGGCAGGAGGGGCATGAGACCGAGCGCCCGTTCCTCATGCTCGCCGACTGGCTCGTCGCTCGGGCCGAGGACGGTCCGTCAGGCCTGGCCTGGTACTCGAGCCTTGCCCTTCCGAAATATGACCTCGACCCGGGATGGCCATCGGCCATGGGGCAGAGCGAGGCGATCTCGGTACTCCTGCGCGCACACGACCTGACCGGCGAGCGCCATTACCTCGAAACCGCGTCCGCAGCTCTCGAGGTGATGACTGCAGAAGTCTCGGAGGGCGGGGTGTCGCGCCGGATCGACGGCCACCTCGTTCTCGAGGAGTACGCGACCGAGAGGCCCCTGGCCATCCTGAACGGGTGGATCTTCTCCCTCTTCGGCCTGCACGAGCTCTTCCAGGTCACCGGCGACGAGCGCGCGCGCGACATCTTCGCCATGAGCCGCGAGGGACTCCTCGCCCTCTTGCCGCGCTACGACGTCGGTTGGTGGTCTCTCTATAGCCTCTACGACCACGGCCGCCCCGATCTCGCCAAGCCGTTCTATCAGCGACTGCACCCCGTGTTGCTCGACGGCCTCCACCTCGTGGCGCCTGACGAACGCCTCTTCGCCTACGCGCGGATATGGGAGGCCCAGCTCACTCCGCTCGCACTGGCTCGCAACGCGGTGGACAAGGTCTCCTTCCGCATCTGGCGGGAGCTCCACGCCGACGCGGCTCCCCTGCCCGCTGCCCGTCTCTAACCGAGCCGCGATTCGGTGTGGGCCGCCGGGCGCCCGGGGCCGAGATGGCTCCGATAGGCCTCGAGCGTGAGCTCCGCGACTCTGCTCCAGCTGGTCCCTGCCCCCGAGCGTGCGGCGGCTGCACCCATGGCCTCCGCCCGACCGCGGTCGGTGACGATCTCGAGCACCGCTTCGGCGAGCGCCCGCGGGTCCTCGGGCGGGACAAGCCGCCCGAGGTCGGGTGAGACGAGCTGGGGGAGGCCTCCGACCGAGCTGGCGACGATCGCTCGGCCGTGAGCCTTCGCGAGCGAGCCGACGCCGCTCTGGCTCGCCTGGCGGTAAGGCAGGACCACGCACGTCGCGCCTTCGAACAGCTCGGGTAGCTCGTCCTCTGGCACGTGTCCGTGGCGAAGCGTCACCCGCGCGTCGGAGAGGATCGGGTGGTCGAGGAGTGGGCCACTGCCGGCCACGACGAGGCGAGTCTCGGGCGCGGAGGCCCAGACGGTGGGCAGCGCGTCGAGCAGGGTGTCCAGCCCCTTGTAGAAGGAGAGCCTGCCGAAGAACAGCAGGGAAGGCTTCTGCGGCAGCGGCCGGTGCAGCGGCTCGTCGACGCCATGGGGGATGACGGCGACGGCGCCCTGCGGGCGCTCGCGCTCGATCAGCTCATCGCGCAGGGCGTCCCCATGGACGAACACGAGGGACGCCGCACGGATGAGCCGGCTGCGGACCGCCCGCTTCCAGCGGCTCCTGATCGTGTCGCCCGGGTGCGGCGAAGGGTCGTGCACTGTTATCGCCAGCCTGGAGGGCGACAGAGGGCTCGCTCCGATGAGCCGGACGTCGTCCACCACCGAGTCCTGCAGATGGACGACGTTCGGAGCGAAGCCCCTCGCCGTCCGCCGCGCCCTCCAGGCCGTGGGTAGGGCAGAGAGGTCGCGCACGCGGCCGTCGATCTCCGCGCGCTCGGCCGCGCCGCCGAGCCGCTGCTCGGCAAAGGTCCGCATGGCCCCCGCCTCGCCCCCGAACTCGTGGTCGTGGGTTCGGCAGAGGAGAGACACCGGGCAGTCGTGGGCGATCAGCCCGCCGGCGAGCCCGATGCTGTACTTCGCGAAATGGTCAAAGGCCAGCAGGACGCGCGGAGGGTGTGGCGCCTCACGGCGAGTCATGGCCGTCGCGGCGCCACGCGGTCTCGGGCGCCGCGCTGCGCGCGGTGCTCGCGACGATCGCTCCGCTGATCACTCCGATCGCCGCGGTCATGTCGGGGACGCTGAAGTAGAGCATCACGACCGAGCTGAGCATGATCGTCGCGAGCCCCACGCCGCAGGCGGCCATGCTCGGGTCTCGCTCGTTTCTCCTCCACGCCAGCCGGAGCGTCTTGCCGAGGAAGACGAGAAAGGCGATGAGGCCCGGCACCCCGGCCACGAGCACCAGGTAGAGATACTGATTGTGAAGGAAGCGGCGGGGCAGCCGCACGTAGCGGTCCTCGACGGTGAAATCGGCGATGTGGGCGCCATACGGAGCCCCGACGCCGACCCCGAGAACCGGGTGATCGAGAGCCGTCGCCCAGCCCCGCTCGATCTCGTAGCGGCGGTCGTCGGCCGAGCTTGACTCGCCCACGGCCTGGAGGTTGCCGAGCGTGGCGGCGCGGTCGATCAGCGGCGTGACCCGGGAGCCCTGAGGTGCGGTGGGCGCGAGGAAGGCCATGAGGGCGATGCCGGCGGCACCGACGGCCACGCCGCGGGCGAGCGTGTAGCGCACCTGGCCGCGAGAGAGGACGAGCAGCAGCCCGAGGCCGACGAGGAGGCCGACCCACATGTTGCGGTTGAAGGAGATGGCGAGGTTCAGCGCCTGGCCGGCGAGCACCCCGGCCCAGAGCAGCCGTCGGGTACCTCGCGCCTGGCCGAGTTGTACGACCGCGAACCAGAAGAGGCCGTATGCGAGCCCCAGGCCCGGCAGCCGGACGCGGCTGATGAGCCCGAGCCCCTCCTGGGCGCGGATGAACTGCCGGCCGGGGTCCTGGAGCAACTCGCCCACCCCCTGATGGAGTGCCGCGACCAGGGCCACTAGGCCCGTAACGCTGGCGATCACCGCGGCGACCACCAGCACGCGGTGCGCCGAGCGTGCGTCAGGGAAGAGCCGTACCCCGACGTAGAAGAGCGAGAGCAGCACGAACGGGCGTCCCCAGTTGACGACATCGGTGGGCTCGACCCGGCCGACGCTGAGCGCGAGGGCCGCGGATAGAGCGAGCAGGCCGAAGAAGATGGCCAGCGCCCCCCCGGCCGTCCCTCCCCACGTCGCCCGCCGCGGCCGCACGAGCGCAACGAACAGGACGCCGAGCAGGACGATCTCGTGCAGCCGGATGCTCAGCGCGCCGGCTTCGATCGCGAAGAACGACTCATGAAAGGCTGAGTCGGTAAGCACCAGAAGGGCGGTTACGCCGAGCAGGGGCCACCGCAGGAACAACGCGAGCACCACGACCGCCGCCGGGGCGAGGAGGAGGACGTTCAGGCGCGGGTCGGCGATGACCAGCGCGAGCAACGCCTCGGCCACGAGCGTGACCGCGACCGCCGCGACCGCCGCCTGGCGGCTACCGAGTCTGACCCCTGCGCTACTGAGACGCCGAAGCGGCGGACTGTCCGTAGTAGTAATAGTCACCGCCGTGGACCGGCCTAGCGAAATTGGCGACGAGCCCGAGAGGACGTCCGCCGAGCAGAGCGACCTGCTTGCGGAAATCGGAGGCCGCGTCGCGCGTCGTCTCGCCCAAGCCGCACACGATGATCACGCCCGAGACGCTCGGGACGAGGGATAGGGCGTCGCTGACCATCGACAGGGCGGGCGTGTCGAGGATCACGAGGTTGAACCGTGACTCGAGCACTTCGAGCACCGCACGCATGCGCGTGCTCTCGAGCAGTTCGGTCGGATTCGGCGGTGGCGGGCCGGCCCGGACCATGGTCAGCTGGCGAGTGTCGGCGCCCCCGCCCGAGCTCGGGACCGGGACGTTGACCAGGCAGTCATCGAGGTTCGCTCCGGTTAGCAGCGACGAGAGGCCCAGTGCGGGCTGGCGACCGTTGGGCAGGGCGGCCTGCTTGTGCAGGTCGGCCTCGACCAAGACCACGCTGTCGCCCATGGAGGCCATGGTCATGGCCAAGTTGCGCGCGACCGTCGACTTGCCCTCCCCGGCCAGAGCGCTCGCAACGAGTACCGAGCGGATGGGCTCATCGAC
Source organism: Thermoleophilaceae bacterium (assembly GCA_030447905.1). GTDB lineage: Bacteria > Actinomycetota > Thermoleophilia > Solirubrobacterales > Thermoleophilaceae > JACCUC01. The sequence continues at coordinate 97,294 of JAUJNZ010000008.1, forward strand.
ACTGAAATAGCGGAGGTTCGCGCGCAGGGTGCGAAAAACCTCGGCGTCGCGCGAAGGCAGCCATGTATCCCCGCCCTCGGTCTCCGAGGCGGTCACGCCCTCGCTACGCGGAACCCGAGTCAGGATGGGCAGTTCGAAGAGCTCCTCGAGTTCCTTCGCGTCTCGAATCCGCCGGTCCGACCGCTCGAGCAGGGCCGCGAGCCCGAAGCCGACGACCCCGCCGACGATCAGACCGAGCAGGAGGTTGCGCAGCGGCTTGGGGGAGGAGGGGCTGCTGGGCGGCGTCGCCGTCTGAACCAGCTCCGCGTCTCCGGTCTGCACGGCCCGGGCTACCTGAAGCTGCTCGAGGCGATCCCGCAGCTCTTGCCCGTCTTGGCCGGAGCGCTTCGCCGGCGACAGCGCAGAGAGGTTGGCGCGTACGAGGCGGAGCGCGCTGTCGACGCGTCTCTGATCGGCTTCCCGGCGGAAGGCGATGTACGCTTCGCCGTAGGCGTCGGCCAGAGCCGCCGCCCGCTTCGGCGTGTCGGCCTCCGCCTCGATCTCCACGAGGTCGGCTTCCCCCGTCGACTTCACGTTGATCGACTCCTCGACCTGCTTGCCGGTGGTGCCACGCCCGAGGTCCTTCGCGGCTCGCGCGGCTACGACCGGCAGCGCAATGAGCTCCTCGTTGGTCGCGGCTTCCCGAGAGGGATCGATCGTCGGCCTGCTCCCCTGGGTGTCCAGCAGATCCTCGGCATCGCGGAAGAGGACGGTCGAGGAGGCGGTGTAGCGCTCTGGCTGCAACAGGGAGAAGAGCAGCGCGAGCAGCGGAACCAGCACGAGCGCCTGCAGGAAGACCCACTTGCGGTTGCGGACGATCCGAAGCGCCTGGTCGACCACTCCCTCCTCGGGCGGGGCGTCCTGGCCACTCCGTCCGCCTCGCGTAGGGACGGCGGGGCCCCGGGCGTGCCCACGTCCCGGAAACGTGAGGCCGGCGTAGGATTGCTGCGAGTAGAGGCTCGCCTCGGGCGGGTCGTTGCGGTGAAGGGTCATGGTTGAGCGGCTGCGGCCTCCGCGAAGCGTATCTTCGCCCGCCCCTTCGAGTGGTAGGTATGGGTATGAGGTCTCATGAAGATTACGCTCGGCGAACGCGCAGCGAAGAGTGGCTATGTCCTCTCCGTGGGTTTCGGCTGGTTCTGGCCCGGCCTTGAATGCGGATATCTGCGCGGCGATTCGACGCGTGCCGGCGGACCCGCACAGCGCGAGTCATGCGGACTAGCCTCGTCGGCGTGATCGACCTCCACGTCCACGCGCTTCCCGCGATCGACGACGGCCCGACCACCGTCGATGGAAGCCTTGAGCTGCTGCGCTCCGCCTACGCGAAAGGGACCGAGGTAGTGGCAGCGACCCCACACCTCCGCCAGGATTTCCCGGGAGTCCGCGTATCGGAGATCGCCGCGCGCTGTCGTGCTCTCGCGGATGCCCTCGATAGCCACGGCGCAGGGGTGCGCTTGATCCCCGGCGCCGAAGTCGACTACGAGTGGGCCCGCGACGCATCGGCCGAGGACCTGGGTCTCGCTTCCTTCGGTCAGGCGGGGCGTGACATCCTGCTCGAGACGCCGTACGGGGCGATTACGCCCGCTTTCGAAGACGTTCTCTTCCAGCTTGCGACCAAGGGCTTTCGACTCACGCTCGCCCATCCCGAGCGGAATGCGACCTTTCAGGCGGCGCCGGAGCGACTCGAGGCCATCGTCGGGCGTGGCGCCTTGGTTCAGTTGACCGCGCGTACGCTGCTCGGAAACCCTCGCCGCTCGGCCTCGGCGCGACTCGCGCGCACGCTCCTCGAGCGGGGGCTCGCGCACGTGATCGCCTCCGACGCGCACAGCGCTGCGGCGGAGCGGGCGCCCGGCCTTTCTCGAGCGGTCGGCCTAGCGACGTCGGTTGTCGGTCCCAGAGCCGAGTGGATGGTCAAAGATGCGCCCGCGGCGATCCTCGCCGGTGAGCCGCTTCCCGTACCCCCACCCATTCGTGCGCGGTCAGGGCGACGCCTCGCCCGTGGATTGCCGGGCCTGCTTGCCCCGCGGCGAGAACGCTGAGAGGTCTCCTCGCTCGCCCCGGGGGCCCTAGTAAGCCCCACGTCGCGACAACACCGCCGGCACGGTGGCCAGCAGGATCTCGATGTCGCGGGCGAGCGACCATCCCGCCACGTACTGATAGTCGAAGCGAATCATCTCGTGGAAGGGAATCTGGGAGCGACCCGAGATCTGCCATAGCCCGGTCATGCCGGGCCGCAGATCGAGCCGACGCTCGTGCCAGTCGTGCTCGAGCGCGGCCGTCTCTTCGAGGATGAGGGGACGGGGACCGACCAGGCTCATATCGCCGCGGAGGACGTTGAAGAGCTGGGGCAGCTCGTCGAGCGAGAGGGTGCGCAGGAGCGCCCCGACGCGGGTGATCCGCGGATCGTCCTTGATCTTGAACATGACGCCGTCGTCGAGGTCGTTCTCCTTGGCGTACTCGAGCTTGCGCTGGTCGGCGTCGCGGTACATCGACCGGAACTTGAGCACCTCGATCGTCCTGCGGCTGCGGCCCGATCGGCGCTGGCGGAAGAAGACCGGACCCGGGGACTCGAGCTTGATGGCAATGGCCAGGGCGGCAAGGAGCGGGGCCAGCACGATGAGGGCCAGAGCCGAGCCGGCGACGTCGAGCATGCGCTTCGCCACTCGCGAGGCCCGGGTTAGCTTCGGAGCACCGATCGAGAGCAGCGGCAGCCCGCCGATCTGATCCAACGCGCGGGCGCCGCCGATGAACTCGAACAACCGCGGGACGATGTCGACGGCCACCTGGCGATCACGGCAGGCTCTGATGCTCGAGAGCAGCTGCTCGTGCGTCGCGCGGGAGAAGGCGATGATCACCCGGTCCACGCTCTGCTCCTCGAGGACGTCGACTAGGTCGTCGAGCCGGCCGAGGTGGGGTAGGTCGGTCATCTGCGGCTCGTGGATCTCGTCGTCGACGAGCCCGAGGGGGATGAGCCCATAGTGCGCCGAGCTCGTGAGCTTGCGGGCGACCTGTCCGGCGACGAGGCCCGAGCCGACGATCAGGGTCCTCTGCTGCAGGGCGGTCAGCCGGTGGGCGAGCGCCCGCGCTCCCGCCCGACCGACCCCGCTGAGCAGGCCCACGGCCGGAACGGAGACGAGTCCGGCCATCGGCGCGCTGCGCGTGCCGAGAGCGACGGCGACCCCGAAGATCGGCCAGGAGGCGACGATCGAGGCGGTCAGGAGGCGCGGGGTCTCCGGGACGCCGCTCACCCACGAGCGCAGATCGTCGCCCGTGTAGAGACCGCACGCAAACGCGAGCGCCGGCCAGAGGAGGGTGACGCCGACGACAAGCCCGATCCCCGCGCCGGACTGGACCCCGGCGGCGAGGGCCACGAGCGCTCCGGCGCCCAGGCCGGCGAGCAGGTCGGCGAGGAAGAGCAGACGGCGCAGGATGCTCCAGCGCTCAGCTCCCCGGGTGCGCTCGGTGGCGCGGCCGGCCTCGAGGACCTCGACACCCTCGGACTCATCTGTGGGAGGGGGGCGGAGGCTGCCCCGGAAGAGGGTCCCAGGATCTTCCGTGACTTTACCGATCATGGTCGTGGGCGCCTTCTCGCCGCTCGTTCTTGCCGGTCCACCCGGCGCGACGGTTGTCTGAGGGCCGCCAGGGGCTGACCTTACTCGGTTTGGCGGTGAAGGGGTCGTAGTGGACCGGCGCGGCCGGCTTCGGTCGCCGTCTCGGCGCACCGCCGAGTCGATCTGCGTGAGGCTCCCTGTAGGGTCTTCATCTCCAGCTCGCGTTGCCTCCCTGGGGGAAGCCGGGTCTCCCGCGTCGAACATGTCCTCTCTGTTATCGGCACGAGACCCGGGGGCTGTAGGAAAGTTGCGGAGGGATCGATCGGTGGCCGGGGCGCTCGTGGCGCTGCCCGGAGCGCTCACTCTTTACCTCAGCTTCAGCAGCGGAGGCTTCTTTCCGGACGCGACCGGACTGGCGGTGGTCGTGGTTTCGCTCGTCCTCGTGGTGCGAATCACGCTGGCCGAGAGACCATTCGCCGGAGTTTCCGGACTCGTCCTCCTCGCCGGGGGGGCGCTGACCCTCCTCGCGATCTGGACGCTCCTGTCGGCGCTCTGGTCGGGGTCTCCGGCTCGCGCCCTGCTCGAGTTCGACCGGACGCTCCTCTATCTACTCGCCCTCGTCACGCTCGCCACCTTGCCCGTCACGGCGCCACGGCTCGAGTGGGCGCTGCGGGCCTTCGCCGGCGCGGTGAGCGTGGTCTGCCTGGCGGGGCTCACGAGCAGGCTGTTGCCCGACGTCCTGGCTACGGAGCCCTCGGCCCTCGTCGAGCGCCTGAGCTATCCGGTTGATTACTGGAACGCGCTTGGCCTGCTGGCCGCCGTCGGCGCGATTGCGTGCCTGCACCTGACGAGCGGACCGGGCCAGCCGCGAGCGGTGCGGGCTCTGAGTGCCGGGGCGATTCCGCTGCTCGCGTCCACGCTGCTCCTTACCTTCTCGCGCGGGGCGATCGCCGTCGCGGTTCTGGGCGCGCTCGTCTACGCGTTACTCGGGCGGCCCTGGGGCCTGCTCAGTACGGCTTTGGCCGCAGGACCGACCACGGCGCTTGCCCTCGTCCAGACCTACGGGGCCGAGCTGCTCGGCCGCGAGGGTGCCGCGGCCCCCGCTGCTATCGCGCAGGGCCATGAGCTCGCGCCGGTCCTCCTTGCATGTGCGCTCGGGGCGGGCCTTCTCCGGCTCGGTCTCGCCCCCGTCGATGAGCTGATCGAGGGCGGTGCCAAGCGCCAGGCGGCGGCAAACGCGGGCATTCCCCGACGCGCCAAGCTGGCGGGAGGGGCGACGGTCGCGCTCGCTCTGGTCGCTCTCCTCCTGGCGCTCGACGTGCCCGACCGCGTCGAGCGCCAGTACGCGCGTTTCGTCGCGGGAGACACCCTCGCCACCGCCGACACTCGCGACCGGCTGACGAGCCCCGCCAACAACGGTCGCCTGGATCATTGGAAGGTCGCAGTCGATGCCTTCAGCGCCGCACCGCTTCGGGGCCAGGGCGCCGGGAGCTACCAGATCCTATGGGCTCGCGACCGGGACTCGGACTTCAATGTCCTCGACGGCCACTCGCTGTATCTCGAGTCGCTCGCTGAGCTCGGCTTGATCGGCTTGGGCCTGCTCGTCCTCGTGCTGCTGGCCCTCGGGGGCGCCCTCGCCGTCCGCGCCCGCGGCCGCAACCGCAGCCTCTACGCCGCCGTTCTCGCCGCCGTCCTCGCCTGGGCCGTGCATGCGGGCGTCGACTGGCACTGGGAGATGCCGGCGGTCACAACGTGGGTCTTCGCCCTCGGTGGCCTGGCGATCGCGGCGCCTGCGGGGGAGACCGGCCGCGCCCAGGGGCCGGCACCGCTCTCGCGCATCGTGGCCGCGCTCGGGTGCCTACTGCTCGCGGTCACGCCCGCCCTCGCCGCGCTGTCCCAGCGGGCCCTCGACGAGAGCGTCGCCGCCTTTCGCCGCGGCGACTGCACCCGCAGCGTCGACGCCGCCATCACGTCGATCTCCTATCTAAGCGTCCGGCCCCAGCCCTTCGAGCTGCTCGCCTACTGCGACGTCCGAGCGGGATTCTCGGAGCTCGCGGTCAAGAGCATGCGCAATGCCCTCGCCCGCGACCCGGCGAACTGGGAGTACCACTACGGGCTCGCGCTCGTGCGGGGCGCGGCCGGGCTCGATCCTCGGCCTCCGGCCGCAGTCGCGCTCGCCCTCAACCCCCTCAGCCCGCTGACGCAGGAGGCGGCCATCGAGCTCGGAACGGCCGACAGGTCCCCCGAATGGCGAAGGCGGGCCCTGGAGGCCCGCCTTCCGCTCGCGCCTTGAGTCCCCTCGGCCACGCCGAGGCCGGGACTCGGCCCCGACCCGTTCCTACTTACTCGCGGGAGCTCCGACGACGGAGCACGAAGCCCGAGCCGAGCAGGCCGAGACCGCCGATCAGCACCGGAATGGCCGCGAAGCCCGTGAACGGGAGCTCACCGCCGCCGGTGCCCGAGGACTGCTGCTCCGCCGGCTGGACGTCGGCCGGATCGCTCGGATCGCTCAGAGTGGTCGACTCGCTCGAACCGCCGGAGCCGCCGGAATCGCCGGGATTGCTGAAGTACTGCACCTCTGAGGCGTCACCCGAGTCCCCGAGCCCGGAGACGGCCAGGCCGACCCCACCGAGTGACATCAGGATGCCCAGCGCCAGAATCATCGTGATCGCGATACGTGACCTCAAGAGAGCTCCTTTCCCGTGGCTGACCCCCGTTCGCTCCGCGGCGGCCGCCCGCGCACGCGCGCGGGTCTTGGCGCGGTCGAGCGCGAGCCCGTCGAGCGACGGCCGCTCCTCGCGCAGCCACTGGGCCACGGGGAGGAGGTCATCGGGAAGAGGGCGCTCGCTTCGATCGCTCATCACCTCCTTATACGGATGAGCGCCTCCCTTCCTGACCGAGCCTGCGGAAAACATGCGCGACGCTGACTTCGAGCGCCTCTACGCCGAGCACGCGGAGCCGCTTTTCGCCTTTCTCGCCTACCGCACCGGCGATCGGGTCCTCGCCGAGGATCTGCTCGCCGACACCTTCGAGCGCGTCCTGCGCGCCCGCCGCCGCTTCGACCGCCGCCGGGGCAGCGCCAAGACGTGGATCTACTCGATCGCCCTCAACCTCCTGCGCGACCACGCGCGCGGGCGGACGGCCGAGGCGCGTGCGATCGCCGGCGCACGCTCGGGCGCAGTGGCGGGCGGGGAGGAGAGCCCTCCCGACCGGGCGCTCGAGGGGGTCGAGCACCGCGACACCGTGACGCGAGCTCTGGCCGGCCTCAGCGACGAGGAGCGCGAGGCGATCGCCCTGCGCTTCGGCGGTGACCTGACCGTTCCCGAGATCGCCCAGGTCACCGGCGAGCGGCTGACCACGGTCGAGGGGCGCGTCTACCGAGCGCTCGGGAAGCTGCGCGATGAGCTCTCCTGAGCACCGTGGACCGGGCCGGAGGGGCCGGCGCTCGCGAGCGCGGCGGTTGCTCGGCTCGCTGATGTACTGGTTCGCGGTGTTGATCATCTCCCTCGCGCTGGTGATCGGGCTCGTGTTGCTGATCGAATCCCGCGACGAGTCGCAGGTCGAGGGACGAGGCGGCGCCAGCTCGGCGCCGGCCCGGATCGGTGCCCGGTCTGCTCAGGTCGGGAGCGGCTCCGCCCGCTCGAGCCGCCCGAACACCACGATCCGCTGGGCCGCGCTGTACAGCGGGTGGCAGGCCGTGAGCACTAGCCGGTCGTGGCCGACGCGCCGGGTGACCTCGGTGGCGGTGGGCGGCACGATCCTCCGCTTCTCGACTCGGTAGACGAAGCGCCCGTAGGGCATCTCGAGGACGAGCGGCTGACCGCGCCGCAGCCGATCGATCGTGCGGAAGGGCGCAAGGTAGGTGGTTCGGTGGCCCGCGACGGCGACCGTCCCGCGCTGGCCCGGAAGCGGCGTGTCGGAGTAGTGGCCGGGACCCTTTCGCAGCGCCGAGGTGCCGACCCCCTGGACCATGACGAAGCTGCGTCGCAAGGTCGGCATCGAGATCCGCCCCAGGGCGCGTCCGCGCTCAACGCGGTCGGCGAGGCGGGCCGCGGCCGCGGCGAAATCGCCGCCCCCGTCGCCCGCCATGCCGGCGAGCTCTCGCTCGAGGTCCGACTGCCGGGTCTTGGCGATACCCCAGGAGATCGGCTCTTGCCAGAGGAGGGTTGTCGTCGCGTCGAGGACCAGCAGGGCGCCGCTCACCATCAGCACCGAGGCCACGAAGCGCAGGGCCGTGCGGACGCGGCGCATGGCACCAGTCTAGGTCGAAGTCGTCTCGCGCGAACGCCGTGTCTGCAGGTCCGGTCGACGCCTTCCTCTCACCACCGATACCGCGCCGTGGACGCGCGCGGCCCGATGCCGCCAGGGCCGGCGTGGGACCCACCGGAATCGGGTACGATGCACAGGCGCGGATGGCAACGACTTGGAAGCAGCCGACGGATCGGCGGGGGGTGGCGAAGCTCAGGGCTTCGCTCGACCGCCTCTCTCGCCGCGAGCGAGTCGCGGCGCTCGCTCTTGCCCTTCTGGTGGTGCTACTCCTCGCCGCAGGGGTCGGGAGCGCCGTCGGCGGCGGCCTTCCGTTCGGGGACGACGAGGAGGCGCGCGGGCCCGCGGGGGTCCCCTCCGACTGGGCGAACCTCGAGCCGCTGCTGCCGCTCGCACCGAGCCTCAAGGACATAGCGGCTCTCAAGCGCACCGCGGCGGGAGAAGGCTCAGGCGTGCTGGCGGCCGAGTCGGACGGCGCCGGGGCACTCCGCCTTCGCGCCCTTCCGGAAGGCGCTAGGACCCTCCGCCGCGCCCGGGTCGCTGGAGAGGGGGCTCCTGCCGGGCGGCGCCGGCCAGCGGCCCTCCGGGCCCCCACGGACCTACGCGCACCGAGGATCCCCCTGCCCTCGGTGCGACGGATTCTCGCGACCCGCTTGGGCACGGCTCTGGGCGCCGCGAACGAGCTCCTCGAGATCGTCGAGATAGATCTCCAAAACCTCCCCAACCTTCCGATCGACCTCGACCTCGCCATTCCGCGCCTCCCCCCTCTCCCGGACACCCCGCTCCCGCCGATCGGTGACCCGGTGATCGATCCGCCCGACCTGCCGGGCGGCAATCCCCTGCCGGGCGGCGATCCCCTGCCGGGCGGCGGTTCCCTCCCCGGTAGTCCGGGTGCGCCGCCCGCACCCATCAACGTGACGGTCGTCAACTCCCAGGCGGATTCCAGCTTCGACGTCCTCCTGGTCGCCCGCGGGCGGAGCCTAGTCGAGGCCTATCGCTTCCCCGATCGCGACATCTCCGGGCTCGCCGCCCAGATCAACCTCCGCTCGAGCGTGCTCGTCGCCGACGTCCTGCGCGACCGCAGGCGCCTCGCGCGCGTGACCGCGGCTCCTCTTCGCTCCGCCGACGCCTCCGCCCCAGGCGCGGGCACCGGTACCGCCGGCCTTGCCGTGAGCAGCGCGTCGCGGGGCGGGGGCGGCGGGGGGAACGAGGCGGGCCAGGCCAGGCCGGCGAGTGCGACCTCAGGGGCGAACGAGCGCCCGAGTGCGGACCTCCGCCAGAGCGTTCGTTCCGCCGGCGGATCGGCGGCCGGCCGGGGCAGCTCCCCGACGCGATCGTCTTCGCCGAGCTCTTCCTCGCCGCGCTCCGGCGCCGCGAATGCGCCCCGCCGCCGGGCGCGGCGAGCTGGTCGGTCAGGCGCGTCGCCGCGCACGAGCCCCAAGCCTCCCCGTCTGCGGTCGTCGCGGGGAGCCGGCCACAGCCGCGGTCAGCGCTCGCAAAAGCCGCGCAAGGCCAGGAAGCTCAAGGCGAACAAGCAGGACCAGAAGGAGAGGAAACCCAAGAAGGGCAAGCGAGGCCAGGGTGGCGATGACGATGAAGAGGGAGACGACGACTAGCTCTCGTTTCCTTCCGCCGCCAAGTGGCTGGCCAGGGCGCTAGGTTGAGGTAAGAAGCTCGTCGGACGCGGGTGCTCGGGCAGCGTGGGAGCGGCCTGAGAGCCATCGACGGCTCGGTTTCTCGCGGGGGGTGAGTCAACCCCTCTCAAAGTCGGCTACCCTCGCCGATCGGGGATGCTGAAACGCTTGAAGCAGTCGGTGGAGGACCACCCCGCCGCCGAAGCGAGTCCGCGGTCTACCTCCGACCGCCGCGGCGGGCAAGTCATCGTCGCCCTCAGCGCCCTCTCGGCCTTCTTTCTCATCGCCGCCCTGGCGGGCGCTCTGGGCGTCGGGTTCCCTTTCGGCGATCGCGACGAGCCGGCAAAGAGGGATGAACCTCGCGCAGCACTTCCGCCAGAATGGCGTGACCTTCGGCCGCTGCGCCCTCTGTTCCCGGAGGGCGAGGGATCGGGCGTCGCCTCGGATCGGGCGCGCGATCCGTCGAGGCCGCGGCCGGCCAGGGGACCTGTTACCAACCTTCTACCCCGCGCCGCCCGCCCGCGTGCTGCATCCCGGCCCCGGCTACGCGTCGGCCCGCCGCGGCGAGCGAGGCCGCTGGCGGCCGCCGCTACGCGCCCTCGACCGGTGCCCAGGCTCGTGCCTGCCCGGGCCCTTGGGCTCGACTTGAGGGTAAGTCTGCCAAGCCTTGTCGGCTTGGTCGACCTCGACGTTACTCGGCTGTTCGACTTTCTGTTCGCAGGCGGAGGCCTTGCCCTCGACATCGACTTCGACCTGGGCTTCGAGCTCCCCGACATCGATCTCCTTCCGGGCTTCGAGCTGTCCCCGATCGACATTCCCGTCGATCCTCCGCTGCCGGTTGATGTCCCCGACCTTCCCCGGCCGACCCGCCCGCTTCCGCCCGCACAACCGCTGGTCTCCACCGATGCACCGCCCGCCCGCCTGCCTCGCGTGGGCCGACCTCTCGGAGCCGCCACTCTCGGGACCCCGCCCGGGACCGCCGCGCGGACTGCCGAAACCAAGGTGGCGTCCGAGGCGGAGGCATCGCCAGCTTCCTCCGTCCTCCCCGGGGTCGAGCCTTACCTTCGCCGTCGCCTTAGCCGGACGGCGAGGCCGAGCTCGGATGCCGCCCGGCGGAGATCGTCGCCCGGGTCCGAGTCGGGCGACCGCGCGCGCCGCCCTTCGAAACGGGAAGGGGAGCGCTCGGGCGACTCGGCCGAAGAGATTGCGAGCTCCGGCTCGGCGACCCCGGAGCGGCGCTCCGCATCAGACGGCCCGCTCGAGGTGCCGGCGGAGGTTCGAGCCGGATCCCGCTCCTCCCGTGACCGCCGCGACGCCCGGCGAGCCGCCGGCGATCGCGCGACGGAGTGCCAGCGCCCCCCGAGGGACAGAGAAGACGGAGAGGACGACCACCAGAGCTGCGAGCAGGGCGAGCGAGACTCCGAGCGCAGGCAGAAGCGCAGGGACGACCAGGAGCGGCGGGAGGACGACGCCCGCGGTCGCGAGGACGACGCCCGCGGTCGCGAGGAGGATGACGCGCGCACCGATCGCCGCGGCGGCTAGGGCAGTCGCCCGAGCCTGAACCGGTCGTCGGTTCCGGCGGGTAATCTACCTCGCCTTCGCCGGCGTGACAGCGCCGCACATAGTCAGGAGTCCTTCCAGGCCATGGCCAAGCAGATGTCTCCGCTGCCCGACGCCAAGACAGTCCGGGCCAACCCGAGCGCCGCCGAGCTCAAAGACCTTGCCGCGGCCATGCCGAACGCGCGCCGTACGCGCTACGGGAACCTGAACGTCCATACCCGGGTGCTCGCTCGCTCCAAGGCATCGACGTTCATCCTCGTCGACGACCACGCGGAGAGCTCGCAGCAGGCCATCTCACGCGAGGAGGGTCACCGCATCGCCGAGCTCCAGGACGACTACGTCGCCGGCCGCGACATGCTCATCGTCGACGGCTACATCGGCGACGACCCCGAGTACCGCACCGCTGCCCGGCTCTACGTCGAGGAGTCGAACGCCAACATCGCGGCGATGCAGAAGCAGCTCTACTTCGAGGTCTACCCCGAAGACGGTTTCGAGCCCGAGCTGACCGTCATCTACACCCCCAACCTCGCCGTCGAGGGCTATCCAAACGACCGGGTGATCACGGTCGACCTCGAGCGCGGCGTCACCCGCGTCTGCAACTCCGACTACTTCGGCGAGTCGAAGAAGGCGGGCCTGAGGATGTGGAACAAGCTCGTCTTCGACCGTGGCGGATTGCCCTTGCACGCCGGCTGCAAGGTGATCCCCACCGGCTCGGGCGACAAGGTCGGCCTGATCGTCGGCCTCTCGGGGACGGGGAAGACCACGACCACCTTCACCGACCAGAACGGCTCCCGGCCCGTTCAGGACGACTTCGTGGCCATGATGCCGGGGGGCAAGGTCTACGCCACCGAGGCCGGCTGCTTCGCGAAGACGTTCGGGCTCAGCCCCGAGCACGAGCCGACGATCCACGGCGCGGTCATCAAGCCCGAGGCCTACCTCGAGAACGTCTCCCAGGACGAGTCGGGCGAGCTCGACTTCTTCGACGAGAGCTACACGCAGAACGGCCGCGCGACGTTCTCGTTCTCGGCGATCGAGGCCGCCCCCGCGCGCGATCTCGAGGGGGCCGACTTCCTCCTGATCCTCAACCGCAACGAGAACGTCATTCCGGCCGTCGCGAAGCTCGACGCGCGCCAGGCCGCGGCCTACTTCATGCTCGGCGAGACCCAGGGGACGAGCGCCGGGGGCGCCGAGGAGTCCGGCAAGAGCCTGCGGGTGCCCGGCACCAACCCCTTCTGGCCCGACGAGGACGACCTCCAGGGAAACCGCTTCCTCGAGCTCATGGGCGAGCACGAGCTCGACGTCTACCTGCTGAACACCGGCAGCGTCGGCGGTCCCCCCGGCGACGAGCGCTCCCGCCAGGTCCGCATCCCGCACTCCTCGGCGATCGTCAAGGGCATCGCCGAAGGGACGATCGGCTGGCAGCGCGACCCCGACTTCGGCTATCAGGTGGCGTCCCACGTGCCGGGCATCGAGGCCGCTGACGAGGCGGTCCTGCGCCCGCGCGAGCTCTACGAGTCGCAGGGTCGCATCGCCGAGTACGAGCGCAGCGTCGAGCGTCTGAAGCAGGAACGCGAGGAGTACCTGCGCGGCTTCCCGGCGCTGAGCGAGGAGATCGCGGCCGCGGTCGGGGCGTAGGGGCGCCGCGGGCTTCTAGTGCGGCGGCTCGCCTCCGGTCGACGCCGGCGGCCGTGATTCCTCGGCGAGCGACGTGATCGTCAGCTCTCCCCGCGAGACCGACTCGAGCACTTCGGTCGCCTCCTCGGCCGAGCGGGCGTAGAGCTCGACCAGCATGTGGACGACGATCTGCTCGCCCTCGTGCTTGTGGAACCGCACGTGGGTGAAGAACTCGCGCGTCCCGGCGTCGCCGAAGGCCGCGTGGGTCAGGTGCTCGGCGGCTTCGGGACCCGAGCAGCTCTCGACCTGATCGGCGTCCACCCCCACCGTGCACGACGCCACCCAGGGCGTGCCGACGACCATCCGCTCCCAGCGGTCCTCGATCGCCTCGATCCGGCTCACCCGGCGGCCGCCCTCCTCGTAGAGCATGAGGCTCAGGTGGGGCTGGTCGTGGAGGCAGTCGAGGCACTGGACGACCGCCTCCTGGACCTCCTCGACGGGGTCCACGGCCTCGCCGGTCTGGGGGTCGACCTTCAGAACTCCCTCGTAGTGGACCTGTACCTCGAGGTTCTGCGACCAGCAGCGATAGCAGCGCAGCCAGCTCGCCGAGCTCGTGAGGGAGTCGCGCGGGGAGCCCTCCATCCCCCTCATTATGCTGCCTGCGGTGAAAAGCGTCCCCGCTGTGGCGATTCTGGTCTCCGTCCTGGCGTTCACGGCCTGCGGCGAGGGAGGATCCGGGGCCCCGGAGGGCGGCTCGGTCGAGCGCATCGAGGAGACGATCGACGCCTTCGAGGAGGCGCTAGAGGACCGTGACCTCGAGCGGGTCTGCGATCGGGTCTTCTCGCCGGAGGGGCGCCGGCGCGCCGGCGGTGAGGAGTGTCCGCGCCGCCTGGGGCGCGCGGTCGCGAGCGTCCGAGACCCCGATCTCGAGCTCCTCGGTGTGACGCTCGGCCGCGACGCCGCGATCGCGCGCGTGCGCGCCAGCTCGGCTGGGGAGGAGCCGGCGAGCGACACGATCCGGCTAACGGAGGTCGAAGGTCGCTACCGCATCGAGTCGATGTCGGGGCGATAAGCTTCCAAGCGTGATCGGCTTCATCGTCTTCGGGCTCGTCGTCGGGCTGATCGCCCGGCTGGTGCTCCCGGGCCGCCAGCGGATCGGGCTCGCCCTCACCCTGCTGCTGGGCGTGCTCGGCTCGGTCGTCGGCGGCACGGTGGCCAGCGCGCTCGGGACCGGGGACATCTGGGAGCTCAATTTCCTCGGCGCCATCGTGGCGGTGCTCGCCTCGGTCGGGCTACTCGCGGTCGCGGAGGCAGCCGGGATCGGCGCGCGCGATGAGCCCCGCTCGCTGGAGCGCGAGCGCGGCCGGCTCCGGCGCTGAGGGGAGGAAGGGGAGCCGCTCTTCTTCTCTCGTCTGTGCCGCCGACGTGCCCTTCGTCGCGCCGGATGTCCTGCGCCGGCTTCTGGACGCCCCGGCGGATCGGCCTGCGGCGCTTGAGCCAGCGCCGGGGGCCCCTAGCCCCGGTCGTCGGGTGGCGGCGCGTCGCGGAGCAGCACCGCGAGGGTGGTCGCCGCAAAGGCGAGCACACCGAAGCTGGCGGCGACGCCCAGGCTGGTCGCCCCGAGGGCCCGGGCCAGCCCGCTGACGACCAGGAAGGCGCCCAGCGGGAGGGCGAGCATGACCCAGAGGCTCAAGTGGGGGAGACCGCCTGAAGAGGACTGGAGCCGCGGGCCACCTGGGCAAACGCTACCGGGTGCCGCGGCCCGCGCTCTCGAGCGCGGCGACTAGAGCTTGTACCTCGAGCCCCGGGTCGAGCTCGGCGACCACCCGCTCTGCGGCCCGTCTGCCGCCGAGCCCGCGCAGCCCCCGCTCGCCGTGCTCGGCGGCGAACGCCGATACCGCGGCCAGGCGGCGTGCCCGGACGCGGACGGATCGGACGTCGAGCCCGGTACGGTGTGCGTCGATCGCCGCGACGAGCTCGTCGATGCCCTGTGCGGGCGACAGCGAGGACACCGACAGCACGGGCGTCTGCGCCGCGCCCAGGGAGCGCAGCGCTCCCTCGAGCTCGCGTCGGGCGCGTCGAGCCACGTCGCCGAGGTCAGCCTTGGTGACGACGAGCAGGTCGGGCACCTCCATGATCCCCGCCTTGAGGAACTGGAGCGTGTCGCCCGATCCCGGCTGGACCACCACGGCGACCGTGTCACACAGCTCCTCGATCTCGGTCTCCGACTGGCCGACCCCCACGCTCTCGACGACGACGACCTCGAAGGCGGACGCGAGGGTCAGGGCGGCGGTGCGCGTCGGCGCCGCGAGGCCCCCGAGCCGTCCGGCCGTGGCCGTCGAGCGGATGAGGACGCCGTCGTCGGCGGGATCGTGGTCGATGCGGGCCCGGTCGCCGAGCAGCGAGCCGCCCGAGCGCTTCGAGGACGGGTCGACGGCGAGCACCGCGACCGTGCGTCCCCGCGCGCGCCAGGCGGAGACGAGCTCCGCGAGCAACGAGGACTTGCCGGCGCCCGGAGGCCCCGTCACGCCGACGAGGTGAGCGGGCGCCTCGCCTCCGAGCGCGGTGGGAGACACCTCGGCGAGGAGCGCTGCCGCGCCCTCGCGGCCTCCCGGGGAGCGGTCCTCGACCAAGTTGAGCGCGGCCGGAGCGGCGCCACGATCGCCCGCCCGCAGCCGCCGCCCAAGCGCAGCGGCCCAGCCCTCTGCACCTTCCCCGCCGCCGAGGCTCAAGCCGGCGCGTCCGGCCTCACAGACGAGGGGCAACCCGAGGGGGCGCAGCGAGGGTGGCCGCGGCCGTGGGGCCGGGCGCCCCGGCCCGCCAGGCCACGAGCTCCACGATGTCGCTCATGATGCGCGTGATCTCGAAGTCCTTCGGCGTGTAGACCCGCGCCACGCCGGCCGCGAGCAGCTCGCGCGCGTCGGACTCGGGGATGATCCCGCCGACCACGACCGGCACCGTCGGCGCGTCGCTCCCGTTCTTGCCTCCGCTCGCCTCGCGCAGGTAGCGCAGGACATCGGGGATCAGCTCGCGGTGCGAGCCCGAGAGGATCGAGAGCCCGACGACGTGTACGCCCTCCTGGACCGCCGCCTGAGCGATCCTTCGGGGGGTCAGCCGGATGCCCTCGTAGACGACGTCCATGCCGGCGTCGCGGGCCCGCACGGCGATCTGCTCGGCACCGTTGGAGTGGCCGTCGAGGCCGGGCTTGCCGACGAGGATCTTGAGCCGGCGCCCGAGCGCCTCGGAGACCTCCTCGACGCGCTCGCGCAAGGCCACCAGTGACCCGTCCTCGGAGGTGGACGCCGCATCGGAGACCCCGGTCGGTGCCCGGTACTCGCCAAAGGCGTCCCGCAGGGCGCCCGCCCACTCGCCGGTCGTGACGCCGGCGTGCGCGCAGGCGATCGTCGCCGGCATCAGGTTCGCGCTCTCCTCGCGGGCGGTCAGGCGCAGGTCGTCGAGGGCGGCCGCGACCGCGCCGGCGTCGCGGTCTGAGGAGCGCCACCGGCGCACGGCCTCGATCTGGCCTCGCTCGACCTCGGGGTCGACGCGCATGATCCCGCCGTCCTCGCCCTCCTGGAGGGGCGAGGGCCCGGCGTCGGTGAACACGTTCTGTCCGACCACCTTCAGCTCTCCCCGCTCGATCCGTGCGACGCGCTCGCGGTGGGACTCGACCAGCTGGGTCTTCATGTAGGGAACGGCCTCGACCGCGCCGCCGTGCTCGGCGACGATCGCCATCTCGGCCCTGGTGCCTTCGACGAGCTCTGCGACCAGCCCGTCCATGACCTTCGAGCCCTCGAAGACGTCCGGGTACTCGAGCAGGTCGGTCTCGAGGGCGAGGATCTGCTGGATGCGCAGCGACCACTGCTGGTCCCACGGGCGCGGGAGCCCGAGGGCCTCGTTCCAGGCGGGGAGCTGGATCGCCCGGGCGCGCGCGTCGCGACCGAGCGTCACCGCGAGCGCCTCGAGGACGATGCGGATCACGTTGTTCTCGGGCTGGGCCTCGGTGAGCCCGAGCGAGTTCACCTGGACCCCGTAGCGCAGGCGCAGGTACTTCTCGTCGGTGACCCCGTAGCGCTCGCGGCCGAGCGCCTCCCAGAGCTCTGCGAGGGCGCGGAGCTTGGCGTGCTCCTCGAGGAAGCGGATGCCGGCGTTGACGAAGAAGGAGATGCGGCCGAAGACCCGGGGAAAGGTGGCCGGATCGACTCGCTCGCGGACGGCGTCGAGCACGGCGTGGGCCGTGGACATCGCGTAGGCGATCTCCTGCACCGGCGTCGCTCCGGCCTCCTGGAGGTGATAGGAGCAGATGTTGATCGGGTTCCACCTCGGAACCTCGTCGACCGTGAAGGCGATCGTGTCGGCGATCAGCCGCATCGACGGTCCGGGCGGGAAGGCATAGGTCCCGCGCGAGAGGAACTCCTTGATGATGTCGTTCTGGGTCGTGCCCTGGAGGGCGCCGCGATCGACGCCGTTCTCCTCCGCGGTGACGAGGTAGAGGGCGAGCAGCCAGGCCGCGGTGGCGTTGATGGTCATCGAGGTGTTCATCTCGTCCAGCGGGATGCCGTCGAGGAGGCGGTGCATGTCGCCCTTGTGGGCGATCGAGACCCCCGTCTTTCCGACCTCGCCCCTCGACAGCTCGTGGTCGGGGTCGTAGCCGGTCTGGGTCGGCAGGTCGAAGGCGATCGACAGGCCGGTCTGGCCCTTGGCGAGGTTGCGGCGGTAGAGCGCGTTAGAGTCGCGCGCCGTCGAGTGGCCCGCGTAGGTGCGCATGACCCACGGGCGGTCGGGCTCGGGCAGGCGGTGTGGAAGCGTCTCGCCCACGCCGGGATTGTAAGGGCGGGTGGGTCTCGTCTCGGCTGCCGCCCCGCTTCGAGGGAGCTCGAATCGCTACGGGTTCCGAGGGAAAAGCTCTAAGGTCCGAGCGGTGAGCCGGGTCATCGACGTCATGCCCATGGGCCGCGACCGGGTGATCGCCGCCCACGAGATCGACGGCCTGATCGTCGATCCGGGCCCGACCACGGGACTGGACGCCCTGCTCGAGGGACTCGGCGGCGCCGAGCCCCGGGCGCTACTGCTCACCCACGTCCATCTCGACCACGCGGGCGCCTCGGGCAAGCTCGTCGAGCGCTTCCCCGAGCTGACGGTGTACGTGCACGAGGTAGGCGCACCGCACCTCGTCGACCCCGAGGTACTCCTGCGTAGCGCCCGCCAGCTCTACGGAGACGACATGGACCGGCTGTGGGGTGAGGTCGTTCCCGTGCCCGAGCGAAACGTCCGTGCCCTCGCCGGGGGCGAGACCGTCGAGGGCGACTTCCGCGTCGAGTACACGCCGGGGCACGCCTCCCACCACGTCACCTACTTCTCTGAGAGCAGCGGAGAGGCCTTCGTCGGCGACGTCGCCGGCGTGCGCATCCCGCCAGTCGACCACGTGTTGCCGCCCACGCCGCCGCCCGACATCGACCTCGAGGCCTGGGAGGAGTCGGTGCGGGTCCTCGAGCGGCTCGGCCCCCGGGCGCTGTGCCTCACCCACTTCGGGCGAGTCGACGACGTGGAGGGCCACCTCGCGCGCCTGCGCGAGGGCCTCGCGCGCCAGGGCGAGCGCAGCCGCGCGCACGGGGAGGAGGCCTTCGTCGCGGCCGTCGAGGCCGAGCTGCGCGCGGCGGCCGAGGGCGACGAGGATGTGTCCGAGCGCTTCCTCCAGGCGGCCCCACCGGACCAGCTCTACCTCGGCCTCGAGCGCTACTGGCGCAAGAAGGCCGAGCGGGAGGGAGCCGCCGTCGGGAAGGGCCAGGGCGAGCGGGCGCCCGCGACCCGCCCGTGACCATCGTCGAAACCGAGACGGGCGAGCGCTCCGAGACCACCGGCCCCGGCGCCGACCTCGGCGGCAACTGGCGCGTGATCGTCCTCAACGACAACCACAACACCTTCGACGGGGTCGCCGCGGCGCTGGCGCGGACGCTCCCCGGGGTCTCGCTCGAAGAGGGGCACCGGCTCGCCGAGAGGATCCACAACACCGGCCAGGCGATCGTCTGGACGGGTCCGCGGGAAACCGCCGAGCACTACTGGGCGCAGCTCCACGAAGCCGGACTCACCATGGCGCCGCTCGAGCGGGAGTAGGGCGACCGTCACTGGGACGTGAAGAGGTCGTTGCGCTGAGCGCGTTGGTCGCTGTCGGCGGGTGGCCCAATGATCCCATGGCCGACGAGCCGGTCCTCAGGCGAATCGACAGAGCACATGGAGCGCGGGAACAAGCACATGGAGCGCGGAAAGAGCTGATGTCCGAGGTCCGGGAGGAGATGCGTCTGTCCCGAGAGCAGCACTCCGACCTGCGCGAGTCCATCCGCGAGCAGACGGTTCGCGCCGAGCGCGTCCCCGACCGCCAGGTCACCGCGCTCGACGCGCTCGTGCTCGGCGAGCGCGAGGGGATCGCCGCGCTGCGACAGATGCGGGTGGAGCTTCGCGAGGAGCTCCGCGACCTGCGTTACAAGTCCAGGGCCCAGACGCAGGCCCTGCTGAAGGTGATCGACCGCCTCTAGCTCCCGCTCGTCGGGGCGCGGGGCAGTTCTGAGTCAGGATCCCTCTGTGGGTCCGCTCGCCCATTGGGCGATCGGGACCAGCGCTCGTGAGCCGAAGCCGACCAGCCGCTGCCACTCCGGCACGATCGGTACCTGGAACAGGCCGCTCGCCCGCTCGCGCGCGGCCACGACCTCGTCGGAGTACCAGTAGCGCTCCCAGTCGAGCTTCGTGTCGAAGCCGAAGGCGAGCTGGGTGAAGCGAGCCCGCTCCTCCTGACCACGGTAGAAGGCATACGCGGTGGCGCCGTAGTCGAGCACGGCCTCGGCCACGGGCGCCCAGGCCTCCTCGAAGCGTTCGCCCCGCCACGGGGTGGCGAGCCAGGTCACCACCACCAGGCTCTCGCCGAGCTCGCCGGGCACTAGCCCCCCACCGTCGCTCGAAAGGCTCCCGCTCCCTGGGCGTCCTTGCCGAGCCCCTCGGACTCCGCGCCGACCAGGATCGAGATCTTGCCGAGGTGCTGGTTCTCGCGCATCAGCTGGTGCGCCTCGGCCACCTGCTCGAAGCCCATGGTGCGCCACAGAACGGGTCGGACGAGGCCGTGCTCGATCAGCTCGTTGGCCTTGGTGGCCTCCCAGGCGTTGGCGAAGTGCGAGCCGATGATCTGCTTCTGGCGCATCCACAGGTAGCGGACGTCGAAATCGAGGTTGAAGCCCGAGGTCGCCCCGCAGATGACCACCTTTCCGAAGGGCTTCACGCACAGGACCGAGGTCGGGAAGGTCGCCTGGCCGACGTGCTCGAAGACGATGTCGGGCGGCCCTCCGAGCGCCTCGGCGACTGCCTTGCAAAACCGCCGCGACTCCTTGAAGCGGGCCTTCTCCTCATCGGCCGACTCGCCGCCGCGGCGCATCATGCCGACGTACTCGTTGCGGTCGATGGCCTCGACGGCCCCGAGTTGCTTGACGAGCTCGGCCTTCTCTGGGGACGACACGACCCCGACCGCCTCCGCTCCCGCCCCCCGGCACAGCTGAGTGACGAAGACCCCCCAGGCCTCCGTCCGCGCCCCCGATCAGGACGCGGTGGCCGGCCTGGAGCTTGCACTGGTCGATGAGCATGCGGTAGGCGGTGAAGTACGTGAGACCGTAGGAGGCCGCTTCTTCCCCACGTCAGGTTTTGAGGCTTTCGGATGAGCTGCTGGGCCTGGACCTTGGTGAACTGCGCGAACGAGCCCCACGAGGTCTCGTAGCCCCAGATCCTCTGCGACGGCGCGGCGAGCGGGTCTAGCCCGTGTACCTCGACGTCCTCGTAAGAGGCCTGGTTGCAGTGGATCACGACCTCGTCGCCCGGCTTCCAGGTGGTCACGCCCTCGCCGCACTTCCAGACCACGCCCGAGGCGTCGGAGCCGCCGATGTGGTGATCCTCGTCGGGGTGGTAGCGGAAGACCGACACCGGCTCGCCGAGCGCCGCCCAGACGTTGTTGAAGTTGACGCCGGCGGCCATCACCCGCACGACCACCTCGAACGCGCCCGGCTCGGGAACCTCGATCTCCTCGAGGCGGAAGGCGTCGATCGGCTCGCCCTCGCGCTCTCGGCGAATCACCCAGGCAGACATGCTCTCCGGGAGGGTGCCGGGGTCGGTGCCCACCTCGGTGACTTGGTTCAGGTCGGCCTGGGCCATGCTCTGGTCTGAGTCGTCGGGGTTCGGCCGTTCGGGAGGCCGGGGATCGTATCGACCGTCGCCCAGCGTGCCGACGATCAGCCGGGCCGCCGCTGACCGACGACCAGCCGGGCGGGCTCGATCTGCTCGGAGGCGTTCACCGCGCGCTCGGAGCCGGCGCGGATGGCGTAGGAGCCCTGAGTGACCTCGGCCATGATCGTGGCCGTGTCCTGTGGGTTGATCGGCCCGACCTGCTCGAGCGTGCGCCCGCCCTCGAGGATCACGGCATGTGAGTCCCTGTCCCGGTTGGACACGACCAGGGCGATCCGTCCGGCGTCGATCCGGCTCGGCGACACGGTCACCTGCGCGGGAGTGATCACCCCGGTGATCCGGGCGGCGACCGGCGGTCGCGGCGGGCTGCGGTCGAATTCCCGCTGTCCGCATCCGCCGAGGACCGTGGCTACGCCGACGCCGGCGATGAGAGCCGTGCGCCGGATCCTTCGGCTCTCGACCGCACAGCTCACCCCGCCCCGGTCCTATCCGAACCAGACCGACGTGCGGGAGGCGAGCAGGCGATCGAGCTCGCGCTGGATGCGCCCCCGGACGGTCTCGGCCAGCGACTGCACGAGCTCGAGGTCGTCGGCGTCCTCGGGCGCGTACCCGTCGAGCGAGACCGGCTCGAGGAAGCGAAGCTTGAACTTGGCCGGCAGGTACATGAGCCCGGCCGCGAGCCCGAAGTGCGGGAAGGCGTGGTTGACCGGGAAGTAGATGAGCCCGGTCAGCCTCTGCAGCAGGCGAAGGTGGGCAAAGATCGGCATCGCCTCCTCGGCGCCCACCACCGCGACCGGCACGATCGGCACCTGGGCGCGCAGCGCGGTCTTGATGAAGCCCCCGCGGCCGAAGCGCCGCAGCCGGTAGCGCTGCCAGTAGAGCTTGCCCGAGCCCTTGGCCCCCTCGGGGAAGACGAGCGCGAGGCGGCGCTCGTCGCCGAGCAGGCGCTGGGCGTTGGCCGGGTGCGCGGCCACGAGGCCCACCTTGTTGGTCAGCATGCCGATGCCGGGGTAGCCCTTGAACCAGTGCTCGCCGAGCATGTACAGCGGGCGGGGCGCCGAATGCTCGTTGCGGATCGCCTGCATGATCATCGGCGCGTCGGGCGGAAGCGCCCCCGAGTGGTTCGACACGAGCAGCGCGCCACCTTCCGCGGGGACGTGCTCGACGCCCTCCTGCTCGACCCGAAACCAGTACCGGTAATAGAAGTTGAGCAGCGGCTCCACCAGCGCGAACGTGCGCTCGGACCGGCCCCAGTCGTCGAGCTCGCGACCGGGGTCGGGGGCGGGTATCAGCTCTCGCAGGGCGCGCGGATCGGGCGCCGGGATGGCGCGCCCGCCGACGTGGCCGCGGGGGCCGACGGTGGGAAAGGCGAGCACGTCGGCGCGCGGGTCGTAGCCCGCCGGGCGGGGGCGCGGCTCCTCCGCACCGGCCTCGGCGGCGAGGGGACCGCCGAGCAGTGGGCTCTCGTGGCTCAGCCGCCCGCGCGCACGAGCGGTCGCGTGCGCGTTCGCGCGCCGCCGAGATGCTCGGGTGGTTTCGTCGGTCGATGAGGACAAGGTTGCGCCCCAGCCGCGTCCCTGCAACGCCGGGCCGGGCGCCGAAGTAAACCGCATCGTGCGGCCGGCCCGGGCGTGGCGGCTCGGTCAGCCGCCGGAGAAGGGGAGCTCGACGACCTCTGCGGACGCCGCGGCTGCGCCGACCGAGACGACCGCGCCGGGCGCGGCCTCGCGGCGCAGCAGGGCGAGCGCGATCGGTCCGTGCCTGGGCGACACGCACGCCGAGCCGACGTCTCCGACCGGGCGCTCCCCCAGGCGCACGGGGTCGCCCTGCGCCGCGGGCTCAGCCAGCCGAAGGCCGCGCAGGTGGCGGTTGGGCCTGCCCTTGTAGTGCAGGCGCGCGACGGTCTCCTGGCCGACGTAGCACCCCTTGGTGAAGCTGACGGCACGCTCGTTGAGCCCGGCCTCCTGCGGGATCGTCTCGGCGTCGATGTCGAGCCCGTAGCGCGGGCGCCCGGACTCGATGCGCCGACACTCGGCGGCCGCCTCCGAGACCTCTTCGGCGCCGAGCGCGGCGCGGACGGCGGCGGCGTCCTCGGCTTGGCAGATCACGTCGACCCCGAGGTCGGTGGCCACGTACGACCCGTGCACACCGGCGACGAAGGCGTGCTCTCGGTCCGGCGGCTCGACGTCGAGCCCCGCGCGCGCGGCGGGACCCACCAGCGAGAGGATGGACCGCTCCGCGGTGACGTCTCGGTGACGCACGTCGCGCCCGATCGAGTACATCTGGACGGTGCGGGAGAGCGGGGCGAGCACGGCCGGCTCGGTGTCGATCCAGATCCAGTCCTCACCGCGGAGGACCCGCAGGTCGCCGCGCATCTTGCCCTTGTGGGTGAGGAAGGCCGCATAGCAGCCCTCACCGCCTCCGAGCGCCTCGATGTCGTTGGTCAGCTGACCCTGGAGGAACTCGGCGGCCTCGGCCCCCGTGAGCAGGAGCTTGCCCCGCGCCGACCGGTCGACGAGCCCGGCGCGCTCGGTGAGCAGCTCGTATTCGCTGGCGACGAGCATGCTTCGAGTGTAGTCTCGCCCTCGTGGCGCTCGCCCCCGACTTTCAGCGCATCGTCGACTCGCTGCCGCCCGACTGGACGCAGCTCGAGCTCGACCTGCGCATCTTCGACGAGGATCGCTACGTGGAGGCGGCGTCGATCGTCGTCCAGGTCAACGCCCAGCCGTACTCGCGCCACGACTGGCACTGGCGGCTACGGGTGGCCAACGAGTTCGGCCACGCGGCCGCGGCCGAGACCACCCACGGCACGCTGGCGGTCATGGACAAGCTCGGGATCGAGGGCGAGCTCGCCGTGCGCGAGGCCCGCTCGGGCCGCGTGGAGGTGGCGCAGACCTGGGGCCGGCCAGAGTCGGTGCGTCAGGAGTTCTACCGCCGCCGCGGGCAGTAGCGGACTGCCGTGGCCCGCGTCGCGCTGCTCTGTCCGGACCTCCTGTTCGGTTCGAAGGTCGAGGGCGGCCTGGGGGCCGCGGGTCACTCGGTTGACCGCTTCGAGAGCGATGAGGCGGCACGGGCGGCGGTCGCCGCAGGCGTCGACGTGCTCGTGGTCGACCTCGGGGCCGAGGGCGTCGACGGCCCCGCGCTGCTCGAGTCGATGCGCGCTTCGGGGGAGCTGGGACGCGCCGCCACGCTCGGCTTCTATCCGCACGTCGAGCAGGAGACCCGCCGGCGGGCGGAGGCGGCGGGCTTCGACCTGGTCGTGCCGCGCTCGCGGATGGCCCGCGAGATGGGCCTGCTGGTCGAGCGGCTGGCCGCGCGAACCCGCGGCGCGGCCTCGACGACGGCGGAGTGAGGACCCCCGCGTCACGGCGGGCAAGCGGAAGCGGAAGCGGCGGCCTAGGCGGCGCCGGCGGCTAGCGGGCGGCCGTGACCTCGAGGTCGAAAGCCCGCTCGATCCTCGGCCGTGAGCGCAGGATCCCGAACCGCTCGGCAAACTCCGCCCAGGCCTCGAGCGCGCCGCGGTCGAGCCGCACCGCCGGTGCGAGCGCCGGGCGCACGGCTTCGAACTGCGCGCGGACGAGGCCCGGGTCGGCGCCCGACGCCCGCCTGATGGCGGCGAGGGCGGGTCCGGGGTCCTCCAGCGCCGCGTCGGTCCCCGCCCGGACCGCCGCGAGCGCGGCCTGGACGCGTCGCCGATCTCGATCGAGGATCTCGCGGCGGACCACGAGCACGAGCTCCGGATAGCGCGGCGCGGCGTCCTTCCCGATCCGGAACTCGCGGGTGGCGATGCCGCGCTCGCGCAGCGCCACGCCCTCGGCGTTCCAGAAGGCGGTGGCCGCGGCCACCCGGCCGGTCACGAGGGCCGGCACCGCTGAGAAGCCGATCGTAGTCGTGCGCACGCGCTCTGCGCGCCCCCCATCGGCCTCGACGACCGCCCGCAGGACCGCGTCGTCGGAAGGGAGCCCGGCGACGCCCACCCGGCGTCCCTCGAGGTCGCGCGGGCGCCGCACCGTCGGGCGGGCGATCACCGCGGCGAGCGGGCGCTGGACCAGGGCGCCGACGCCGACGAGGTCCTCGCCGCGCTCTCGGGCGAGGCCGAGGTCCTGGATGTCGGCGACGGCCATGTCGGCACGGCCTGACGCGAGCAACTTGAGCGAGTCGGTCGAGGCCGAGGGAGCGCGCACGCGCATGGCGATGCCCCGGGCACGGTCCTCGCCGCGCTCGACCGCGGCGTAGATGCCGGCGTGGACGGGGTTGGGGGCGAAGTCGAGGGCCAGGGTTAGCGGACGCCCGCCGCCGCTCGGCCGGACCTCGTCTCCCCCGCAGCCCGCGGCCGGCGCGCCGGCGACGATGGCGAGCGCCGCCCCGAGCGCCGTGAGGATGCGCTTCATCTCGAGCAGACTAGATCGCTCGTCGCGCATAGACTCCGCGTCGTGCGCCGGGTCACCTTCTCGCGCAACTTCACGCTGTCGCTCTCGCGGACGTGCCGGTGCTACTGCAAGTACTGCGCGTTCGCCACCCACCGCGCCCACCTGTACGCCCCGGAGGAGGTCGAGCGCCTGCTCGAGGAGGCGGCTCGGCGGGGGGCCAAGGAGCTGCTCGTCCTCACCGGCGAGAAGCCGGAGGTCAACCCCGAGGTGGCGCGGCGGCTGGCCGAGCACGGGCACTCGAGCTTCGTCGAGTACGTCGCCTGGGCGTGCGAGCGCGCGCTCGAGCGGGGGGTGCTCCCGCACACCAACCTCGGCGTGCTCGACCCCGGCGAGCTCGCTCGCCTGCGCGAGGTGACGGCCTCGCAGGGGCTGATGCTCGAGTCGGTCTCCGAGCGGCTCATGGACACCGTCCACGCCGGCTCGCCGACCAAGCACCCCGCGCGGCGGCTCGCGACCATCCGCGCCGCCGGCGAGCTTCGCATCCCGTTCACGAGTGGCGTCCTCGTGGGCATCGGAGAGACCGTCGAGGAGCGGATCGCCTCCCTCGAAGCGCTCGCGGCGGTCCACCAAGACCACGGCCACATACAGGAGGTCATCCTCCAGAACTTCGTTCCCCATCCGCGCTACTACGGCGCCGAGCCCGCGGATATCGCCGACGCCGCTCAGCGCGACGGTTCCGGAGCCGAGGCGGCGGAGGAGAGTTTTCCGGCCTGGGCCTCCGAGGTCACGCTCGACGACATGCGCCTGCTCGTGCGCGAGTGTCGCCGGCTGATGCCCGACGTCGGCGTGCAGATACCGCCCAACCTCTCCGACTGGTGGCTCGCGCTCGTCGAGGAGGGCGCCACCGACCTCGGCGGCCTGTCGGCCAACGGCGACCACATCTCGCCCGAGCACCCGTTTCCCTCGCCGCATCGCATGCGCAAGCGGCTCGCCCCGCGCGGCTACGCGCTCACCGAGCGCCTGTGCGTCTACCCGCAGTACATGGACTCAGACTGGCTCGAGCAGGGCGTGCTCGACGTGGCCAAGACGCGGTACTGGAGCTTCATACCGCGCCGCGGCTCGGGCCGGCGATCCGAGCGGACCGTCCGCACCGACCTCGTCGCGGGCGCGATCGCCCGCGGGCGCGACGGCGAGCACCTGACCGAGGAGGAGCTGACCGCCCTCTTCGCCGAGACCCGCCCCGAGGCGATCGAGGACCTGCGCGAGGCCGCCGACGAGCTGCGCGCCGAGCTCGCCGGCGATCTCGTCACGTTCGTCGTCAACCGCAACGTCAACGTCTCGAACGTCTGCATCGTCGGCTGTGCCTTCTGCGGCTTCGGCCAAGGGCGGCGCTCGCCCGACGCCTACGAGCACTCCCGGGGGGAGTTCACGCGCCGGATCGAGGAGGCGGTCGCGTTCGGGGCCACGGAGATCTGTATGCAGTCCGGGATCCATCCCGACTGGGGCCTCGCCGACTACGAGCGGTGGCTAGGGCTGGCCAAGGAGGTCGCGCCGGACCTCCACCTGCACGCCTACTCGGCGATGGAGGTCGACCACATGTGCTCGGTCTCGGGCCTCTCGCCGCGAGCGGTCTTCGACCGCCTCCGCGAAGCGGGCCTCGACTCGACGCCCGGGACCGCCGCCGAGGTGCTCCACGACGGCGTGCGCGAGCGGATCTCTCCCAACAAGCTGCCGGTCGCCCGCTGGGTCGAGATCATCGAGGCCTCGCACGCCGCCGGCCTGCGCTCGACCTCGACGGTCATGTTCGGGCACGTCGAGGAGCCGTGGGAGCTCGCCGAGCACATGCGCGTCGTGCGGGCGCTGCAGGAGCGCACGGGCGGGATCACCGAGTTCGTGCCGCTCTCCTTCGTCCCCTACCACACCATGCTCGGGCGCACCCACGGGATCGAGGAGATCTCCGGAGAGGAGAACCTCAAGCACACGGCGGTGTTCCGGCTCGCGCTGGGGCGGACGATCCCCAACCTCCAGGCGAGCTGGGTGAAGATGGGGCTCGAAGCGGCCACCGAGGCCCTGCGCTGGGGAGTCAACGACCTCGGCGGGACGCTGATGGAGGAGTCGATCAGCCGGATGGCGGGCTCCCAGCACGGCGTCCGGCTCGAGCCCGAGGATCTGATCGCCGCCGCGCACGCGGCCGGCCGGCCGGCCGCGGAGCGCACGACGCTGTACGAGCTTCGGGAGCGCCACGAGCTCGCGGCGACCGCCGCCTGACCCGTCTCAGCGGAACAGGTCCTCCTCCGGAGGGCGCCTGAGCGCCGCTGCGCCCGGACCGTCGTCCCGGGTGACGAGGCGCTCGAGGCCGCGCACCAGCACCGCGGGCTCGTGGGAGTCCTTGCCCCGTGCGAGGTCGGCCGCGGCCGCGGCGGCGTCGGCGGCGGCGATCGCAGTGGCGCGCAGCTCGCGCCCGCGCGCGCCCGCGCGCCCGCGCCAGTCGTCGAGCGCAACGAGGCCGGCGGCTCCGATCGCCACGTCGGCCTGGCCGACGCGCCAGGCCCGGCCGAACGAGTCCGTGACGAGGATCGCGGGCGCCACCCCGCACGCGGCGGCGACTCCGGTGCGCAGCCGGCGGGCGGAGGCGTCGGGGTCGAGGGGGAGAAGCACCACCTCGTCGGCCGCCGCGGCGTTCGAGGCGTCGACGCCGGCGTTGGCGCACACGAGACCGTGGCGGGTGCGACAGATAAGCACCCCGCGCTCGGCGCGCACGAGCTCGGTGCAGTCCGCCAGCACGACCTCGACGACCCGCGGGTCCTTTCCAAGCTCTGCGGCGAGCGCCCGGGCGCGCGTGCCCGGACGCACCTCGGCGAGCCGGACCGTGCGGCCCTCCGCCTTCGACACCACCTTGTGGGCGACGGCGATCACGTCGTCGCCGGAGA
This sequence comes from Thermoleophilaceae bacterium, assembly GCA_030447905.1. Taxonomy (GTDB): domain Bacteria; phylum Actinomycetota; class Thermoleophilia; order Solirubrobacterales; family Thermoleophilaceae; genus JACCUC01. The sequence continues at coordinate 125,472 of JAUJNZ010000008.1, forward strand.
GGTCGGGCGGAGCGGCCTCGGCGATGGAGCCGGCGAGGTCGTCGCCCGCGCGGATCTCGGGCAGGCGCCCGAGCGAGAGGAAGCTGAGGACCAAGGGAGGGGTTAGGCCTCGGCGGTCGAGCGCGGTTCGCGCGCCGGCTCGATGCCGGCGAGCGCGGCGCGGGTACGCGGCGCCGTGACCGGTTCTCTCTCGCGCAGGCGCGCGGCGAGCGACGTCAGGTCCTCGGGCGTGTCCACGTCGTGCTCGAGCGCCGGGACTCGCTCGACGGCGTGGAGAACCCCGGCCCTCTGCGCGGAGCTGAGGTGGCGGGCGAGGCTGTCGGGCCCGAAGCTCGGGGCGAGCGCGCCGGGGGGACGGAGGACCAGCGCGTTGGTCCCGGTGCCGTGGCGGTCGGGGACGATGGCCGCTCCGAGGCCCGCCGCGGCGGATCTGGCGCAGAGGCCGTCGAGATCGCCGGGCGCCACCAGCGGCGTGTCGCCCGGAACGAGCACGACGCGGTCGTGCCCTGCGGCGACGGCCCGGGCGACGCCGATCGTGGCGGCGGGGGACTGTCCGGCCTCGTCGGGGTCGAGGAGGACCTCGGCGCCGGCGCCTCGGGCCACCGCGGCGGCGCGCGCCTCGGCGGTGACCACCGCGACGCCGTCGATCTCGCCGGCCAGGGCGACGGCGGCGAGCACGTCGCCGAGCATGGCCTCGGCCAGCGCCGCTCGGGCGGGGGGGTCGAGCCGCGCGCGCAGGCGCCCCTTGGCGGCGTCGAACCTCTTGACCGGGAGGACGGCGAGCGTTCGCATCGGGCGGGTGCGGCCTTAGGGGCGGGAGAGGCTGCGGGCGAAGTCGAGCGTCGCAGCGGCCACCCGCGCGCGGGCCTCGGCGGAGTCCATCAGCGTGTCGATCTCGAGCCCCGCGACTCCGCTCACCGGCTCGTCGGCGACGACCCCGTCGATCACGCCCGCGTAGGCGTCTGCGACGCCCTGAGCGGTCGCCGCGATGCCCGCCTGCGCGCAGAAGGCCTCGGTCGGTCCCTTCACGGAGCGCCCGCCGACGAACGGGCTGACCGCGACGGTCGGTGCTCCGGCGTCCGAGATCGCCTGGAGCATGCCGGGCAGGGCGAGGATCGGCCCGATCGAGATAACCGGGTTCGACGGCCCGATCACGATCGCCTCGGCGTCCGCGATCGCCTCGAGCACCTCGGGGGAGGGGGCGGCCCGCTCGATCCCCCACAGATCGACCTCCTCGACGGCCGGCTCGGCGCCCGCGACGATCATGAACTCCTGGAAGGGCCACCAGCGCCCGCCCGCGCGCACGTGCGTGCGCACGGGCTCGTCGCTCATGGCCAGCACGCGCGCTCTGACTCCGAGCGCTTCGAGCACCGCCGCCTGGGCCTCGGTCAGGCGCCGGCCCGCCCGCAGGAGCTCGGTGCGCCCCAGGCACAGCGCGAGGTCGCGGTCGCCGAGTCGAAACCAGGTCTCCCGCCCGGCGGCGGCGAGCGCGGTCATCACCTCCCAGGTGTCGCCGCGGAGGCCGTAGCCGCGCTCGTCGATCAGGTCGGCGAGCCAGAGCGCGACCAGGTCGGGATCGGGGGAGACGTGGACGCCGTACACCTCGACGTCGTCGGCGGTGTTGGCGATCACGCACAGGTCCTCGGGAGCGACCACGTCGAGCATTCCGCGGGCGAGCTTGGCCCCGCCGGTGCCTCCGGCGAGGACCGCTACCACCGGGGCTCTCGGAGGCCGGTGAGCCGGATGCCCGCCGTGGCCTTGTTGCGCGCGTTGACCGAGATCAGCAGGGGGGTCAGGCCCTCGACGAGCCGGGCGGTCTCGAGCGCGCCGGCGTTCACCGCGCGCAGGCCGGGGATGCGGTCGATCAGCTCGGCGACCGCGCGCTTTGAGTCGCGGGCGTCACCGCACACGAGCACGTCCTCGTCGAGCTCGTGATCGAGGTCTGAGAGCAGATGCCCGGCGACGGTGTGCAGGGCGCTCACCACCGTCACTCCCTCCGGGACCAACTCCTGGGCTTGCTGGGCGGCCGACCCCTGCGGGACCCCGAGGATGCGCGTCGCCCTGCCGGAGATCGCGGCCGCCATCGGCACGGTGGCGTCGACGAGGATCTGCCCCGGCCGCAGCGCCTCGCGCAGGTTGGTCAGGTTGTCGGACTGGGCACGGAAGGGGACCGTGAGGAAGACGATCTCGCCGCGAGGGGCGGCCTCGGCGTTCTCGAGCCCCTCGATCGCGCCGTCGGGGACGCGCTCGCGCGCCTTATCGGCGGACTCGCGCGCGCGGTCGGCCCCGCGCGAGCCGATGATCACCGATACGCCCGCTCGGGCGAGGCGGACCGCCAGGCCGAAGCCGAGCGTGCCGGTGCCGCCGACGATCGGTACCGGTGCGGAGCCCACGCGCGGCGAGGGTAGACGGGGGAGGCGGTTCCTACCGCCCCGCGAAGGCGGGCGTTCGCCTGTCGAGGAACGCCTGCGCTCCCTCGGCGAAGTCGCCCGAGGAGGCGAGCAACCGCTGGGCGGTCAGCTCCTGCTCGAGCGTCGAGGCGAGTGCCGGCTTCGCCGCGGCGTCGAGCACCCGCTTGGAGAGTCCGACCGCGAGGGGCGCGCACTCGAGCAGCTCCCGGCAGAGCGAGTCGGTAGCGGCCTCGAGCTCGCCCGGAGGCGCGGTCCGGTTGGCCAGGCCGATCCGATAGGCCTCGCGACCGTCGATCAGCCTGCCGGTCATGACGAGCTCCTTGGCGATGCCGAGCCCGACGACGGCCGGGAGGCGAGAGCAGCCGCCGACGTCGGGCAGGAGGCCGATGCGGGTCTCGACGAGCCCCGTAACCGCGTCCTCGGCCATCGTGCGCAGGTCGCAGGCGAGCGCGAGCTCGAGCGCGCTCCCGATGCAGCCGCCGTGGATCTGGCAGATCGTGGGCTTGGGCATCTCCTCGAGCGTGGTCCAGGCGCGCAGGCACGCGGTGCGGAGCGGGCGCAGCTTCTCGGGGTCTTCGGCCAGGCTCTGGAGCTCGCTTACGTCCATGCCCGCCGAGAACGTCGGGCCGTCGCCGCGGACCACGACCGCGCGGACGGAGGGCTCGGCGGCGGCGGTGTCGAACGCCTCCCCGAGGGCGCCCACGAGCTCCTCGTCGAGCGCGTTGCGCTTCTCGCCGCGGGTGAGCACGACATGGCGGACCGCTCCCCGATCCTCGATCTCGACGACGCTCATGACTCCTCGCCTTTGCGGTGGCCTCTGCCGCCGGACAGCCTAGGTCAATGCCCGCAGACTCGGGCCCGCGCGGCCCACGCCGAAAGCTCGGGGCCACCGCCGGCCCTGTGGGTCGGCCTCAGGCGACTGACGCCCGCAGCGGCGCGACGCGGTTATCTTCCCGATCGATGAAGGCGCGTCTTCTCGGGCTGTTGTTGCCGCTCCTGGTTCTCATCGCGTTGGTCGCCACCGCGCTCGCTTTCCTGCTTCCTGCGGTGGAGCCACCGGGGGCGATCGTCACACCGACGGAGTCACTCGTCCTCCTCGGGCTGACCCTCCTGGCTGCCGCGCTCGTCGTGCTCGCCTGGTGGAGGGAGCGGCGCCAGAAGGGGCGCGAGCTCGACGAGCGCGACCGGCGCCTTCAGGAGCGCGACGAGCGGGTGCGCGAGCGCGAGGAGCAGCTGAGCGAGCGCGACGAGCAACTGACCGCGCGGGAGAACCAGGTCCGCCAACTCGAGGAGCGCCTCGAAGAGGAGCGCCGTACCTCGTCTCGGCTCGGCGAGGCCCGCCGAGCCGAGAGGGAGTACAGCCGGCAGCTCCGTACCGAGCTGTCGCGCGTCGTCTCCGAAAGGGGGCCGCTCGGGCGGACCGACGACATCCCTCAGCTCATCCTTCGGCTTGCGGTCAGCCTGCTCGAGGCCGAGAAGGGGGTGCTCCTCTCGGGTCGGGACAGAGGTGGCGACGGCGACCTCGACCTCCTCGCCGCCGAGGGATTCGCCGAGGATCCGCAGCGCAGCGAGCTCGTGCAGCGCTTCGCCCACCAGGTGATCGAGCGCGACACGGCGGTTCGCGAGGACAGCCCCGCAGGCGGAGCAGACGGCGGCCCGCAGCCCGCCGAGGCCGAGATCGAGAACCTCGTCGCCATCCCGCTCTACGTTCGCGACGAGTTCGAGGGCGTGGTGGTGTGCGCGAACCGGCGCGGCGGGTTCGAGGAGCTCGACGACGAGACGCTCGTCGCCCTCGGCGATCAGGCGGGCAGCCTGCTCGACAACGCTCGCCTTCGTGGCGAGCTGCGGGGCGCGTACCTCTCGACTGTCGCCCTCCTCGCCGAGGCCCTCGAGGTCAAGGATCCCTTTCTGCGCAGCCACTCCGAGGAGGTCTCGAGCTACGTATCCGCGGTGGCGGAGCAGCTCGAGGTTCCGGAGCCCCAGCGCGAGGAGCTCCTGTTCGCCTCGCTGCTGCACGACATCGGGAAGATCGGCATCAGCGAGAGCATTCTGCTCAAGCCCGCCGCCCTCACCGCCGAGGAGCGCGGGGTGATCGAGCTGCATCCCCGCATCGGCTGCCGCCTGGTCGAGCAGGTGCCGGCGTTGCGGCCGCTCGGTCCCGCGATCCTCCACCACCACGAGCGCTGGGACGGCGGCGGCTACCCGGCCCGCCTGACCGGTCCCCAGATCCCGCTCGAGGCGCGGATCGTGGCCGTCGCCGACTCCTTCAGCGCCATGACCGCCGATCGGCCCTACCGCGGGCGGATGCCGGTCGAGGATGCCTGCACCGAGCTCGAGGCCTGCGCCGGCACGCAGTTCGATCCCCGGGTCGTCACCGCCTTCGTCGCGGCGGTCCGCCGCCGGCCGCCCGTCCCGGGAGGAGGGTGGTGGCCCCCGCTCTCGACGATTCCCAGGTCCACCTCCGGCGCGGCGACCGAGAGCTTCTGATTGGCTTCGGCTCGCTCGCCGTAATCGACAGCCTTCCGTCCGCTGGCGCCCACAGCGCCCGACGCCCCGTTGCCGTCGTGAGCGACCCGCGCGTGCGCGAGTAGCCCTGTCGTGTCGGCTGCCTAGGGGGTAGCTGCTTCTTCCATCGGCCCCGAGGCGCCCGCGGCGCCGCCTCAAACCCGCGCGAGACCGGCCTCACGACAGCCCTGCTCGAGGACGTCGAGGCCGAAGCCGTCGACGGGCCCGAGCGCTCCGACGCCCTCGAGCCCTCCCACAGCGGCGCGCTCGGCCCCCCATGCCAGGATCGCCGCGGTGAACGCGTAGACGTTCTGGCCGTCGAGGCGCACCTCGGCGAGCCGGCGCCCCGTGGCGTCGCGGGCGACCGCGACGACGTGCGATCCGGTGCGAGCGCGGGAGGCGGCGTCCGGGCCGCCGCTGGAACCTCCGGGAACGCGTGCGGTGAGGGTCCGCAGCGCCGGCCCGGTGATCGGCGCGCGGGCGAACACGCTCGTGGGAATCGCCAGGCCCTGGAGCACGCGCGAGACCGGACCCGCCCAGCCGAGGTAAACGCCGACCTCCCGTAGGGCCGGCTCGAGGCGGGGCAGCGCAAAGTGCTCCGAGGCCCCGATCGAGATCGCCGAAGCGTCCCTGCCGCGCAGCTCGAAGGCCTGCACGTGGCGGCCGTTGGGCTCGGTGACAAGGTGGCCGTCGCGAAAGGCGAAACCCGGCTCCGCCGCCGCCCCCGCGAGCGAGGCGAGCGTGCCGCCGCTCCAGGCGCCGATCGCCGACCCTCCGGTGATGAAGTAGCCGACGTCGACCAGCGCCGCCCGCCGGTCGGCCTCGCGCAACGCGAGCGCGCCCGCGAGGTTGCCGGGGACGTAGTCGTACCCGAACGCGGTGAGCAGACCGCAGCCGGCCCGCTCGGCGGCCGGGCCAAAGCGCTCGAACACCCGACGTACGAAGGCCGGCTCGCCGGCGGAGTCGAGGTAGGTGGCCCGGGCGGCGAGCGCCGCCTGGAGCGCCGGCTCCCCGAGGCGGGCGAACGGCCCGACCGTGGTGACCAGAACGTCGCCCCGCTCGAGCAGGGCGGCGATGCTCTCCGGCCGGGCGCTGTCGGCGACCGCAACCTCGAGCGAGGGATCGAGCTCACGGGCCAGCGACTCGAGCTTCTCGGCGCTGCGCGCGGCGAGCAAGGGCTTCAGGCCGCGCGCCACGAGCGCCTCGGCGGTCAGGCGGCCGGTGTAGCCGGTGGCCCCGAAGAGGACGATGCGGCCGGGCACGGGCGCAGTCTAGGTGCGGGGTTTGGGGGAGTCGACGCGATCAGCCAGAGGCGCGACGACGGTCCGCCTATGCCCGGGGCGGGACTCGAACCCGCACGCCCTCGCGGGCAGAGCATTTTGAGTGCTCCGCGTCTGCCGATTCCGCCACCCGGGCGGGCGAGGGGAAGACTAGCCCGCCCGATCGATCGGTCTCCGATCGTGGGTGCCTGATGGGCCGCCTACCCGGTCGAACTTGCCGGCGAGTACCCCTCGGCGTTTCTCATTTCGGCTGGGGAGGCGCCCGAAAAAGCGCGGCGCAGTCGGCGCAAGGCTTTCCCTTCACGCTCCGTGGCGCCCAGCGAGTGCGGATGGAGGGACTCGAACCCCCAAGGGACAAAGCCCACCGCGTCCTAAGCGCGGCGCGTCTGCCAGTTCCGCCACATCCGCGGGGACGCCCGATTGTAGGCCGCACGTGCGCCGCCTAGAATCGCAGTCCCCCAGGGGCACTGGCCAAACTGGCTAAGGCACCGGTCTCCAAAACCGGCGATTCCAGGTTCGAGTCCTGGGTGCCCCGCTGGCTCTCGTCTAGCCATCCGGCATGTGGCAGTGTCCGCCCGTCGAGGAACTGGAACGGGTGCAGGACCACACGTATCTCGGCTCTCAGACCTGCTGAAAGTTGGCTGCCTTGGGTCCTTGTCGCCCGACTCGGGCGTCCGCTCGGAAGACCGCCCCAGCACGTCCCCGCGGAGTAGCATCACCGTCGATGGAGCGGAGAGCTAACTGGCCAGCAGCGGAGGTCGAGGCGACCGACGAGGGCTATGTCCTCAGAGTCCCCATCGAAGGTGAGCCCGACGCCGATTGGGACGACGCTTTTCGCCGGGCCGCCGAAGCCCACCGCCATGAGGTGTGGGGCGGTCAGTGGGGGCACGTCCGTCCTGGCCTCAATGAGATCCGGGTCGAGCAGGTCAGCGAAGGCTCCGAGCAGGCGCTGCGGGCGTTCCTCGACCGTTGCATCCTTGAGGCCCACGAACGGACGCGCCAGGAGGCCGCTGACCGGAGGGAGGATGAAGAGGCGCTCGAGCGTCGGCGGACCGAGGCTTCGTACGGGTATCAACCAACAGAGGGCGGGAGCGCTGCCTCTGCGCAGCGCATGACGGAGACTTTCCGCAATCGAGCACCGCCACGTTGAGAGTCTCAGCTCACGCACGTCCGCAGCTCATCGATCCAGGACGGCGACGGCCGCGGCACGATCGTCGACAGCGACCCGCCTCCTACGCCTCGGATCTCGGACACCTGCTTGGTCGAGGGCAACACGGCCAGCCGCTCTGCGCGCTTCACCGTGCGGCTCTCGACCGCCAGCGCTAAGACCGTCGCCGTGCGCTTCGGGACTCAGCACGGAAGTGCCCGAGCCTCCAGTGACTTCGGCGCCCGCAGCGCCTCGCTCACCTACGCCTCGGCCAGACGGCGAAGACGGTCACCGTTCCCCCGTTCGAGGCGAACGACGGAGAGCCTGCCGAGACCTTCCTCGTCAATCTCTTCAGGCCGGCGAACGCCGCGATCGCCGATCGCCCAAGGCCGCGCCACTATCTTGAACGACGACTAGTGGTCCGTCCTGCGACCACGGCGAGCGGTGCTAAGACAAACCAGTGGCGCCCGAGCAGGGGCCCGGCGAACCGTACACGCGACCACCAGCCGAGAAGAGCAACCACGTGAGGGTCGCGCCTGGGCGACGACGACGGTCAAAGCCGCGGCCCTTTCTGAGATCATGAGCCGCATGATCGACCTCTGGGCACCGGCCCGGCGGGTAGACCAGCCGGCAACGTACCCTCCGCGCAGACACGCCGTGGCGCTTGCCCGGGGCCGCGTCAGGGTGCCGCGGAACCTCTGCCGCTGACCCAGGCGCGTCTTCGCGATGTCACCCACCGAGGACAAGCGCGACGCGGTCGAGGCCGCCGCTCGCCCCCTGCGCGAGCGATGGCTCGCCGAGGCTGGCCAACTCGCGGAGGCGGAGAAGGCGCTGAGGCAAGCCGATCGCGAGCACGACCGCGCCCTGCGGAAGGGGCGAAGGCTGCGGCTTGCGCGAAGGCCGTCGCACTCCTCGGAGCGAGAGCCCGAGACTCCGGCGGACGGGATGGACGCGGCCGGCCATAGAAGCCGGGCGATCGCTGAGACCCGAACGATGCTCGGGGACCTGGGCGGCCTGCTGGCTGAGGGTGAAGAGGTCCTCGACATGGCCGCGGGGATCAGCGCCGGCCACGACGGGGTTCTCGTCGTCACCGACCGGCGACTGATCTTCGTGGCACCCCGTCGCACGCTGTCTGTTCGACACGAGGACATCGATCGAGTCGAGATGAGGGGGCGGCGGTGGCTCGGCACGAGGATTTCGGTCTTCTCTCCAGAGGGCAGGGCTACGTTCAGCGGAATCCGCGCGCCTCACGCGAGCGAGCTGGCCGACCTTCTCGAAGAGCGCTCGGCAGTCAGCGCGGGCTAGGCGCACGGGTACCCTCAGCCCGCGCGGGCGAGGCCGGCTACGCGGGGCTCGGCGACCCGGACCGCGCGTCTGCGCTCGCCGACGTCTTCATGGCCTCACCCGCCCGGACGGGCGCCGGCATCAGCCCGGCAGCCACCAGCACGAGCACGAACGCGGTCACGCGCGCGATCACCACGAGAGCGTCCTTCCCGAGCGGATCCCCGAAGACGACCACGCCGGCCAGGATCGCCGACAGGTTCGCCGCGACGGAGGTTACGGCAATGACCGCCACCCCCTCACCGACCTGCAGGCTTCTCGCGGATGCGAAGAACGCGCCGATGCCGGCGAGCACGATCAGGACCGACCAGGCGCTCAGGAGACCCACGAGGCCGCTGTCGAGGTCTCCGCTCAACGCCTTGACCGCCACGTCCGAGATCCCGAAACCCATGCCTGCGGCCGCCCCCAGCAGCACGCCGCGCTGCGCACGAAGCCGGGGCACCCGGTGCGAGAAGACGAACAACAGGCCGAGCGCGAGCGCGCCGCCCTCGAAGACGATCATGCCCACGATCGAGTAATCGGAGTGGCTGTCGTCGCGCGTCCCGGTCACGGCGAGGAGAGCGAGCGAGACCGCGACGAGAACCACTCCGAACCACTGTCGTCGACCGAGGTCGAACCCGAAGAAGCGTTCAGCGAGCACGGCCAGGAGGACAAAGCCGCCGGATAGGACGGCCTGAGCGAGCGACAGCGGCAGGAGGGCAAGCGCGGCGACGTGGGCGGCGAACGCGACCGCTGCGACTGCCCAGCCGATCGTCCACCACTTCGAGCGGAAGAGGTCGATGGCGCTGCGCAGTGGCTTGCGGATGTCGACGTCCGGGGCGGCCACGGCGCCGCGGTGCTTGTACAGAAAGCTGAGATTGGTCCCGAAGGCGGACACGACCGCGCACGCGAGGCCAGCGGTGAAGGCCACCGTCAACTCGCTCACCGCCCTCGCAGACTGCGGCGCGTTCGGCTCGAAGCCCGGAAAATGCCTGTCCGGTCGACCATCGCTTTGGTCCTCTCCCCTCGTTCGTCCGTACGGCGGACGGCGCGTGAGGCCGCCGACGTTACGTTACACGGCGTAAAGAGCACCCGCGAGCCGGCTGCAGCACCGTGCGCGCTGAGGACACGGCGAGGGGTCGCAGCGCAGCCAGAGGAGCTCTTATCCAGGCACGTCGATGGCTACGCCCGCAGCCAGGTCGTTGCGGTAGTGAGCAGCCGCGGCACCGCCATGTCGCCGAACTCGCTAGCGGTCCTCGACGCACGAGCGGCCGGTCCTCGGCTGTGGGTCCGCCCTAAGGCGTCGGTCGCACATGGCGCAGGTGGACGACTGATACGCCGAGGAAGTCGCCCTGGGGCCGCACGTGGCGCGCCGCGCCTCGTGCACATCTGAAGGCTGGCCGCTCGGTCGAAGCCGGTAAGTCCGCCTCCGAACGCCCGATCCGGTTTGCAGCCGCGACCGGTGATGTGGAGGACGCCCCAGCGCTCGACTAGCTCCCCGAGCCTCTCGAGAATGTCCGAGGTCATCGCTGGTGACCAAAGAGATTTCGAGCGGCTCGGCGCGCTTTTCGGTCTCCGAAAGACCCCTCGCCACAAGGAAGCTTCGAGGCCCAAGCGAGCTTCGACTCCGCTGGTCCTGCCATGATCCTCGTGCAACGCCTAGCTGGACTCGACATCCCGACGACTGCCGATGAGGCCTGCCGACCCGGCCACGTCGCCTTGCTCGTCTACGACATGCAGCAGGGCATCCTGCAGCACGTCCGCGACCGCGATCGCTGGTTCCTCGTGTCCAAGGAGGTGATCGCCGCCGCCCGTGACAGAGGGGTGCCCGTCCATCATCCCGCCCCGGGGCCCGCGAGCAGCCGCTCCCGGAGGTCCTCGGTCCGAATGTCGGCCGCCTTGGAGTCGCCGACCAGCTGCCCGACCGCTCGCGCGACCCTGCGCGACTCGTCGAGGTGCGGGAAGTGGCCGGCCTGCGGGAGGATTTCGAGGCGGCTTCCGGGCATGGCGGCGTGAGCGTCGCGCCCGTGCTCGGCCGGGATCACCGGATCGCGCTCACCCCAGATGATCAGGCTCGGCACCTCCCGGGCGAGGTAGAGGCGGTCGCGGGCGCTCACTCGCTGGCCGATTGGGTCGATCACCGCACGCAGGGTGTGTAGGAAGGCAAGCCGCGAGCGGGAGTTGCCGAGCGACGCGTAACCCCGGGCGATCTCGCCGAGGTCCGCGGAAGGTCGCAGGCCGATCCGGGCTAGAAACGCGCCGACGGCCGCGCCAGCATCGAGCACCTTGGGCGCGGCGATCAGAGGCAGGACGAGCTCCGAGCCCGGCACCGAGGCCGCGCGCAGGAGCGGGTGGACCTCGCGGCCGAGCCCCCCGCTCGAGATCAGGGCCAGGCGCTCGCAGCGCTCGGGGAACTGATAGGCGAACTGCATCGCCACCCCGCCGCCGAGCGAGTGGCCGACGACGGTCGCGCGCTCGTGGCCGAGCGCCAGCAGCAGGTCGCGAAGGCCTGCGGCGTAGGCGCCGAGCGAGTAGTCGCCGCGCGGCTTGGCCGAGTCGCCGTGGCCGAGCAGGTCCGGTGCGACGACGGTGTGGCGCTCGGCCAGCAACGGTAGGAGCTCACGCCAGGTGTCCGAGGTCGACGTGATTCCGTGGATGAGGGCTATCACCGGCCCGTCGCCGGCGGTGCGATAGCTCATCCGGTGCCCGTGGAGCACGAGCTCGCATGGAGCGGTGTCGTGGGTCAAGGTCGCCTCCTCGTGTGTCGCCGAAGTCGCGGTTGGCCTTCCCCTGGCAGCGCTGCTAGGGCGGCAGGGTGGCCTTCGAAATGGCGCGGCAGCTCGAGGCCGCGGGCGAGGAGGTCGCGCTGCTCGTACTCCTCGAGGCGCCAGCGTATCTGTTGACGTCGCATCGTGAGGGTCTGGATGCGGCCAGCGCGGGTCGGACCAGCTGGGTGAGGTCACACGGCGGGCGGACGACGGCAAACAAAGGGGCGCTCGCATGGGCGCGCAAGCGCGGGTGGGTGGCGATGGCGGCGCGAGCCGATCCTCGCATGTGGGAGTTTACTGGCGACTACTTAGGACCGTTAAGTCTGCTCGCGGGCTTCAGCGCGCGCACAAGGATCGACTCGAGGTTGATGCTGGTGACCAAGGTTAGGCCGAGTACGGCGAGCAGGGGTAGATGCCGCCCCTAGCCGTGTGTCGCCAAGCCACCACGCCGGGGTGGCGGCGCTCGCGACCGCCTTGGGTAGGCCGCCTCGGCCTCGTCCTGGCGGCCGGGGCTGGCGCGCGAGCAGGTTGCCGAGGTTGTTCCAGCCGATTGAGAGTCCCGCTTCGCCGGCCCGGCGATAGGGGCGCGTGGTCAACTGCTCTGACGACGACCTGCGCGCGGATCCGGCCGCAGAGCGCACCGATGAGTTTCGCCTGCTCGCCCGGTCTACAGGTTTGGCAGATCAACAACACCCTCAAGAGGAGGACCGGCCATGAGCAGTGTCACGCTAGCCCCGACGACCCTCTCGAACATCGGCGTGGTCATGTTCGCGGTCGCAGACCAGGACGCGGCCCTCGCCTTCTACACCGAGAAGCTCGGTTTCGAGGTGCGTGGCGACACGCGCTTCGGTGAGCACGACGAGATGCGCTGGCTCGAGGTGGCCCCGCCCGGGTCGCGGGCGCGGCTGGCGCTCAATCCGCCCATGGGCGGCGAGCCCGGCGGCGGCTCCATCGGTGTGGAGACGGCGGACGTGCTGGGCGAGCACGCGCGCCTGAGCGCCATCGGCGGCATCGACCTCGATCCGGAGCCGATGCGCACGCCCGGCGCCCCGCTCCTGTTCATGCTGCGCGACCCCGACGGCAACCACGTCTTCGTCGTGGAGGAGCCGTCCGCCGCGTAGCTCGTCCCGGGCGAAGGAAGTCGTTTCCAGCCGATGAGTGAAGCCAACGGCACGAGCTCATTCGCCCTGACTCCCCGCCGTTCCACGGCTTTCTCATAAGACGCAATCTCCTTCGCACCGTTGTCGAACCATCACCAGCGCAGCCGCGTGCACGGGCGAGTAGGGTCCTCGGGGGTACGCAAGCGCGTTTCCGTTCCGGGCCCCGAGGCCGCGGGGACTAACCGCGACTCCTTCCTCTAAGCCGTCAACCGGTAGTCAGGCGAATCGCCCGGAGCCTGGGTTGCCTGACTACCGCGAGCGCAGCGATCTCAAGCGGACGCTCGTCGTGGTGCCGAGCCTGCCCCTGCCGCCGCGTGGAGGGGCCGACCTCAGGAACTGGGAGAACGTGAAGGGGCTCCTCTCCTTGGGCCGGGTGGCGGTATTCGGGCTCGCAGGCGGGAGCGAGGAGCCTCCGGCGGAACCAGGCATCGAGGTCTGGCGAAGCTCGAGGGACCCAGCGCTGGGCCGCCGTATCGGACTTGCTATCGGGTCAGCGGAGTGGCCGGAGGGCCATCCTTCGGATGCGTACTACTCGCCGGAGGTGGTCCGCGAGCTCGAGGAGATCGTCCGGACGTTCGAGCCCGACCTCGTCGTCCTCGAGGTGCTCTGCACCCACCACTACATCGACCCGCTCGCGGAAAACGGCCTGCGGGTAGCGCTTGATGCCCACAACGTCGAGGGGCCGCTGGCCATCGATCTGGCGGCGGCGTCGGCCGGGGGGCGTGAGGCGCGCCTGCGGCGGGCGACGCTCGCCGAGCGCCTCGTGGAGATCGAGGGCGCCGCCTTCGAGCGGGCGGACCAGGTCTGGGTCCCCAGCGAGCGCGACGCCCAGCTCACGGCGCAGCGTTACGGGACGACGGCGCCGGTCGAGGTCGTGCCCAACGCGCTCGACGTCGACTCCTACGCGGCTCCGCCCGCGGGAGACGGGGCGCGCCTTGGAGCGACCGACCCGACCGTCGTCCTTACCGCGAGGTTCGACTACCCGCCCAACGCGATCGCCGTCCGCTTCCTCGTCGAGGAAGTCCTGCCGCGGCTGTGGGAGCGCCTTCCGTCTGCGCGCCTTCAGCTCGTAGGGAGCTGCCCGACGAGGTTCGTTCGCGATGCCGCCGGGCGGGAGCCTCGGATCGAGGTCACGGGGCCCGTGCCGGAGGTGAGGCCGTTTCTCGCGCGCGCCTTTGCGGTCGCCGTGCCCCTCTTTCAAGGTGGAGGCACGCGCCTCAAGGTGCTCGAGGCATTCGCCGCCGGCACCCCGGTGGTCGCGACGAGGAAGGCGGTCGAGGGGCTCGACGTGGTGGAGGGCGCCCACTTCGTGGTCGCCGAGAGCGCCGATGAGTTCGTCGCTGGCCTCCTTGCGCTGTGGACCGACCGGGCTCGGGCTGACGAGATCGCGGCTCGGGCGCGGCGGCTCGTGCGGGAGCGGTATTCGCGGGAGGCGGTCTGCCGGTGCGTGGCCTCGGCGATTCGGAAGCTCGACGCCTCCCCGCGGGGAACACGCCCCGGCGGGCAGGCTTGACCCTTCGGCTGGGCCTGAGCACGGCTTTGCCCGCCGGGCGAAAGCCCCGGCGGCTCGTCGCGCAATGGCGATGGGTAGGGCGGGCGAGCGCTGGGACGTTTGTACAAGCTGCTCCTGCAGCCTCGAGCGTCGGCCTCGCTCGTCGATGCCCTGAGCGGGGAAACGAGCGACGGCTCGCATGGGCGAACAGGAGGAAACCGTGACTCGGACTCACAACATGCGTCGTGTCCTCGTGGCGATGGGTGCCTGTGCCGCGCTCGCCGTGCCGGCGCTCGCCGAGGCCCAGCCGGGAGCCTCGAAGCAGGAGAGCATAAACGGCAAGGCAGTCGTCAGCTATCGGATCAAGGGCAACGTCGTGAGCGCCGACGCCTCGACGAAAAGCCTCGTTATGCACGTGACCCGCGCCAACCGCCATGGACGCGGGGCGTCGGAAACGAGGTGACCGTGGACCTGAGCGGTGCGCGACTGCGAGTCGCCGACGTCAACGGCGACGGTGTCCGCGACCTCGCTGATGCCGCGGCCGGAGATCGTGTCCACGCCCAGGCGGCGCGAGGCGCTCGGGGCGCGACACCGGTGGCAACTGTGCGGGCCCGCCACGTTGGCATTCATCACCCGGAGCCCGAGCATGCGCCCGAGACCGCCAGCTAGACCCGTGGGAGTTTTCGTGCCCCGCTCAGATCAGGGTCTACCAACTCCGGGTACCACGCTCAAACAAGCGCGCCGGCCAAAGCACGGCCAGACGGCTGGCAGTGTCTCTATTCGTCCCTGTTCGATGTTCCCTAGTTTCCGGCTCTTCGCATCTTGACCCTCTTAGACCTCGAGCCACTCACCCTCTTCGTGGTCGCCCTCGGCGCCGCGCTTCTGATCCGCTTCATCGCCGGATCGACGTCTCGATCGAACTCTCGGCTGGTGGGGTTGGCAGTCTCTCTCTGCGTTGGGGGCGCGATAGCAGTGCTGACGCTGCTTGTGTGCTTCGCGACCGGGGTGCCGATGACGGTGCAGGAGAAGATCGCGGCCGCGGCCCTTTTCATGGCCATGGTGGGTGGCATTCTGTTTGCGAGCGTCTACAGAAGCGGAGGAGACGGGCCATTTCCCCCCGACGACGACCCGCGCGGCTCCCCTGACGGTCCCGGTGGCGACTATGCGTATCCGTGGTGGCCTGAGTTCGAGCGCGAGCTCCGCGACTACGAGCGCGAGCGCGAGCTGTCTAGAGAACGGGAACTGACCACCGCTTAACGGTCCGGTGGCGTGGAGCCCTTCCCGATGTGGCGGGTCTCCCGGCTCGGAGTACCGCTCCTCGCCCACGCCCGGCGGTAACAGCGGACGGTTCGTCGCCCGTGACCCCGGAGCTTTGGTGGGCACCGCCAGAGCGCTCCCCACGTTCACCACCGACAGGTCGGCAAGGTCGGCGTCCAGGTTCTCCCGTCCCGGCTCGCGCGGCGGTTTCCGACAAGGCCGCCGTCCTCCAGCGCTACTGGCGGCTGGCGAGGCTCTGGGCGGTCTTCGGGGCCGTCGCGACGCTGCCCCGCTCGTCGTCTCTACCTGATGTCTTCAAGCCGACCTAGCGCTGCGGGTCCAGGCCCCTCGACTAACTTCAAGCGATGAAGTCGCCAGCGCGTGGCCATGCCGGGAGCAACCGCCATAAAGCTCGTGGCCGCATCCTCGCCGGCGCCCTCCGCCAGCGTAGGCTCCCTCGTCTCCCCGTCCACGCCCTCCCGCTCGCGCTCTGCCTACTGGGACTGGGGATCGCCGCACTCATCGTGCCCACCCGGGAAAGCGGTGCCGAGCGGACCGCCGAGGCATTCGTCGCCGCGTGGGAACGCTCGGACTACCCGGCCATGCACGCCCTGCTCACGCCCCAGAGCAGGCGGCGTTCCAGCCCAACCGCGCTCGCCCGCGCCTACGAAGGCGCCCGCGAGACTGCGACCGCGACGGCGCTCAGGGCGGGAGAGCCAGAGGGTCGGGGCGACGAGGTGGAGGTGCCGATCGCGGTCGATACTCGCATCTTCGGAAGGCTTCGCGGGCACGTCGTCCTGCCGGTGGGGAGGCTTCGCGGGCATCTCGTCTTGCCGGTGGCTGACAAAGGGGTCGTCTGGGCGCCACATCTCGTCTTCCCCGGGCTTCGAGAGGGCGAGCGGCTCCAGCGGCGCGCCGAGGCCCCACCTCGGGCGGCGATCCTCGACCGAAACGGCGAGCCCATCGTGTCCGGCCCGGTCTCCGGCCGCCGGGTGCGAGGCTTGGGCGCTCGGTCGCTCGCCGGCGCGGTCCGGAGGCCTGAGACACCCGAGCAGCGAGAAGAGAACCACCTTCGGGGACTTCCGCCAGAGAGCCCCGTCGGCGTCTCCGGGCTCGAGTCGATGCTCGAGCGGGAGGTCGCGGGCGCACCGGGAGGGCGCCTGTTGGCGGGAAACAGGACGATCGCGGCCAGCAGACCCCGCCCCGCGCGGGCGGTCAGGAGCACGCTCGACCTGCGTCTCCAGGCGGTGGCCGACCGCGCCCTCGGTGGCCGGACGGGGGGGATCGCGGCCCTCGACGCCCAGACGGCGGAGGTCCGCGCGCTGTCTGGGCTCGCCTTCTCGGCTCCTCAGCCCCCCGGGTCGACCTTCAAGATCATCACCGCCACGTCCGCTTTAGAGGGGGGAGTGGTCGACGTCGCGACCCCTTTCCCGGTTGAGCGAGGCACGAGCGTCGGCGGAGGGTGGATCGAGAACGCCGACGGCGAGGCCTGCGGGGGCAGGTTCATCGAGACCTTCGCCCATTCGTGCAACTCGGTATTCGCCCCGCTCGGCGTGAGAGTCGGTGCCGAGCGGCTCGTGCGCGCGGCCGAGCGCTATGGCTTCAACCAGCGTCCGACCATTCGGGGGGCCAAAGCCAGCACCCTGCCAAAGGGAAGGGAGCTCGGGTCGGACCGCGAGCTGGCGGCGACGGCGATCGGACAGGGGCGCATCCTCACGACGCCCCTGCAGCTCGCGTCGGTGACCCAGGCCGTGGCTATGGGAGGGAGGCGGGGGGAGCCCACCGTGGCGGCCGAAGGACGACGGGCACCACCACGCCAGATCACGACGCCGGCCGTCGCTCGGACGCTCGCCGAGATGATGATCGCGGTGGTCGAGCGGGGAACGGGGCAGCGAGCCAGGATGGAGGGGATCCGGGTAGCGGGCAAGACCGGGACGGCGGAGCTCGGCAGCGGCGCGGAGGCATCCGAGACCGACACGGATGCATGGTTTACCGCCTATGCGCCCGCCGATCGCCCGAAGGTCGTCCTCGCGGTAATGCTCATCCGTCAGGGGCAGGGCGGTGAGACCGCCGCACCAGTGGCCCGTGAGGTGCTGGAGGCGGGGGCGCGTTGAGCCGAGCTGAGGTACACCGGGAGGGAGCCGCGCCGCTGAGCGCTCGGGCTCGTCCTCGCGGCCTGGATCGCCATGCGCCGCTCTCGTGTGCCCTCACAGAACTCTGGGTGGTTAGGGGCCGTCGCTCAGGGCACACGTGAGGCGGCGAGATGAAGCTCAGAAGGACAGCCGACGGACTTATCGTCAGCGATGGAGCCGGCGGCTGGGTCTCGCTGCCGGCCGCCGCGGGGCTGGCGGGCGCCCACAGCGACGCGCTGAGCCCAGAGACGACGACGAACCTCGCGGCCTTCCTCGCAGGCGGGGAGCGGACTCGCTCCGCGGCCGCCGCCCTACTCGAGCAGGTGCACGGGCAGACCGAGGCAGCGGGCGACCCGGCCGCCGCGCAGCTTCCGTTTCAGCCGCGCTCGATGCGCGCCTTCATGCTCTGGGAGTCGCACCTGGTGGCGGCGAGCCGTGTGCTCGTCAAGCGGTTCTTTCCCGCCCCCGTCTCGCGTGCGACGACCGCCTTCGAAGCGGTCACCGGCCGGACGTTTCCGATGCTCAAGCCGAAGAAGCGCTTCTACGAGATCCCGGCCTTCTACGTCGCCAACCACACGGCCCTGCTCGCCGACGGCGACGACATGTGGTGGCCGAGCCACACGAGCTTCCTCGACTTCGAGCTCGAGCTCGCTTTCGTGCTCGCTCGGCCGCTGATCGACGCCACGCCCGAGGAGGGCCGCGCTGCAATCGGCGGCTTCTTCGTCCTCAACGACTGGAGCGCACGGGACGTCCAGGCGGCGGACGCCCGCGAGAACATCTTCGGGCCGGTGGTCAAGTCGAAGACCTTCGCGAACTCGATCGGCTACGACGTGATAACCGCCGACGAG
This sequence comes from Thermoleophilaceae bacterium, assembly GCA_030447905.1. Classification (GTDB taxonomy): domain Bacteria; phylum Actinomycetota; class Thermoleophilia; order Solirubrobacterales; family Thermoleophilaceae; genus JACCUC01. Next base: position 143,792 of record JAUJNZ010000008.1, read on the forward strand.
CTGCCCGACTGGCAGCGCGCGACCGGCCGCGTCCGCGTCGACGGCGAGACCTGGTGCGAGGGCACGACGGCCGAAGCGGCCCACGACCTCGGCGAGATGCTGGCCTACGCCTCGGCGGGCGAGCGACTCGAGGCCGGGGACGTGATCTCGACCGGATGCATGCCGACGTGCTGTGGCCTCGAGCTCGACCGCTGGATCAAGCCCGGGAACGTCGTCGAGCTCGAGATCGACGCCATCGGGACCCTGACTAACAAGGTTCGAGAGGACGGCACTCCCGAGACCGCCTTCGGCGCGTGACGGAGTCCCGCTTCCCCGAGCGGTCAAGAGCGCGGTCGACCCACGTCCGCCATGCGACCAAGTACGGCGAGTCAAGAGCGGGTGTTCGTGTTGATCGGTGCCCGCCCGCACACCGACTGGCTGCCGGCGGAGATAGCTAGAGACGGGCGTGGCTTCCTACTGACGGGTGAGGAGGTCCCGGACGGCTACGACTGGCCGCTCGAGCGCGGGCGATTCTCGCACGAGACGAGCATGCCGGGCGTGCTGGCGGCCGGAGACGTACGCCACGCTTCAGTCAAGCGCTCGGCCTCCGCGGTGGGAGAGGGATCGATCGCGATCCAACTCGTCCAGAGCCTCTTCGCCTACGAGCGGCTGCATCCCGGGCGGCCGACCGCGGCAGCAGCTCCGGCGGGGAGCGCCAGCGAGGCGAGGACCTTGGCGCCCTCAGTTGCCATGCCACCGCCGTAACCCGGTGTCGGCATAGTCGGATGCGTCTTGGCCGACTGTGCTCCGCAGCGGCTGCTCGTCGGCTCTGGATCACTGTCGTCGGCGCCGACCGCGGGGGACACTACGGGGATGGACAACCCCCGAATCGCCGACCGGCTGGACGCGTTCGCGTCGCTGCTCGAGCTCGCCGAGACCAACCCGTACATGGCGCGCGCCTACCGCCGCGCCGCCGAGACAATCCGCGCCACGGCGTTCCCGATCGCGGAGCTCGTGACGTCGGGCCGAGTGCGCGAGCTGCGCGGGATCGGCCCGGGGATCGAGAGGCGGCTGCGCGAGCTCGTCGAGACGGGTGCGATCGCCGAGCTCGAGGAGCTCGAGCGTGAGCTCGCGCCCGATCTCGTGGGCCTCGGGCGCTACCTGGGCCTTAGCGCGAAGCGCTCGGTCGAGCTCGCGCGGGCCCTCGGCGTCCGGACCGCCGACCAGCTTCGGGAGGCAGCGGCGGCAGGCCGGCTGCCGACCGTGCCGGGAATCGGGCCGAAGACCGAGGCCCGCCTCCTCGAGGGGCTCGCCCGCGAGGCCGAGCCGCGACCGCGGCGCGGACTTCTGCTCAGCCGCGCCTGGGATCTGGTGGGAGCCATCGCGGGCGCCCTCGACGGCGAGGCGGCCGGCGACGCGCGCCGGTGGCGCGACTCTTGCGAGCTGCTGGCCGTCGTATGCGCTGCACGATACCCGCGCTCATTGCTGGCCCGCTTCGGCGCGCTGCCCCAGATCGTCGCCCTGGTCGAGCAGGACGAGCGTCGCGCGGTGGGGGTAACCGTCGAGGGCGTGCCGGTCGAGCTCGTCGTCGCCGAACCCCAGCGATTCGGGACGGCCTTAATCCGCGCGACCGGCTCGCCCGAGTACGCCAGGGCCCTCGAGCCGCTGCCGGACGCGCCCGACGAGGAGGCGGTCTACCGCGCGCTTGGTCTCCCCTGGTGTCCGCCGGAGCTGCGCGAGGAGCCCTTCGGCGGCGAGCCACCCGCCCTGGTCGAGCCGGGCGACATCCGCGGCGACCTCCACTGCCACACGACCTGGTCAGACGGAAGGGCGAGCATCCAGGAGATGGGCCGGGCCGCCCGGGAGCGCGGCTACGAGTACCTCGCTATCTGCGACCACACGCCCGCCGTGGGCGCCGTGCGCGGGCTCAGCCCGGACGACGTCCGCCGCCAGGCGGAGGAGATCGCGGCAGCGAACGAGCTGCTTGCGCCGTTTCGCGTCCTGCGCGGTATCGAGTGCGACATCCTCCCCGACGGGCGGCTCGACCTTGCCGACGATGTCCTCGCGGAGCTCGATTGGGTTCAGGCCAGCGTGCACGGCGGTCAGCGCATGCCGCGGGCGGAGATGACAAAGCGCGTCGAGGAAGCGCTGCGCAACCCCTACGTGCACTGCCTCAGCCATCCGAAGGGCCGTTACATCAACCGGCGGCCGGAGAACGCCCTCGACCTGGAGCGAGTGTTTGACGTCGCGCTCGAGGAAGGGATCGCCCTAGAGGTCAACGGTCTCCCCGACCGCCTCGACCTGCGCGGCGAGCTCGTCCGCGACGCGCTGGGAGCCGGCGTGCAGGTCGTATGCTCGACCGACGCACACTCCGTGCGCGGTCTGGGGAACATGGTGTTCTCGGTCGCGACGGCGCGCCGCGGGTGGGCGACGGCCGCGGGCGTCGTCAACACCGGCTCGCTACGGTCGATCCTCGACCGGGGCGTCGAGCGAAGTTGGGGAAGTCCTCGAAGCGGGTGAGGGCCCCGAAGACGCTTGAGGCGGTTGGGCGTACGGCTTCGTGGAGCTTGAACATCACCGAGACCCGCGATCAGGCGGGCGGCGCCATCTGCATGATGGCGAGCGACGCGCCCTGTGGGTCGATCAGGCCCGCGAACCGGCCGATCGGCATGTCCATCGGCTCCATCGTCACGGTCGCCCCGAGTTTCTGGCCTTGGCGGTCGTCGCGTCGCAGTCGGCGACCGCGAAGCAGATGCTCCAATGCGGCGGGACCTCGGCGGGGAGGTACTCGTCGGTCATTTGCATCATCCCCCGACCGGCTTGCCGTCGAGCTCCCAGACCGTGTAGCTCTCCGGTATGCCTCGACCGTTGGTCGGCCCGCGAACCAGCCGAAGACGGCCGGGTAGAACGCTTGTCGGCCTCGGCGTCGCGGGTGAGCACCTCGTTTCAGCAGAGCGAGTTGGGCGCGTTGACGAGGTCGGCGCCGGTGAACGTCTTCGGCTGCCAGACACCGAACACGGCGCCCGTCGGATCGGCGGAGAACGCCACCCTCCCGATGTCCATCACGTCCATCGGCTCGACGACGACGGTGCCACCCGCCGCCTCGACTTTGTCTGCGGTCTCGTCGGCGCCGGCGACGCTCAGTAGGTCGCCCACGCAGGCGGCTGTCCCTCCGCATGTGAGCTGGGCTCTCGTTCATTATCCTGCCGCGGCCCGCGCTGCGACGAGCGGTCAATCGGCCGCACGCGGCTGGCGCTTCGGCGCCGGGTCGCACGAGCCGGGCGCGTCGAGTCATGCCGGCGCCGGTGAGGGCCGGCCCGCGCGAGGCGTTGGCGCCCGCCGCTCCACGCCGCTGGTCACCTTGACCGGGTTAGCTCGAGCTGTACTCCGGATACCGATCTCGGTAGCCGAGAAGGCGTCCGAGGGGCGCGGCGATCGTCGCGAGGGCCTTCTGGATTACGACGGGAGGACGGGCGAGATACATCTCACCGCGGTGTCGGCCAGCGAGGAGGACGGCGACCTGCAGGGGTGAGGCTGGCCGTTGGCGCCGATCTTCCCGTCCCGCGCGAGGCCATAGACCGTCTCAAAGAATCCCTCCGTCTCGAGCGCCGGCTCTGCCTCGACCATGACGCGAGTCTCCTCCTCGGCGGCACCCCACCAGGTATGCCGGGCTCCGGCCGGGACCGTCAACGCCTCGCCGGCCTGGAGGGTTCGCTCCTCACCTTCGACCCGAGCACCGACGCGGCCCGAGAGGACCTCAAACCGCTCTTCCTGGAGAGGATGGATGTGTTCGGGCGGTCCCGTTGCGCCGGGCGCGATGATGACCTCGAGCTTGAGACGTCGACCCCGGGGAGTCGGCACTTGTCTCGTGGAAGATAGTCCGATCGCCGACGACGGGATTCTCGATGATCTGGCCGCGCTGAGCTATCGGCTCAAGCTAGCGAAGCTCACCGGCGGCAGCCCGCGGCGACGGCCAGCTCTTCTATCCTGCCTGGTGATGCACCTGAACCGTGCTCCTACGCCTTCCGGCTTGTCTGAGCAGCGAAGCTGATACCGCCCTAGGGGGGCGTCGACCGCTCGCGCTTGGCCACGCGGTCTGGGTCTTCGCGATCCCCATCCTCTTCGCCGAGGTCGGCGAGACGCTCATCCAGTTCACCGACACCGCCCTGCTCGGGCGAGTGGGTAAGGCCGAGCTGGCCGCCATCGGTCCCATCGACGCAGTCGTGGACGTCGCCATAGTGCCCGTGGTCGGGGTCGTCGAGGCGATGCAGATCCTCCTCGCCCGGCGCGTCGGGCAGGGCCGGGAGCCCGCGATTGGACCCACCTTCGGCCGCGCCCTGGTCCTCGTCGGAGTGGTCTCACTCGCGCTTGCGGTAACTCTTCGGCTGGCCTCCGGACCCGTCGCCGAGCGGCTCATCAGCTCGCCGGAGGTGGCGAGGTCCGTGGAGGACTTCTTTCGCTACGGCGCGTGGGGCATCGTCTTCTTCGCCCTCAACCTCGCCTACAGCTCACTCTGGGCAGGTCTCGGGAGGACGAGGATCCTCGTCGGCGCCACGCTCGTACTCGTGGGGGCGAACCTCGTCCTCGGCATCGGCTTCATCTTCGGCTCCCTCGGACTGCCGGAGCTCGGCATCGAAGGAGCGGGGATCGGCTTTCTCGGCGCGGAGCTCGTCACCTTCGCCTTTCTGAGCATTGAGACCGCACGGCGGCTCGAGCTCGGGCTCGGGGTCCGGCGACAGGGTGCGGAGCTCGACGCCCCGACCCGGGTGATGGCCCGCCTCGGAGCGCCGATCGGGCTCCAGGCGCTCGTCGAGGCGGTTCGCTGGATCGCCTTCTTTCTCGTGATCGAGCGTCTCGGCGAGGACGCGCTCGCGTGGTCGAGCCTCGTCTACGCCTGCTACGCGTTGTTCCTGATCCCGTCCCAGGCCTTCGCGGAGACGGCGTACACGATGATCTCGGCCTCCGTCGGTCGGGAGGAGGGAGGAGGCATCGCACGCCTGTCACGAGCTGTCGCCTGGCGCGCGTTCGCGATCACGTTGCCCCTGCTCGCCGCCGCAGTGATCGTTCCCGACGTGGTCCTCTCCCTCTTTACCGACGACCCCGAGTTGGTCTCGGGCGCGCGCGAGACGCTTCGTGCCATGGCGGTCGGGATGCTCGCCGTGGTTGCGGCCGAGATCGCCCTCGCGGCGGTGTTCGGCACCGGTGACACCGGTGCGGGCTTCTTTGTCGAGGTCATAACGAGCGCCACCTTCGTGGCCTGGGCCGCCGTAGCGGCCCTAGTGGTCGGACTCGATCTTCCCTACGTTTGGCTATCGCTTCCGCTGGCGGCAAGCGTTGGCCTCGCTCTCTCCGCTATTTGGCTGAGAACCGGCCGTTGGCGCCGGGTCGTCCTGTGAGCGCCCGCTCTTCGACTGGACGGTCAGCCTCGGCGTTCAGACGAGCCTGAACGCGTAGGAGTAGCGGTTGAGGTGCATCACCCCATGCAGGAGAGCAGGGCGCCGGCCTTCAGGTACTCGCCGAGGTTGAAGTAGGAGACCTCCATGGCGAGATCGGCGGCGATGTCCTCGAGCCGCCGGTTCTTGGTGACCTCCTGTCGGTACTCCTCGGTCCTAGCCCGCATCTCGGGGATGTGCGATGCGTTGAGGAGGGTGTTCGACAGCCGCACCGAGTTGCAGATCCCCGCGAGGCACTCGACGACCGAGACGTCGATGACGTTCGTGTGGCGCTCGAGCTCTGCGACCTCCCCGCGCTCGAACAGCTCAGTGCAGACCAGCGTGTCCTCGCGGGTGAGCGGGAAGATCGAGCAGTCGAGGTGGTAGAGGTAGGGATTTTTCTCGCGGACCTTGACGATCCGCATGTCGAACTCGCGCTCCATCCACTCGTAGGCCGCCCGCTCCGACCGCTGGCCGTAGCCGCCGACGTAGAGGTCGTCGTGGAGGTGCTTTAGGTCGGCCTCGCCTTCGAAGCGGTGGGGCGAGAGGTGGGTTCGGTAGCCCATCGAAGCGAAGAACGGAAAGCCGACCTCGCCTCTGTCGCGGCGGGGCGCCGAGGTGAAGTTCGAGACGATGACCGGGCTCGGGTCGAGGTGGCCGAGGACGACGCCCAGGTTCGCGGTGAACACGAGGTCCTGGAGGCCGCCGGTGCGCGGGGTGGGAAGCAGGTAGACGAGGCCGTCTGAGGCCAGGAAGCGGTAGAGCTCGAGGAACTGGGTCATCGCCCGCTTAAGGTTGGGCGCCCGCTCTTCCTCGCCGAGCTCCTCCATCCACGGGTTGTTAGCGACCTCCGTCGAGTAGGAGAAGGGGAAGTTGAGCAGGAAGGCGGGGCGACGCAACTCGGTGGGGGTGGTCGGTTGTCCGCTCGCCGCGGTGGGCGGCGCCTCGCGGCCTTCGGGGCTCGCCTCGAGCAGGGTCATGTCGATGTCTCCTTTGCGCTCAGCAGTCGACGGGCATCGGGTTGCTTCTCGTGCACCGCGACGAGCGTGTCGACGCCCGCCTCGACGTGGGAGAGCACCGACTGGGTGGGGCGAAAGCTCCAGCGCCCCGACAGGGGGATCACCAGGTCGACCTGCGACCCGTAGCGGATCTGCGAGAAGCGCTGGCCCTGCTGGCAGGGATGGTTCTGCTTGAGGCAGAAGGGGGTGATCGAGTCGACGTCGTAGTCGGCGATCTGGAGCACGTAGTAGGGGTCGTCGAAGCGCTCGGTGTCGATGCGGTTGACCATGCGCTGGTTGTGGCGCAGGTACTCGGCGCCCGCCGCCCTCACGCGCAGCTCGTCGAGGAGGCCCTCCTCGACCTCGAGCATCGGGTGGTTGAGGGTGTCGATCGGGTCGAGCTCGCGGTAGGAGAGCCGCCCGGGGTAGGGCACCCGGTTCACGTGCACGTCGAAGAACGTCATGAAGATGCCGATCACCAGGCTCGGGCGGTCGTAGGTCTCGTCGCGCAGGGCCTCGCGCAGCGAGTAGGGCCGGCCCTTCAGGTCGATGATCGATTCGTCGGGGGAAACCGCCTGCTGGTAGAGGACGACCCCGTCGGCGGGCGCGAAGAAGAAGTCGGTGTCCGAGTAGCTCGGACGCGGAGGGTCGCGGAAGAAGTGGTGCTCTGAGAGCCAGCTCAGCGGCTTGTCGCGATGAGGGCCGACGTCTTCTCGGACCCACTGTTCGAGTCTCTTCGCCAACGCTACTTCCTTCGATCGCCGGTTCGGCGAGGCAGTGGGCTGCAGGACTTCGGCAACTCGGTCACCGCTCAACGCCCTCCTGCTGCTCGACCGGCGGCTCGGCGAGCAGCCGGCTCGAGGCCTCGTCGTGGCGTCGGCGCAGCCACCCCGTCAGCTCGCTCGCCGGGACCGGCCGGCTGAGGAAGTAGCCCTGCGCCTGGTCGCAGCCGAGACGGGCGAGCTCACGCCAGGTGTCAACGTTCTCGACGCCCTCGGCAACCACCCGTAGCTCGAGGCTGCGCGCCAGCTCGATAGTCGAGCGGACGATCGCACGATCAGTGCGATCGCCGCCCATCCCGAGGACGAACGATCGGTCGATCTTGATCTCCTCGACGGGGAGGCGCTTGAGGCGCGCCAGCGACGACTGGCCTGTGCCGAAGTCGTCCAGGGACGACCTTACGCCGAGCTCTCCCATCCGGGCGAGGACATCGAGGACGCGCTCGGGATCGCTCATGACGGTGTCCTCTGTGATCTCGAGCTGAAGCAACTCCGGCCCCAGGCCGAAGCGATGGAGCGCCTCGGTCACCGCCTCGGGGAATCGCAGGTCCAGCAGGTTGTGCGCCGTAACGTTGACCGCGATGTCGAGGTGGATACCGCCCTGGCGCCAGGCGGCGACCTGTCGCAGCGACCGCTCGAGGACGTGCAGCGTCAACGGGGCCATGAGTGCGGTCTCCTCGGCGATCGGGAGGAACTCGCCGGGTTGAAGCAGGCCGCGCGTCGGGTGCTGCCAGCGGACGAGGGCTTCGACGCCGTGGACCGCCCCCGTCTCCATGTCGGCCTTCGGCTGGTAGTGCACGACGAGCTCGTCCCGGGCCGCGGCGCCGCGCAGCTCGCCGACGAGCACGAGGCGGTCGCGGCTGTGGTCGTCGCGGTCGCGCGCGTAGATCTGTGCCCCCGTGCGATCGTCCTTGGCCTGGTACATCGCGATGTCAGCCCGGCGCAGCAGCGTCTCGCCGCTGTCGCCGTGGTCGGGGAAGAGGGCAACGCCGACGCTCGCGTCGACCTCCACGTGCAGGGCGCTCAGCGCGAACGGCCGCTTCACGGCCTCGCGTACGGCCAGTGCCACTTCGAGTGCCCGCTCGACGCCGGTTCCGAGCGGGAGGAGGGCCGCGAACTCGTCGCCGCCGAGTCGGGCCAGCGATGAGCCCTTCGGTAACGCCTCGGCGAGCCGCGGTCCGATCTGCTCGAGCAGCCGGTCGCCGACCTGATGCCCGAGCGTGTCGTTCAGCTCCTTGAAGCGGTCGAGGTCAATCACGAGCAGGGAAGCTCGGAGGTTTGCGGCGCGCGCCTGGGCGATCGCGCGCTCGAGCTCTTCGTACAGGAAGCGTCGATTGCCGAGCCCGGTCAGCTGGTCGGTGAGGGCGAGCCGGCGCGAGTGCGCGAGCTCGCGGATCTCGCGGTAGGCGAGGAGGGTCCTGACGCCCGCGGCGAGCACGGTGAGGGCGGCCAGCATGACCGCGGAGAGCTCGAGCGGCCCGAAGTGGCCATAGACGAGCAGTCCCAGCGCGACCAGGACGGCGAGTCCGGGAACGGCGAGCGCCGGCCACTCGCGCGAACGGGTGCCGTCGAGCGTTTCCGCCGGCTGCCAGGCGGCGAGTGCGAAGCAGAACATGGCGAGCGGCCAGAGAGCATCGACGAGCGAACCCTCGGAGTACGTCGCTGTCGCGACCTGGTACAGGTAGAGAGCGTCGGCGACCGCCGAGGTCGCGAAGCCGACGCCCAGCGCGAACCACGTGCGACCGGGGTGCCAGCCCGTGAGGGCGAACAGCCCCATGACGACGGCGAAGAGCACGAGGTCGGCGAGCGGGTAGGCGAGGGTCGTCGTGACCGCCGCGAAGCTCCCGTCCGAGCCGGCGATGATCGGCGGAAGAATGAAGGCGGCTGCCAGGGCGCCGGTCCCCAGGGCGACGACCGAACCGTCGAGCCAAGCGGCAGCCGGGAAGTGACCGAGGCGTCGGCGTGCCAGCAAGCCGAGGCCGACGTAGGCGGCCGGGTAGAACAGAAGCCAGCCCGCGTCGGCCAGCGAGGGAGCGGGCCGCGCGGGCTCGGGCACGTCGGCGAGCGCGAAGGCCCAGTAGGTCTCACCGAGCGTCCAGAGGGTGAGACCGGCCGTGATGGCGATCCAGGCGCCGCGGTCGGCCGCCACCAGCAGCACGCGCGTCAGGCACAGCGCCACGGTCGACCCGAGCAGGCCGAGGAAGACCCATTTGTCGACGACCAGGACGGACGGAAGCGGGAGAGCCGCGTAGACGAGATAGAGAGTCAGGACCGCGGCGACAGCGCCCGAGAGGATCGAGACCAGCCGCCGCGTCCTGGTCGGCATGGCGACCGCGGCCGGCAGCGCCCGCGCCAGCGCGGTGGCGGCACTTTGCGGCTGAAGCCTCATGGTGTCGCGCAGGGGTCGCTAGGCCTGCGAGGCGCCTGTGCCGGGCCCGCCGGATAAGCGTCCACGAAGATGTGCACCGCTTTCAGTTATCGGCGCCGCGCGACGATCCTTGAGGATCGTCCGCTCGACGGCAGCACGCCGTCTCGACCGACCCGTGCGGGAGACGTCGAGCACCCCCGCGGCCGTGCCTGCCACCTCATAATCGAGGCCCCGCTCCGCCTAGCGAGGCGAGCGGCCGGGCGTCTGTCGTGGCCTCCAGTGGATGATCGCCGCAGGCGTGGCTCGCAACGGTGACCTGAGCGCCCCCCTGCGACCCAGCAGCCAGATCGCCAGCAGCCCTTCGAGCTCGCGTCGGACGTCGGGGAGGTCGGCCAGCAGCAGCGCCTCGCGGTAATGCTCGACCGCCTCGTGGAGGGTCGCGAAGCGCCGGCGGTTGATGAGCTCGACGACCTTGACCTCCGGCTCGATCCCGAGCTCGCGCAGGACCGCGAGCGCATCGAGGTAGCTCGGGCCCGGTGCTCGGGGAGCGCCGTGGAAGTGCCGCCACAGGGGATCGAGCACGGCATCCGCGGAGTAGCCCCCCAGGTACAGGAAGGCGTGCTGGCGGGCTGCAGCGTCGAGCTTGGCGAGGAACCGGCGCGCTTCGGGCACGAGCGTCAGCACGAAGGCGGAGAAGACGACGTCGGCGACCCCGGTGCTCGCCTCCTCCCACCTTTCCTGGACCGTGGTGACGTTCCTCACTTCCAACCGCCGGGCATCGCGTCGCAGGACGTCGAGCATCCCCGCGCTGGGGTCGACCGCCGTAACCTCCTTCACCTCCGCCGCCAGAGGCAGCGCGAACCGGCCGGTGCCGGCGCCGATGTCGATCGCCGTGCTCGAAGGGTGGGTCACGCGGCGCAGCCGGCGCAGGAAGGGATCGTCGGCGGTGTCGGTGGCGTTCGTGCTCGCCGCATAGCGCTCCGCACGGCGGTCCCAGAAGGCGCCGTTGAGTGTCCCGAGACCTGGAGACAGCCGCTCGGTCTCCTCGAGACGGCAGGTCACCAGCCGGTGCCATCGGACCGAAGCCAGGTCCTCATCGCCCGCCATCTCTAGGTGACGTCCTTTTTGGGTGAACGTGCGGATCAGGCCGTCGGGTGTGCGCAGCGCGGTCCAGGCCAGGCCGCAGGCGTCTTGACGATACGGAAGTCGGTCACCGGACTGATCCGCGGAGTGGGCGGTCCGACCACAACGCCTCGCTCTCAGGCGCCGATTCGCGCCCGGCTCAGCGCCCCGCCTCCGAGGGCTCGCGCCGCGTGGGGCGCCGGACCCGCTCGACGACCTCCGCGGAGGCCTTCTCGGGCGAGCCAGCGTCGAATGGCGGCTCGGGGTCATACTCGATCCTGAGCTGCACGGCTTGGGCGATCTCGGGGCCAACCAGGCGCTCGGCGAGCAGGAGCGCCATGTCGATCCCGGCGGAGACCCCGGCGGCGGTGATGATCTTGCCCTGCTCGACGACGCGCTCGGAAGTGGGCTCGGCGCCGAGCTCGGCGAGCTGGTCGAGAGCGAGCCAGTGGGTCGTGGCGCGCAGCCCGGGGAGGAGGCCGGCGGACCCGAGGATCAGGGAGCCGGTGCACACCGACGTGGTCCAGCGCGAGTGGCGGTGGGCCTCGCGCAGCCAGTCGAGCAACGCCTCGTCCTCCACGGCCGCCCCGACGCCCGTCCCGCCGGGGACGACGACGACATCGGGCCGCGGGATCTCGTCCAGGCCGTGCTCGGCGAGGAGGGCGAAGGCGCCGGGGTCGCGCTTGAGGCCGGGCTCGCTCGCCACGAAGCGGACACGCGCGCCGGGCAGCGGCCACAGCACCTCGTAGGGGCCGATGGCGTCGAGGGCGGTGATGCCGTCGAAGGCGACGATGGCTATGTCGATGGTCGGATCCTCTGTCGTCCCTGCCGGTCGGACTCGACAGTATGCCCCGGTGCGAGGAGTTCTACGACTGAGCCCGGGTGGTCGGTTTCACCTCCAGCGCCAGTCGCCCGGCTGCTCCCTCGCCGGCGACCATCTCCACCACGTCCTCGACCTGCTTCCACCCGACGCTCAGGAGGAACTGGCTGTTGCGCCCGTAGGACTTGCTGCCGAGGATGAAGAAGCCGGGCTCGGGGTTCACGAGCGTCTCGGGCCGGTGGGCGGCCCGAGTCAGGCAGTCGCCGCCTGTGCCCGCCTCCCCGAGCAAAGCCGCGGCCAGCTTCATCGGCCCCGCCGTCGCATAGCACTCGTGCACCTGAAGCTGTCGGTAGAGCGACGCGTCGCCGACTCCGCCGTTGAGCGCGAGGATGCGGTCGACCTCCACCTCCTCCCGGCCGCCGTTGCGAAGGGTCGCGACCACCCGGCCGTCCCGGCCGGCGAGCGCTTCGGTGACGGCGCCGGTGCGGACGTCGATGGCGTCGGAGATGCCGCGCGCCATCCGGGCCGCGGCGGCGTTCAGCGCGGCGCGCTCGGGCAACGGGTCGCCGGCCACCGCGCCCCAGGTCGGGGCGGTGCTGCGGATCGCCCAGATCACCTTCGTGCGTGGAGCGTGGCGGGCCAGGGCGGCAAGGTCGCGCGCGGCGGTCTGCGCCGAGTGCCCGGCGCCCGTGAGCAGGACGGTCTGCCCCGCCCACGCGTCGGCCTCCCGCGCGACGTCGGGAATGGCATGTGTGATGCGCTCCTCGAACGCCCGCTCACCGGGAGCGGGGATCCCTCCGTCGCCGAGGCGGTTGGGGTGGCCGTAGGTCCCCGTGCAGTCGATCACGACGTCGGCCGCCTCGATTCTCTCCCCGCCGCCGGGCTCGGCGACGAGTAGGCGGAAGGGCGCAAGCGCTCTGCGGCCCGAGCCGATCTCCTCGTGCTTGAGGAGCCCCTCGCGCGCGACGGCGAGGACGCGCGAGCCCAGCCGCAGGCGGGGGGCGAGCATCGGGAGGGAGGCCAGCGGCTCGAGCAGGCGCGCGACGAGCTCCCCTCCCGTCGGAAGGACTGGCCCCTTTGGGGTGTCCATCCCGGCCGCCCCGAGGAAGCGCTCCGCTCGCTCGGAGACGTTCATGTCCCACGGCGTGAACGCCCGCACGTGCCCCCAGCGGCGGACGTATCCGCCGACGCCCTCGGCGGCCTCGTACACGGAGAAGGACAGACCGCGCTCGGCGGCGGCGAGGGCCGCCTCGACTCCGATCGGTCCGGCGCCGAGGATGGCGATGCGCGGGTCGGTTGGTGTCATGGTGCGTGCGTTGTTCGGGCGAGCGGGGGCGAGCGGATGCACCAGCCGGGGTGGTAGCGAGGCCGCAAGGGCTCTCTATGCTCGACCAGGGTTTCCGAGCGCCGCCGACGAGGAGAAGACCCTGCCACGGATCGCCGCCTTCGGAGGCGCCTACGCCAACCCCTACGCCGTCGCGGCGATGCTCCAAGACGCGCGCGCCCGCGATTGCGAGCGGATCTTCTCGCTCGGCGACCTCGGCGGCTTCGGCGCCGAGTGCGATGCGATCCGGCCCCTGCTCGAAGAACGCGGGGTCGAGTGCATCGCCGGCAACTACGACGTCGCGATCGCCCGCGGCGATCCCGACTGCGGCTGCGGCTACGCCGACGAGCGCGACAACCGCTTCGCGCAGCTCATGTACGACCACACGCGCGCCGCCACGAGCGCCGGCTTCGCCGCCTGGATGGGCGCGCTCCCCGGCGACCGGCGCGAGCGGATCGGCGGGATCGACGTGCACATGGTGCACGGCTCCCCGCTGGCGGTCAACCCCTTGCTGTGGGAGTCGTTGACCGAACTAGAGCAGCGCGTGCGGCAGGCCCACACCGACGCCGCGGTACTTCTAAGCTCCCACACCCGGAATTACAGGCAGCCACGGGTCGACGGCCGAATTGTGGTTAAAGTTGGGACGGTCGGGCGTACGGCCCTATCCGAACTGCGTCGTGCCGGGCAAGCGCCCCTATCACACGATTATCCCGGCGTTC
>JAUJNZ010000024.1 GCA_030447905.1 Thermoleophilaceae bacterium
GGCCGGCGAGCGAAGAGCACGATCGCGAGGTCCTCCCCGGAGATCACGAACAGCTCCTGTTCGCGGATCGTCGTGCGCTCGCCGGTGTCGCTCTCGAAGACGAACTCGCTGGTCGTCACGCGCGCCCCGCGGGTGCCCGGCACGTCGAGATCCTTCGTCTCGAGCACCCGCACGTCCCCGTCGAGACCCTCGGAGATCAGCCGCAGCGCCTTGTAGTTCTGCTCGAAGCTCTCGTCGGTGCTGGGGCGGGTGAACGTCCCCACGACCGGTCGGACGCCCTTCATCGGCTCGCCGAGCTTCTGGATCAGCTCGCTCCCGCCGGGGATCGGCCGGCGCTCGGTGGTCCACGAGGCCGGATGGCCGAACGAGTAGTCGCCGCCGATGCTCGATGTCTCCCAGCCCTCCGGCAGCTCGCGGTCGCCCGCCAGGTCGCCGCCGCAGCCCATCGTCAGCGCCGCAGCGGCGACCAGCAGGGCGGCGAGCGCGGCGGCTATCGGTGGCTTCAGGTTGGGCAAGCCGGCTCCTCGAAGCTTCCTCCGGGCTCGCGGACCAGCATATCCTGCACTTCCTCGATGGTCGTCTCGTCCACGGCTTCGACCCCCAGGATGCCACCCGGCAGCGAGGCGCTGCCCTCGGTGCCCTCGCTGACAGTGCGGGCGGTCTGGAGCTCGAGCGTTCCATCGGAGCCCAGGCGCTCGGCGAGGTCGGCCACCGCCGAAATTTGCCCCGGGCCCGGCGACAGCAGCCGGCCGAGCGTCTCGTTGACGTCTTCCTGCTGGGTCAGGTCGAGCGTGCCGCGGAAGGTCACCTTCTGTCCTGCGCCCGCGGTCGCGCGGATCTCCGCCTTGTCGAGCGCGGCCTGCAGGCCCGGCAGGTCGGCGGCGTCGATGCTCGGCCCGAGCTGGAGGTCGCCCTCGTAGCCCGCCGACGCCTCGACCTGCAGCTCGAGCGGGCGGAGGCCGTCGTTCGTGTCGAGCGTCAGCGTGGCGACGCCCTCGGCGTCCCCGCTCAGGGAGCCGCCGAGCGTCTGGCTCGCGAGCGTTCCCGACGCCTCGCCCTCGAGAGCGTAGTAGAGCTCGATCTGCCCCGCGCGCTCGCCGCTTGTGTATAGCCGTCCGCCCCGGGCGGCACGTAGTGCCGCCTCGAGTTCGCCGTCGAGTCCGGAGCCGCTGCCCTCTACCCCGGGCTTGCCGCTGAGGTAGACCTGCGCGTCGAAGTACTCGGAGTCGGAGTTCGCGAGCACCTCCTCGTCGTCGTCTGGTATGCCGACCAGGTCTTGGGCGCCGTTGGCGATGTCGGGCGGGTCGAAGAACGGGGTGACGAAGTCGGCAACACCGTCGCTGATGTCCGCGCCGTTGCGCGCGATGCCGGCGTACCCGCCGCTCGCCCGCAGAGCCTCCTCGAACGCCTTCGCCTCCCCGGGGTCCGAAAACTTGTATGACCGCCCCTTCTTGAGGCCGAGCCCAAGCGCCGCCTGCGCCGAGAGCGCCGTGCCGCCACGGGCTCGGGTAAGCGAGGCGGTGGCGCCGAGCGAACCGGCGTCGACGACGGTGAAGGTCCCCGAGCCGTCCGAGTTGTCCTCGCGGATCACGAGCGAGCTGGTCTCGCCCTCGGCCCCGAAGATCCTCGCCGTGACATCGCCGGAGATCGTGGCGCTACGGGAGGTGGTCCGCGTGGGGCAGGGCTCTGCCTCCTCGTCCGCCGTCGTCGGCTCGTCGCACGACTGGCCGGCGACCCTGCAGATCGCGGCCTGAAGCGTGGTCGTCAGCTTTTCCCCGATGGGAGTGACGGCGATGGCGGCCAGCAACGCGGCCACGATCAGGATCGCTCCCATGTACTCCGCCGCGCTCTGGCCGGTTTGGTCGGCCAGAGTGCGGCGGACGCGCGCTTGCCTTGGGTTGAGAGGGTCGGCGGGCATGGGGTCTCCGGTGATTTGCAAGCTACGCCGCTCCCGCGGGGCGCGCCAGGGCTGGCAGACCCAACTTCGTCAGGACGGGAGGTCCCATTCCCGCGGACCGAAGGACCCAGCACGCCCTGGGACTTGAGGAAGATCAGGCCCCGGGCTCAGAGCTTGCCCTCGGCGTCCTCTTCGCGGTGGTGGAGCGTCGCGAGCAGC
>JAUJNZ010000025.1 GCA_030447905.1 Thermoleophilaceae bacterium
CTGCGACTGCAAGACGGTCGACAACGCCCTGCAGCGCGTCAAGCGCAAGGTCGGCGCACACCTGAGCTCGCGCGCCGTCCTGCTGTAATCGAGTCCATGTCGACCGGCGAGATCGTCCTCATCGCGGTCGTGGCGTTGATCGTCGTCCTGGCGGCCGGCGGCGCGATCGCCCAGCGGCGCCGCATGGACCGCAACCGCGGCGTGTTCGAGGTCTCGCTCGACGAGGTCGACCGCGACCTGGCGGCCGCGCGGGCCGAGGACCGCGGCTGGGAGCGCTCGACGCTCGAGGCCGCTGCGCGCGACGCCTACGCGCGCGAGCGCGGCGGGCCCGCCGAGCTCACGCTCGTGCGCATCGTCGACCGGCCCGGCACCGACGACGACAAGGCGATCTTCCGCGCCGAGGCCGGCGGCCGGCGCGAGGAGCTGACGCTCGGGCGCCAGGACGGCGCCTGGGTCCTCGAATCGCTCAGCTGACCGACACGATCCGCAGCTCGCGCGGGCCTCGCGGGAGCTCGGCGACGGCCTGCTCGCCCGCCCGGCGGCCGAGCAGCGCGACGGCCACGGGCGACTCCATGGACAGCTTGCCGTCGGCGGGCGAGGCCTCGGTGGAGGAGACGAGGACGTAGGTCGAGCGGCGGCCGGTCGCCGCGTCCTCGACCTCCACGGTGGAGCCGAAGGCGACGACGTCCCCGCCGGAGGACTCGACCACCTGCGCGGCCATGACCCGCTCGCGCAGGACGGCGATCCGCGTCTCGAGGTGGGCCTGCGTCTCCTTGGCGTGGTGGTACTCGGCGTTCTCCTTGAGGTCGCCGTAGTCGCGCGCGCTCCTGATCTGCTCGGCGATTCGCCGGCGGCCGGGTCCCTCGAGCTCCGCGAGCTCGGCCTCGAGCGCGGAGAGGCCGTCGGCCGTCATCAGGTGCGAGCGCTCGGAGGAGCTCATGCCGCCTGCGCCCGCGGCCGGCGGTGGTCGGCGGCCCGGCAGATCTCGACCACGGCGTCGAGGTCGTCGGTGATCTCGATCCGCTCGACGTCCTCGGGCGAGATCTTGCCGTCGGCGAGCATGCGCTCGCGCAACCAGGCGACCATCCCGCTCCAGTACTCCGAGCCGACGAGCACCACCGGGAAGTGGCGGATCTTCTCCGTCTGGCGCAGCGTGAGCGCCTCGAAGAGCTCGTCGAGCGTCCCGAAGCCGCCCGGGAAGACCACGAACGCGCTCGCGTAGCGGACGAACATGACCTTCCGGGTGAAGAAGAAGTGGAACTCCAGCGGCGTGCGCACCCACTCGTTGAGGCCCTGCTCCGTCGGCAGCTCGATGCCGAGCCCGATCGAGCCCGCGCCCGCGTCGACGGCGCCGCGGTTGCCGGCCTCCATGATCCCCGGGCCGCCGCCCGTGATGATCGAGAAGCCGTCGGCCCCGAGGCGCCGTGCGAGCTCACGCGCCGCCGCGTACTCCGGGTGGTCCGCGGGGGTGCGCGCCGAGCCGAAGATGGAGACCGCCTTGCCGACGTGCGCGAGGGTGCGGAACCCGGTGCGCAGCTCCGCGGCCACGCGGGCGATCCGGGCCTCGTCGTCGAGCCGCGAGATGACCGCCGAGCTCTCGGCTTCGAGGAGCTCCTCGTCGGAGGAGGTCGGCGGGCGCGGCTCCAGGGTCATGCGGTCCGACAGCCTACGAGCTCACCCGCGGCCCCCCATCGACCGCCTCCGCGCCGGCGCCCGACGAGCGTCAGCCCGTGACGCGCAGGACGACGATCGCCCGGTCGTCCTTGGGACGGTCGGGCTGGTGGCGGCGGACCGCGTCGTCGACGGCCTGGGCGATGCCTTCGGCGCTCGCCTCGCGGGCGGCCTCGAGCGTCGCGCGCAGGCGCCGCTCGCCGAAGCGCTCGCCGTCGCCGCGGGCGTCCGTGATCCCGTCGGTGTAGAAGACCAGCGTGTCGCCCGGCTCGAGCTCGAGCTCGACCGCGTCGAGCTCGAGCCCGGGGACGAAGCCCAGCAGCGTGCCCGGGATCTCGATCTCCCGGACCGGCTCGCCCGGGCGCAGCAGCAGCGGGTAGGTGTGCCCGCCGGAGGCCATGCAGGCGCTGAAGC
>JAUJNZ010000013.1 GCA_030447905.1 Thermoleophilaceae bacterium
TGACCGCCAGGTCGAGCTCACCCTGCCAGACCGCGAGGGCCGCCGGGCCATCCTCGAGGTCCACGCCCGGGGAAAGCGCCTGGCCCCCGACGCCGACCTCGACCTCGTGGCCTCGGTGACCCAGGGCTTCTCGGGCGCGGACCTCGCCAACGTCCTCAACGAGGCGGCGCTGCTCGCCGGGCGCAGGCGCCAGTCCGAGATCTCGCGCGCCGCGCTCGAGGAGGCGATCGAGCGCGTCCTGCTCGGGGTCGCCTCGCGCCGCCACATCATGGGAGAGGAAGAGCGCCGGGCCACCGCCTACCACGAGGCCGGTCACGCGCTCGTCGGGCTCTCCCTTCCGGGGGTGACCGCTCCCGCCAAGGTCAGCATCGTGCCGCGAGGACGGGCGCTCGGCTTCGTGCTGCAGAGCGACGATGACGAGTACGCGACCCTCTCGCGCTCGAAACTCATAAACCAGATGGCGATGGGGCTTGCGGGCCGAGTCGCCGAGCAGCTCGTCACCGGGGAGCCGACCTCGGGGGCAGCCGACGACCTCGCCAAGGTGAGCCGGATGGCGAGGAGGATGATCTGCGACTTCGGGATGAGCGAGGCGCTCGGCGACATGACCTTCGAAGACGGACGTGACTCCCACTGGCAAGCGCTCGTCTACTCGGAGAAAGAGGTGAGCCTGATCGGAGACGAGGCCCGGCGGCTCGTGGATGAGGCCCGCGAGCGCGCGCAGGGGGTCCTCAGCGACTCGCGTGAGGTCCTCGACAAGGTGGCTCGGGCGCTGCTCGAGCGCGAAACCCTATCCGCGGACGATCTCGAGGAACTCGTCGGGCGAGCTCCGGTCGCTTCGCGCGAGAGCTCCGCCATCGCCTAGAGCGCTGCAGCGACGATCGACCCCGCCGAGCCCGGGTCCTCGCCTTGGCTCGCTCCTCACCGGCTACGGCGTCTGACCGCCACGGCACCCGTCAGCAGGGCCGCCCCCGCGAGGACGAGCGCGGCTATCCCCAGAGGTCCCAGATCGGGTAGTCCGGGACTCTCTGCCCTCGAGCCGCGGCTCTGGCCGGGTCGAGCCCGCTCGACGCGCTCCGGCAGGAACGACCGTTTGTCGAGTATGCCAGCGCCCTTGACGAAGACCCAGCCGTCGTAGGTGGCGGGGCGGTAGGCGAAGGCGCCCTCGGAGAAGAAGAGCGGCACGACCGGCGCATCGCGCGCTAGCAGGCGCAGCTCGCCGTCGACGGCGGCCTGGCGCGCGCGCCGGTCGGGTGCACTGGCGACGCGTTTGGCGAGCCGGTCGAACTCCGCGCTGCGGTAGCCGGAGGCGTTCAGGCGGGAACGCCCGGGACTCGACCCGAAGATCGCGCGCAGGAAGTCTGGGTCGTAGGAGGCGAGCGGGGGAGTGCTCGAGATCGCCGCATCGAAGGAGGGCGTGGAGCCATCCTCCCCGAGGGCGCGGGATAGCGCCCCCGGGGAGCGCGGGGCGAGGCGCGCCTTGAGCCCGACCGCGCCCAGCGCCCCGGCGACCTGGCGCCCGACCTCGATCCGCCGGGGATCGTTCTCAGGGACCAGGAGGCGCACCGAGCGGTCGGTGGCGCCCGCCAGCCCTTGCCGTGAGGAACGGGGATCGAAGCGGTGCAGGGCTTCCCGCGATGCCCACGCCGACTTTGGGTGCAGGTAGCCCCGGTCGGCGGCTACGGCGTCGCCGGTCATCCGAGCGATCCGCTTCAGGTTCAGCGCGCTCGACACGGCTCGCCGGACGGCTGCGTCGGCGAAAGGTGGGCGCCGGACGTTGAGGGCGAGGACCGTTCCGAGGTAGAACGGACCGCGACCCAGCCGCACCGGGGAGGGATCGAGCTGCTGAGCGGCTCCCGCGGGGAGCGTCACGGGCAGCATGTCGACACGCCCGCGCTCGAGCGCCCGGAGGCTGGTAGCGGCGTTTCGAATGAACGGGACCTCGATCCTGCGGACCCGCACCGGACCCTTGAAGTACCGCCGGTTCGCCCGGAAGCGGTACCCCCTGCGGCTGCGCTCGACGAGCCGGTAGGGACCGCTTCCGACCGCAAGCCCGGCCGGGGCTCGGCGCTGGGGCGAAAGGCGCCGCCAGAGGTGCCTGGGCAGGATCGGTACGTCGGCGAGCGGCTGATCGAAGAAGCCGAGCGATGGCCGGCGGAGGGTCACGACCGCATTGAGGCGCCCTCTGGTCTCGACGCGTGACACGTCGCGCAGCTGGGGCGTAAAGCGGGGATGGGGCCGTTCGCGCATGTAGTTAAAAGTGAAGGCAACGTCCGCGGCGGTGAGGCGCACGCCGTCGTGCCACCGCAGCCCCGGCCGGAGCCTGATCGTCACCCGCCTGCGGTCGGGGCTGCGCGAGAGCGAGCGCGCGAGCCAGGGCCGCGGCACGCCTCCCTCGTCGCGCCAGGTGATCGTGTCGTAGATCAGGGTCACGAGCGGGTAGCCGAGCTCGAAGGTGTAGGGGGTGAGGGTGCCGTCGTCCCTTGGAAAGGGGACTCGAACCGCTTTGGCTGGCGGCTCCCCGGCCTGCGCTGGCACCGGCGCGGCGATGAGCCAGCAGAGCGCGACGGCAAGGGAGGCGAGCGCCGGCCTCAAGAGCCGTGACGGTCCCGCGGGCTCTCGCGCTCGAGCGCGCTTACCGAGCCGGCGACCAGCGGCAGCACCAGCACGGCGATCGCCGGGCCCGGCAGCGAGTGCAGGACGACCGCGGGGAAGGTCAGGTCGCGAACACCATCCGCGAGCTCCACGTACGTGCTCGTCATCCACAGGCCGCGCCGGCATCCGCCCGGCGCCGCGACCACCGCCAGACCGGCGGCTCACTCCGACCGCCGGCACCCAGGCGCAGCGTCGCGCCGCCGAGGACGGCCCCCAGGAGACCGGACAGAACGCGGTCGAGGGCCTCGACGATCGAGCTCACGGCAGCTCGCGCCGATCGCGTCGCCCACGTAGTCGGACGGGGGCGAAGCGGCCCCGAGCCGGCCAGGAGCACGGCCAGCCGCTTCGGTGGTCCTCCTGGAGCGCACGAGTAGCCGTCTCCGGCCGTGTAGAGGGCCTTGTCGAGGTGGTAGTTGTCACGGGAGGCTTGACAGAGTACTGTCTTACGAGGTGAATCTTCGAGGCTTGACGCGGATCCTGGCGCGACCGCCGCTCCGATCCGAGGAACGTCATGAACGACGTGTCGCTCCAGTCGTCGTTCGATGGCGGCAGGACGTTCACCGGCCGCCTCCGCCTCACCGACCGGGCCTTCGCTCGCGGATCGGGTTTTGGAAGCGAGCAGTCTGCCCGATCTTCGCAGTACCCTCGGGCTCGTCTCAAGCGACGCTCGTGCCCTAGCCGTCTGGACCGACACACGCGCTGGAGGGAAGGTGCCCGGCAAGCAGGACCTGACCCGCGCCGTCGTGGCCGTCTCCGAGCCCTCGGGCCTACCCGGACCGGTGCGGAGCGGGCTGCGGTATGGCGGTGCTGTCCTGGTCCTGGCGGGACTGGCCGTACTCGCCGCGAGAGCAGCCCCTCGTCGCTCGCGGCGGCCGGCGGCTTGAAGGGCCCAGGTCGCTCGCCCGTCAGCCGGTTGGTCCAGCCTAGGCCCCCGCCGGCCGCGGCGCCAGCGCCCCACCGCCGGGCTCCGGGCTCGACGGGGCTTGCTCGCTCGTCGCCCCCGCAGCCCACGCCGCCGACCGGCTGGGCCAGCGTCGGAACATCCAGATCGCGGCGCTCGCGAAGAGGACCACGAGCCCGCCGAGGACGGCGTGCTCGGTCGCCGGGTCGAAGCCCCCGGTCGCGGCCGGCGCCGCGCACAGCGCCACCTCGCGGGCAACTCGAGTCACCTTCTCACTGGCCATGCTCTCGCTTCACCTCCCGAACGGTTCGAGTCACCAGCGTAGCTCCGTTCGTCGACAGGAGCCATCAGGTACCCCCGGGCATCGCCGCCCCGGGCGGCTCCTCGCGCGCGCGGGTATCCACTTGCTCTTCCTTGCGATGGAGGGCGGCGTGCACGATCCCCGCTGTCAGGACGAGCGCCGCCGAGGCCAGCGACAGCCACCCGCCCCACTCGATCGCCACGGAGCCGACCTGCGTGGACTCGCCGCCCGCGGCGCTGAAGGGCGGCTCGAGGATGCGAAAGAGGATCCGCGAGGCGGCGATGAAGCCGAGGACGGCGATCGCCGCGCCGACGGCGGCCGGGCTCAGCGGCGAGCGCTCTCGCGCCGCCGTGAAGACCACGAGCAGCGTCGCGGCGCTCATCAGCAGCACGAGGCTGCCCGTGTGGGGGATGGACAGCCAGCCGCCCCACGCGGCGGTTCCCGCCTGGCCGGCGAACCCGGAGACGGTGTAGAAGGTGAAGGCGGTGAAGCCGAAGACGAACTGGCCCACGGCCCCGAGCGCGGCGAGACCCAGCCACGGGCTCATGCCGGCCTGAGCGGGCGCTCGCCACGGGCGCGCCTGCGTCCGCGCCGCGGCGCCGGAGAAGCCGTGACCGAATCCCCCGACCGTCGCCAGGACGCTGCCGGCCAGGCCGATCCAGATCCCGGTGAGCAGCGTTATCTCCCGCGCAGCGTCGAGACCGCAGGCGTAGGTCAGGCAGCCGAAGGGCGGCACGATCATGCGGTATGCGAGCTGGAGGGTGGCGAGCAGGCCGACGACGCCCACCGCCAAGCCCGCGTACCGGCCGCGAATGGGGCTGCGGTTCCAGGCGCTCAGCGCGAGGAAGACGACCGTCACGACCGCGGAGGCGAGGAGAAGGTCGGAGGCGTGGGGGATGCCGAGCCATGCGTCACGGCGCTCGCCACCCACGACGTAGAAGTCCGAGCCCAAGGCGGTGAGCTGGAGGATCGCCCCCGCCAGAGCCAACCACAGGAACAGCGAGACCCGTCGCATGCCGTCTGGACCCTGTGCCCCCGATCATGCTGAGTGCTAAACACACGTAGCCAAGGTCGGCCAGTGACCCGCGGCCCTCGCCGCTCGAGCCCTCGCCCTGCTATACCGTTACCTGGACAGCGGGCGGCTTCGAGCTGCTCGGAGAACGGGAGGAGATCCGCCCCATGTGTCTCGCAATTCCAGGCCAAGTCATTGACGTCGTGGACGAGGAGAACCGGCTGGCCCGCGTCGACGTGGCCGGCGTCCGGCGCAAGGTCAATATCGGCCTGCTCGACGCCGCCGACGGCGGCGCGCAGCCCGGCGACTGGGTGCTGATCCACGTCGGCTTCGCCATGTCCAAGGTCGACGAGGAGGAGGCGCAGGCCACGCTCGAGTTGCTCGCAGGGATGGGCGACGACTACGAGCAGGAGCTCGAGGAGCTCAAGGCGAGCGTGATCGAGTGATCGAGTCCCACTCCCGAGCCGAGGACAGCGTGCCCGAGTGCCTTCCCGATGTCGGCTGCATCACCTGCAGCGACGAGGGCGTCGAGATGCGGGCGCTCGAGGTCGACGCGGCGAGCGGCCTCGCGGTCTGCCTCGACCCCGAAGGCTCGAGGAGCGAGGTGGACCTGGGGATCGTCACCGGGGTCGCGCCGGGCGATGTGGTCCTCGTTCACGCCGGCGTCGCGCTGACCCGTCTCGAGAGCGAGGAGGCCGCATGAAGTTCGTAGACGAGTTCCGCGACGCCGAGCTCGGCCAGGTGCTCGCGGGTGAGATCCTCGCGACCGTCGAGCCCGGCCGCCACTACAAGATCATGGAGGTCTGCGGGGGCCACACCCACTCGATCTACAAGTACGGGATCGACGACCTGCTGCCGGCCAACGTGGAGCTCGTGCACGGGCCGGGTTGCCCGGTGTGCGTCATCCCGATGGGACGCGTCGACGACGGCATCGCGCTGGCCCGCGAGCCCGACGTCATCCTGACCTGCTTCGGCGACATGATGAGGATTCCGGGCTCGGACGGTTCTTTCCTCGACGCCAAGGCCGAGGGCGCCGACATCCGCATGGTCTACTCGCCGCTCGACGCGCTGCGGATCGCGCGCGAGAACCCCGACCGCCAGGTCGTCTTCTACGCGATCGGCTTCGAGACCACGGCGCCCTCGACGGCGCTCACGCTGAAGCGGGCCAAGGCCGAGGGGATCAAGAACTTCTCGTGCATGTGCAGCCACGTGACGATCGTGCCGCCGCTGCGGGCGCTGCTCGACTCGCCCGACCTGCGCCTCGACGGCTTCATCGGGCCCGGTCACGTCTCCACGGTGGTCGGTGCGCGGCCGTTCGAGTTCATCTCCGAGAGCTACGGAAAGCCGGTCGTGGTCTCGGGCTTCGAGCCGCTCGACGTGCTCCAGTCGATCCACATGATCCTGAGCCAGCTCACCGAGGATCGCTGCACGGTCGAGAACCAGTACGGCCGGGTCGTCCCCTACGACGGCAACCTGCGTGCGCTCGAGGTCCTCTCCGAGGTCTTCGAGCTGCGACCGCACTTCGAGTGGCGCGGCCTCGGCTTCATCTCCCAGAGCGCGCTGCGGCTGTCCGACGCCTACGCCGACTTCGACGCCGAGCAGCGGTTCACGGTGCCCGGGGTGCGGGTGGCCGACCCCAAGGCCTGCCAGTGCGGGGAGGTCCTCAAGGGCGTGATCAAGCCGTGGGAGTGCAAGGTGTTCGGCACGGCCTGCACCCCCGAGCGCCCGATCGGGACGTGCATGGTCTCCCCCGAGGGCGCCTGCGCCGCCTACTACAACTACGGCCGCTTCGCCCGCGAGCGAGAGGTGGTGTGAGCGTGGCCACCGAGCCGGCCGCCGCGCCGCCCTCGGACCGCGAGGAGAAGATCCTCGGGATCATCGAGACCGCGCGCTCAAAGCGCGCCAAGTTCCGCGACGAGCACATCACCATGTCCCACGGCGCCGGCGGCAAGGCCACGCAGGGCCTGATCGAGGGGCTCCTCGTCCCCGCCTTCGCCTCCGAGACCCTGTCCGCGATGGGCGATGCGGGAGCGGTGTCGGTCAACGGGCTCGAGCTCGCGCTCACGACCGACTCGTTCGTGGTCAAGCCGATTCGCTTTCCCGGCGGCTCGATCGGCGAGCTCGCGGTCAACGGGACCGTCAACGACCTTGCCATGGCGGGCGCGCGCCCGCTGGCGCTCAGCCTCTCGCTGATCCTCGAGGAGGGGCTTCCCGCCGACGACCTGCGCGCCGAGGTCGATGCGATCGCCGCCGCCGCACGCGCGGCGGAGGTGGAGATCGTCGCCGGCGACACCAAGGTCGTCGAGCGCGGGCATGCCGATCAGATGTACCTCTGCACGACCGGCATCGGCCGCCGCGATCCGCGCGCCGCGCTTTCCACTAGCGCGCTGCGTCCCGGCGACCGGATCCTCGTCTCGGGCCCGATCGGCGAGCACGGCACGGCGATCATGCTCGCGCGCGGCGACCTCGGCCTCGACGCCGAGATCGAGTCCGACACCCGCTCCCTGTGGCCCGCGGTCGACGCTCTGCTCGACGCCGCCGGACCCTCCCTGCGCTGCCTGCGCGACGCCACCCGCGGTGGCGTCGCCTCGGTGCTCAACGAGCTCGCGCGCGCCTCGTCGGTCGCCATGATCGTCCGCGAGGCCGACGTGCCGGTGAGCGCCGAGGTCGCGGGCGCCTCCGAGCTGCTCGGGATCGACCCGATGTACGTCGCCAACGAGGGCAAGCTGGTCGCCTTCGTGGCGCCCGAGGCCGCCGACGACGCGCTCGCCGCGCTGCGCGGGGTCCCGGGCGGGGAGGACGCGGCCGACATCGGCGAGGTCAAGACCGAGCCGCCGGGCATGGTGCTCGTCGCGACGGCCTTCGGCGGCAAGCGGGTGATGGACCAGCTCGTGGGCGATCCGCTGCCGCGGATCTGCTGAGTAGGGCCGTGCAGTCCGGGCCGGCGGTCGAGGCTCGCGGTCGGTCGCTCGAGGACCTCCTGTCGGAGCGCACCGAGGTCAACCGCCGTTTCTTCACCGACGAGGCCGAGCGCGTCGCCCGGCTGTGCCACCGGATGGCCGAGCGCTTTGCTCGCGGGGGGCGCCTCGTCGCCATCGGACGGACGCCGGCCGCGCGCTCTGACGCCCGCCACGTCGCCGTCGAGTTCGTCCACCCGGTGATCGTCGGCAAGCGGGCGCTGCCGGCGCTCGCCCTCGCGGGGGAGGGGGGAGACTTAGTCGCCCAGCTCGAGCTCGCCGCCGAGCCCGACGACATCGCCATCGCCTTTGGGCTCGAGGAGGGCGACGCCGAGGCGGCGGCGGCGCTGGGCGCCGCCCGCGCCCGCGGGTGCCTGACGATCGCCTTCGCTCCCGAGTCTTCGGCGGAGTGGGCCTTCGAGCCGCCGAGCTCCGACCCCTTCGTGCGCCAGGAGCTCAGCGAGACGCTCTACCACGTCCTCTGGGAGCTCGTGCACGTCTTCTTCGAGCACCGGGGGCTGCTCGAGGGCCGAGCGGTCGAGGCGGTCCACGACACCGGGGCCTCGAGCTTCCTGTACCCGTTCCTGGCCGAGCGCGAGACCGACCTCGAGGCCGTCATCGCCGACGTCCGCGACTCGGTGCTCCTCAAGGCCGAGGACGTGGGCGCTCTGCGCGAGCAGACGCTGACCGAGGGCGCGGGGGAGCTGCTCGCCGCCGCGGCGACGCTGCGCTCGACCTTCGACTCACGTGGCAAGCTGCTTTGCCTCGGCAACGGGGGCTCGGCCACCGACGCCATGGACGCGGTCGCCGACTTCCGCGAGCCGCCGAGCCTCGGGGCCGGGGAGGACGGGCGGCCGTGGCCCGCACGCCCCGCCCTCGACCTCACCGAGGACCCGGCCATCCTCACCGCGATCGCCAACGACATCGGCATCGAGGCGGTCTTCGCGAGGCAGATCATCGCCCTCGGCCGGGAGGGCGACGCGGTCCTCACCCTGTCGACCAGCGGCAACTCGGTCAACGTGATCGCCGCCCTGGCCGAGGCACGCCGTCGCGGGCTGCGCACGGTGGCCATGGTCGGCTACGAGGGCGGGCGGATAGCCGCCGAGCGACTTGCCGACCACGTCGTGATCACCCGCTCCGAGAACCTTCCGCGCATCCAGGAGGCCCAGGCGAGCGCCTACCACGCCCTGCGCGAGCTCGTCGAGAGCGCCGGCGCGGAGGGCGTGCACTGAGCGCTCCGCCGCTCGCCGCCTCCCGCCGGCGGGTGCGCGCCCGCGTCGAGGGGACGGTGCAGGGCGTCGGCTTTCGCCCCCACGTCTATCGCCTGAGCCGCGAGCTCGAGCTCGGCGGCTTCGTCCTCAACGACCATAGGGGCGTCGTGGTCGAAGTCGAGGGCGTGGCCGGAGCGGTCGACCGGTTCCTCGAGCGCCTCGCCGCCGACGCACCGCCGCTGGCCGAGGTCGAGCGGGTCCGAGCCGAGGAGCTGCCGGCGACGGGGGGACGGAAGTTCACGATCGTCGAGAGCGAGGCGGGCGGCGAGCCCGCGGCACCGGTCTCGCCCGACACCGCCACCTGCTCGGACTGCCTGGCCGAGCTCTTCGATCCAGCCGATCGGCGGTATCGCTACCCGTTCATCAACTGCACCAACTGCGGGCCCCGGTTCACGATCGTGCGGGGGGTGCCCTACGACCGACCGCTGACCACCATGGCCGGCTTTGACATGTGCGCGCGCTGTCGCGCCGAGTACGAGGATCCGGGCGATCGCCGCTTCCACGCCCAGCCGAACGCCTGCCCCGAGTGCGGCCCGGCGGCGCGGCTGACCGACGCGGCGGGGCGCGCGATCGGCCGCGACGGCGGACGCGATGCGGTCGCAGCGGCCGTCGCCGCGCTCGCCGCAGGCTCGATCGTGGCCGTAAAGGGGCTCGGCGGCTTCCACCTCGCCTGCCGCGCCGACGACGAGGTCGCCGTGGCGGATCTGCGCGCTCGCAAGCGGCGCGAGGAGAAGCCGTTCGCGCTTATGGTCGCCGACGTCGAGGCGGCCCGCGGCCTGGTCGAGCTCGGAGACGCGGAGGAGACGCTGCTGGGCGACCGCGCCCGGCCGATCGTGCTGGCCCCGCGCCTCGGCGCGGCGCCGGTGGCGCCGGCGGTCGCCCCTCGTGCCGACGAGCTCGGGCTGATGCTGCCCTACTCGCCGCTGCACCACCTCGTGCTCGAGGACGCTCGGTTCCCGCTCGTGATGACGAGCGGCAACGTCTCCGACGAGCCGATCGCCTTCCGCGACGAGGACGCCCTCGAGCGCCTCGGCGCGATCGCCGACCTGTTCCTGCTCCACGACCGCCCGATCGAGACCCGCACCGACGACTCGGTCGTGCGCGCGGTGGCGGTCGGCGACCGGCGGCGTCCGCTGGCGCTTCGCCGGTCGCGCGGCTACGTGCCCGCGAGCGTGGCGCTGCCCGTGCCCGCCGAGCGGCCGCTGCTCGCCTGCGGGGCGGAGCTCAAGAACACCTTCGGCCTGGCCAAGGACGCCCGCGCGTGGGTCGGCCACCACATCGGCGACCTCGAGAACTGGGAGACGCTGCGTTCCTTTCGCGAGGGGATCGACCACTTCGAGCGGCTGTTCGCGGTCCGGCCGGAGGTGGTCGCCCACGATCTCCATCCCGACTACCTCTCGACCGCCTACGCGCTCGAGCGCGAGGGTGTCGAGCTCGTCGGCGTCCAGCACCATCACGCCCATCTCGCGGCTTGCCTCGCCGAGCACGGCGAGACCGGCCCGGCGGTCGGCGCGATCTACGACGGCACCGGCCTAGGGCTCGACGGGGCGGTGTGGGGGGGAGAGCTGCTGGCCGGCGACCTCGCGGCCTTCGAGCGGGCCGGACACCTGTGGCCGGTCCGAATGCCGGGAGGGGAGCGGGCGATCCGCGAGCCGTGGCGAATGGCGTGCGCGTGGCTCGTCGAGACGACCGGTCCCGAGCCGGAGCTGCCTCGGGCACTCGCCGCCGGCGGGGTCGACCCCGACCGCTGGAGCCAGGTGGCGGCGCTCGCCCGCGGCGAGCTCGCGGCGCCGGTGACCACGAGCGTGGGGCGGCTGTTCGACGCGGTGTCCGCGCTGTGCGGAGTACGCCTGCGGGTGAGCTACGAGGGACAGGCGGCGATCGAGCTCGAGGCCGCGTCCAGCGCGGCCGAGGAAGGCGGCTATCCGCTCCCCTGGCGACGAGGCCCCGACGGAGCGCCCGTCCTCGACGCACGGGAGACGATTCGCGCCGTCGTCCGCGACCTCGACGACGACATCGCCACCCCGGTGATCGCCGCGCGGTTCCACGACGGCCTCGCCGACGCGACCGCGGACGCGCTGATATCGCAGGCCGAGGCGCGAAGCCTCTCGCTCGCGGTGCTCTCCGGCGGCGCCTTCGCCAACCGGCGCCTGCTCGAGCGCACCGCCGCCGCGCTGGCCCGCGCCGGCCTGCGCGTACTCGTGCCCGAGCGGCTTCCTCCCGGCGACGGAGGGATCTCGCTCGGCCAGGCCGCGGTCGCCGCCGCTCGCACCGCCGCGACCGGAGAGCGGCGTTCGACGCGGGCGGGCCTGCGGTAGGACACCGCCGTGAGGGCGCTCGTCGTCACCGAGCACGGTCCGCCCGAGGTGCTGCGCGTCGAGGAGCGACCCGATCCGAGGCCCGGCCGCGGGCAGGTCCGGATCGCCGTCCGCGCCGCGGGCGTCAACTTCGCCGACCTGCTGGCGCGCGTGGGCCGAGGCGGGCCGGATCCGTCCCGTAGTGGCGGAGGCCTTGCCGCTCGAGCGGGGCGCCGAGGCGCGCCGCTACGTCGGGGAGGGCCGCAACGTCGGCAAGGTCGGGCTCACCGTCTGAGCCGGGGAGACCGCCGAGGGTGTAGCCTCCAGGGAGATGTCGTCCCCGCTCGACCTGCGACTTCTCCTTCTCCTCCCCCTTCGGGGGGAATAGCGCGTGGCGGCCGCGTAGCCGCAGACCCAGCACAGGAGACCGCAGGCGAGACCGAGAAGGGAACGACATGACAGGCGACGAGCAGGACCGAGTACGCATATTCGACACCACGCTGCGCGACGGCGAGCAGTCGCCGGGCATCTCGCTCTCCAAGGGCGAGAAGCTCGAGATCGCCCAGCAGCTCGCGCGGCTCGGCGTCGACGTCGTCGAGGCGGGCTTTCCGATCACCTCTCCCGGGGACTTCGAGTCGGTCCGGGCGATCGCGCGCGAGGTCCACGGCCCCGTGATTTGCGGGCTCGCGCGCACGAGCGTCCAGGACATCGACGCCGCCTGGAACGCGATCCGAGACTCCGAGCGCCCGCGCATCCACACCTTCATCGCCACGAGCGACATCCACATCGAGCGCAAGCTGCAGACGACGCGGGAGAACGTCAAGGGCCAGGCGCGCGCCGCGGTCGCCCACGCGCGCGAATACACCGAGGACGTCGAGTTCTCGCCCGAGGACGGCTCGCGCTCGGACGTCGAGTTCATGGCCGAGGTGGTCCAGATCGCCCTCGATGAGGGGGCGACGACGATCAACGTCCCGGACACCGTCGGCTACACCATGCCCGACGAGTACGCGGCGATGTTCGCCCGGCTGTACGAGCTCGTGCCCGACTTGCGCGACGTCGTCGTCTCGGTGCACTGCCACAACGACCTCGGCATGGCCGTCGCCAACTCGCTCGCGGGCCTCGGGGCCGGCTGCCGTCAGGTCGAGTGCGCGGTCAACGGGATCGGCGAGCGCGCCGGCAACGCCTCACTCGAGGAGATCGTGATGCTCCTGCGCACCCGCGCCTCGACGCTCGGCCTGTGGACGGGCGCTCACACCCAGGAGATCGCCCGCACGAGCCGGCTCGTCTCCCGCCTCACGGGCTACCCGGTGCAGCCCAACAAGGCGATCGTCGGGCGCAACGCCTTCGCCCACGAGGCCGGGATCCATCAGGACGGCGTGCTCAAGGAGCGCACGACCTACGAGATCATGGATGCGACCACGATCGGTCTCGAGCGCAACGAGATCGTCCTCGGCAAGCACTCGGGCCGCCACGCCCTGCGCAAGGCGCTCGAGGAGCTCGGCTTCGAGGTCACCGGCGCGGCGCTCAACACGGCGTTCGGGCGCTTCAAGGAGGTCGCCGACAAGAAGAAGAAGGTGACCGCGCTCGACCTCGAGGCGATCGTGTCCGACGAGATGCGCCAGGCCCCGCAGGCCTACCGACTCGAGTCGTTTGAGATCGAGGCCTCGTCGGAGCGCTCGCCGCTCGCCTCGGTGCGAGTCGGCCTGCCGGGCGGCGAGGTCGCCGGGGGGAGCTTCACCGGCGACGGCCCGGTCGACGCCTTCTTCAGCGCCATCAACGCCGCCACCGGCCACGAGGCCCGGCTCAAGGAGTACCACGTCTCCGCGGTGACCGGCGGTCGCGACGCGCTCGGCGAGGTCACCGTGCTGCTCGAGCTCGGTGGCGTGCTGGCGTCCGGCCAGGGCGTCTCGACCGACATCCTCGAGGCCAGCGGGCGGGCGTATCTGCGGGCACTCGCCAACGCGCTCGCCGAGGCGGGACCGGTGGCCGAAGCCGAGCGGCATCTCGAAGGCGCGGACGAGGCGGCCCGGACGCCCACGCCGTAGCCGAGTTGCTCTCGGCGCGCGAACGCAGCTTCGCCTGGCGCGACGGCGAGCGGTTGATCCGCTTTGGCGCGGGGGCGATCGCCGAGGCGCCGGGGCTCTTGGGGAGGGAGGGCTTCGACGGCTACGTGCTCGCGACCACGCGTCGAGCACTCGACTCGACGGCCGGGGCGGCTCGGCTCGCCGAGGGAGCCCTGGCGGTGCTCGAGGTGCCGGGCGGGCGGGTGCCCGAGGCGTCGGCGGCGGTGCGCGGAGACGTCGCTGGCCGCTCGCTGGTCGCGCTGGGCGGCGGCCGGGTGATCGACTCGGCCAAGGCCATCGCCGCTGCGGACGGTCTGCGTTGCGCCGCGGTCCCGACGACGCTCTCGGGGGCGGAGCTCACCCGGATCCACCGCCTGCCCGCGGGGGTCGAGCGGCCGCGCGCCGGACTCGTGCGGCCGGCGCTTGCGCTGGCCGACGCCGACGTCATGGCCTCCCAACCGGCGCGGGCGGTCGCCGCGAGCGCCCTCAACGCGCTCGCCCACGGGGCCGAGGCGCTGTACGCGGCGGGCGCCAACCCGGCGGCCGAGCTGCTGGCACTGCGCGGGGCCGAGCTGATCGCCGCGGGCCTAGAGCCGTCTGAGCCCGCACGCGAGCCGCTCGCCCTCGGCGCGCTGCTGTGCGCGCACGCGATCGACGCCGCCGGCCTGGCGCTGCACCACGTCCTCTGCCAGGCCATCGTCGCCGTTGCCGGGACCCCGCACGCGCAGACCAACGCCGTGATGCTCCCGCACGTGCTCGAGTGGGTCGCCCCCCACGCGCCGCGCGAGCTCGGGTTGCTGGCGGTCGCGCTCGGAGCCGACCGCGCCGACCCGGCTCTCGCCGGCGAGCGAGCGCGGCGGCTCGCGTCCCGGGCGGGGGTCGGCGCGCTGGCGGAGCTCGGCGTCGGAGCGGACGATCTCGACCCGGTCGTCGAGGCCGCCGGGCGCCGACCTGAGCTCGCGGCCACGCCGGGGCCGCCGGGCCGCGCCGACCTCCGGGCCTTGCTCACGGGCGCGCTCTGATCCGCAGCCGCAAGCCGCCCGTACCTCTGTGACTGTTCCCCTGGTCGATCGGGTAAGTCGACCTGCATCGGCAAGTCGACAAGGAGAGAGAGCGATGGAGCAGAGCACGGCCGATAGGCAGACGCGGGATCGCGCCCGCGGAAAGAACGCCGACACGGGCGGAGAGACCACAGGGCCTCTGGAGAGCGAGACGGGCACGACGACGATCGCCGACGCCGTGGTCACGAAGGTCGCCGGCATCGCGACTCGCGAGGTTCCCGGCGTCCACGATCTCGGCGGGGGGACGGCGCGGGCGATCGGCGGGGCCACGCGCGCCCTCGGGATCGGCGACGAGCGCACCCAGGGCGTTACGGTCGAGGTCGGCGAGCGCGAGGCCGCGGTCGACCTCATCGTCGTGGTCGAGTACGGCGAGTCGATTCCTCAGGTAGCGAACCAGATCCGCGACAACGTCTTAAAGCGCATCCAGGGGATCACCGGGCTCGAGGTCACCGAGGTCAACATCGCCGTCAACGACCTCTACTTCCCCGGCGACGAGCAGCCCGAGCAGATCGAGGAGTCTCGCGTCGCCTAGCCCGCGACGACCCGCGAAGCCGTGCCCGAGGGAGCGGTAGACGCCGCATCCGTCGTCCGTACCGAGCGAGCGCCCTCCCTGGCGGCGCGCGTCGCGCGTGCCGCGCGTGACGCGGTCATGGGCGTCGAGGACGTGGTCGACGTGACGACCGGCCCGCTCGGCCGGCGCATCACGCCCGACCGCAACGGCGCGGTCGCCGGCGTAGTGGCGACCGCGCTTCCAGGTGGCGCCTACGAGCTCGCGCTCCATCTCGTGGTTCGGCCCGTGCCGCTGTACCCGCTCGCCGACCGAGTTCGCCAAGGGGTGAGGACCGGATTGGCCGAAGCGTTGCCCGGGATCGGTATCGGACCCGTCTCCGTCGCGTTCGAGGACTTGGCGGGCGATCACTTCCCCGAGCCGGGCGGAGACACATCGCCGCCGCGCAAACGGGGCGGTCGCAGGTCCAAGGCGGCGAAGCGATGATCCTCCTCCTGCGCGCGATCGCGCGACTCGTCGCCTTTGTGCTGCTCGTCGTGCTCGCCGTCGTCGGGCTCGCGGTGGCCGTGGCCTCGCTCGGCGGCGGTAGCGGCTTCAGCATCCCGGGCCTCGCCGAGCTCGTGAACCTGCCCCAGCTCGAGGATCGCGCCCGTGACCTCTTCGACCAGGTCGAGTCGCCGGGGTCGCCCGAGGCGGTTCCGGCGCTCGCGGGCCTCGGTGGGGTCGTCGTCGGGATCCTCCTGCTGGTCGGCGCGCTCTGGCCTCGCCGCGAGCGACTGGTGACCCTCGAGGAGGGAAGCGAAGGCACCCTCGCCGCCCGTCGGCGGTCACTCGCCCAGGTCGCGGGCGCGCTCGCCGAGCAGGCGCGTCCGGTCAGCACGACGACGGTCCGGGTGCGCCCGCGGCGGCGCGGACAGGGGGGCCGGCTCGAGGTCCGCGCCGTCCATCCGCGCTCGTACGAGGCCGAGGAGGTCGAGCGCCAGACCACCGGCTCGCTCGAGCCGCTGACGTCGGCCTTTGGGCTGAAGGCCAAGGTCAGACCTCGCCTCGCCGAGGGCGAGGCCCGGGCGAGCTGATGCTGCGCCAGCGCATCAGGGCCCGGACCTCCCCGCTGGCCGCGATCGGCTGGGTCGTGCTCGTCCTGTTCGCCGGCGCGCTCGCGTGGTACGGCCTGATGCTCCTGCTGCTCGCGCTAAAGGCTCCGCCCGGGACGGTTGACACGATCTCGGGCTACCGGACGGCGTTCGCCTTCCTCGCGCAGCTGACGCCCGAGGACATCGGCTCCGATACGCGGCGGATCGCCGGGATCGCGGGGCTCGTGGCCTTTCTGATCTTCGCGTTCGCCGCGCTCAAGATGCTGCCGCGGCCGCGCCTCGCGCGCGGGCCGGTGACCCTCGCTGACGACCAGAGCGGGAAAGTGGAGCTGCGCCCGCGTGCGGTCGAGCGGATCGCCGAGATCGCCGCGCGGGAGAACCCGGCGGTAAGCGCCGCGGCGGGGCGCCTCGGCGACGAGGATCTGACCGTCAACCTACACGTCTCGCGCGCGCGCGAGACGCCGGAGGTCATGCACGACGCCCAGCGGCACGTGCGTGAGGCGCTCGCGCGCCACGGCCTGCCGGTCGGGACCGTCAACATCACCCTGGCCGGATTCGACCGCACAAAGCGAAGGGAGCTCAGCTGATGGATCGCAAGCAGTTCGGAGCCCTGCTGGGCTTCTTGTTCGTCGCCGCCTGGATCGGCTTCAACTTCGGCTACGCCGTGCTCTGTCTGGTCGGCGCCGCGCTCTTCTACCTCGTCGCCTCCTACCTCGAGGGCGATGTCGACCTCGTCGAGCTTCAGTCCCGGCTGTCGCCGCGCGGAGGCATCGGCGCGCCGGCGGGGCCGCCACCGCCGCCGGCGGGGGCGCCCAGGACGACGGCGCCGCTCGGACCGGCGGGGGCCCCGGCTCCGGCCGGGCGCGCCCCCGGGGCGCCACCGCGCGTGCGCTGAGCGCCGCGGGCACGGCTGGATTCGCGGGCGTTTCTGCCCGGGCTGCTCGGTGTGCCCATAACATGCGTACGTGATAACGTACGCCCGCCTATGGCACTCGCACCACCCGTGCCCACGCCAGCCGAAGTTCCCGAGGTCGGCCCCCGCGTCCGCGCCCTGCGCGAGCACATGGGGCTCTCTCTCCGGGGTCTCGCCGACCGCAGCGGCGTCTCCGCTCCCATGCTCTCGCAGGTGGAGCGCGGCGACACGAGCCCGACGCTCGCGGTGGCCACCCGCATCGCCGCCGGCCTCGAGCTGTCGCTGTCGCAGCTCCTGCGCCTCGACGAGGGGGACACGCTCGCGGTCGTGCGCGCCGACGAGCGCCGGCGCGGGGGAGCCGTGAGCCGCGGGCACGGCTACGAGGTGCTGAGTCCGCCGCTTCCGGGACAGCGCGCCGAGGTCTCGATGCACACCCTCGCCGCCGGGTCCGGGACCTCCGGTCCCGGTGATCCCCCGCGCCACGAGCCGGGCAGCCGCGAGACCGCGGTCGCCCTGCGCGGGCGGCTGCGCCTCGTCTGCGACGGCACGGCCTGCGACCTCGAGGAGGGCGACGCCGTGACCTTCGACGCCGACCTGCCCCACCACTTCGAGAACCCGGCCTCGGAGGGCGAGGCGCGTTTCCTCGCCGTCGTCGCCGCAGGACTGAGGAGGAGCTGATGCCGACCACCCTGTTCGACAAGATCTGGGCCGCGCACGAGGTCGAGCCGGGCCTCCTCTACATCGACCTGCACCTGGTCCACGAGGTGACCTCGCCGCAGGCCTTCGAGGCCCTGCGGATCGCCGGTCGCAAGGTCCGCCGCCGCGACCGAACGCTCGCCACCGCCGATCACAACGTCCCCACCGACGGGTCGCTGCGGGCGGCGCAGATCCGCGACGAGCTCTCGCGCGTCCAGGTCGAGACCCTCGAGCGCAACTGCGCCGAGTTCGGCGTGCCGGTCTACTCGCTGGGCTCCGACCGTCAGGGCATCGTCCACGTGATCGGCCCCGAGCTCGGGGTGACCCAGCCGGGGATGACCATCGTCTGCGGCGACTCGCACACCGCCACCCACGGGGCCCTGGGGGCGCTCGCGTTCGGGATCGGGACGAGCGAGGTCGAGCACGTCCTCGCCACCCAGACCCTGCGCCAGGCACGCCCCAAGTCGATGCGAATCAGCTACGACGGCGAGCTCGGCTTCGGGGTCACGGCCAAGGACCTGATCCTCGGGACGCTCGGGCAGATCGGCGTCGAGGGCGGCGCCGGCTACGCGATCGAGTTCGCGGGCCAGGCGGTCGAGCGCCTGTCGATGGAGGGCCGGCTCACGGTCTGCAACATGACGATCGAGGGCGGTGGGCGCGCGGGCATGATCGCCCCCGACGACGTGACCTTCGAGTGGCTCGCCGGCCGTCCGGCCGCGCCCGACCCGCTGCCGGTCGAGGAGTGGCGTGGGCTGCGCACCGATCCCGGGGCGCGCTTCGACCGTGAGGTCGAGATCGACGCGGCCGCGCTGTCTCCCCAGGTCACCTGGGGAACGACCCCCGGCATGGTCGCGCCCGTGACCGAGGCCGTACCCGGTCCGCGTACCCCGGGCGAGGAGCGCGCGCTCGATTACATGGCGCTCGAGGCCGGCACTCCGATCGAGGAGATCCGCCTCGATCGCGTCTTCATCGGCTCGTGCACGAACTCGCGCATCGGCGACCTGCGCGCCGCGGCGCGCATGGTGGAGGGGCGCCGCGTGGCCGCTTCGGTCGAGGCCATGGTCGTCCCCGGCTCGGCGCAGGTCAAGATCCAGGCCGAGGCCGAGGGACTCGACGAGGTCTTCCGCCGCGCCGGGTTCGACTGGCGCTCGGCCGGCTGCTCGATGTGTTTGGGCATGAACCCCGACATCCTCGCTCCGGGCGAGCGCTGCGCCTCGACCTCGAACCGCAATTTTGAGGGACGGCAGGGGAGGGGGGGTCGCTCGCACCTGGTCTCGCCCGAGATGGCCGCCGCCGCGGCGATCGAGGGCCGCTTTGTCGACGTCCGCGACTGGGAGCCGGCGCGCGAGCCCGAGCCGGCGGGGGTCAGCTGAGCGTGGAGCGCGTCACCAAGATCCGCGGACCGATCTCGGTCCTCGACCGGTCGGACGTAGACACCGACCAGATCATCCCCAAGCAGTTCCTCAAGCGCGTCGAGCGCACGGGGTTCGGCCAGTACCTCTTCTACGACTGGGCCAAGGAGCCCGGCTGGGACCTCGACCCCAACGAGATCCTCGTCACCGGGCGCAACTTCGGCTGCGGCTCCTCTCGCGAGCACGCCCCTTGGGCGCTCCAGGACTTCGGCTTCAAGGCGCTCGTCGCCCCTTCTTTCGCCGACATCTTCTACTCGAACTGCACGAAGGTCGGGATGCTGCCGGTGCCGCTGCCCGAGGAGGACGTGCGCGCGCTCATGGCGGCGGAGGAGGCCGAGATAGACCTCGAGGCGAACGTTGTTCGCTTCGCCGGGCGCGAGGTGGCCTTCGACATCGACCCCGACGTTCGCCACCGGCTGCTCAACGGCCTCGACGACATCGGGACCACGCTGCAGTCGGAGGCGATGATCGAGCGCTACGAGGCAGAGCGCGAGCGGGCCGGGCCGGTCACGACTGGATTGTGAGGGCCACGTCCACGGACGCCACCGGCTAGAACGCGTCCGCGCCCGTCTCCTACCCCCCG
>JAUJNZ010000014.1 GCA_030447905.1 Thermoleophilaceae bacterium
GGCGCTGCATGTTCGAGCCCATCAGCGCGCGGTTGGCGTCGTCGTGCTCGAGGAAGGGGATGAGCGCCGTGGCCACCGACCAGATCTGGTCGGGCGAGACGTCCATGAGGTCGACCTCGCCGGGCGTCGCCAGGGTGAGCTCGCCGTCGCGCGAGCGGCAGGTCACGCCCTCGTCGAGGAGCCGGCCACTGGCCTCGTCGAGCGAGGCGTTGGCCTGGGCGATCGTGTGCGCCTCCTCCTGGTTGGCGTCTAGCCACACGACCTCGTCGGTGACGACCCCCTCCTTGACCAAGCGGTAGGGCGTCGTCACGAAGCCGTGCTCTGAGACCTGGGCGTAGGAGGAGAGCGACCCGATCAGCCCGATGTTCGGCCCCTCCGGGGTCTCGATCGGGCACATGCGCCCGTAGTGGGTCGGGTGGACGTCGCGCACCTCGATGGGAGCGCGCTCGCGCGTCAGACCCCCCGCGCCGAGCGCCGAGAGGCGCCGGCGGTGGGTGAGCCCGGAGAGCGAGTTCGTCTGGTCCATGAACTGCGAGAGCTGGGAGGAGCCGAAGAACTCCTTGAGCGCGGCGACCACCGGCCGGATGTTGATGATGGTCTGCGGGGTGATCGTGTCGGCGTCCTCGGTGGTGAGGCGCTCGCGGACCACCCGTTCCATGCGGTAGAGACCGATCCGAAAGGCCTCCTGGATCAGCTCGCCGACGGTGCGCAGGCGACGGTTGCCAAAGTGCTCGTACTCGTCGAGCCGGTCGTCGATCACGTCGTGCGGAAGCGAGGCGGCCTCGAGCGCGAAGTCCTTGATGGCCTCGCCGTTCTCGTAGGTGCCGTCCTCGGAGATGCCGATGGCGGGCGGCAGGGTGACGAGCTCGCGAACGAGCTCGATGATGTCGCGGTGGGTGAGGACCCGAGTGTCGAGGTCCTCGTCGAGCCCGAGGCGCGAGTTGAGCTTGTAGCGCCCCACGCGGGTGAGGTCGTAGCGCTTGGGATCGAAGAAGAGCGCGTTCAGGAGGTTGCGCGCGTTGTCGAGCGACGGCGGCTCGCCCGGGCGCTGCTTCTTGAACAGCTCGATCAGCGCGGCCTCCTCGGTCTTCGTCTGCTCGGTGTCCGCCTCGATGGTCTGGCGGATGTAGAGCGAGTTGTCGAAGAGCTCGAGGATCTGCTCGTCGGATGCGTACCCCATGGCCCGCAGGAGCACGGTGATCGGAAGCTTGCGCTTGCGGTCGATGCGTACGTAGACGCGCCCGCGCTTGTCGATCTCGAGCTCGAGCCAGGAGCCGCGTGCGGGCATCAGGTTGGCGATGAAGACCTGCTTTTCGCGGTCCTTGGCCTCCATGACGTACGCGCCGGGCGAGCGCACGAGCTGGGTCACGACGACCCGCTCGGTCCCGTTGATGACGAACGTGCCTCGGTCGGTCATCCACGGGAAGTCGCCCATGAAGACCGACTGCTCGCGGATCTCACCGGTCTCGCGGTTCTGGAAGGCGACCTTGACGGTCAGGGGGCGCGCGTAGGTGAGATCCTTCTCACGGCAGTCGGCCAGAGAGACCACCGGCTCCTCGAACGAGATCTGCTCGAAGACAACGGCGAGGTTGCCGGTGTAGTCCTCGATCGGAGAGACGTCGTCGATGGTCTCACGCAGGCCTCCACTCTCGGTGTCGACCAGCCAGTCGAACGACCGGCGCTGGATGTCGATGAGGTTGGGAAGCTCGAGTCGATTGTGCAGGCGCGCAAAACTACGACGCTGGCGAGGCGCGTCAATACTGGCCAAGACGAGGGCTCCTTCGGTTGTCGAGGCGGCGGGCGAGGGGCTGCAAAGCGCGACCCCCAAAAATAGCACAGCGGGCGTCGCTCCCGGGAGGGAGGCCGCGTCACCCTGTGCGGCGACGGCTGCGGCCGGCACGGACCCCGCCCCGAGGCCCCGCGGTATGCGGCGGAGCGACTGCTCGAAGGACGGCTGCGACTATGGGCCGCCACCATCGTAGCGGGTCCCCAGTGCGCACGCCGCGCGGATAGCTGGCGGCGTGTGAGCTTCGACGCGAGAGCGGCCGTCGACTTCTGCGCCCGTACCTTCGGCGCCGAGCCCGTTACAGCTCACGCCGTTTCGACGAGGTCCGGTTGCCGCGCCGGTACGCCCTCGTGTGGTCGGGCTCCCTGCTCACTCACCTCGACCTCGTCGGATGGCGATCGGCTCTGGCTCTCATGATGGGCGCGCTGGCGCCGGGCGCGCTTGGGTCATCCCGTGGCGGCGCCGATCTCCGCCAGCTCAGAGGTGAGCGGCCGGCGG
This sequence comes from Thermoleophilaceae bacterium, assembly GCA_030447905.1. Classification (GTDB taxonomy): domain Bacteria; phylum Actinomycetota; class Thermoleophilia; order Solirubrobacterales; family Thermoleophilaceae; genus JACCUC01. Next base: position 2,285 of record JAUJNZ010000014.1, read on the forward strand.
TCGGGCGCGATTCGCCTGGCCGTAGGTGTCGGCGGTGAGGATCGTGCGAATCCGCTCGTCGGGACCATGAGAGCGGCGAGCCGGCCTCCTCGAGCGGCTCGCCGAGAGGCAACGCGCGTGGGTTGGAGCGTAGGCGCTGGTGAGCGAGCGCGTGGCTCCCTCCAGGGAACGCGGCGAGGAGCGGTCGCCGCGAGGGCTAGAGTCGCGGGCGGTGAGCGCCTCAGCCCGGTCCCTTGCCCGCGCGCGGGCGCGCTGGCTTCGCCCGGCCAGTGTCTACTGGCGGCCCGAGCTCTACGAGCGCTACTTCACGCGCACGCCGATCGGCTCTCTGCTGCGACGCCGCGACGATCGCATCGTGCACGCGGCACTCGACCGCGTGGCGGGCCGGGACGACAGGGTGCTCGAGGTCGGTGCGGGCACCGGCCACTACACGCTCGAGGTGGCCCGACGGTGTCGAGAGGTGGTCGCGCTGGACGCGGCGCCCGCGATGGTCGACTTCCTGCGTGCGCGGGTGACCCGCGAGGAGGTCGGCAACGTGGAGACGGGCGCCGGTCACCTACCGGACGGGATCGAAGCGGCCGGCTCCTTCGACGGCGTGGTCTGTCTCGGGGTGCTCGGTTACGTCAGCGACCTCGAGGCGGCGCTGCGCGCTCTCGCCGACCGTGTGCGCCCCGGTGGATGGGCCCTGGTGAGCCTCCCTCCGCGCACGGCCGAGGGTCGGTTGCACAAGGCGATCGAGCTCGCGGGGCGCCGTCACGTGAGCCTGCGCTCGCCGGCCGAGGCGAGGGAGGCGGCCCGGCGCGCCCGCTTGCAGGTGGACGGCGAGGCGCGGGCCGGCCTGACTTCGGGGGGAATCACCCTGCTGCTCGAGGCTCGCCGACGCGGGTCGAGCGATCCGGCCTGAGCTCGGTTAGCTGCACGAGCACATGGGGATCGGCCGCGGCCCGAACCTGCTCACCCCGGTCTCAGACCGGGACGGCCTCGAGCTTGGCGCGCTCTAGCGCCTCGAGCAACCGGGGCAGCGCCGCGACCGTCCGCCTCCACGAGCCGTCGGCGGCATAGTGGTCGGCGTCATGAAGAAGCAGCACCTCCCCCGCCCGCACGTTCGTCACCAGCCGTCGGGCGATCGAGTGAGGCGTGGCCAGACGCGACCAGTCGCGACCGTGGCGCGACCACAGCACGGGCTCGAGCCCAGACCGGCGCACGAGCCTCAGGGTCGCCGCCGAGTAGAGGCCGAACGGCGGGCGGTGCAGGCGCGGAGGCCGGCCGGTGGCTTCGGCGAGCGCGGCGGCGCCGCGACGTATGTCGTCTCCGACCTGCCTGGGAGCAAGCCACAGGTGGCAGCGGTGGGTGTACCCGTGCAGTCCGACCTCATGGCCCGCGGCCACGATCTCCGCGGCGAGGGCCGGGCGGCGCTCCACCTGCTCCCCGACGAGGAAGAAGGTCGCGCGGGCGCGACCCTCGGCGAGTCGCTCGAGCACCGCACCGGTGCCCTGCGGGTGAGGGCCGTCGTCGAAGCTGAGCCCGACGCCGCGCCGGCGATCGACCGTCCCACGGATGCCAAGTGCGGTCCGGGCGTGAGCGTTGAAGGCCGCCGGGGCCGGAGACGCGTGCGCGAGGGCAGCGGCGGCCCCGGCGGCCACCAGCGTCCGACGACCGAGACCGAGCCTCATAGGCGAAGCCGGTGATCCTCGGCGTGGTCGTGGCCGTCCTGGCCGCCACCCTCTACAACGCGGGCGTCGCGATCCAGGCGCTCGAGGCCCGCGAGGCACCGAGGCGTCATGCGCTGCGGGCGTCGCTGCTGGCCGCGCTCGCCGCGCGCCCCCGCTGGCTGCTGGGCACGGGGCTCGTCACGCTCGGGTGGGGCCTCCATGCCGTCGCGCTGCTGATCGCGCCGCTCACCCTCGTTCAGCCGACGCTCGCCGTCGGCCTTGTCCTCCTGCTCGTCATCGGTGCGTACGTGCTCCGCGAGCAGGTCGGTGCGCGGGAGATCGCCGCGGTAGCCGCGATCGTCCCCGGCTTGGCGGGCATTGCCCTCGCCGCGCCGGCGCAGACCCCCACGCAGGCGTCCGCCGGCACGGTCGGGGTCGCGCTGACCGCCCTGGGGGGCGCCGCGATCCTTCCCTACCTCCTAAGCCGCCTGGGTCGTCGGCCGGGCATCGCCGTCGTTGTTAGCTCCGGGCTCGCGTACGCCTGGTGCGGTATCGCCACGAAGATGTTGGCCGACGCCGTCGGGAGCGGAGCTTGGGGCGCGGCCACTCTGTGGGTGCTCGGGACGGCCGCCGCCGCCGGGGTGGGCCTGGTGAGCGAGATGACCGCGCTCCAGCGCAGGCCGGCGACCCGGGTCGCGCCCGTTGTGCTGGTCGTGGACATCGTCGCGGCGGTGGCCTTCGCGCTCGTGCTCGTGGGCGAGCGCTGGGACGGGACTCCACTCGGGGCTCCGGTGCTCCTCGGCTCGCTGGCGCTCCTTACCGTCGGCGCGGGCGTACTCGCCGCGTCGCCGGCCGTCGCCGCGGTTGCCCACGGGCAGTCGGCGGTCGCGACGCCCGAGACCTAGACGGGGGGCGCCGCGGCCGTTCGCGCGGGCCTCGGCCTCGAAGACGAGCGATGCCGCGCTCGGCGTCGAGCGCTCGAACGGGGCGGTCGGCGGGAGCTCGAGCTCGGCTTCGAGCACCGTCCGCAGCTCCCGTGGGGACCTCGCTACGCGGGCGAGCCCGAGCGCGGCCATCCCGCGTGCGTTGGCGCGCCAGTGCCCCGGCGGCATTCCGTACAGGACGGTAGGACGCCCCGCCACCAGACCTTCGAGACACGTGACCCCACCGCCGGAGTGAATGAGGACATCGGCCGCTGCGATCAGGTCGCGCATCCGGTCGGTGAAGCCGAGCACGCGGACGCGCGGCTCCCCTCCGAAGGCCAGGAGGAGGCGCTCGCGCGCCTCGTCGTTTCGACCCGCCACGCATGCCACGGCGGCCGCCCCCGCTTCGAGCGCGGAGCGAACGGCCCCGTCGAGGTCCCCGATGCCCCATCCTCCGCCGGTGACGACGACGACGGTGCCGGCGGCAGGGAGGCGGAGCGAGCGCCTGGCCTCCACCTGACCGCGCGGCTCGAAGAAGGCGGGCGCCACGAGCGGACGCACGCAGCGGGAGCGGCCGGCTCCCGCCAGCTCCGCGATTCGCTCGCTCGAGCCGTCGTGCATCACGAGGTGGAGATCGATCCCGGCGTGCGCCCAGAACTCCAGGCTCGCGAGGTCGAGCACCGTGGTGCAGATGGGGACGCGCACGAGCCCGCGTCGACGTAGACGCCCGAGCACCGGGTTGATGCCCGGATAGGTCGAGACGATGATGTCGGGCCGGTGTAACTCGATCAGTCGAAGCAGGCCGCTGCCGCCGATCCGGTACATGGCCGCGTGGGAGGCTCTCCGCACCGGCGCGAAGCCCATCAGCAGCGCGTAGACGATCCCGAAGACCCACGGCACGCGGCGAAACTGGAACCACGAGCCGTCGCGAATGAGCCGGTGGAGCAGCGGCCCGAGCGCGACCAGCCCGTCCCGGATGGCGACCTCCGACTCGGGGCGCTCGCGGGTCAGGTCTGCGGCCAGCGCGCGGGCGGCTGCGTCGTGTCCTTCACCGAGGTCGGCGGAGAGGACGAGGATCCGCCGCGGCGGAGACGTCGAGGGCTCGATGTTGGGCTCTCCCGTAGTCGTGTAGTGGAACGCCGCGACCTCGCCCCGGTATTCCCCCGCGCGCGCGAGACCCACACGCGAGGAAGCTAACGGTTCGTCCGGACGGCGCGACGCCACGGCGGGTCGGGCGGGCTTCAGTTGAGCGAGGGGTCGGTCGGCATTCGCGCCGCCAGCGCGTAGCGGCCTCCCTTGCGCGCGAGCACCGTCCGCCACAGGTCCGCCGTGACCGCGGCGAACACGTCGTCGCGCGCGAGTGGAGCGACGATCCAGCCCCCGGACTCGAGCTCCTGGTCGAGCTGGCCGGGCGCCCAGCCCGAGTGGCCGGCGAAGACCCGCGCCCGGCGAACCTCGCCGGCGAGCGACTCGAGATCGGAGTCCGGCCCGACCAGTCCGAGGTCGCCGGCGATGAGCAAGCCGGCCGTCTCCGGCTGCTCGAACTCGGCGAGCACGATCACGCCCCGGGGGGCGACCGGGCCGCCTTCGTGGACGAGCGCCCGCTCGCCGCACAGCGGCGCGAGCTCGGGCGCCGCCTCGGCCACCGACGTCTCGCTCGGGCGGTTGAGCACGAGCCCCAGCGCGCCGTCTGAGTCGTGGTGGGCGACGAGGAGCACGCTCCGGCTGAAGTTCGGGTCGGGCAGGGTCGGCTCGGCGACGAGCACCTGTCCCTTGAGCGAATCCATGTGGAGACGACGCGCGGCCCGCCCTCGCCAAGGCGGACGGGCCAAAGCGGCTCGCTACTTGAGCTCGACCGTGCCGCCCGCCTCCTCGAGGTCGGCTCTGAGCTTGTCGGCCTCTTCGCGCTCGACGCCCTCCTTGACCGGCTTCGGCGCCTCGTCGACGAGCGCCTTGGCCTCCTTGAGACCGAGGCCGGTCGCCGCGCGGACGACCTTGATGACCTGGATCTTCTTCTCGCCGGGCCCGGTGAGTACGACGTCGACCGTGGTCGACTCCTCCTCCTCGGGCGCCGCCTCGTCCGCGCCCGGGACGCCGGCGGCCGGGACCGCAGCGGCGACCGCGGTCGCCGAGACGCCGAACGTCTCCTCGAGCGCCTTGATGCGCTCGGACAGCTCGAGCACGGAGATCCCCTTGAGCTCGTCGATCCATTCTTCGGTGCTGGTGGCCATGAGGCCCTCCTCTTCTCTCTGTCGCCCCGAAGGGCGCCTATTCCTGGTGGGCTTGCGCGCCCTCGGACGCTTCCTGCTCCTCCTCTGCGGCCGCGGCCTCGGCGACCGGGTCGCCTGGAGCCTCGGCGGGCTCGGGCGACTCGTCGCCGACCGACCCCGCGGCGTCCGCCGCCTCCGCCGCCCCGTTCGCCGCCGCGACTGGTCCGTTCTCCGCGGCCGGCGCGGCGGCACCCCCGACCAGACCCTGCTCCTCGATCTGGCGCAACTGGCTCCCGAGTCCGGAGATCAGGCCGGCGAGGCCCCGTACGAGCCCGCTCAACGGCGAGGCCGCCACCCCGACGAGCTGCCCGTAGAGGGCGTCCCGGGACGGCAGGCGGGAGATGGCCTCGACTTCCTCGGCGCTCAGGGCGTCTCCGTTCAGGGTTCCGCCCTTGAACACGAGCAGCCCGTGCTCGCGGCGAAAGCCGGCGAGCGTCTTGGCCGCGGTCGCGGCGTCGCCGCGCACGAACGTCAGCGCGGTCGGGCCCTCGAGCAGGCTCTTGAGCCCGTCGGCGCCGGCCTGGTCGGCGGCGCGCAGGCTGAGGCGGTTCTTCACCACCCGAAAGCTCGCCCCGGCGTCTTCGAGGCGCCCGCGCAGGTCGGCCGACTGCTTGACCGATATCCCGCGGTAGTCGACGGCGAAGATCGCGTCGGCGGCGTCGATCTCGCGCGCGACCTCCTCGATCACGGCGGCCTTCTGATCTCTGTTCATCTCGGTCTTCTCCGGTTGGGCCTTGCGTCCTCGACCACGCAGACCAGGCCGGTGCGCCACTGCGGGCGCTGGAGAGCCGATCCGCCTGCTTCGGGCTTACGTACGAGCCCCTGATCTAGTGGGCACCGCCGGCCGAAGGTCTCGGGCGCTTCGCTTTGAGTCCGTCGCCTAGGCTACCGCGGCGGTCTCGTCGACGATGTTGCGGGTGCGCGAGGGGTCTACGCGCACGCCCGGGCCCATCGTCGTGGAAAGGGTGATCGAGCGCAGGTAGCGTCCCTTGGCCGCGGCCGGCTTGGCGCGCATGAGCTCCTCGATGAAGGCGGCGTAGTTCTCGAGCAGCAGGCGATCGTCGAAGTCGGTCTTGCCGATCGGCAGGTGGAGGATGGCCGAACGGTCGGTGCGGTACTCGACGCGCCCCGCCTTCGACTCCGACACCGCTTGGGCGATGTCCTGGGTAACCGTGCCCACCCGCGGGTTCGGCATCTTGCCCTGAGGACCGAGGATGCGTCCGAGGCGGCCCACCACCGGCATCAGGTCGGGCGTCGCGATCGCAATGTCGAAGTCGGTAAAGCCGCCCTGGACGCGCTCGGCAAGGTCCTCACCACCGACGACGTCGGCACCGGCCTCCTCGGCCTCGCGCGCCTTGTCGCCCTGAGCGAACACGGCCACGGTGACGGTCCGCCCGAGGCCGTTCGGAAGGCTGATCGTGCCGCGCAGCTGCTGGTCGGCGTGGCGCACGTTGAGGCCGGTGCGCACATGGGTCTCGACGGTCTCCGAGAACCGCGCCGACTGGAGCTCCTTGATCAGGCCGATCGCCTCGGAGGGGGAGTACTCGCGCTCGCGATCGATCTTGGCGAGCTGGTCGCGATAGCGCTTGCCGTGCTTGGGCATGCTAGGCGCTCACCTCCACGCCCATCGAGCGGGCGGTACCGGCGACGATCTTGGCCGCCTGGTCGAGATCGCGGGCGTTCAGATCGGGCATCTTGGTCTCGGCGATCTCGCGCACCTGGTCCTGGGTCAGGCGGGCGACCTTCTCGCGATGAGGCTCGGCCGAGCCCTTGTCGATGCCGGCCGCCTCCTTGATCAGGACCGCGGCCGGCGGCGTCTTCGTGATGAAGGTGAAGGAGCGGTCCTCGAAGACCGTGATCTCGACGGGGATGATGCGGCCGGCCTGATCCTGGGTCTGGGCGTTGAAGGCCTTCGTGAACTCCATGATGTTCACGCCGTGCTGGCCGAGGGCGGGGCCCACGGGTGGCGCCGGGTTGGCCTGGGCGCCGGGCACCTGGAGCTTGATGAGCGTGAGGACCTTCTTGGCCATCTAGACCTTCTTGACCTGGTCGAAGCCGACCTCGACGGGCGTCTCGCGCCCGAAGATCGAGACGAGCACCTTGAGGCGTGCCGCGTCCTCGTTGACCTCGGAGATCTCGCCCGAGAAGTCCGAGAGCGGACCGGAGACGACCTTGACCGACTCGCCGATGGTGAACTGGGCGCGTGCCCGCGGGCGCTCGGCGCTCTCGCGGTGGAGGAGGCGGTCGATCTCGGCTTGGTTGAGCGGAACTGGCCGGTTCGAGGCGCCGACGAAGCCGGTGACGCCCGGGGTGTTCTTGACGAGCCCCCACGAGTCCTCGTTCAGATTCATGTTCACGAGCACGTAGCCGGGCATGGTCCGGCGCTCGACCTGGATCTTCTGACCGTCCTTCATCTCCGATATCTGCTCCATGGGGATGACGACCTGGCGCACGTGGCGCTCCTGTCCGAGCGAGGTCACCCGGTGCTCGAGGTTGTGCTTGACCTTGTTCTCGTGCCCGGAGTAGGTGTTGACGGCGTACCAGCGGAACATGAGCGTGCGAGTCTAGGCGGCGGGCGGGCCGGCAGGTTTAGAGGATCGCCTGCACGAGGCGAGAGAAGATGGCGTCTAACAGGCCGAGGTAGCTGCCGGCGATGATCACGAAACCGAGCACGATCCCGGTGAGGGTGGTGAGCTGCTGGCGGTTCGGCCACTGGACGCGCTGAAGCTCGGCCCAGACGGCGATCAGGAAGGCGACGACCTTGCCTCGATCGCGCGCGGTCTGCTCCTCTTCCCCGGCCTCGCCGACGGTTCCCCGGGAGGCCGCCGCCTCGGGGTCCGACTCGGGGTCGGCGACAAGGGGGGGCGGTGGCGTCTCGACGACCGTGTCCGAGCGGCCGATCGCCTCGGGAGGGGCGTTCGCGGCCAGGTCGGCACCGGTCTGTGGCTCGAGGCCGGGGGGAACGATGTTGGCGCCGGAGCCGTCGGGCTCGCCTCCGTCGCGCTCGGAGAGGGCCCCGTTGCCTTGACCTTCAGGGAGTGCGTCGGGATCGGTGGCGCCGGGAGCGCGCGACCCTCCCTCGGCGAGGCGGGCCGCGCGGCGCTCGGCCTGGCGCTGCTTGGCGCGCTGTCGGTTGCGAGCCATCCGCTCCTACCTCCCCGCGCGCGGACTCGTACCCGGCACGGGCGCAAGCCGGATTCTCATCGCGTCTCCTTGTGCGACGTGTGCCTGGCACACCACCGGCAGTACTTGCTGAACTCGATCCGTCCGGGATCGTTGCGCTTCGACTTCTCGGTCTGGTAGTTGCGGCGGCGGCACTCCTCGCACGCGAGGGTGACGCCGATGCGAACGTCTCCGCGAGCCATGTGCTCCTCGTGTCTTTCGGTCGGTCGCGGCGGGGCGCGAGGACTCCTCCTCCACCCCGCGAGGTCGCTCGAGTCTAGCGACCCTCCTCGGGCTCGCGGGGCGCGCCCTGGCGCCTCTGGCGCAGGCGATCCCGCAGGATCCAGAGGCCGGCGACCGCGAACGGCGCCAGGTACAGGAGCGTGACGCTCCAGTGGCCGGTGTGGGCGATGGGCGACATCGAGGACCGAGCCTAGACGGGTGGCCGGGGCGGGGCGCTCAGCGGACGCACCCGCGCATAGGCTCTAGGCGATGGAGGTCGGTCCGGTGGAGATCCGCGTGCTCGGGTGCCTCGTCGAGAAGCAGCGCACGACGCCCGACGCCTACCCCCTCTCCCTCAACTCCCTGCGCCTCGCCTGCAACCAGGCGACCAACCGCGATCCGGTGGTCGAGTACGACGACGCGACGATCAGGGCGGGTCTGGAGCGCCTCGCGCGCAAGCGCTGGGCGCGCATGGCGAGCGGCCAGGGAAGCCGTGCCCCCAAGTACCGCCACCTCCTGGCGGAGACGCTCGACCTCGCGCCGGAGGAGCTCTCGCTCCTCGCGGTGCTGATGCTGCGCGGCGCCCAGACGCCCGGCGAGCTCAAGCAGCGGGGAGAGAGGCTTCACGCCTTCGGCGACCTCGAGTCGGTCGAGGGAGCCCTGGAGCGGCTGATCGAGCGGGGGCATGCGGGCAGGCTCGAGCGCCGGCCGGGACAGAAGGAGGAGCGTTACGTGCAGTTGCTCGGAGCCGGGGGGCATGTCGAGGAGGCGGTCGCTAGCCGAGTGGCAGCGCCGACCGGTGTGGAGCCGGAGGTCACGGCCGACGCCCGCCCGGCGCCGGAGGGCGACGACTCCCTCTCGGTCGAGCGCCGCCTGGCCCGGCTCGAGGAAGAGGTGGCTGCGCTGCGAAGCGCGTTGACGGCCCTCGAGCGCGAGCTCGGGGCGTAGGCGCTGGCTGGCGCTCAAGCCCAGTGCCGTACGGATTCCTGAAGGCAAGCCGGGCCACTGGCGCATCACGAGCCGGCCGACGTGGGCGCACCCGGCGCTCCTCGGAGTGCACCGACACCTTCAGCTGAGCGGGGCTATGGCGTACAGCCCAATATCGGACTCGAACCGGCGACCCCTTCTTACCATGCGGTCGAGGCGGTAGAAGTGGTGTAACGACGCCGCTTAGGCCGGAGGAGATTCCGGCCACCGCGGGCCCAGACTCGTCGGTTCTTCCACGAATCGATGAGAGGAGCACCACGATGGCCGAAGGCCAAAGGATGGCGGTTGCCGATGTCGCTGAGCGTGTGCTGGCCGGCGAGCACGGCGACTTAGTGCGCGAGGCGGTCGCCCTCGTCGCCCGCGAGCTGATGGAGGCCGTAGCTCTCGCGTGAGATCGTCGCGGAGCTCGGCGAGGCCTCGACCGAGCGCACCGAGCCACCGGAACGGCTACCGCCCGCGCCCGTGGGAGACCCGGGGCCCTAAGCGCGGCCGTCGCGCGGACCGCGCCACGGCTCCGGACTCGGCGAGCGCCGCTGGGTCGGCACCCGTCGGGGAGCTCTACCGGGCCATCTTGACTACGAGCCGGGCATGTTGGTAGACCGCCTCCCGATGGGGGAAGCGAAATCGGGTCTGCTGCGGTCGCGGGGGGTTCGCATAGGCCCTCGAGCCTGAGCGACAAGGGCGCGCACCATCGCCCGTTCGCACCTTCGAGGTAATGAGTCTGTCCGACGATCGTGAGGCGGGCGTCCTCCGATCGACTACCCCGTAATGCCCCTGCGTGCTTTGCGGCGTTGCGGAGGAACTCGCGGGCGAGGGAGAGGAGAAGCTGGTCGCAGACCCCCAGACCTGCGGATCGACGCGTACGCTTGAGCGAAAGCCTCCGTGTCGCTCCTGTCGCTCGGCCACGCCCTGCAGCGCCGCGACGAGTCCGCCCTGGCTGAGTGCGATGGGATGCAGCTCGGCGACCGACTCCCGAAGCTGGTGGAGCGTCGCCTCGAGTTCCTCGCGGATGCGGGAAAAACTCTCCGAGTCGCCGTTCTCGGCGTCGTCGAGGTCGAGGCGGGCGGCCAGAATGTTCTGCACCGCCTCGTCGTGGAGCGCTTCTGGATCCGTCGACGCTCGCGCTCCTCCGCGTCGATCGCCTGGGCGACGAGGAGTCCCCGCTCGGTGGCGAGCTGCTCGATGCGCCGTGCCCGCGCGGTGAGCGTCCAGGCGAGGATGGTGGCAGCGACGGCAAACCAGGCGATGTAGAGGGCCTGGACGGCGACGAAGTCGGGGACCTCGAGCGAGCCGAAGGGGGGTCGAGCAGACCGACCGCAAGATAGCCCGCGACCGCCGCCACGCCCGCGGTCATGGTCTGCCAGGGGCGCAGGAGGAAAGCCGCGACGAGGGGGGCAGAAAGAAGGCCCTGCGCACCTCCGAGGTCTCGCCCCCCGAGGAGAGTGCGAGCGCGCAGATGAGCAGGAGACCGACACCCACGTAGATGACGGGGGGAACGGTGTAGCGGTAGGGCGAGTAGGTGAGCGCGAGCACGCCGACGGCATAGATCGTGGCGACCAGGACGACGTAGGGGAAGGCCCCGTTTGCCTCACCGGGAAACCGGAGGAGGCGCTCGCCGAGGACGGCGACCGGAAGGGTGAGGAGGCGGATGAGGGCGAGGCCGCGGTCGGCCCCAAAGTGCGGTCGGCGCTCGCTCGCGACCCCGGCCGTCGGCCCTGCCATCCCTACTCGAGAAGGCCCCGGCGCATTGCCTCGGCGACCGCGGCCGCGCGCTCAGAGACGCCGAGCTTCTCGAAGAGGGTTGGAGATGGTCTTGACCGTCGCGGGGCTCAGGTGGAGCTGCTTGCCGATCTCAGCGGTTGATTGACCTTCGGCTATCAGGGCCAGGACCTGGCGCTCCCTCTCGGAGAGCTGCGGGCGCTCGTCGGCCTGCTCGGCGTGACGCTGGATCTGAGAAGCAAGGCCCGACTGGATCTCTCGGGCAAGGACGGTTTCACCGCGCCCGGCAGCCTCGATCGCCTCACAGAGCTCAGCCGCACCGGCGTCTTTCGACAGGTAGCCGCTCGCGCCGGCGGCCACGACGCGGTAGACGGTCTCGCTGTCCACCTGCGCCGACAACAGGACGACGCGCGTCGAGAGCCCGTGGCGCGTCACCGCGTCGAGCACCTGCTGGCCTTCGAGCTGCGGCATCCGCATGTCGAGGAGCGCCACGTCGACGGTAGAGCGGGTGGTCGTCTGCTACGAGCACGCGCAAGCGTCGGTTTTCCCCCATCGGGAGTCGACTTTTATCAATAAACGTGGCGCAGGCGCTGGTCGACGTCCCCGACAGGTTCGGGGCTGCATGAGCTCCCACGCTACAGCCTGGGCTTCCGCCGCCGATAGGGACCCGCGGTGGCGCCCCCGCTCCCGAAAACCCTCTCGAGCCCCGAGGTCGAGGGCCTGATGGGGGCGCCCACACGTGTTCGACGAGCTCGACCCCGCGGCGCGCGTGCCGGCCGAGGCGGCCACCCGCCGGGCGGGCGAAGCTCCGCGCGTGCTTGTTTTGTGCTCGTCTGGCGAGGTGGGTTCCCAGTGAGCCCCTGAGATCCCATCGCAGAGCCACGCCCAGTACCGGTGGCCCGACCCCGGGTTGAGCGAGAGCTACGCGCGCTTTTAGAAGAGGGGGCGGGAGCTAGTTACCCGCCCCACCACACTCACCTCTACCAGCTCGTGTAGAGGAGGTGATTGTTGGCTGTCTTCGATGAGGTGACGATGCCCCGCGTTGTCCGCGCGTAGACCTCGTCCCGGACCTGTTGTGGCGTAGCGGAGGGCGTCGCCTGGAGAGCGAGCGCAGCCACGCCCGCCGTATGCGGAGTCGCCATCGACGTCCCGCTGATCGTGTTCAAGTCCCCGTCTCCCGTGTGCCACGCCGAGGTGATGCCGACACCGGGCGCAAACCAGTCGACGCACTTGCCGTAGTTGGCCCACGATGCCTTCCTGTCCGTCTTGTCGGTGGCGCTGATCGTCATGGCCTCGGCCACGCGGGCGGGCGAGGACTTGCAGGCGTCCTGGTGCACACCGGCGAGGTTGCCGTTGCCCGCGGCGATCGCGTAACTGACGCCGCTTCCGATCGATCGCCTCACGGCGTCGTCGACGGCGGTGCTCGCACCGCCGCCAAGGCTCATGTTCGCCACCGCGGGAGCCGGTGCGTTGGGATCGGCGGCTTCCTTCTGCTTGTGGTCTTCCGTGACCCAGTCGATGCCGGCGATGACGCCCGACCACGTGCCGCTGCCCTCGCAGTTGAGCACCCGGACTCCGACGAGTTTGACGCTCTTGGCGACGCCGTAGGTGCTGCCTCCAGTGGTTCCCGCGACGTGCGTGCCGTGACCGTTGCAGTCCTGGGCGGTGTTGTCGTTCTCGACCGTGTCCCGTCCGTCGACGGCCCGGCCGCCGAGCTCGGCGTGCGTCATGCGGATCCCCGTGTCGATGATGTAGGCGTCGACGCCGGCGCCGGTGTTCGAGTAGGTGAAGGTGCCGTTGAGGCCCGACCTCGCGTCGACTCGATCGAGGCCCCAGATGGCGTTGCTCTGAGTCGTCTGCAGCGCCTTTGCCTCCCCGTCCGGCTCGACGTAGGCGACCCGCGAGTCGGCGCGCACCTCGTCGACCTTGTGCGCGGGAATCCTCGCCGCGTAGCCCTTGAGCGCGTGCCGGTAGACGTGCTTGAGGCGTGCTCCGTGGCGACCCTTGTGCTGGTCAGCGACCGCGCCCGAACTCGCGACATCGTCCTTTAGGACCACGATGTACGGCGAAGCTCCCGAGGCGGCACCGGCGGTTCCCGGCACCAGGAGGGCGGCGAGTAGGGCGAGGCAGGCGAGCAGGGTCTTATGGGTCATCGGGGCTCCGTGGGGCGAGGACGCTGTTCGACGCAACATTAGCGTCGGTTCGTTCACGTGTCAAGCGTTCGGATTGGGGACGCCGGCAGGTCTATGCCGGCATCTTCCCTCCGGTAACATCGCGTACCGTGGCGGGGATCCTCCTCACTCACCAGGCTCGCGTTCTTCTCGCTGTCGCCGGTGACTGCGACGTGCGCATGCGCGACCTCGCCGACCAGGTCGGCCTGACCGAGAGGGCGGTCTACGACGCCATCTCAGACCTGGTCGAGAAGGGCTACCTCGTTCGCGAGCGCGCGGGCCGGCGCAACTGCTACCGCCTGGTCCTTGAGCCGAGGGACGGCGAGCGCTCTGAGATCGAGGCGCTCAGGGAGCTTGAAAGGCTGCTCGGCGGGCGAGCCGGGAAGCCGCCTAGCGTGAGCCCTCCTGGGCCCTGACCCGGCTCAACATGGGCCTCGAGTCGACCCTGGCGGCCACTGTCGGGGGCGGCTGACAACCTTCTCCAACTCGAGCATCCGGCGCTAGAGAAGCTACGGCGGTCATCCCCCGGCCCGGCGAGGGAGAGCGCATCGGCGCTCCCTCCGCCGTCACGATCAAGGCGACCGGCGAAGACCCTGCCGGCTCGTTGTGCCTGGGTGTGGCGCTTCTGGGGCTGGAATCGCCGGCCCACCACGCCCCCGCCGCCGGCACCTCCACGCAACGCATGTTCTACGTCCTCGAGGGCACCCTGGCCGTGACCGTAGGCGACGAGACGGTCGACCCCCCGGCAGGGGCCTCCGTCTGCGTCCCGCCTGGGACGCCTCACACCTTCTCGAACCATCCGCCCGAGTGCGGCGGAGTCTTCTCTCGAGCTGTACACAACGTCGGATTGGGGTAGGGCAGATCGATCTCGGCCTGCCCCCGTTTTGGAGGACGCGCAACCGCCTCACGAGCCTGCCGCTCGGGCCTACCCGGCGATCGGTCACGACAGCGTGCCCTATCTCACTACCGGGGGTGGTCGGCGCGGTCGCCATGGGTCGTTGGCACGCTCCCCGCCTCCTGCCACAGCGTCCCCGTCGCCGAAGGGAAAGCCCTCGGCCACCGCGAGTCGAGAGACCTCCCGGAGCCTGATGGACAGGTGGTCCCGGGCAAGGGCGAGGCGCTCGAGACAGTTCCCGGCGAGGTACAAGGAAAGACGGGGACCGCGGAGTACGGCCAGGGAGCCCCTCCACCCAACGCAGGCTTGGTTCATCGGCTACCGGGGAGATCTAGCGGTCGCCGTCCTCGTCGAGGACGGACGCTCGGGTGCCACGGCGACCGCTCCAATCCCCGCCCGGTTTCTGAGCTCGATCAGGACGGTCGGTCAAGAGCGTCCCAGGGCGGTCAAGCGGTCTCGGGCGCTCGCCCTACCTACAGCTGTGGGTCAGAACCTGGATCGTTTGCCGTCCCCATCATGCATGCGCCAGACATGGCCGAAAGGACTGTGGACACACGGACTTCGTGCGCCCGTCGAGATGGCCGAGCACCACACCGCGTCTCTCTGCTCGACGAACTCGTCGATCGTCGCCGCGAAGCTCTCCCAGCTTCCGGAGATTGACCGAGCGCCTGCAGGGCGGCTCCCATCACCGGAACGGCTGGGCTTTCCCGAGAGCCCAGTGCCGGACTCGAACCGGCGACCCCTTCCTTACCATG
>JAUJNZ010000009.1:0-92760 GCA_030447905.1 Thermoleophilaceae bacterium
CCGTTCAAGGACAAGGACTCGCGCGAGCACTTCGAGATCCGCACCCACAAGCGGCTGATCGATATCCACAGTCCCACGCCCAAGACCGTCGACTCGCTCCAGCGGCTGGACCACCTTCCCGCCGGGGTCGACATCCAGATCCAGCTGGTCTGATGGCTGCCTTGATCGGTCGCAAGGTCGGCATGACCCAGTTCTTCGCCGACGACGGGCGCGTCGAGCGCGTGACCGTGATCGAGGCCGGCCCCTGCCCGGTGACGGGCATTCGAACCGTCGAGCGGGACGGCTACGAGGCCGTGCAGCTGGCCTTCGGCGAGGTCCGGGAGAAGCGGATCACCAAGGCCGAGCGCGGCCATCTCGCCAAGGCCGGGGCACCGCCGATGCGCCATGTGGTCGAGTTCCGCGACGAGGCCGGCGAGCTGCAGGTGGGCGAGCAGGTGACCGTCGAGGCCTTCGAGCGAGGCGACAAGGTCAAGGTCTCGGCGACCTCGAAGGGCAAGGGTTTCCAGGGCACGGTCAAGCGCCATAACTTCCACCGGGGCCCGGTGACCCACGGGTCGCACAACGTCCGGGCACCCGGCGCGATCGGGGCCTCGGCGACCCCTTCTCGCGTCTTCAAGGGCATCCGCGGTCCCGGCCAAATGGGCAACCGCCGGGTCACCCAGCGCGGCCTCGAGGTCGTCGAGGTACTCCCCGATCGCAACCTGGTGCTCCTGCGCGGGTCGGTGCCGGGTCCGCGCAACGGCCGCGTCGAGATCCGAGGCGACTCCTGAGCATGGCCCTGACCGCCCCCTACCTCGGCCGCTCGGAGACCGTCGACCTCGACGAGGCCATCTTCGGCGAAGACTTTCACATGGCGGTCGTGCACGAGGTCGCGCGGGCGGAGCTGAACGCCCGCCGGCGCGGGACGGCTTCGACGCTCACCCGCGCCGAGGTGGCGATGAGCGGGGCCAAGGCCTGGCGCCAGAAGGGCACGGGCCGGGCCCGCGCCGGCGCCCTTTCCACCCCGCAGCGCTACGGCGGCGGGGTCGCGTTCGGCCCCAGGCCGCGCCACTACACGGTCAAGGTCAACCGCAAGGTGCGCCGCCGTGCCCTGAGGTGCGCGCTGTCGGTACACGCGGCGCGCGGGTCGCTGTCCGTGGTCGACCCGAGTGACTTCGACCCGCCGTCCACCAAGCGAGCCGCCGGGGCTCTGTCCGGCCAGGGGGACGGAGGCGCGCTCATCGTGCTCGCCCCCGCTGGGGAGGAGGGATGCGCAAAGTCGTTTCGCAACCTGCACGGCGTCAGGGTGCTGTCGGTCGAGGATGTCGGCGTGGCCGACGTGATCGGCGCACGCCGGCTCCTACCCTCGCCCGGGGCGCTCGAGCGTCTGAGCGCGCTGGCGGCGGCGCCGGGGCCCCGCGGTGCCCGGGCGGCCGCCGAGCCGGAGGTGACGGCGGCGTGAACGCCCGCGAGGTCCTCATCCGCCCGGTGGTCTCCGAGAAGAGCTACGAGCTGCTCGCCGCGAACAAGTACACCTTCCGCGTCGACCCGCGCGCGCACAAGACGCAGATCCGCCAGGCTGTCGAAGAGGTCTTCGGCGTCCGCGTCCGCGATGTGCGCACCCTGATCGTGAAGTCGAAGCCCAAGCGCCGCGGCTACACGTCTGGCCGCACGCGTCAGTGGAAGAAGGCCGTGGTCCAGGTCCACCCCGAGGACACCATCGAGCTGTTCGAGGGCGGGGACCTATAGGCCATGGCTCGCGTCAAGAAGCAGAAGCCGACCAGCCCGGGACGCCGTTTCGCGACCTGGTCGGACAGGGTGGAGATCACCAAGGATCGGCCGGAGAAGTCCCTCGTCGAGGGAATATCCAAGAGCGGCGGACGCAACACCCATGGGCGCAAGACCTCGCGCCACCGTGGCGGCGGAGCCAAGCGTCTCTACCGCAAGGTCGACTTCAAGCGACGCAAGGACGGCGTGCCGGCCAAGGTCGCGGCCATCGAATACGACCCCAACCGGACCGCCTACATCGCCCTCCTCCATTACGCCGACGGCGAGAAGCGCTACATCCTCGCGCCCCAGCGGCTGAACGTGGGCGACACCGTCGCGAACGGCCCCGGAGCGGAGATCTCGGCCGGCAACTGCCTGCCTCTCGGCCTCATCCCGGTCGGCACGACCGTTCACAACGTCGAGCTCCAGCCCGGACGGGGCGGCCAGCTCGGGCGCTCCGCCGGCGCGGCCATCCAGCTCATGGCCAAGGAGGGCAAGCGGGCCACTCTGCGCCTGCCTTCGGGTGAGATGCGCACGGCTGAGCTCGAGTGCCGCGCGACGATCGGGTCGATCGGGCACGTCGAGCACCAGAACGTGGACATCGGCAAGGCCGGCCGCAACCGTCACCTCGGCAGGCGCCCCCAAACCCGCGGCACCGCCATGAACCCGGTCGACCACCCCCACGGGGGGGGCGAGGGCTCGACCACGGCCGGCCGCCATCCGGTCACGCCATGGGGCGTCCCGACCCTCGGCTATCCGACCCGCAAGAAGGGCAAGCCGTCTGACCGCTACATCGTCCGTCGCCGGCGTTCGGGCCGGCGACGCAGGCGCTAGACGCCAGGAGGGATTGAAAGTTGTCCCGTTCGGCGAAGAAGGGCCCCTGGGCCGAGGAGCGGTTGATGAGCCGGATCGCGGCCATGAACGAGTCGGGGCAGAGGCAGATGGTGAGGACCTGGTCGCGCGCATCGACGATCTTCCCGGAGATGGTCGGGCACACGATCGCCGTGCACGACGGGCGCAAGCACGTGCCGGTGTTCGTGTCGGAGTCGATGGTCGGCCACAAGCTCGGCGAGTTCGCGCCCACGCGGCTCTTCCGGGGTCACGCGGGCGGCGACCGGGCCCGGATGCGATGAGTCACGCCCGGGGTGAGGAGAGCGATCCCCAGACGGTCGGGGACGGGGAGGGGGAGGGGACTCCCGCAGCCGCGGACGACGCCGGCACCGAGCGCGCCGAGCCCCAGGGCGGTGGGACGGACTCGGGCGACACCGGGGAGGCCCCGCGGCGCTCCGCTCGCCGCGGCGCCGCCGAGACGACGACCGGATCCGGCCGCCGGCCGGCGAGACGCCGGACCGCTGAGGAGGCGGTCAGCGTCCGGGCCCAGGCCAAGTACGTGCGCTGTGCGCCCCGCAAGGCGCGTCTCGTGATCGACCACATCCGCGGCAAGTCCGTCGACGAGGCCCGTGCCATACTGCTGACCACGCCGCGCGCCGCGTCGAGGGACGTGCTCAAGCTCCTCGACTCGTGCGTGGCCAACGCCGAGAACAACCACGAGCTCTCAACCGACGAGCTCAGGGTGGCGAGGGCCTACGTGGACGAGGGACCGACGCTCAAGCGCTACCGGCCCCGAGCACTCGGCCGTGCCACCAGGATCCGCAAGCGAACAAGTCACATGACGATCTACCTGACCAACGAGGAAGGCCGCTAGCCATGGGCCGCAAAGTGCATCCCGAGGCCTTCCGGGTCGGCTACATCCACGACTGGAAGGCGACCTGGTTCAACGAGCGGGGCTTCTCCGACTACTTGCTCGAGGACATACGCATCCGCGAGCACATTCAGAACCGGCTCGCGCACGCCGGCCTCTCGAACATCACGATCAAGAAGAACTCGAGCGAGGTCGAGGTCAACATCCACACCGCCCGGCCGGGGATCGTGATCGGTAAGTCGGGCACCGAGGTCGATGCGCTCCGCCGCACCCTGCACCGTATGACCGGCAAGGCGGTGAAGGTGAACATCCTCGAGATCAAGCGACCGGAGCTCGACGCCAAGCTCGTCGCGCAGTCGATCGCCGAGCAGCTGCAGAACCGGGTGGCCTTCCGACGAGCCATGAAGCGCTCGCTGACCTCGGCGATGCGCTCGGGCGCGAAGGGGGTGCGGATCCAGGTCTCGGGGCGCCTCGGCGGCGCCGAGATGGCGCGCACCCAGAGCTACTCCGAGGGTCGCGTCCCGCTCCACACCCTGCGCGCCGACATCGACTTCGGCTTCAACGAGGCCCGCACGACCTTCGGGCGGATCGGGGTCAAGGTGTGGATGAACAAAGGCGAGATCATGCCCTCCGGCTTCGCCCAGGACCTTACGTCGCTGGAGGCTCCCGACCGCCAGAGCGGTCCCGGCGGCGGCCGCGGCGGCCGCGACCGCGGTGGACGCGGAGGGCGCGGTGGCCGCGGCGGTCCCGGCCGCGGCGCGCCGGGCAACGGCGGCCGCGGTCGCCCCGACGGCGCGCGTGGCGGCCAGGCCGGCCCGCCAGGCGGCCCGCGCGGAGGAGGCTGATCGCCCGTGCTGCAACCCAAGCGCGTCAAGCACCGCAAGCAGCATCGTGGCCGGCGGGCCGGCTACTCCAAGGGCGGCACCCGCGTGGAGTTCGGCGAGTACGGGCTCAAGGCCCTCGACCGCGGCTGGATCACCAACCGCCAGATCGAGGCCGCCCGTATCGCCATGACCCGCAAGATCCGCCGCGGCGGCAAGGTCTGGATCAACGTCTTCCCCGACAAGCCGGTCACCGCCAAGCCGGCCGAGACCCGCATGGGCTCCGGCAAGGGCGGCCTCGAGGGGTGGGTCGCGGTGGTCAAGCCGGGGCGCGTCATGTTCGAGCTGGCCGGCGTGCCGGAGCCGCTCGCCCGCGAGGCGATGCGCCTGGCGGGGCACAAGCTGCCCGTCAAGACCAAGTTCGTCGTGCGCGAAGGCGTGGTCGACCAGGCCGCCCAGGGAGACGCGTCGTGAAGGCGCACGAGGTGCACGGCCTCGACGACGGCTCGCTGATCGAGCATCTGCGCGACGCCCGCCAGGAGGTCTTCAACCTCCGCTTCCAGCTCGCGACGGGTCAGCTCGAGAACACGTCTCGCGTCCGCGAGGCCAAGAAGGACCTGGCACGGGGACTGACGGTGGCCCGGGAGCGCAACATCGACGTCGATCGCGAGCTTGCGAGGCAGCGCCGTGGCTGACGGAGCGGCGAGAACCCCGGCCGACCGGGACGCGGAGCGCACCGAGCGACGCCGGCGCAACGCCCGCCAGCGCCGCGCCTGGCGCGCTCGCCAGCGCTCGCGCCGCGCCGACCGCGAGTCGCGCGGCCCGGCGACCACCGAGCCGGTCGCTACGGGCGGGCGCGGGCGCCCGCGCGTGCGCCAGGGCGTCGTGGTCTCCGACAAGGCGCCGAAGACCCTCGTCGTGCGCATCGACACCACCCGCCAGCACCGCATCTACAAGAAGACGGTCCGCGAGTCGACGACGCTGCACGCCCACGACGAGCGCGACGAGGCCCGGGCCGGGGACACGGTCCGCGTCGTCGAGAGCCGTCCGCTGAGCGCCACCAAGCGCTGGCGCCTTATCGAGATCCTGGAGCGGGCGAGGTAGCCCCCCATGGTCCAACCCGAGACTCGCCTCCGGGTGGCCGACAACACCGGCGCCCGCGAGATTCTCTGCATCCGCGTGCGCGGTGGCTCGCGGCGACGCTACGCCGGCGTCGGCGACGTCATCATCGGCACGGTCAAGCAGGCCATCCCGCACGGCTCGGTGCGCAAGGGCGACGTCGTCACCGCCGTGGTCGTGCGAACGCGCAAGGAGCTCGGCCGCGAGGACGGGACCTACATCGCCTTCGACGAGAACGCCGCGGTGATCATCGACGCCCAGCAGAACCCGCGCGGAACGCGCATCTTCGGACCGGTGGCGCGCGAGCTGCGCGAGCGCAACTTCATGAAGATCGTCTCCCTGGCTCCGGAGGTGTTGTAGTGGCCCACAAGGCGCGAATCCGTCGCGACGACACCGTAAAGGTGATCTCGGGCAAGGACAGCGGCAAGACCGGCCGCGTTCTGCGCGTCGAGCCCAAGCGCGAGCGCGTGTTCGTCGAGGGAATGAACATGCAGAAGCGCCACCAGCGCGCACGCACCATGCGCGATCTCCAGAAGGCCCAGCAGACGGGAGGAATCATCGAGTCCGAGGGGCCGATCCACATCTCGAACGTCAAGCTGCTCGACCCACGCACCAGCGAGCCCACGCGCGTCGGAGTCACTCGGGAGGGCGGCGTCCGCCGGCGGGTCGCCAAGCGCTCGGGCGAGGTGATCGACTGATGGCGGTCAAGACGCCGGCGGTGGTCCCGCGGCTGAGGATCCGGTACGAGGAGGAGATCCGCCCCCAACTCGTCGAGCGCTACGGCCTGCGCAGCGTGATGGAGGCGCCGAGGCTCGAGAAGATCACGCTGAACATGGGCGTCGGCGACGCCAAGCAGGATTCCCGGGTGCTCGAGCAGGCCGGCGAGCAGCTCGCCATCATCGCCGGCCAGGCTCCGAGCGAGCGCCGCGCCCGCCGGTCGATCGCCGGCTTCAAGATCCGGGACGGGATGCCGATCGGGGTGGCGGTCACCCTGCGCAACGCGCGCATGTACGAGTTCCTCGACCGCCTGACCGCGACCGCGCTGCCGCGGGTGCGCGACTTCCGCGGGCTCAACCCCCGGGCGTTCGACGGGCGGGGCAACTACTCGCTCGGCATCCGCGAGCAGATCATCTTTCCGGAGATCGACTACGACTCGATCGACCAGGTGCGCGGGCTCGACGTGACCATCACGACCTCGACGGCAAGCGATGCGCAGGCGTTCTTCCTGCTGCGTGAGCTCGGGATGCCGTTCCAGCGCGAGGGCGGACCGGACGATCGTCCTCTCCGCGGGCCCGAGGACGAGCGGGGCGGACCGAGTCAGCCCGACGCCATCTCTCCCGCCAACCAGCCGCCCGATGCCGAGGCCGTTCCCTCCGGCGTCGGCCCGGAACCCAGCTAGCGTAGGGACCACACATGGCCAAGACCTCGCAGTTCGTCAAGTCCCAGCGTCAGCACAAGTACCGGACGCGCAACTACCACCGCTGCCGGCGATGTGGTCGCTCGCGCGCCTACCTGCGCAAGTTCGGGCTCTGCCGGATCTGCCTGCGCGAGGTGGCCAGCGAGGGCTATGTGCCCGGCCTGACCAAGTCGAGCTGGTAGACGATCCCGGGAACGCCATGACCGTCACCGATCCGATCGCCGACCTGCTGACGCGCATTCGCAACGCGCTCGTCGCCGAGCACGACGAGGTCGAGCTGCCCTCCTCGCGCTTCAAGGCCGAGGTCGCCCGCATCCTCTCCGAGCAGGGTTACATCGAGGGCTACCGGACCGAGTCGGCACGGGTCGGCCAGACGCTGCACATCGACCTCAAGTACACGCCCGACCGCCGTCCGGTCATCTCCGGCCTGCGCCGCGTCTCGCGTCCCGGGCGGCGCACGTACGTCGGGGCGGGCGACGTGCCGCGCGTGCTCGGAGGCATGGGCACCGCCATCCTCTCGACCTCGAGTGGCGTGATGACGGGCCACGAGGCCCGCCGCGCGGGGGTGGGCGGCGAGGTCGTCGCCTTCATCTACTAGCCGGGCAGCGATGAGCCGCATCGGAAAGCAGCCGATCCCCGTGCCCGCCGGCGTCAACGTGCAGGTCGAGCCGGGGCTCGTACGCGTCAACGGTCCCAAGGGCGAGCTCTCCGAGCGGGTGTCTCGCGCCATGACGGTGGAGCAGTCCGACGGCGAGCTGCTCGTCACCCGCCCAACCGACCGCGGCGAGCACCGCGCCCTGCACGGGCTTACGCGTACGCTGATCGCCAACATGGTCACCGGCGTCACCGACGGGTACGAGAAGCGGCTCGAGATCCAGGGCGTCGGCTACCGCGCGGCCCTGCGCGGCAACGACGTGGAGCTCCAGGTCGGCTACTCCCATCCCGTCGTAATCGCGGCGCCCGGGGGCATCGAGTTCGACGTTCCGGCCCCGACCCAGATCGTCGTGCGAGGTTCCTCCAAGCAGGCCGTCGGGGAGATCGCGGCGCGGATCCGCAAGGTCCGGCCGCCCGAGCCCTACAAGGGCAAGGGCATCCGCTACCAGGGCGAGCAGGTCCAGCGGAAGGTCGGCAAGCGCGCATGAGCGGCGTCCGCACCGCCGACAAGCGCATGCAGCGCCTGCGCCGCCGCCGACGCGTGCGCGCGAAGGTGCGTGGCACCGCCGAGCGCCCGCGGCTGTCGGTCTTTCGGTCGAACCGCGGAGTCGGGGCACAGCTCGTCGACGACGTCAGCGGGCACACGCTGGCCGCGGCGACCTGGACCGAGCCCGAGCTGCGCGAGCTCGGCCGCACCGACCAGGCCCGGCGCGCCGGCGAGCTGCTCGCCGCCCGTGCGCGCGAACGGGGCGTGGAGACGTGCGTGTTCGACCGCGGCGGCTATCGGTACCACGGGCGCGTGCAGGCGCTCGCCGACGGGGCCCGCGAGGGAGGCCTGCGCTTCTAGGAGTCGCGGGAGGCGTGCGCCTCGTCGCTCGTCGTCTCCCGGAGAAGCGTCCGATACCCTCGACAGTCGCTATGGCTCGTGGAGAGAGAACAGAACGCACCGGTCCCGACCTCCAGGAGCGGGTCGTCGAGATCAATCGGGTCGCGAAGGTCGTCAAGGGCGGCCGCCGCTTCTCGTTCACGGCGCTCGTCGTCGTCGGCGACGAGCGCTCACGCGTCGGCGTCGGCTACGGCAAGGCCAACGAGGTTCCGCTGGCCATCCAGAAGGGCGTGGAGCGGGCGCGCCGGAACATGTTCGAGGTCCCGATGTACGGGACGACGATCACCCATGAGGTGCTCGGGGCCTTCGGCGCGGGACGCGTCCTGCTCAAGCCCGCCTCCGAGGGCACCGGGGTGATCGCGGGCGGCGGCGTCCGGGCCGTACTCGAGCTCGCCGGCATCCGCGACGTGCTCTCGAAGTCGCTCGGGACGCAGAACCCGATCAACCTGGTCAAGGCCACGGTCACCGGCCTGCAGGAGCTTCGCAGCCCCGCTCAGGTGGCCGAGCTGCGGGGCCTCAGCGTGCGCGAGGTGCTCGGTGGGCGTCCCGACGGCGCCAACGGAGCACCGGCGGACGGCGCCGGCGGCCAGGCACAAACCTCCGTAGAGGCGGGGTCGTGATGGCCGATCTGCGCGTTACCCAGGTCCGCTCGGCCAACGGCGCTGATCCCAAGCAGCGGGCGGCGCTCCGCTCGCTCGGCCTCGGCCGCATCGGGTCCGCCCGCGAGCGACCCGACGAGCCCACCGTACGCGGCGCTCTGCGCGTCGTCGAGCACCTCGTCAAGATCGAACGCTGAGGGGGCCGTCGTGGACCCGGAGGAGATCGGACTGAACTCGCTGCGCCCGGCGCCGGGCTCCCGACACCGTCCCAAGCGCGTCGGCCGCGGCGAGGGCTCGGGCCTCGGCAAGACCGCCGGCCGCGGAGAGAAGGGGTACGGCGCCCGCTCCGGCGCGAAGCGCAAGGCGCGTTACGAGGGCGGTCAGATGCCGATCCACATGCGCCTGCGCAAGCTGCGGGGGCCGCACATGAAGAAGTCGACGCCCTTCGAGCAGTTCCGCACGCACACCCAGCCCGTCAACGTGGGCGACCTCGAGGCTCGCTTCGAGGCCGGCGCCGAGGTCACGCCCCGGACTCTGGCCGCCGCCGGACTCGCCACCCGCAAGGGCGTGCCCGTGAAGATCCTCGGCGAAGGGGAGCTGGCCAAGAAGCTGACCGTCCGCGCCCACGGCTTCTCGAAGGCCGCCCGCGAGCGCATCGAGTCCGCCGGCGGGACCTGCGGGGCGCCACCCGAGGGCTAGCGAGCACCGGCCATGCTGCAGACCCTCCTCAACTCGATCCGCACGCCCGACATCCGGCGCAAGCTCGTGTTCACCGGGGCCATGCTCGCGCTCTACCGCCTCGGCGCCTACATCCCCGCTCCGGGTATCGACGTCTCCGCGGTCGAGCGGATCGCCGAGAGCTTCCAGGGCTCGAACGTGCTCGGCTTCCTCAACCTTTTCTCGGGGGGGAGTCTCCAGCGCTTCGCGATCTTCGCGCTCGGGATCATGCCCTACATCACGGCGTCGATCATGCTGCAGCTCCTGACCGTGGTGCTGCCATCGCTCGAGAAGCTCCGCAAGGAGGGCGAGGTCGGCCAGCAGAAGATCACCCAGTACACGCGCTACCTGACCGTCGCGCTCGCCTTTGGGCAGTCGATCGGCTACGTCTTCCTGTTCCGCTCCTTCGGCGCCACGGCCGGCACCTCGGTGGTCGAGAACTTCAACTTCAGCGCGGTCTTCATCATCGTGACGACCCTCACCGCCGGGACGGTGCTCGTCATGTGGCTCGGCGAGCTGATCACCCAGCGCGGGATCGGCAACGGCATCTCGCTCATGATCTTCGCGAGCATCGTCGCCAGCCTGCCCCAGGGCCTCCAGGCGTGGTGGACGAGCCCTGACCAGGTCTTCAAGGTGATGATGCCGTTCGTCGCGCTGGCGGTGGTGGCCGCCGTGGTCTTCATGCAGGAGGGCCAGCGGCGGATACCCGTGCAGTACGCCAAGCGCGTCGTGGGCCGGCGGATGGCGGGCGGCGGCTCGACGTACCTTCCGCTGCGGGTCAACATGGCCGGCGTCATCCCGGTGATCTTCGCCGCCTCGCTGATGGCCTTTCCGCCCACCGTCGGTGAGCTCATCCAGGCGCCGTGGGCGCGGAGCCTCTCGGCCTTCTTCAACCCGAGCGGGTGGGCCTACATCGTCGGCGAGTCGGTCATGATCGTGGTCTTCACGTACTTCTACACCGCTGTGACCTTCAACCCGGTGGAGCAGGCCGACAACCTCAAGAAGTACGGGGGCTTCATACCCGGGGTGAGACCGGGGCGGCCGACCGCCGAGTTTCTCGACCGCATCCTGAGCCGGCTCACCTTCCCCGGCGCCCTCTACCTCGCCGCCGTCGCGGCTCTTCCGACGATCCTGATCAACCAGACGAGCGCCAACTTCTTCTTCGGGGGCACGTCGATCCTGATCGTGGTCGGGGTGGCCCTCGACACCATGAAGCAGCTCGAGGCACAGCTGATGATGCGCAACTACGAGGGCTTTCTGAAGACGCCCAGCTCCGGGCCCTCGGGCATCGCGTAGGCCCCGGGACTCTCTCGACTACGATCGTCACTCTGCCCGAAGAGACCTTCGTTTAGCAGTTTCCCCACGCGGCGAACGTCCACCGCCGAGGGGCAGACCGCCTCATGCTTCCGATACGCTGCCGCGGTTCGTGGCCCAGCTCAACCTCATCCTGCTCGGCCCCCCGGGGGCTGGAAAGGGCACCCAGGCAGAGCGTCTCGTCGACGACTTCGACCTTGCCTACTACGCCACGGGTGACATCCTGCGCGCGGCCGTCAAGGAGGAGTCGGAGCTCGGACGCAGGGCCGGTGAGTACATGGAGCGGGGGGACCTCGTCCCGGACGAGGTGGTAGTCGGGCTCGTCGTCGACCGGATCGAGCGCAGCGAGGCGCAGGACGGCTTCCTGCTCGACGGCTTTCCGCGCAATCCCGACCAGGCTCGGACCATCGACGACGAGCTGAGCCGGCTCGGCCGTCAGCTCACCGCGGTGCTCCTGATCGAGCTCGCCGACGGTGAGGTGATCCGCCGCCTGTCCGGGCGCCGCATGTGCGTAAAGAACGGCCACCTCTACCACGCAGAGTTCGATCCGCCCAAGCGAGAGGGCGTCTGCGATCAGGACGGCTCGAGGCTGGTCCAGCGCGACGACGACCATCCCGACACCGTCAAGCACCGGCTCGAGGTCTACCGCGAGCATACGAGTCCGCTGGCCGAGCTCTACGAGGAGCGGGGGCTCCTGCGCCGCTTCGACGGCTCTCGGTCGACGTCCGAGGTGCACGACCACATCCGGGCCTCGCTGGCGACGCTGCGGCTCGAGAGCGAGCTGTAGTGGCCCGGCGGTAGCCTCGTCTCGGTGATCGTCCGAAAGACCCCCGTCCAGATCGAGCAGATGGCCGCCGCGGGGCGGGTCCTCGCCCGCTGCCTGCAGCTCGTCCGGGCCAAGGCGCGCCCTGGAGTGACGACACGGGAGCTCGACCAGGCGGCCGAGCGGTTCATCCGGGCCCAGGGCGGCGAGCCGGCGTTCAAGGGCTATCGCGGATTCCCGGGCTCGATCTGCGTCTCGCCGAACTCGATGATCGTCCACGGCATCCCCGGTGGCTACCGACTCGAACGCGGCGACATCCTGGCCATCGACGTGGGCGTCGAGCTCGACGGCTGGGTGGCGGACGCGGCGCTTACCGTGGCCGTGGGCCAGATCTCTCCGGTGGCCCGCCGGCTGCTCGACACCACCTCCGCCGCGCTCTTCGACGCCGCCGAGCAGTGCCACCCCGGCAATCGCTTGGGTGACGTGTCTCATGCCGTGCAGCGGCGAGTCGAAAGCGACGGGATGGCCGTCGTGCGCTCGCTGGTCGGGCACGGCATCGGGCGGTCGATGCATGAGGATCCGCAGGTACCGAACTTCGGTGCGGCGGGGACGGGGCCCGAGCTGACGGAGGGGACGGTGCTCGCCGTCGAGCCCATGGTAACCGCGGGCGGGCCGGCGATCCGGATGGGCTCAGACGGCTGGTCGGTCTACTCCCAGGACGGGTCTCTGGCCGCGCATTTCGAGCACACCATCGCGGTGACCGGCGAGGGTCCCCGGATCCTCACTCCCTGGCACCTCGACGAGGAGTCCTGGGCGCCTGCGGAGTCGCGCGTCGAGACCGCCTGAGAGTCCTGGTCCTGCTAAGCTGCAGGGTCGTGCTGGGGACCGTCTCCTGGGTCCTCGGCGCCACCTCTGAACTCCGTCGAGGATCGCGAGAGCGGTGAAGGTCCGAGCTTCGGTTAAGCCCATGTGCGAGAAGTGCAAGGTCGTGCGCCGTCATGGCGCCGTCTTGGTGATCTGCGCGAACCCTCGGCACAAGCAGCGACAAGGATAGGACCCACATGGCGAGAATCGCGGGCGTGAACGTACCGCTCAACAAGCGGGTCGAGGTCGGACTCACCTATATCTACGGCGTCGGCGAGGCGACGGCGCGCAAGCTGCTCCAGGACGCGGGCGTCGATCCCAACACCTACGTCCGCGAGCTCACCGACGATGAGGTCATAAGGCTCCGCAACTCCGTCGACCAGGAGCTGAGCGTCGAGGGCGATCTGCGCCGCGAGCGCTCCCAGAACGTCAAGCGACTGATGGAGATCGGCGCCTACCGGGGCCTGCGCCACCGGCGCGGCCTGCCGGCGAACGGACAGCGGACGAAGACCAACGGCCGCACCCGCAAGGGTCCCCGCCGCATGCAGGTCGCCGGCAAGCGCAAGGTGAAGAAGTAGTGGCCCAGCAGCGCCCCGGACGTGGGCGCGGGCGTCGTCGTCCCCGTCGCAATGTACCTGTCGGTCAAGCCCACATCAAAACGAGCTTCAACAACACGATCGTGACCCTCACTGACCGCGAGGGGAACGTGCTCGCCTGGGAGTCGGCGGGGGGCGCCGGCTTCAAGGGCTCGCGCAAGTCGACCCCGTTCGCCGCTCAGGTGACCGCCGACTCCGCGGCCCGCAAGGGCATCGAGCAGGGCCTCGAGAAGGTCGAGGTCTTCTCACGCGGGGCCGGCTCGGGTCGCGAGACCGC
Source organism: Thermoleophilaceae bacterium (assembly GCA_030447905.1). Taxonomy (GTDB): domain Bacteria; phylum Actinomycetota; class Thermoleophilia; order Solirubrobacterales; family Thermoleophilaceae; genus JACCUC01. Next base: position 13,476 of record JAUJNZ010000009.1, read on the forward strand.
GATCCGCTCGCTCCAGGCCGCCGGCCTCGAGGTCACGGGCCAGCGCGACGTGACGCCGCAGGCCCACAACGGCGTCCGGCCGAAGAAGCGGCGGCGCGTCTGATGGCCCGCGACCGGGGCTCCCAGTGCAAGCAGTGCCGGCGCGAGGGCGAGAAGCTCTTCCTCAAGGGGGAGCGGTGCCTGACCGAGAAGTGCGGCGTCGAGCGACGCGCGTATCCACCGGGTGAGCACGGGCGCGGGCGCCAGAAGCAGTCCGAGTACCGCCTCCAGCTGCGCGAAAAGCAGAAGGCACGCCGCTACTACGGTGTGCTCGAGAAGCAGTTCCGCAACTACTACCACCGCGCGAGCCGCCAGAGCGGGGTAACGGGTGAGAACCTGCTACGGCTGCTCGAGAGCCGCTTGGACAACGTGCTCGTGCGGCTCGGGTTCGCGGGCTCTCGCCGCCAGGCGCGCCAACTGATCCTCCACGGCCATTGGACGGTCAACGGCCGCCGCGTGAACATCCCCTCCTACCACGTCCGGGCCAGCGACGTGATCGCCATGCGGGCGGGGTCCGGGGCGAGCGACGCGGTCCGCGAGGCCACGGACCTCGTCTCCGCCGTCCCGGCCTGGCTCCAGGCCGACCACGACGGCCTCACGGCGAAGGTTCTGCGCCACCCGGAGCGGGGCGAGATCTCCGTGCCGGTGCAGGAACAGCTCATCGTCGAGCTGTACTCGAAGTAAGCAGGCAACGAAGTAGCCCGAGCCCCAGCCGCCCTCCAGGGCGGGCGGCACCCGGCCCGACCCGAAGAGAAGGAACCTCAGATGCTCGACTTCCAGACCCCTCAGATCTCCTCCGAGAAGATGGCCGACAACCGCACTCGCGCAACTGTCGAGCCCCTCGATCGAGGCTTCGGCTACACGTTCGGGAACTCGCTTCGCCGCGTCCTGCTCTCCTCGCTCGCCGGCGCCGCGGTCAAGAGCGTGCGCATCGAGGGCGTCGCCCACGAGTTCTCGACGATCGACGGCGTCACCGAGGACGTCACCGACATCGTGCTCAACCTTAAGGAGATCGTCTGCCGGATGCACTCCGAGGCCGATGAGGTCGAGGCCCCGCTCGTGGCCGACGGCCCCGGCGAGGTGACCGCGCAGGACATCGACCTGCCCGCGGGCATCGAGATCCTGAACCCCGACGCTCACATCGCGACGCTCGGGCAGGGCACCCGGATCGAGATGTACCTGACCGTCGGCCGCGGACGCGGCTATTCCCCGGCCGAGGACAACAAGACCGAGGACCAGCCGATCGGCGTGATCCCGATCGACTCGATCTTCTCACCGGTCAAGCGCGTCGCCTACCAGGTCGAAGCCGCGCGGGTCGGTCAGCGCACCGACTTCGACAAGCTGACCCTCGACGTGGAGACCGACGGCTCGAAGGAGCCCGAGGAGGCGCTCGCCGAGGCCGCCGAGATCCTCATCAGCCGGCTGTCGATCTTCACCGAGGCCGACCGCGTGGAGGCGCTGCGAGGCCCGGGCGACGGCGTCGTCGAGGCGGGCGCCGATCTCGTGCCCGGAGGCGCGGGCGGGGCGCGGCGTGCGGACGGCATGGACGAGATCCTGATCGAGGAGCTCGAGCTCGGCGTGCGCTCCTACAACTGCCTCAAGCGGGCCGGGGTCCAGACCGTCGGCGAGTTGCTCCAGCGCTCGGAGACCGAGCTCGCGGCCATCCCCAACTTCGGCTCGAAGTCGATCGAGGAGGTGAGGGAGACGCTCCGCGCCCGCGGGCTGTCGCTTCGCGACGCCGCCTAGCCGGGCCGGGTGGGCAGGGCCCCGACGGTCCCGCGGTATTCAACCATGCGACACCAGAAGACCCGACATAAGCTCAGCCGCGACTCCGCGCATCGCAAGGCGCTGCTCATGAACCTCTCGCGCGAGGTCATCGACCACGAGCGGATCCGCACTACGCACGCCAAGGCCAAGGCACTCCGTCCCGAGGTCGAGAAGCTGATCACGCTGGCCAAGCGCGGCGACCAGCACGCCCGCCGCCAGGCCATGTCCGCCCTCGGACAGGACAAGTTCGTGGTCTACAAGCTGTTCGAGGAGCTCGCGCCTCGCTATATGGAGCGGTCCGGCGGCTATATCCGCATCCTGAAGCTCGGGCCGCGTCCGTCGGATGCGACCGAGATGGCGCTGATCGAGCTCGTCTAGGCGGCCGGGCGTGCGAGCGGAGCGAGTTCGGCCGTGACCGACGTCGAGCAGCTCAAGGACCAGACTCGCCACGTGTGGAGCCTGGGTGACTACGTCAAGCTCGCCGCACGGATCGAGGGTGCCGCCCGCGAGCTCGTCGATGCCTGCGCGATCTCGGCCGGGCAGGAGGTCCTCGACGTCGCCGCAGGCAACGGCAACCTCGCGGTGCTCGCCGCGCGCGAGGGCGCGGCGGTCGTGGCCTCCGACCTGACGCCCGCCATGGTCGAGCTCGGGCGCATGCGGACGGAGACCGAGGGACTCGACGTAGACTGGCTCGTAGCCGACGCAGAGGACCTGCCCTTCGAGGACGGGCGCTTCGACTGCGCGGGCTCGGTCTTCGGCGCGATGTTCGCCCCCCGTCCCGAGCTCGCCGCCGCCGAGCTCTTTCGCGTCGTGCGGCCGGGGGGAACGGTCGGCATGGCCAACTGGATGCCCGAGGGCTTCCAGGGCGAGATGTTCGCGACCATGAACCGCTATGCCCCGCCACCGCCCGAGGGCGTTCCGGCGCCGTCGGAGTGGGGCCGCGAGGCGGTCGTGCGCGAGCGTTTCGAGGGGCTCGCCGGGTCGGTCGAGGCGCAGCCGCGGTCGGTCGTGTGGCGCTTCGCCGACGCCGACGAGGCGTGGTCTTTCTTCGGCGACTCGGCCGGCCCGTCGATCGCCCTCCGAGAGTCGCTCGACGAGGAGGCGGTCGGGCGCCTGCGGGCGGACTTCGTCGAGCTGGTCGACCGCTGGAACCACGCCTCCGACGGGTCGGTCGAGATCGAGGCCGCCTACCTGCTCGTGGTCGCGCGCCGGCCGGGGTAGCCGCTAAGACGGGCCGTCGACCCTGATCGGCTGCCAGCCCGGCACGGTGTTGCCCTCCGGCGGGATCAGACGCTCCCGCAGGATTCGGGCGCGGTGGATCATGTTGTGGGCCAACCAGCTCCTCGTCTTTGCGGGTGTGAGGCGCTCTGGTTCCACCCGTCGGCCTCGATGAACGAGGGACCGGGGCCGGGGTCGCCCAGGACGTTATGGTCGCCGTTCGATGACCGCTCGCCTCGACCTTGAGTACGACGGCGGCGGCTTTGCCGGCTGGGCGCGCCAACCCGGCCGGCGCACCGTGCAGGGCGTCGTGGAGGAGGCGCTCGCGGCCGCGGGGAGGCCGGCGGAGCTGACGGTGGCCGGGCGGACCGACGCGGGGGTGCACGCCCGCGGCCAGGTGGCCAGCCACGACGGCGACCCCGCCGGCGCGGCGAGGCTTAACGCGCTGCTGTCGCCCGACGTCCGCGTGCTTCGCAGCGAGCGGGCGGCCGACGGCTTCGACGCCCGCCGCGACGCCCACGCTCGCACCTACCGCTATCGGGTCCTGGTCCGCCCGACCGCGAGCCCCTTCGAGCGCGGGCGCGCGTTGCACTGGCCGCGAAGGCTCGATCGCGACCTGTTGGCCGCCTGCGCCGAGCCGGTCCGCGGCCACCACGACTTCAGGGCGTTCACGCCGACCCGGACCGAGCACGTGCGCTTCGAGCGCGAGGTCCGGCGCGCCGAGTGGATCGAGGCCGACGCGGACGCGCTGGAGCTCTGGATCGAGGCCGACGCGTTCATGCGTCACATGGTCCGGACCCTCGTCGGGACCATGCTCGACGTCGCGTCGAGACACCGGTCGCTCGCCGACCTCGAGCGCCTGCTCGAGGGGGCCCGACGGTCGGAGGCCGGTCCGACGGTCCCCGCGTGGGGGCTCTACCTCGAGTCGGTCCGGTACTGAACCCGGATGCGGGTCGGAGCGCAGGCGCGCCCGGTGCGGCCCCTATCCTCAGCGGTCGCCGTGAAGGTCCTCCTCACCAACGACGACGGCATCCAGGCCAGGGGCCTCAACACCATGCGCCGAGCCCTGCTCGCGCTCGCGGACGTCGAGCTCGCCGTGATAGCACCCGATTCCAACCGCAGCGCGAGCGGCCGGGGGATCACCACGCACGAGCCGCTGTGGGTCGAGGAGATCGCCTTCGGGGACGGGACCGTCGGGTACGCCACCGATGGGACGCCCGTCGACTGCGTGCGCTTCGCCGCGCTCGGGCTCGTCGAGTCGCCGCCCGACGTGATCGTCTCGGGGATCAACCACGGCTCGAACCTCGGCGACGACATCACCTACTCGGGCACGGTGGCCGCGGCGCTCGAGGGCATCGTGCTCGGGGTCCCGGCGATCGCGGTCTCGCAGCAGTCCGAGCGAGGGGAGATGGACTTCCGCCTCGGCGATCGCTTCGACTTCGGGTGCGCCGCTGCCTTCGTCGCCCGCCTCGTGGAGGAGCTCGCGGACGTTCCGGCGCCCTCCGGGACGCTTCTCAACGTCAACTGCCCGGCCGGTGAGCCCCGTGGCGCGCGCGCCGCGAAGCTCGGCAAGCGGATCTATCGCGACACCCTCGAGCTCGCCGAGGAGAGCGGCGGACGGCGGCGCTACCGGATCTACGGCGAGAGCCCCGGCTACCACGACGAGGAGGGCACCGACTTCGCGGCGATCGCCGACCGTTGCATATCGGTCACCCCCCTTCACTTCGACCTGACCGACAGCGCCGGGGTCGACGCGCTCGACGGCTTCGACCTCGGCCGGCTGCTCGAGCCGGCGGTGAGCGAGGTTGAGTAGCGCTCCGCCCGGCGAGCGCGGCGCGGGAGCCGACCCGGGCGCCTCCGGCGAGCGCACCGCCGAGCTGCGCTCGGAGCTCGAGCACCATAACCACCTGTACTACGTCCTCGACGAGCCCGCGATCTCGGACGCCGAGTACGACGCGCTGCTCAACGAGCTGCGTGGCCTCGAGGCCGCCCATCCCGAGCTGCAAACTCCCGACTCGCCGACCCAGCGCGTCGGCGGGCGACCGCTCGAGAAGTTCATCCAGGTCGAGCACCTCCAGCCGATGCTGTCGCTCGCCAACGCCCGTAACGAGGAGGAGCTCCGCGGGTGGGCGGTTCGCGTGGCCACTCTGGCCGAGAAGAGCGGGCTGGACGAGACTGCGATCGACTACGTGGCCGAGCCCAAGGTCGACGGGCTCGCCATCTCCCTGCTGTACGAGGACGGAGCGCTCGTGCGGGGCGCGACCCGCGGCGACGGCGAGGTCGGCGAGGACGTAACCCACAACCTCCGCACGATCGGCGCCATCCCGCTTCGGGTCCCCGATGCTCCGAGGATCCTCGAGGTTCGTGGGGAGGTCTACCTGCCGCGGTCGGCCTTTGCGCGCCTCAACGAGGCTCGTGCCGCGGCCGGCGAGCCGACCTTCGCCAATCCTCGCAACTCCGCCGCGGGCTCGATCCGCCAGCTCGATCCCCAGGTCGCCGCCGCGCGACCGCTGTCGATCTGGTGCTACGGCGTGGGTGCGGTCGACGGCCTCGAGCTCGACACCCACCGCGAGTGGCTGGACTGGCTGCGCGCGCGCGGCTTCAAGGTGAGCCCGGACGTCGAGGTGCACTCCGAGGTCGAGTCGCTCGCCGCGGGCTGCCGCGCCTGGGAGGAGCGCCGCGAGGCGCTCGACTACGAGATCGACGGCGTGGTCGTCAAGGTCAACCGGCTGTCGATCCAGCGTGGCCTCGGCGTGGTCGGCCGCGAGCCGCGCGGGGCGATCGCCTGGAAGTTCGCTCCCATGACCGCACAGACGACGCTGCGCCGAGTTGCCTGGAACGTCGGTCGGACCGGCCACCTCGTGCCGTTCGCCGACCTCGAGCCGGTGCGGGTCTCGGGCGTGATCGTCAAGCTCGCCACGCTCCACAACGAGGAGGACCTGCGCCGCAAGGACGTTCGCGACGGCGACGAGGTCGTGGTCATGCGCGCGGGCGACGTGATCCCCCAGGTGGTCTCCCCGACGCCGGCGGCCCAGCGCAATCCCGCGCGCGGCGAGCCGCCGCGCCCGCCCGAGCGCTGTCCCTCCTGCGGTACCCCGACGGTCAAGCCCGACGCGGGGGTGTGGACGATCTGCCCCAACCGGGCCTCGTGCCCCGGACAGCTCCACCAGGCGGTCAAGCACTTCGTCTCGCGCGGCGCCATGGACATCGAGGGCCTCGGCGAGCGGCAGGCCGAGCGTTTCCTGGCCGACGGCCTGATCGGCGACGTGGCCGACATGTACGAGCTCGACGAGGAGCGGCTCACCCGGCTCGAGGGCTTCGGGGAGACCTCGGCCCGCAACCTCCTGGCGGCGATCGAGACGTCGAAGGAGCGTCCCTTCCACCGCGTGCTGTTCGCGCTCGGCATCCCCGGGATCGGAGGAGTGGGCGCCCGGGCGCTGGCCCAGCACCTGGGCTCGATGGACGCTCTGCTCGAGGCCACCGCAGAGGACGTCGAGGCGATCGAGGGAATCGGCCCCGTGCTCGCCCGAGCGATCGTCGAGACCCTCGCCGAGGACCGCACGCGGGCGTTGATCGAGCGCCTGCGCGGACACGGCCTGCAGATGGAGGAGCACGGCGCCGCCGCCCCGCCCGAGGGGCCGCTCTCCGGTCGCACGGTCGTCATCACCGGCACCCTCCCCAGCCTCTCTCGCGACGAGGCGACCGCCCGGATCGAGGCCGCGGGGGGGAGGGTCACGAGCTCGGTATCCGGCAACACCGACTATCTCGTAGCCGGCGACGACCCGGGGACGAAGCTCGCCCGCGCCCGGGAGGTCGGGACCGAGGTCATCGACGAGGGCGGTCTGGAGGCCCTGCTGGGGGGCTGAGCCGGTAGCGCACCCGGCGCTTTGCGCTAAGGTCGCGAGCCGGTATGGCCAAGGTCGTGAAGATCGAGGATGCGGCCAAGGACAAGGCCGCTCAGCGGACCGGCGGATCCCGCCGGCGCGCCAACCCCGCTCGCACGGCTCTCGTCCTCGGCGGCGGTGGCTTCACCGGCGGCGTCTACGAGATCGGCGCCCTGCGAGCACTCGATCTGCTCGCGGTCAACCGCACGATCAATCAGTTCGACGTCTACGTCGGAACGAGCGCGGGGTCGATGATCGCGAGCCTCGCCGCCAACGGGGTGACGCCGGAGGAGATGATGCGGGTGGTCAACCGGCAGGTCCCGACCCCGTTCGAGGAGATCGACCTCGGCACGCTGCTACGCCCCAACTACGGCGAGTTCATCCGCCAGGGCGCGCTGCTTCCCCTTCGGCTCCTCGGCCTCGGGCGCCAGCTCTTGCGCGACCTGCGCTCGGTTTCGGTGATGGACCTCGGCGTCGCCCTCGCCGAGAACCTCCCCGCCGGTATGTACAACGGCTCGGGGCTCGAACGCTATCTGCGCGATGTCCTCGGCGAGCTCGACCGCACCGACGACTTCCGTCTCCTGCGCAACGAGCTCTTCCTCGCGGCCACCGACCTCGACACCTGCGAGCGCATCGTGCTCGGCGACGAGGGCTTCGAGGACGTATCGATCTCCCGGGCGGTCGCCGCCTCGACGGCGCTGCCCATGGTCTACCGCCCGGTCGAGGTCAAGGGCCGCCAGCTCGTCGACGGTGGCATCCGCTCGACCACGAACATCGACATCGCGGTCGAGCGCGGGGCGCGCTTCATCATCGTCGTGAACCCACTCGTGCCCTACGTCAACGACTTCCAGAAGATGATTCCGACGGCGCTCGGAAGCCGGGTGCGGCGGGTGTCGGACATGGGCTTCCCGCGGATCGGCTATCAGGCGTTCAAGCTGCTGGCCCACCAGCGCCTGCACGAGGCGGTCTCGCACTGGGAGCGCAAGTACCCGGGCGTCGACATCATCCTCATCGAACCCGATCCCAACGACGAGTTGATGTTCGAGACCAGCATCATGAACTTCACCAAGCGGGTCGAGATCGCCCGCCACGGGTTCCAGTCGGTCACCATGCGGCTCGCGCGCGACTACGACCGCTTCTCGACGGTCTGCGCCCAACACGGGATCGAGATCTCCGCGGCCCGGGTGCGCAAGGTCGTCCAACACTTCGAGCGCCAGCCCGAGGACGTCCGCGCGTGGCGGCGCATCCTCGAGCAGACGACCGGGGCGCTCCTGCGCCAGGCTCAGGGTTCACGGCGAAGGCCCCGCCGCGAGACCACGACGACGGGCTGACCTCGACGGCTTCGGCCGGCGTCGCCAGCAGGACGCTCGTGGCCGCCACCCCCGATTGCCGCGCGCCTAGCTCGCGTAGAGGGCCTCGATGTCGCGATCGTACTTCTCGCTCACCGCAGCGCGCTTGACCTTCAGGGTTGGGGTGAGCTCGCCGGTCTCCTGGGTCAGGTCGTGGGGGAGGATCGTGAACTTCTTGATCTGCTCGACGCGCCCGACCTCGGCGTTCACCGCGTCCACCGTTCGCTGGACCTCGGCCCGCATGGCCTCCGAGCCGGGCAGCTCCTCGACCGCGACGCCGTGCTGCTTCGCGAACGCCGGCGCCTCCTCGGGGTCGAGGGTGACCAACGCGGCAAGGTAGGGCCGGCGATCGCCGACCACGACGGCCTGCGAGATCCAGCGGCTCTGCTTCAGTCCGTTCTCGAGGTTGGCGGGCGTTATGTTCTTGCCGCCGGCGGTGATCAGGAGGTCCTTCTTGCGGCCGCTGATGAACAGGAAGCCCTCGTCGTCGACGTAGCCGAGGTCGCCGGTGTGCAGCCACCCGTCGACGAGCGTCTCGGCGGTGGCCCCCTCGTCCTTGTAGTAGCCCTGAAAGATGTTCGGGCCCCTGAGCAGGATCTCGCCGTCCTCGGCAATCTTGACCTCGACGCCGGGGAGCGGCTTGCCGACCGACCCGAGCCGGTAATCCTCGAGGGTGTTGACGCTGGCGACGGTCGAGGTCTCCGTCATCCCGTAGCCCTCGAGCACGGGCACCCCGCAGGCGAGGAAGAACTCGAGGATCTCCCTGGCGATCGGCGCGGCCCCGGTGACCGCCTGACGCAGCTCGTCGCCGAACAGGCCCCTCACCTTCGATAGGACCTGCTTGTCGGCGAGGGCATACTTACCCTTGAGCAGGGGGTCGGGCCGCCTGCCCTGTCGCTCGAGCTCGCGGACCCTACGTCCGACCCCGATCGACCACCGGAAGACCTTCTCCTTGAATCCGCCCGCCTCGGCGATCTTCGCGGTGGCCTGCGTGTAGATCTTCTCGAAGATCCGCGGAACCGACGGGAAGAAGGCCGGCTTGACCTCGCTCAGGTTGGGGACGATCTTGAGCGGATCCTTCTCCCAGTAGGCGATCGTCGCCCCGAGATCGATGGCGACGAACTGGATCACGACGGCGAAGGCGTGGGCGAGCGGAAGGAAGAGATAGACGACCTCGCCCGGCCCGAGCACACCCAGGGACTCGACCATGTCGCACTCCGCCCGGTAGTTGCCGTGGGTGAGGATGCAGCCCTTGGGCGGCCCGGTGGTGCCCGACGTGTAGATGTAGAGGCAGGCGTCGTCGGGGCCGACGCCGGTCGCGCGTTCCTCGAGCTCTGAGTCGTCGCGCCGGCGCCCGCGCTCGCGCAGGTCGTCGAGCGATATCGCGCCGCCCTTGTCCCCGCTCGGCTCCATGACCACGATCAGCTCGAGGTTCGGCAGCTCGGACTGGACCTGACGGACCTTGTCGAGCTGCTCGGCGTCCTCGACGAAGACGGCCCGCGACTCGGAGTGGCCGAGCACATAGCGGCATTCCTCCGGCGAATTGGTCTGGTAGATCGACACCGAGGCCGCTCCGGCCGCGAGGATCCCGAAGTTCGCGAAGGTCCACTCCGGACGCGTGTTCGAGAGGATCGAGACGCGATCCCCGCGCTCGATGCCGAAGTCGGCTAGCCCGAGCGCGATCTCCTTGACGACCTCGGCGAGCTCGCGGTAGGAGACGTCGACCCAGCGTCCACCCGACTTGTGCCTGAGCGCCGGTCGGTCGGCGTGGCGGCGACCCGCGAGCAGCACGATGTCGGCGATCGTCTTCGAGCCGGTATTGGCTTCCATTGCGGGGACCGCCTTCACTTCCATCTCGCCCTCCTGAATGCGTTCGGCTGGGAGCGGGAGATTGTACGGCCGGAAGGCGCCGTAGGGCCGCCCACGCGCATGGATCCCATGTCCGGCTGGGGAGGCGCCCCACCGGGCGCGACCTCGTTCGCTCAGAGCTTGGCCGGCTCCCGGCGTCCCTGGGCGTCGCGCAGCGAGGTGACGAACAGCGTCTTGTCGATCCGGCCCTGGAAGATCGGTACGCCGAGCTGCATACAGCGGGTGATCACCTCTCGGCGGTGCATCCCGAGCTCACGGCCGAGCTCGGTTGGGGTCAGGTGTATCGCCATCGCGCTCCTCCTCGTTGCCGCGTTGCGGAGATCATTCTTACCGCTCGCACCAGACGTTGCAAGCCGTCTTCGTGCAACGTGCGCATCTTCTGGAGGCGGTTCTGCCCTAGACCGGGTTCGGAACCTCGACGAAGCGGTGCTCGATCCCGAACCGCTGGGCGATCAACTCGCCGAGGCGCCGGACCCCGAAGGTCTCGGTCGCGTAGTGCCCGCCGGCCACGAAGTGGATGCCCGCCTCGCGAGCGTCGGCCATCGCCGGCTCCGAGGGCTCGCCGGTGACGAGCGCATCGAGACCGCGCTCGACGGCCTCGGCCAGGGTCCCTGCCCCGCCGCCCGACACGATCCCGGCGCTGCGCACGGACGCCGGTCCCTCCGCGAACACGAGCGGCTCGCGTCCGAAGACCGCGGTCGCGCGCTCGACCAGCACCGCTGCGGGGACGCCGTCTCCGGGCGCCCGCCCGACCCACCCGATCGAGCGACCCCGGTGCTCGCCGAAGGGCTCGCAGCGGTCGAGCCCGAGCGCCGTGCAGATGAGCGCGTTGTTGCCGACCTCGGCGTGGGCGTCGAGCGGAAGGTGGTAGGCGACGAGCGACAGGTCGCCGCCAAAGAGCGCCTCGAGGCGGGCCTTCTGGACGTCGGTCACCACCGCCGGGCCCTTATCCCAGAGGATGCCGTGGTGGCATAGGACCATCTGCGCCCCCGCAGCCGCCGCCCGCGCGAAGAGCTCGGCGTGAGCGGAGACGCCGCTCACCACGAGATCGACCTCCGGCGAGCCCGGTACCTGAAGTCCGTTCGGCCCGTGGTCGGGCCATCCGGGAGCGTCGAGCAGCTCGTCGAGGAACGCGACGATCTCATCCCGGCTCGCCATGCCTCGGCGAGGCTAGCGCCGCGAGAGGCCACCGCGGCTCCGTGCGGTCGAGCGCGGCCGGGTAACCTCCTCCTATGGCGCGGCCGAGCACCGCGGCGGAGGAGGGCACCTTCCTCGAGTCGCTCATGGACACCAACCTGTACTCGATGGGCGCCTACTTCTCGGATCAGCACCCCGACCTCGTCGAGCAGATGATCGGGGAGAGCGAGGCGATCGAGGAGCACGGCCTGCTCGGGTACGCCGAGGAGCACGATCTCTCGCTCGAGCAGTGCTTCCAGACGCTTCTGACCGGTCTGGCCGTCCGCTACTACAAGGCCGTCGCGGCGTAGCGTAGCGTCGCCGGCGCCGAGCTCGGCGAGACCCGCTAGGGAACGGCTCGCAGGCGGTACACCGCACCCGAGCGCCCCTCGTAGCTGCGCGAGGTCATATAGAGCCGGCCGCGGGCGTCCTCGCCGAAGCTGGTCAGGCGCGGTACGGTGAGGCCGAGGGCGGCGTTGCTCGTGGCGCCGGTCGCGCGCAGCCCGGCGGCATGCAGGGCGCCGGTGCAGTAGTCGCCGTAGAGGTACTTGCCGTAGAGCCGGCTGATCGCCCGGTCTCTTAGAACGTAGCCGCCCGTGACCGAGCAGCTGGCGTTGCCCTCGCCGCCGTGGGTGTACTGGAGCACGGGCGGCCGGTGACCGGGCGCGCGGCAGCCGGCCCTGTAGCGGAGCGTCCCCTCGAAGCAGCTCCATCCGAAGTTGACGCCGCGGCGAAGCCCGGAGACGAAGTCGACCTCCTCCATGGTGCCCTGGCCGACGTCCCCGATCGCCATATTGCCGTTAGCGCGGTCGAAGGAGAACCGCCACGGGTTCCGCAGGCCGTAGTGCCAGATCTCGTCGCGGCCAAAGCGGCCGACGAAGGGATTGTCGCCCGGGATCGAGTAGCCTCGCGTCGAGGTCGGCCGGCGCGGGTCGATCCGCAGGATCTTCCCGAGCAGGCTGTTGAGGTTCTGCCCGCTGCGGAGGGGATCGCCGCCGCCCCCACCGTCGCCGGTCGACACGAACAGGTTGCCGCCTCGCCCGACCTGGAGCTGCCCCCCGTTGTGGTTTGCGTACCGCGAATGCTCGATCTCGATCACGCGTCGGCGGCTGCTGAGCAGGGCGACGTCGGGGCTCCGGGCCGAGCGCCGGAGCTCGTCGACGCGGAGATCGCCGCCTCGCTCCGTATAGAAGACATAGAAGCGCCGGCTCGTGGCGTAGTCGGGAGGGAAGGCCATGGACATCAGCCCGCGCTCGCCCTGGTCGAACTCGACGAACCTTGAGATGTCGAGGAAGGGGCGCCTGAGGGTCTGCCCGTTCTTGATGATGCGGACCTGACCGCTCTGTTCGACCACAAACTGCCGTGCGTTGTCGCCGGGAGGCGAGGTGACGTAGACCGGGAAAGCAAACGTTCCCACCCGCTGGAGGGCGAGTCCCGGAGCGGAGGTGTCGGCGACGTCGGCGCCGGGATGAAAAGGGTGGCCGAGCGCGCCGGGCACCACGGCGGCGAGAGCGAGCACCGCGATCGCGAGCGCGGCGGGAGCGAGCCTGCCGGACGAGCGCGGAGATGAGGGCAAGGGGGTCATATGTCGGCTATCGACCGCTCGCCATGAATCGTGAAGCCTGGCCGCGGGGAACTGGCCGCGCGGCTTACCGCCGAGCCCCCTCCACGCGCCGCTCGCAGCCGCGCGCTCGGTCCCCCGGGTCGACGTACGCGCGGTCGAAGCCGGACCCACAGTCCAAGTAGCTCCTTCGGCCGTCGCGCGCGTCGATGGAGTCGTTACCGAGGCCTCCGTGCACCTGGTAGCCGGAGGGGTGGACGAGCGGCCGAACGGAGCCGCCCTGGTCGTGGATGTAGACCTTGTCGTCGTGGTCGCCGCCGTCGACGAGCGACTGCGCGCTCGCGCTCAGGTAGTCCTTGCCGGGCCCCCCGACGAGGCGGTCGGCGCCGCTTCCCCCCCAGATGCGGTCGGGCCCCCCGCCGCCCGCCAGGCGGTCGTGTCCGACCTGGCCGAGAATGGTGTCGCCGTGGTGGCCGCCCGAGACGCGGTCGTCGCCGTGCCCCGCGTAGACGCTGTCCTGGCCCGCGTCGCCACCGATCGAGTCGTTGGACGTGCCGCCGAGCAGTAGGTCGACGCCCCGGCCGCCGCGGAGCGTATCCTGACCGGGGCCGGCCTCGACGTAGTCGTCGCCTCCGAGGGCATCGAGCGTGTCGTCGCCGCCCTCGCCGTAGAGCTGATCGGGGCCGTCGCTGCCGCGCAGGGTGTCGTTGCCGGGGGTGCCGACGGCCACCTTGGCGATCGCCACCCCGGCGAGTGCCAGACAGAGCAGGCCGGTGAGCAGGGGGATCGACAGCTTGCGGGTCACGTGTGCGCTAACCGTCGCGGCCGGCCGAAGTTGCGCCCGCGAGGAGTCACGAGAGCTCTCCTCGCGCCTCGCCTCATTGCCGCGGAGACCGTCCCCGAAAGCCTGAGGGCGACGCTAGGATCCCCGCCCGTGAGCGAGAGCCGGCAGTGGATCTGCGAGTCATGTGGCTTCATCTACGACCCCGAGGAGGGCGACCCCGACGGGGGGATCCCCGCCGGGACGCCGTTCGAGGAGATTCCCGACGACTGGTTCTGCCCGGTGTGCGGGGCGCGCAAGAAGGACTTCTCTCCGTACGAGGGCTGAGACGCGGGTGCGACCCGCGCCGCCGGCTCAAGCCGCGGCGGTCAGCGCCACTTCGCCGGTGGCCGCGATGATCGCCTCGCGAACGATGTCGACGAGCCGGCGCAGCTCGCACGCCGCGATCGCCAGCGGCGGCATGAGGATGACGACGTCGCCGAGCGGGCGCACGACCGCCCCCCGCCGGCGTGCCTCGAGCGTCACGCGATGGCCCATGCGCCAGGCGAGCGGGAAGCCGGCGAGCTCGATCCCGCACATCAGGCCCCGCCGACGGACCTCGGCGACCGCGGGCAGGGCCGCCACGGACTCGAGTGCCTCGTCGAGCACGGCGTCGAGCTCGGCGACGTGCTCGAGCGTGCGCTCCTCCTCGAAGACGTCGAGCGTGGCCAGCGCCGCGGCGCAGGCGAGCGGGTTGCCGGTGTAGGTGTGGCCATGGAAAAAGGCGCGCAGCTCCTCGAACTCGCCCAGGAACCCCTCGTAGACGCGTTCGGTGGTGAGCGTGGCCGCGAGCGGCAGGTAGCCGCCGGTCAGGCCCTTCGCGAGGCACAGGAAGTCCGGGGCGACGCCCTCGTGCTCGCAGGCGAACATGCGTCCGGTTCGCCCGAAGCCGGTCGCGACCTCGTCCACGATCAGGAGCGCGCCGTGGCGGTCGCACAGGTCGCGCACCGAGCGCAGGTATCCCGGCGGGTGGACCAGCATCCCGGCCGCTCCCTGGACGAGCGGCTCGACGACCACCGCCGCCACCTCGTCGCCGTGGGCGGTGAGGAGCCGCTCGAGGTCGCCCGCGTCGCCGGGCTCGGCGCGCAGCGCGTCGAAGAGCAGCGGTCGGTAGATCGAGTGGAAGAGGTCGATCCCGCCAAGCGAGACCGAGCCCACGGTGTCGCCGTGGTAGGCCTCGCGGAGGGCGATGAAGCGAGTGCGCCGCCGCGCCGGCGCATCCGCGTGCTGCTGCCAGAGCTGGAACGCCATCTTCAGGGCGATCTCCACCGCGGTCGAGCCCGAGTCAGAGTAGAAGACCCGCTGGAGGCCGGCCGGCGCGAGCTCGACGAGCCGCCCCGCCAACTCGATCCCCGGCGGATGGGACAGGCCGAGCATGGTCGTGTGGGCGACGCGGTCGAGCTGGGCCCGCACCGCGGCGTCGAGGCGCGGGTGGCGGTGTCCGTGAACGTTGCACCACAGCGACGAGACCCCGTCGATGTAGCGACGCCCCTGGGCGTCGATGAGGTCGGTGCCCGCGGCGCGCTCGATCACGAGCGGCTGCTCGGCGACCCAGCCGCGCTGCTGGGTGAACGGATGCCAGAGGTGCGTGTGATCTGCCGACGCTGCGTCCACGTTCAGGACCGTAGTTATGGTCAAGGACGGAATGCCGCCTCTCGCTCTCCTGGTCTTCGTGGTGGGGTCGGGATCGCTCGGCGCCGAGATCGCCGCCGTGCGCCTGCTCGCCCCCTACTTCGGCGCCTCCACGGTCGTCTGGGCGAACACCATCGGCGTGGTTCTCGTGGCGCTGTCGATCGGCTACTGGCTAGGCGGGCGCTGGGCCGACCGCCATCCCCACATGCGCGGGCTCTGCCTGCTCGCGCTGGGGGCGGCCGTACTGCTCGCGCTCGTCCCCTTCGCCGCCGACCCACTGCTCGACTTGGCCGTCGACGCGCTCGACTCGATCGCCGCGGGCGCCTTCTTCGGGTCGCTGGCGGCCGTCCTCGTGCTCGTCGCCGTGCCGATCCTCCTGCTCGGCGCCGTCTCCCCGTGGGCGATCCGGCTCGCGGTCGCCGACGTGGGGGAGGCGGGCCGGGTGGCCGGCCGCCTGTATGGGCTTTCGACGGCGGGAAGCCTGTTCGGGACGCTCGTCTCGGCGCTCGCGCTGATCCCGCTCGTCGGCACGCGCCGGACGTTCCTGATCTTCGCACTGGGGATCGCCCTGACCGCCGTGGCCGGGCTGCGACCCGTGCGCCGCTACGCGCTCGCTCCGGCCGCGATCGGAGTCCTGCTCGCGCTGCCGGTGGGCACGCTCAAGGCCGCGGACGCGGGAAGCGGCTCGCGGCTCGTCTATGAGACGGATACGCAGTATCAGTACGCGCGGGTGATCGATCGCAGCGACGGGTCGCGCGCGCTCGAGCTCAACGAGGGTCAGGCGCAGCATTCGATCTACGACCCCGACACCGTGCTCACCGGCGACGTCTGGGACGGTCACCTCGTACTCCCCTTCCTGGCCCGCGAGCGCCCTCCGCAGCGCGTCGCGATCCTCGGCAACGCCGCCGGGACGACGGCCCGGGCCTACGAGCGCTTCTTCCCGCGCGCCCGCGTCGACGGCGTCGAGCTGGATCCCGAGCTGTCTGACATCGGACGGCGCCTCTTCGGCATGGACAACCCGCGCCTGCGCCTCTTCCACGAGGACGCCCGCCCGTTCCTGCGCAGGATCGACGCGCGCTACGACGTGATCTCCGTCGATGCCTACCGCCAGCCCTACATACCCTTCTACCTGACCACGGTCGAGTTCTTCAGGACGGCGCGGGAGAAGCTTCGCCCCGGCGGGGTCGTGATCGTGAACGCCGGACACCCGGCGGGACAGGACGAGCTCGAGCGAGTGCTCACGGCGAGCATGCGCGAGGTGTTCCCGCACGTGGTCCGCGACCCGATCGAGCCGACCAACACGCTGCTCGTGGCGAGCGAGAGGCCGTTGAGCCTCCCGCGCCTGCGGCGAGTGTCCGCGCGGGCCCTGCCCCGGGGGCTCGAGCAGGCCGGGCTCGGCGCGGCGGGTCGGATCGAGGCGCCGCTCGGCGGAGGGGAGGCCTACACCGACGACCGCGCTCCAGTGGAGTGGCTGATCGACAAGTCGATCGTGGACTACGCGGCGGGCGGGAACTGAGGCGCATGCGCCTGTCCATCGCCTCGTGTCTCGCTCTGCTCGCGGTCGCCCTGCTCGGATCTGCGGCCTGCGGTGGGTCTGGAGGTGGGGGGGAGCGCGTCGTCGAGCTCGGCCGGCCGGAGCCGTCGTTCGCGCGCGCAGGCTGGCGCACGGACTTCGCTCGCCACCGCGTGCCGCTCGAGGAGATCCGCAGCGGCGGCCCGCCGCGCGACGGGATCCCCCCGATCGACGCGCCGCGGCCGATGGGGAGGCGAGCGGCCGAGCGCTTCCTCTCCGCGCGCGAGCCGGTCATCGCCGTCGAGGCGGGCGGCGCCGTGCGAGCCTACCCGGCGCGCATCCTCGTCTGGCACGAGATCGTCAACGACCGGCTCGCCGGCCGGCCGATCGCCGTCACCTACTGCCCGCTGTGCAACTCGTCGCTCGTCTTCGACCGCCGCATACGCGGGCGCGAGCTCTCGTTCGGGACGACGGGCAACCTCCGCCGCGCGAACCTCGTGATGTGGGACCGCCAAACGCAGACGTGGTGGCAGCAGCTGACCGCCGAAGCGATCGTCGGGGAGCTCGCCGGGGAGCGCCTGCGCCCGCTGCCGGCACAGACGCTCTCGTGGGCGCAGTTCAGGCGCCGCTTCCCGAACGGCGACGTGCTCGCCCCCGAGACGGGTGCGAACGCACGCGAGTACGACCGCAACCCCTACCTGGGCTACGACGAGCCCGCGAGCCGGCCGCACCTGTTCCGGGGACCGGTCGACGCGCGACTCGCGCCCAAGGAGCGGGTGGTAGCACTGCTCGGAGCGCAACCCCCGGTGGTCGTGCCGTTCTCGCGGCTCGCGCGTGACCCGGCGGTGGAGGTGCGCGCGGGCACGGTCCCGGCGGTCGTGCTCTTCAAGCGCGGCGTGGCGTCGGCCATCGACCAGGACTCGGTCACCGAGTCAAGGGACGTCGGCACGGCGGGTGCCTTCGACCGTCGCCTCGGCGGACGCACGCTCGCGTTCGAGCGCCGCGGAGCGGCCTTCGTCGACCGCCAGACCGGCTCGCGCTGGGACGTCACCGGCCGGGCGGTCGCCGGGCGCCTGAGCGGCCGGCGACTGCGGCCTCTGCGCCACGACGAGCAGTTCTGGTTCTCGCTCGCGGCGTTCCTGCCGCAGGCGCGGATCGCCCCCCGGTGAGCCCCCGCCCCGCGCCCAGGCGGCGACGGCCCCTCGTGGATGGCGGCACGCGCCGGCCCCGAGCCATGCCGCGAGAGGCAGGGTGGACCCGGCCGCCGCGAGAGCGCAGCGCTCGGGCCGGGTCCGCGGGAGGACGCTGACCGTCGTACCGGCCAGGCGCTCGACGGCGGCACGGCTCGAGCGAGCCACCGTCGAGCGGCCCTCCGGCCACGGCGCCATCACCACCCCGAGCAGCCGCAGGCCCGCGGCCCGCACCGCCTCCACGGTCAGCAGCGAGTGGTTGATCGTCCCAAGCCCCGGACGCGCGGCGACCACCACCGGCAGGTCGAGCTCGACTGCCAGGTCGCGGACCAGGTAGTCAGCGGTCAGCGGGACGAGCAGGCCGCCGACGCCCTCGCAGAGGAGTGCGTCGCCGCAGGCCCCGGCGCGGTGCGCGGCGCCGACGAGCTCTCGGGGGTCGATCGTGACGTGCCCGAGCTCGGCGGCGAGGTGAGGAGAGGCCGCCGGTCCGAACCGGTAGGGCGCCACCTCCTCGGGCTCCTGCCCGGCGTTCGCGACCGCCGCCAGCAGATCGTGGTCGGGCGGCCACTCGCCCGGCGGTTCGTCCAGGCCCGTGACCGCCGGCTTGAACGCGGCGACGCGCTCTCCCCGGGCAACGAGCGCCGCGCAGATCGCCGCGGCGACGACCGACTTCCCTACCCCCGTGTCGGTCCCGATGACGAACAGGCCCCGCACGAGACCTACGCGGCGGCGGCGATTGCGCGCCCTTCGAGGGGCGCCTCTGGCCGGGAGAGCTTGCCCGGCGGAAGCGACTCCGCGACCGCCCGCGCCGCCTGGCGCAGCTCGCTGCGCGTGTGGGAGGCCATCACCGAGAGCCGTAGTCGCGAGGTTCCCTCCGGGACGGTCGGCGGTCGGATGGCCTGGGCGAACACGCCGCGCTCGAGGGCTCGCTCCGAGGCGCCGGTGGCCGCGCCCGCCGACCCCACTACGAGCGGGACGATCTGGGTCCCGGACGCGGCGACGTCGACGCCCTCCGCCCTCAGGCCCTCACGCAGGAGCCGCGCGTTGCGAGCGAGCCGGGCGACTCGCTCGGGCTCCGCCCGCACGACCGCGAGCGCGGCGAGTGCCGCGGCCACGGCCGGCGGAGGCAGCGCCGTCGAGAAGATCAGCGTGCGCGCCGAGTTGACCAGGTAGCGAGCGGTCGTCTCGTCGCAGCACGCATAAGCGCCGTAGGAGCCCAGCGCCTTGCCCAGGGTGCCGACGACCACGTCCACCTCCTCGGCCACCCCGGCGGCCGCTGCCGCTCCGCGCCCGTCGGGTCCCACGGCGCCCGTACCGTGGGCCTCGTCGACCAGGACCCGGGCGCCGTGGCGGCGCGCGAGCTCGACGATCCCCCCGAGCGGCGCCACGTCGCCGTCCATCGAGAAGACCCCGTCGGTGACGATCAGGCTCGCCCGCCCCGCGGCCTCGCGCAGTCGCCGTTCCAGGTGAGCCAGGTCGGCGTGTCGGTAAATGAGCGTCTCAGCCCCCGCCAGGCGGCAGCCGTCCACGAGGCTCGCGTGGTTGAGCTCGTCGGAGATCACGACCCCCCCGGGGCGCGCGAGCGCGGCGACGACCCCGGTGTTGGCCAGGTAGCCCGACCCGAAGAGGACACACCGCTCGGCACCCTTGAACTCGGCGAGCTCCTCCTCGAGGCGCCGATGGATCGTCATGTTTCCCGAGATCAGCCGCGAGGCGCCGGCGCCCACACCCCAGCGCCTGGCCGCATCGACCGCCGCCTCGCGTACGCGGCGGTGGTCGGCGAGGCCGAGATAGTTGTTCGAGCACAGCAGCAGCACTGGCCGGCCGTCGAGCAGGACACGCGGGCCCTGCGGCCCCGAGACGAGCCGCATGCGCCGCAGCAGCCCGCGGTCGCCCAGCTCGTCGAGGTGTCGCTCGAGGTCCTCCACGCGGTCAGCCTGGGGGCGCCTCCGGATCGACGCGGACCACCTGGGGTAGGGACATCGAGCCCTCCGTCGGTCGGGGGCGGTTGGGCGCTCGGTCCGGCCGCGGGGGGACCGACGGCTTCTTGCGGTGACGAAGCTGGGTCGATGGATCCCAGAGGGCGGCCTCGGACCGGCTTTCGACGAGCACGGCGTCCTCGGCCTCCGGGCTCTCGCCCTCGAGCCGCCCCGAGCGGTTGTCGGGCCGCGGGTTCGACCCGTTGTCGGCCTGGCGGGCGACGTTGAGGCCGAGCTCCTCGAACATCGCCCGGTCGTCGGCGGGCTCCGAGCCGAGGGTGGTCAGGAAGTTGCCCATCATCACGCCGTTGATCCCGGCGCGCACGGCCAGCGCGTGGAGCTCGCCGAGGTTCTCGACCCGCCCTCCGCAGAGCCGGAACAGAGCACCGGGAAGGATCAGGCGGAAGATGGCGATCCACTTGACCGCCTCCCACGGGTCCATGTACTCGCGATCGCCGAACTTCGTGCCCGACCGCGGGTTGAGCATGTTGATCGGCACGCTCGTGGGATCTATCTCGGCGAGCTGAAAGGCCATCTCGACGCGCTGGGCGCGCGACTCGCCCAGGTTGAGGATTCCCCCGACGCAGGTCTCGAGCCCCGCCTCGCGCACGGCGTCGATGGTCCGCAGGCGTCCCTCGTAACGCACCGTCGTCGACACCTCGCCGTAGTAGCTCTCCGCGGTCTCGACGTTGTGGTGCACGCGCTGGATCCCGGCCTCCTTGAGCGCGCGCGCCCGGTCGGCCGACATGTGCCCGACCGAGGCGCAGCGCTTGAGGCTCGTCTTCTCGGCGACGAGGCGGGCACCCTCGAGGATCTTCTCGAAGTCGCGCTTTGAGAGGCCCTGTCCCTGGGTGACCATGCAGAACCGGTGCGCGCCTGCGGCCTCCGCCGCCCTGGCGTGCTCGAGGATCTCCTCCGGCGACATCATCGCGTGCATCGGGGTGTCGGCGTCGGCAAAGCGCGACTGAGCGCAGAAGCCGCAGTCCTCGGCGCACCCGCCCGACTTGGCGTTGACGAGCGAGCACATGTCGGTCGAGTCCGCAAAGCGCTCGACGCGCGCGCGCCACGCGCGTTCGATCAGGACCTCGATCTCGGCGTGGTCCTCGATCTCGCCGAGAGCGAGCGCTTCCTCGTAGGTGATGAGCGGCGGCAAGGGGCCTCCGTGGCCGTCGGGGGCGGTACCGGCACGGTAGGCAGGCGATCGGACGCGACGCCCATCCTGGTTGCCAGCCGTCGACCTCAGGGCTCGCCGGGTGGCGTGCGCGCAGCCCAGCTCGAGTAGGGCTAAACGGAGCTTGCGGTCGTCGCCATCATTACCGGTAGAGGCAGGTGCCGGCCCCCGTGTACGCGAGGAGCTCACCGGGCGGTTCGTCGCCACCTCGACGCCGACGTTGAAGCTACGCGCCGAGGCCGTGGCAGGCCGAGGTCTTGAAGCCGCGTCGGCCCGAGGCCGTGTACGAAGATGAACACGGGATGCGCGTCCTCCTCACGTTTGGGGTCCGCGCGATACGGCGATCTCCCACGCGACGTAGGCCACGCTGAGGCCGATCACCGCGTCGATCAGGGCGGGGTTCAGGGCGGCGCAACGCCAAGACAACGCCGAGGACGAAAAGCCCAAGGGCGCGCCCGATCCTCGACGCCGACGTTGAAGCTCGCAACGCGCCAGAGAAGGCCGTCGCTTGGCAGGCCGAGGTCTTGAAGCCGCGCCGCGAGATCTCCCACGCGTCTGGCCGGAGGCATGCCGAGCTTCGCGCCGCGAACGGCCAGCCGCAGGTCGGCGGTGACGGCGAGCTCGAGGCATGGACGCCGCCGATGGCTGTGCGGTCCGTATCGGCGCGATCGCTGCGACCACCGGGAACCTCCTAGGTCGAGTCCGCGCGGCGAGCGCGTCAGCGCACCGGATGGCGTCGTGGAAGGGGTGGGCGACGCCCGGGTGCGCGCGCAGGGCGCGTAGGATGCTTGTTCGCGATCTCGGTCGCGAGGCGAAGCGCTCGACGGATCCGAGGCCGATGGCCAGCGCGCCGATGTTGCGCCCGACGTAGCTCGTTGGTGGCCGCCCGACGTCTCGACGAACCTGCGCAGGCCGGTGTACGAATAGATCCCCCGGCCGGTGATCAGCCGAGCTTCGCGCCGCGAACGGCCAGCCGCAGGTCGGCGGTGACGGCGAGCTCGAGGCCGCCGCCGATGGCGGGTCCGTTGATCGCTGCGACCACCGGGTAGGGGTAGCGCTCGAGCGCACGGATGGCGTCGTGGAAGGGGTGGGCGACGAGCTGCTCGGCCTCGCGGGCGAAGCGCTCGGGATCCCCGAAGCCGCCGATGTCGTAGCCGCCCGAGAACACCTCGCCCTGGCCGGTGATCAGCAGGCAACGCGCGTCAAGGCGGCCGATCCCTGCGGCGAGCGCGTCGAGCAGCTCGTGGTCGAGCGCGTTGCGCTTAGCGGGATTCGAGAGCGTGAGCCGAGCGACCCCGGGGACGGGCTCGTCGAGCAGGACCTTGCTCGCGGCCAGGGGCTCGGGCCGGTCGACGGCGGAGCCGTCGGGATCGGGGGCCTCGAGGTCCGCCAAGCGTTCCTCCTCGTGTCCGTTCGCTCTCGCGAGATCCCAGCCGCGGCACGATACCGGCCGCGGAGCGGGGCTCGGCGGTCCGAGACGGTGGAGCTAGTTGAAGTAGGGTGCCTCGGGCGGATGACGTTCCCATGCTCCTCCGCAAGGAGCGATCCAGGCGCGACCCGCAGGCGCGCGGTCCGGTGATCCTCGGCATCGACCAGGGCACCACCGGCACGACCTGCCTGGTCGTCGACGAGCGGGGCCGCGTGGCCGGGCGCGCCTACCGCGAGCACCGCCAGCACTTCCCGCGGCCCGGCTGGGTGGAGCACGACCCCGAGGAGGTCTGGGAGAGCGTGCAGGCCACCGCCCACGCCGCGCTCGCCGACGCCGGGACCGACGCCGCGGCGCTCGAGGCCATCGGCATAACCAACCAGCGCGAGACCGCCCTGGCGTGGGACCGCCACTCCGGTGAGCCGCTCGCGCGCGCGGTGGTGTGGCAGGACCGTCGCACCGCCGAGCGCTGTGACGAGCTGCGCGAGCAGGGCCATGAGCAGCTCTTTCGCGAGCGCACCGGGCTCGTCCTCGACTCTTACTTCAGCGCCACGAAGTGGGAGTGGCTGCTCACCGAGGGCGGCGTCGACCCGGCGCGCGCCGCCCTGGGCACGGTCGACGCCTGGCTCCTCCACAAGCTGTGTGGCCGCCAAGCCACCGACCACTCGAACGCCTCGCGAACGCTCCTCTTCGATATCCACGAGCGACGCTTCGATCCCGAGCTGTGCGAGCTCCTCTCGATCCCGCTCGAGGCGCTCCCCGAGCCCGTGCCGAGCGCCCACGTCGTCGGCGAGACCGAGGGGCTCGGGGGCGGGCGGGCCGTCCCGGTCGCCGGCGTCGCCGGCGACCAGCAGGCCGCGCTCTTCGGACAGGGCTGCCACGCCGCGGGACAGGGCAAGAACACCTACGGCACCGGCTCCTTCGTGCTCCAGAACACGGGCGCCGAGCCGCCGCCGCTCGCCCACGGGCTCCTCTCCACGCTCGCGTGGACGATCGGCGAGCAGCGGACCGACTACGCGGTCGAGGCGAGCATCTTCGTCACCGGCGCGGCCGTGCAGTGGCTGCGGGACGGCCTCGGGATCATCGCCGAGGCCGGCGAGACCGAGGGCCTCGCCCGCTCGCTCGACTCCAACGACGGCGTCTACTTCGTGCCGGCCCTCACCGGCCTCGCCTCACCGCACTGGGACCCCTACGCGCGCGGAACCATCGTCGGACTGACCCGCGGCAACCACCGGGCCCACCTCGCCCGGGCCGCGCTCGAGGCGATCGCCTACCAGACGGTCGACGCGGTGCGCGCGATGGAGGAGGCCTCGGGGGAGGGGCTCGACGAGCTGCGCGCCGACGGCGGCGCCGTGGAGAACGCCTGGTTGATGCAGTTCCAGGCCGACTTGCTCGGGGTCCCGGTGACGGTCCCGGAGGCCGTGGAGACGACGGCGCTCGGGGCCGCCGCCCTCGCCGGAGTCGCCGTCGGGACCTGGACCGAGGGGGATGTGCGCGGGTTGGGTAGGCAGGCCGCCCGCTACGAGCCGAGCATGTCCGGCGACGAGCGCGAGGCGCTGCTCGAGGGGTGGCACGCGGCCCTCGAACGAGCCCGGGGTAACCGAGGCCCGCCGGCTGGGTATCGAAGGTGAGTGAAAGAGCAGGTCTATGTCGATTCGCGCCCGCCGGAGCACTTCGCGAGGTTCCACGAGCGCGTGCGCCGGGGGCGGCCCGACTGGGCCTATGAGCTCGTGAGGCTGGTGCTCACGCCGTACCTGGCCCTGTTCTTTCGGACGCGGGTGATCGACTCCGACAAGGTCCCGACGCGCGGACCGGTCATGATCGCCCCCAACCACTTCTCGTTCCTAGACCACTTCTTCCTCGCCATATACCTGCGGCGCAAGGTTCAGTTCCTGGCCAAGTCGCAGCTG
This sequence comes from Thermoleophilaceae bacterium, assembly GCA_030447905.1. Classification (GTDB taxonomy): domain Bacteria; phylum Actinomycetota; class Thermoleophilia; order Solirubrobacterales; family Thermoleophilaceae; genus JACCUC01. The sequence goes on from JAUJNZ010000009.1 coordinate 37,980, forward strand.
TTCAAGCCGCCGATGCAGTTCATCTACAGCCACGGCGGGGTCTTCCCGATCCAGCGCGGCCGCCGCGACGAGGAGGCGTTCGAGAGCGCACACGCGATCCTCGCGCGAGGCGACATCGTCGTCATGTACGCCGAGGGCGGGCGCTCGCGTACGGGCGAGCTCGGCGAGCCCCGGCCGGGCCTCGGACGGCTCGCGCTCGAGTCGGGCGCGACCGTGGTCCCGACGGCGATCTACGGCTCGGAGCATGCCCGCAACTGGAAGCGGCTGCAATTCCCCAAGGTGACCGTCCAGTTCGGCGATCCGCTGCGGTTCGAGCCCGTCGAGTCGCCGGAGCGCGAGCAGGCCCAGGAGGCTTCGGAGGTCGTCTTCGAGGAGATCTCGGGGATGTACGCGGCGCTGCAGAAGGGCGGGCGCCGGCGGGCCGTGCGGGCGGCGCGGGCGGCGCGGCGGGGAGCCGAGGCGGCCGGGCGGCGGCCAGCGACGGGGTAGAAGGGGAAGAGGCGACCCTCCGGATCCCTGCGGACCTCGGGCCGCGTCTGCAGGGGCGGTTATCGCCCGCTGCGGCCGGGGTACGGTCTCACGGCATGCCCGAGACTCCAGACCACGCCCCTGCTCCCTCCGAGCAGACCGATCCGGCCAACCCCCACTCCGAGGACCTCGACATCGAGGGTCCGAACGAGTCGGCACCCGGTCACGAGCCCACCGAGCACGGCGACGAGCGGGCGGGCACTCCTCCCTCGGAGTCCGAGCAGTAGCTTTTCGGCGTCGGCGTCGGCGTCGGCGTCGGTCCCTCGGAGTCCGAGCAGTAGCTTTTCGGCGTCGGCGTCGGCGTCGGCGTCGGAGTCGGCTCGACCGCCGCTACCGTCCCGCCGGGTCGTCGGTCGCGCCTCCGTCGGGGCCCTCGAGCGGAGCGGTCTCATCGGTACGGTCGAGGTTGTCCGCGTCGCCGTAGGCCGCCCCTGAGCGGTCCGACTCGGGCTCAGGGACGCCCCGGTCGTGGCCGGCCTCGGCGTGCTCGGCTCTCTCGATCAGGTCGGCTTCGGCGAGCTCGAAGCCCTCGGCATAGCCGCCGCCGGCCTCGGCGAGCGGCCGGGCGGCCGGATCGAGGTCGTCGTCCTCGACGCGGCCGCCGATCTGCGCCGCCTCGGCGGCGGCCGCGTCGGCTTCGGCGTCGACGCGGTCGCGGTCGGGCTCGGGAACGCGGTCGGGGGTCATCTCCATGTCGGTCTCTCCTGCGTCGTGGCGTTTCTGGGCGTCAGCATGGGCTACCCGTCCGGCCGCCCGCTCAAGCGGCTAGTCCGGCTCGGGAACCAGCGCCTCCTGCACCGGCAGAAATCGCTCGGCATCGGGTCCGACGCCGATGTGGATCTCGTCGCGCTCGTAGACGTAGTCGATCACCCGCAGCGCCCGCAGACGCTCGAGCACGTAGGCGAAGGCGGAGCCGACGCGCGGGCTTCGGTACTCGCGGGCGATGTCGAAGGCATAGCCGGTGGCGTGAGGAGAGAAGGGGCGCCCGGCCTCGCCCGCACCGCCAGGAGCGGCCGGGTCGCGCACGGCGTCGGTGACGCGGAGGCCGGCGACACCCGCTACCCGCCTCACCTCCTTGGTGATGAAGAGGAGCGTCGCGACCGCCTCGGGGCGAAGGCCGCGGTAGAGGCTCGGGTGCGAGCGGTCGGAGCCCGCGGCAAACCGGCCCAGACCGGGATCGAGGGCGAAGCCCAGGCGCTGGGGCTCGTTCGGAAGCGCGAGCAGGTCGCCGGCGTCGTAGGCCTCGCGCAGGGCGCCGGGATCGGCGAAGGTGTCTGTCTCTTCCGGCGGTCGCAGGACGAGCTCGCCGCTCGGCCACAGGGCGTGGAGGCGCTCGAGGCGGGCGAGCTCCTCCGGGTCGTCGCGATGAAGCTCCATGATCTGGCGCGCCGCCTCGACGCGGAGAAGGTAGGAGCGTGAGTCGTCGCCGAACCCGGCGAGCAGCCGGTAGGTGCGCCGGTTCTCCAGCGGGGAGGAGTCGAAGAGCAGGCGGGGATAGCTGATGTCCCGCTCCTCGACGGTCGCGCTCGTGGTGCGCGCCGGCCGCGATGGTGTGATGTAGGCGTCGATCACATCCCGGAGATTGCCGATCCCCATGTGGTAGGACGCCACGGCGAGGTCCTCCCGGCCGAAGCGTGGCTGCGCGATCCCGAGGTAGCGCGCGGCGCCGTCGAGGGCCTCGGTCGGGTCGTAGCGCTCGTCGACGTCCCGGCGGCGCCGCGCGAAGCCGGCGACGCGGCGCAGTGCCGCCCGCCGAGCTCGGGGCGCGCGGGCGCGACGGGCGCGCCCGCGCTCGCGTGCGATCCCGCGGGTGAGCCGCTTCGAGGCCTCGAGGTCGACCGACATCCCGAGCAGCCCGGTGCCCGTGCCGGGGAGGATCTGGCCTAGTCCGACGGCGCTGTCGGGGTCGTCGCCCGCGACCGCGTCCGGGCGCCCGGCGCTCTCGAGCATGACGAGCGCCTCGAGCGTGTCGGGCTCGATCTCGTGGCGGTCGGCGGCGTCCTCGATGCGCGAGCGAAAGCGTGCCGTGCGCGCGGCGCTCGCCGCGGCGCCGCCGGGGCTGAACGCATAGAGCGGATGGGAGTAGCCGTCGCGGCCGCGCTCGAGGAAGTCGTCGGGGTCGCCGTCCTCGAAGGCGAACGGATCGAAGTCCGCGACGTCGGCGATGGTCGCCGAGCTCGTGGCTCCGGGGGGCACCTCGATCCCGGGCGGACGGCCCGCGAGCAGGCCGCCGCTCGTCGCGAGCGCGGTGGCCGCGCCGAGGCCGACGAGGAGGGCGGCCGCCGCGAGCGCGACGCGTCGGCGGATGGGGAGTCGGGCGAGCGCGCGGCGGGCCATGTCGCGCGAGGCTAGGGACAGGCGGGCGAGGCGCCCACCCGGGGCTTCAGTTCGCCATCCCGGTGAACTGGCCGCCCGTCACGTTCAGCACCTGTCCCGTGCACGTAGTTGGACCAGGGTGAGCACAGGAAGAAGATGCCGCGGCCTCCTCGGTGGTGGCGGGACGCCCGAGCGGGATCAGCATCGCCGCCATGTGAGGAGCGGCGGCTTGCAGGACCCGGAAGGGAACGACGTTGTGGATGTCGAGCATGGCCTGGAAATGCTCGTCGCTCAGCTTGTGAAGCGGTCCGTCCCAGGTGTACCGCGTTGTTGACGACGATGTCCAGCCGGCCGAAGGCATCGACCGCATGCTCGGCGAGGTCGTCGCAGACCCCGTCTTGGTCAGATCGCCGGCAAAGGAGACCGCGTCTCGGCCGATCTCCTGCGAAGCCTCCGCGGCCAGGTCGGCGTCGAGGTCGTTGACGAGCACGCGGGCCCCGTGCTCGGCTAGCAGCTCCGCCGTCGCGCGGCCGATCCCGCGCGCCGATCCGGTCACGATGGCCGCCTTGCCGTCGAGTACTCCCAATTGGATCTTCCCTTCTCCGAATGGTCTCCTGCCGGCGCGCCATCATGACGATTGGCAACGAGCTGCGCCCTTTAGCTGCCGTCGCCGTCGGGCTCCCGCTCGCCGTCGCCCTCGCCGAGGAGGGACACGACGTCGTCTGCGTCGACGTCGACGCCCGCAAGGTCGAGGCCCTGCGCGCGGGGCGCTCCTACGTCGACGACGTCGACTCGGCACGCCTCGCCGCGGTCTCTGACCGCCTCGAGGCGACCACCCGCTACGCCGACCTCGCGCGCGTCGAGGCGATCCTGATCGCCGTCCCCACCCCGCTGACCGAAAACCGCGAGCCCGACCTCACACCGCTCGTCGAGTCGGCGCGATCGCTCGCCGGGGTCCTGCAGGCCGGCCAGCTCGTCGTGCTCGAGTCGACGACCTATCCCGGCACCACGCGCGAGCGTCTCGTCCCCCTGCTCGAGGAGTCCGGCCTCGCCGCGGGGTCTGACTTCCACGTCGCCTTCTCCCCCGAGCGCGTCGACCCCGGCCGCACCGACCACACCCTGCGGACCACGCCCAAGGTCGTCGGCGGGCTCACCGAGGCGTGCCTAGAGCGCGCCGTGGCCCTCTACGAGCTCGTCTGCGACGAGGTGGTGGCGGTGTCTTCCCGAGGCCGCCGAGCTCTCGAAGCTGCTCGAGAACATCTTCCGCTCGGTCAACATCGCGCTTGTCAACGAGCTCGCCATGCTGTGTGACCGCATGGGCATCGACGTCTGGGAGGTGGTGGGCGCCGCGGCCACCAAGCCCTACGGCTTCATGCGCTTCGATCCCGGCCCGGGGATGGGCGGCCACTGCCTGCCCGTCGACCCGTTCTATCTGGCCTGGAAGGCGCGCGAGTACGACACGCCGACCGAGTTCGTCGAGCTCGCCGGCGAGGTAAACCAGCGCATGCCCTACTTCTGCGCCGAAAAGGTCGCCCGCGCGCTCAACGATCACGCAAAGCCGGTGCGCGGCTCGCGGGTGGCGGTCCTGGGGGTTGCCTACAAGCCGGGCGTCTCTGACCTGCGCGAGTCGCCGGCGCTCAAGATCATGCGCCTGCTCTCAGAGCGGGGGGCAGAGCTCGTCTACCACGACGACCACGTGGCCGAGCTGCCGAGCTTCGGCCTTCGCCTCTCAGCCGCTCGAAGAAGCGCTCGAGGGAGCCGACGCGGCGGTGATCGTCACCGCCCACCCCGACCTCGACGTCGAGGCCGTGGTCGAGGGCGCACCGCTCGTCGTCGACCTGCGCGGAGTGACGCGGGCGCTCGCGGGTCGCACCTGATGCGGCTCTAGGCCGCGACGACCGAGCCGGTCAGCCGCCGGGCGCCCGCGGCCGGCCGGGCGAACGCGCCGGGGAGTCTCCGCTGGGGTTCTTCGTGGGCCGCCCGGTCGCCCCGCGTCTGCCTCGGGACGGGGCTGCCGGTGTCGCCCGTAGGTGTTCAGACGGCGCTGCCGCGAGCACGAACGGGAGGGGACTCCCGAAAGACTAGGAGGGGGGCCTAGTGACAGGGGCGCCGATCTCGGCGATGATCGGCTTTCGTGGCCGGTACGCAGCATGCTCCTCGGCTCGCCGCCTCTTCTGCCGGAGAGAGGCGGGTAGGACCTGGCACGCCGCCGGGGCTGGCGAAGCGTGCCTCGGATGTTGTGCTGCGGCCTCGCTCGGGTCGCGCCCGCGCCGGCCACGTCCTCTCGGTAGCGGCCACCGTCACCCATCGCGCCGGTGTCCCTACCGCGCTCCTGATCCTGGCCATTCTCACGCTCAGCGCCGTAGCCGGCGCACTACCCGCCACCGCCGGGCTGGTCGCGGGCATTCCGCTGGTCGGGCGGGCGGGTGAGTGGGGCGGCTCCCTCCTGCCTACGGTCGGTACCGCGGTGGGTGTGCTCGTGGCCCTGCGCATCACGGCCATCGCCCTCGCTGCAGTCGCCTGGCTCGTCTTTCCCCTCGAGCATCGGGAGCTGCTCGCCGAGGTCGGCCGACGCGCTCACGAGGTCGAGGAAGAGAGGCGCTGAGCTAGCCCGCGTTGGACGGCCGCGCAGGCCGATCCGATCCTGTAGGCAGTCGCGTGGCACGGCCGTTGGCTTTCGCTGCGGCGCTGACAGCCTCGGCGCACGGCCGGCGTGCCGACCCGGCTCCCGGGTGAAGCGGTCGGCGCCGATCCACGCCTGACCGTGCCGAGACCTTGGGCGCAGCGGTGGTTCGCGGGGACGCCGCGGCCCCGGAGCGGTTCGATCCGCGCCGTCTCCACTCCGCCGGAGCCCGCAGCATCCACTGGGTCGGGCGGCGGCTCACAACCCCTCTCCGGCGGGACATTCCGGCCGTGGGTACAAGGGCAGCCGGCGCGGTCACCTGTTGCGCCGACAGGGAGAGCACGGGGGCGACGCACAAAGCGCCAGGGGACAAGCCAGGTCGGATGAGCCCGGGGCGACCGCGTGCTGTCCCTCACGGAGCTTCGGGGCGGCAGGACGGGCAGCCCGCCGGGCGGGGGTGAGGCGTGGACGAGCACCGCGGCCGAAGGATCGTTTTCGCGAGAGCCCTCAGGTTCACGCGTGGTCCTCTCCGGTGGGATCGACCGGGTGTCCGTCCGATTGGTCTTGGTCGTCGGACGCACGGCCACCCTTCTCGGCGACGAGCGCGTCGATCGCCCCGAGCAGTCCGAGCCACCCGGCGAAGCTGCGAGCGGCGCCGGTGCCGTTCCGGGCGTGGCCGGTGAGGGACTCGCCGGATATGTCGAGCTCGAGGCTGAGGGAGATGTGGTCGTTGTCCATGACCAGAGGTTCCTCGAGCGACGGCGCCCTGCCATCGAGGCGAACCCCTAACTGCATCCCCAGACCTCACGGCGCGCGGGTCGATAGCCGGCCGGGAGGGTGAAGATGCCGGTCGAGAACCTGCACCCGTCTCCCGAGCACTTCACGAGCCCCTTGAGATGGACGACGCCGTAGGGGTCGACCGCCTCGGTGCCGCGGCCGTCGGCGATCAGCAGCTCGAGCTGGCTGCGCCGCCACCAGAGGGCGCCGTCGCTGCCGGGGTGTGGCTCACCGCGCCGCCCGAGCGCCTCCCTCGCGCCGTCGCGGTCCCCGCGCTCGAGCAGGGCCCGGCCGAGCCACGCCGCCGCGTAGGCGTTCGCAGAACCCCGCCCGCGCCCCACAACTCGGCCTTTCTCGATCGCGTTGCGCAATGAGCCCTCGGCCTCGGTGAGCTCACCCCGCTGCAGCAGCGTGAAGCCGCGCCAGAGGTCGACGCCGAGGATCGCGAACAGCGACCCCGTCCGGTGGGCCTCCACCTGCACGGCGTCCCAGGTAGCTAGCGCCTCGTCGCGGTCGGCGAGGATCAACGGGCCGTTGGCCACCACCGAGAAGAAACCGGGATCCGCGCGCACGAGCGTCCCGCCGGAGAGCGCCTCGAGCGCGAGCGCGACGCACTCGTCGGCCGACCCGCCGCTGACCGTCCAGTCCCAGGCGGCCGTCGCGGTGAGCATCTTCGCGGCCGCGCTGTCGCCGCGGGGCTCGGAGCGGATCCGCTCGAAGCGGGCGTGGACGCCCGTGGCGTCAGCGCCGAAGTAGGTCGCGATGAGTCCTGGGCCTCGAGGGCGAGCCGCAGATCGCCGAGCTCGGGCGGGAGCTCGGCCGCGGCCCGGCGGGCCACCGCAACGGCCTCATCCGGGGGTCGGGTGAGGGTCAGGGCCTGGGTCAGCGCGGCTCCGGCGAGGCCGCGAGCGCGCGGGTCGGTCTGCGCCTCGTAGGCGTCGCGCAGGCGCTCTGCGGCCGCGGGGGCGCTGGCCATCGCCTCGGCGAGCCCGAGCTCGAGCTCGACCTCGGCGCTTCGGTCCGCGGTCGGCGGCTCGTCGAGGGCGCGGCGCAGATACGTGCCGGCGCTCTCGGCGCCGCCGGCCTTGAGCGCCTCGTCGGCCGCGGCCCGCAGCGTCTCGACGACCTCCGGGCGCCCCTCCGGCGGCGCGAGCAGCAGGTGGGCCGCCACTCGCCGGGAGGAGGCGCCGGCCTCGATCAGCAGTCGGGCCGCCCGCGGGTGGGCGACCTCGAGCTCCCCGGGCGGAAGATCGCGGTAGACGGCCTCGCGGACGAGCGGGTGCACGAAGCCGAGCGGCGGATCGGGCCGGATGATCTCGGCCTGGGAGAGCGCCCGGGTGGCACCGGCCGCCCGCTCGAGGGGAAGGTCCGCCAGGGCGCCCACCTCGGACATGGTCGCCCCGTCGCCCAGGACCGCCACCGCGCGGGCCACGGCTCCCGCCTCGGGTGAGAGGCGCGCGAGCCTCAGCAGCACGGCGCGCCCGGCCGCCCGCGGACCGAGCTCCTTGACCACCGACACGTTCGCTGCGTCCGGGCGCGCACCCTCCGCGCGCACCGCCTTGAGCAGCTCGTGCAGGAGGAGGGGGTTTCCGCCGGTGGTCCGATGACACGCGGGGCAGAAGAGGTCCTCGGCGTCGGGCCCGAGCCGCCCCCGAACGAGCTCGCGGGCGGCTGGGAGGCTCAGCCTTCGGGGGGCGACCGAGGTGGTCAACGGGTCGGCGGCGATCTCGGCGAGCAGGGCGGCGTCGGCCCCCGGCTCGGCGGGTCGCAGGGTGACGAGCGCGAGGGCGGGAAGCCCCTCGAGCCGCCGGAGCAGATAGGCGACGAACCGAAGCGACGGCCGGTCGCACCAGTGCAGGTCGTCGATCGCCAGGAGGAGGGGCCTCTGGGCGGTCAGGTTGACCGACAGCCAATAGAGGCCGTGGAGTGCCGCGAAGGATGCATCGCCGCCCTCGGAGGGCCCGGCGGTATCGCGCGGCGGTGCGAACACGGGCTCCGCCGGAGCGGCCGCCCCCGAGAGCAGGTTTGCGTGGGCCTCGGGGTCGATCAGCACGGGCTCGAAGAGCTGGCGCACGACGCCGAAGGGAAACTCGCGCTCGAGCTCGCTTCCGCGCGCGGCGAGCACCTGGAAGCCCTCCTCCTCCGCGCAGCGGCGACCCTCGGCCAGCAGCCGGGTCTTGCCGATCCCGGCCGGCCCCTCGATCAGGCCGATGTGTCCCTCGCCGTCCCGAGCGCCCGTGACGAGCCCCGCCAGGCTCGCGAGCCTCGTGACCCCGCTCGAGCAGCGACGCGTCGTCCCGACGGCTGGAAGACGCAGCCGAAAGCGCGCTCGACATCGCGACGATGATACGACCCGGGCACGCGCGCCGGCCCCGCATAGAGTGTGGGCGTGGCCGCCACAAATTCCTTTCCGGCTCTCGCCCCCGCGGCGCTCCCAAGTCAGGGCCAAGCGCCGCCGGTGAGTACGCGTCCCTAGGACGGCCACGGCGACACCTTTGGCCGAGCCCGGCAATCCCAGCTCGCACGGCCCGCTCGACGGCGTCCGCGTTCTTGACCTCTCGCGCCTCCTTCCCGGAGGCTTCTGCTCGCTGCTGCTCGCCGACTTCGGCGCCGAGGTGCTGAAGGTCGAGGACACCGGCATGGGCGACTACGTGCGCTGGGCCGAGCCCCGCTACGAGGGAGCCCAGCGGTCGGCGAGCTCCGCCCTGTTCCTCGCTCTCAACCGCGGCAAGCGCTCGATACGCCTCAACCTGCGCGAGCAAGCCGGCCGTGAGGTCCTGGTGGGGCTCGCGCGCGAGTACGACGTCCTGCTCGAGTCCTTCCGGCCCGGAGTGCTCGACCGCCTCGGCGTGGGCTATGAGCGCCTGCGCGAGGAGAATCCGCGGCTCGTCTACTGCGCGATCACCGGCTATGGCCAGGATGGCCCCTACCGCGACCGCGCCGGCCACGACATCAACTACCTCGGGCTCGTCGGACTGCTCGGCCTGACCGGCGAGCCCGACGGGCCGCCCGTTCAGGCCGCGGGCCAGATCGCCGACCTGGGCGGGGGTGCGCTGATGGGAGCGTTCGGGATCCTCTCCGCCCTGCGGGAGCGCGACCGCTCAGGCCAGGGCCAGCTCGTCGACGTCTCGATGGCCGACGGTGCGATGTCGTGGCTGGCGCTAGAGGCCGCCCGCTACCTGCGCGACGGCGAGGTCCCCGAGCGCGGTCGCCGCGAGCTAGCGGGCGGACTGGTCTGCTACCGGCCGTATGCCTGCGCCGACGGCTACGTGACCCTCGGTGCGCTCGAGCCGAAGTTCTGGAGGGAGTGGTGTCGCGGAGTCGGGCGTGACGACCTGATCGAGCGCCAGTTCGATCCGCCCGGCTCGAAGACCCACGCCGAGGTCGAGGGCATCTTCGCCGACCGGACGCGCGCCGACTGGGAGGCCTTCGCGGCCGCCCACGACTGCTGCCTCGAGCCCGTGCTGGGCCTCGACGAGGCGCTCGACTCAGAGCTCGCGCGCGCCCGCCGGATGGTCGTCGATGTCGACCAGCCGGGAGCGGGACCCGTCTCGTTGCTCGGCGTGCCGATCAAGCTCGACCGCACGCCCGGCGCGCCCGCCGGCCCCGGGCCCGCTCTGGGCGAGCACACCGACGCGGTCCTCGCCGAGCTCGGCTACTCCGAGTCCGAGCGCGAGGCGCTCGAGGCCTCGGGGGCCGTGGCCGGTCCGGCCGAGGAGTCGGCCGCGACCGCTCCAGAGCCGGGCGTCCACAGTCGCGTCGGCGGCTCTCGTTTGCCGGGGCGGGGGGCGGGGTAGCGCGGCGACCATGGCCGAGACCTCCGAAGAGATCGTCCGCGTGCTCGTCGAGATTCCGAAGGGAAGTCGCAACAAGTACGAGTGGGACGAGGAGACCGGGACGATTGCCCTGGACCGCCGCCTGTTCGCCGCAGTCAGCTATCCGACCGACTACGGCATGATCCCCGGGACGCTCGCCGAGGACGGCGACGAGCTCGACGCCATGGTCGCCCTCACCGAGCCGACCTTCCCGGGGTGCACGATCCGGGCCAACCCGATCGCGCTCCTGCAGATCAAGGACCAGGAGAAGCGCAACGACAAGGTCCTCGCCGTTCCCCTCACCGACCCGGGTTGGAACACGCTCGAGAAGCTCGACGATCTGCCCGAGCAGCTCGCCCAGGAGATCGTGCACTTCTTCGAGGTCTACAACGACCTCGAGGGCGGCGACTGGGAGATCGAGGGGTGGGGCTCGCGCGACGATGCGCTCCAGCACGTCGAGCGGGCGCGCCAGCGCTACCGCGAGTCGCAGGACTGAGATTTGGGGCCGCGGCGTCACCGCGACGCGTCGTGGCGCTCCCCACGCCCCCGGCCTTGACGAGCGAGCCGAGCGCGACTGAGCGACACCCAACCTCCGGCGCCCCGTCGATAGGATCGGATTGACCAGTCAGTCGGCGCTGTGGACGCCGGGCGACGGCGCCCTGTGGTCGAGAGGAGGAGGAGAGCAGATGAGGGCGGCGGCGGTGCAGCTCAACTCGACCGACGACAAGGACCGCAACCTCGCGACCGCCGATCGGCTGACGCGGGCCGCGGCCGCGGAGGGAGCCGAGCTCGTGGTCCTTCCCGAGAAGTTCAACCTGCTCACCGGTGAGGGCGGCATGCGCGCCGGCGCCGAACCGCTCGACGGCCCGGCGCTGACGTGGGCAGGCGATGCTGCGCGCGAGCTCTCGATCGACCTCGTGGCGGGCTCGATCGCCGAGCGGCGCTCCGGACGCGAGCGGGTCTCGAACACGTCCGTGCACTTCGGACCCGACGGCGAGATCCAGGCCGTCTACCGCAAGATCCACATGTTCGACGTCGTCGTCGAGGGTGTCGAGTACCGCGAGTCGGCCACCGAGGAGCGCGGAGAGGAGATCGTCCTGTCGGAGGCGCGCGGCGTCCCTCTGGGCCTGAGCGTCTGCTACGACCTGCGCTTCCCCGAGCTCTATCGGATCCTCGCCGTTCGGGGCGCGCGGGCGATCGCCGTGCCGGCCGCCTTCACCCGGCCCACCGGCCTTGCCCACTGGGACCTGCTCGTCCGCGCGCGTGCGGTCGAGAACCAGGCCTTCGTGGTCGCCGCCGGCCAGGTCGGTTGGTGGCTGCCGGGGAGGGAGACCTTCGGGGCGTCGATGATCGTCGACCCCTGGGGCGATGTGCTCGCCCGGGCGCCCGACGCGCGCGCGGGCGCCGAGGAGACCTTCGTCTGCGCCGATCTGGATCTCGCTCGCCAGGACGAGATCCGCGAGCGCCTGCCGAGCCTCGCCGGTCGCGTCGACGAGGCCTACCGTTGGCCGACCCCGGCGCCGGCCTGATGGCCTCTAAGCCACGCAGGCGCGCTCGCTCGGAGGGGGCGGCCACACCCTCCGCCGCGGCGGGCGACGGCACGAACGGTGGCCGGGCCCGGTCCCGAATCCGCGGCAATGCCGTCGACAAGCGCCGGTTGATCCTCGATGCCGCGGTCGGTGTCTTTGCCCGGCAGGGGTTCACGGCCTGCCGCGTCTCCGACGTCGCCGACGAGGCCGGAGTGGCCTACGGACTCGTCTACCACTACTTCGACTCGAAGGAGGAGATCCTCGACACCCTGTTCGTGGAGCGCTGGCAGCTCATGCTCGACGCCATCGAGGCGATCGACCGCGGTGAGGCGAGCGGGCGCGAGAAGCTCGGCCTCGTGGCGTCCTTCATCATCGACTCCTACCGCCACTCGCCGGACGTCATGAAGGTGATAATCGTCGAGGTCACCCGCGCCGCGCACTCCTTTGGGCGCGAGCACCTCGAGCAGATCCGCACCGCCTACGACCGCATCGCCCGGATCGTCGAGGCCGCGAGCCGCAACGGCGAGTTCAAGCCCGACATCTCCGCCCGGTTCGCGGCGATGTGCTTCTACGGCGCGATCGAGCAGTTGCTCTCGGGCTGGATCTTCGGCGTCCTGCCGCGCACCGAGGAGGAGTACGAGCGGGCGAAGGAGCTGGTCATCGAGACCATCTGCGGCGGCCTCGAGGCGACGCCCGCCCCCACCTCGGGCTAAGTCAGTCTGGTTTACTGCCGCCGCAATGAGGAATGACGCCACCAAGCGGCTGATGTGGAGCGGGCTGGTCGCCGGACTGGGGGCGCTGAGCTCGCTCGCGGCCAGCAAGGTGGCCGCCGAGATCTGGCGCCGTGTCTTCGACGAGGACCCTCCCGAGTAGCAGATGGCCTTCCGACGGAAGAAGCGCACGCAGGAGCCCGAGGAAGGAGACGCTCCAGCTTCCCCGGCGGACCCCGCCGTCGAGCCGTCTCCCGGGCCGGAGGGCGCCGAGGAGGATTCCGCTCGCCCGACCACCGTCGGAGACGACGTCGCCGAGGCCGCCACCTTCGCCGGCGACCCGGCCGCCGCCGGTACCGATGCCGAGGGCCCGGGCGCCGACGCGGGCGGTCCCGAAGGATCGGCCAATGAGGTGGCGGCGTCGCCCGACCCGGCCTACGCGCCGGCCGCCGAGCCGATACGGGAGTGGGACTCGCCCGGCGACGACTCCTCGGCGACCGCGACCGCGAGCGCCGGCACCGTCGCCGACCGGGCCGAGGCGCTCGTCGAGCAGCGCCCCGAGCTGCTCGTGGCGGGTGCTTTCGCCGGCGGCCTCGTGCTCGCCCGGGTGATCGCCGCCCTCGGAGGCCGGCGGTGAACGACGACGGCGTCCATCCCGCCACCGACGCCGAGAAGTCGCTGGCCGACATCCTCGGCGAGGTCTCGCGCAAGTCCTCGCTCCTGGTCCGCGAGGAGATCGAGCTCGCAAAGGCCGAGGTCACGCTCAAGGCCAAGCGCCTGGGGAGCGGGGCGGCGGCGGCCGCGGTCGCCGGGGTCTTCGCCGTGCTCGCGCTGATCTTCTTCCTGCACGGCCTGGCCTGGTTCTTCGCGGACCTGATCGGCGGTGTCGGGGTGCTTCAGATCTGGGTCGGCTTTCTGATCACCTCCGGGGTGCTGCTCCTGCTCGGGGCAGTCTGCGGCGCGCTCGCGCTGCGCTTCTTCCGCCGCGGCATTCCGCCGACCCCTCAGCTCGCCATCGACGAGGCCAAGAAGACCCGCGCCACGATCGGGGAGGTGGGCGGCCCGTGACCGCCGGTGGTGAGCCGCCTGCGACGCCGCCAGCTCGCACGCCGCAGGACATCCGTGCCTCGGTCGAGGCCACCCGGGAAGAGCTCCGGTACTCCCTCGTCGACCTCCAGGGCAAGATCAATCAGCTGAGCGATTGGCGCGCGCCGCTGCGGCGCAACCGGCGCGCCATACTGATCGGCGCGGCGGCCACCGGCTTCCTCGTCGGCGGCGGCATCGTCGCCGCGGTGAGCCTCCTGCGCCGGCGCTGAGCGGCGCACCGCACGGGCGCTCAGATTAGGTACCGCTCCGGTACCGAACCGACCCCGAGCAGGCCCGGCCCCGTATGGGCGCCGATCACCGGGCCGACCTCGGAGACGAACACCGGTGCGCGTCCGAAGATCTCGCTACACCGCTCGACGAGCAACTCGGCCTGGTCGGGCGACTGGATGTGCTGGACGGTCCAGGCGTCGGCGCCCGATGCGTGACGCTGGCGTGCGTAGTCGACCATGCGCTCGAAGGCGCGCCCGCTCGTGCGCACGCGCTCGACCGGGGTGATCTCCGACTCTACGGTGAGGATCGGCTTGATCTTGAGCGTTGAGCCGACCCACGCGGTCACGCCGCCGATGCGCCCGCCGCGCTTCAGGTACTCGAGGGTGTCGATGGCGAACCACATCTTGGTATCCGCGCGGGTGTTGCGCACGTGCTCGACCACCTCGTCGACGGTCGCGCCCGAGGCGGCGCAGCGAACCGCCGCCAGTACCAACAGCCCGAACCCGCCGCAGGCCGAGGAGGAGTCGACCACTCTGATGCGATCACCGCCCCTGCCGTCCCGATCGAGCGCCTCGGCGGCCTGTCGCGCCGACTCGTACGTCCCCGAGAGGCCGGCCGAGAGGTGGATCGAGACCACGTCGCGGCCCTGGTCGAGCAGCGGCTCGTAGGCGGCCACGAAATCACCGATCGAGGGCTGCGAGGTGGTCGGCAGACGCTCGTTCGAGCGCAGCTCGTCATAGAAGGCGTCGAAGTCGGGCATGTCGCCCTCGCGCTCGGTGCGCTCGCCGTCGAAGTTGACGTAGAGCGAGACCGACGTGATGTCGTTGGCCTCGACGAGGGCGGAGGGCAGGTAGTGGGTCGTGTCGGATACGACGGCGACGGACGGCACGGCGCGCAGACTATCTCGGCACGCACGCGACATACTTTGCGTATCGACCGCGGGGCCGGCGAGGAGGAACACGATGGCGGAAGTCGATCGAGACACCACCGAGGCGATACTCGAGGAGCGCCTCGCGGAGCTTCGTCGCACCCGCACGGCCATGCGCCGGGAGAGCGAGGGGGGAACGAGCGGAGAGGTCGCCCACCTCGACAACCATCCCGCCGACGAGGGCACCGAGACCCACGAGCGCGAGCTCGAGGTCACGACCGGAATCTTCCTGGACGAGGAGGAGCGGCGGATCGACGAGGCACGTCGCGCGCTCGCCGCCGGCACCTACGGGACCTGCACGGCCTGTGGAGCGCAGATTCCGTCCGCGCGGCTTGCCGCCGTGCCCGAGGCGGTCCGCTGCCTCGACTGCCAGCGCCACTTCGAGGGGCTGCACAGCCAGCACCACAGCCTGCGAACGGAGTCTTGAGTCGCCTGTGACCCGGGGAGGCGGCAAGACGGCCTTCATCTTGGCCGGCGGGGGCTCTCGAGGCGCCTACCAGGCCGGTTGCCTGCGCCGCCTCGACGAGGAGGGGATCAGGCCGGACCTGTTGATCGGCTCGTCGATCGGCGTCCCCAACTCGCTCGTGTACGCGACTGCGGGGGCGGAAGGACTGTGGGAGTTCTGGTCTCAGACGTTCTCTTTGCCTCACGTGTTGACGCCGTCACTTCGACGCAACGCCCTGTTCGGCAACTCGCTCTTCTCGATGAACGGACTGGTGCGCCTCGTCGAGAGCCAAGTCGACTTCGACCGCTGCTTCTACTCCGGCCTCGAGCTCGCCTACGTCCTCGCCAACCTCTCGGCCGGCCACGAGGAGTTGCGCGGGAATCGAACCGAGCCCGATGTCGATCGCTTTCGCACGGTGAGCCGCATCGGCTACACCATCCCGATCCTCCACCCGCTGATCGAGCTCGATGGCGACCTGTACGCCGACGGCGGCTTCCTCTGGAACGTGCCCTTCGAGTACGCCGTCGAGGACCGGGGCGCCGAGGAGATCTACATCCTCTCCGCGTTGCCCTCGGACCTTCCCCGCGCCGGGTCGCTGCGGTCGGTGCCGCGGGTGGCGCTGCGCATGTACGACCTCATCTGCCGGACCGTCGGCCATTACTCCTACCTGGAGAAGCGGCTCGAGGGCGGGCAATGGCTCGGCGCCGAGGTGACCATCCTGTCGCCGAGCGCCGAGACCGGAGCGTTCGACCCGTTCGGCATGCTCAACGCCCATCCGGCCAAGTCGAAGCGCCTGCTCTGGCGTGGCTACCGCGACACCGACGAGGTACTCCGCGGCGGGGCCGCGCGCTCTGAGCCGATCAAGGGCGCGGCCTCCCGGGCGAGTGCCGTTGGGGCTGGAGTTCAGAAGTCCGTCGACGGAGGCAGCCGGGTCGGCTCCTCCTCGGGTGGGCCCCGACGCGGCTCGGCCCGCAGCTAAGCTCGAGCCGTGGCCACCCTCGACCGCCGTCGCACGTCCACCGGTGTGCTCTGTTCCTGCGGTACGGCCGCGCGCCGGCTGCGCGGGGAGGCGGACGTACCCGTGGGCGGCCCGGGCTGATGGCGCCCCTGCCGCCCCGGCGGGGAGCCGGACTCGGGCGGGGCGTGCGCCGGCTGGCGCCCGTGGCCCTCGAGGTGTGGCGGCGCTGGCAGGCGCTTTCCCCCGAGGAAAAGGCGCGCTACCGCGCGCTGGCCCGCCGCTACGCCGACCGCGGTCGCGGGATCGGGCGCGGCGCCATGGACCGCGCGCGCAAGCGCCGCGGACCTCGGTAGACACCCAAGGGCGACCGGACTCACTTCAGAACACGAAAAGCGACCGTGGCGACCCAGGTCGCCACGGTCGCAAGTTCGCCTGACGGTTCGGCTACTTACCGCCGCTCGGTCGCGCCGGTGTTGTCGCCGGGATCGGTCTCGCCCCGAGTCGACACGCCGGTGTCGGCACGCGGGTCGGTCTTGCCCTGGGTCTCGACGCCCGTGCCCTGCGTCATCTCGGTAACGCCGGTGCCGTCGTTGCCGTCGGTCTCGCCGCGGGTCGACACGCCGGTGTTCTGAGCGTTCGGGCCGAAGTCGGTGTTGCCCTGGGTCTCGACGCCCGTGCCCTGCGTCATCTCGGTAACGCCGGTGCCGTCGTTGCCGTCGGTCTCGCCGCGGGTCGACACGCCGGTGTTCTGAGCGTTCGGGCCGAAGTCGGTGTTGCCCTGGGTCTCGACGCCCGTGCCCAGGTTGCTGTCAGTGCCGTCGTCCTGGCGCGTGCCGTCATCGCCGTCGTCATCGTCCCGGTCGTCGTCGCTGCCCTCGCCGGACTTTGACAGGACGGCCTTGGGCGGCTCCTGGCCCTCGGCGGTGACCGTCCAGCCGAGCGGAGCGGCGCACAGCACGATCGTGGCCAGGAGCAACATGCCGGCGCGGCGGGTCAGTGACCGCTGGTCGGGAGCCGGCTCGACCCCGTCGGCCGAGAGCTCCAGGAACATGGTCGGTGCGGTGGCTATAGGCCTGGCGCCCGGTCGTTGTGGCCTTGCCTTCACTTGAACTACCTCCCCGGTTGTGGACGGTGTCAATCGACAACGGGGTGCGGTTGGTGAAGTGAGGTCGTAGGTGTAGGACGAGTGTCTTAGGTCCTCTGCTCAGTCCTCGTCGCCGTCGTCGTCATCCCCACCGCCGCGCTCGGAGTGCTCCTCTGTGGACCCGGAGCGGTCCTGGGGCGGAGACTCGTACTGCTCCTTGTCGACCTCACGCTCGTGGTCCGCCTCTTCAGAGCCCGAGCGATTCTCGCGGGGGGACCCGTAGTGCTCGCCGTCGGGCTCGCGATAGGCGCGCGAGTCCTCGCGCTCGTAGCGTTCGTCCGAGCCGGACCCGGAGCCAGGCGAGCTGTCCGAGCGCGCCTCGCGGGCGCGAGCTTCACGAGCCTCGCCGCGTTCCTCGCGCATTCGCTGCCCCCGCTCACGCGAGCGCTCACGGCGCTGAGCACTAACCCGCGCGCGGTCGCGGCGTGCGTCGGCACGGCGGGCGGCACTCTGCGTGGACGCGCGCGCCTTATTCGAACCGCCCCGGCGGCCGGTCTCAGCGGCCTCGGCCTCCGCCTTACGCCCGTCGGGCGCCAGCGGTCCGTTCGGGCCGCCGAGGCCGAGTGCTCCGGCACCCGCGACGACCGTCACGACCCCCGCGGCCAGCGATTTCCCCACCGCCGAACTGGCGCTTCCACCGCCGAGCAGTCCGGCCAGCAGCCCTCCTCCGGACCCGCCTCCCCCACCGACGAGTCCCTGGAGGACGGCGGCCGCGGTGGCGGCGGCAAGCGCCGGCGAGATGGCGGCCAGATCGGACTGGCGACCGCCGATCGCGGCCTTGAAGTCACGGCAGGGCGCGCATGCGCGCAGGTGCGCGCGGGGACCGCGACCGCGAAGCGCCCGGCGGTCGCCGTCCGAGACGATGCGGCAGACCGTCTCGCAGTGCATGTCGCGGCCGTTGCCGAAGTCAACGAGCGCCCGTCGGGCCTCGAGGACGGACTGCTTGGCCGCGTCGATCGAAACCGAGAATGCGGCGGCGACCTCGTCGTAGCCGAGCCCGCTCAGCTCGCGCATCACCAGCGCGCCACGCTGGCGCTCGGGGAGCTCGTGGATGTCATCGACGAGCTGGCGCAGCCGCGCGCGGCCTTCGGCGTCGTGCTCCACGCCGCCGTGGATCCCGGCGGTCTCGGCGTCAAGCTCGTCGACCGGGGGGCGCCGGCGCAGCAGCGAGATCGACTCGTTGTGAGCGATGCGGTAGAGCCACGGCTTCAAGGCGAGCTCCGCTTCGCGCCGCTCCATGCCGCGCATGGCGTTGAGCATGGTGCTCTGGAGCGCATCGAGCGCATCGTCGGGATGGCGTACGAGCGAGCGGCAGTAGCGGTAGAGCGGCTGGTGATAGCGCTCATAGATCGCTGCGAAGGCGTCGCGGTCTCCGGTGGCGGCGAGCCGGGCGAGTCGCGCGTCGGTCAACAGGCACAGCGCTACCGTTCGCGTGCGGTTGATCGGCGGGGAAGCGGACAGCTCGGGCATGGCTAGGTGAACGCGAGCCGGCGGAGGGTGTGAGGCGCTAGTTCAGCAATTTTCTCACTCTGGTTACCAAGCGAGCGCACGCCGAGCACGGAGGTGCCGCACACCGGTCCGGCCATCGTGCTAGCCGCTCAACCGCAGGCGGGTGTTCTTCCGCGCGAGCGCGAGCCGGCGAGGTAGCGCGGCGACGAGCGGCTCGAGCTCAAGCACGACCTCGGCCGCACTCGGCCGCTCGTGCGGCGGCTTCGCGAGCATCCGCATGACGAGACCGTTGAGCGTATCGGGCACCCCGGCGGGCAGCGGCCGCGGCTCCTCGACGAGCTGGGGGAAGCGAACTAGCCGATCCTCGCTGTCGCGCGCCTCGCGTGCGCGGGGAAACGGAACCGATCCGGAGATCGAGTGGTAGAGCGTCGCGCCGAGGCCGAAGACGTCGGAGGCCGGTCCCACCATGCCGGGGTGGTCCGACCCGTCGCATTGCTCGGGCGGCATGTAGGCATCGGTGCCGATCGACCCGCGCAGGCGAGCCGCGCGCTCGAGCGTTCGCGCGATGCTCAGGTCGATCAGTCGCGGCGGCACACTCATCACCAGGTTGTCCGGTTTGACGTCGAGGTGGACCATCTCCTCGGCGGCCATGTAGTGCAGCGCCGCGGCGATGTGGGCAGTCAAGGGCAGGAGCTGCTCGAGCGGGAGCGCACCGTGGCGGCGGATGAGCCTGCGCAGGGTCGGTCCCTCGAGGTGCTCGATGAGCACGTGCGGTCGCGGGCCCCCGAGCACGGCGCCGAATCCCCGCACGATCACGGGGTGAGCGAGCCGCTCGAGTGCCTCCGCCTCCTCGCGCAGCTCACGCAGCACGAGCTCGTTCTCCACGAGGTCCGGCCGCACCAGCTTCGCCACCGCGAGCGCGAAGAGATGGTCGTCCCAGACGAGGTAGACCTCGTAGCGGCTGCCGCCGCCGAGCGAGCGCACCACCGAGCGTCCGTCGGCGATCTCCTCGCCGGCCTCGAATCCCCACGCCGCCCGCGAGTCGTCGCTCCCGCCCGCGACGGCCGGGTCGCGCTCGGGCCCGGGGGTCGCCATCGGCTGCTCGCCCGGCGGGCCCTCGGCGCCCCTGTCGAGCGGCTCGTCGCCGTCCGCCGGGTCGCGGAGCTCGTCGTTCGCTTCGGGCGCGCGGGCCCTTGCGGCCAGGGGGCGCAATGCGCGGCGAAACCGGGAGTCGGCCACGCCGGGCCGCTCGCTACCCCAGCCGGTTCTCGAGCCCGAGAGGGGCCGACTGTGGCGCCTCGGCCTCGGGCGCGGTGGGCACCTCGTCCTCCGCCGGCTGCTCGACCCCGAGCAGCTCGGCGAGCTCGCCGGTCTCGTACATCTCGGTGACGATGTCGCAGCCGCCGACCAGCTTGCCGTCGACGAAGAGCTGCGGGATCGTCGGCCAACTCGAGAGGGCCGTGAGCTCCTGGCGGATGCGCGGATCGGGCAGGATGTCGAGCGCCGCGTAGGGGGTTCCGAGCGCCCCGAGCGCGGCCGCGGTGCGGGCGGAGAAGCCGCAGGCCGGGGCGTTGGGCGTGCCCTTCATGAAGAGCATCACCCGGTTTTCCTCGATCGACTGCTGCAGGAAGTCGCGGATCTCTGTGTCGGTCATGCTGTCGTCCCCTCCGGGGTCGAGGTCTTGAGCGAGAGCGCGTGGATCGGTCCCCCGATCTCGGCGCCGAAGATGCCGTAGACGAGTTGGTGCTGCTCGATGCGAGAGAGCCCCTCGAAGCGCTCGGAGATGATCTCGGCGCGGAAGTGGTCGCCGCCGCCGGTCAAATCCTGCACCTGAGCTCGGGCGCCCGGGAGGGCCGACTCGATACGGTGCTGGAGCTCCTCGGGCCTGGGCATCGGTGATCAAGGTTAGCGACGTGCGGAGGCGGTACAATGGGGCTCACGATGGTCACTCTCACCGATTTCGCCGCCGAGAAGGTCAACCAGTTCCTTGCGAGCCAGGACGCCGCCGATAGCGCCGGCCTCCGCGTCGGAGTGCGCGGTGGCGGCTGCTCGGGGTTCCAGTACGCGCTCGCCCTCGACGAGCGCAAGGAGGACGACCAGGTGTTCGAGGATCACGGCATCCGCCTGATCGTCGATCCGGCGAGCCTCCAGTACGTTGACGGCTCGGTCGTCGACTATACCGAGAGCCTCATGGGCGCCGGCTTCGAGGTCAAGAACCCGAACGTCGTGGCGGCGTGCGGGTGCGGGTCTTCGTTCCGCGTGGCGGACGAAGAGCCGAGCTGCGGCTCCTAGCGCCCTCGCCCGGCGGCGACGCCGCGACGCCCCCCCGGCCGCCTCAGCGCGCGAACCCCGGCTCGTCGTCCTCGGGGACGTCGGGCTCCGGGCCCGGACCTGGGAACTGGCCGGCGGGCGGAGGATCCTCCGCCTCGGGGTTCGGCTCGTAGGGGTCGGAGTCGGCGGCCGGGTTCGGCTCGCCGACCGGCTTGTTGAGGCGGTGGTGGGGTGGCTCCGCACGCAGCTGCTCGGGATCGAGCGGCTCCGGGCGCTCCTTGGGCTCGAGCGGACGGTCGGCCGCCTCGGCCGGATCCGGCGGGCGCTCGTGGTGGCGGAAGCCGCCGGGGCGGCCTCGCTTTGGTGACGATCCTTTGGACGGCTTGGCCATGTCGGCTGGACTACCCGAGACGGGGGCGTCTAACACGGGTAGCGGCGAGTGCTAGGGCTCGGCGTCGAGCGATCGCCACAGGTAGAGGGACGCGAGCGTCCGCTGCGGTCGCCACGGCTCGGCGAGCCGCTCGAGCTCGCCCGCGTCCGGCAGGGAGTCGAGCCCGTAGCTGCGCTCGACCGCCCGGCGGATCCCCAGATCGCCCACCGCCAGCACGTCCGGCCGGCCAAGGTGGAAGATCAGGAACATATCGGCCGTCCACTGGCCGAGCCCCTTGACCGCGACGAGCTCAGCCGCCACGGCGGCGTCGTCCTGCTCGGCGAGCCGGTCGACCGGCAGGCGGCCGTCCTCGACCCGCGCCGCCAGGTCGCGCAGGTAGGCGACCTTTGCCCGGGAGAGGCCGGCGGCGCGCACCTCATCGGGGTCGGCGGCGAGCAGCTCGGCGGGCTCGGGGGTGCGCCCGCCGAAGAGCTCGAGCAGGCGCTCGTAGATCGAGCGTGCCGCCTTGGTGGAGAGCTGCTGGCCGACGATCGCGCGCAACAGGGCGCCGTAGGGGTCGGCGGGTCGCCCCTGGCGCCGATCGTCGAGGCTGAGCGGCCCGATCCGATCGACGAGTGCCCGCATGACCGGGTCGGCACGGCGCAGGTGATCGACCGCGGCGTCCCCCGCGGGGGCGGGACTTGAGGCGGCGACGCCCGCGCCCGGTCGCGCGCCGGCGGTCAGGCGATCGGCTCCGCGCGCCGGCGCCCGCTGGTCGCTCCGCCGCCGCGACTCCCGAAGAACTCGCTCTCCTGCTCTCCGAGCTCGGTCGCCGGGGGGTCCCCGTAGAGCCACTCGCGCGCGATGCGGTGCCAGTTCGCGCGCGCCTCGATCTGGCCGAGCACCCCCAGGGTCAGGGCCTCCATGCGCGTCGCCAGCATGCGCTCGGGGGGCAGGGTCGCGCGACGCATGACCGGCCAGTGCTCTGAGCGCATGTCGCCCATGTCGATCAGGGTCTCCCGCACGCAGTCGGCGTCGATCGTGACCTCGCGATCGTCGCGGTACCACGCGGTGACCGCTTGGAAGTGGGCCAGCACCCGCTCGGGGGTGACCTCGGGATCGTCGCCCGAGTAGAACCCCAGCTCGACGAGGCCCTCGTAGAGCGCCCGGGCCTCGCCGTCCAGGGCGAGGCGGAACAGCGCGAGCTCGCGCTCCACCCACCCGCGCGCGACCTTGCGGGTCATGCCGAAGTCGAGGAAGGCGACCCGCCCGTCGCCCATGAGCCGGAAGTTGCCGGGGTGGGGGTCGCCCGAGAAGTGGCCGGTCCGGTAGAGCGACCCGAAGAAGAAGCGAAAGACGATCTCGCCGAAGCGGTCCCGCTCGGCCTGGGACAGCTCCTTGACCCCCTCGAAGCCGATTCCCTCCGCCCACTCGGTGACGAGCACGCGCTCGGTGCACAGCTCGGTCACGACGTCGGGCACGAAGACGAACGGGTGCCCGCGCCAGGCGCGGGCAAAGGCGCGCTGGGACTGGGCCTCGTGCTCGTAGTCGAGCTCCTCGGTGAGCCGCTCGCGCACCTCGGTGGCCATCGCCTTGGCGTCCATGCCCGGGGCCATCCGCTTGGCCGCTCGCAAGAGGAGCCCGAGGTTCTGCAGGTCTGCGCGGACGGCGGCGGCCACGCCCGGATACTGGACCTTGACCGCGACGTCGCGCCCGTCGTGCAGGCGAGCACGGTAGACCTGGCCGATCGACGCCGCGGCCACCGCGTCCTCGTCGAACTCGGCGAAGCTCTCGCGCAGCTTCTCCCCGAGGTCCTGCTCGATGACCTTGCGCATGTCCCGAAACGACACCCGCGGCGCCGAGTCGCGCAGCTCGGCGAGCTTCTCCTGGATGCGCTTGCTCGCCTCGGGCGGGAGCGCGCCGGTGTCGATGAACGACGCGACCTGTCCGATCTTCATGGCCGCGCCCTTCATCGAGCCGAGCACCTCGACGATCTGCTCGGCGGCCTCGACCTGGCGGCGCTCGGCGGCCTCACGGCGAGCGACCTCGGAGCGGGTGAGGTTGACGGCCTTGGTCGCGTAGGCGCGGGCGGCCTGGCCGCCCACGAGCGATCCGACCCGGGCGGTGCGGCGCACACGCCCCTTCGGCATCTTCGGGCTCTTATCGTCCTCGTGCGCCATCTCCTGTCAAAGAGTACGCGCACGGGGCGGCGGCCCACAGTGCACAGGGCTTTCGCGGTAGGGTCCGCCCGTTCGCTCCCCGGTCGTCGAGAGGAGGAATGCATGTCCACACCGAGCGCCGACGGGCTCGAAGTCGTCGATCTCGCGCGCGAGGACCTGCCCGAGGCCGTCGGCGTGCTGGCCCGTGGGATGCGCGACAACCCGATGCACGTCGCCGCCTTCGGGAACGACCCCAACAAGCGGCGTCGCATCCTCGAGCGCCTCTTCGGGGCGCTGTTTCGGGTCATGGTCGCCCAGCAGCCGATCTGCGTGCGGCGCGAGGGGAGGATCGTCGCGGCGACGGGCGTGGCCCCGGCAGGCTCCTGCCAGCCCACTCCTCGCCAGGGCCTCGCTCTGGCGCCTGCGATGCTCGCAGCCGGGCCGCGCGCGGCGGGGCGCGCCTCGCGGTGGATCAGGGCCTGGGGCGCCCGCGACCCGGGCGAGCCCCACGTCCACCTGGGTCCGCTGGCGGTCGATGCCCACCTGCAGGGCCAGGGAATCGGCTCACGCCTCCTGGCCGAGCACTGCCGGCGCCTCGACGCCGCCGGGGAGGTCGGCTACCTCGAGACCGACAAGCCCGAGAACGTCGTCTTCTACGAGCGCCAGGGCTTCGAGACCGTCGACCGAGCCGACGTCATCGGCGTGGCGAGCTGGTTCATGCGCCGTTCGCCACGCGCGACCGGTGGCGCATCGTAGGAGACCGTGCGGGTCGTCACCCCGCCGCGATCGCGTCCGAGCCTGCGGTGCCGCCCCTGTCGGGCTCGCAACTCCGCCTTCTAGCGCCGATCCCCGACCCGGGCAAGCTGATCGGCATCGGTCTCTACTACCGCTCGCACGCGCGGGAGGCGGGCCTCGACCCACCGGCGACCGCCCACCTTCTTCGACGAGAGCGGGCCACTCGACGCGCTCGAGCTCGAGCTCACCCTGACGGAGAGGTCATGCAGAGCGCGTCGACCGCCGACCTGATCCATTCGATCCCGCCCTCTTCTCCCACCTCTCGAGCCTCATGACCCTCGAGCCCGGCGACGTCGTGTTCACCGGGACGCCGCGGGGGTGGGCAGCCTGCGCGAGCCGAGGATATGGCTGCGGCCGGGCGCCGAGATCGTGATCTCATCGCCGCAGCTCGGGCGCCTCGAGACGCGGATCGCCTGAAGCTGCGACGAAGCTGCTCGACGAGGGGACTTCTTGCGGACCGTGGTCGTCCGGGTTAGGGTGGCGCTCGGCGACGCCGATCGAGCGAGAGGAGGCACGTGCTGAACATCAAGAATGCGTCCGGCTTTCGGCGGGGGGTCGCCGGGCTGAGCCTGATCCTCGGTCCCATCCTCGTCCTGCTCGGCTCGCTGACCCAGACGGGGACCGACGCGGAGGGCGCCGCCTACCTCGACGCGCTGGCCGAGAGCCCCGGGGCGACACAGGTCTCGACGCTCCTCTCCTACTTCGGCTTCGTCCTCCTCGTGCCCGGGATCGTCGGCGCCGTGCACGTGGTCAGACAACGCGGCGTGGTGCTGGCTCACGTCGCCGGAGCGATTGCGCTGCTGGGTGCAGTCGGGATCGCCGCGCTCGTCTTCACCACCTTCTACGACCTCAGCATCGCCGAGAACGCGCCCCGCGGGCCGGGAGTCGCCGTCTACGACGGGGTCGAGGGCTATCCGCTCGCCTTCCTCCCCGCCGGCCTCGGCTTTCTCGGCCTGCCGATCGGGATGGTCCTGCTGATGGTGGCGCTCTGGCGCGGCGGAATCGCACCCGTATGGGCGTGGCCGGTCGTCCTCGTCGCCTTTCTCGTCCTCCAGTTCGAGCTCGGAGGGGTCAAGGTCGGGACCATCGTCGGCAGCATCGGCCTGACCGTCGCGTTCGGTTACGTCGGGGTCAAGCTGCTCACCATGTCGGACGCGGTCTGGGAGCGGGGCGGGGCGCCGGGCGGCGGATCGCCGCGCGTGGCGTGAGGGCGGTGCACCCGCTGGACTCAAGGTCTTCGCCCGCGTGACCACGGGGCTGATAGCCGTCCCGCTGGTCGGCCGGGGGCTCGGCCTCCGCCGATTCGAACTGCGCACCGCGGGGACCGAGCGGCCGGCGGGCGGGCCCGGGGCGCCGGCGACGGCCCCGGCGCGCCCGAGCGCCTGAGGAGACGGGAGACAACGTGCTCGACGAGTTGCGTCGCGTCGCCGGACGGGTGCCCGGTCCACTCGGGCCGGTGCTCGACGTGAGCGTGGGGACCGCGTCCGACTGCCTCGGACTGCTGCGCGGCTCGAGGCCGGGCACCGGCCTCGACGAGTGGAGCCCCTACTACATCCGCCGCACGCTACCGAGCCTGCGCCGGTTATTCGCGCTCTACTTTCGCTACGACGTCCGGGGTCTCGATAACGTGCCCGCCAAAGGCCCCGCCCTTCTGGTCGGAAACCACTCGGGCGGGACGCTGATCGCCGACACCTTCGTGTTCGGGATCGCCTTCTTCACCCACTTCGGTGCGGGCCGGCGCTTTCACCAGCTCGCTCACGACGTTGCGGTGGGCCTCCCGGCCGTCGGCCCGATGATTCGCCGCTACGGGACGCTTCCAGCCTCGGCCGAGAACGCGCGCCGCGCCTTTGCGATGGGAGCGCCGGTGCTCGTCTATCCGGGTGGCGACTACGAGAGCTTCCGGCCCTCCTGGCACTCGGACCGAATCGAGCTCGGCGACCGCAAGGGGTTCATCGAGCTCGCCCTCGACGAGGGCGTGCCGCTCGTCCCGGTGGTCGCCATCGGCGGCCAGGAGACCGGGCTGTTTCTGACCCGGGGACAGACGCTTGCGCGGCTGCTGCAGCTCGACCGGCTGCTGCGGGTCAAGGTCCTGCCGGTCGTCGTGGGTCCGCCGTGGGGGGTGAGCGTCCTCGACCTGCCGGGGCGCTTGCCGCTGCCCGCAAAGATCACCGTGCAGGTCCTGCCCGCAATCGACCTGCGCGAGCGCTTCGGCCCTGACCCCGATCGCGACGCCGTCTACGAGGAGATCACGGCGAAGATGCAGGAGGCTCTCGACGAGCTGGCGCAGGAGCGGACGCTCCCGGTCTTCGGGTGACCGAGCCGGGCCGTCGCAGCCGCTCGCCGCGACGGTCCCCGCCATGGGCGGCCATCGCCGGTATACGCGGCTCCTAGCCGGAGGGCTCGAGCGCGCCGGACGTCTGTCCGTCGGCCACGGGAGCGGCGAGCCACTGCGGGTGGCGGCGCAGGACCCGCCTGAGCGCGCCGACGCACTGCGGGTCGAACTGGGTGCCCGCATGGCGCCTCAGCTCCTCGAGCGCCTCGCTCTCCGGCCGGCCGCGGTGGTAGGGGCGGTCGGAGGTCATGGCCTCGAAGGTGTCCGCGACGAAGATTATCCGGGACTCGAGCGGGATGTCGTTCCCGGCGAGCCCGTCGGGATAGCCGCGGCCGTCGACGCGCTCGTGGTGGTGGAGGACCCACCGGGACTCGTCGAAGAGCTCGGCCGCGTAGAGGATCGAGTGGCCGAGCGAGGCATGGGTCTTCATGATCTCGAACTCGTCGTCGGTGAGCTTGGCCGGCTTCTGGAGGATCGCGTCAGCGATACCGATCTTGCCCACATCGTGCAGGCGCCCGGCGAGGCGCAGCCTGAGTACGTGAGGGGGGTCGACCCCAAGCTCCCCGCCGATTGCCGCGCACAGCTCGGCGACGGTCTCGCAATGGCTGCGGGTATAGGAGTCCTTGGCGTCGACCGCCCGGGCGAGGGCGTTGGTCAGACCGCGGCGATGGCCCATGGCGCCCAGGCCGGCATCCCTCGTCGCCGGATGGCGCCGCGGAACGCCGGCCTTGCGCTCGGCCTGGGACCGCCGGGCCACCTTGGTCTCATACAGTGCCCGGTCGGCGTTGAAGAGCAGGAGGCTCTGGCTGGGGCCGGCCTTGGGCCATTCGGCGACGCCCCAGGAGACCCCGGTGCCGATGCCGAACGCGACGATCTCGCGCTCGAGCTCGAGGATGAGCGCGTCGGCCTCGGCCGTCGTGATGCCGGGGAGGATGAGGGCGAACTCGTCGCCGCCGATCCGGGCCGCGGTGCCGTTTGGGCTGCAGGCAGTGCGGATGGTGTCGGCGACCATGCGCAGGACTCGATCCCCCTCGGCGTGGCCGTACTCGTCGTTGACGCGCTTGAAGCCGTCGAGGTCGAGCATCGCGACGCTCAAGGCCTCTCCCCGGCGCTGTGCGCCCTCGAGCTCGCGGGCGAGGGTCTCCTGAAACTCGGCGTGGTTGAGGAGGCCGGTGAGCGAATCGTGGCGGGCCAGGCCCTCGAGCCGCTCCACCATCCGGGCGTTGGCGAGTGCGATCGCCGCCTCGGCGGCATAGACCTCGAGCAGTGCGATCTCCTGGTGGAGGAAGCTGTCGGTGCCGCGGGTCAGGGCGACGAGCGCGCCGAGCCGGCTACCGCGAAAGACGAGCGGGGCCGACGAGAGGGCACCGAACGGCGTCTGGGGGTGCGCCGCCAGGCCGGCGAGCGCGGGCACGCTCGCGAGGTCGGGAAGCGTGCACGGTCGATCGAGGCGATCGAGGCTCTCGCACGCCCAGCGCTCGAGCACCTGCAGGGCGTCGGCCGGGACCGCGGCGGATCCGTGCGCGTGCACGTCATCTCCGGCCGCGACGAGGACCGCGACCTCGCGCCCGATCAGGGCGGCCTGAGCGTTGTCGGTGAGCTTGCGCAGGACGTCCTCGGTGCGCAGCTCCGAGACCAGGTCGCGCAGCGACGAGAACAGGCGCTCCGAGATCTCCTGGTGGTCGCGGACCTCAACCTCGAGTGAGCGGCGGATCTGGCGCCGCCGCTGAAGCGCCCGATGTGCGGCGACGCCCGCTCCGGCGAGCGGAACGGCCAGGGCGCGGCCAACGCCCCAGGGCCCAGCGCCGGCTGCGGCGACGGCCGCGGCGCCGAGGCCCAGAGCTACCCGTCTGCGAGCCGAGGGACGGCGCTCCCAGATGACCTCGTATATGCAGCAGGAGGCGCCGCGCAGAGCACAGGTGGGATGGCGGACCTGGGCCGGGAATTGGCCGAACATGGTGGGCACGCACGAGAGCAGCCCAGCCGTGTACTGGCAGTCGACGGCGTGGTAGCCGACGCCCGCCGCGTCCGAGTAGCGAAAGCGCGCCGAGTGTTCCCCGAGGGCCAGGAGCTCCAGGCGATGGGCGCGCGTGAACCGCCCGTTGACCCCCGGCAGCGCGCCGTAGGCGAGGCGGGGCGTGCCAAAGGCGCGCACCGCCACCTTGACCCCGGTGAGGTCCTGGAGCTCGATCGCCGCCTGGCCGATCCGCCAGGCCGGGTCCTTCACGCGCAGGACCGCTCCGGCGGCCTCGAAGAGGGCGACCTTGGTCTCGAAGCCGAACCAGAGCGTCGGATCCCGCAGCCGATCCTCCTCGGCGCTGAGGCCACAGCGACCCAGCATCGCGTCGATGCCCGCCCGCCCGGCTTCCCGCTCGACGTAGGTGAGGATGAGCCGCGAGGTGAGGCCACTCGTGTGGGGAGCGTTCCCGAGCAGGGGGTTCGCCCAGGCCCGGGCGATCTCGGTCATGGGCTCTTATTCGGCCTCGGGCGCGAGTTCCTTGAGAATTGGGCGGGCCGTCGGATGCCGGACCCCGGGATGAGAGGAATTAGGACTTGCTCCTGACGCGGGGGGCGTACTGGGCTCAAGGGAGGTGACCCTCGTGCCGAGACCGTCTCGATGACGCAAGATCGTCGCATCGAATGGGGCCACGCGCTGACCGGGACAGGAGTGCTCGTACGGCGCGCGTGCGCGCCGCTCACTCCGGTGGGCCTCGCTGTCCTCCTCTTCGCCGCCGTGATCCCAACTCTAGCCGGGCTGGACGCGGCGTGGGTGTTCGCGGTTCCCGCCGTCACCCTCGTGGCCGCCCGGACCTTCGCCGTAGGCCTCGCGGCCCTCGGTTGGATCGTCTTCCCGCCCGCGCACCGGAGGCTGCTCGCCGAGCTCGCCGCTCGTGCGCGAGAACAGGCGTGACCCGCCTCGTACGGCCCTGCGCATACGAGCCCGGTTAGGCGGGTAACGGGCCTTCCCAACGGGAACCCAACATGAGGGAGACCAGGGGTGGGGGACTCAGGCGATCGCTTTCGGGGCCGCCATGCGGTCGGTGCGCTCCTCGCTGCGCTCGCCGCGGGAGCCACCCTGGCGGTGAACGCTGGGTTGCTCCTCGGGCTCGCGGCGGCGCTGGGGGCGTTGCTCGCAGGAGAGCTGGCGCCGAGGGTCCTGCGCGCCGACTGGCGCGGCTTCTGGAGCTGGTGGACCCTCCAGACCCGATCGCTCGGCAAGGGCATGGCGCTCGCTTCGGCCAGTGCCGTCTGGCCTCGGGTGCGCCGCCTGGTCAAGCCCGACTACGTGTTCGTCCTCTATCCGGGAACCGAGGCGCACAAGCGCCACTACTTCCCACCGTGGGTAGAGCGGATCCTGCGGCCGGTCTTCCCGGCCGGCGTCATCCGCTTCGGTAGCCACTGGGGCCTGCTCGTCGGCGGGCTGGCCTCTGCCGAGACGCTCGAAAGCGCGCCCGAGCGGCTCGAAACCTTCCTTAGCGATGTCCATGGTCAGTTCGGGGGTGTCGAGTCCATCGCCCTCGCGGGGCGTCTGCCGAGCCTCGCCGTACGGAGCGGCCTAGGCCTCGACCGCCCGTTCACCCACGGAGACCGTGGGACGGTCTGCGCGATGCTCGGTGCGATCCGCCAGCTCGCCGGGATGCTCGGCAAGCCGACCAAGGACGTAACGCTCGCCCTCATCGGTGGAGCCGGCTTCATCGGCTCACGGCTGATCGAGAGCCTGACGACCGAGTTCGACCGGGTCATCGCCGTAGATCCCCGCTACGCGGGGGCCTCGAGGGAGGTAGGCAACGTCTTCTACACCGCCCGCGCCGAGGACGTGGCGGAGGCCGAGGCCGTCATGGTCCTGACCGCCTGCGGCTCGGACACGGCCGGGATCGCGCATCACCTCAGCTCCGGAACGGTCGTGGCCGACGACACGCATCCGGAGATGCCCGAGGCGATCCGGTCGACCATGGAGGAGCGCGGCGCGACCGTCCTCAAGGCGACGGTCGCCGACGCCCGAATCCGGTTCGTCCCCGCTCTACCCGACTTTCGCTCAGACGACATACCGGGCTGCCTGCTCGAGGCGCTCGTCGTCGTGCTGCGGGGGAAGGAGATCCTCGACTCTCAGTCCGAGTTCAACCGCGCGGCGGAGGAGCTCGGCTTCGCCGCCCGCCTCACGCCGCACCTGCGCGGGCGTGAGCGGCCCCCGAGGCGGTCGATCGCCCGGGCGCCGGCGTGACTCCGCGACGCTCCGCCCAAAGCGGTAGGCGCGGGCGGAAACCCCCGGCTAACCGACCGCGGCCGCCGACTGCGGCCCGCCGGCCGGCGCGACGCGATGCATCAGGTGGGTGGCGAGTCGCACGACCAGCTCGCGGTCGTAGGTGAGCGCGTAGTCGAAGCGACGGTCGAGGTCAGGCCCATCGTCGCGGTGGTCGCGCGCCACGAGCGCCGCCGCGAGGTAGGGTCCGAGCACGATGAGGTTCCACTCCTCGGCGAGGCGCTCGTCGTGGTCGAGCGTCGCCCCGCGCACCCCGGCGATCGGCGTCGAGGCGAAACCGGTTCCAATCACGCCGACGAACGCCGTCGCCTGGGCCAGGCGCGCATAGCGCCCGGCCATGGCGGCCGTGAACCGGCGAGCGTCCTGAAAGGTCGTGAGGACGACCGTCGCCTCGCCGGCGGCGAGCGCCTGCTCTTCGAGCAGGCGACTGATCTTGAGCAGCAGGCGCTTCGAGCTGTGCCGGATCGTCCGGCTGGCGGACACAAGCTCGAACGGGGTCGACCCGTCGTCCTCGGCTTCCGAGGCCGGGGAGAGGTGGAGTCGGCGGCCGGTCGCCGGGAGCGGCGAGGAAAGCGGTGCGGGCCGCCCGAACAGCCAGCCCTGACCGAGCTCGGCACCCATCCCCAGAGCCGTGAGGAGCTGCTCCTCGGTCTCGACGCCCTCGGCCAGGACGGTGGCTCCCGAGCGCTCGGCCTCGGCGGACACGGCGGTCACTACCCCGGCGATCTCGTCGCTCGGCCGGCTCTGCACGATCCGCAGGTCGAGCTTGATCACGTCAGGGCGCAGGAAGGGCATGAGCGCTAGCGAGCGGCGATCTGCGCCGACGTCGTCGATGGCGATGCCCCAGCCCGACCGGCGCAGGCGCGCCAAGGCGCCGAGGAGCTCGGCCGGGCGCTCGGTCAGAGCCCGCTCGGTCAGCTCGACGATCACGGGCGGGCGCGGCTCGGCGTCGCCGTCTCGACACCACGCCTCGAGGGAGTCAAGGGTGACAGTCGCGTCGGGCTCGGCGTTGAGGAACAGGGTGAGGGGCGATCTCAGCTCCGCTTCGAGGGCGGTGGCGAGCGCTCGGCGGCGACAGGCGGCGTCGAGCTCGGCGACGAGCCCCGCCCCCCGGGCCTCGGCGAACAGCCGGTCCGGCGGCTCGAGGGGCGTGCCGCGCGGACCGCGGGAGAGCGCTTCGTAGCCAACTACTCGTCGCGTCGAGAGCTCGACGATCGGCTGGAACAGCGAGCTCAGGATCTCACGCTCGACGACCTCGGTGATGCCAGGTCCGTCGTCCGGTCGGCGACCGCGCGCGCGGGACGGGCGCTCCGAGAGAGGATCCTCCCTGGAAGAGCTGGACACCGGGGCGGTTTGGGGTGATCGACGTGAGGGCGCCCCACCGCCCGCCTCGGGGGACTCGGAGCCGCGGGGGTCTTTCAACCGGATCGATCGATGTCTCTGCCCGTTACCTGCCTTACCGGTTCGGGTCGCTGGCGCTGATGTCGGCGAGCGCGGAGTCTGAGTCCCGCTCGACCGCGACGTCGCCGAGGGCGAGGATGCCGACCGGCTGGCCGCCCTCGACGACCGGGAGTCGCCGCAGGGCGCGCTCGCCCATGAGCGAGATCGCATCCTCCAGCGGGCGATCGCTCTCGATAGCCGTCGGGTTCTGGCTTGCGATATCGGCCACGGTTGTGGTGGACGGGTCGCGATCCTCGGCCACGAGGCGGATGGCCACGTCGCGGTCGGTCAAGACCCCGTGGAGATCCCCGCTCTGCAGGACGATGAGTGCGCCGACGTCCTCCTGACGCATGGTGCGAGCGGCGTCCCGGACCGAGGCGCCGGCTTCGACGGTGCTCGGGGCCACGGTCATGATCTCGCGGACTGTGCGCGCCAACTCGGTACCTCCTCAAGTCCTTACAGCCGGGTTGTGGGGGGCTACCCCGGCTGGGACCCGCCTAACCCGCCGCCGGGCAGGGCAGACCGCCCGATCCCCCGCAGCAGCTCAAGCCGTGGGGACCGCGGGCGATCATGTCCGCTGTCGGGGTCCGTATTGAGCGATGGCGCCCGCTCGTTCGGGGCGAGCGCTTGATTAGAATGGCCGGCACACGGCGGGCGAAGTGTTGTGGTTGCACAGAAGCCTTCCAAGCTTCTAGGGCGGGTTCGATTCCCGTCGCCCGCTTCGGGGCGTGGCGCAGTCTGGTAGCGCACTCGGCTGGGGGCCGAGCGGTCGCTGGTTCAAATCCAGTCGCCCCGACTTAGAGAGGGCCTGCAAAACTGGCAGATCGACGCAGCAGGTTCCACTGGTGGCGCCGCACCGCCGCGGGGGTCCAAAAGGGTCCCTTAGTGAGACTTCGCCTCCTCCGCCCGCGAGCCGAGATCGTTCAGCCGCGTCGCATCAAGCGCTTGATCGCCGCCATGAGCTCGTCCGTCCGTTCTTCTCGGGCGTCCTCGGGCCCGCCGATGACACAGTGGCGGGCGTGGTCCTCCACAAGCCCGGCTGAAACCGCGTCCAGCGCCGCCTGAACGGCGGCGACCTGGGCGAGCACATCCGGGCACCAGCGGTCTTCCTCGACCATGCGCTGAACGCCCCGCACCTGGCCCTCGACGCGGCGCAGCCG
Source organism: Thermoleophilaceae bacterium (assembly GCA_030447905.1). Taxonomy (GTDB): domain Bacteria; phylum Actinomycetota; class Thermoleophilia; order Solirubrobacterales; family Thermoleophilaceae; genus JACCUC01. Next base: position 71,307 of record JAUJNZ010000009.1, read on the forward strand.
GGTCAGGAGCTCCTCTTTGTGTGCCGTGTAACCGCGGGGAGTGGTCGTCTCGGTACCCACGCGAGGCATTGTAGACGATACCCCACAGGGGTGTGGTAGAGTGGCGGTAACGCATACCCCCTAGGAGTAAGAGCACCACGATATGGGCACCACCGAGCGCATTTACGTCGTCGAAGGCATGACCTGCGGCCACTGCGAGATGTCGGTCCGTGACGAGGTAGAGGAGCTGGCGGGCATCGAGTCGATCGAGACCGACCGAAGCTCGGGTCGTCTCACCGTGCGCGGCACGAAAATCAACGACGCCGCGGTGCGGGCCGCCGTCGAGGCGGCCGGCTACCGGGTCGGTGCCTAGGGCGCCCCGGTCGCGAGACGCGATGAAGGCTCCAGCACGGCTGCTCGGCTTCGCGGGGGTGCTCGGCGCGGCGTTCGCCGCGGCGACGCTGGCCGGGGCGGCGCTTGACCCGACCGACGAGCCCCCGGGGAAGGGAGACACCGCCGGCCACGGCAGCCCACATAGCGCCCCCGCATCGGCGCACGGCCGCGGGCACGGCGACGTTCACGCCACCGGCGCGGCGCCGGCGGCGGGCGGGCTGGCGGTCAGCCAAGACGGCCTCACGCTCGAGCCCGTGCGGACCTTCTTCACCGCCGGCGAGCCGACCGGCTTCGCCTTCCGCGTCCTCGATGAGCGCGGGCAGGTCCTGCGCGACGAGTTCGAGCTCGAGTCCGAGCGCGAGATGCACCTCATCGTGGTCAGGCGCGACACGGCGATCTACCAGCACCTCCACCCGCGCAAGGGCCCCGACGGCACCTGGACGGTCGACCTCGAGCTGCCCCGTGCGGGCACCTACCGCGCGTTCGCCGACTTCCAGGTCGACGGGCGCCAGCGGACGCTGGCCACCGACCTCTTCGCACCGGGCGACTTCCGGCCCGAGCGGCTTCCCGCGCCGGCGACCACAGACCAGGCCGGCGGCTTCGACGTCGAGCTGCGGACGCACCGCTTGCGGCCCGGGCGCGAATCCCAGCTTACCTTCGTGGTTACGCGTGGCGGGCGGCCGGTCGACGACCTCGAGCGCTACCTCGGCGCCAAGGGGCATCTCGTCGCACTGCGCGAGGGCGACCTCGCCTACCTGCACGTCCACCCGACCGACGCCGGCGGGCCCCACGGCTCGGGAGGCGATAACCGCCCCGGCGGCGGCCGCCACGACCACGCCGGGAGCGCCGCCGCCCACGGAAGCCAGATCGCCTTCGCCGCGACCTTTCCGACCCCCGGCCGCTACCGACTCTTCCTGCAGTTCCGGGCCGGCGGCGAGGTCCGCACGGTTGCCTACACCCTGGAGGTGCCGCGATGAGCGGCCCCGTCGCCGCCGAGCGGCTCGAGCTGCCGGTCGAGGGCATGACCTGCGCGTCGTGCGCGAACCGGATCGAGCGCCGGCTCAACAGCCTCGAGGGCGTCGAGGCGGCGGTCAACTTCGCTACCGAGAAGGCGGCCGTCACCTTCGACCCCGCCCAGGCCACAACCGACGACCTCCTCGGCGCGGTCGAGGCGGCCGGCTACCGAGCCACCCTGCCAGAGGAGCGGGTCGGCGAGGAGGGCGGCCTCGACCTCGAGGACGAGCACGTCCGCGCGCTGCGCCACCGCCTGACCGGCGCCGCGGCCCTCTCGGTCCCGCTTCTCCTCGTATCGATGGTGCCGGCCCTCCAGTTCGAGTTCTGGCAGTGGCTCGCCCTCCAGCTCGCGACGCCGGTCGTCCTCTGGGCGGGATGGCCCTTCCACCGCACGGCGTGGCGGAACCTCCGCCACGGGACGGCGTCCATGGACACCCTGGTCTCGATCGGCACGCTCGCCGCCTGGGGCTGGTCGGTCGTCGCGCTCTTCTTCCTCGGGGCCGGCCGGCCCGGGATGGAGATGGGCATGAGCCTCGTCGTCGACCGGGGGACGGGCGTCGAGCACATCTACCTCGAGGCCGCCGGGGTCGTGACGACGCTCATCCTGGCGGGGCGCTACTTCGAGGCCCGCGCCAAGCGCCGCGCGGGTGCCGCGCTCGAGGCCCTGCTCGAGCTCGGGGCCAAGGACGTCGCCGTACTCGACGCCGAGGGGGGTGAGCACCGGGTGCCCGTCGACCGGCTCGAGGTCGGCGAGCGCTTCGTCGTGCGGCCGGGCGAGAAGGTCGCGACCGACGGCGTCGTCGAGGAGGGCTCCTCGGCGATCGACCAGGCGCTGCTCACCGGCGAGTCGGTCCCCGTCGAGAAGGGACCCGGCGACGAGGTCGTGGGCGCGACGGTGAACGCCGGCGGCCGCCTCGTCGTGCGCGCCACCCGCGTCGGCTCGGACACCGCCCTCGCCCAGATCGGCCGCCTCGTCGAGGACGCCCAGACCGGCAAGGCGCCGGTGCAGCGCCTCGCCGACCGCATCTCCGGGGTCTTCGTGCCGATCGTAATCGCCCTCGCCGCGGCGACGCTCGGCTTCTGGCTCGGCGACGGCGCAGGGGCGGCCTTCGCCTTCGCCGCCGCGGTGGCCGTCCTCATCATCGCCTGCCCGTGCGCGCTCGGTCTTGCCACCCCGACGGCGCTCCTCGTCGGCACCGGCCGCGGAGCCCAGCTCGGGATCCTGATCAAGGGGCCCGAGGTGCTCGAGTGGACCCGCCGCGTCGACACAGTGGTGCTCGACAAGACCGGGACGGTGACGACCGGCGAGATGAAGCTCGTCGAGGTCGTCGTGGCGGAGGGCGAGGAGGGCGAGGAGGCTCTGCGCCTGGTCGGCGCCCTCGAGGACGCCTCCGAGCACCCGATCGCTCGGGCGATCGCCGGCGCCGCTCGCTCGGAGCTCGGCGAGCTTCCTGGGGCCGATGGCTTCCTAAGCCGCGAGGGCCTGGGCGTTGAGGGGGTCGTCGCCGGCCACGGCCTCGTCGTGGGGCGGCCGAGGCTCCTGGCCGACTGGGGGCTTCACCTCCCGCCCGAGCTCGAGCGCGCGCGCGAGGCCGCTGAGGCTGAGGGCCGGACGGCGATCGCCGCCGGCTGGGACGGCGCGGCGCGGGCGGTGCTCGTGGTGGCCGACACGCCTAAGCCGACGAGCGCGGAGGCGATCCGCCGCCTGAGGCGGCTCGGGCTGCGCCCGGTCCTGCTGACCGGCGACACCGAGGCGAGCGCCCGGGCGGTCGCCGCCGAGGTCGGGGTCGAGGAGTTCATCTCCGAGGTCCTCCCCGCCGACAAGGCCGACGTCGTTCGCCGGCTCCAAGGCGAAGGACGGGTGGTGGCCATGGTCGGCGACGGCGTCAACGACGCGCCGGCACTGGCGCAGGCCGACCTCGGCCTCGCCATCGGAACCGGGACCGACGTGGCCATCGAGGCTTCCGACCTCACGCTGATGTCGGGGGACCTGCGCGCGGCCGTCGACGCCATCCGCCTCTCGCGGCGCACCCTTCGCACCATCAAGGGCAACCTCTTCTGGGCCTTCGCCTACAACGTCGTGCTCATCCCGGTGGCCGCGCTCGGGTTCCTCAACCCGCTCTTCGCCGGAGCGGCGATGGCCCTCTCGAGCGTCTTCGTCGTGACTAACTCGCTGCGACTGCGCGGGTTCCGAGCCGAGCGCGCGGACGAGCCGCCCCTGACGGGGCAGGCCGCGCGAGGGCGGGGGCCGGTGGCCGTGGCAAGCCGATGACGCGCGTCGTTCGCGGCAGGCCCGCAACTGCCCGGTACCGCTAGCAGCGAGTAAGCGGGTGACGCCTCTCGCCTCGGCGTCCGAGGCCGGGACGTGGCCGCCAGAGAACGGCAGGGCGAGATACTGGCTGGGCATGAGCCTGATCGTCGACGGGATGAACGTGATCGGATCGCGCCCCGACGGGTGGTGGCGCGACCGCCGCGGGGCAATGGAGGCCCTGGTCGGGCGGCTCGCGGCGCTGGCGCAGGACGAGCGACGACCGGTGATCGTCGTCTTCGACGGGCGGCCGTTCGATCTGGCCGCTCCCCAGGGCGAGGTAGAGGTGGTGTTCGCCAAGCGACGGGGTCGGGACGCCGCCGACGACGACATAGTGGCGCTCGTCGAGCGGGCGGCAGAGCCAGCCGGTCTGCGCGTGGTCACCTCCGACGAGGACCTCGCCGGGCGGGTCCGCGCGCGCGGGGCCGAGGTCGTCGGGGCCGGCAAGTTTCGCCGGCGCCTCGACGCGCTCGGCGACCGGGACTAGTCTCCGGCGCCCCGATCTACCCTGCGCCGCCGATGCCCCGCGCCTCGCGACTGCTCCACCGCCGGGCCCTGACCCGCCGGCGACTCCTCGCCGCCTCGGGCGCGGCGGCGCTCGCCGCCGGCGCGGGGTCGGTGCTGCCCGCCTGCGGCGGGCTCGGAGGGCGTGGCGGCCAGGGTCGCGTCGCGATCGTCGGCGCCGGTCTCGCCGGGCTCGTGGCCGCGTACGAGCTCGAGCGCGACGGCTTCGAGGTCGTCCTGCTCGAGGCCCGCAAGCGGCCGGGGGGGCGCGTCCGCAGCATCCGCGATCCGTTCTTCGCTGATCAGGTCGCCGAGCTCGGTGGCGAGTACATCGACCGCTCGCATCGTGTCGTGCTCTTCTACCTGAACCGGTTGGAAATCGGCCTCGACGACCTGCGGGGCCTCGGCCCCGGGCTCCAGCCAGCGATCTTCGTGGACGGTCAGCGCCGTCGGTATCCCGAAGTCGTCACGCCGGAGATCCAGGTCGAGCTCGACCGTTTCGACGCCGCCGTCGAGACCTTGGCCCGGCCGCTCGATCCCGAGAACCCTCCGGCCCGCGGCGGCGCGGCGCTCGACGAGCGCTCGGTCGGCGACCTGATCGACGAGCTCGCCCTCGAGCCGACCGCCCGCGAGCTGGTCGAGCGTCAGCTGCGCGACGAATACACGGTGGAGACCGATCGCCTCTCGCTGCTCTTCCACGCCGCGCTGACCAAGCTCTACGCCGGTGCCGACGACTCGGGCGACGAGGCCTTCCGGATCAATGGCGGCAACGACAAGCTGCTGTCGGGGCTGATCGAAGAGATCGATGCGAAGGTCGATGTCGATGCCCCGGTGACGGCGATCGAGCGGCGCTCGGACCGAGTGCTCATCTCGGTTGACGGTGTGCGCGAGGTCGAGGCCGAGTTCTGCATCGTCACCGCACCTCTGCCGCTCGTGGCCGAGATCGACTTCCGGCCAGCCCTTCCGCGGGTACTGCGCACCGCCGCCTCCGAGCTCCAGTACGGCGTGGCGACCAAGACCCCGCTTCAGTACGCCCGCCGCTTCTGGGTCAACGAGGGTCTCGACGGCGACGCGCTGACCGACCTCTCGATCGGGACCACCTGGGAGGCCACGACCGCGCAGACCGGTCGTCCGGGCATCCTCATGTCCTACGCGTCGGGAGCCGACGGCAAGCAGCTCACGCGGCTGTCGGACAGCCAGCGGATCGCCCGGGCGGCGAACGAGATCGAGGAGGTCTATCCCGAGGCCCGGGGCCGGATCGAGTCGGCGGCGACGGTTGCCTGGTCGAAGGAGGCGTACGCGCGCGGCGCCTTCGCCGCCTATGCCCCCGGGCAGGTGACCCGCTTCTGGCGCGCCCTGCGGCGGCCGGTCGGGCCGATCTACCTGGCCGGCGACCACGTCGACGCCTACACGGGATACATGGAGGGCGCGATGCGCAGCGGCCGGCGCGTGGCGCGGGCGATCGCGGAGCGGGCGACCTAGCCGCGCGACCAGCCGGACGTCCGAAGCTCTCCGAGGGCGGCGACGAAGGTCTTCTCGAGGTCGGCCAGCTCGCGCTGGGCGCCCGCCGCGCACTCGCGGGCTCGCGCCCGGGCCTCCGAGGTCAGGCAGAAGTCAAAGGCCTCGCCGAGGGCTTCGTCGCGGACCGAGGCGGCCGACAGGACCGCCGGCCAGCCGATCGCCTCGGCCTGCCGGGTGACCTTCGCCCCCCCGGCGATCGGGTCGATGGCCACCGCGGGGACGCCCTCGCGCAGGGCGAGCACGAGGCCGTGCAGCCGGGTGGTCACCACGACGTCTGAGCGCGCGATCAGCGATGTGACCTCGGCGGCGCTGCGCACCCGGTCGGCGTCGAGGAGGTCGGTGTCGGTGTGAAAGAGCGCCGTCGGGCGTACGTCGGGCAGCCGGGCGATCGCCTCGGCGGCCGCCCGGTGAAGGCCGTCGGAGTACTCGCCCTGGGCTTGGGCGAGCAGGACGGCGGTGACCGGCAGGGCGGGAGTGGGTTCGGCGGCAAACGACAGGTCGGGCCGGGCGCGGTCGTTCGCAGCGCCGTCGCGCTCGAAGAGCAGGTCGAACGGGTTCCAGGCGCCCTCGCCCTCGAGCATGGTCAGGTCCACGCCGACGAGCGGGCGCCCGCCGAAGCGCTCGACGAGCTGCGCTGGCAGCGGCCGGCGCCCGAAGGGCCCGCAGACGAAGATCACCCGGTCGTAGTCGGCGGGATCTGCGGTGCGCCAATCGATCCCACCGCCCACGAGGGGAGCGTTGGCCACCTCATAAGCGATCCGCGCCCGGTCGAGCCAACCGCAGAGAACGTCGCGGGCGAGCAGGTCGCCGACGGTGGCCACGACCTCGTCGAAACTGAACCAGCCCGCGACGAGGCTCTTCATCCGCTTCAGGCGACGGCGGCGAGCGCGGGAGAGGGCACGCCGTCGAGGAAGTCGGCGATCGCGGCGTGGAACCGGGCCGGGCGCTCGACGTGGGGCACGTGCCCGCAGCCGAGCTCTAGGTGACGGGCCGCGGGGAGGCGGGCGCGAACGTGGCGCGCAAAGCCGATCGGCACGACCTCGTCGCGGCGACCCCACACGAACAGCGACTCGGGACCAAGGTCGTCGAGGCGCGACCAGAAGCGATCGGGCTCCTCGAGGTAGATCTGGCGCGCGGCGGCGTAGAAGGCGACGCGGCCGCGCGCAGTCAGGTACGCACGCAGGAACTCGTCGAGGGCCGCCCGGGCGCAGGGCGTCTCGGCCTCGGGCACCAGCCGGTGCAGCAGCCCTTCGACGAGCGGGCGCGGCGCGGCCTGAAGGAGGCCGAGCTCCGGGCGCACGAGGCGCAGGTAGGGCGCCCACGGGCGCTCGCATAGCCAGGCGAGCGAAGGCGCGGCGAGCACGAGGCCCTCGATGCGCTCGGGGTGGTCGAAGGCGACCTCGAGCGCCGCCCGACCGCCCATGCTGTGACCGAGCAGGTGGACGCGCTCGAGGCCGAGCGCGTCGAGCACGGAGACGACCGAGTCGGAGAAGAAGGCGGGGTCGTAAGCAGCGCGCAGCGGCTTGCCGGAGTCGCCGAAGCCGGGCAGGTCGATGGCGATCGTGCGGTAGCGACCGGACAGCGCCGCCACGGTGGTCAAGAACGAGGCCTTCGTGCCGCCGAGCCCGTGCAGCATGACGAGCGGGGCACCGGTGCCCGCCTCGAGCAGGGAGAACCTCCGCCCGCTCGTGCGCACGGTCTCAGAGCGCAGGCGACCGGGCCCGTCGTCGGCGCTCGTCGCCGCCAGGAAGGCCACGGACAGATGGAGGTTGCGGCGCAGGACGAGGTCACCGCGACTGTAGGCCTCGAGGCCCGCGAAGAGATCGCGCTCGAGCGTCGCCCAGGTGGCGGCGTCGGCCCTCAGCTCGGCGTCGGCCCCGCCGCGCGGCGGCTCGAGCCGCAGGCCTCGCCGGCCGTCTTCGAAGACCGCGTCCCAGGCGGTCTCTCCGGTCACGGCGAGGCGCAGACGGGCTCGGCCGGCGGGCGCGTCGAAGACCGAAGGGTCGAAACGGTCGGCCAGGGTGCGAAGCGCGGCTGACGGTCGCACGGGCGCGAAGACTACCCGTCGGCTCGGCCCCTCAAGCCGGCCGGCCCGGGTCCTCGTCGCGCCCGCCGGCGGAGCTCCCAGCAGTGTCACCCCTTTCCGAGCCGGGCGCCTATTCTGCCCGTTCCGGCCGGGGTTATCACCGCGCACTTTCGCCGCCCATGACGGTCTACACGATCGGACACTCGACGCACTCGCTCGAGCGCCTCGTCGAGCTGCTGTCCGCGCACGGTGTGTTGCGCCTGGCCGACGTACGCACCGCGCCCCGCTCACGGCGCACGCCGCAGTTCAACCTCGAGGCGCTGGCTGACGAGCTGCCGACCGGGGGCATCGACTACGTGCACTTGCCCGAGCTCGGCGGCTGGCGCTCGCCGCGACGGGATGTCGGTGAGAACGCCGGGTGGCGCAACCGCTCGTTCCGCGGCTACGCCGATCACATGGCCTCGGAGGAGTTCGCGACCGGGTTTTCGAGGCTGAGCGAGGCGGCCGCCGAGCGCCCGACCGCGGCGATGTGCGCGGAGGCGCCGTGGTGGCGCTGCCACCGGCGCCTGGTCGCCGACGCGTTCGTCGCGCGCGGGTGGGCGGTGTGTGTCACATCGGCCCGGACGGCCGGCTCGGGCGACACGAGCTCACGGAGTTCGCGCGCGTGGGAGAGGATGGCAGGGTGACGTACCCCCCATTCGGCGGGGAGCAGCTCGGGCCCGAGGGACGGAGGGCATAGGCGCGACCGCGGACAGCTCGTCAAGACGATGCCCCCGAAAGACTCGGGCGATGCGGGCGAGAGGAATCGAACCTCCACGCTCTTACGAGCACACGGTCCTGAGCCGTGCCTGTCTACCAGTTCCAGCACGCCCGCGCCGGGGTGCGGAGTTTAGCCGCGGGCGCTTTCGGGGTGGCGCCGCTTACGGCGTGACCGTGTCCGGCTTAGCCCGCGTTCCCCGCCGGACCGGCGTCCCGAAGACCTTGTCCCAGTAGGGAGCGCTGATCCCGAACCCGCGCTCGTGGTCCTGGAAGTGGTGGCGCATGTGGAGCTCACGCAGCCAGCGGCCGGCGCGCGTGCGCGGGCGACCGTGGTGGAGGTGGTAGTGGGTCATGTCGTAGAGCAGGTAGCCGGCGAGGAAGCCGGCACCGAAGGCGAAGGCGGTGGGCAGATCGAGCACCACCCAGAAGGCGAGGAGGAAGAGGGAGGACCCGGGGACGCTCACCGACGGCGGCATCACGAGCCGCAGCGGATCGTTTGGGTGATCGTGGTGGACTCCGTGGACGATCCAGTGAAAGCGCGCTCCGAGACCTTCCTTGGGTTCGAAGTGGAAGATCGCCCGGTGGATCCAGTACTCGCTCAGGGTCCAGACGAGGTAGCCGCCTCCGACCCAGGCGAGCGCCGGCAGCGTCGCCATGCGACCGAACGCAAGCACCGCCAGGACGACGATCGCGGGCACGAAGATGATCGCCGGAACGACGGGATGGACGCGCGAGAGGCGCTCCATCCAATCCCGGTCGAACATTCTCGGCGAGGCGCGGAGGACGTCCGTGCGGCGCATGCCACGCAGCTTAGCCTCCGTCCGCGCCCAGGGCTGTCGGATGAGACCACAAAGCCCTACCATTTGCCAGAGCGCGCCCGTCCGTCCGCGAGCCGAATCGATGGCCCACCAACCTGATCGCGACCTCCTCCTCGACGAGCTCCTGCGGGATGTACCGGAGGAGTGTCGCCCGGTGGCCGAGCTCTTTCGCCACAGCGCAGCCCGATCGCGCGTCGAGCGGGTGCTCGGCGCCGGCGGCGGCCCCTTCTTCGTCTTCTGCGAGCAGCTCGGGCTGGAAGTCTTCGACGCCGACCTCGACGTCCGCTACGACGAGGTGGTGCCCCTCGACGAGGAGGGCGAGGCGCTGTTGCGACTGGCGTTGCTCGCCCATCAGGAGCATCCCGAGACGATCGAGGACTACGCCGCGCGGCTTCGCTGGGCGAGCAACGGACCGAGCCCGGCGGGGACCGCCTCGGCCTGAGGCTCCGGCGAGCCGCCGCTCGCCCGAACCCACGCGATAAAATCTCCGGGGCCCGGAAGGAGGCGGCGAGACGGCGGCGAAGAGCCTCACCGTGGACAGCCTGGTCCTGATCGAGCGCCTCGACGAGCTCATGGCCGAGGCCAAGCCGATTCCCTTTACCCGTGAGGCGCGCGTCGAGCGCGACGAGGTCTACAAGATCCTCGACCGGCTCCGGACGACACTGCCCGTCGAGTTCGAGCGCGTGCGCTGGATGGGCCGCGAGAGCGAGCAGGACGACGGCGTCGAGACGAGGCTGAAGGAGATCACGAGCGCGCTCGCCGAGCTGCGTCAGGCCCAGCAGGCGCAGGCGCAGCGCCCGAGCGCCCCGCCGCTCACCGTCGCCGCCGCGGGGCAGGTGCGTGAGGTCATCGAGGCCGCGGAGCGGACGGCTGCCGCCGTCGAGCGCGATGCGAACGCCGAGGCTCAGCGCCTACGGACCGAGGCCGAGGCTCACCTGGGGCGGGCCAAGGAGGAGGCTGACCGCCACCTGCGCGAGACCCGCGAGCGCGCCGCCGAGGAGGCCGCGGCCTACCTCAGCCGTGTCGAGGAGGCGACCAAGAAGATGCTCGAGCGCGCCAACAGCGCCGGCACGGAGATCAACGGGATGCTGGCGAGCCTCCGCGGCAGCGGCGGCTCGGTGATCGAGGACCTCGAGGCGATCATGGCCGGGTTGACGGAGATCGAAGTGCGTCGGACCGAGGCCGCGGCGCCGGCGAAGGCGCCGGCCGCGCCGAAGCGCGCGGAGGCAGTCACTCCGGGAGCCACGGCGACGATCGTGGCCTCGCCTGCGCCCGAGTCCCGGCGCCCGGCGCGGTCCCCCGCCCGACCGGCGACTCCCGCCCCTCCGGCGGCCCCTGGCGCGATGACCGCTCGCATGCCATCCCCGCGGACGGCTCCGGTCCCGGCGGACTCTGCTCCCCGGAGCCAGGGCCCAGGCAGCAAAGCCCTCCCGCCCCCGCGCCGCGAGCGCGCCCCGGCGCCTCTCGCCCCGCCCGCGGTCGGGGCGTACCGATCGTGGAGCGTTTCGACGGCGAGCGGCCCCAGGCACGGCCGTCGCCTCCGGCGCCGGGAGCCTCGGGCGAGGCCGTCCTGGCCAAGCCGACGCGTGGGGGCCACTGACGGCCGGGCGAGTTCCTGGCCGCCCGCCGGCCGCGCCCCTTCGGCGGCGGCGTTTCCCTGGCGCGATGACATAACCGAGCTGGCCATGGCGCGGTGTTCGATCCGCGACGCGGAGGTCGTCGAGCCGCTGCCCGGTGCCCGAGCAGGTCGGACTGGTCGCCGGCTGCCCGACCGGACGGCCGATCGTGTTCGTGCTCGTGACCGGGATCGCGTGGCGACATCGTCCCGCGCGCGCTCGGCTGCTCGGGGGTGACGGCCTGGCGGCGGCTGCGCGACTGGCAGCAGGCGAGCGCCTGCACGCTGCTCGAGCGCCTCAACGCCGGCGGGGCGATCGCTGGTCGGCGGCGGTCGTCGACGGGCCACATCCGCGCTCTTCGGGCCTTGACCGGGCCCTCGCCCGTTGACCGCGCCAGACCGGGTCAAAGCACCACCTCTTGTGCGACCCGTCGGGGATCCCGCTGGCCGCCACCCTGGCCGGCAACCGCAACGACGTCACCCCTGCTCCCGCTCGTCGACGCGCCGGTCGCCGGCAAGGCCGGCCGTCCCCGCCAGCGCGCCGGCGAGCTGCTCGCCGGGCCGCCGCCGCGCGCTCTGGCCAAGCCCGTCATCGCGCGGCGCCAGTCAGGCCACGGCTCCGGACTCGGCAAGCGCCGCGGGTCGTCGAGCGCACCTTCGCCTGGCTGCACAACTTCCGTCGGCTGAGGACTCGCTACGAACGCCTCGCCGAGATCCACCAGGCGTTCATGAGCCTCGCCTGCGCGGTCATCTGCCAGCGCTACCTGCGGGTATTGTGAAACAGGTTCTTAGAGGCGCTCGCGCTCGCGGACGACCTCTCGATCGCCCCGGGCACGAGGCGACCACATCCGCGCGTACAGCAGTGAGATCAGGAGTCCGATGACCCCCACGACCATCAGGATCACGCCGATGGTCTGGATCTCGATGCCGGCGAGGCTGGCGTTCACGGCGAAGTAGAGGATCGCCCCCAAGGCGATGAGGAAGATGGAAGTACCGATGCTCATGGGCACGATGGTATACCGGCGGCCGGACACTTGTGTCCGCCCCAAGCGTTCCCCCATCCGGCGCCGGACGCGGCCGACGCTGGACCCTCCGGCGGGCGAGGCTCTTTCACAGCCAGTTCACGCCACGGGCGAGCTTTCGTAACAAGTTTTCCCGGCGAGCGGCCTAGTTTGAGGAGCTCGGCCCCTTGGGCTTCGGCGGTGCGCCCAGCGCCCGGCGGCTCCTCCCTGCCCGCAACAGTCAGGAGGTCCCTTGGAACGGAAGCGACTCGCCTCGAGCCTCGTCCCCCGGCCTCGCCTGGTGCTCGGCGCCTCCGCCGTCCTCGGGGCGGGACTCGTCGGGACACTGTCCCTCTCCGACGCCAAAGAGCCCTCGGCGACCTCCCGGACCGCTACCTCGCATGGAGCCGGTGCCGGGCGTGAAGGCGAGCGCGGGTCCGCGGGCGGACGAGTCGAGCTGCAGCTACTGGGCGTGAACGACCTCCACGGTCACCTCGAGCCCTCGGCGCCCGAGCGACGCTCAGGGCGCCGGGCGAGGAGAGGGGGAGTGGCGTGGCTCGCCGGGCACCTCGACCGGGCCGAGCGGGCTTACCCCGGCCGCACGCTTCGAGTCCACGCGGGCGACATGGTGGGTGCGTCACCGCTCGTATCCAGTCACTTCCACGACGAGCCCACGATCAAGGCGCTCAACCTTCTCCGGTTCGACGTCGGGACGCTCGGAAACCACGAGTTCGACGAGGGGAGGGGGAGGTCCGGCGGCTGCTCGACGGGGGCCGGAGCCTCGGGCCCCAGGCGGTCAAGCGAGGGGCTCGAGGAAGGCCCGAGAACACGTCCGACCCAGCCTTCGCGGGCGCCGGATTCCCCTACGTCGCCGCCAACGCGGTCGACGCCGGGGGAAGGCCCTCCTGCCGCCGTACACGATCGTCGAGCGGGCCGGCGCTCGCATCGGCTTCATCGGGGTCACGACCAGGTCCGCGCCCGACTACCTGCTCGCCCGCCACGCCTCCGGACTCCGTTTCCGCGACCTCTCGGCGACCGTCAACCGTCACGCGCGAGCGCTGCGGCGCCGGGGGGTCGAGGCGATCGTGGTGCTCGCTCACGCCGGCGGCTTCGAGCGAGACGGGGGCAGCGCCAGCGGCGAGATCATCAGCGAGACCCGCCAGATGAGCGACGCCGTCGACGTGGTCGTGGCCGGGCACAGCCACTCGGTGCTGGACACCACCGTGCCGAACCGGCGCGGTCGCGGCGGCAAGCTCGTCGTCGAGGCCGCCCAGTACGGCGTCGCCTACGACCGGGTCCGGCTGACGGTCGACCGGGCGAGCGGCCACGTCGTCGACAAGACGGCCAGCGTCCGCCCCACGTGGCACGGTCAGCCGGAGCGCCGCCTGGCCGCGCTCACCGCCGGCTACGCAGCGCGGTCGGCCGGACTCGCTCGGCGGGTACTCGGCCGAGCCGACGCGGACATGCGTCGGCGCAAAGCCGACGCGACCGCACCGGGCGGCCTCGGCGCCGTGGTCGCCGACGCGCAACGGGCGCTCGCGCGGGCCGACGTGGCCCTGGTGGACCCGGTCAGCATCCGCGCATCGCTCGAGTCGGGACCGGTCACCTACTCAGACCTCTTCGACGTGGCTCCCTACGAGCATCCGATCGTGCGCGTGCAGGTGACCGGCGCCGACCTGAGGGGCCTGCTGGAGCGACAGGCCGCGCGACCGGGGGCGCCCGAGCTCCACGCGGCCGGAATGCGCTACGACGTGGACCGCACCGGCTCGGGGGGCAACCGGCTCGCCGGCCTGGCGCTCCGCGACGGTCGCCCGCTCGATCCGCGACGAACCTACTCGCTGGCCGTCAGCGAGCAGCTGCTGTCCAGCAAGCGCTTCTCGCCGCCGCGCGAGATCCGCGGAGCACCCGAGCCCGTGGGTACCGAGCTCGATGCACTCGTCGCCTGGTTCGAGCGCGGCCAGGGCCGGTCGCCCTGATCGGGAGACCGTGACCCCGTGGCCGGTGTTCTCTACTCGGTCGAGGGCAGCCGAAGGAGAATGAGCGGGGATGCCCGCGCGACCGCCCGAGCGTCCTGCTCCCTTACCCCCTTAGGGTATAGTAGGCGAACCCACTCCCAAGGAGAGCAAGATGGCTACTTCGGAGACCCACTCCGAGAGGACGACTCATGGCGTGGCCCACGACCACGCCGGTCACGATCACGGTGACGGCTCGCTGAACCGCCTCGCGGTAAGCGCGACGCTGCACTGCCTGACCGGCTGCCTGCTGGGTGAGGTCACGGGCCTCGTCATCGCCACGGCGCTCGGATGGGGCGACACCGCGTCGATCGCTCTGGCGGTTGGGCTTGCCTTCCTGTTCGGCTACGTCCTGACCTCGGTCCCCCTGGTGCGCGCGGGACTCACCATCAGTGCCATCGTCCCGATCGCTTTCGCCACCGACACGGTCTCGATCACGATTATGGAGCTTATCGACAACGCCGTCATGTTGCTGGTACCGGGTGCGATGGACTCCTACCTCGATGACCTACTCTTCTGGGGACCGCTGCTCGGCGGCTTCCTGGTCGCCTTTCCCTTCGCCTGGTGGGCCAACCGGTACCTGCTGGCACGCGGAAAGGGTCACGCTCTCGTCCACCAATATCACCACCACTAGGAGACCGTTCATGCCCCTTTGGAAGCCCCACACGTCGCTCGGAGCTCTCGTCGTCGTCGCGCTCGTCTCCGCCTGTGGCGGAACCGATCCCCAGCAGGCGTTCCTACAGTCGATGGTCCCCCATCACCGGTCCGCCGTCGAGATGGCCGCCGCGGCCGAGAGCGAGGCGAAGACCGAGTTCGTCCGCAAGTTGTCGAGCGACATCACGAACAGCCAGACCGAGGAGATCGGCGAGATGGGCCAGATCCACAAGCGGCTCTTCGACGCACCGCTCAAGCCTGACATGGGGGCCCACTCCGCGCTGGGCCTCTCGGCCGAGGAGGCGGGGATGAACCACATGGACGCGGCGGACATGATCCAGGGCAAGAAGCCATTCGATCGCGCCTTCGTCGACGCGATGGTGCCGCACCACGAGGGCGCGACCCGTATGGCTGAAGAGGTCCTCGACGAGACCGAGGACCCGCAACTGCGCAAGCTCGCCGAAGGCATCATCGCCGCGCAGAAAAAGGAGATAGCGGAGATGAAGCGATTCCGCGAACGCGAGTACGGCTCCGCAGCGATCCCCGGTTCCGGCGGTGCGGGCTCTGCCGGGCACGGAGGTCATGCCGGCTGAT
Organism: Thermoleophilaceae bacterium; assembly: GCA_030447905.1. GTDB lineage: Bacteria > Actinomycetota > Thermoleophilia > Solirubrobacterales > Thermoleophilaceae > JACCUC01. The sequence continues at coordinate 86,505 of JAUJNZ010000009.1, forward strand.
GGCGACCCGCGGCTACACCGCCAGCAAGGACCAGCTCCTCGACCGACTCGCCCGGGTCGAGGGGCAGGTCCGAGGCGTCAGGCGCATGGTCGAGGGCGACCGCTACTGCATCGACGTGCTCACGCAGATCGCCGCGGTACAGGCGGCGCTCGACAAGATCGCCCTCGGCCTGCTCGACGACCACGCGCGCCACTGCCTGATGGGCGAGGGGGCGGGGCCGGAGACGCCGGAAGCCCAAGCGGACGAGCTGATGGCGGCGGTCGGCCGGATGGTGTCGCGCTGAGGGCAGGCTCGTCGGGGGTGTCGAGCAAGCTCCGCGTCGCCAGCACGGCCGGGGCTCCGGCGACCTCCGGCCTGCCGCTACACCTGTCGCCGTGACCTGGTGAGCGTCTACGTCGATGAGCCCTTCGTCGAGTCTCGCGGGCAGCGCTGGTCGCACCTGACCGCCGACTCCGTGGATGAGCTGCACGCCTTCGCCAAGCGGCTCGGGCTACTCCGTCAATCGTTTCAGACAACTCCAGGCAAGCCCTGGAAGGACCACTACGACCTGACCGAGTCGACGCGCGAGCGTGCCGTTCGCATGGGTGCTATCCCCGAGAGCGCCAAGGGTGGTGTGGCCCGCAGACGGGAGGCGCGTCGCGAAACGCGCGAGGGGCACGGGAGGGGCTTTGGCGCTCCGCGTTAGCTTCTCCCTGGAGGGCGAACGGTCCGCGTGGCCGGGCTCGAGAGATCGCCCGAGAGCTCGGGGAGGAGCTCCTCCGCGGTAAGGCGGGGTGGCATCCTCCTCGGCGTGCTCGTCCGCGCGCAACGCGAAACCGTCGCGGAGACCTCACACCGGCCGTGGCCCCTGCCCGACCGACCTTGGCTCATGGCGCAGACCTGGGAGAACCTGCTGTTCGCCCATTGGCCGGTGCCGGTCGAGACGCTACGGCGAGTCGTCCCCTCGCCGCTACCGGTCGACACTTTCGCCGGCACCGCATGGATCGGGGTGACGCCGTTCCTCATTCGTGGGCAGCGCCTGCGACTCGCCCCGCCACTCCCTCTCCTTTCCCGCTTCCCCGAGCTGAACGTCCGCACCTACGTCACCTTCGGCGGCCGGCCGGGCATCTACTTCCTCAGTCTGGACGCCGCCAGCCGGCTCGCCGTCCTCGGAGCTCGGCGGGCTTTCCGACTCCCCTATTTTCGGGCGAGGATGTCGGCGCGCGGCTCCGGTGGTGGGGTGAGGTACTCGAGCACGCGAGCCTCCCCGGATGGCGAACGGGCCGACTTCCTTGCGGTCTACCGATCCCAAGGGCCGTGTTTTCGGGCAGAGCCGGGATCGCTCGAGTACTTCCTGGCGGAGCGCTATTGCCTGTTCACCTTGGACGAGGGTCTCCGCGTCCACCGAGCGGACATCCACCACCCGCCGTGGCCGCTTCAGTCAGCCGAGGCGCAAATCGAGCACAACACCATGGCGAGGCCGCTCGGGATCGAGCTCGGGGACGAGCCGCTCCTGCATTTCGCCGGGCGCCAACACGTGCTGATCTGGCGACGGTGTCCGGACGCCGATTAACACGGCGGGCGAGCTCAGCGCCAGCCGCCGGGCGCTAAGGAAGCGGCGTCCGCCGGTGGACGAGCGCCTGCTTCATCCCCATGACCCCGGCGCCCAGCACGAAGATCAGGGCAACATCAATGCCGAGGCGCTCGAGGGCCTGTAGAACGAGGTCCCCCTCGCCGATGGCCGCTGCCGCACCGGCCATGGCGGCGGACGGAATGAGCGCGAGGGCCATGAGCGGACCGGCTAGCAACGCGAAGCGGCGTGCGGCGACCATGGTAACGCCGGCGACAGCGGCGGCGCTCGAGACGAGTATGTCGAGGGAGATCGGGTTCGCCAGCTTGTCGACCTCTGTGTTCGCGAGGAATTTCTTCGGCGCCGCCGCCCCGGTCGTTTCGAGCAGAAGGTAGGCGAGCGCTGCGGCCAGGGCGATCAGCGCGTAGCCGATGAGGGCGGAGCGCAGGCCGCGCAGCATCGTGCGCCAGCGCCCGAGGACTGCTCCCATCGGGACCTTCGCCAGCGGCTCGAACCCCGGTGCGATCACCGACGCGGAAACGAAGGCGATCGTCTGGGTCGGCGGGGTGGATATGAAGCCCGTCGCCGCAACCGCCCCGCCCGCCGCCATGAGCAGCAGGTAGTTGTGGGTGGGGCGACTCTGATGGCGCAGACCGGCCTCTGTCTCCTCCAGGAGCGCCTCGTCGGTGTCCTTGAGGATCGCTTCGGCATGCTCTCGGTCGACGAGGCTGGCCAGGTCGGCCGTGGCGATCGAGACCTGGCCGTGCTCGTGGGCCCCGTCGACCGCCCGCAGGACTTCACCGGCTTCGCTGTTGAGCGAGCAGACCCTGATGACGTCGCCCGGCGGCTTGACCGACGCGCCCCGCTCGACGGAGAGGCTGATGACCTGGTCGAGGCGCTCGAGGGAGGCGAGCAGCTCGTCGGTGGCCACCGCGGGGACGGAGATGTCGAAGCTTCGATACACCGCCCGGCTTCCTACCCGAGGCCAGCCCCCCTAGTCATCCCACTCGCCCCGCGAGCGCGGGGTGGTCGGCGGCGACCCTCCCCCGCTTGGCTGATCTCAGCCTCAGGCGAAGCCCTTCAGCCGTCGCCCCGGAAAAGCGCGGCGGGCCGAGCTCGAGGATCGCGGCGACACGAGCGAATCGACGATCGCGCCGGTGGCGAAGCTGTATACGCCTTTGTGCAGCAGGTCGATGACCAGCTCGTCCCGTGGCCAGGTCCACGGCGGCGCACCGACTCCGGTCAGGTTCTCCAAGGTCTGGTCGGTGCTGAGCCGTACGGGCATGTGCATGAGCGAGGCGTAGGGGCCCCGCAGGTTCGCCGCCGACATCACTCCCCGAAGCGCCCCGAGCAACAACCCCGTCGTGTAGTGCATCGCCATGTTGCGGGCGAAACGGTCGTCGCCGGGGCGACCCAGGCCAAAGAGGTGGGCGAGCGTTCGAGCGGGCACGTATGAGCTCGGGCGCCCGGTCAGGCTCTGCTCGATCTTCTCGCCGCCGGTCATGATGGCGGCCCCGGCGAGGCCGCCGAGGGCGCCTCGCAGGGCGGCCTGTCCGAGATGGCTCACGGGTCCCTCCTACCCCGCTTTGTGACATCGAGTCCTGTTGCACCGACTACTGCTTGCGCGAGATCGCCTCGGCGAGCTCTTCCTTCGACATATTCGAGCGCCCGGGGACACCGAGGTCCTTCGCCCGCTCGTACAGGTCCTGCTTCGTGTTCCCCTCCACGTCGACGCCGCCGTAGGTCGGGGTTCCCTCCTTCGAGCCGGAGCGCTCACGCGCCTTCGGGTCCTTGGCACGCGGGTCGGAAGGTCCCTTTCGGTCTTTGGGCACCCACCGATCACCCTTCTTCTCGTGGGTGTGCTTCAGGGCCGAGTAGGCGGTGCGATGGGCTCTCTCGCCCTCGCCGTAGGTTTCGGCGGCGCTGTCGTGCGCCTTGGCGTACGTGCGCTGGGCCTTCGCGGGCGACCGCTTGAGCGGGCCGGGAAGCTCCTCTTTCTTCGGCTTGCCTTCTTTGGTCGTCTTGGGCATTCACCCTCCCGGCTCCTCGACTCCGCTCGCTATCTGTTCCCATGCGGTGAACGAGGTGAAACAGCCACGCCCCCGTTGGAGGTGGCCCCGCTCGCCTCCGGTTCGTTTCGCCTCGCTGAGGACGGGTAGCGCGCCTACTCAGGCAGCGAAGGAGGAGCACATGACCGGTCGAGAGAGCCAGCCCGTCCGCCCCGAGTCCGAGTACGGCGAGCACCCGGCGGGGGCCGGTGGACGCCCGGCGCGGGGGGACGCGGAGACCTCGTCGGGCGCGCCTCGATCGACGAGCGCGGAGGCCCCGACTCGCTCGACTTCGATCGCGACGCCGTTCTCGGAATCCTGGCTCGCGGCGAGGACATGAGCAAGGCGCAGATCGCGAGGGATACGGAGCTCGAGACCGGCCAAGTCGGTTCGCTCCTCTCCCGTCTTCAGCATGACGGGCTCGTCGAGCGCACGGCCAGCGGGAGCTGGCGGCTGTCCCCCGGGGCGGCAACGACGACGACCCCCACTCCCTCGCCGAAGGAGCCGAGACAGGCGGACTAGACCTCGTCGACCGCGGCACGCCTCGGGCCCGCGGGCAGCCACCACCGCGGAAGCTCCTCCCGAGCACGGGCAGGCGCCGTGGAGGCGTGACCCGATGCCCGCCTCCCGCGTTTCTCGATTTCCGAAGGGGGTAGCAATCAGTGGGGAACCACCTGCCCTGGCACTCGAGGAGGACGCACATGAGCCTCGCGGATCGCGCCAAAGCCAAGGTCAAGCAGGCCGCCGGCGGCGTCTTGGGGGACGACCAGCTCAAGCGCGAAGGTGTCGAAGAGGAGCGCGCAGCCGACCGGCCGCGCGCATCAGCTACCGAAGGGAGTAAGCATATGACGATCGATCCGGTCGGAAGAGGGCAGAGCGAAAGCCCCGTGGGCAACACCGTCCACAACCTGGTGCACACGCTGAGCGTCAAACTCGACTCCGCTCACCGCTACGGGCTCTACCAGGAAGATGCGGTCCGGGAGGGACACGAGGACTGTGCCGAGGTCTTCGCCGACATCGCCGAGCAAGAGCGAGAGATGATCGATCGCCTCGTCCACTGCCTGCAGGATCGTCTCGGCGGGGCCGCCACCGCGTTGGGGGCTGCACCCGCAGGAGGTGCTACGGGAGGGCTCGGGCAAGAGGCCATCCCCGGAGCGGGCGCGCAGGAGGCACCGCCGGTCCCGGGCGATATGGGCCACGGCCCGTCGGCCGATCCCATCGAGCCCGCGGTGACCGATGTGCCGCCGACGGCTCCGGGCGGCCCGGGGGCTGAGCCACGCGGGCCGGACGCTCCCCGAACGGCGTAGGAAGCCTCCCGGTAGCGCCGTCTCGAGAGGGCGCGGCTCGAGGTCACGGCTTTGGTCGAGGCGGGTACCGCTCGGGTCGCCGCCGACAAACCGCGAGCGCGCGTCGAGCAACGACCGCCGAAGCGGGGAAGACCTAGGGGAACGAGATAGATGGCGGTCCAAGGCGGGTCCGTGGCGGCGCCTTCGCGCTGGGAGCGCCTTAGGGGCACGCTGAGGCCCGAGGAGTGGCGACGCGCGGGCGTCCTCGCGGGGGTCATCCTCGCCCTCCACGTCATCGGCTTCGCGACTTTGCTCGGCCTCGTCGTCCCGCAGAGCTTCAGTCTCGGCGCCGAGGGAGTGTTCGGCGCAGGGCTCGGCCTCACCGCCTACGCGCTGGGTCTGCGCCACGCCTTCGACGCCGACCACATCGCCGCGATCGACAACACCACCCGCAAGCTCATGAGCGACGGCCAGCGGCCCCTGAGCGTCGGGTTCTTCTTCTCGCTCGGGCACTCGACGATCGTCTTCGCGCTGGCCTTGCTGTTCTCGCTCGGGGTCAAGGCACTAACGGGACCCGTCGCCGACGACGCCTCGACGCTCCACGAGGTCACCGGACTGATCGGCAACTCGGTGTCGGGGCTCTTCCTTTACGTGATCGGCGTCATCAACCTGCTCGTTTTCTTGAGCGTCGCGCGGGTGTTCTGGCGCATGCGACGCGGCGGCTGCGACGAGCACGAGCTCGACGAGCGGCTGGGCCCCCGCGGGCCGATGACGCGCCTCTGCAGACGGCTCACGCGCTCGATCAAGAAGCCGTGGCACATGTACCCGCTCGGGCTCCTGTTCGGGCTCGGGTTCGACACCGCCACCGAGATCGCGCTGCTGTTCCTCGCCGCCGGCGCCGCCTTCAGCGGCCTTCCCTTCTACGCGATCCTCTGCCTGCCGATTCTGTTCGCCGCCGGCATGTCCCTGCTCGACACGATCGACGGTGCCTTCATGAACTTCGCCTACGGCTGGGCGTTCGCCAAGCCGGTGCGCCGGATCTACTACAACATGACGGTCACCGGTCTCTCGGTCGTGGTGGCGCTCGCGATCGGCACCTTCCAGCTCCTGTCCGTCCTCGGCGAGAAGCTAAGCCTGAGCGGCGGCTTGTGGGATCTCGTCCTGGCGATCGACCTGAACGTCGTCGGGTACTTGGTCGTCGGTCTCTTCATCGTGACCTGGATCGTCGCCCTTTCGGTTTGGCGGTTCGGACGGATCGAGGAAAGATGGAGCTTGAACGTCGGGCCGGGCGGAGCCGCAGCACTCGACTCGACCAGCACACGCGACCAGGAGCAGACATGACCCACGAGCACCCCGACCACCACGAGCACAGC
>JAUJNZ010000009.1:92860-116489 GCA_030447905.1 Thermoleophilaceae bacterium
CCACGAGCACAGCCACGAGGACGTGACCCACGAGCACGCTCATACCGAGCACGACCACGAGCACGTCGAGCACGAGCACGCCCACAGCCACGCCGACGTGACCCACACCCACGCCCACGTGCACGAGCGCGGACTCGAAGAGGATCACGCGCACGGTCACTGAGGTCGGGCCGGCCATGCCGGCCGAGCCCAGCCTTACTCGTTCGGGCGCGACCCCTCCTCGGGCGACGGGCCGGTCTGGTCCCCCCCTTGGTCGGCAGTGCCGATCTTCTGCGTGGAGTCCTCCTTCGCCTGACCTGCGCCTCGGTCGGGCATGCCGGCACCTTCTCCGGGCGCCGGATGGCCGGGCTCCGGCGTTAGCCCCTCGCCCGGCGTCTCGCGGTGTGCCTCATCCATCTTTTCGTGTTCGCGCGAACCGACGGTTTGCGACTCGCCTTGATTTTCGTCGGCCATGACCCCTCGCCGCTAACCGGGCGAGGTGCCGCGATCGCGCTCGGCCTGTCAGGTCGCCGGAGCGGACTCCGTCCCGTGTCGTCGCGCAGCCGCGTCGATGGCCCCAGGCTCCTGCGACCGTGACCTTCGTCGGCCAACTCGTACCATCGCCGCGGGGGCGGTCAACCGGTGGCCTAGCCGCGCACCTGCTGGAGGCCCGACTCAAGGTCCTCGCGAGTCATCACCGGGGTGAGGTACACGCTCGCCTCCGCGTTCTGAAAGAACGGCTCGAGCGTCGGAGGAATCTGAGACGGGTCCTGCATGTCGAAGATGAGGAGCGCCGTTCGCTTGCCGTCTTCGGGAAAGAAGTAGGCAGCCTCGGGCTGGAGCTCGTTCAGCATTTGCCCAAGGGCTTCGGGCAGCGTGCCGTCCCGGTTGGCCTCGTTGGCCCTGCGTGTGTCCATCTGGGCCTTGAGCAGCATGCGCATGGCGTCCCTCCCGGTCGTGGTCGGGCCGACCGTACCCGATATGCGAACTCACGGATTCCCTGGCGACGCTCGGGGACCACCCGCGCGCGGCCTCGGGGGCGGCGCGGGAGGCCGGAAGGCGTCCCCGGCCACGCGCCCCGCCGCCGATGTAGCCCTTGAGATCCTCGGCAAGAGCCCCAACAGCCTACTCACCCAAACTCACCCGGCCAAAGACGCCACGATGCCGCGATACCAGGGGCGGGGAGGGGTAAAAACGCAACTGCCCGCTCGCGCACGGCGATAGTGGTATTCGGGACCGATCACGACGGAGGGCCGGGACTCCGAGCCCCGGCCCTCGCGACCTCGCCCGCCCGTGAGCTAGATGCTGCGGGCCGGGACAGTTCGGCTGGTCGTTGGGACCCTGGCAGGGGTTGCTGTTCGGGTTGAACTTCCCGGACTGACCCGGTGAGTTCGGCCCGCCGACCGCGAACGCCGCCGGAGCTGAAATGGCCATCGCCGCGACGGCGACTATGCCTGCGATCGCCTTGCGCCTCATCGAACCTCCTTGAGCCATCCCGGCTTTCCGAGAGGCTCCCGAACCAGGACGAGACGCGTCCATTTGTTGACAAGGGCCAGGCCGAGGTGCTCAATATCGGCGGCCAGGTCGTGGGGCACGCCGTCTTCGAGCCTGGCTGGCAATGGTCTGAGCATGTCAAGCCGATCGCAGGTACCGACTCGTGTCAGGTTTCGCACCTCGGCTACTGCGTCTCCGGCCGCATGAAGGTCCGGATGGACGATGGCTCGGAGGGCGAGGTTGGGCCGGGCGAAGTCGCCGCGATCCCTCCGGGCCACAACGCTTGGATCGAGGGCGATGAGCCGTGATCGACTTCGGAGAGTTCGGGGACTACGCGAAACAGTAAGACCTGGTTGATCGTTGGCGTGGACCGAGCCAACCGCCACGGGATTCGAATGGCGGGCCGCGCCGACTAGAGTGGCCTGCCTCCGAGTTCCCCCGACACTTGGAGAGCCGATAGCGCCCTGAAAGCGGCCGGCTACCGCGCACCCTACGAGCCGCCCCGAGAGCCGAGCAAGAGCGCCACGTCGAGGCCTCACGCCCCGGTGAGCTCGTCGGCATGGACTGCTTCTTCGTCGGGCGCCTTCAGGGCGCGAAGGGCGCGATCTGGCAGCTCACCGCCACCGACGTCGCCTCCTCCTACGCCTGGGCCGAGCTCGTGCGCTGCCCCAAGGGCCATCCCACCGGCGACCAGACCTACCGCCTTGCGCGGCGCATCGCCCAGGACCTCTCGGGGGCCGGCTGGCGGCTCGAGCGCGTGCTCACAGACAACGGCGGGGAGTTCGAAGCCGGGACTTCACGGGCGACCTGGAGCGCCTCGAAGACCCGCCACACCCGCATCCGCGCCGGCCGCCCGCAGACCAACGGCCACGTCGATGCCCTGCACCGCACGATCCTCGACGAGTGCTGGCGCCCGGCCTTTGCCCGCTACCTGCATCTGCGCTTCACCGGGGTCAGACGCGAGCTCGAGACCTATATCGACTACTTCAACTTCGACGCGTGCACCATGGCCGACTGACCGCCGGACGCATCCCCGCCGACCTCGTCTACCGGTGCCCGCAAGATGGAGGCGAGATGAGCCGCGAGTGCCGGCACATCTCGGAGGCGGTGCAGACTAGAGGCTTCTTGCAGCCTAGAGCGGAATCCGACCGCAGGGGCGGCAGGGGGACCGCATGCGAGCGCACCTCCGTGCTACTCAGTTGCTACTCGCGTCAACCCACCGGGCTAAGGGGAGTCTCATGGCGACCATTCACCTCTCCAGCGGAGCGACTGTCGACACGGATGCGTCGGCCGACCAACTCGAAGAGCTCTTCGTCAGCGACATGGGGGTGCTTCGGCAGGCACTCGTTCCGATCGGACCCGAGGGCAAGAGCGTCCGGATCAACCCATGGCAGATCACCTTCATCTCTGAGGAGTGAAGGCCGGGCCGGTCTAACCCAGCGCGCCCTCGAGATAGGCGTCGAGCTTCGCCGCGGCGGCCTCCTCACTCCCGGTAAGCAGGTGCCCGTAGCGGTCGATCGTGACTGTGATCGACGAGTGCCCCATGCACGTCGAGAGGATCCTTCAAGTCGGAGCCCGCGGCGATCATCGTCGAGCAAGATGTGGCGGGCCTCGTGGAGCCCGCTCGGTCGTACCGTCTCTTCTCGCCGTCCTTCGGCTTCCACGCGGCCAGGGCGCGGCGGCGGACCGTCGAGGGGATGAACGGCGTCTTGGCGGTGCGGCCGAAGACGAGCGCCTCCCGTCGCGCCCCGTGCGGAGCTTGTGGGCGCAGATTTCGCCGTGGAGCACCATCGGCACGGGAACCCGGCGCGCCCGGCTTTCGTCTTAGGCGCTCGCCTCCCCGGGCTTCGCTCGCTCGCCGTCGTCGAGGGTCCGGTCGACGCGATCATCCGTCCCTTGAGGTCGATGTCCTACCACTTGAGCGCCGCAGCTCGCCCGGCGCAGGCCGGCGTAGAAGCCGTCGTGCTTAGTTCACCAGTCCCGAGCCGCCGCCTTAGCGGGTGCACGGCCGGCAGCCTGCGCGGCCCGTCGAAGCCGTCGACCCTCGGCTGGGTCGCATTCTCCTGGTCGAAGATGATGGCGGCCTCCGTCAGCACGGCGGCCATGTCGGTACCGGGCTGATACCGCCTTAGCTACCCATGCATCCGAGGACCGCGGTCTGTGGCGGGTCGCTGGGTTCCAAGGCACTAACTGAGCGTCGCTCGCAGCGCCTAACACACGCCTCACGTGGCGGCGGGAACTTTTCCCGCCCAAGAGTCTCTTCGCGCGCTCGCGTCCGTTCCTACAAGCGCCGCTCGCGTTCAACGACCCGCTCACCGCGGGGCGGGGCCTCCCGCTCAACTACCCGCTCACCCCGGGGCGGGGCCTCGCGCTCGACTACGGGCTCGTCAGCGACTCGACGGTGTCCCTGCTCGCGGTCGGAGAGGACGAACTGCCAAAGGAGCCGCAGCAGCAGGATGAGGGCCCCGACGACCAGAAGGACGACGCCCGCAGTTTGTACCGAGAAGCCCTCGCTGGCTGTGTCCTCTGTGACGGCGAAGGCCAGGATCGCGCCTAGGGCGATCAGGAAGATACCTGTACCGATGTAGGGCACTCGCACCAGATACCCGGCGCCAACCTAAGGAAAACATCGTCCGCCGCGACGGGTCCGGAGGTTTACCACGTCGCCTGAGGACCGTCGAGGGACCACCCGGCCGCCCTCATCGCCTTGATCCGCTCGGACGCACGAGCTTGGCCAGGTAGGCGCCGGTGGTCGCGGTCGAGGCGTGGCCAAGCTGGCGGCGATGCGACGGAACAGAACAGCGGGCGCGACCGTTGATCCGTGCCGGCGGCGGACCTCAACCTCGCCGGCTTCGCCCGCTCTCCACTCGTCGAGCGTCGCTCGATGCGGATCATCCGTCTCTGAGGTCGACGTCGGAGCGACGGCTTCCGGGTTGCCTAGGGCGCGTAGCGAACCGGTTGGCGGGAGAAAGGAGAATCCCGAGACCGTGCCGGGGATCGTCAGCGCCGATGGGCTGCTCCCGAGAGGAACCGACGACGAGGCGAGTCTCGGGCTGCTCAGAGCGCCGACCGCAGCTAGTTTCACCGCTAAAAGGGGCCGGTTGTCCGGCTGGGCGCGACTGCGGCTGACTGGTTGTCGGGGGTTCCCGGCTATACCCGGAAGTCGTGGACCTTCGTCACTGGCGGAGGCGGCTGAGAGACATCCACGCCGTGGACCTCCTGCATCCGCTCGCGGAACATGCGGCTGATCGCGGCGTCGGATGACGTGAAGCGCTGAGCGGCGTCTGGGCTGTCCGCCTCGATGTAAACGAGAGCAAGCGTGCCGTTCGGCGTTTCCTCGTGCCAAACGGCTTGCGCGATATGCCCGCCTCTGTCAGGGCGGCCGCGTACTCGTCGCGGCGCGACTCCGCCATTTCGTCAAACGTCTGGCGGTCCAGCTCCTCCTTGCCAGGCAGAACGGGAATCGCGAACACGATCTCCGTCATAGCGCCTCCTTCCCTTCGGAATGCGGGTACTGGTCATACCGCCACGGGGATTCGAAAGGCGGGTCGCACCGCTTGCTAGAGCGGTTTTCGCGCGCTAGAGCGGAATCCGAACCGCAGAGAGGGGGCAGGGGACCGCAGGCGAGCGCACCCGGTTGCTAGCCAGTTGCTAGCCAGGAGGCGTGCAGAACGCATTCTGCGGCGTCGCGCTTCCCATTCAGGTAGCCGGCAGGCGACCTTCCGCCGGGGACGGCGGCCTCCACGGAGGCGGGTCCTCTCCGACTCGGCGCGCACTGAATCTGTAGGCTTTCCAACAAATGGCTGCAGGCGAGCCATCGGACGGTCGCGGCGGCAGTGTGTTGGACGGCCTGCTCGCGCCGCTGCGCATCCCTGAGCGTGTCATTGAAGCGCTCAGGTCGCTAGCCGAGGCGGCGCGCGAGGTGGGACCGATGCGCGCCGAGCTCACACGCGTCCGCGAGCAGACGGAGCCGGTGGCCGGCCTGATGCCCGCGCTCGAGCAGATACTCGAGCACACCCAGCGGGTCCCCGAGATCCTCTCGGTGGTGGAGCGCATCAGCAGACAGACCAAGCTGCTTCCCCAGCTTCTCTCCGCCGTGGAGGGCGTCGAGAAGAGCCTCGGGGAGCGGATCGACTCGCTCCAGGCGGTCGTCACCGCGCTAGAGGGCGAGGACTCATATCTCAACGAGACGGTGGGCGAGCTGCTCGGCGACCTACGAACCATGCACGAGACCGTCAGCGGCATTAAGGGGGACGTCGAGAAGCTCACCGAGCGCCTGCCCGACCCCAACCGGGGACCGCTCGAGAAGGCGCGCGACTTCTTCACGAGCGACGACGGACCCTCCTAGCCGCCGGTCGCGCGCTCGAGGTAGGCGTCGAGCTTCGCCGCGGCCGCCTCCTCGCTCCCCGGGAGCAGGTGCCCGTAGCGGTCCATCGTGATCGTGATCGACGAGTGCCCCATGCAGGTCGAGAGCGTCTTGAGGTCGGCGCCGGCGGCGATCATGGTCGAGGCGAGCGTGTGGCGCGCCTCGTGTAGCCCGATCGGCTCGAGCTGTCGCTCCTGGCCCTCCTCAGGCGCCCACGCGGCCAGGGCGCGACGGCGGACGGTCGAGGGTATGAAGGGAGTCGTCGCCGTCCTCCCGAAGACGAGCGCCTCGCCGTCGCGGCCAGTGCGGAGCTTGTGGGCGGCGAGCTCGCCTTGGAGCACCTTCGGGATGGGAACCCGCCGTCGCCCGGCCCTGGTCTTCGGGACGATCGTCTCGCCGGGCCGTCCGAGCTCGCCGTCGTCGAGGGTGCGCTCAACCCGGATCACCCGTTCCTTGAGGTCGACGTCCGACCACTTGAGCGCGCGCAGCTCGCCGCGGCGCAGGCCGGCGTAGAAGGCCGTCGCCCAGAGTACCCGATCCTCCTCGGGCAGGGCGGCCACGAGCTCGGCAGCCTCCGCCGGCGCGGCGATTCGCTCGCGGCTTCCGCGTGCGGCCGCCAGCTCGAGGCCGGTCGTCGGGTTGACCGCCACCTCGTCGCGGTTCAGCGCCCGTCGGACTCGCGATGCTCGGCGTGGCCGACGTGGTGAGCGAAGATGACCGCCGAGCCGGCGGCGTCTCTCAGGTCGCGCATGAAGTCGAGAACGGGCGCCATCTCCTTCTGGGCGTTCTCATCGACGCTCGCGCCCTTGAGGCGCACGAGCGGATCGAGGAAGACCGCTCGTGCCTCGAGGCTCGTGGCGGCCTCGATGAGCGCCCGGCGCCACTGCTGCTCGTCGAGCCGCACACGGCGGTTGGCGGCAAAGTGCAGGTCGGTCAGCTCAGCGACGCCCAACCCGTAGCCGCGGCGAAGGGCGTCTAGCCGGCGATGGAGGGCCGCACGGCCGGATTCCTCGAGCACGATCAGCACGGGACCGGGCGTCGGGATGTCGAAGCGCCCGAACGCCCTCTGACCGGTCGCGATCGCCAGTGCGAGCTCGAGGAGGACCCACGTCTTGCCGCACTTGTGCTGGCCTTGGATGGCGCCGACGGCACCGTCGACTAGAAGGTCTTCGACTAGGAAGGGCGTCGGCCCGGGATCGGGCTCGGCCAGGAGGGCAGCGGCGGACTCATACCACGAGTCGACCTGGTCCTCGGCACCGGGAGAGAGATCGTTGAGGAGCGACTGAGCCGCGAGCAGGCGCGCGCGGATGACCTCCTCATCGCATCCGTGGCCGCAGGCGAGCTCGACGTGATCGGCGTGGTGCTCGAACGCGTGGACAAAGTGCTCGGTGCCGGGCGCAAGGGGGCACTCCATGTAGAAGCCGCCACCGTCGTCGACCGGTGCCTCGCAGTAGGAGCCGAAGTGGTGCGCGTCGAGGAGGCGCCGGAGCTCCCCGAGCGAGCCCCACCAGAGTTCGTCGAAGTGGTAGTCGGCGCGATAGCCGTTGAGCGCGCCGGCACCGGTCATGGCCCGCCCCCGAGAAGGTCGCGGGCGAGCTCGCCTGCTTGGGGATTACTTAGCCCGCCGACCACGGCGGCGAGCGAGTGTCGAAGTGGCCGCGGCTCGCTCCGCCGCGTGCCTAAACCTGGTGGAGGTTCACCACCGCCAGAGTCGCTCGGGCTGCCGCGGCTGGTGCGGGAGGTCCGCCGGGCACCGGGCCGCCGGGCGACGGCTCGGGCGAGTGGTGTCCGCCGAAGGCCGGGCGTGCCGCTGGAGCGCACCTTCGCCATCTCGAGGTCCCGCACGTCGTGACGGTCACGACCGCGCTTCCGTAGGACATCGCGCTCGAGGTCCCGGCGCGTGGCACTACTGATGCCATAGCGCTCCCGGCTATCGCTCACCGCTCGCCTCGAGGTTTCTCGCTCGCGATCAAGGCGCCGCTCGGGGATCTCGCGGCTCTCATGCGCCTGCTCAAACGCCACCGGTGCACCCTCGAACTGGCAGAGGAGTCCCTCGTCGTGCGCTTGGGCCTCGCAGTAGCGCCGATGAGCTGTCTCCCAACAGGCTCTCGCCTGGATCGGGCGTAGGCGCCTGAGACGCTCCGGGGGCGGATAGGTGATCCTGGCCACGGCCCAGTCGTCGGGCGTCGGGATGAGGATCGGCTTACCCGAGGCGTCGATCATCGTCGTGTTCAGTGTGCTCGATCATGCGTTCTTCCTCCTCCATTCTCTCTCGCGCGGTGGTCGGAACTCTGTTTGCAGCGTGTCCGCCCCGCCTTTGAGCGGGACGGACACCCGCACGCATGAGCGCCGCACACCGACGCGATAAGGAGGTTCTAGCAGGGGTCGGGGACGGACCCGCGTCGCCGCTGCCGTTGCTAGCCAACTTGCTAGCCACCGGCCCTAGAACGACGAGAACCCGCATCGCAATGCGGGTCCCGGTCATACCGCCACGGGGATTCGAACCCCGGTTTCCGCCGTGAGAGGGCGGCGTCCTAGTCCCCTAGACGATGGCGGCGCGACCGCCCATTGTAGACGCCGCCCGGAGGCGTCTCCGGTCCGCGGCGCCGCTATCCGACCGTCGCGCCGGCCAGCTCCGCCTCGGCGGCCGGGCGTGTCGGGGGCACCGGTCCCGCGTACCCCGGCTGGCGCTCCGCGCGGGCGATCGCCGCGTCGAGTGCGTCCTCGACCAGGGTCGGACCTTCGAGCCCGGGGATCTCCGAGACCGTCCGGTCGATGTCGCGCACCTGCTCGCGGCCCTCGGGGTCTCGAGAACAGGTAGAGACCGAGGGCGTTGACCTCCTCCTGGGACTTGACGCCGGCGCCGACCGGCGTCCAGAAGTTCGCGAGCACCCAGCGCACGAGCCTGCGCGCGCGCGGCGGCGCGACCTCGAGCCGTGCCTTGGCCTGCGCTGGTAGAAGGCGAAGTGGCGGCGCTCGTCCTGGATCACCCGGCGCAGCATCCGGTGAAGCACCGGGTTTTCGGGCGTACGCCGGATCAGGGCGTAGTAGCTCTGCAGCGTGGTCAGTGGAGGCCGATGAAGTGGCGGATCCCATCGAGCCGACCATGGTGGGGAGGAGGTGGAGCTGGTGGCCCACGCCGCTTCTCGCGCAGACCGCCCACCCGTCGGGGCGGGTCGGCATCGGGGTCGAGCCGTCGCGCAGCTTGGGCTCGGCCGGAACCTCGAGCCCGTAGGCGCGCAGGAACTCGGAGAAGGCCTCACCGTGCCAGAGCTCCTCGTAGACCCAGCACGACAGGAAGCCGTGACATGGGGATCGTTGGCCGCACGCGTGGCGAGCAGGTCGCGCAGGTAGATCACCGTGTGGGTCTCGATGTCCATCATGTAGTGCATGGACATGACGTCCCCGTCGCTCAGCGGGTGGTTGGGGACGTCGTCCCAGTCGAGATCCGAGCGGTCGAGGCGCTTCGAGGCCCGCAGGTAGCGGTCGAGATCGAAGTCGATGAGGGTCTTCTGGGTCATGGGCCGGGCGGTTTTCCGTCGATCGGGGCGTACTTACGCGGCCGCCCGCGCGGTTCACCGGGTAGCGCCGGTCCGCGCGGCCTCAACCCCGCCAGACCCCGGCGAGCACGAGGCAGACCGCCGCTTCGGCGACGGCCACGGTCGCGCCGAGCGTGTCTCCCGTCCTTCCCCCGAGCGCGCGACGCACGAAGGCGGCCGAGCCGCCGCCGACCGCCGCGCCGGCCGCCAGCGCCGCGAGACCGGCCAGCGGGCCGGACACCGCGCCGGCGATCGCCACGGTCGCCGTGGTGGCGGCGAGCAGCGCAGGCGCCCCGGGCGTGAACCCCGCGCCGAGCCCGTCTTCGCGCGCGGGGGAGGCCCCCGCGGCGTGCAGCAGCGCGGCCCAGCGCCCCACCGCCGCGGCCGCGGCGATCGCCGCGGCGGCCGCTCCAGGGGAGAGCTGCGCGAGCGCCGTCAGGACCGCCAGCGCCCAGGCGAGCAGCGCGAGGGCGCCGAACGCCCCGACGGCGGGGTCGCGCATGACCGCGAGCCGCCGCTCGCGATCGCCTCGCGCGCCGAGACCGTCGGCGGTGTCGGCCAGCCCATCCTGGTGGAGGGCGCCCGTGACGGCCACGAGCGCGACCAGCGCGAGGACCGTGGCCGCGGCCGGCCCCACGAGCGGATCGGCGGCGGCGCGGACCCCGCCCGCCAGAGCGCCGATCAGCGCGCCGACCACCGGGAACCAGCCGGCCGCACGCTCGAGGGTGCCGTGGCGCGCCCGGACCGGTAGAACGGTCAGGAAGGCAACGGCCAGAGCGGCGTCGTCGGGGGCGCCACGGAGGCGCCCTCGACCGGCGGCGGCGCGCTCACCCGCCTCCGCGCGCAACCCCGCACTCCTCGAAGGTCGCCATGTTGCGGTGGAGCGCTCCAGCGGCGGCGACGACCGGCAGGGCCAGGAGTGCCCCCGAGGCCTCGCCGAGGCGAAGGCGCAGGTCGAGCAGGGGCTCGATGCCGAGCTGGGCGAGGACGAGCGCGTGGCCGGGCTCGGCGGAGCGGTGACTCGCCATGAGCGTCTCCGCGACCGCGCCGTCGATCTCCACCGCGGCCAGTGCCGCGGCGCCGACCGCATAGCCGTCGAGCATTACCGGAAGCCGCCGGCGCCCCGCCTCGATCGCCGCGCCGGCGAGCGCCGCGAGCTCCAGGCCGCCGACGGCTAGCAGGGCCTCGCGCACGGGCAGCGGCGCGCCGTGGCGGTCGAGGGCCGCCGCCACGAGCTCTCGCTTGCGCTCGACGCCGGCCGCGTCGAGGCCGGTGCCGCGGCCGACCGTGACCGCGGGCGACGCGCCCGTCAGCGCGGTTACCAGCGCCGCCGAGGTGGCGGTGTTGCCGACGCCGATCTCGCCGAGGACGAGGCAGTCGGCGCCGCTGTCGGCGAGCTCGCCGGCCAGGGCCGCGCCCGCGCCGAGGGCGCGCTCGAGCATGTCGGACTCGAGGGCCGGGCCGGCCAGCATGTCCGCCGAGCCGGCGGCGACCTTCATGTCGCGCACGCCCGCGGGCGTCGGGCCCAGCAGACCGACGTCTGCGACCAGCAGCTCGTGGCCGTCGCGCCGGGCGAGCACCCCGACCGCCGTCTCGCCGCGCGCGGCCGCGGCCGCGACCTGGGTCGAGACCTCGGCTTCGAACAGGGTCGTTCCGTGGCCCACGTGGCCGTGGTCGGCGGCGCATACGAGCACGCCCGCGCGGGGTCGTTCGGGCGGCGGCCCGCCCGCGATCTGCGCCCAGTGCTCGATCAACGCCTCGAGGGCGCCGAGGCTGCCGCCCGGCTTGACGAGCTGGTCGAGGCGGTCGCGCGCGGCGATCGCCGCGGCGCGGTCCGGACCGGCGCCGGGCGGGGCCGGGCGCGTCTCCTGGGCACCACCCGCACCAATCCGACCCGGAATGGAGCGGTCGGGCGGGCGGGCGCCGTCGTCGCCGGGAGGCGGGGTGGGCTCGTCGACTCGCCAGCGCTCCTCCATCACCACCGCGTCGAGGGGCGCGCGCGCTGACCACCCGGCCGACTCGAGGCCGGGGCGCGCGGGCCGTTCGTCGGGCCAGCCGATGCAGAGGTAGGCGATTGGGTCGGCGCGCTGGGGTATATCGAGCAGCGCGCGCATGTCATCCGGTCGGTAGAACGAGACCCAGCCGACGCCGAGGCCCTCGGCACGCGCGGCCAGCCACAGGTTCTGGACGGCGCAGGCCGTGCTGTAGACGTCGGTGTCGAGGATCGTTCCGCGGCCCAGGACCTCCTCGCCGGGGCGACCGTGGTCGCAGCAGACGCAGATGCCGAGCGGCGCCTCGACCACCCCCTCGACCTTCTGGTCGAGGAACTGGCGGGCGCGGTCGTCGAAGCGGTCGGCCTGGCGAAGGCGCTCGCGCTGGGCGAGCCGGCGCACGTCTACGCGTGTCGCCACGTCGCGGATCACGATCAGCCGCCAGGGCTGCATGAGCCCCACCGAAGGGGCGCGATGGGCGGCCTCGAGCACCCGGCGCAGGGCGTCGGGGGGGACGGGGTCGGGCCGGAAGCGGCGGATGTCGCGGCGCTCGGCGATGACCCGGTGGACGACGTCGCGCTGCTCGGGCGGGTAGCCCCAGCCGGCCGGATCGGCGGCGCGCTGGGCGGCGCGGGAGGAATCGAAGCCGGGCGGCGTCGGAGGCCGGCGCAGGCGGTTCTCGGCCGTCATCGGGCGGGAGGTTAGATCGACACCCCGCCTGCGGGCGGGGCGCGTTAGGATGCCGCCGTCAAGCGCGGCGGCGCGAGGAACCCGGTGGGAATCCGGGACGGTCGCGCCACTGTGACCGGGGAGCGACTCCCAGAAGCCACGGCGGGTGACCGCCGGAAGGCGGGCGAAGCGGCGATCCGGGAGTCAGGAGACTCGCCCGCCGCGGGGCCTTCAGCGCTACGGGACGCTCGATCCCGAGGAGGTACGAGATGCACGTCGGCCGCTCGCTCAACCAGCTTCGCCCGCGCTTCGGCGGGCGCCGGTGAGGCGCCTCCTGCTCGTGCGCCACGCTCCGACGGCCGCGACGCGCGCGGTGTCGTTCCCGCAAGACGAGCCGCTCGACTCGCGCGCCCGGGCCCGAGCGGCCGAGCTCGCCGCGCTCGTGCCACCGGCCGGGGAGGTCCTTGCGAGCCCCGCCCGGCGATGCCGGGAGACGGCCGCGGCGGCCGGGCTCGATCCCATCCCCGACGAGCAGCTTGCCGAGTGTGACTTCGGCTTGTGGGCCGGGCGCTCGCTGGCCGACCTGCACGCGAGCCAACCGGAGGCGGTCCGCGCCTGGATGACCGATCCCGACGCCTGCCCGCACGGCGGCGAGAGCCTCAGAGCCTTTGCCCGCCGCATCGGCGCCTGGCTCGACTCGCAGGCGCGCGCGGATGGCCGCGCCGTCGCGATCACGCACGGCGGCGTGGTGAAGGCGGCGCTCGTGCACGCCCTCGCGGCGCCGCTCGCCGCGTTCTGGCGGCTCGACGCCGCGCCCCTGGCCGTGACCGAGCTGCACGCCCACGACGGCCGCTGGACCGTGACCCGCGTGAACTGCGGCGGATGCCCCGCGTGAGCGCGACCGCCCTCGTGAGCGGTTGGGCTGCCGACATGCTCCTCGGCGATCCCCGCCGCTGGCATCCCGTGGCCGGCTTCGGGCGCGCGGCCGAGGCCGTCGAGGCGGCCGTATACGCGCCGTCGCGGCGACGGGGCGCGGCGTACGCCGGCGCCCTCGTCGGGCTGGCCGGTCTGGCCGCCGAGCTCGTCACGCGATCGCTGCGGCTGCCGCGCTCGCTCGCGCTCGCGGCCGTCGCCTGGCTCGCGCTCGGTGGGCGCTCGCTCGTACGCGAGGCCCGCCGCATCGCCCTGTACGTCGAGCGGGGCGAGCTCGCCCCGGCGCGTTCGGCGCTTCCGGCGCTCGTCGGCCGCGACACCACCCGGCTCGAGGCCGACGCGATCTGCCGGGCGGCGGTCGAGTCGGTGGCCGAGAACACGAGCGACGCGGTGGTGGGGACGCTCGTGTGGGGTGCTCTGGCTGGCCCGGGCGGCGTCGCCGCCCACCGCGCGGCCAACACGCTCGACGCGATGGTGGGAAACCGCAGCGCCCGCTACCGCGAGTTCGGCTGGGCCGCCGCCCGCCTCGACGACCTCATCAGCTGGCCCGCCGCGCGGGCGGGCACCGCCCTCACCGCCCTCTGCTCGCCGTTGGTCGGCGGGACGCCGCGCCGGACCTGGTCCGTGGTCGTCCGCGACGGCCGCGCGCACCCGAGCCCGAACGCCGGGCCCATGGAGGCGGCCTTCGCCGGCGCCCTGGGCGTGCGCCTGGGGGGATCGCTCGCCTACGGCGGCCGAGCCGAGGAGCGACCTCTGCTCGGCGCCGAGGGTCGCGTCCCCGAAGCCGCGGACATCGACCGCGCCGCCAGGCTGTCCCTGGCGGTGGGGGCGGTGGCGGCCGGCGCGTGCGCCGTCCTGGCGCGGGTGATCGCATGAGGGGCGCGCTTCTGGTCTGCGGGACCCACTCCGACGCCGGCAAGTCCGTCATCACCGCGGGAATCTGTCGCTGGCTGGCCCGCGCGGGGGTCCGGGTCGCGCCGTTCAAGGCTCAGAACATGGCGCTCAACTCCGTCGTGACCCGGGACGGCGCAGAGATCGGCCGCGCTCAGGCCGTCCAGGCGGCGGCCGCCGGCCTCGAGCCCGAGGCGGCGATGAACCCGGTGCTGATCAAGCCGTCCGGGGAGCGGCACAGCCAGGTCGTGGTCATGGGGAGGCCGTATTGCCCGGACGCCGACGCCCGCTCCTACCAGGAGCTCAAGCACGAGCTGCGCCCGGTCGTGGCGGCGGCGCTCGCCGACCTCCGCGCGCGCTTCGACGTCGTGGTCTGCGAGGGTGCGGGCAGCCCCGCGGAGATCAACCTTCGCGACGGCGACCTGACCAACATGGGGCTGGCGCGGGCCGCCGGCCTGCCGGTGATCGTCGTGGCCGACATCGACCGCGGCGGCGTCTTCGCCTCGCTGTTCGGGACCGTCGCGCTGCTCGACGCGGCCGACCAGGAGCACGTCGCGGGCTTTCTCGTGAACAAGTTCCGGGGCGACCCGGGCGTCCTGGCGCCCGGCCTGGACGAGCTCGAGGAGATCACCGGCCGCCCGACGCTCGGGGTGCTGCCGTGGGTGGAGGACCTCTGGATGGACGTCGAGGACTCGCTCGCGCTCGAGGCGTCCCGGCCCGAGGCGCCGGCCGCCGGCGACACGCTCGAGGTGGCCGTCCTGCGGCTGCGCTGGATGAGCAACTTCACCGACGCCGATGCGCTCGCGGCCGAGCCCGGCGTCCGGGTCCGCTTCACCCGCTCGGCGGCCGACGTCGAGCGCGCCGACCTGCTCGTCGTCCCCGGTACGAAGGCGACCGTCGAGGACCTCGGGCGCCTGCGCGCCGCCGGCCTCGACCGCGCGATAGCCGCGCGCGCCGCGGCCGGCGCTCCGACGCTTGGCCTCTGCGGCGGCTACCAGCTGCTCGGCGAGCGGATCGTCGACCATGTGGAGTCGGGACGCGGGGCCGTCGACGGCCTCGGCCTGCTGCCCGTGACCACGACCTTCGCCCCCGACAAGCTCCTGCGGCGCCGCAGCGGCCGCTGCGGCTGGCTCGCCACGGCGGCCTCCGGGTACGAGATCCGCCACGGGCGCGTCGCCCGCCACGGCGGCGAGGACGTGCTGGTGGCCGACGACGGCGAGCCGGATGGCTGCCGCACCGCCGCGGTGGTCGGCACCTCGTGGCACGGTGCGCTCGAGCACGACGAGCTGCGGCGGGCGCTGCTCGTGGCGGTCGCGGCCGCACGCGGGCGCACCTTTACCCCCGGCACCGTGCCCTTCGCCGCCGCGCGGGAGGCCCGGCTCGACGCCCTCGGCGACCTCGTCGCAGAGCACGTCGACGGCGACCGCCTGGCCGCGCTGATCGAGGGCGGCCCGCCCGGCGGCCTGCCGACCGTCCGAACCGAGGTCCGCCCGTGCTGCGCTTCGTGACCACCGCCGACAACGAGATCCTCGCCACGGCCGCCGCCGCCGAGCGCCTGCCCGACGGCTTCCCCGAGGTCCGCTGTGCGAACCCGGGCGCCGGGACCGAACACGAGGCGCTGATCGACGACCTGCTCGAGGGCGCGCGCGTCGTGCTGTGTCGCATCCTCGGCGGCCGCCGCGGCTGGCCCGAGGGCTTCGACCGGCTGCGCGCCCGCTGCGTGGAGCGCGGCGTGGTGCTGCTCGCCCTGGGCGGCGAGGCCGAGCCCGACGCCGAGCTCACCGCGCTCTCGCTGGCGCCCACCGGCGCGGTCGCCCAGGCCGGGGAGTACCTGCGCCACGGCGACGTCGACAACGTCGAGCAGCTGCTGCGCTTCCTCGCCGACACCTTCCTGCTCGAGGGCTACGGCTTCGCGCCGCCGAGCGAGCGGCCCGACCTCGGCGTCTACGTCCCCGGCGAGGGCGACGTGGCGCTCACCGAAGCGCTGGCCGCCCACGATCCCGAGCGCCCGACCGTGGCGGTCTGCTTCTACCGCTCGCACCGCCTGACCGGGAACACCGCCTGGGTCGACGACCTCTGCGCGACGATCCAGGCCGCCGGCGCGAACGCCCTCGCCGTCTGGAGCTACTCGCTTCGCCGCGGCGCCGACGGTCGGGTGCCCGCGCTCGAGCTGCTCGACGGCCGCATCGACGCGCTGGTGACGACCATGCTGGCAACCGGCGGCTCTGGGGCCGGGGACGCCTGGGCGGACGAGGGGGAGGGGGTCGGCGAGGCGTGGCAGGACTGGGACGCCTCGGCCCTCGCCGCACTCGACGTGCCGGTTATCCAGGCGGTCTGCGCGACCACCTCCCGCGCCGCTTGGGCGGAGTCCGACGCGGGGCTCGCCCCCCTCGACGCCGCGACGCAGGTCGCCATCCCGGAGTTCGACGGGCGGCTGCTCGGCGGGGTCGTCTCCTTCAAGGAGCGCGGCGACGACGCCTCGCCGGTCGGGGCGGCGGTACCGAGCTACGTGGCCGATCGCGAGCGCTGCGCCCGCGTGGCGCGCCTGGCGGTGCGCTGCGCGCGGCTGCGCCGGCTGCCCGCCGGCCGGCGTCGGGTCGCGGTGCTGCTCACGAGCTTTCCGACCAAGCACGCGCGTATCGGCATGGCGGTCGGGCTCGACACCCCGGCGAGCGCGCTCGCGCTGCTCGAGACGCTCGAGGCCGACGGCATGCTCGTCGAGCGCCCGTTCGCCCACGGCGACGACCTCATGCACGCGCTGGTCGCCGCCGGCGGTCACGACTCCGAGTTCCTCACCGACGAGCAGCTCGCCGCGGCCCCGCTGCGGCTGGCCGTCGACGACTACCTCTCCTGGTACGCCGAGCTCCCGGCCGGGCTGCGCGAGGCCGTCGAGGGACGCTGGGGTCCGCCACCGGGCGACGCCTACGTCGACGGCGACGCCTTCGTGGTCGCCGGACTCGAGCTCGGCAACGTGGTGATCGCGATCCAGCCGCCGCGCGGTTACGGCGACGACCCGGTCGGCATCTACCACGATCCGGCGCTGCCGCCGACCCACCACTACCTGGCCTGCTACCGGTGGCTCGACGCCGTCTGGGGCGCGGACGCGATCGTCCACCTCGGCAAGCACGGGACGCTCGAGTGGCTTCCCGGAAAGATGCTCGGGCTGTCGGCGGCGTGCGCGCCCGACGCCGCGCTTGGCGACCTGCCGCTCGTGTACCCGTTCGTCGTCAACGACCCCGGCGAGGGCGTGCAGGCCAAGCGCCGTGCGCACGCCGCGATCGTCGATCACCTCGTGCCGCCGATGATGCGCGCCGAGAGCTACGACGAGCTCGCCGAGCTCGAGGCCCTGCTCGACGAGTACGCGCGCCTCGAGGTGCTCGACCCGGCGAAGCTCCCGGCGCTCGCCGCGCGGATCTGGTCGGCGATCGAGGCCGCCAACCTCCAGTCCGATCTCGGCGTGCACGAGCGCCCCGAGGACGTCGGCGCGCTCGTCGAGCACATCGACGGCTACCTCTGCGAGGTCAAGGACATCCAGGTCAAGGACGGGCTTCACGTCCTCGGGGCGGTCCCCGAGGGCGACCGCCTCCGCGGGCTGGTCTCCGGGCTGCTGCGGCTCGGCTCGGGAGAGGTGCCGGGACTGCGGCGCGCCGTCGGGGCCGCATTCGGGCTCGACGAGCCGGCGCTGGTGGCTGCACCCGGCGAGCGGGTGGCCGCTGTGCCGGCCGAGCTCGCCGAGCGCTTCCCGGGTCCGGTCGCGACCGCCGGCGACCTGGTCGATCGAATCGAGGCCGCGCAGGCCGCGTTGCTCGACGCACTCGCCGCCAGCGGCTGGAGCGAGCTCGCGGCGGGGGAGGTATGCGAGCGGGTTCTCGGCCACCGCGACGACGGCGTCGAGCGCACGCTCCGCTTCGCCGCGACCGAGGTGGTTCCCCGCATCCGGCGTACCGGCGACGAGCTCGCCGGCGTGGTGGCCGCCCTCAACGGCCGCCACGTTCCGGCGGGCCCGTCCGGAAGCCCGACCCGCGGCCGGCTCGACGTGCTTCCGACCGGACGGAACTTCTACTCCGTCGACCCGCGCGGGCTGCCGTCCGAGCTCGCCTGGGAGGTGGGCGAGCGGCTCGCCAACGCGCTCCTCGACCGCTACCGGCGCGAGGGCGGCGAGCTGCCGCGCATGGTCGGGCTCGTCGCGTGGGGAACGGCGGCGATGCGCACCCAGGGCGACGACATCGCCGAGATCCTGGCCCTGCTCGGCGTGCGGCCGACCTGGAATCGCGAGTCGCGCCGCGTCACCGGGATCGAGGTGGTGGCGCTCGAGGAGCTCGGCCGGCCCCGGATCGACGTCACGGTGCGCGTCTCCGGCTTCTTCCGCGACGCCTTTCCGCACGTGCTGGCGCTGCTCGACGACGCGGTCGCGACGGTGGCCGCGCTCGACGAGCCCGCCGACCTCAACTTCGTCGCCGCCCACGCTCGCGCCGACGCCGAGCGGCTGGCCGCCGAGCTCGGCTCTCCCGAGGCCTGGCGGCGCGCCACCACGCGCGTCTTCGGGTCGCGGCCCGGCACCTACGGGGCCGGGCTGCTGCAGCTGATCGACGCCCGCGACTGGCGCGAGCAGGGCGACATCGCCGAGGTCTACGAGGCTTGGGGCGGGCACGCCTACGGGCGCGGACTGGACGGCGCGCCGGCGCGCGAGGCGATGCGCGACTGCTACGGGCGGATCGACGTGGCGGTGAAGAACGTCGACTCCCGCGAGCACGACATCCTGGACTCCGACGATTACTTCCAGTACCACGGCGGCATGGTCGCGATGGCGGAGGCGGTCGGCGGCCGCGCGCCGGCCGCCTACGTCGGCGACTCCTCGGACCCCTCCCGCACCGTCACGCGGACCCTGGGCGAGGAGACCCGGCGGGTCTTCCGCGCTCGGGTGGCGAACCCACGCTGGGTGGCCTCGATGATCCGCCACGGCTACAAGGGCGCGGCGGAGCTCGCGGCCACCGTCGACTACCTGTTCGGCTACGACGCGACCGCCGGCGTGGCGGAGGACTGGATGTACGAGCGGGTCGCGGAGCGCTACGTCCTCGACCCCGACGTCGCCGAGTTCATGGCGGGCTCCAACCCTTGGGCGGCGCGGGCGATCGCCGAGCGGCTCGTCGAGGCCGCCGACCGCGGCCTGTGGTCCGAGCCCTACGAGGGCACGCTCGCGGGCATCCGCGAGCGCTTCCTGGCGCTCGAGGGCGAGCTCGAGGAGGCGGGCGCGTGAGCGCGGTATATCCGCTGAGCGCGATCGTCGGCCAGTCCTACCTCGTCGAGGCGCTGCTCGTCAACGCGGTCGCCCCGGACGTGGGCGGCGTCCTGGTGCGCGGCGAGCGCGGGACGGCCAAGTCGACCGCCGTCCGCGGCCTCGCGCCGCTGCTTCCGGCGGTCCCCGCGGCCGAGGGCAGCCCGTTCGCGTTCGCCCCGGGCGAGCTCGCGCCGGGTGGCCGGGTCCCGGCCGAGGCGGTCGCGGCCGAGCGGCCGGCGCCGCTCGTCGAGCTGCCGCTCGGGGCCACGCTCGACCGCCTCGTCGGGTCGCTCGACCTCGCCCGCGCGCTCGCCGGCGAGCAGGCGTTCGAGGCCGGCCTGCTCGCTCGAGCCCACCGGGGGATCCTGTACGTGGACGAGGTCAACCTGCTCCCCGACCACCTCGTCGACGCGCTGCTCGACGCCGCCGCCTCGGGGGTCGCGCGGGTCGAGCGGGAGGCCGTGTCCGCCGAGCACGCCGCCCGCTTTCTGCTCGTCGGGACCATGAACGTCGAGGAGGGCGACCTGCGCCCGCAGCTGCTCGACCGCTTCGGGCTGGGGGTCGAGGTCCGCGCCCCGGACGATCCGTCCCAGCGCGCGGAGATCGTGCGCCGCCGGCTCGCGTTCGAGCGGGACCCGGAGGCGTTCGCCGCCTCCTGGCGCGAGTCCGAGCTGGCGATGGCCGAGCGCATCGCCGCGGCGCGGGGGCGGCTCGGGCACGTGCGGCTGCCCGAGCGCGAGCTGCTGCGGATCACCGGCGCGTGCGCCCGGCTCGGCGTCGACGGCGTGCGCGGCGACCTCGTGTGCGCCCGTGCCGCCCGCGCGCTCGCGGCGCTCGCCGGGGCGGACGAGGTGGCTGGAGAGCACGTGCATCGGGCGGCGACGCTCGCGCTCGCCCACCGACGCCGGCGCGACCCGCTCGCCCCCCACGGCCCAGACGACGGCGAGCTCGAGCGCGCGCTCGCGGGCGAGCCCGACGGCGACGGGCCGCCGAAGGGCACCGCCCCGAGCGGCGCCGGCCGGAGCGCGGGCGACGGGAACGGCGCAGGCGCCCTTCCCGGGCTCGCGCGCGGGTCGGGTGCCACCGGCCCCGGCGCAGCCGCCGGGGGCGGGACGGGTGACCCCGACGACGAACCCCGCCCCGGCGCGGGACCGGACGGACCCGACGCCGCGGCCGGGCGGCAGCCACCACCGGACGCCCCTGAGCCCCGCCCCGCCGCCGAGGCTCCGGCCCCGCGAGCACGCCGCGACGCCCCCGCGCCCGCGCTCCTGCCCCCGCGGCCACGGGCCTCGGGGGCGCGGGAGGCGGCCCCGCCGGCCGGCGCGCTCGCACGCACGGACCGGGCGCGGGGGCGATCGACACCCGACCGGCCATGCCCGACAGCGACGACCTCGCGCTCGTCGGCAGCCTGCCGCGCCCGCCTGCTCGGCGGGGGCCGGGCCACCTGCGCGAGCACGTCCGCGCCGGCCGCGAGAGCGCCCTGATCTGTGTCGTGGTCGACGCGAGCGGATCGATGGCCGCCCGCCGGCGGCTGGCGCGCGTCAAGGGCGCCCTGATCGCCCTGCTGCGCGACGCGTACGCCCGGCGCGACCGCGTGGCGATCGTCGCCTTCCGCGGCGGCGGGGCGGAAGTGCTCGTGGCCCCCGGCGCCGGGCTCGAGCAGGCCGCGACCGCGGTCGACGACCTCCCGACCGGCGGACGCACCCCGCTCGCCGCCGGCCTCCAGGCGACCGCCGCCCTAGTCGGGCGCGAGCGCCGCCGCGACCGTACGCGGCGCGCACTCGCCGTCGTGCTCACCGACGGCCGGGTCGATGACCGCGACGGCGGCGCGCGCCGCGCCGCCGCCCGGCTCGCGGGCGCCGCCGACGCCGTTCACGTGGTCGACACCGAGGACGGCCCCGTCCGCGTGGGGATCGCCGCCGAGCTCGCCGCCGCCGCCGGCGCACAGCTGCACCGCCTCAGGCCCGCGACGAGGAGAGCCGCATGACCGAGCCGCCGGTCCGCGACCAGCTCGACCGGCACGGCCGGGGAGTCGACGTCCCACACCGCCCGGACGACCGCGGCTCCGCCGAGCCCAAGCGGCGCAAGCCGCGCGATCGCCCGCTGCTGATCGTCATCACCGGCGAGGGCAAGGGCAAGAGCACCTCGGCGTTCGGGATGCTGATGCGGTCGTGGGCGCGAGGCCACCGCTGCGGCGTGTTCCAGTTCGTCAAGTCGGGCAAGTGGAAGGTCGGCGAGGCCAAGGCGGCCCGGCGCGCTCGGCGGGATCGACTGGGAGAAGATGGGCGACGGCTGGAGCTGGCTATCGCGCGACCTCGACCAGTCCGCCGATCTGGCCCGGGAGGGCTGGACCGGGGTCAGGCGGGCGATCGAGGCCGAGCGCTACGAGTTCCTGCTGCTCGACGAGATGACCTACCCGCTCAACTGGGGTTGGATCGACCTCGACGAGGTGCTCGCGACGCTGGGCGCGCGCCCCGGCTTCCAGCACGTGGTGATCACCGGCCGCGACGCTCCGGCCGAGCTCCAGGCCGCCGCGGACCTCGTGTCGGAGGTCGTCAAGGTCAAGCACCCGATGGACGCCGGCATCCGCGCCCAGCAGGGGATCGAGTGGTGATTCCGCGCGTCGTCGTCGCCGGGACGAGCTCCGGCGCCGGCAAGACGACCGTGGCGTGCGGGCTGATCGGCGCGCTCCGCGCGCGCGGACTGCGCGTTCAGGGGTTCAAGGTCGGCCCCGACTACATCGACCCCACCTACCACTCGCTCGCCTCCGGCCGCCCGGGTCGCAACCTCGACGCCTTCCTCAGCGGGCCCGAGCTGATCGCACCGCTCGTGCGCCACGGCGGTGCGGGCGCCGACATCGCCGTCGTCGAGGGCGTCATGGGCCTCTTCGACGGCGCCTCCGGACGCGGCGAGCTGGCCTCGACCGCCCATGTCGCGAAGCTCCTCTGCGCGCCGGTCCTGCTCGTCGTCGACTCCGCGGCCATGGCGCGCTCGGCGGCCGCGATCGTGCACGGCTACCGGACCTTCGACCCCGAGGTCGAGGTGGCGGGCGTCGTCTTCAACCGCGTCGGGTCGGACGACCACGAGCGGCTGCTGCGCGAGGCGGTGGAGCCGCTCGGGGTGCCGGTCGTCGGCGCCCTTCGCCGCGACGACCGCGTGACGGCGCCCGAGCGCCACCTCGGCCTCGTCCCGGCCCAGGAGCGCGAGGCACGCACGAGGGCGGCGCTCGACGCCGTCGCCGCCGCGGTCGAGCGCCACGTCGACCTCGACGGCGTGCTGGGCCTGGCCCGCGCCGTTGCGCCCGTGCCGGGCGCGGCGTGGAGCCCCGCGCCCGCCGCCGAGCCAGAGGCGCCGGCCCGGATCGCGGTCGCGCGCGGGCCGGCGTTCAATTTCCACTATCCCGAGAACCTCGAGTTGCTCGCCGCCGCCGGGGCGGAGCTGCTGGCCTTCGACCCGCTCCGCGACGAGTCGCTCCCGGCCGGAGCGGGCGCGCTCGTGTTCGCCGGCGGGTTCCCCGAGGTGTTCGCCGAGGCGCTCTCGGCCAACGAGCGGCTGCGCACCGAGGTGGCCGCCCACGCGCGTGCGGGCCGGCCGGTGCTGGCCGAGTGCGGTGGCCTGCTCTACCTGTGCGAGGAGCTCGACGGCCATCCGATGTGCGGCGTGCTCGGGGCCCGAGCCCGGATGACCGATCGCCTGACGCTCGGCTACCGCGAGGCGACGGTCGTCGCCGCGACGCCGTGGCTGCGAGCGGGGGATCGCGTGCGCGGTCACGAGTTCCACTACTCGCGGGTCGACCCGATCGATGGGGGCGAGCGGGCGGCATGGACGGTGGCCTCGCGCGGAGCCGAGCGCCTCGAGGGGTTCGTCGCCGGTGCGGTTCAGGCCACCTACCTGCACGTGCACTGGGCGGCCTACCGCCACATCCCGATCGGTCTCACGGATGCCGTGCGAACCCGCCAGCCTGCGCTCGCGTGAGCCTGCGGCTGGTCATCGGGGGTACTCGATCGGGCAAGAGCCGCCACGCCGAGCGGCTCGCCCGGGCGACCGGCCGACGGGTCCGCTACGTCGCGACCGCCGCCGGCGGCGATCCCGCGATGGCCGAGCGCATCCGCTCCCACCGCGAGCGGCGACCGGACGAGTGGGCGACGGTCGAGGCGGGCACCGAGCTCTCGCCCGCACTCGCCGGCTGCGCCGACCAGTGCGTGTTGATCGACGGGCTCGGGCTGTGGATCGCGGCAGCCCTCCACGGGGCCGGTGCAGTCGACTCGCCCGATCAGGCCGCCCTTGCGGAGGTCCGCGGAAGGCTGCTCGCCGGCCTCGACGCCATCGCGCGCGCGGCGACCCAAGCGGCGGTGATCGTCGTCGCGGAGGAGGCCGGCCAGGGTGTCCTGCCGCCGCAACCGGTGTCGCGATCGTGGCTCGACCTGCTGGGAGAGGCGGTGCAGCACCTCGCCGACGCCGCCGACCACGTCGAGCTCGTCGTAGCGGG
>JAUJNZ010000009.1:116589-140846 GCA_030447905.1 Thermoleophilaceae bacterium
GCGGGCCTCGCCGATCTCCGCCGCCACGGCGATCGCGACGTCCGCCCCGACGACGCCGACCACGCCGTCAACGTCCTCGCGGGAGGTCCGCCCGACTGGCTCCGTGCGACGCTTCGCGAGGCGCTCGAGCGCGATGTGGCCCGCTACCCCAGGGAGGAGGAGGCGATCGACGCGATCGCCGCGCTCCACGGCCGGAAAGCCGCCGAGGTCGTACCGACCAACGGCGCGGCCGAGGCGCTCTGGCTGCTGCCGGCGGCGCTGCGACCGAAGCTCGCGGCGTGCGTCCATCCCGGGTTCACCGAGGCCGAGGCCGCACTGCGCGCCCACGGCGTCCCGGTCGAGTGCGTGCTCCGCGACCCCGAGCGCGGGTTCGCGCTCGAGCCGGCCGCGGTGCCGGCCGCCGCCGACCTGGTCGTCGTCGGCAACCCCGCCTCGCCGAGCGGGACGCTGGATCCCGTCGCGGCCGTGCTCGCCCTGCGACGTCCGGGCCGCATCGTGGTCGTCGACGAGGCGTTCATGGATCTGGTGCCGGGCGAGCCGGCGACGCTCGTCCGCGACCCCCTCGACGACGTGATCGTCGTCCGCAGCCTCACGAAGGTGCTCGCGGTCCCCGGCGTCCGCGCGGGCTACGCCGTGGCGGCTCCCGCGCTCGCTCAGCGACTGCGCGCGATGCGGCCGCCGTGGTCGGCCAACGCGCTCGCGCTGGCCGCGCTCGCCGCCGCCGCGGCCCGTCCGCAGGCACTCGCAGATGCGGCCCTGCGCGCCGACGGCGAGCGCAGTGACCTCGAAAGCCGCCTCACCGCGGTCGACGGCGTGCGCACGTGGCCGGGGGCGGCGAACTTCTGCCTGATCGAGGTCGCCGACGGTCCCGGCGTCGTCGCCGCCCTGAATGCTCGGGCGATCGCCGTCCGCCACGCCGCGTCGTTTCCCGGCCTCGGCGAGGGACATCTGCGCCTCACCGCCCGCGGGCCGTCCGAGAACGCGCATCTCGTCGAGGCGCTCGACGAGGCCGTGCGCAGGAGCGCGTGACCGCGCCCGTGCCCGGCGAGCGCCCGCAGGCGCGCGGGATCGCCTCCCGACCGGCGACCCCCTCAGGCGGGCGCATGCCGGAATCCGGACCCGCCCCCCGCCGGTGCGTGCATGCGAGGCTCGCCGGCGGTGCGCTCGTCGTCGACCTCGGCGGTGAGCGACGCGCGCTGTCTTCGGCGGTGCTGGGCGGCGGCATCGGTCCGGCGCGCGCGTGGCTCAACGTCACCGTGCCGGGTAACTACGCGCGCGTCGATCCGGCCGCCGACCTCGCGGCGCGGGCCGCCGGACTCGAGCTCCCCCAGCCCGTCGTCGGCATGTTGACGGCCGCCGACGTGCGAGCCCACCAGCGCGCCGTCCGGGGCGCCGCGACGGCGTTTGCGACGGTCGGTGTCAGACACGGTCTGGCGGCGGCGGCGAGCCGGCCGCGCTCGGTGCCGGCCGTGGGAACGATCAACCTGCTCGTCGTCGTGGACGAGCCGCTCGAAGACGCGGCGCTCGCCGGCGCCGCCCAGACGGCGGTCGAGGCCAAGGCGCAGGCGCTCGCCGCGGTCGGCGTTCGGGCCATCAACGCCGACGGGCCCGCCACGGGGACCGCGACCGACGCCTTCTGCATCGCCGCCCTGCCCGGCGGAGGCGTGCCGTTCGCCGGACCGGCGACCCGGGTCGGCGCGGAGGTCGCCGGAGCGGTGTTCACGGCCGTAAGCGCTGGCGCGGTGGCGGACATGGCGCTCGGCTCCGCGGCGCCCGGCACGACCGCTCCGCCCGCGATCGATGGGGCCCTATGAGCTCGGCTCGCCTGACGGTCGTCGGCTTAGGCCCCGAGGGGTGGCGCGGCCTCGGCGAGCCGGCCCGCAGCGCCATCGAGAGCGCCGACACGCTCGTCGGCTCAGAGCGCCAGCTCGCGCTCGTTCCGGACACGGGCGCGCAGCGTCGTCCCTGGCCCTCGCCGATCGACGCGCTCGTCGACGAGCTGGCCGCGGCCACGAACGGCTCGACGTGCGTGCTCGCCAGCGGCGACCCCATGCTGCACGGGATCGGCGCGACGCTGGCCCGTCGCCTCGGGCCGGCTCGGATGCGGGTCCTTCCTCACCCGTCGGCGTTTGCGATCGCGTGCGCGCGGCTCGGCTGGCCGGCCGCAGAGGTGGAGCTCGTGAGCGCGGTGGCCCGCCCTGCGGACGTCGTCGCCCGCCACCTCCAGCCCGGCCGCCGGGTCGTCGCCTACACGAGCGGCCGGGAGGGCGCCGCCGGCCTCGCTCGCGTGCTGTGGGACCGCGGCTTCGGGGCGAGCCGGTTCGTCGTCTGCGAGCAGCTCGGCGGGCCGGCCGAGCGGATCGTCGACACCACCGCCGCAGCATGGGGCGGGCGTGAGGCGGACGCCCTGCACGCCGTCGCCATCGAGTGCCGCCCCGACCCGGGGACTCCGCTGCTGCCCCGCACTCCCGGCCTGCCCGACGAGGCGTACGAACACGACGGCCAGCTGACCAAGCGCGCGGTCCGGGCCGGGGCCCTCGCGGCGCTCTCGCCCGCGCCGAGCCGGTTGCTGTGGGACGTCGGGGCGGGCAGCGGCTCGATCGGCATCGAGTGGCTTCGCGCGGAGCCGACCGCGCGTGCGATCGCCGTCGAGGCGCGCCGCGATCGCGCCGAGCGCGCGCAGCGCAACGCCCTGCGCCTCGGGGTCCCCGCGCTCGAGGTGCGCTGCGCGCGGGCGCCGGAGGCCCTGGCTGCGCTCGATCCACCCGACGCCGTCTTTGTCGGCGGGGGCGTGACCGCGGTCGGCCTGATCGACGCCTGCTGGAGTGCGCTGGGCCCGGCGGGCCGCATTGTCGCGCACGCCGTGACGCTCGAGGGCGAGGCGACGCTGATGACCGCGCGCGTGGAGCACGGCGGGGAGCTCATGCGCATAGCGGTCGATCACGCCGAGCCGCTCGGGCGCTTCACCGGCTGGCGCGCCCAGCGGCCGGTCGTCCAGTGGGCCGCGTCGAAGGAGCCGGCGTGACCGTTCACTTCATCGGCGCCGGGCCCGGCGCGGACGACCTGATCACCCTGCGCGCCCAGCGGCTGATCGCCTCCTGCCCGGTCTGCCTCTATGCCGGTGCGCTCGTGCCGGCCGAGGTGCTCGATCACGCCCCCGCCGGCGCGCGGCTCGTCGACACCCAGGGCCTCGATCTCGATGCGATCGTCGCCGAGCTGTGGTCGGCGCACGAGCGCGGCGAGGACGTGGCGCGGCTTCAGTCGGGGGACCCGTCGATCTGGAGCACCCTCGGCGAGCAGGCGCGGCGGCTCGACGGGCTCGGCATACCGTGGGATGTCACGCCCGGAGTTCCGGCGTTCGCCGCGGCCGCCGCAACCCTGCGGCAGGAGCTGACGCTGCCCGGCGTGGCCCAGACGGTCATCCTCACCCGCCACGCCCGCCGCGCCACGCCGCTGCCCCCCGGCGAGGAGCTCGATTCGCTCGCCCGCCACGGCACGACGATCGTCCTCCACCTCGCCGCGCAGGCGATCGACGAGATCGCCGCGACGCTGACGCCTCGCTACGGCGCCGACTGCCCGGTCGCCGTGGTGGCCTGCGCGAGCCGGCGCGACGAGATCGTGCTGCGTACGACGCTCGAGGCCGTGGCGACCCGGGTTCGGGAAACGGCCGTGCGCCGCAGCGCGGTGATCCTCGTCGGCCCGGCGCTGGCGACGCCCGACTTCGGCGACAGCTACCTCTACTCGGCGGCGCGCGAGCGGTCGTGAGCGCTGCCGACCAGCCGCCCCGCGCGGTCGAAGGCCAGCACCTCGACCCCGACGGGCGCGCCGGCGAGCACCCCGAGCGCCACGCCGAGCGCGTCGCGGGCGACGCGGTCGCCGAGCGCGACCCCCGCCTCCTCGGCGAGCTCGAGCGCGTGCAGGCCCGTGTTCGCGCGGCGGATCGCCTCGGCGAGCCGTGCCTCGCCGCCCGCGGCGACCGCCGAGCCCGCCAGGCGCTCGAGGTCGACGTGCGAGCGCCCCGAGTGCAGGTCGAGGTGTCCCGTGGCGAGCTTCGAGAGCTTGGCAAAGCCCCCGGCGAGCGTCAGCCTCGGGACGGGCTTGCGCGCGAGATGCTTGAGGACCGCGCCGGCGAAATCGCCCATGTCGAGCAGGGCGGTCTCGGGCAGGCCGTAGCGGTCCTGGGCGGCGCGCTCGGAGGTGTCGCCGGTGGCGGCGATCACGTGAGCGTGGCCGGCGGCGTGGGCGACGTCGATGCCGCGGCGGATCGAGGCGATCCAGGCCGAGCAGGAGTACGGCACGACGACCCCGGTGGTGCCGAGGATCGAAAGCCCGCCGCGGATCCCGAGCCGGGGGTTCCAGGTTCGCCTGGCGATCTCCTCGCCGCCCTCGACGCCGATCTCGACGACGGCGTCGCCTCGGGTCCCTCGCTCGGCCGCCACGCGCTCGATCGCGGTATGGATCATGCGCCGCGGAGCCGGATTGATCGCCGGCTCTCCGACCGCCAGGGGCAGGCCCGGCAGCTCGACCGTTCCGACCCCCGGACCCGCGCGAAAGGCGACGCCGGACCCCTCGGGACCCTCGCTGACCGTCGCGAGCACGAGCGCGCCGTGGGTCACGTCGGGATCGTCGCCGGCGTCCTTTACGACGCCGGCGGTGGCACGCTCACCCTCGCGGCGCTCGAAAGCGAGCGCGAACTCGGGACGCCGGGCGCCGGGCAGCTCGATCGCCACCGGATCGGGGAAGGCGCCGGCGAGCAGGGCCTCGTAGGCCGCCGCCGCCGCCGCGGTGGCGCAGGCGCCCGTCGTCCAGCCGCGCCGCAGCGGGGCATCGCTCATCGAGCGCGCCCGCGGTGAGCGGAGGTCGGATCGTCCTCATCCTCGGCGGCACGGCCGAGGCCCGCGAGCTCGCCGCCGGCCTCGACCGCGCCGGCGTGCGCGTGGTCTCTTCGCTCGCCGGGCGGGTCGCGCGGCCCCGCCTGCCGGCCGGCGAGGTGAGGATCGGCGGCTTCGGCGGCCCCGATTCGCTCGCCCGGTGGCTTGTCGAGCACGACGTCGGCGCGGTCGTCGACGCCACCCACCCCTTTGCCGAGTGCATCTCCGCCTCGGCGGCGCTGGCCTGCCCGGCGGCCGGCGTGGGACTGCTGCGGCTCGAGCGCGAGGGCTTCGGCGCCCAGGCCGGCGATCGCTGGCACTGGGTCGACGGCCTCGAGGAGGCCGCGGCCCTCGTGCCTCGCCTCGGCCGGCGCGCGCTGCTCACGACCGGCCGTCAGGGGCTCGCGGCGTTCGCGGGCACCGCCGACGCCTGGTTTCTGGTGCGCTGCGTCGATCCTCCTTCCCCGCCCCTGCCGCCCCACCACGAGCTGGTACTCGACCGCGGGCCGTACACCCTCGCCGGGGAGCTCGCGCTCATCGACCGCCACGCGATCGAGGTTGTCGTGACCAAGGACAGCGGCGGTCGTCACACCGAGGCCAAGCTTCACGCCGCCCGCGCTCGCGAGC
Organism: Thermoleophilaceae bacterium; assembly: GCA_030447905.1. Taxonomy (GTDB): domain Bacteria; phylum Actinomycetota; class Thermoleophilia; order Solirubrobacterales; family Thermoleophilaceae; genus JACCUC01. Next base: position 122,088 of record JAUJNZ010000009.1, read on the forward strand.
TGCCGGTGGTCGTCGTCCGCCGCCCGCCGCGCCCGGACGTGGCGACGGTCGCAACGGTCGACGACGCGCTCGCCTGGCTGGGCCGCACCGATCAGGCGGGGTAGCGGCGCGGCGTATACACGCGCGGGCGTCCGTTCGGCGTGTCGACCACCCGCGTCGTCGACGACCCGACGATCAGCAGGGTCCGCATGTCGACCGCAGCCGTGTCGAGCGCCGCGAGGGTGGTGACGGTCACCGTTTCCTCGTCGCTTCCGACCGCGCGCGCGACCACGACCGTGGTGTCCTCGGAACGATGGGCGAGGAGGAGCTCGCGGGCCGCCTCGAGCTGCTCGAGCCGGGTCCGCGAGGCCGGGTTGTAGAGGGCGATGACCAGGTCGGCGTCCGCCGCGGCCGAAAGCCGCCGCTCGATGACCTCCCAGGGCTTCAGGCGATCGGACAGCGAGATCACGCAGAAGTCGTGTCCGAGCGGCGCCCCCGCCCGTGCCGCCGCCGCCTGCATCGCCGACAGCCCCGGCACCACGCGCACGTCGGTCTCGGCGAGCTCTGGCCCGCCGGCCTCGAGCGCCTCGAGCACGGCGGCGGCCATGGCGAATATTCCCGGATCGCCGGACGAGACGACCGCGACGCGCGCCCCACCCGCCGCCAGCTCGAGCGCGTGCCGCGCCCGCTCGGCCTCGACGCGGTTGTCGCTTGCATGCCGCTCCTGCCCGGGGCGAGGCGGCACCCGATCGAGGTAGGGCCCGTAGCCGACCAGGTGCTCGGCCTCGGCGAGCTCGGCGCGCGCCTCGGGCGTCAGCCACTCGGGTCCCCCGGGACCGAGGCCGACTATGGCGACCCCTCCGCGCCGATCGCCGCGGCGCGGCCGCGAGCCGTTCGCCGTCGGCACGAGCACGAGCGACATGTACGGAACACCGCCTTCGACCTCGCGCAGGGGCGAGGTCCGCTGCTCGGGCGCGCTGGCGCGCTCCACGTAGATGCCGCGCTCGTCCACGCCCGCCCGCTCGGCCGCCTTGCGCACCTCGGTGAAGGTGCGGCCGAGCTTCAGGACGACCGCCGCGTCGGCGCTGCGCAGCTCGGCGGCGAGGACGTCCGGCGGGAGCGTGCCGGGCAGGACGGTGAGGACGTCGTCGCGCTTGGCGAGCGGGGTGCCCGTCGCCGCCGCGGCGGCGCTGACGGCGGTCACGCCGGGGATCACCTCGGTCGGGTAGCGCGGCGCGAGCCGCTCGTGCAGGTACATGTACGAGCCGTAGAAGAACGGGTCGCCCGCGCAGAGAATCGCGACGTCGCGGCCGGCGTCGAGGTGCGCGGCGAGCTCTTCGGCGCTCGCGTCGTAGAAGCCGGCCAAGGCGCCTTCGTAGCCGGCGGAATGCTCTGTCTCCTCGGTGGTGATCGGAAAAATGAGGGGCAGCTCGATCTGGTCGTCGCGAAGGTACGGGGCGGCGATTCGCCTCGCCACGCTCCTGCCGTGGCGCGCCGTCGGGTACGCGACCACCGCCGCCGACTCGATCGCGCGCCACGCCTTTAGCGTCACGAGCTCCGGATCGCCGGGCCCGATGCCGACGCCGAAGAGCCGCCCCGTCGCCGCGCTCATTCGGCCGGCTGGGCGAGCGCGTTGACGGCGGCGGCGGCGATCGCGCTGCCGCCGCGACGGCCTCGGACGACCAGGTGCTCGAGCCCGGCGGGATGGCGCGTCAGCTCCTCCTTGGACTCCGCCGCCCCGACGAAGCCGACCGGCACCCCGATCACCGCCGCCGGGCGCCAGGGGGCCTCGACGAGCTCGAGCAGCCGAAACAGCGCGGTGGGCGCGTTGCCGATTACCACGAGCCCGCCGTCGAGCCGGTCGCCCCAGAGCTCGAGCGCGGCCGCGCTGCGGGTCGTAACGAGCTCGCCCGCCAGGCGCAGTACGTCGGGGTGGGAGAGGGTGCAGACGATCTCGTTCCGCGCCGGCAAGCGCGAGCGGGTCACCCCGGCGGCGACCATCTCGGTGTCGCACAGGATCGGCGCGCCGGCCTCGAGCGCGGCGGCGGCCGCCTCCCCGAAGCCGGGTGACGCGTGGACGTCACCGGCGAGGTCGACCATCCCGCAGGCGTGGATCATCCGCACGACGGTCCGCGAAAGCACGGGATCCAGCCCGTCGAGATCCGCCTCGGCTCGGATCGTGGCGAACGAGCGGCGGTAGATCTCGGCGCCGTCGCGCAGGTAGGTGGCGGTCATCGCCCTGACGCACCGGCCGGCGCGGGAGCAGCCGCGAGCGCCGCGTCGATCGCCGCGTCCACCGTGGTCGCCACTCGCACGGCCCCGTCCGGCGAGCGCACGCGCAGGCCATCGTCCGCAGCCGTCACGCTGAGTGCGACGCCCGCCGGCTCGCCGCAGCAGCGCTCGCAGGCCGACCAGTGCTCGGGCGGAGCCTCGGGGCCGCGCGCCTCGGCCCGGAGCGCCGCCGCGGCCCGGACGTCGACGCGCGCCTTCGCGCACGCGCCGAGGCCGGCGCAGGCGGAGAGCCCGATCCACCCCGAGCCGGCGACGACGATCAACCCCAGCTGGGCGAGCCCCGCCTCGACGGCCGCGACCCGCGCGGAGGGGAGGTCCAGCACCGTGAGCGTCCGCCACGGCGAGATTCGCACCCCTACACCCAGCTGGGCGAGCTCGCTGAGGACCCCGCGCTCGAGCCGGCCAAGCGGGACCAGGGCGGTGACCGAAAAGCGCCCGTCGCGCTGGCGCCGGCGGCCTGGCGCGAGCGGCGCCGCGGCGTGGCGCACTGCGGCGGGCTCGAGCCGCGTCCCGAGCGCCCGGGCGAGCACGCGCCGACCTCCGCCGAGCTCGCGGACGCGCCATACCCGCTCGCCCCGCAGACGAAGGAACCCGCGCGCCGCATCGAGGGCCAGCGCGGCGGCTTCTTCGGCGGACACGATATCGCTCGTCGGCGTGCCAGCGAGCAGGAGCCTGAAGGCGTTTCGTCCCGCGGCTGCCAGTGAGACGTCGGCGTGGTGGGCGAACGCGAGCCCGCTGCCGTCGTCGATCGCGAACAGGAAGCGTCCGGGCAGGTTCGCGAGGAAAGGATCGCGGCACAGCCCGCGGTCCAGATCGGCGACCACGGGGTCGGTGTGGAGCAGGGCACGGGGATGGCGTCCGGCGAGGGGGCTCGCGAGGACGTTGCGCACCCGTTCGTGCGCCATCGAGGGCAGGAGACCGCTTCCCGCCAGCAGCCGCGCCAGCTCGTCGCCGCAACCGGCTCGCAGGCCGCGCACCTGCAGGTTCGCGCGGCTGGTCAGCTCGACGAGCCCGCTCCCGAGCCCCGCCGCCGCGTCCACCGCCCGCAAGTGCGCAGGAGAGAGGATCCCGCCCGGAACCCGGACCCGAGCGAGCGCACCGTCCTGAGCCGGATGCAGGCGCAGGACGCCTGGACAGCGATCGCTGCCCGGCCGAGCGGCGGGGGCGTGCATCACCACGTTTTTGGCCTCACTCCGCGGTCGTGGGCCGCGCCGAGCGAGGGACGGGCGAGCGCGTCGGCAGCAGCGGTCGCCCGGCGACCACGCGCTGGGCCGTGCCCGCGAACACCACGCCGATCGCCGACCACATGACCAGCTGAAGACCCACCGTGGCCTGGCGAAACTCCCACAGGGTGGTCGCGGGGAACCCCCGCGGGACCTCGCTGACGGTCGGCAAGGCGATCCCCGCCACCACCACGACCGCGAGGTAGGTGGCCACGCCGCCTCCACTCGAGGCCGCTGGCGACAGGCGGCCGGCGAGCACGCCCCGCACCCGGACGGCCGCGATCGCCGCGAGCAGCGAGATCAGGACCATCACGAAGTGGAGTGCCGTCCTCCCCCCGATGGTGCCCTCCGCGGCGGTGGCCGGGGGGTTTGCCGGGTACTTGACGAAGGGCACGAGGAACAGCACGACGAACGCGGTCGCCGCCAGCCAGAGCGCCGCCCTGGCGGGACCGGCACGACCGACGCGGCCGTAGACGACGGCGAAGGCGAGCGCGAACAGCCCCCCCAACGCGACCCCGTATACCGTCACGGCGGTCAGAAGGCCGGCGGTCCTCTGAAGGCCGCGCGATACGACGTCGGACTGAGCCGCCTCTTGACGGCCGGTCTCCGACCGCTCGACCACGATGGCCGCGTCGATCGCCGGCTCGCCGGCCACCTCGGCGAATCCGGTGGCCAGCAGACCCGCGCAGAGTCCCGCGAGCAGCCCGCAGAGGAGCAGGTTCCTCAGCACGAGGACGGCCTGCTAGTGGCAGGGAAAGCCGAGCAGGTGCCGACCGTCGTGGACCCACTCGTGCACGAGGTTGCCACCGAACAGGGAGGCGGCACCCTCGTCGACGCCCACGAAGTAGATCAGCAGTCCCAGCGCGAGCGCGAGCAGGCTCCAAGGCCAGATCTCGCGTACCGGGATGGCCGGCGGGTGTATCGGCTCGGACAGCCCCGAGGGCGCTGCGGCGGTGTCGAGCATGTGGACCTCCTCGGGATTGCGCGTCCCGTCAGCGGTGTCAGCGATGGATCGAGTGTCCTGGCTCAGGGACCGCTCGCCGGCGCCCCGGCTTCCGCCTCGGGGGCGGGGCCATGACGTCGAGACGGCTCCATCACAGTGGCGCGACCGCGCCGGACTCGCACCGGCTTCCTCACGCCATCGCTCTTGGCGCGCGAGTCTACCGACGATCGCGGTGTACCGCTCGCCGCGCCCGCGTCGCCACGTTAGGCCCAAGTGATCAACGGGCCGAGGAGAGCGCCCGACGCGACGCCCGCACGGTCACTCGCTCGGCGAGTCGAGGCCGTGACCTCGTCACGATCGTGCTCCACGGGCGGCTGGAGACCGCCTCCATGGCCGCGATCAAGCCGTCATCGCGTGTGGATCCGCTCGCCCTGGGGGCCGAAGATCGCCAGCGCCTCGGCCGGGCCGTCGACGGCGCCGAGCCAGTGCGGCACGCGGCAGGAGAACTCGGCGGCCTCGCCGGGCTCCAGCACGAAGTCCTCCTCCCCGAGCACGAGCCGGAGCCGGCCCGACAGGACGTAGATCCAGTCGTGTCCGTCGTGCACGGTGGGCGTCGGGAGGCGCTCCTCGGCCGGGTAGTAGACCTTGTACGCGTGCATCCCGTTCGCCGCTCCGGCGCGGGTGAGCGGCAGGAACGTGTTCCCGTGGCGCGTGAAGGCGCGGCTGCGGACGCGCGGGTCGGCGCGCTCCGGTGGGGCGAGGAGCGCGTCAACGCTGACGCCGAGCGCGCGGGCCAGCGGCGCCAGGTGGCCGAGCGTGAGCCGGCGGGCGCCGGACTCGAGGCGCGACACCGTCGAGGCGGCCATGCCCGCGTGCCGGCCGACCTCCTCCAGAGACAGGCCGGCCTGCTCGCGCAGCTCGCGCAGGCGCCTGCGGGTCCGCTCGTCGGCCGAGGCCGTTGCCATCTTGGCAAGACATCTTGTCGTATGGGGATTCTGTCCGCCACCCTGGGAGGCATGGACACGGACATCGACGCCCTCGTCGTCGGCGGCGCGGCCGCCGGCCTCTCCGCCGCGCTCGTGCTCGGTCGGGCGCGGGTGCGCACGCTCGTCGTGGACGCGGGTGAGCCGAGCAACCGCACGGCGCCCGCGATCGGCGGCCTGCTCGGCCAGGACGGCACGAGCCCCCGACAGCTCTACGCCGCCGGCCGCGCGCAGCTCGCTTCGCTCCCGGCGGTCGAGCTGCGCTCGGGCCTCGTGACTCGGATCGAGCCGGCCGCCGGCGACGGCGCAGAGCCAGCGTTCCACGCGGCCCTCGCCGACGGCGGCGCCGTCACCGCCCGTCGCGTGCTGCTGGCCGGCGGGATGCGCTACGCCGTGCCCGACACGCCGGGCCTCGCGGAGCTGTGGGGCGGGGCGGCGTTCGCCTGCCCGTACTGCCACGGCTGGGAACACCGAGACCGGCGGATCGGCATCCTCGGCGCGACCGCCGCCGCGCACCGGGTGGCGCTGCTGCGCTCGTGGAGCGACGACCTCGTCGTGCTCGCCGACGGCGAGCTGACGCCGGAGGACCGCGACGCGCTGCGCGCCGCCGGCGTCCCGGTCACCGAACAGCCGGTCGCCGCCGTCGCGCCGGGGCTCGTCCGCTTCGCCGACGGCGACGAGCTCGCGGTCGACGCGCTCCACGTGCTGGCGCCGCTGGCGCCGCGCGACGACCTCGCCGCCCAGCTCGGCATCGCGACGACCGAGCATGCCAACGGCAGGGGCATCGCCGTCGCTGACAAGTTCGGCGCGACGTCCGTCCCGGGCGTGTTCGCCGCCGGCGACGCAGCGGGCGCCAACAACGTCGCCGCCGCGATCGCCGGCGGCAGCCTCGCCGCCACCGGACTGCATCGCACGCTCGTCACCGAGCAGGTCCGCTAGCCGCCCAGGGTCCCGAGGATGCCGGATTGGACGAAGAAGAACTTCCAGAGGCTCCGCGATCAGAGCCCGCGGGATGCTCCGATGCAGTGGAAACTCGCGCGGGATGCCCTGCGCTCGCCCGAGCTCGGCGTCAGCCGCTTCACCTACGAGCCGGGTGCCCGCATGCCGTTCGGCCACCGACATCGCGAGCAGGAGGAGGCCTACGTCGTCGTCGCCGGCTCCGGTCGCGCCAAGCTCGACGACGAGATCGTCGAGCTCGCAGCGTGGGACGTGCTGCGCGTCGCTCCCGCAGTGGTCCGCTCGTTCGAGGCCGGCCCCGAGGGTCTCGACCTCATCTGCATCGGCGGCCGCAAGCCCAAGGGCGGCGACACCGAGCGGTTCCCGAACTTCTGGGACTGATGCCACGCCCGTGGCTGCATCACGCCCCCGAACTTCGGATGTAGAACGACGGTCGAATGAAAGCGGCGCGGGGGACCGCCTCGGTGCGCACGCACCCGTGCCGTGAGGGCATCCCTCAGCGCGAACCGCATCCAGTGGCGCTCAGCTGAGGCAGCCGTCAAGTCGCGCGGTCGAGCATCGAGCTCGCGCCATCGAAGGCGTCACAGCGCGGGGAGCCATCTCGTCTCTGCAGGAAAGAGACCCGAAAGGAGATGACCATGAAGATCTTCCTCGCAGGAGCGACGGGCGCACTTGGCCGGCAGCTGCTTCCCCGCCTGGTAGAGCGCGGACACGAGGTCACGGGCATGACCCGCAGCGAGTCCAAGCAGCAGCTGGTTCGAGACTTGGGCGGGCGGCCGGTGGTCGGCGACGCGCTCGATCCCGAGTCGGTGGCCCAGGCCGTCGCCGCAGCCGAGCCCGAGGCGATCGTGCACCAGCTCACCGCCATCCCGCACGCGCGCTCGACCTGCGCCACTTCGCGCGTGACTTCGCCCAGACCAACCGGTTGCGGACCGAGGGCACCGACCACCTGCTGGCCGCCGGCCGCGCCGTGGGCGCGCGCCGCTTCGTGGCCCAGAGCTACGCACCGGCCATCTTCGCCCGCGCGGGGCGCGGTGAAGGCCGAGGACGATCCTCTGGACGAGAGCCCTCCCGACCAGATGCGCGCGACGGTCGAGGCCATCCGCCACCTCGAGAGCGCCGTGACCGCAGCCAGCTGGACCGAGGGAGTCGTGCTTCGTTACGGTGCCTTCTACGGTCCCGGGACCAACTTCAGCCTCGGCCCCGAGGGCACGATGGTGGAGGCGATCCGCAAGCGCCAGCTCCCGCTCGTGGGCAGGGCCGGCGGGGTCTGGTCGTTCATCCACATCGAGGACGCCGCGGAGGCCACGGTCAACGCGATCGAGGGGCGTGGCCGCGGGATCTACAACGTCGTGGACGACGAGCCGGCGGCCGTCGCGGAGTGGCTGCCCGCGGTCGCGAAGGCCGCGGGGGCGCCTGCCCCGTGCCGGGTGCCGCGCTGGCTGGGCCGCCTTTTCGCGGGCGAGTCCGCGACGGTGATGATGACCGAGGCCCGCGGTGCGTCGAACGCCAAGGCCAAGCGCGAGCTGGCCTGGACGCCTCGGCACGCGAGCTGGCGTGAGGGCTTCGCCACGGGGCTCGGCTAGCCGTGGCGGCGCAGGAGCTCTACGAGGATCTGCGGCCCGGCGCCAGCTGCGATCGCCTACCGCATGCTGGGTACCGCGAGCGAGGCGGAGGATCTCGTCCAGGAGGGGCTCCTGCGCCTCCATCGGGCGCTCGAGGAGGTGAGCGGCTCGAGTCCCCGAGGGCCTACCTGTCGACGGTCGTCACCCGGCTGGCGATCGACGAGCTGCGCTCGGCTCGCGTTCGCCGCGAGACCTACGTCGGCGAGTGGCTGCCCGAGCCGCTCATCACCTCGAGCGAGAAGACCCGGCTCGCCACGCCGAGATTGCCGACTCCCTGTCGCTCGCCTTCCTCGTCGTCTTGGAGGGTCTCGCCGGAGCAGCGCGCGGTGTTCCTCCTGCGCGACGTGTTCGACTACCCGTACGACCGGATCGCCGCGATCGTCGGCAAGAGCGAGGCGGCCACGCGCCAGATCGCCGGGCGCGCGCGTCGGCATGTGGACGACCGCAGGCCGCGCTACGAGGCGTCCGAGCGGCGCCGCGAGCTGGCGGAGCGCTTCTTCGCCGCCGCCCGCGAGGGCGATCTCGAGACGCTCGAGTCCCTGCTCGCCGAGGACGTCGCGCTGCACGGCGACGGCGGCGGCCGGCGCCGGCGCTCGCCCGCGCCCTGTATGGCAGGCGCCGGGTGGCTCAGACGCTCGCCAGTTGGATCAAGCTGGGTCGTCGCTCGGGGCGTCGAGGTTCGCGCGCCGAGGTCAACGGTCAGCCCGGCGCGGTGATCACGGACACGGACGGCGGCCTGATCGGCGTCTGGTCGCTCGGCATCGCCGAGGACCGGGTTCAGTCGATCCGCTCGGTGGTCAACCCCGACAAGCTCGCCCGCCTGGGACGGGTGAGCGGCCTCACGGCGATGATCGAACGCGCTCAGCAACGCAAGCCGTAGGGGCGCGCCGATCGTCGCGCAAGCGGATTCCGAGCGGATACACCACCGCCCGATGAGTTTCGCCGCTTACGAAAGTCCAAGCTGGTGGACGACGACACGGAGCACCGGGAGCGGTGCCGTCGAAAGGATTGAGCTGAACGATGCCCGATGACGAGGAACAGATCCGGACCTTGATCGAGAAGTGGGCCAACGCGGTCAATAGCGGCCACCTGAGCGGTGTCCTCGCGGACCACTCCGACGACATCGTGATGTTCGATGTGCCGCCACCGCAGGAGGGCGTCCGCGGCATCGACGCCTACCGTGAGACGTGGCTGCCGTTCTTCGAGTGGCGAGCCCAAGGCGCCGCGTTCGAGCTCGTGTCGCTGGACGTCACCGCCGGCGACGACGTCGCCTATGCCCACGCGCGCTGCTGCGCTGCGGAACGCGGCAGGAGCTCGCCGACAACCCTGAGAACCGCGCGGCTCACCCTCGGCCTACGCAAGGAGGATGGCCGTTGGGTGGTCGCCCACGAGCACCACTCGTTCCCATCTACCGACGGCGAGGACGCCGCGGCCTGAGGCTGTCAGGTAGCCGATCGGTTGCGGACCCGGCGATGCAGGCCCCGCGAGCGAGCAGAGCTTGTTCGTCCTGCCGCGGTCAGTAAGGTGGCCGCCGTGGCCGTAACGAGGATCGTGCCCTACGCCGATGGAAGCGACATCGCCGCGTCAAAGGACTTCTACGTCGAGGCGCTCGGGCTCGAGGTCGGCATGGAAGACCCGGTGCTCGAGGCTTACCTCGCCCGCCAATCCGAAGGCGCAGGTCATCATCCCGTCGCCGGGAATGGAGGATCCGCAGCCGCGCTTGGAGTCGACGTCGGAGATCCCGGCGGTCGACGCCGCCCATGAAGAGGCGGTCAAGCGCGGGCTGCGCATCGTCTACCCGCTCACGGACGAGCCGTGGGGGTTCGCCGCTTCTTCGTCGAGGACCCCGGCGGCACGGTCGTCAACGTGCTCGCCCACAATGGCTGACCGCGAGGGCCGCGCGTCTCACCGAGCAGCGGCGGTTCTGTCGGGGTCCCGCACGGGATCGCCTCGCGGCAGCGCATTCCGGGTCTCGAAACGACAGCCCGCCCGCCGTGCTGACTGCCTGACTCGCCAGCCGGGCGACGATCCCGTCCGTAATCTCACCGCCGTGTTCACGGCAGAGGAGCGCGAACGGCTGCGAGACGGGCTGGTCTCGGCAGCCCGAGCCGATCATCGCATCAGCGCCGCCGCGCTGACCGGGTCCGCGGCGACCGGTCGCGAGGATCGGTGGTCGGACATCGATCTCGCCTTGTGCGTCGCCCGCCGACGCCGACCGCGCGCAGGCGATCGGCGACTGGACCGACTGGATGTACGGCAGGCTTGTGCCGCCGTCCATCACCTCGACGTGACCCGCAAGACGATCTATCGGGTCTTCCTGCTCTCCAGCACGCTGCAGGTCGACGTCTCGTTCTGGCCGCCGATGGAGTTCGCCATCGGCCCGAGCTTCCGGCTGCTGTTCGGGACCGCCACGGAACCGCCCACCGAAGCTGGGCTCCATCGCCGCCGAGCTGATCGGCATGGGCTGGCTTTATGCGCTACACGCTCGCTCGAGCATCGCGCGCGGCCGGGTGTGGCAGGCGGAGTACATGATCAGCGGCGTTCGCGACCGTGCTCGCCCTCGCGTGCCTGCGCCACGGCGTGCCCGCGGTCCAAGGCCGGGGCGTGGATCGCCTTCCGCCGGAGGCGACCGTGGGCGTCACGCAGACGCTCGTCCGCTCGCTCGACATCGACGAGGCTCAAGCGAAGCGTTCGCTGCGATCACCGAAGCACTGCTAGCCGAGACCGAGCACCGACCCCGGACTGGCCAGCAGGTTGGCGGTGCCGCTGAGAGAGGTCGCCGGGTGAGCGTCCGTCGGGTCACGCCGTCGCAAACGGCAACACGCTTTCCCCGTTTGCGGGCCGCGGGCAGGGTGTCGACCGCGTCTGCGGACACGGCGCGCCGCAACCAGTGAGCCCGGGCCCGTCCCCCAAGTCGATCCTCTTGCGGGCTGGGGTCCAGGTCCTTACCGCGCTCGCGCCGCGGTCAGCCACATGCCGCGTTGGCCTGCAGGGCGTGGTGGGTGACCGTGTCCGGTGCCCAGGCACCGTTCAGCGATGTCGTTGGGCGCGATGCGCAGCTTTGGGTAGCTGCTCTTGTGCAGGTCCCAGCCGTCGCCGCCGGGTGTAGACGAGGTCGGCGACGGTCACGGTCTCGGGGTCGTTGTAGTCGAGGACGCACAGCATGATGCGGTCGGCGTCGAGCACGGGCAGAGCGGTCCAGCTCCTTCCAGCGGCTCGGTCAGGTCGCGGTAGGTCAGCACCAGCACGCCCTCTGGGGCGAGCGCAGTTGCGGAGCGCTCGAGGAGCAGGTCGACAGCGCCGCGATTGGGTAGGTGCAGGAGGGTGTCGCGCATGCACACCACGACGTCGACGGGGTCCCGATGCGGCGACCTCTGGCAGGCCGTCGAGCAGATCGGCGTGCAGCGTGCGCACCGCCGGCCGCGAGCGCGCGTGCTCGGCGAGCTCGCCGAGCGCTCGCGGCTCGTGTCGATGCCGACGACGGCGCCGAAGCCGATGTCGGCGAGGGCCAACGTCTGCGGTCCATGGCCACAGTCGAGGTTCACCGCCACCCCGCTCTGCGCGCGGAGCCCGGCGCGCTGATGCCCGGCCTCGAGGGCTCGCGATCCCGGCCGGCGAGCTGCTCGACGTCGCCTCCGAGCATCCAGCTGTAGTGGCGGGCCAGCAGATTGCGGTAATGGGCGGCGGCGGCCATGGTCACAGGACCTCGCAAGCTAAACGAGAGGACCGAGCGTCTCGCAGAGGGATCCGCTGACGGGACAAGCCCAAGCGGCTCGCGCGCGGGCGGCCTGGCGGACCAGGTGGTCGCGCTCGGCGACGTTCGTGGCCCGGCGGGCGGCCTCGGCGTAGGCCGTGGCGGCGGCGGGCGGTCGCCGCCCAGCTCGTGCAGGTGGCCGCGGACGGCGTGCCAGCGGTGTCGCTCGCCGATCACCTCGCGCGCAGCCGGTCGGTCTCCCGCAGCCCGGCGGCGGCGCCGAGGACGTGGCCGACCGCGACCGCGCGGCCGAGCACCGCGGCGGGTCCTGGCGCACGGGGTCCTCGGTCAGCGCGACGAGGTCGTCGTACCAGGCGAGGATCTGCGGCCAGTCGGTCTCCTCGGCGCTCGCCGCGTCGTCGTGTGGGGCGGCGATCGCGGCCTCGACCTGGTAGCGGCCCGGGCGCCGTTCCTCCGTCTGCATGGCGAGCGCCGACTGCGTAGACGCGCACGCCCTCGGCGATCTCGCGCGTGTCCCACAGGCCGCGGTCCTGCCGGTCGAGCGTGACGATCCGGCCCTCGCGGTCGATCCGTGCCGGGAGGCGGGCGTGGTTGAGGAGCATCAGCGCGAGCAGCCCGCGCGCCTCCAGGCTCCTCGGTGGCGAGGGTGAGCTGGCGGGCGAGCCGGATCGCCTCGTCGGCCAGGTCCACCCGGCCCGCATGGCCGGCCGTGTAGACGAGGTAGAGCACGCGCAGCACGACGGCGAGGTCGCCGAGCTGGTCCAGGCGGCGGCCGCGCAGGGTGCGCTTGGCGCGGCTGATCCCGCGCCATCGTCGCCTCGCGGGGACGTAGAAGGCGTCGGCGATCTCGCGGGTGGTTAGGCCGCCGACGGCGCGCAGGGTCAGCGCCACCTGGGACGCGGGTGCGAGGTCGGGGTGACAGCAGCAGAAGAGCACGTAGAGCGTTTCGCCGCCCACGTCCGGAACGGCGACCGGCCGCGCTCCGCTTCGATCGCCTCCTCGCGGCGGTGCCGGGCGACCTCGCTGCGGTGGGCGTCGACGAGCCGCCGCGTCGCGACCGTGGTCAGCCACGCGCGCGGGTCGCGCGGCGGGTGCTCGGGCCAGACCCGCAGGGCCTCCAGCAGCGCCTCCTGGAGCGCGTCCTCGGCGGCGTCGAAGAAACCGCCCCGGCGGACCAGGCCCGCGAGCACCCGCGGGACGCAGGGCGCGCAGCGCGCCCTCGTCCAGCCGTCGCGTCGGCGCGTCGATCACGCCGGGTCAGTCCTCCGACGGCGCCTCGGACATGACCTCCCGGACGTCGATCCACTCGTACTGGGGCTCGCCGCCGGGGCGGGTCTCGGAGGAGACGTACGCCGCGAGCTCGACCGCGCGCTCGTGGGACTCGACGTCGATCATGTACCAGCCCGCGACCAGGTCGCTGGTCTCGGGCAGCGGGCCGTCGGTGGTGACTGGCGCGGCGTCCGGGCCGCGGTAGCGCGCGGGTGCGCGCCGGCGTGAGCGCCTGCGCGACGTACTCGCCGTTCTCCTCGAGCAGCTCGCTGACGTGCTTGAGGAAGGCCGCTGATCCTCGTCCTCAGGGGCCCACTGGTCCATCGGGGGCACACGGCGGTGCCCCGGCTCCGGGCCGCCGCGGTAGTGCTTGAGGAGCAGGTACTTGGGCATGGTGGTCTCCTGGTGTCGTGGGCCGCGCCTGTCGTGGCCCTTCACCTGGTGGAGGCGGAGCCGGTCAGAGCTTCTCGACATGGAATCCACTCATCTAGATCCAGAGACCGTCGCGTAGGGGAACGGCTAACGAGGATCGTTCGCCACCCGCCCGCTAGCGGTTGCACGAGCTCGTGTCGCCTCGCGCTGGATGGCCGCGGTAGACGGTAGAGCGCGCGACCCTGGAAGAGGCCGAGCTCGGCGGTGCTGTGCTCACCGGCATGGTGGAGCGCCACGAGGTGCGCTTCCTGGCGCGGGTTGAGCTTGGGCGATTGCCGCGGAGGCGGCCCTTGGCCTTGGCGACCCTCATGCCTTCGCGGGTGCGCAGCCGGATGAGGTCGGCTCGAACTCGGCGACCATGGCGAGCACGTTGAACAGCAGCCGCCCGACCGGATCGGTCGGGTCGTGGACGGACCCGCCGAGGCTGAGCCTGACCTGGCGCCTCGTGAGGTCCTCGAGGATCTGACGAGCATCGGGTAGCGAGCGGGCGAGCCGGTCGAGCTTGGTGACCACAAGCGTGTCGCCGGCGCGGCACGCGGCGAGGGCTACTTGAAGCCCTGGGCGTTCACGATTCGTGCCGGTGAGGCCGTGATCGACGTAAATGCGATCGGCCGCGACGCCGAATGCGGCTAACGCGTCTCGCTGGGTCTTATTCGTCGGTCGAGACGCGGGCGTAGCCGATGAACGGCCATGTAGGTCCTCCTGAGCTGTCGGGCGGTGCGCCAGCTCTCCCGGACTACCGGGTCAAGCCGTTCGTGCGGCCGTAGCTGCCGGCGGGTGGGTGCGAACCTCCGCCGCCGGGCGCACGCCGTCCAGCGGGATACGCCGACTACGGGCGGTAGCCTGATGCGTGTGACCGCGAAGGAACAGCTCCGCGATCGGATCGAACGCCTGTCGGAAGGCGAGGCCCGACGGGCGCTGCGGGCCGCTCGAGGTCAGCTTGGGACGCGACTCCGTCCAATCGTTCTTCGATGACGCGCCGCTCGACGAGGAGCCGGTGAGCGCTGAGAGGACGCAGCCGTCGCCGAGGCCCGCGCAGAGGTCGAGCGCGGCGAGACCGTCTCGCTCGAGCAGGCTCGCCGCGAGCTTGCCGATTGACCGCAGGCTGGCGCGTCGAGTTGACCGGTCGAGCTCGTCGCGACCTCCGCCGTTTGGATCGGCCTATCCGCGAGCGAGTGCTCGACGCGGTCGACCGGGTGATCGGCGACCCTCCGCAGGGCGAGTTCGTCCGCCTGCCGGGTTGGGACGAATGACGTCTGCGGTGGGAGACTGGCGCGTGCGCTGCGGACTGGACGTCGAGCGCCAGGTCGTTCTCGTCTTGCGCGTCCTACCGCGCGTCCGCGCGTACCGCGACTGACATCGAGGTATGGCCAGCGGATCCTGCCCCGGGACGACCACTGACGCTGGCGAGGCGGTTGGCGGCGGCCGGAGCCGATCTGCTCCGCAAGCATGACGATGATGCCCTCTGGGCCGCGGACGTAGCAGAGCCGGTACGCGTCTTCATAGTTTTCCACCCCACCAAGGAGCTCCGTGCCGCGGGCTTGCAACCTGGCGACGGCGGCGTCGATGTCATCGACTGCGAATGCGACGCGGCGGATACCTAGGTGTTCGGCGGCGCGTTCCGGTCGCCGCCCCGGGCCGGTGGGGCGTTGGAATCATCGAAATTCGAGCCGTCCATGGCCGTCCAAAGTCTCCAACATCGCGATGTCCACGCGGACGCCCGAGCCCCACCACACGGTCCACCCAATCGCCCTCGACCGGCCCCTCACCCTGCAGCTTGAGTCCGAGCTCGACGAAGAACGCCGTCGCCGCCGCGAGGTCCTCGACCACGATGCCCACGTTCTCCATGCGTTGGATCGTCATGCGCTCGACGGTAGCGACACCACGGCCCAGCTACAGCGTCTCTCGGTTGCCGATCGTTCAGTCGGAACGCCTCTGGTCGGCTTGCCGTTGAAGGCGTGCTCGGCCGCCGGCACTCATATGCTGGGGAGCGTGGACATCGACGAGGATCTCGAGCGTCTCGATCGGGATGCGCTAATCGCCGAGGGTGAGGCGGCTCCGCGCGGGCATTCGCCGCCACCGGGACAGCTCGGGACACGACCTCTGCTGGCATCACCCACAGTTATGGGGTCTGCTCCCCGAGCCCCTCGAGCCCGAGGTCGCTGTGCCACCTGGCCGCGCTTCCTGCGGGGCTGCCTGCGCTACCGAGAATCGCTCGAGCATGAGCTGCCAGACGCGCCCGTTCACGACCGGGAGTTCGAGTCGTAGCGTGTCAGGCCTGTCGCCGCCGGCGCGTTTCGATCACCGATCCACCTGCGGACGCCACTTCTCGGCGTAGTCGGCGAGCCGCGCGAGGCTGCGCCACGACCGATGAGTTCGGCGCGTCCCGCCCGGACTCAACGCGACAATCCACGACAGAAGGACGGATCATGAAGCTCACGACCACGACGCTGGTCTCCGTCGACGGCGTGATGCAGGGTCGCGGCGGGCCAGACGAGGACCGCAGCGGCGGCTTCGAGCGCGGCGGATGGACCACGCCGCTCTTCGACGAGGAGACCGCGACGTACCTGTACCAGGTCTCCGGGCGCGCCGACGCGTTCCTGTTCGGCCGGCGGACCTACGAGATCTTCGCCGGCTCCTGGGGCGCAATGGCAGATCGGGCGACCACCCCATCGCAGTGGCGTTGAACACCATGCCCAAGTACGTGGCATCGACGACGCTCACCGACCCGCGGTGGGCGAACACGACCGTCCTCTCCAATGGGCTCGCGGCCGGCGTCGGCGAACTGAAGGCGAAGCCGGGAGGCGAGCTGCAGGTGCACGGCAGCGGCGCCCTGGTTCGGTGGCTGCTCGACAACGACCTGGTGGACGAACTCAACCTGCTCACCTTTCCGGTGATCGTGGGCGAGGGCACACGGCTGTTCCCGGACACGGGCCTCGACAAGGCGCTTGAGCTGGTCGGATCGAGGGCCACCCCCAGCGGGGTAACGATCCAGGTCTACCGGCCCACGGGGCGCCCGCAGTACGGAACGGCCACGGTCGACATGAAGCATGTGACATAGATGCCGCATTGGGACGACGGCAGCGACCGACGGACCTGTCCAGTTGGCCGCCAGCGGTGCCGCCGCCTCGGGTCAATGAGCGATCCGCTTGCGGGAACGCCACATAGGCGCCGCAACGGCGCGGTGCGCCGACGCCGGTACCGAGCTCACTCCACCGCGTCCCTCGCTTGATGATGGCTGATCAGGCAGGAGTCCCGGTTTCGATGGGTAGGCCGGCCGCCTTCCAGTCCTGCTTGCCTTCGGCGTACTTGCGCACGTTCGTGTAGCCCAGCGCGGTGAGCTGGTTAGCTGCCGACTCGGAGTTGGCGCAGGCGGTGTTCGAGCAGTAGGTGACGATCGCGGCGTCGCGATCGGGCAGTAGGATCGGTGCCTTCTCGCTGATGTCCTCGAAGTGGATGTGGATGGCGCCGGGCAGGTGGCCCTGCTCGAAGTGCTCGGCGCGCAGGGTCTCCACGACGGTGACCGCGCCGGTCTCGATCGCGGCTTCCAAGTCGTCTCGGGTGATCGGGGTTGTCATCTGTGGTGTCCTCCTTCGGGATTGGTGCTTGCAAAGGGTGAGCAGTGGCCCCCCTACCGGCTATGCCGCCGCCGGCTCGGCGGCGGGTGCGGGGAGCTTTCCCGCGGTGGCGCCGCCGTCGATCGGGATCGTGGCGCCGGTGATCCAGCCGGCGCGGTCGCTGGCGAGGAAGAGGATCGCTTCGACCACGTCTTCTGGGTATCCGTGGCGGCCGAGCGGGTGAAAGTCATTGACCGAGTCGAGCGTCGCCCGTGCCTGTTCGGCGCTCATGAAGCGTTCGTAGGCGGGTGTCTCGACGAAGGCCAGGGCGACGGTGTTGACCCGCACCTGGTCGGCGGCCAGCTCGAGGGCGAGGTTCTTGGTGAGCATGTGCCGGCCTGCTTGGGATGCCGAGTAGGCGCTCGTGGGCGTCGCGCCGATCGCCTCGAGGGCCCACATCGAACCGACACTGACGACCGCGCCGCCGCCGCGCTGGACCAGCGCCGGAACGGCGGCCTGTGTCACCCAATAGGTGGGACGCAGGATCGAGTCGAGCGCCTCCTCCATGTGCTCCTCGGTCTGCTCCAGGAAGGGCGTGACGCGGAAGATTCCGGTGCTGTTGACGACCACGTCGACGCCGCCGAAGCGCTCGGTCGCGCGGCCGATCAGCCGCTGCGCCTCGGCGCGGCGGCTCACATCGCCGGATACCAGCTCCGTGTGCTCACCATTTGGGTCGATCTCGTCCCGGGCCGCGTCGAGAACCGCCTGACGGCGACTGCTGAGCACGACGCTCGCCCCCTCCTCGAGGAATCGCTTCGCGGCCGCCTTGCCGATTCCGCCACCGCCGCCGGGAATCACCACAACCTTGTCCTGAAACTCCATCGGAGACCCACTCCTTTCACGTATCCGGACGGCGAGTCCGCTTGTTTCGCTACGTTAGCACAACCGGACCAGTGGTCCGGATGGGGTTAGACTGGCCTTGGTGGACGAGAAGGCCGACCAGGTAGCGGCCAGTGGGGTCGTGGAAACGGGCCCGCCCGTGGCGCTGCCGGTGCTCGGTCAACCGCACACCCAGCGCGCCGACGCGGTCCGCAACCGCGGCCGTGTTCTCGAAGCCGCCGCACGACTCTTCGCGGCCAACGGTCCTGAGGCCGTGGCCATGGACGACGTCGCGGACGCGGCCGGCGTCGGCAAGGGCACTGTCTACCGCCGCTTCGGTGACCGCCAGGGCCTCCTCCTCGCTCTGCTAGACGACGCCGAGCGCGAGCTGCAGGACTCCCTTCTGAGCGGAGAGCCCCCGCTCGGTCCCGGTGCTCCGCCGAAAGAGCGCCTGCATGCCTTCCTGGGTGCCCTTGTCGAACTGCTCGAGCAGCGCGGCGAGATCATCCGCGCATCCGAGATGAGCGCACCAGGAGCGCGGGTGCGGGGCGGTGCCTACAGCGCCTGGCACCAGCACGTCGCGCTCCTGCTGGCAGAGCTGCGCGCCGACGCCGACGCCGCCGCTCTCGCACACGTCCTGCTTGCTCCACTCGCCGCCGAAAGCTGGACAGGCCTGCGGCGCAGCGCGGGGCTCGAGCGAGAGCGACTGGTCGGCGCGCTCGAGCACGTCTGGCTCACTTCCGCGCGATGACACCAATTCGCCCCAGCGAATCACCTGCCGAGCCAGTGTCCAGTTGGGCGCCGTTCGGCCGTGCTGAATGGCGCCGATTAGATCGCGCAAGGGGATCGGCCCGCGGGCTTCCTCCCGGTCAGGCGTCGGTTCTGACCAGGCGGATGTCGACCTC
>JAUJNZ010000001.1:0-4299 GCA_030447905.1 Thermoleophilaceae bacterium
GTCTCGATCTCGGCGACCTCGCGTCCGTCGGCGCGAAGCGACTCGAGGTAGGCGCGCTCGTGCTCGTCCCCCTTTCGGGCTACGAGATCGGCGGCCTCCGAGCGAGTCTCCTCGATCGCTGTGCGCCCGCTCGCCACCTCGAGATCGAGATGGGTCAGGTGGGGGCACTCCAGGTGGTTGATGAGGTCGGAGGCCGCAAGGATCAGCCTGTCATCGACTAGTTGCACCGAGGTGCCTCCCTCTTGCCGCTCATATCCGCACCTGCCGCTTTGCGCTCGATCGGCGCCGTCAACTTCGGCACCCGCGAATGTGGTCGAAGATAGCCCGGTCGGAGGCCAGGTCCCGGCAATCGGTCGCTCTCCTCCTTCGTGGTGCGGGCGCATGCCCAATCTCCCCGACAGAGAGGGTCACGGATTGATCGGCGTGAGCTCGATCCTCTCGTCGTATGAGGCGATCGTGACCTCGAACTGATCGAAGAACCCCGTCAGGCCAAGGAGCCCGAACGCCGGCGTCCACGGTTCGCAGAACCAGACAGGGGCGCTCCACGCGTAGGAGTGGTCCTCGTCGGCCACGCACAGGCCGACCTCGGCCATGCGCCCCGTGACGAGAGCGCCGCCTACGGCGATCTGCTCCATTGGCGCGTCGGAGACGTCTACTCCGCAGAGCTCGGCGACGTGCTCTCCGAACCGGACCGCGGTCGCACCGCTATCGAGCAGGCAGGCCTGGGGCGCAATCTCGAGACCCTCGACGACTACATCGACGATGGGTCGCGGGCGGACGGTGGCGTGGCCGACGTCTGGAAGCTCTCGAAAGCTGAACCTCACAGTGGCGCCAGGCCGGTCGCCGCGAGATCGTCTTCGGGGACGCGAAAGACACTGTCGGCCTTCTGTCCGTGCTCACCAAGCCAACCGACCAGCCCCTGCGGCGTATCAGCCGCGTGAAGGACGTCGTCATCCTTGATCGCGACCCACTGGCCGGCGAGCGGGCGCAGGCGGTCGGCCAAGCGCTCGCCAGCCACAGAAGAGGAGTCGCTCACCCCGTCGTTCTCGGTCCCACTCGAGGTGCTTGCGAGAGCTCCAACGCCGCGTCGGCCGGCGGAGTAGCCGAGCCGCATCAGCGTTCGCCTTGCCTGGTGTGTCGTGAAGTCGGCTCGATCCAGGCCGGTAACAGCGCTGATGACCTGCTTCGGCGGAAAGCGGCGCGTTCCGACGACGACAAAGTGGCTCGTGATTGGTTCCGGCTCGGTGCTCCGCAGCGCGTAGCTCACATCTCTCTTCCCGAGCACGAACACCTGCCCGGCAATACGCACTCGTCGCTCTCGAGGCTTCCCCGCCATGAAGTCTCCGTTTCGTTTTCTCTGCTGGGTCTCTGCCAGGGTATCTCACGGGCGATGATCGCCTGTCCCCTGGAGAAGGTGGCGGCAGAGAGCGGTCTCCCTGCGATCGATACATTGCCCGCCCGATGGACTGCGGCCTGGGGGATTTCCTCGCGCTCCTGGGGTTTCCCGCGGTCGCCGGGGCCTATGGGGCCGCACTCGTCGCCGCCTTGAGGGCTGGCCGAGGCGCGGCGATCGACGAGGTGATACCCCAGGCGAACCATGCCGCCGTGTTCGTGAGCTTGGCAGCTTGCCCAGGCTCGCTGGCCGGGCTCCTGCTTGCGTTACTCTTCTGCTAGCACGCGGACCGGGGGGACCAATGGACACGGCGGGCTTCGACAGGATCACCTTCCTCGTCGGCGTGCTCGGGGCCGCGGTCATCACCGTCGTCGCCTTTGCGACGGGCGCGGTCGGAGAGGTCTACCTCGTCGGCGCGCTCGTTCTCAGCCTCGTCGTCGCCCTCGTCGCAGACCAGAGGGCGAGCCGTGAGCGCAATGGTGCCCCGCGCGTCTCGCAGGCGAAGAACGTGGCGAGGGCCATGCGTGGGGAGCCGCGTCCCGGTAGCCCGCGCGAGCGCAACCAGGCTCCCCAGCCAGCGTCTCGAAGTGCGCCCGGTGATCCTCGCGGCGAATGAGCCGCCACGCTTACTCGTTCCGATAGCCCTGTAGCCACTTCCTCGACACGCCGTGGGCGCACCGCCGATTCCCCGGCGCGATGACAGGCCGAAGCGAAGCTCTCCGGCGCCTAGGAAGGGGCCCGGGGCTCCAGCGCGAAGTAACCGAGACGATCGAGGGCTCGTGCCCGCCGCTTCCTATGACGACCCAACCGCCCGACGACCAGGGTGACTCCGGGGACCGCCCCGGGTCCCCGTCGAGCTCCGCCGGAGCCTCGCGCGCGCAGGCCTACTTCTCCCTGTACGTGGTCCGGCGCGACTTCCGCCGGGTGCTGCGGGGCTACGACCCCGGCGAGGTCGACGAGCACCTCGAGAAGGTATCCCGTTGGTTTACCTCGGGCGGACTCGAGCGGGTCGCCGAAGAGCATGTGAAGCGCTCGGAGGCGCGACTCGAGGGGCTCTACACCGACGCCCAGCGCGAGGCCGAGGCCCTCACCCAAGCCGCATCCGCCGAGGCCGAAGAGATGCGCCGGACCGCAGAGGCGACGGCCGAGGAGGTCCTCTCCGCCGCTCGCGCGGAGGCCGAGGAGATCCGCCGGGGCGCTCGCGCGGAGGCCGACGCTCGTCTGGAGGCCGCGCGCATCGAGGCCGAGGAGATCCGCCGCGTCGCCCGGGGGGAGGCGGATGCGCAGATCGAGGCGGCTCGCACCGACGCCGAGGCGAGGACCGTCGCGGCGACGCGCGCCTGCGAGGAGGCGGAGGCCAGGGCGGCTCAGGCCGAGGCGAGGGCCGCGGAGGCGGAGAGGAGGGGCGCCGAGAGCGAGGCTCAGGCCGCACAGGCCAAGGCCAGGGTCGAGTCCGAGGAGGCCCGGGCGGGCGCCGTCAAGGCGTCGGCCGACGGGGAGGCCAAGGGCCTCCTCGACCGCAGCCGGTTGGAGGCCGAGCGCACGCTCGAGCAGGCCCGCACCGAGGCCGAGACCACGGCGCAGGCGGCGAGCTCGGCGGCCGACTCCCTTCTCGAGGGCGCCCGCAGGGAGGCATACGAGATCGTCGAGACCGCCCGCAGGGAGGCTCACGAGGTGCTCGCGGCGGCACGGTCCGACGCCGCCGAGTCCCTCGATGCCGCCCGTCGCGAGAGCGACGAGAGCGTGACGAGCGCCCGGGCCCGCGCTGCGGAGACGGCGGTCGGGGCGAGCGCGGAAGCGCAGGAGATCCTCGCCGAGGCGCGGGCGGAGGGAGAGCGGGAGGCCGATCGGATCCGCGCCGCGGCCGAGGCGGAGGCGGCGGCCTACCTGGATCGCCGCCGGCGCGAGGCCGACCGCTTGGCTCGTGGTGCCCGCGAGCGGCGGTGGAGCAGTGCCGGCGGCCCCTACGGCGAGGTGGAGCCCGAAGATCGAAGCCCCGCCGCCGGGGACGGGGAGCCAGGGGCGGCAGCCGAGACCGGCGACGGGCAGCGCACGCCCGAGGCGGGGAACGGGGCGAAAGCCCCGCCGCCCGGCTCGCGGTCGCCGAGGTCGCCGCAGCCTGGGGAGCCGCCCGAGGAGGACGACGGCGAGAGGTCCTGAGGCGCCGTCTCGGGCAAGCGTCCGTAACCAGCACCGGCGCGGGAGCCGCTCGCGTCTCACCGGCTCGGGCGCGATCTGCCAGGGTGGTGCGGATGAGCGCGAGAGATCCGACCGGTGAGTCGATCACAGCAGAGGGTGTCGCGGCCCTGCGGGCCGAGGTCGAGCGGCTGGAGGGGCCTCGCAGGCGCGAGATGGCGGCGCGGATCAAGGCGGCGCGCGAGCTGGGCGACCTCAAGGAGAACGCCGACTACCACATCGCCAAGGAGGATCAGGCGCACCTCGAGACCCGGATCAAGCGGCTGCGCAAGCGGTTGCAGGACGCGGTCGTCGTCGAGGCCGATCCCGACGCCGAGTCGTTTGCCTTCGGACGCACCGCCGAGGTCGTCGACGAGACGAGCGGCAATATCCACAGATGGACGCTCGTCGGCTCGACCGAGGCCGACCTTGCCCGAGGGCGCCTGTCGGTCGAGTCGCCGGTGGGGCGTGCCCTCAGGGACCGCAAGGTCGGCGATACGGTCACGATCGAGGCGCCGCGCGGCGAGCGACGGTTCCGGGTGGAGGGTCTCGTCGACTGACCCAGTCGGAGTGGCCCTCGCCGCCGTTCAGGGTGAAGCCGCCGCTCCGAGCGCTGGTTGGGTGACGCTGCCGTGTCGCCTGTGACTCGAAAAGCCCTCACCGCGCTGGGGCTGGCGGCGGTCGCCCTGTCGGCTTGGGGATGCGGCGCCCTCGACCGCGATGGCACCGGG
>JAUJNZ010000001.1:4399-20098 GCA_030447905.1 Thermoleophilaceae bacterium
CGAGAGCAGCAGCGGCTTCCACAGGCTTTGCTGGAAGGCCTGGCCGCCGAGATAGCCGAGCATGGATGTGAAGAGCGCCCACCCGAAGGCTCCGATGAGATCCCCGGCCAGGAAACGGCGCCACCTCATGTCGAGCGCGCCGGCGGCGAACGTGGTCGCCGTACGGCCGGCCGGGATGAAGCGCGCGCCGATGATCAGCATCACCCCGCGCTGGCGCACCTGGTCGCGCGCCCAATCCAGGCTCGCGCGCGACTTCTCGCTCCGAAACAGCCGCCGCGCGGCCCGGCCCCCGAGCTGGTCGCCGAGGAGGTAGGAGAAGTTGTCCCCGGCGGTGGCCCCGAGGAAGCCGGCCGCCACGACCAACATGATCGAGAGGTCGGCCTGGGCGGCCAGGATGGCGGCGGTGATGGTCGCCAGGTCGGCCGGGACCAGCGGAAAGAAGGCGTCGACCGCCGCCACCGCCAACACGATCAGGTAGGTCCACGCCGACGAGCTCAGCGTGTTCAGGACCCAGTCGAACACTCGCTTGGTGTCTACCCGGTCCTCTCTGGGCATAACGAGACGCTGCGCGCCCGTTGGGCCTCGGCCTTGCAGCTCGGCGGCTCGAGTCTTCGCGCGGTCGAGAAGTCACCCCACGACCGGAGCACCAGCCGATGCCCAAGCAGAGTGGATCGACGGAGATCGCCGCCTCCCGTGAGGCGGTCTGGGAAGTGGTCAGCGACCTCTCGCGACTCGGCGAGTGGGTGACCATCCACCGGGGGATAGAGGGAGACCCGCCGACCAACCTCCGAGAGGGCACCACGTTCACCCAGCGGATCTCGCTTGCCGACCAGGACTTCCACGTCGACTGGACCGCCAAGGAGATCTCGCCACCCAGCCGGATGCTGTGGGACGGCGAGGGCCCGATGGGCACCTCCGCCAGAAGCACGTACGAGCTGTCCGATGCGGGCGAGAACGTCGAGTTCAGCTACTCGACGGAGTTCGACCCGCCCGGGGGCAAGGTCGGCGAGATAGCCGCCACCGCGGTCGAGTCACGTAGCCAACGGGAGTCGGATGAGTCGCTCGAGCGACTGAAGCGACTGGTCGAGGGCTAGAGCGGCTCGCTGGGCTCGCCCCTACCCGGTCAGGCTGGACGGCCGAGCAGCACGAAGTGGTGGCGAAAGCCTTCTCGGGGCTCGACTTCGAATCCGGCGTGCTCGAGCTCGGCGGCGGCCTCCTCCTCGGTGTAGAGGATCTCGTCGGGAGGGCCTAGCGCTCGCTCGGAGTCGCGGCCGCGCTCCCAGTCGGCGACGAGCAGCAGGCCGTCGGGCCCCAGCAACCGCCGCATCTCCTCCAGCGCGCGCTCGCCACGGATTTCGTGGAGCAGGTTCACGGCCAGTACGCGGTCGGCTTCGCCGTCCGGCTCGGGCACCCGGTTGGACGCGATCGCGACCGCCTCCACCTGGTCACCCGTCGCCCCGACCCGTTCGCGCAACCGCGCCAGCATCTCCTCGTTCTCCTCCACGGCGACCACTCGGCCGCCTGCGCCCAGGATCGCTCGGACAGCGATCGCGAGGCGTCCGGTGCCCGCCCCGTAGTCGACCACCGTCTCCTCGCCACGCAGGTCCAGGAGGGCCAGGAGGGGCGCGTCGGGCAGGTAGGCGTCGCGCTCGGGCGCGTCGAGCCGGTCGGCCCGCGCCGGATCGAACTTGTGCTCGTGGCCTCGCTCTGCGCGCTCGTTCACGGTCGGGCGACGGTACCGGCCGCGCGGTCGGGGGCGCTGGCGCTCCAGCCGTCTGCGCGAGCCCCATCGCCGGAGGGCAGCCCGAACGCCTCGGCGATCAGCTCGTAGCTGCGCTTGCGGGCCGCGTGGGAGTGGGTGACCGTGACGACGATCACCTCGTCCGCGCCGTACTCCGCGGCCACCCCCTCCAGGCCCGTGCGCACGGTCGCGGGGGAGCCGAGCACCATCCGCCGCGCCCGCCGTGTCTTGGGCTCCTCGGCCTGCTCGAGATAGTGCAGGGCTCGCTCGACCGGCGGGACCGCAATCGGCGCCCCGCGGTCGGCCATCAGCGCGCACATCCGGGCGCTGGCGGCCAGCTGCCGCGCCTGCTCGTCGGTGTCGGCGCAGATGGCCGCGATCGCCACCGCGACCTGTGGAGCGGGGAGGCGCTCGGAGCCTAAGAAGCTCTCGCGGTAGAGGTGGGCGATCTCGGCGCCCGCCGGGTTGATGAAGTCGCCGAACGCGTAGGGGAGGCCGAGCTGCCCGGCCCAGATCGCGCTCTCGAACGAGGAGCCGAGCAGCCAGGGCTCGGGACGACCGGGGAGCCCGGGCAGCGCGGCGAGGCCGGCGAACCGCTCGTCGGGCGGGGGACGTCCATCGAGGTAGGCCACGAGCTCGGCGAGCTGGTCGGGGTAGTCCTCGGGATCGGGCACTCGCCGATCGCGTTGGAGGGCGTGGGTGGTGGCAAGGTCGGCGTCGGCGCCCCGGCCGAGCCCGAGGTCGATCCGGTCCGGGAACAGGCCGGCCAGCACGCTGAAGGCCTCCGCCACCTTGCGCGGGCTGTAGTGGTGCAGCATGACGCCGCCGCTGCCGACGCGGATCCTCGCGGTCGTCGCGGCGATCGCACCGATCATGACCTCGGGCGCCGCACCCGCGAGCATCGGGCTCCCGTGGTGCTCGGCGGCCCAGAAGCGGTGATAGCCGAGCCGGTCGGCCACCCGGGCGAGCTCGAGCGTGCGCTCGAGCGCCTCTGCCCCGGTGGAGCCCTCGGCGATCGGGGACTGGTCGAGCAGGCTCAGCCGCAGCGGCGGGGCGGCGTCGGCGGAGCTCTGCTGGGAGGGGGGCATCGAGCGTCCCGAGGTTAGACACCAACGGGCGGCGAGCGCGGCCGGAGGGCGCTCACCCCTTAGCTCTCGACGAGCCGACATCCACGATCGCGGTGCCGGTCGTTCCCTCAGGGGGAGCCACGTGAACCTCGATCTCGGTGCCCGTCCCCTGGAGAAAGCGCGGCCGCGAGTGCATCAGCCTGTGTTCCCGGCCGGGCTCTCGCCGCCCGCAGGGACCGCCTCGGGCTCGGGTTCTTCCGCGCCCGCGTCGGGCTCCGGATTGTCGGCGGCGAGGCTCTCGAGCAATGGCACCGTGACGAAGACATCGCCGTCGCGATCCTCGACGGGGTAGGCCGCCACCCCGCCGCACTCGTGGCCGACGGCACGCCCGGTCGCCAGCTCGAAGCGGCGGTCGTGGAGCGGACAGGCCACGGTCTCGTCGGCCACGAGTCCGTCGGCGAGCGGTCCGCCCATGTGGGTGCAGGTGTTGTCGAGGGCGAAGAACCCCTCGTCGGTCCGGTAGATCGCCAGCGGCCGGCCGGCCACGGTGACGGCGCGACCCTCACCGACGGGTACGTCGTCGGCCTCGCAGACGCGGACGCCCTCGATCAACAGCGTCTCGGTCACTTGTCCGCCTCGGGCGGTGGCCCGACGAGCTCGAGCTCCCGGTCGGCGGGATGGCCGTCGTCGGGGGCGTCACCAGGGTCGGGGTCGCCCGGGCCGTCCGCACCGGGCAGGCCGGCCTGGGGCAGCTCGACAGGATCGAGGCTCGCGAACTGGCGCGGGTGATAGGGCCGGCGCCTCTCGAGCCACGGGTCGCCCGCGGCCGCCGCCGTCTTCGCGAGCCGGTAGCGCTCGATGAGGGCGGCCTGGTGATCCTCGTCGAGCACCTGCTCGCGTATCTCCTCGAGGCCGAAGCGCGGCACGAAGTCGTAGGTGCGCTCCTTGAAGCTCGCGTGCTCGCGGTAGAGCTGGAGGAACGCGGTGGCGATCCGCTGGGCCTCGACGGCGGTCTCCACGGTCGTGAGCACGTCTCCCTTGCGCACGGTCCCGCCCGCCGCCCCGCCGACGTAGACCTGCCAGCCACCCTCGATCGCCACCACGCCGATGTCCTTGACCGTGGCCTCGGCGCAGTTGCGCGGGCAACCCGAGACCCCCGACTTGACCTTGGCCGGGGTGTGGAGGCCCTCCCAGGCGCCCTCGAGCTCGACCCCGAGCTTGATCGAGTCGCCGAGCCCGAAG
This sequence comes from Thermoleophilaceae bacterium, assembly GCA_030447905.1. Lineage (GTDB taxonomy): Bacteria > Actinomycetota > Thermoleophilia > Solirubrobacterales > Thermoleophilaceae > JACCUC01. The sequence continues at coordinate 8,450 of JAUJNZ010000001.1, forward strand.
CGGCAGAAGTCGGTGCCGACACAGCTCTTCACCATGCGGATCGCCTTGCCGTAGGCGTGGCCCGACGGCATGCCGATGTCCTCCCAGATCGCCGGGAGGTCCTCCTTCTGGACCCCGAGGAGATCGATGCGTTGGCTGCCGGTGACCTTGATCATCCGCACGCCGTACTTGTCGGCGGCGTCGGCGATCCGCCGCAGCTGGTCGGAGTTGGTCACGCCGCCCCGCATGCGCGGTACGACCGAGAACGTGCCGTCGTTCTGGATGTTGGCGTGGACGCGGTCGTTGATGTGGCGGGCCGAGCGCTCCTCGCGGTGACGGTTGTCGTTGATCTGGGAGACGAGGTAGGCGAGCGCCGGCTTGCACAGCCCGCACTCCCGACCGGTGCCGCAGGCCTCGGAAACCTCGCTCACGGCCTCGTAGCCCTTGGCCATGATCTGCTCGGCGACGTCCTCGCGGGTCTGCTTGCGGCACGGGCAGAGGTAGGCGGGTTCGTTGCCGCCCCCGGCGATCGCGACGATGTCGGACACGAGCGGCTTGCAGGAGCCGCAGCCGGTCCCGGCCCGGGTCACGCGCATGACCTCCTGCTTCGAGCTCATGCCGTCCTCGGTCACCGCACGTACGATGTCGCCCTTGCAGACGCCGTTGCAGTCGCACACCTGGGCCTCGTCGGGCAGGTCCTCGGGGCCCGCCTCGGCGGCCTCGGCCAGACGGGCGAGCGGGTCGTCGATGCGCTCGCCGGAGCGCACGGCCTCGAGCAGGGCCTCGGTGCCACGGGTATCGCCGAGCAGGATCGCTCCCGCCATCCTGCCATCGCGGATGGCGATCTTGCGGTACTCGCGTCGATCGGCCAGGGCGCTCGTGGCTCCGCCGTCGCCCTCGACGTCGCCGATCGAGACGAGGTCGACCTCGGCCACCTTGAGCTTGGCCCAGGGAAGCGAGCCGCGGTAGTCGTCGCCGTCTCGCTCCAGCAGCGTGTCGGCCGCGACCTTGGCGTGCTCGTAGATCGGTGCGACGATGCCGTAGACGACACCGCGGTGCTCGGCGCACTCGCCGAGCGCGACCACGTCGGGCTCCGACGTGCGCAGGCGGTCGTCGACGATGACGCCCCGGTTGCAGTCGATGCCGGCGAGCTCGGCCAGCTCCTTCTCGGGACGGATGCCGATCGACACGGCGACGAGGTCGGCCGCGAGCTCCTCCCCGTCGGAGAAGCGCAGGCCACGCACGCAACCGTCCTCGCCGAGCAGCTCCGCGGTCTGGCGCTCGAGCATGACCTCCATGTCGAGCTCCTCCATGGCGGGCAGGAGCATCTGCGCCGCCCCCGCGTCGAGCTGGCGCTCCATTAGGCGGTCCATCAGGTGGACCACCGTGACCGGGCAGCCCTGCGCCTGGACGCCGCGGGCCGCCTCGAGCCCGAGGAGGCCGCCGCCGATGACCGCCGCGTAGGAGGCCTCCGCCGCGGCGGCGCGGATGGCCGAGGTGTCGTTCGGCCCGCGGTAGGCGTAGACGCCCGCGAGGTCGATGCCGGGGATCGGCGGCATGAGCGGCTGCGAGCCGAGCGCCAGGGCGAGCTTGTCGTAGGCGAGCGTGTCGCCGCTCGAGAGGGCGAGCTCGCCCGCGAGAGGGTCGATGCGCTCGACCCGGACGTCGAGGAGCACCTCGATCCGGTTGTCGTCGTACCACTCCTCGGGTCGCAGCTGGAGCTCGCCCAGCGGGCCGCTCGGCTCCTCGCCGGAGAGCAGGTCGGAGAGGTGGACGCGGTCGTAGGGCAGGTGCGGCTCGGCGCACACCAGCGTCACCGAAACCTCGGGATCGCGCTCGCGCAGCTGCTCGCAAACGCTCTGGCCCGCGATCCCCCCGCCGACGATCACGATCCGCGACCCGGCGGGCGAGCTCGCGGTCGCCCTCCCGCTCCCGTTCACGCGCGGGAGATGGCCGTTCTCGCTCATGCGTCGACCTTCGCAGGCTCAAGTTTCGAGTCCTTGACATCCGTGTTTCCACCGGATGAAGCGTTGGCGATCAGCTCCTCGACCTCGCCGGTGCACGAGCCGCATCCGGTGGTGGCCTTGGTGGCCCTGGCGACGCAGGCCACGGTCTCGAGACGCCGTTCGGCGATGGCCTCGACGAGCTCGCCGCGCGTGACCCGATTGCACGAGCAGACGATCGCCCCGTGGTCGTCGGCGGCCTCGCCCTCCACATCGCCTCCGGGGTCGAGCAGGGCGGGCGTGACCTCGTCCCCGGTGCGCAGGAGCTCGACGACGCGCCGGGCGACGTGCGGCTCGTTGACCACGATTGCGCCCGCGAGCCGCGTGCCCTCGAGCACGAGCTTGCGGTAGAGGCCGCGTCGGGTGTCCGAGACCACGATCTCCTCGCCGTCCTCGCCGGCGCCCCGGGCGCCGCCCACGAAGAGGTCGACCCCGGCGATCTTGAGCGTGGTGGCCGTGGTGGCGCCGGCGAACCCGGCGGGCTCGCCGAGCACGCTCGCCCCCGCAACCGCCGCCTGCTCGGCGAGCGGGGCCCAGAGTCCGTAGACCGTTCCGCGGTGCTCGGCGCACTCGCCCACCGCCCAGACCCCGGGGCTGCTCGTGCGCAGCTCGTCGTCGACGAGGATTCCCCGTCCCGTCTCGATGCCGGCCTCGGCGGCGAGCGATGTCTGGGCACGCACGCCGGCCGCGATCACCACGAGGTCGGCCGCGAGCTCCTCGCCACCGTTGAGGCGGAGACGGTCCTCGCCGATGCGGGTCACCGAGCGACCGGGGAGGGCCGTGAGCCCGAGCGCCTCGAGTTGGCGCCGCAGCATGGCCGCGCCGCCGTAGTCGAGCTGCTGGGCCATGAGGCGATCGGCGGTCTCGATCACCGTCACGTCGGGCCCCCGGCGAAGCAGCCCCGCCGCCGCCTCCAGACCGAGGAGGCCGCCGCCGACGACCACGGCCCTCTGCGCGCGCTCCGCCGCCTTGGCGATGGCGAGCGCATCCCGAGTGGTCCGGAAGCGGAAGACGTGGGGCAGGTCGCGGCCCTCAATGGGCGGGACGAAGGGCCGCGAGCCCGTGGCGAGGACGAGCGCGTCGTAGGGATGCTCGCCGCCGGCTGCGTCGCGCACGAAAGCGCGGTCGAGATCAAGCGCCGTGGCGCGCGTTTTCGTGCGCAGGTCGACGCGGGAGTCGGCGTACCAGTGCTCGGGCTTGAGCTCGATCTCGCCGACCTCCGCGGTCCGCGCCAGGACCTTCGAGAGCAGGATTCGGTTGTAGGTGGGATCCGGCTCCTCGCCGAGCATGGTGATGCGCGCGCGGCCGGGCGCGCGCTCGACGATCGCCTCCGCCACCCGCAGGCCGGCCATGCCGGTCCCCACGATGGCCACGGACGGGCCCTCGAGCCGCGCACGGCGACCCTTCCGGCCGGGCCCGGCGGGGGTCGGAGGTCGGGTGTCCGCGCGTGTGGTCGGGGGCGGGCAGGCCCTGCGATCGCGGCCGTCGAGCCGGGCGGCGACGTCGGTCGCGCCGCCGGTCGCCGACTCGATCCGAACCGCCGCGGCCTTGAGCTCCGGCTGGTGCGAGACGGGGTCGGTGGCACCGTGGGTCGTCGCGTTGAGCCCGCCCGCGCCCGCCGGGGCGTGCAGCGCCCCCCAGCCGAAGGGCGAGAAGACGACTCCCCGCGGAAGCGAGTCGGTCACCCGCGCGCGCACGGTGGCCTGCCCGCGCCGCGAGATGATCCGCACCGGCTCGCCGTCCTCGACACGGGCGCCGGCCGCGTCGAGGGGATGGATCTCGGCGAACGGCTCGGGCTCGCTCGCGGTAAGCGCGGGCGACTTGCCGGTGCGGGTCATGGTGTGCCACTGGTCGGCCACCCGGCCCGAGGTCAGCACGAGCGGGAGCTCCTCGTCGGGGCGCTCGGCGAGATCCCGATGCGGGGTGGGCTCAAAGCGTGCGCGCCCGTCCGGGGTCGGGTAGCGGTGGTCCTCGTAGAGTCGCACGGGGCCGGGCCCCTCGTCCGGCCCCGCCGAGGTCGCACCGTTCGATCCCCGCGGCGTCGGGCCGTTCGTGGCGGAGCCCGCCGGGGCGGCCCCGGCCGGATACGGCCACTGGATGCCTGGGCTGCGGTCGAGGAGGGCGTGGCTCACCCCGCTCAGGTCGCACACCCGCCCGGCGGTGAGCGGGGCGAACTCATCGAAGACCTCGGCCGCGTCCGCCCAGCCGAAGTGCTCGGGCCAGCCGAGCTCGGCGCCCAGGCGCGCGAAGATGTCCCAGTCGGGCAGCGCCTCTCCCGGCGGGTCGAGCGCCCGCCGCATGAGCGCGATTCGGCGCTCCGAGTTCGTCATCGTCCCGGCCTTCTCGGGCCACGAGGCCGCAGGGAGGACGATGTGGGCCAGCGCCGAGGTCTCCGTGGGGTGGTAGGCGTCCTGGACGACGACGAGCTCGGCGCGCTCGAGGGCATCTCGGGCACGGCCGGCGTCGGGCATGGAGACGGCGGGGTTCGTGGCGACGATCCACACCGCCTTGACGCGCCCGGCTTCGAGCGCGTCGAACAGCTCGACGGCCGGCAGGCCCGGCTTAGGCGAGATCCCCGCCGCGCCGGGCGGCAGGTCCCAGGCGCGCTCCATCTCGCGCCGGGCCACCGCCGAGTCGACCCGCCGGTAGCCGGGCAGCAGCTGGCACGCCCCGCCCGTCTCGCGCCCGCCCATCGCGTTCGGCTGGCCGGTGAGCGAGAGCGGGCCGGTCCCGGGGCGCCCGATCTGGCCGGTGGCGAGGCAGAGGTTGATCAGCGCCCGGTTCTTGTGGGTCCCGACCGTCGATTGGTTGGCACCCATCGTCCACAGCGCCATCGAGCGCCCTGCCGCAAAGCGCCGGGCTGCGGCCGCGATGTCGCCCGCCGGCACGCCGCAAACCCGCTCGGCCCGTGCCGGGGGCCAGCGCCGTGCCTCAGCCACCGTCTCCTCCCAGCCGCTCGTGTGGCGCGCGACGAAAACCGAGTCGACCAGGCCCTCGGCGTCGACCACGTGGAGCATGGCGTTCAGGAGCGCGAGGTCGGTGCCGGGGCGGACCGGCAGGTGGAGGTCGCTGCCCTCGGCCGTAAGGGTCCGCCGGGGGTCGGCGCAGACGAGGTAAGCCCCTCGGCCTGGCGGTCGCGGATTCGCGCCCACACGATCGGGTGACAGGCGGCGGTGTTCGTGCCGAGCAGGAGGATGCAGTCGGCGACGTCGAGGTCGGCGTAGGAGGGCGGCGGGCCGTCCGATCCGAAGGCGCCCACGTAGCCGGCGACCGCCGACGACATGCACAGGCGCGAGTTCGAGTCGACGTTGTTGGTGCCGAGGAAGCCCTTGGCGAGCTTGTTCACCGCGTAGTAGTCCTCGGTCAGGAGCTGGCCGGAGATGTAGAAGGCGATCGCCTCGGGACCGTGGTCATCGACCACCCGTCTCAGGCGAGCGGCGGCCGTGGCCATCGCGTCGTCCCATGAGGCGGTGCGAAAGCGCACATCGTGGCGGTCACGCAGGAGCGGGTGGGTCGCCCGGTCGCGGGCGTGTACGGCGGGCGGCAGCTCGAGCGGCTTGCGGCACGTGCGGCCGCGGTTGACCGGGTAGTCGGGATCGCCCTGGACGGCGGTGAGCCGAGCATGCTCGGTCCGGAGGAGCAGTCCGCAGCCGACCCCGCAGTAGGGGCAGACGGTTCGAGCAGCGCCCCCGCCGACGGAGGGAGCGCCGCCGGCGGAGGGTTTGCTCGAGGTCACTCCGACGATCCTGGGGGCCTCAGGTTTCCGCGCTGTGCACGGCCTGTGAACGCTCGGTGAACGGCAAGTGAGTGTTTCGTCGCCGGGCTAAGCCGGTCCGGGCGCTTTTGGACACCGGGAGAAGGTGCGAAGGCCCTTCCCGGCGTACCGTCGACGGAAGCCATGGCGATCACCGGGCCCGACCACGACTACGTCATGCGCACCGTCCGCGAGCGCGGGGTGCGGTTCGTGCGGCTCTGGTTCGTCGACGTGGCCGGCCTGCTAAAGAGCTTCGCGATCCCGGTCTCCGAGCTCGAGGAGGCCCTCGAGGAGGGCGTGGGGATCGACGGCTCCTCGCTCGAGGGCGGGGCGCGGCGCAGCGAGCGCGACGCCATCGCCTATCCCGATCCGCGCAGCTTCCAGGTCCTCCCCTGGCGGCCCGAGTCGCTCGTTGCTCGCATGTTCTCCGATGTCCGCCTCCCCGGCGGCGAGCCGTTTCCCACCGACCCTCGCTACGCCCTGCGCCGGGCCCTCGAGCGCGCCGCGGAGCTCGGCTTCACCTTCCAGGTCGGCCCGGAGATCGAGTTCTTCCTGTTCGCGGCGACCGACGAGGGCGTGCCCCGCCCGCTCGACGCCGGCGCCTACTTCGACCTCACCGCGCTCGACGTCTCGAGCGACTTCCGCCGGCGCACGATCGAGCATCTCGAGCAGATGTCGATCCCGGTCAAGGCCTCCCACCACGAGGTCGCGCCCTCCCAGCACGAGATCGACCTCGGCCACACCGACGCCCTGTCGATGGCCGACGCCATCACCACCTTCCGCCTGGCGGTGCGCGAGGTAGCTCGCGAGCTCGGGGTGTTCGCGAGCTTCATGCCCAAGCCGCTGCAGGACCAGGCGGGATCGGGCATGCACCTGCACCTGTCGCTCTTCCGAGACGGTCGCAACGCCTTCCACGAAGGCGGCGGGGACGGGCCCCTGTCCAAGACCGGGCGCCACTTCCTCGCCGGCATCCTTGCCCACGCCGGTGAGCTGAGCGCGGTCACCAACGGCTGGGTCAACTCGTACAAGCGGCTGTGCTCGGGCTTCGAGGCGCCGAGCACGGTTTCCTGGACGCGCGCGGGCGACGGCGCACTCGTGCGGGTGCCGTCGAACCGGCCAGGCAAGGAGACCGCGGCGCGGATCGAGCTGCGCTCGCCCGACCCGGCCTGCAACTCGTACCTGGCGCTCACCCTGCTGCTGGCGGCGGGCCTGCGTGGCCTGGAGCAGCAGCTCGAGCCGCCCCCCGAGGCGGCGAACGGCGCTCTCGACGCGCTTCCCCGCCTGCCGCGCGATCTACGCGAGGCGACCGACCTGCTCGCTTCCTCCGACCTCGCCCGCGAGGCGCTGGGGGCCGAGCTCCACGATCTCTACGTGCGATCTCGCCGGGCGGAGTGGGACATCCACCAGTCCCAGGTCACCGAGTTCGAGCGCGAGCGCCTGTTGCGGGCGCTGTGATGGCCGAGGCCTGGGTCTACGCCGCCGACGAGGAGTCGGGCTCCGAGATGGGCCGCGAGCTCGCCCGCCTCGGCTACAAGCCCTACCGCACGCCCGAGCCCGCTACCGCGGAGGGGCCGAACCGGCGCCCCGACCTCGCTGTCCTCGTCGGTGCGGCGGGCGAGGGAGCCCCGGTCGAGGCCTGGCAGCGGGCCTGCCGGCGCCATGACCTGGGCGACGTGCCCGTCCTATTCTCGGTCGACGCGGGGGGCCTGCGGGCCAGCCAGCCGCTGCTCGAGGCCCATGAGCTGCTAGTCCGGCCCTTCTCGCCCGCCGAGCTCGAGCTCCGGGTGGCGCGGGCGCGCCACGGCGCCAACGGCGCCGAGGCCGCCGACGTCGTGCGGGCCGGCTCGCTCGAGCTCAACCTCGCCAACTACCAGGCGTCGATCGAAGGGGAGCCGCTCGACTTCACCTACATGGAGTACGAGCTGCTGAGGTTCCTGATGACCAACCCCAACCGGGTATTCCCGCGCGAGGCGCTGCTGAACGCGGTCTGGGGCTATGACTACTACGGCGGGGCGCGCACCGTCGACGTGCACGTGCGCCGCGTGCGGGCCAAGCTCGGCGAGAAGCACGCCGCCCGGCTTGTGACCATCCGCAGCGTGGGCTACCGCTTCGAGCGCTGAGGCGGACGCCCCGACACACGCCCGAAACCGCCTCGTCACCCAACCGTCGTGCCGGCGTCACGGGGCGGACACGTCCCTCTCATAGCGTGAGCTCAGGTCATCGTCGACTCGAGGAGACGCACGCGTGAGCAGGTGGATAACCGACTGGCGACCCGACGACGAAGCCTTCTGGCGCGAGCGCGGGGCCGCGATCGCGCGGCGCAACCTCGCCTTCTCGATCTTCGCGGAGTTCCTCGGCTTCTCGATCTGGCTCCTATGGAGCATCGTCGCGGCCAACCTCAACGACGCCGGGTTCGACTTCACGGTCGGCCAGCTGTTCTGGCTCGTGTCGGTGCCCGCTCTGGTCGGCGCGACGCTGCGCTTTCCCTACACCTTCGCGGTGGCGCGCTTTGGAGGGCGGAACTGGACGGTGGTCAGCGCGCTGCTCCTGCTCATCCCCGCGACGCTCCTAGTCGTCATGGTCGGCAACCCCGAGACGCCCTACGGCCTGATCTTGCTCGCCGCGGCGACAGCCGGGTTCGGCGGCGGCAACTTCGCTTCGAGCATGGTCAACATCTCGTACTTCTACCCGGACGGGCGAAAGGGCTTCCCGCTGGGGCTGAACGCCGCGGGCGGCAACATCGGGGTGGCTGTGGTGCAGGCGTTCGTGCCGCTCGTGATCACCGTGGCCATCGTCGGCGGCCAAGCCGGTGGAGGCCCGTTCCTGATCAACGCCGGGCTCGTCTGGGTGCCGCTGATCCTGCTCGCCGCCGGCTGCGCCTGGCTCTTCATGGACAATCTAAGGGTCTCGACCTCGGAGTTCCGAGAGCAGCTGAGCGTGGGGCGCAATCGCCACACGTGGATCATGTCCGTGCTTTACATCGGCACGTTCGGCTCGTTCATCGGTTACTCCGGCGCGCTACCGATCCTGCTCTCCCTGAACTTCCCGGACGCTGGGTTGAAGCTCGCCTTCCTCGGAGCGCTCGTGGGGTCGCTGGCCCGACCCCTCGGCGGGCTCCTGTCGGATCGGCTGGGCGGTGCCCGCGTGACGCTATGGAACTTCGGCGTGATGATCCTCGCCGCCCTCGGAGTCGTCTTCTGCCTCCAGAACAAGGCCGAGCCGTGGGCCTTCGCCGCCTTTCTGGGGGTGTTCATGGTGCTGTTCGTGACGACCGGGATCGGCAACGGATCGACCTTCCGCATGATCCCGGTGATCTTCCGCGCGGAGGCATTGCGCCGTCACGGCGACGACCCCGACCAGGCCGCGCGGATCGGCAAGCGCGAGGCGGCGGCGGTGCTCGGCGTTAGCTCGGCGATCGGGGCCTACGGCGGTTTCCTGATCCCGCAGGGATTCAACCTCTCCCGGGCGGCGACCGGCGGCCCGCAGGCAGCGTTGTATGCCTTCATCGGGTTCTACCTGGTGTGTGCCGCGATCACCTGGTGGTGCTACGTGCGTCAGGGCGAGGTCGCGGGGCGCCAGCCTGTACTCGGGGAGGCCCGGGCCTAGCCGCAAGGGCCCCGCGCCGCTTGGGCCATGGCCAGGTCGGCCGGGGTGTTGACGCTGCGGGTGAAGCGCTCGGCCACCGGGACGAGCACGGGATCGAGCTCGGCCACCGTCTGCCTCAGGGGCTCGCCCCGCGGCGCTGCGCGCAGGCAGGGCAGCGCCGCGGGGCGGTACAGGGCGAGCAGCGGCTCGAGACCGCGATCGGTTGCGGCGACGGCCGCACGATCCGCCGAGGCGTCAATAAACGCGCGCAGAACATCGGGCGTGACGAAAGGCATGTCGGCGGCGCAGACCAGCACGGGCGCCTGGGCGCGCTCGAGCGCGTGGACGATTCCGGTGAGCGGATGGCGCGGCTCGTCCGGCTCATTCCACCGCTCGGCTGCGCCGATCCCCGGCAGCAAGGTTGCGCGCTTGCAGACGACCGCGACGCGAGCGCAGAACTCGGCCAGGGCGGCGAGCGGGTAGGCGACGAGCGGGCGGCCGGCGAGCTTCGCGGCCGCCTTCGACGGTGGTGCCGAACCCGGCCCGCCCGAGCCGAGTCGCCGCCCGGCACCGCCCGCGAGCACCGCTCCGACCGGCCTCCTCGTTTCGCTGATCGCCTGGCCTCCTCAGCGCACCACCAGGGGCGCTTCCCCTCCTCGTTTCGCTGATCGCCTGGCCTCCTCAGCGCACCACCAGGGGCGCTTCCACCGCCGCGCCCTCGGGGTCGCGCAGCTCGATCGCCCGCAGCGAGCCGTCGTCGCCCACCTCGCCGACCGGGTGCACGCGGATCTGCTCCTCGTCGGCCTCGACGATCAGGAAGTGGCCCGTGCCGGCCCACGCGCGCGTACCGGCGGTCTCAAATTCGGTCGGGGGCTCGGGCCGCAGCTTGCCGCCGGCTCCGCTGATCACGTAGTGGATCCCGTCGACGACCGAGTACTGGAAGTTGTGCTCGTGGCCCGCCAGCATGAACCGGACGCCCGCCTCGTGGAAGAGGGGCACGAGCCGCTCGACCATCCCCCACGTAGAGCCGTGCTTGGGTCCCGCGCAGTAGGGAGGGTGATGGGAGAAGGGAATTCGCCAGCGGGTGGACTCGCCGCCGGCGCTGCGCAGCGTCTCGCGCACCCACTCGAGGTGCTCGTGGCTGTCGAAGTAGTGCTCGACGTCGAGCTCGTTGGCGAGCGAGGTGTCGATGCAGACGAACTCGACTAGGCCGCCGAGGCCGAAGCGGTAGAAGAGGCCCGGGTCGAGCGACGCGCGGCCGGCCTCGACCCAGGGGCGGAAGCGGTGCTCGAGGAAGTAGTTGTCATCGAGCTGGTCGCGGTCGTCGGAGCTCTCGGTGTCCTCCGTGTCGTGGTTGCCGACCGCCGGGAAGAAGGGGATGCGGTTTAGCAGGTACCGGTACGGCTGGTAGAAGCTCGGGTACCAGTCGTCGTCCTCGTCGCCCGAGCCGGCCACGGTGTCGTCGTCGCCGAGATAGATGTTGTCGCCGACGGTGAGCACGAGTCGCACATCGTGCACGGTCGCCGCGCGCTCCAGCGCGGCCCCGAGGCGCAACTGTCGCTCGCCGTCCTCGCCACCCTCGTAGATCCCGATCCCGAAGTCGCCGAGGACCGCGAAGGTCACCGGTACGGGCGCGTCTGTAGCCGGGAAGGTCCGAAAGCGGTTGTCGTAGCTCCCTCCCGCGCGTACGAGGGTGGCCTCGTCGATGTCCCAGTCCCAGCGCTCGCCGTCGGCCCACGGCTTTCCGTCGACGAGCACGCGGTAGCGGTACTCGGTGTCGGGCTCGAGGTCGGTTACGCGGACGAAGTTGTGGTCCGCGGACTCCACCCGGGCGACGACCTCGCCGTCACGCTCGACCTCCACGACGGCGTGGCCGAAGGACTCGGACTGCGCGCCGATGCTCTCCGTGCGGGGCTCGCCCGTCACCTCCGAGAGCTCCTCGTCGTCGACGATGTGCCACCCGTCGTCGGGGGACTCGCGACGGAACCAGAAGCCGCCCCAGGCGATGAGCGCATCCTCTGAGCTCAGGTCGGCCAGGTGGAGGAAGGGCTCGAAATGGACCTCGCGGCCGGGCACAGGCTCAGCGTACCGCGCGAGCCCTGTAGGCGTCGGGCGTCGAGTCCGCAAGCCGCGCGAGGACGATGCGGGTCCAGCGCCGAGCAAGCTTGAGCGGTACTGTTCCGGTCGCTAGCCGCCGCAGCGGGCGGCGAGTGTTTGGTAGGCGGTCGCTCGGGATAAGACCGGACGGGGAACCGACGTGAGCGGAAACGACGACAGCGGAGCAGAGACACGCCCGGGCCTCACGCGCCTGGTCCACGAGATCGATGA